>NZ_JBVKBM010000002.1:1495872-1543616 GCF_055598465.1 Promicromonospora sp. NPDC110617
ACGTCGGGCACGTCCGATATTTGGCGAGAAGAGGCGTCAGAACAGACCAGAATTTCCTCTTCTCTTTAGACAACCTTGCCCTGGTTTCGTGTCAGAATGACCTGGTGTCGGAACACTCACAGGGATTTGATGGAGTGGCGGTCGAGGGCTTTGACGCCTGGGTCGTCGCTCTCGACGTAGGCGGCAGTGGCTCGCGCCTGGTCGCAGAGTTCGGCAACTCCGTGAACCCCGAGCGCATCAGCCTCAGCGGCCGCGCCGTCAAGGTCAACCACCACGGCAGCGACGCCGCATCTGTCGTCGCCTCCCTGTGCCAGTCGTTCAACGCGTGGGCCGCCCGCATGGGCCACCACGGCATGAGCGACGGCAGCACCGCGCCCGTCTCCTCCGCGGCGGTCGGCATCACCGGCCTGACCTCGCTGGTCGAGAAGCCGCTCGAGATCCACGACATCCTCGCCCGCGAGCTGCGGACCAACCGCACCGCCGTGGCGGGCGACGCACTCACCGCACACCTCGGCGCCCTGCGCGGGCGCGCCGGAGCCGTGCTGTCGGTCGGCACGGGCGCCGTGGCGTTCGGCTACGACGGCGTGAACCGCTGGCGCCGCGCGGACGGCTGGGGACACCTGCTCGGCGACCTGGGCGCGGGCGTCTGGGTCGGCGGCGAGGCGCTCCGCGCCGCGGGCCGGTACCACGACGGCGCGAGCCGTGGTGCGTCGAAGCGCCTGCTCGAGGCGGCCGTCGCCAAGTTCGGCCTCATCGAGAGCTGGCCCAACCAGTTCTACAAGAACGCGGAGCGCGCCAAGCAGCTCGCGTCGATGGCGCCCGAGGTGATGATCGCCGCGGCCGAGGGTGACGCCACGTCGATCCGGATCCTCGAGGAGGCCGGGCGGCACCTCGCCGACACGCTGGCGAGCGCGCTCGGCCGCGACATCCCGCCGCTGGCCTCCACGACCGGTCGCCTGGTCCAGGAGGAGTCGCCGCTCACGGTGTCGCTCACCAAGCACCTCTCGGAGGACCGCCCCGACGTCTCGCTCGTACCGAGCGGAGGCTCGCCGCTGGACGGCGCACTCCACCTCGCCCGCCGGCTGCGCGAGGCGCCCCACTCCGTGACGGGGTTCCGGCCGTGGCTCACCATCCGCGTCGACGGCCACCACACCAGCCGTGACACCCCCGAGGACGTGGGCGGCACCGACATCCTCACCGCTCAGCTCTCGGCGACCGACCTGCCTGGTGACGAGCTTCAGTGAACGACGGCAGTTCACCCGCGTGGTCCTTCACTGATGTGCTGTGCCCGGATCCCCGGTACGGGTGTATGTTCTCGACCCAGCCTCACCACACCATCCCGGGAGATGCGACATGACAGGTGACGTCCTCGTCCGACTCAGGCGCGCACTGCCGACGCTGCGGCCAGCGGAGGCGAGAGTCGCGCAGACGGTCCTCGACGACCCGAACACCGTCGTCGCCTCGACCATCACCGAGCTCGCCGGGCACGCGGACACGTCACAGGCCACCGTGGTGCGGTTCTGCCGCGCCGTCGGCTACGCCGGCTACCCCGAGTTCCGCATCGACCTGGCGCAGGCGACCAGCCGCCGCGAGGTCGAGATGGAGCGGTCCGGCATCGCCGAGGGCGAGATCAACCAGACCGACGACATCGAGGCCGTCGTCTCCAAGATCGCGTTCCACGAGGCGCGCACCATCGAGGAGACCGCCCGCATGATCGACACGGACGCGATCGAGCGCGTCGCGGTGGCGATCTCCGAGGCCAAGCGGGTCGACGTCTACGGCGTCGGATCGTCCAACCTCGCCGCCGCCGACCTCGCGATGAAGCTGCAGCGCATCGGCGTCTTCGTCTTCAGCTCGCCCGACCCGCACCAGCAGCTCGCCTCGTCGGCGCTGCTCGAGCCGGGCAACGTGGCCGTGGCGGTCTCGCACTCCGGCCAGACGCGCGAGACCAACCAGGCCCTGGAGATCGCGCGCAAGCGCGGCGCCCTCACGGCGGCGATCACGAACTTCCCCGACGCGCCGATCGGCCTCGTGTCCGACGTCGTGCTGGCCACCACCGCCCGCGAGACGCAGTTCCGGGTGGGCGCCATGTCGAGCCGCATCGCGCAGCTCACGGTCGTGGACTACCTGTTCGTCCGCGTCGCGCAGCGCACCTACGACCGTTCCTCGATCGCCATCAAGGCGACGTACGACGCGGTGCGCGACCAGCGCCTCGACTTCGGCACCACCAAGGTGGACCGCTCGACGGCCCCGGCGGCCCCGGTCGCCTGACCCTCTCCGACCTCGCTGAGTGCGGGGTATCTGCGGGCCGACAGCCGTCGACCCCGCAGATACCCCGCACTCAGCGCTGTGGGGTCAGGGGCGCGGCTCCACGTCCGACTTGAGCAGGCCGTAGACGTAGGCCTCCGTCACGGCCTCCCACGCGGCCTCGACCACGTTGGGGCCCACGCCGACCGTCGACCAGGACCGCTCCCCGTCGCTGGTGTCGATCAGCACCCGCGTGATCGCGTCGGTACCGAGCTCGGTGTCGAGGATGCGCACCTTGAAGTCGATCAGCTCGAACCGTGCGAGCTCCGGGTAGACCCGGGACAACGCGGTGCGCAGCGCCTGGTCCAGCGCGTTGACCGGGCCGTTGCCCTCCCCCGTCGTCACGATCCGTTCGCCGCCCGCCCAGATCTTGACGGTCGCCTCGGCCACCGCGGCGGCGTCGGGGGCGTGGACCGACGGCGGGGCTGCGCCCGCGGGCACGGTCTCCACGATGGTGCGCCACGACTCGACGGTGAAGAAGTCGGGCCGCTGCCCCAGCTCGGACAGCAGCAGCAGCTCGAACGAGGCGTCTGCCGCCTCGAAGGTGTAGCCCGCGGCCTCGTCGTCCTTCACGCGGTTCGTGACCCGGGAGAGCAGCTCGCCCTGGCCGGCCAGGTCGAAGCCCAGCTCGCGGCCCTTGAGCTCGATCGAGGCGCGGCCCGCCATGTCGGACACAAGCATGCGCATGTCGTTGCCCACCAGCGTCGGGTCGGTGTGCTGGTACATGTCCGGGTCCACCCGGATGGCACTGGCGTGCAGGCCGCCCTTGTGGGCGAACGCGCTCGCGCCCACGTAGGGCTGCCGGGCGAACGGCGAGATGTTCGTGAGCTCGCTGATGGCGTGCGAGATCCGGGCGGCCTCCCGCAGGCCGCCGTCCGCCAGGAGGGACATGTCGCGCTTGAGCTCCAGGTTGGCCACGACCGTGACCAGGTCGGCGTTGCCGGTGCGCTCGCCGTACCCGTTCACGGTGCCCTGCACGTGGGTGGCCCCCGCCTCGACGGCGGCGAGCGAGTTGGCCACGGCGCAGCCCGTGTCGTTGTGCGCGTGCACCCCGAACCGCTGGTCCGGCCCGACGGCGGTGCCCGCCCGCAGCTCGGCGACGATCTCGCCGACCCACGTGGGCAGCATGCCGCCGTTGGTGTCGCACAGGGTGACCACCTCGGCGCCGGCCTCGAACGCGGTGTGGACGGCGCTGGTCGCGTACTGCGCGTCGTACCGGTAACCGTCGAAGAAGTGCTCGGCGTCCAGCACCACCCGGCGGCCCTCGGCGACGAGGAAGGAGACGGTGTCGGCGATCATGGCGAGGTTCTCGGCGCGGGTCGTCCTCAGGGCGCGCTCGACGTGCCGCACGTCCGACTTGGCCACGAGCGTGACCACGGGTGTGCTCGCGTCGAGCAGGGCGCGCACCTGCGGGTCGTCGCCCGCGCGGACGCCGGCCCGGCGGGTGGCGCCGAAGGCCGCGAGCACCGCGTTCTTCAGGGTGAGCTCGGTGGCGGCACGGGCGAAGAAGTCGGTGTCCTTCGGTACCGCCCCCGGCCAGCCGCCCTCGATGTAGCCCACGCCGAGCTCGTCGAGCAGCGCCGCGATCGCGAGCTTGTCGGAGACGGAGAGGTTCATGCCCTCCTGCTGCGCGCCGTCACGCAGCGTCGTGTCGTACACCTGGAACGAGGCGGTGGTCATCGATGCTCCCAACGATGTGTCTGGCGATGTGTCCGGCGGCCGGGCTCGGAGCCGGGTCGTCGGACCAACAAAAAAAGACCCTCCGGGTGTGGAAGGTCTGCGCGTCCGGTGGGGTGTCGCCGGACGCGCTACGAAATGATGATCACCTGTCGCAGGGTGGAGCTCGGGGTGAGGCACTCAGTCATGCGGGTCATAGTGCCACAGCGCGACGGCACGCGGAAGTGCTGTCCAGAAGCAGGGGCGTCGCGACGCCGTGCGTGCCCCGTCTGGCGGCCGGCCCGGTAACTCCGGCCTTGTCGGAAATCTCTCTTCTCCCGACGATCTCCGAACTTTTGTTTGCCAATCGCCATAAGTGGGACTAGCGTGCTCGCGACGACGTCGTCGGACTGGGGAGCGATGATGCACCACGCCTCTGCACGCCACAATGCCTCCGAACGGACCGGTATCTGGTTCGTCGGGGCCCGCGGCTCCGTGGCCAGCACGGCCACGGTGGGCCTCGCGGCCATCGCCGAGGGGCAGGCCCCGCCGACGGGCTGTGTCACCGCGCGGGAGCCCTTCGCCTCGGCCGGTCTCCCCGCGTTCGCCGACCTCGTGGTCGGCGGGCACGACATCTCCTCGGTCACCATGACCAAGCGCGCGGAGTGCCTCGTCGAGACCGGCATGATCGGTCCGCGGCTGTTCGCCGCCACGCACGACGCACTGGAGCGGGCGGACGCCGAGGTGCGCCCCGGGTACGACCCGCACGCGGCGTCGGGCACAGGTACAGGTACGGGCACGGACGAGGGCGCGGGCCTGTCCCAGCAGGCGGTGGCCGAGCGGCTCGCCGCCGACATCACGTCGTTCCAGGAGCGGCACGACCTGGCGCGGGTCGTCGTGATCGACCTGTCCTCGACCGAGCCGCCCGTCGACCCGGCTCCCGAGCACGACGATGTCGACGCCCTGCTCACGGCCCTGGCCGACCCGGGGCGCGCGGTGCTCCCCGCGTCCTCCGTCTCGGCGTACGCGGCGATCCTTGCCGGAGCCGCGTACGCCGCCTTCACGCCGTCGGCGGGCATGGGCCTGCCCGCGCTGACCCGGCTCGCCCGGGAGCGCGGCATCCCCGTGGCCGGGCAGGACGGCAAGACCGGGCAGACGTGGCTGCGCACCGTGCTGGCGCCCGCGTTCGCCGCCCGCGGGCTGAAGGTGCTCTCGTGGGCGGGCACCAACCTGCTGGGCGGCGGCGACGGCGCCACCCTCGCGGACCCCGACGCCGTGCGCAGCAAGCTCGCCAGCAAGAACCGCGGGCTGACCGCGCTGACCGGCAGCGACACCACTCCCCTGCACATCGACAACGTGCCCGACCTGGGCGACACCAAGGTCGCCTGGGACCACGTGCACGTCGAGGGCTTCCTCGGGTCACGGCTCACGCTGCAGACCACGTGGAGCGCGCACGACTCGATGCTCGCCGCCCCGCTCGTGCTCGACCTGGCCCGCCTGCTCGCGCTCGCGCACGCCGCCGGGATCAGCGGGCCCGTGCCGGAGCTGGGCTTCTTCTTCAAGGACCCGTGGGGCTCCGACGTGCACGACGCCGCCGACCAGGCCCGCATCGTCGAGGACTGGGTGCGCGACGCCTCGGCCCGGGCCGGGCGATGAGGCCCCGGCTGACGGCGGGGCCGCCCGGCCTCGCCGACGTCGCCGAGCTGGTCCGGGCGCCCGCGGCCCTGAGCGTCGTGGGCGACACGCTGGCCGGGCTGGCTGCCGCGCGCGCGGGCGGCGGGACCGGCGCGCCGACGCCGCTGCGCGCCCGCCACCTCCTGCTGCCCGTCGCCTCCGCCTGCCTGTACCTGGGCGGCATGGCGCTGAACGACTACGGGGACCGGCACGTCGACGCCGTCGAACGGCCTGAACGCCCCATCCCGTCCGGCCGGGTCTCGCCGCGGGCCGCGCTCGCGATCGGCGGGGCGCTCACCGCGGGCGGCGTGGCCGCCGCGGGCCTCGCGGGCGGACGGCGCGCGCTCGGCGTCGCCCTGCCGCTGGCCGCCTGCGTCTGGACCTACGACCTGGTCGCCAAGGACCGCCCGGCCGGGCCGTTCGTCATGGCGGCGTGCCGCGGGCTCGACGTGCTGCTCGGCGCCACGCCCGGGCGCCTGCGGTCGGCGCTCCCGGCCGCCGCGGGGCTGACCGCGCACACGCTGGGCGTCACCGTGCTCTCGCGCGGCGAGGTGCACGGCACGACCCCGCGGGTCGCCGGGGCCGTTGCCGCCGGGACGGTCGCGGGCGCCGTCGTCGCCGCCGCGGTCCCGGCCGCCGCCACGGCAGCGCGGCCGGCCGCCCGCTGGACCACCGTCGCCGCCGCGACCGCCTACGCCGCAGCCACCCTGCCCGGGCAGGTGCGCGCGGCCGCGCGACCCACGGCAGCCAACGCACGGACCGCCACCCGGGCCGGGATCCAGGCGATGGTCCCGCTGCAGGCCGCCTGGGCGGCTCGCTCGGGGAGCCTCGGCACGGCGGCGCTCCTGGCCGGCGTCGCCGCCGTCGGAAAGGGGCTGCGCACGCTGGGCCGCGCACGCGGCCGCGCCGGGGTGAGCATCACGTGAGGCCCCCGTTCCTGCTGGGCTACGGCACCAACGGCTTCGGCGACCATCCGCTGCGGGTCGCCCTCGACGTGCTCGACGACGTGGGCTACGACGCCGTCGCGGTCACGCTCGGCTTTCCGCACCTCGACCCGTTCGCGCCGCTGGCCGGCGACGAGGTCCGGACCCTGCGCGCCCACCTGCGGCGGATGCGCGGGGGCACCGGGGCCGCGGCGGTCGTGGAGACCGGCACGCGGTACCTGCTCGACCCGCTGCACAAGCACCGGCCCACGCTCGTGGACCGCGACGCCGCTCTCCGGATGCGGTACCTGGAGCGTGCGGTCGAGATCGCGGCGGACGTCGACGCCCGGTGCGTCTCGTTCTTCTCCGGCATCCTGCCGGACGACGCGAGCGCCGCCGACGGCTGGGCCCGTCTCCGGGAGCGCGTCGGCGCCCTGGTCGAGTACGCCGGGGAGCGTGGGGTGCGGCTCTCGCTCGAGCCCGAGCCCGGGATGCTCGTCGAGACGGTCGGCGACGCGCTGCGGCTCCTGGGCGACCTGGGGACGCCGCCCGAGCTGGGTATCACCGTCGACGTCGGGCACTGCCTGGTCGTCGAGCCGGACGGCGTCGAGGGTGCGCTGCGCGCCGCCGCGCCGTACCTGAGCAACGTGCAGCTCGACGACATGCCGACCACGCACCACGAGCACCGCCCGTTCGGGCAGGGCGACCTCGACCTGCCGCTCGTGCTCGCGACGCTCGCCGACATCGGCTACACGGGGGTCGCCGCCGTCGAGCTGCCCCGCCACTCCCACGACGCGCCCCGGCTCGCCCGCGACAGCCGGGCCGCCCTGATGCGGGCGTGGGCGGACGTCACCGGCGCCCGCACCCGCCGCCACAGCGGCACGACCAGCACCGACCTGACCCAGACCGGCTCGACCAGCAGCGAAGGGGTTCTGTCATGACCGTCACCACATGCATACCCGCGGGCACGCCCGGCGCCACCTGGCTCAGCGAGGCGCTCGCCGAGGTCGCACGTGATCCCGACACCGTGACCCGCGCCTTCGCGTTCGCGGCACGGAAGGTGGGGCGCGGTCCGCTGCACCCGGACACCGACCCGGGCGGCGTCGTGCACGGGACGGTGGACGACGCCGCGCGCGCCGCGCTCGTCGTCGCGCTGGCCGACGCCGTGGGCGTCGGCATGGGCGTGGGCACCGCCGTGGGCGCGGACGCGGACCGGGACTTCACGGACCGCCTGGTGCCCCTGTACCGGCAGGGCGACGGCGCCGAACGGCGCGGCGTGCTGCGGGGGCTGGACGCGCTCACGACCCTGGGCGACCTCGGCCCGGGTGGCGAGCCCACCATGCTCGTGACCGCCGGGCTGGAGCTCGCCGCCGACGCGCTGCGGGCGAACGACCCCAGCCTGGTCGCGGCCGCCGTCGGCCCGTTCGGGGCGCGCTACCTGGACCAGCACACGTGGCGGCACGCGATCCTCAAACTCGTGTTCCAGGGCACGAGCCTGGCCGCCGCGAGCCGCCTGGACCGGCGGGCCGACCACGAGCTGGCCCGCATGGCCCGCGACTTCGCCGCGGAACGCCGGGCGGCGGGCCGGTCCGTCCCGGACGACCTCGACCGCCTCACGGCCGCCCGGCCCACGGACGCCCGGCCCGTAGACACCCGGCCCACGGTCACCGCCATCACGGACACCCGGCTCAGCACCACGAAGGAGTGACGTTGCGCATCCTCGACCCGCACATCCACATGACGAGCCGCACCACCGACGACTACGAGGCGCTGTACGCCGCGGGCGTGCGCGCCGTCGTCGAACCCGCGTTCTGGCTGGGGCAGCCCCGCACCAGCGTGGGCTCGTTCACCGACTACTTCGACTCGCTGCTGGGCTGGGAACGGTTCCGGGCCGCGCAGTTCGGCGTCCGGCACCACGCGACGATCGCGCTCAACCCCAAGGAGGCGAACGACCCGCGCTGCCGCGAGGTGCTCGCCGAGATCCCCCGCTACCTGCTCAAGGACGGCGTCGTCGCCGTGGGCGAGGTGGGCTACGACTCGATGACGCCCGAGGAGGACGAGGTGTTCGCCGCCCAGCTCCAGATGGCCGAGGAGGCGGAGCTGCCCGTCCTGGTGCACACGCCGCACCGCGACAAGCTCGCCGGCACGCGCCGCACGCTCGACGTCGTGCGCGAGTCCGGGCTGGCGCCCGAACGGGTGCTCGTGGACCACCTCAACGAGACCAACGTGGCCCTCGTGCGCGACGCCGGCGCGTGGGCCGGGTTCTCGATCTACCCCGACACCAAGATGGACGAGCACCGCATGGTCGCGCTGCTCCAGGAGTACGGGACCGAACGGATGATCGTGAACTCCGCCGCGGACTGGGGTCGTTCCGACCCGCTCAAGACCGTCCGGACCGGCGAGGCGATGCTGGCCGCCGGCTTCTCGGAGGACGACGTCGACCAGGTGCTGTGGCGCAACCCGGTCGCCTTCTACGGGCAGTCGGGCAACCTCGTGCTCGACCCCGTCCCGGGGTTCAGCGCGGGCGAGCCGCCGACACCCGGCGTGGAGTTCGAGGGATCGTCCGTGCTGCGCGGCGCGCGGGCCTGAGGGGATACCCGGATGCTGCTCTCCTACTGCACCAACGTGCACCCCGCCGAGGACCTCGACGGTGTGATCGACCAGCTCGCCCGGTACTCCGGGCCGGTGCGCGAGGCCGCCGGCCTCGACACGCTCGGCGTGGGCCTGTGGCTGCCCGCCGAGCTCGCGCACCGCCTGGACACCTCCCCGGCGGACCGCGACCGCCTGCGCGCGGCGCTCGCCGAGCACCGGCTCCAGGTGCACACCCTCAACGCCTTCCCCTACGGCGGGTTCCACCGCGAGGTGGTCAAGCTCGCGGTGTACTCCCCCACCTGGGCCGAGCGCGCCCGGCTGGACTACGTGCTCGCGTGCGCCCGGGTGCTGGCCGACCTGCTGCCCGACGGCGTCGACGGGTCGATCTCGACCCTGCCGCTGGCCTGGCGGGCGCCCTGGACGCGGGCCGACGACGACGAGGCCACCCGCGCCTTCGCCACCCTGTCCGCCGAGCTCCGCGCGCTCCGGCGGAGCACCGGCCGCACGGTGCGGGTCGCCGTGGAGCCGGAGCCGGGGTGCGTGCTCGACACGGTGGAGGACGTCGTGGCGTGGCTCGCCCCGCGCACCGGCACCGAGTACCCGGCCGACCGGCGCATCGACCCCGAGCACGTGGGCGTCTGCCTGGACACCTGCCACCTGGCCGTCTCGTTCGCGGACCCGGCCGGCGCCGTCCGCCGGATCACGGACGCCGGCCTGCGCGTGGTCAAGGTGCAGGCCTCGGCCGCGCTGGAGGTCGCCGACCCGTCCGCGCCCGGCGCGCGGGACGCCGTCGGGCGGTTCGTGGAGCAGCGCTACCTGCACCAGGTGCGCGAGCTGACGCCGTCGGGCGACGTGCTGGCGTCCGACGACCTGCCCGTGGCGCTCGGGCAGGAGCAGTGGCGGCCCGGCCTGCCGGGCGACGGGCCGTGGCGCGTGCACTTCCACGTGCCGCTGCACCACGAGCCCGCGGCGCCGCTGGTCGCGACCACCGACGTCCTGCGCCAGGCCGTGGCGGCGGTGCGGGAGGCGCCGCACGGCGCCGACGCGCACCTCGACGTCGAGACGTACACCTGGTCGGTGCTCCCGCCCGACGCCCTGCCCGTGCAACGGCCCGACGGCGCGGACGAGCTCGTCGCCGGGATCGCCGCCGAGCTCCGCTGGGCCGGCGAGCACCTGCTCGCGGCGCCGGTCGCCCCCGCCCCCGCCCCCGCCCCCGCCCCCGAAGGAGTGGACGCATGAAGCCGGTCCTGCTGCTCGACGTCGTCGGGCTGACCGCCCGCGCCCTGGCCCACATGCCGCGGCTGAGCCGGCTCGCGACGTCCGGCTGGCAGTCCGAGCTGGCCACCGTGCTGCCCGCGGTGACCTGCAGCGTGCAGTCGACGATGCTCACGGGGCTGATGCCGGCGCAGCACGGGGTGGTCGGCAACGGCTGGTACTTCCGCGAGCTGGGCGACGTGTACCTGTGGCGGCAGCACAACAAGCTGGTCGCCGGCGAGAAGCTGTGGGAGGCGGGCCGCCGCCACGACGCCGGCTACCGCGCCGACAACGTGTGCTGGTGGTACGCGATGGGCATGACCACGGACGTCACGGTCACGCCACGCCCGATCTACCACGCCGACGGCCGCAAGTCCGCCGACGGGTACGTGCGGCCCGCTCAGCTGCACGACGAGCTGGTGGGCCGGTTCGGCGACTTCCCGCTCTTCCAGTACTGGGGCCCCACGGCGTCGATCGCCTCGACGCAGTGGATCGTCGACGTGACCCGGCACCTGCTGCGCACCCGGACGTCCCACCTGACGACGGCGTACCTGCCGCACCTCGACTACGACCTGCAGCGGTTCGGCCCGCGCTCGCCCGAGGCGGACCGTGCCGCTGCCGAGCTGGACGTCGCCCTCGCACCGCTGCTGGACGACGCCGAGGCGGCCGGCGTCACCGTCGTCGCCGTGTCGGAGTACGGCATCTCGCCGGCCAACCGGCCGGTGGACATCAACCGGGTGCTGCGGCGCGAGGGCCTCCTGGAGGTCTACGTGCAGGACGGCCGGGAGCAGCTCGACCCGTGGACGTCGCGCGCGTTCGCCGTCGCGGACCACCAGGTGGCGCACGTCTACGTGGACGACCCCGCCGACCTGACCCGGGTCGCGAGCCTGCTGCGCGAGTTGCCCGGCGTCGACGAGGTGCTCGACCGCGAGGCGCAGGCGAAGTACGGCCTGGACCACGAGCGGGCGGGCGAGCTGGTGGTCGTGGCCGAGCCCGGCGCCTGGTTCACCTATTACTTCTGGCTCGACGACGACCGCGCACCCGAGTACGCGCGCGGCGTCGACATCCACCGCAAGCCCGGCTACGACCCCGCGGAGCTGTTCTTCGACCCGGCCGACCCGCTCGCCAAGGCCAAGGCCGGCCTGAACCTCGTGCGCAAGAAGCTGGGCCTGCGGTACGCGATGGGCACCACGCCGCTCGACGCCTCGTACGTGCGTGGCACGCACGGCCGGCTGCCCGACTCGGCCGAGGACACCCCGCTCGTCCTGTGCTCGGACACGCGGATCCCCGAGGCGGTGTCGCACTGGGTGGAGGCCGACGCGGGCCAGGTGCCGGCGTCGGCCGTCAAGAACCTGGTGCTGGACCTCCAGGGCGCGCGCTGACTCCTCCACACCACCCCGCACGTGTCAGACGCTCAGGTCCCTCGGGTGACCTGAGCGTCTGACTCGTCCCGTGCAGCCCGGGCCATTCCGTGATCTAGTGGACCTAGGGCTCACAAACCGGGAGGTAACGCGATGAGCGACCCGAACCGCCCCTACGACCCCGACTACGGCGAGCAGCCGCCGCCGGCCTATCCGCCGCCGGCCCAGGTGCCCGGCACGCCAACCCAGCCCGTGGGACAGCCGCCCGCCGACGCGCGGGTGCAGCCGGTCACGACCGGTACCGAGAACCCGCGCCTCGGCCTGGAGGTCGGCCGGTACTGGGCGGGCGCCCTGGCCACGATGCTGGTGGCCGCGCTCATCGGGCTGGCCGCCAGCTTCATCCTCGAGGAGGTGCTGAACCTCGAGATCCAGCCGCAGGCCGACCTGCTCAGCACCGGTTCCGACGTCATGGCCTGGGTCGTGGCCGGTGCGCTCTTCGCGCTCCTGGCCGCGATCGTGCTCTACCTGCTGGTCCTGAGCACACCGCGCCCGCGGGCGTTCTTCGGCTGGGTGGTCGCGCTCGCCACGGTGATCCTCGCCATGGTGCCGTTCGCCGGCCAGGCCGACCTCGTGCCGGCGGTCCTCGCCGCGGTCGTGTGGATCATCATCGGCTCCGCGGTCTACTCCCTGCTCACGGGGACGCTGAGCCGCACGGTGGTCCAGCGCACCTGATCCGTGCGTTGAGTGCTGGGTAGTCGTCGGGCTCGGCAGGCCTGGCCCGACGACTACCCAGCACTCAGCAACGGGGTGGGTCAGGCCAGGCCGGCGTCGCGGGCCGCGATCGCCGCCTGGACGCGGGACGTCACGCCGAGCTTGGCGAGCACGCGCGACACGTGGGTCTTGGCGGTGGCCTCGCTGATGGTCAGCTCTGCGGCGAGCTCCGCGTTCGACAGCCCGGAGCCCAGCCCCGCCAGCACGTCGCGCTCCCGCGGCGTCAGGTCGGCGGGCAGGGCCGCCGCCCCGTTCCGGTGGCCGACGCCGCTGCGGTCACCGGAGCGGGGTGCGGACAGCTCCGCGATGAGCCGCCGGGTCACCTCCGGCGCCACCACGCCGTCGCCGGCGGCGACGTGCCGGACCGCGTCCACCAGCGCGGACGCCTCCGCGGTCTTCAGCAGGAAGCCGGCCGCCCCGGCGCGCAGCGCGCCGAACACGTACTCGTCGAGGTCGAAGGTCGTGAGCACGAGCACCTCGGACAGCCCTTCGTCCACGATCTGGCGGGTCGCGGTCACGCCGTCGGTTCCGGGCATGCGGACGTCCATCAGCACCACATCGGGGCGCAGAGCGCGGGCATTCGTCACGGCCACGGCGCCGTCGCCTGCCTCGCCGACCACCTCGATGTCGCCGGCCGTGGCGAGCAGCATGCGCAGACCCGCACGGATCGCCGCGTGGTCGTCGGCGAGCAGGACGCGGATCATGCGGTGACGCCCGGCGCCGGACTCGGCGGCGCCGGACTCCGCACGGAGACCGTGCCCGCGCCGGCCCGGTCGGGCAGAGGCAGGACGGCGCGGACCAGCCACCCAGCCGGCGTCGGCTCGGACCGAAGCTGAGCCGACGGCACCTCGGCGTCCCCCGGACCCGCCCAGAACGATCCGCCGAGGGACTCGACGCGCTCCCGCATCGAGACCAGCCCGATGCCGGTGCCCTCGCCGACGTCCGCCCGGGGACCGGCCGCCCGGGCGTGCGCCGCCCCCACGTCGTGCACCTCGATCTCGAGCGGCCCGTCGGCGACGAAGCTCAGGTCGGCTCGTGTGCCGCCGTGCTTGTGGACGTTCGTCAGGGCCTCCCGGACCACCCGGTACACCGCGTGGTCCACCGCGGCGGGCAGGGGCGTCGCGCCCGTCAGGACGCCGTCCGGGTCGGACACGGCCAGGTCCAGACCGGCGAGCCGCGCCTGCTCGATCACCGGGGCGAGCTGGGCGGCACGCGACGCCGCAACGAGGTCGGCGCCGCGCCCTGTGCCGCCGTTCTCGCGGGCGGCGCGCCGGCCGGCGCCGTCCTGCTCGGCGCTGTCCTGCCCGGTGGGGCCGTGCTCTGCACCGTCCGGCCCGGCACCGTCCGGCCCGGCACCACCCGGCCGCACCCCGCCGGGCTCGGTGTCGGTCCGCAGCACGCGGATCATCGCCTGCATGTCCTGCAACGAGGCCAGGCTCTCCGCGCGGATGCTGCGCAGCGCGGCCCGGTCCCGCTCGGGCTCGGCGGCGCCCGCGAGCGCCCCGCCGGAGGTGATGGCGATGGCGGAGAGGTGCGAGGCGACGACGTCGTGCAGGTCGCGGGCGACGGTCGCGCGCTCGGCGCGGACGGCGTCGTGCCGCGCCGACTCGGCGAGGCGGAGCAGCGCGGCTCCGCGTTCGCGTTCGAGCCGTTCCCGTTCGCGCGCGGCGGCGGTGAGCTCCCGGCCCTGCCGCACGTTCGTGCCCCACCACATGGGCATGACCAGGAGGGTGAGGGCCTGGAGCCCGACGAGGACTGTGGCCCTGAGCTGCCCGGTGACGACGGCGATGGCAACCATCAGGGCCGTGGTGAGGAGCGCGACCCCGACGATGCTGACCCGCCGCGCGACCCGGCTGCCGTGCAGGTGGACGGCGTACAGCGCCTCCCAGAGGACGACGATGAGGCCGACGCTGCCGCCGAGCACGACGTCGAGGACGAACGCGACGGTGGCGACGCCGAGCACCGCCAGCGGGCGGACCCGGCGCCAGATCAGCGCGGTGCACCCGACGGCGGCAGGGATCGCGAACCACCAGGACGGCACGTCCGGCAGGCCGCTCCAGGACGTCCGGATCAGGCCGAGCGCGTCGAGCGCGAGCGCAGTCACGAGGATCCCGGCCGCCGTGATCATGTCGCCGCGCCGGTCCTCGGCCGTGACGACCTTGACGACGGGGGCGATCAGCTCGGACAGGCGGGACATGCGTCCATCTCAGCACGATGCCGAGCGCGACGGGTCATCCGAAGGATGTATCGGCTCTCGGCGGTTCGGCGGATGTGCTCGTGCGCGGCACGCACCAGGCTGGTCGACATGGACCTCATCTCCGGCGAGCTCACGGGTGCCGCGCTGATCGGCGCGCTGGCCGTGCTCGCGCTCATCGACTCGACGAGCTTCGGCACCCTGCTCATCCCCGTGTGGCTGCTCATGGCGCCCGGCCGGGTGCGGCTGGGCCGGATGGTCGTCTACCTCGGGTCGATCGCCGGGTTCTACGCCCTGGTCGGTCTGGCCATCCTCCTGGGAGCGGGAGCGCTGAGCGACACCCTGTCCTCCCTGTCCGGCGCGCGTCCGTTCCTGATCGCACAGCTCCTGGTCGGCATCGGCCTGTTCGCGTGGAGCTTCAAGCTGGAGCCGAGCAAGAAGGACAAACAAGCCGCGTCCGAGAACGCGTCGGAGGTCGGCGCACCGGCGGGGTCGGGCGGCGCCACGGCGGCGAGGTCGGCCACGGGCTCGACAACAGTCGACGACCACGGGGCGCCCGACAGCCCCACGGCACGCCCAGGACGGCTGAACCGCTGGCGCGAGCGGGTCCTGAGCAGCGAGACCGGCAGCGGACGGGCGCTCGCGGCACTCGCCGTCGGCGCGGGACTGGTGGAGGTGGCCTCGATGCTGCCCTACCTGGCGGCGCTCGGCCTGATCGGCACGCAGGGCCCGGACTGGCCGGCGTCGGGGCTGTGGGTCCTGGGGTACTGCCTGGTGATGATCACACCCGCGCTGGTGCTCACGGCGGCGCGCCTGTTCGCCGCGCGGCTCGTGGAGCGTCCGCTGCGTCGGCTCGACGGCTGGCTCACCAGGAACGCCGCGAGCACCACCGCGTGGGTGGTCGGCATCGTGGGGTTCCTGGTGGCCAGGGACGCGATCGGCCGCCTCTGGGGCTGACCGACCGCGTCGACGGCGGTCAGGCCAGCCGGCGCATCCAGCCGTGCCGGTCCTCGGCGCGGCCGTACTGGATGTCGGTGAGCTCCTGACGGATCGACATGGTGAGCTCGCCCGGCTCGCCCCCGTTGACCTCGTGGTCGAACGTCGAACCCGCGAGGCGCCCCACGGGCGTGACGACGGCCGCGGTGCCGCAGGCGAAGAACTCCTTGACCGCACCGGACTCGAGCCCGGCCACGACCTCGGTGAGCGGGATACGTCGCTCCACCACGTCGTGGCCGCGGTCAGCCGCGAGCTGGAGCACCGAGCCGCGCGTGATCCCCTCGAGGATCGAGCCGAGCTCGGGGGTGTGCAGCGTGCCGTCGTCCATCACGAGGAAGACGTTCATGCCGCCGAGCTCTTCGAGGTAGGTGTTGGTGGCGGCGTCCAGGAAGCACACCTGGTCGAAGCCCTCCTTCTGCGCCTCGAGCTGGGGCAGCAGGCTGGCGGCGTAGTTGCCGCCGAACTTCGCGTCGCCGGTGCCTCCGGGCGGCCCGGCCCGGTGGTACTCCTGGGACACGTAGATCGACACGGGCCGCACGCCGCCCGCGAAGTACGGGCCCACGGGCGAGGCGATCACCAGGTACTCGACCTCGAGCGACGGGCGCACCCCGAGGAACGCCTCCGACGCGTACATGAAGGGCCGCAGGTAGAGGGACGAGTCCTCGCCGCCGGGCACCCAGTCGATGTCGGTGCGGACCAGCGCGGCCAGCGAGCCGATGAAGTCGTCCACGCTCAGGGCGGGCAGGGCGAGGCGGTGCGCGGAGCGGGCGAAGCGCGCGGCGTTCTGGTCGGGGCGGAACGTCCAGACCGATCCGTCGGCGTGCTTGTAGGCCTTGAGGCCCTCGAAGATCTCCTGCGCGTAGTGCAGCACCGCCGTGGCGGGGTCGAGCTGGAGCGGGCCGTACTGCTCGATCCGCCGGTCCTTCCAGCCGTCGGCGCTGCTCCACGAGATGCGCGCCATGTGGTCGGAGAACTTGGTCCCGAACTTCGGGGCGCGGAGCGCCTCGGTGCGCTCGTCGTCCGGCGTCGGCGCGTCGGTGGGCCGCACGTCGAAGAGCGCCACCAGGTCTTCGAGCCTGGTCGGGAGGATGGGGTCCGTCGTAGTTGTCATGTCGATGCCTTTCACCGGAATGCTGCTGTCAGTCTTCCACGCCCGGCAAGGCGGCGGAGCGATCCGAGCCGGACGTCTGCCCGGACGGCTCCCGACATACGAGAGCGGCGCCCGGGGATCGGTCTGCGAGACCCGGGCGCCGCCTTCGTGAAGCGTGCTACCCGATCACGCGGGCCGCGATGTCGCGGCCTACCTGGTCGGTCGTGCGTACTACGTCGCCGCGCGACGCGAGGTCGGCGGCCACGGCGTCCTGGACGCGCGCGGACTCGGCCGCGAAACCCAGGTGGTCGAGCAGCAGGGCGACGGACAGGATCGTCGCGGTGGGGTCGGCCTTGCCCTGGCCGGCGATGTCCGGCGCGGAGCCGTGCACCGGCTCGAACATCGACGGCGCGGTGCGGTCCGGGTTGATGTTGGCCGAGGCGGCCAGCCCGATACCGCCCGAGATCGCGGCGGCCTGGTCGGTGAGGATGTCGCCGAAGAGGTTGTCCGTGACGATCACGTCGAACCGGCTCGGGTTCGTCGTGAGGTAGATGGTCGCGGCGTCCACGTGCGCGTAGTCGGTGGTGACGTCGGGGAACTCGGCGTTCACGGCCTCGACCGTGCGGCGCCACAGGTGGCCGGCGTGCACCAGCACGTTGTGCTTGTGCACCAGCGTGAGGTGCTTGCGCGGGCGGGCTGCGGCGCGCGCGAACGCGTCCCGGACCACGCGCTCGACGCCGAACGCGGTGTTCACGCTGACCTCGGTGGCGATCTCGGCGGGCGTGCCGACGCGCAGCGCGCCGCCGTTGCCGACGTACGGGCCCTCGGTGCCCTCGCGGACCACGACGAAGTCGATCTCGCCCGGGTCGGCGAGCGGGCTGGAGACGCCCTCGTAGAGCTTGGTCGGGCGCAGGTTCACGTAGTGGTCCAGCGCGAAGCGGAGCTTGAGCAGCAGCCCGCGCTCCAGCACGCCGCTCGGGACCGACGGGTCACCGATCGCGCCCAGCAGGATCGCGTCCTGCCCCTTGATCCGCTCGAGGTCCTCGTCGGTGAGGGTCTCGCCCGTCGCGTGCCAGCGCCGCGCACCGAGGTCGAACTCGGTGGTGGAAAGCTTGGTACCCGACGGCGCCAGTGCCGCCTCGAGGACGGAGAGACCTTGCTCCACGACCTCGGTACCGATGCCGTCACCCGCGACCACCGCGAGGTTGATGCCGTCTGTCGTACCCACCTGTGCCATGTCCGGAGCCTACGCGTGCGACCACCGGGCTGAGACGCGGGTCTCACCCAATGGACGACGTGTTGGAAGTTCGTTCAGTCGAACGTCCAGGTCGTCGCCCCGCCCTGCTCGCGGACGTAGAGCGCGGTCGCCCGGGTGGGCGTCACGCGGTACACGTGCCACGGGGCCGGCCCCGCCGACGGCGCGCTGTAGGGGGCGGTGAGCGCCGCGCCCGACGCGTCCGGCTCGCACGGCCAGCCGCCGTCGTTGAGCTGCCGGGAGACCCGCGCCACGGTGTCGGCGTCCGTGACCAGCTCGGCCGTGCCGTCGACCACGGTGTCGTAGTCGGTGGTGGCCACCGCGATGGTGCACCGCGGCTCGCGCTCCAGGTTGCGGGCCTTGAGCGCAGAGCGGCCGGACACCACCCAGAACGCGTCGTCGAACCAGATGGCGCCGATGCCGGTGACGTGCGGGCTGCCGTCCGCGTTGACGGTGGTGAGCCAGTGCGAGTGCCGGTCCGGCCCGCCCGTGCCCGGCGCCTGCGTGAGCCCGACCAGGTCGGCCGCGACCGGCGCCCAGTCCAAGGTCGGGAGGTCGTAGAGTTCCGCGAGATTCTTGGCTTTCACACCTGAAGTCTTCATACCTCGGTGGACGACCTACCGGACGGGAACTCATCGGCCGGCTCCCGGCTCCGACGTGCCCCGGCTACTGGTCCCGGGCCGACAGCACGCAGAACTCGTTGCCGTCCGGGTCCGCCAGGACGGTCCAGGTCGCGTCGGCCGGCTGCCCGACGTCGATCACCGTCGCACCCAGCTCGACCAGCCGCGCGATCTCGGCGTCCCGGTCGTCGGTCGTGTGCGGCGCGAAGTCCCAGTGCAGGCGGTTCTTGCTGGTCTTCGGGTGCTCGACCGGGACGAACACCATGCCCGGCGGCACCTGGTGGAAGTCGAGCTTGTCGGACAGCTCGAGCGCCCACGGCGGCACGACGACCGACTCCGAGTCGAGCTCGAAGATGACCTCCCAGCCCAGGGCCTCGGCCCACCAGCGGGCCAGCTTCTTGTGGTCCGTGGACTCCACCACGGTCGAGTACCAGCGCAGCGCCATCGCCTTCACCTCTCGTCAGGACGTGTGCCCACACCGTAGGACGAGCCACCGACACTCCGGCGACGAGCTGCGCCGCTACCGCCCCGCTCAGGACCCGGCGTCGCTCAGGGCTTCGGGTACAGCAGCTCGAACCGCTCGCACACGATCGGCATGTCCGTCGCGAACTCGCGCCCCTCGCCCAGGGTCCGGCGGAAGTACGCCTCGTGCCCCGCCCGCCACGACTCCAGCGTGCGGTCGTCCTCGCCCTCCGCGGCCGCGAAGTCGTCGTCGACCTCGTCGAACGTGGTGGTCTCCACGCTCGTGGTGCGGATCAGCGCGCGCGGGTGGCGCTCGCCGTCCAGCAGGATGGACAGCTCGCCGACGACGGGGAGCGGCACGCCCTCGTCGTCGTAGTCCCACAGGGCCGACGACGTCGCCGTCTTGTCCCCCGCCAGGACCGCCGCGAGAAGCGTCTGCGCCAGCTCCGGCTCGTCGCCGAACGACCACGCCTGCGGCGGCACGGTCTCGCTCACCGTGTGGCCGACGACGATGCTCGCCTTGGCCATGCCCGCGTACTGCCGGGTGGCCGCCCAGAAGTCGAGGACCTCGGCGGCGAGCTCCTCGTCCTCCACGGGCACCGACTCGGGGTCGAAGGTCGAGGGGTCGAAGGTCGGCTCGTCGTCGTCCGAGGCCTGCGGGTTCACGTCGTGGGTCACGGGAACATCCTGCCCTAACGGCAGGTGCCCGACGAGGCCCCGCCGGCACATGACGAAAACTGAACGATCCGATAACGAACCCTTACCCAGTTTGCATACATGCGACCGCTCATGGTCGGGTGAATGGCGGTTCGCGTCCTTGCGACGTGTTTTTCCCAAGTTTCCCCACCAAGAGAAGGGGCTTTGTGCCAGCAATCGAGGCAAACCATCTGTACAAGGTGTTCGGTCGTAAGGGCCGCGAGGGCGTCAGGCGTCTCGAGGCCGGGGCGGACACCGACGAGCTGAGACGAACGGGCCTGACGCCGGCGGTCATCGACGCGTCGTTCACCGTCGAGGAGGGCGAGATCTTCGTCGTCATGGGCCTGTCCGGGTCCGGCAAGTCGACGCTGATCCGCATGATCAACGGGCTCCACCCGCCGACCGCCGGGCACGTGAAGCTCTACGGCGAGAACATCACCGCCGCGACCGGCAAGGACCTGCGCCGCCTGCGGCGCGAGCGGATCAGCATGGTGTTCCAGCACTTCGCGCTGTTCCCGCACCGCACGGTCGTCGACAACGCCGCCTACGGCCTCGAGACGCAGGGGGTCGGCAAGGAGGAGCGCCGCGCCCGCGCCCACGAGGCCCTGGAGCTGTGCGGGCTGACCGGCTGGGACGATCACCTGCCCAGCGAGCTGTCCGGCGGCATGCAGCAGCGGGTCGGCCTGGCCCGCGCGCTCGCCGCGGACACCGACATCCTGCTCATGGACGAGGCGTTCAGCGCGCTCGACCCCCTGATCCGGCGCGACATGCAGGACCAGCTCATCGAGCTGCAGCAGAAGCTCGGCAAGACCATCCTCTTCATCACCCACGACCTCAACGAGGCCATGCGCATCGGCGACCGGATCGCCATGATGCGCAACGGGCGGATCGTCCAGGTCGGGACCGCCGAGGAGATCCTCACCGACCCGGCCAACGACTACGTCGCGCAGTTCGTCGCGGACGTCGACCGCACCCGCGTGCTGACGGCGTCGTCCGTCATGGAGCCGCCGGCCGCCGTCCTCGGCGCGGAGCAGGGGCCACGCGCCGCGCACAAGCTGATGCGCGAGCACCAGATCCCCGCGATGTTCGTCACCGGACGGGACCGCACCCTGAAGGGCTACGTCACCGAGGACGAGGTCGGCCGACACCTGGAGCAGAAGGACCTCACCGGTCTCCTGCGGCCCGTCCCGGACGTCGCCGCCGTCTCCCCTGACACCTCGCTCGCCGACCTGTTCGGCCCGGCGGCCGAGACCCCGGCCATCGCCGTGGTCGACGACGGCGGGCGGCTCGTCGGCGTCGTCCCGCGCATCACGCTGCTCTCGGCGCTCGCCGCGCACGCGGAGACCGACGTCGCGGGCGCGCCCGCGCCGGCCGACCACGAGACCGCCGACGAGACCAACAAGGACGACCAGACCAAGGAGGCCGCCCGTGCCTGAGAGCGCCGCCCCCCTGACGATCGTGCCGTCCATCCCGGTCGGCACCTGGCTGGAGACCGGGTTCACCTGGTTCAAGCAGACCTTCGACGCGCTCTTCGACGTGATCGGTGACCTGATCACCGGAGCAATCAACGGGATCGCCGACCCCCTCCTGGCCCTGGACCCGCTCGTCCTTGCGATCATCCTGGCGCTGCTCGGCTGGCTCCTGCGCAACTGGAAGCTCGGCGTCGGGACCCTGGTGGGCCTGGTCCTGATCATCGGGATGGACATGTGGGAGCCCGCGGTCGAGACCCTCGCCCTCGTGGTGGTGGCCACCGTCGTCGCGCTGGTCCTCGGCATCCCGCTGGGCATCCTCGCGGCCCGCTCGCCCGTCGTGAGCCGCATCGCGAAACCCGTCATGGACTTCATGCAGACCATGCCCGGCATGGTGTGGCTGCTGCCCGTGCTCAAGCTGTTCAGCATCGGCGTGGCCGGCGCTCTGGTCGCCACGGTCATCTTCGCCCTGCCCCCGGCCGTCCGGCTCACGGAGCTCGGCATCCGCCAGGTCGACGGCGAGGTCGTCGAGGCCGGGCAGGCCTTCGGCGCCGGACCGCGGCAGATCCTCAAGGACATCCAGCTGCCGCTGGCCCTGCCGACCGTCATGGCCGGTGTCAACCAGGTGATCATGCTGGCCCTGTCGATGGCCGTCATCGCAGGCCTGGTCGGCGGCGGCGGCCTCGGCAACGAGGTGGTCGGCGCGATCTCGACCCTCAACCTCGCCCGTGGCTTCGACGCCGGCATCTCCGTGGTGATCCTGGCGATCTTCCTGGACCGCCTGACGGCGTCGATCGGCTCCCGCCGTCCGGGTCACGGCCGCCTGCGCGAGCTGCGCGACCGGTTCACGCGGACCCCGGCGACCAGCACCGCGGCCTGACCTGCCCCCCAGCGAAGTACCCGGCGATACCCCTAGACGTACCCCTCACCCATACATAACGAACCCCAGTGATACGAAACGGAAGGACACCGATGATCGGCACGACCGGCAAGCGGATCGGAGCGGCCGCAGTGGCCCTCGGCCTGGGCCTCAGCCTCACGGCATGCGGCTCGAGCGAGGACAGCGGCAGCAGCGACCAGACCATCACCCTCGGCATCATCCCGTCGTGGACGGACGGTCTGAGCACCGCCTACCTGTGGAAGAACGTCCTCGAGGAGGACGGGTACACGGTCGAGATCACGGAGATCAACGACGCAGCACCGCTGTACACCGGACTGGCCGAAGGCGACATCGACGTCTTCCCGTCCGCGTGGCCCGAGGTCACGCACGCCGCCTACATGGACGAGTACGGCGACGACCTGGAAGACCTCGGCACCTACTACGACGGCGCCAAGCTGACCATCGCCGTCCCCGAGTACTCCGAGCTCCAGTCGATCGAGGACCTCGTGGGCAAGAGCGCCGACTACGACGGCAAGATCGTCGGCATCGAGGCGGGCGCGGGCCTGACGAAGGCCACGCAGGAGCAGGTCATCCCGCAGTACGGCCTGGACGAGGACGGCTGGGAGCTGCAGACGTCGTCGACGCCGGCCATGCTGAACGCCCTCGACGAGGCCGTCCAGGCGCAGGAGGACATCGTCGTCACGCTGTGGCGCCCCTTCTGGGCCAACAACACCTTCCCGGTGCGCGACCTCGAGGACCCCCAGGGCGCGCTCGGCGAGGCGGAGGGCCTGCACGAGATCGCGACCCTCGGCTTCGCGGAGGAGTTCCCCGAGGTCGCCGAGATGATGGGCAAGGCCAAGCTGGACGACGAGCAGTACGGCAGCCTGGAGGACCTCGTCGTCAACGAGCACGAGGGCGACCCGGCCGCCGGCGTCGAGGCCTGGCTCGCGGACAACCAGGACTGGGTCGACTCGCTCAAGAGCTGACGCCTGAGCGCGGATGGTCGGTAGTCCGTCAGGTAGTCGGTACCTCGGGTTGCCGACTACCTGACGGACTGCCGACCGCGCTTCCCGTAACACCGGGCTTCCCGTGACAGAGCAGCGCCCCACTCCCGTACGGGGAGTGGGGCGCTGGTCCGTCAGGAGTCGCGTCAGCGAGCGGCAGAGCCCTCGACGTAGTCCGAGTCCGCCGGCTTGATCCACGAGAACATCTTGCGCAGCTCGCGGCCGGTCGCCTCGATCGGGTGCTGCTCGCCCTTGGCGCGCAGCTCCTTGAACTCGGGGGCGCCCGCGTCCTGGTCGGCGATGAAGCGGGCGGCGAAGGTGCCGTCCTGGATGTCGGAGAGCACGGCCTTCATGTTCTCCTTGACGCGCGGGTCGATGACGCGCGGGCCGGAGACGTAGTCGCCGTACTCGGCGGTGTCCGAGACGGACCAGCGCTGCTTGGCGATGCCGCCCTCGATCATGAGGTCGACGATCAGCTTCAGCTCGTGCAGCACCTCGAAGTACGCGACCTCCGGCTGGTAGCCGGCCTCGGTCAGCGTCTCGAAGCCGTACTGGACGAGCTGCGAGGCGCCGCCGCACAGCACGGCCTGCTCGCCGAACAGGTCGGTCTCGGTCTCCTCGGTGAACGTCGTCTTGATACCGCCGGCGCGCAGGCCGCCGATGCCCTTGGCGTACGAGAGGGCCAGGCCCCAGGCGGAGCCGGACGCGTCCTGCTCCACGGCCACGATGACGGGCACGCCGCGGCCGTCGGCGAACTCGCGGCGCACGATGTGGCCCGGGCCCTTGGGGGCGACCATGAGCACGTCGTGGCCGGCCTCGGGCTTGATGTAGCCGTAACGGATGTTGAAGCCGTGCCCGAAGACGAGCGCGGCGCCCTCCTTGAGGTTCGGCGCGATGTCCTCGGCGTACAGGTGCCGCTGCACCTGGTCGGGGGCGAGGATCACGACCACGTCGGCGTCGCGCACGGCGTCCGGCACGGTCGCGACGGCGAGGCCCTCGTTCTCGGCCTTGGCCCGGGAGGCGGAGCCCTCGCGCAGGCCGACGGTCACCTGCACCCCGGAGTCACGCAGGTTCAGGGCGTGCGCGTGGCCCTGGCTGCCGTAGCCGACCACAGCAACCTTCTTCTGCTGGATGATCGACAGGTCAGCGTCGTCGTCGTAGAACAGCTCAGCCACGGTTCTTGCTCCTCAGTTGGGTAAATCGGTGTGAAAGAAGATCTGGTGGTCACGCAGATCGCACCGCGCGCTCGAACGCGCGGTCGGTGATGGACCGGGCGCCCCGGCCGATGGCCAGTGTGCCGGACTTGACGATCTCACGGACGCCGTACGGTTCCAGCGCCGCGAGGAGCGAGTCGAGCTTCGCCGCCGGTCCGGTGGCCTCGATGACCACGGAGTCCGGCACGACGTCGACCACGCGCGCCCGGAACATCTCGACGACTTCCAGCACCCCGGTTCGGGTGGCGGCGTCGGCCCGCACCTTGACGAGCAGCAGCTCGCGGTGCACTGACGACTCGGGTTCGAGCTCGACGATCTTGATCACGTGGATGAGCTTGTTGAGCTGCTTCGTGACCTGTTCCAGGGGGTGTTCCTCGACGTCGACCACCACGGTGATGCGCGAGATCTCCTCGTGCTCCGTGGGGCCGACGGCCAGGGAGTGGATGTTGAACGCGCGACGGGCGAACAGGCCGGCGACGCGCGTGAGTACGCCGGGCTTGTTCTCCACGAGCACGGACAGTGTGTGCCTCGACATGGGGTCAGTCCTCTGCTTTCTGATCGGCCTGAGCTGCGTTCCGTTCCGGGCGGGTGCCTCGTTCCTCGGCCCCCACCCTCCACTGCACTCCGCTCAGTCCTCTCGCTCCCACGTCGGCGAGATGCCGCGTGCGTACTGGATGTCGTCGTTGCTCACGCCGGCGGCGACCATGGGCCACACCATCGCGTCACGCGAGACGGTGAAGTCCACGACCACGGGCCGGTCGTCGATCTCGTTGGCCCGCTTGATCGCGGCGTCGACGTCGGAGGCCCGCTCCACGCGGATGCCCTCGCAGCCGTACGCGTCGGCGAGCTTCACGAAGTCGGGCACGCGCATGGTGCCGTGGCCGGTGTGCAGGTCGGTGTTGGAGTAGCGCGACTCGTAGAAGAGCGTCTGCCACTGCCGCACCATGCCCAGCGAGCTGTTGTTGATCAGCGCCACCTTGATGGGGATGTCGTTGATCGTGCAGGTGGCCAGCTCCTGGTTGGTCATCTGGAAGCAGCCGTCGCCGTCCACGGCCCAGACCGTCCGGTCCGGTTCGCCGACCTTGGCGCCCATCGCGGCCGGGATGGAGTAGCCCATCGTCCCGAGGCCGCCGGAGTTGATCCAGGTGTTGGGCCGCTCGTAGCTGATGAACTGCGCGGCCCACATCTGGTGCTGGCCCACGCCCGCGACGTAGATCGCGTCCGGCCCGGTCAGCTCGCCCAGGCGCTGGATCACGTGCTGCGGCGACAGGTGGCCGTCCTCCGGCTGGGTGTAGCCGCGGGGGTAGGTGCGGCGCCACTCGTCGAGCTGGTGCCACCAGCCCTCGACGTCGGGCTTGCCGTGCGCCTCGTGCTCCTTGGCCAGCTCGGGCAGCAGGTCGCCGATGACCTCGCGGAGGTCGCCCACGATCGGGACGTCGGCCTCGCGGTTCTTGCCGATCTCGGCGGGGTCGATGTCCGCGTGGATGACCGCGGCCAGCGGGGCGAAGCTCGACAGCTTGCCGGTCACGCGGTCGTCGAACCGGGCGCCGAGCGCGAACACGAGGTCCGCCTTCTGCAGCGCCGCGACGGCGGGCACCGTGCCGTGCATGCCGGGCATGCCCAGGTGCTGCGGGTGGCTGTCCGGCACCGCACCGCGCGCCATCAGCGTGGTCACCACGGGTGCGCCGGACAGGTCCACGAGCTGGCGCAGCAGGTCCGACGCACCGGCACGGATCACGCCGCCGCCCACGTACAGGACCGGACGACGGGCCGTGGCCAGCAGCTTCGCGGCCTCGCGGATCTGCTTCGAGTGCGGCTTGGTCACGGGGTGGTAGCCCGGCAGGTTCAGCTCCTGCGGCCACGAGAACGTGGTGCGCGACTGCATCGCCGACTTCGCGATGTCCACGAGCACCGGGCCCGGCCGCCCCGTGGAGGCGATGTGGAACGCCTCCGCGATGGTGCGCGGGATCTCGGCAGGGTCCGTGACCAGGTAGGAGTGCTTGGTGATCGGCATCGTGATGCCGACGATGTCCGCCTCCTGGAACGCGTCGGTCCCGATCGCCGAGGCGCCCACCTGGCCGGTGATCGCCACGAGCGGGATCGAGTCCATGTTGGCGTCCGCGATGGGCGTCACCAGATTGGTGGCGCCGGGGCCCGACGTCGCCATGGTGACGCCGACCCGGCCCGTCGCGTGGGCGTAGCCCGACGCCGCGTGACCGCCACCCTGCTCGTGCCGCACGAGGATGTGCCGGAGCTTGGCGGAGTCCATCAGCGGGTCGTAGGTGGGCAGGATCGCGCCGCCGGGAATGCCGAAGACGACCTCCGCCCCGACCTCCTCGAGCGAGCGGACGATCGACTGCGCGCCCGTCACCTCCTCCGGCCCGACGCGCGGTGCGGCGTTCTCAAGCTCGGCCTTGCCGCCTACGCGGGACCGAAGCTCGGTGCGCACCTGGTCGCGCGCCTCGGCGCGCGCGGCGATCTGTGCGGGTGTCGGTGTGCCGGTCATGCGGTTCTCCTGCCGTCGCGCCCCGTCCTGGGGCGAAAGCGAGCGTTCGTGACAACAAAAAAACCCCGGGTCCTTTGGTGAAAGGACTGCCAGGGTGAGCGCGCGGACGATGCCTGTGCTGGGGCTTAGGCCGCGCGCTCAGGAAGTACTACAAGAATGATCGTCTGCACGTCACGCACGTTACGCCGAAAAGTCGCCGGTGTCACTCAGCGGGCCAAAGGTCCCACGATCCGAGACGCGAGGTCGCCCGGCCCGCCGGATCCCGGGCCTCCCGGGGAACCGGGCCGCCGTGGTCAGCGTACGTCCCGGTACCGGAAGACCACCGAGCCGAGCACGGCCAGCACCACCGTGACGCCGAGCAGCAGGAGCCCGCTGTGCACGTGGGGGCCCGCCAGAAACCCGTCGCCGGCGAGCACGGTCCGCGTGCCGCGGACCCACGAGTCGGCGTTGGTGAACGGCAGCCAGTCCCGGACGCCGGACGACGCGCTCAGCGCCACCTGCTCCTCGACCACGAACCACACCGCGGCGAGGCCGACCGCCACCCACCAGCGCCGGACGAGCACCCCGAGCGCCGCGCCGCCGACCGCCGCGGACACCGCGAGCGCGATCACCCGGACACCGCTCCACGTCAGGGCCTCCACCAGGTCGGACGGCGGACCGCCCAGCACCCCGGCCCGCGCGTGCGCCCAGTACATGCCGAACCCCAGCAGCGCGCAGGCCGCCGCGATACCGGGCACCACGGCCAGTCCGGCCGCCGCCAGCTTGCTCCAGTAGACGCGGCCCCGGCGGGGCTCGACGGTCAGCAGCGCACGCGTCCCGCCCTGCGCCGCGGACCCGGTCACCAGCAGCACGCCCGCCACGTAGGCGAGGAACACCGACGTCATCGCGTAGAACGAGATCTGCCCCTGGTCGAGCATCGCCGCGAGCGTGAAGGCCTCCGGCTCGAACGCCGTCACCGCGACCGCGAGCGCCACGTGCGCGAGCATCGCCACGGCGATCCACCGGATCGCCGGCCGCACGGCGAACCTGCGCAGCTCGGCCCACAGCAGGCCCATCATCGCCTTCCCTTCGAACGCTTCTTGTTCCGGCCGGATCCCTGCTGCCCCGGGCGGGGCCGCCCCGTCCCCGCGCCGGTGCGCGGGTGCGGCCCCTGTGCGGCGGTGCCGTCCGGGTCGGTGCCGTCCGGGCCGGGGTCGTCCGGGTTGGGGTCATCGGGCGCCTGGGCGTCGGTCTCTGAACCGTCCGGTGTGGTGTCGTCCGGCGTGGTGTCGTCCGGCGTGTCCGCGTCCGGTGCGGGGTCGTCCGGCTCGAGGTCGTCGAGCTCCAGCCCCTCAGCCTCGATGCGCTTCAGCTCGAGGTCGTCCGGTTCCCGATCCTCCGCCTCCAAGGCGTCAGGCTCAAGACCCCCGTCCCTGCCGCCGGACGTCTCCGCCGCGCGCCGGCCCAGGAGCGCCCGGGCACCCTCCGTGCGGTGGGCGAGCCGGGCCGTCCTGGCGTCGGCGGCCTCCCGCTTCCGGGCAGCCTTCTCGTCGAGCGCCTTCTGCCTGGCATCGAGGGTCGCCTGCTTCGCGTCGGCGCGCGCCTGCTCCGCCGCGGCCTTCCCGGCCGCCTTCTGCCGCGTCGCGGCCTCCTTGGCGTCGAGGTCCGCCTGCTTCTGCGCGGCCCGGTCGTCGATCCTGGCCTGCCGCGCGTCCGCCTTGTCCTGCTTGGCATCGGCCTTGTCCTGCTTCGCTGCCGCTCTGGCCTGTTCCGCCGCCTGCTTCTCCGCGGCCCTCGCGTCGGCGGCCGCCTGCTTCTCCGCGGCCTTGGCGTCGGCAGTCGCCTGGCGCTCCGCGATCCGAGCCTCGGCAGCAGCCTGCTTCTCGGCGACCTTGGCGTCGAACTCAGCCCGCCGCTGAGCGAACCTCGACTGCTTGGGCGGGGCGTCGGCGTCCGCGAGCGCCTCCGCGGTGGCCGCGGCCGTGCCTGGCGTGGCGGAGGGCCTCGGAGCCGCGGCGGGCTTCGGGTCGCTCGACCTCGGGGCCGCCGTCTTGGGAGCGGCCGGCTTCGGGGCGGCAGGCCGCGGACCGGCCGGCTTCGGGACGGCAGCCTCCGAGCTGGTCGCGGCCGACGCACCAGACTTCGAGGCACCAGACTTCGAGGCACCAGGCTTCGACGCGCCGGGCTTCGGAGCGTTCGCCTTCGCCGTGCCTGCCTTCGCGGCGTCGGCCTTCGCGGTGCCGGCCTTCGAGACACCGGCCTTCGACGCGACCGCCGTCAATACACCCGACGCCGACGCGCTCACCCGCGCGACCGCTTTCACCCCGCCATCCCGTTCCCCGACACCCGTGCTCCCCGCACCAGGGTTCCCCGCACCCGCATCCCCGGCACCGCTCGCCTCCGGCCCGGCCGGCCGCCCCGCCGACCTCCGGTTCTCCTTCGCGGCCGCCCGCTCCGCACGCGCGGCCTGCTTGGCCGCGGCCCGCGCGTCGATCGCCGCCTGCTTCGCCGCGGCCTCCTCGGTCGCTCGCGCGTCCGCCGCCGCCTGTCGCGCGGCCGCCTCCTTGTCCGCCTTGCGCTGGTCGGCGGCCTTCTTCCGCTCCGCCGCCTTCCGTTCGGCCGCCTTGCGCGCCGCACGTTCCTCGGCGCGGCTCGGCGGCACGGGCGTCGGTGGCACCACGGGACGCAGCCGCCCGACGACGGCGGCCAGATCCTCCCGCTGCGGCACGAGCTCGCCCGCGAACAGCTTCTGCTTGGCGAGCGCCCGCGAGATCTCGGCGGGCTCGGCGACGTCGTCGACGTGGAGCGTGTCGCCGTCGGCCCGGACCTTGAACCCCGCGGCCTTCAGGGCCGTGGCGGCCTTGCCCGGCTCGTCGACACCCACGCGGACGCTGACCCGGGCATCACCCAGGAGCTCGGCGGCGCTCCCCTGCGCGAGGATGCGGCCGCCGTCGAGCACCGTGACCGTGTCCGCGATCTGCTGCGCCTCGGTGAGCACACCGGTCGCGACCAGCACCGTCTTTCCCTGGTCGGCCAGCCGGCGCAGCGCCTGGCGGATCTCGCGCGTGCCGACGGCGTCGAGCCCGGCGCTCGGGTCGTCGACGACGAGGAGGTCGGGGTCGCGCAGCAGCGCCGCCGCGAGCGCCAGCCGGCGTTCCTCGTCGGGCGAGTAGGTGGCGTAGGCGGCCCTGGCCCGGTCGGCGAGGACCACGCGGGTGAGCACCTCGTCCACGCGGGCGCGCGGAACGCCCGCCGCACTCGCGAGCAGGGCGAGGTTGCGGCGCCCGCTCAGCCGCCCGTGGAACCCGGGGTCGCCGACGACGGCGCCGATGCGGCCGGCGAGGTCGGGCAGGCCGTCCGGGACGTGGGTGCCGAAGATCTTCATGGCGCCCCCGTCCGCGTGGGCGAGGCCGGTGAGCAGGCGCAGCGTCGTGGTCTTGCCCGAGCCCGCGAGCCCGAGGAGCGCGTGCACGCCGCCGGCCGGCACGCGCAGGTCGAGGCCGTCCACGCCCACGGCGCGGCCGCGCACCGAGCGGTACGCCTTGCGCAGCCCGAGCGTCTCGATCGCGACGTCGCTCCCTGGAATCACCCGCACAGGGTAGGGCATTCCGGACACGCTCCCGACGTGTCAGACACCCAGGTCACGGGAGGGGCCTGTACGTCTGACACGTGGCTACCAGCTCATGGCGCCGTGCAGCGACGTCGGCGCCGGGTCCACGCCGAGGCGTTCCCGCAGCACCGTGAGGTCGTAGGTGCGCTCCATCGCGAGGTGGCTGATGGCGTACCGGGACAGGCGCGGCTCGCGCCCCGTCCATCGCGCGAGGCGTTCGGCCGCCCAGGCCAGGGCGTGCGCCAGCCGCAACGGGATCCCCACCACCTGGACCGGCCGGAACCGCGCGAACATCAGCAGCTCGAGGGTCTCGTCGAGGTCCACGGGGCTGGCGTCCGCCACGTTGGCGACGAGCGGCCGTCCCGCGGCGATCTCGGGCGCGACGTCCACGTCCAGGGCGGCGCGCACCGCGCGGGCCAGCGTGTCGACGTGCGTGAGGTGCTGCCGTACCTTGCCGCCGCCCGGCAGCGGCAGCCAGGCGCCGATCGCCGCGGACTCCAGCCGCGGCAGCAACGTCGTGTCGCCCGGCCCGTAGACCGCGTGCGGCCGCAGCACGACGACGGGGCCGCGGTCCTCCCGCACGGCGTCCGCCGCGAGGTAGCGCTCGGCGGCGGCCTTGGTGGAGCCGTAAGGGTTCACGTACCCGCGGGCGGGTGCCTCCGCCTCGGTGGCCGCGACGCTCGGCGTCCGGGGGTCGTACACGCTGCCCGACGACAGGTGGACGAACCGCGCGCCGGGGAACGTCTCGCGCACCGCGCGCGTGCCCTCGACGTTGACCACCCAGGCCCGGGCATGGCTGCCGCCGTCCCCGACGGAGGCTCCGCAGTGCACCACGACGTCGACGTCCTCGGGCCGGTCCTCCTTCGCCAGCGGGCCGTCCCGCAGGTCCCAGAACTGGTGGGCGACCTTGTCGAGCAGCTCGGCCGGGACCCGCGGGACGCGGCGCGAGAACGCGATCACCTCGTGCCCGTGCGCCGCGAGGTCGCGCACCACAGCCCCGCCAACAAACCCCGACGAACCGGTCACTGCCACCCTCATGCGCGCACTGTACCCGCGAGAGGTGAAACCAGGTCGACCAGGGCATGACGGTCCGGTTTCCGCGACCTGCCCGCGAGCGGCACGTGCGACGCCTCGACCACCAGGTCGGGCAGGGCGCCGTGGTCCAGGACCCGTCCGGCCTGGTCGGCGACGGCCCGGGCCAGCCCGGTACCCGCCCGGACCCGCGGCGCGCCCACGCCGGGCACCGCACCCTCGGGGGTCACCACGAGGACCACCCGCTCGTCGCCGTCCGGCATCGGGACGCCGACCATGACGGCGTCGGCCACCCCCGGCAGGTCCCGCAGCCGGGGCTCGAACAGACCCGGGTAGATGTTCACCGTGCCGCGGATGATCATGTCCCGGTTGCGGCCGACCAGCACGATCCGGCCGTCCGCGTCCCGGTAGGCGAGGTCACCGGTGCGGTGCTCGGCCGCCCGCGGCCTGCCGGCGTCCAGGTCGGACAGGTAGCCCGCCATCAGCGACGGCCCGGTCAGCACCAGCTCGCCCACCACGGGCCCCTCGCCGGACGGACCTTGGGTGTCGTCCGGGCCGACGACGGCGGGGTCGATCCGCACACCGATGCCGGTCAGCGGACGGCCGACGAGGTCGCCCCGCGCACCCCCGGCGGCCGCGATCTTCTCGTCCGCCTCGGTCATCGCGGCGGGCAGGATCTCGGTGGCCCCGTACACGGCGATCCAGCGCGTGCCCGGCAGCACCCGGCGGCCGCGCTCCAGGAGCGCGGCGGTGACCGGGGCCGCGCCGACCGCCAGCACCGCGGGGCCGACGACGGGTTCCGCGGCGCCGTCCGCAGCCCGGGCCTCCACGACGTCGAGCAGCGCCGTCACGTCCGCGGGCACCAGGAACGACGCGTCCGCGCCGGCGACGCCGCGCGCGAACGCCCCCGGATCGTCCTTCGGTGTCTTCGCCGGGATCTCCCACGTACCGCCCGCGAGCAGCGCCGGGAGTCCCAGGAACATCTGGTCGGTGTGCGCTCGCTGACCGGCCCGCAGCCCGCCCACCTGCGCGAACAGGTCGAACATGCCGCCGAGCGTGCCCGCCGTGTGCACCACGGCCTTGGGCTCCGCGGTGGTCCCGGACGTGAAGACGACCAGCGCCTCGGGATCGTCCGCCCCCCACCCGGGCCGCGGCGCGCGGTCCGGCACCGGACCCGACGCCGGCACCGGCACCCGCGCCCGGTCCGGCCTCGCCCCGCGCGCAGACTCCGCCGCCACGCGCCGCGCCCCGCGCGGCACCCCGGGCAGCCACCGCCCCGTGTACAGGTGCCGCACGGGCAGCCGCCCGTAGTCCGGGAGCAGCAGCCCCTGCGAGCGCGCGACCCGGCGCAGCGGCCCCGACGACGCCGCGTACAGCAGCGCCTCCGTCGCGGCCCACCGCGGCCGGGCCGCCGCGATCCGGGCGGCGAACAGCTCCGGCGTCGAGCCGGGGTCCACGAAGACGACGGAGCCGCCCGCGCGCAGGATCGCGAGGCACAGGACCACGCCCTCGGGCCGGGGCCGGACGCTGAACAGCACCCGGTCACCGGGCCGCAGCCCCTGCGCCCGCAGGCCGGACGCCGTCCGCCCGACACGCTCGGCGAGGTCGCGGAACGTAACCTCCTCGCGCACGCGAGCGCCACCACGGCCACCGAACCAGCGCAGCGCCACGACGTCGGGCGTGTCCTGCGCCAGCGCGGGCAGGCGCTCCAGGAAATGGGTCATCTCGTCTCCTCCGCGTCCGGCCCCAGCCGCAGCTCCAGCGACCGGTACGCCGGGACCAGCACGCCGCGCGCGGCCCGGCGTCGGCCCACGACGGGGACCCGGCCGCCGGCCGACGCGGCGGCGAGCGCGTCCAGGACGGCGTCCACCTGCGCGACGGCCAGCGGCATGCCGAGGCAGAAGTGCGGCCCGGCACCGAACCACAGGTGCCGCACCGCGGGGTCGACCGGCCGACCGGGATCGAAGCCGCCGGCGGCCCGGCAGCAGTTGACCGTGGCGATCACCACCCGCTCGCCGGCGGCGACCCGCATGCCGCCCGCCGACGCATCGGCCCGCACGGCGCGGAGCATCGCCGGCGTCGGCACCGTGACGCGCAGCCCTTCCTCGACAGCGCGCCGCCGCACCTGGGCGTCGCCGGTCAGCAGCCGCCCCGTCCACCCGGTGTCGTGGGCGATCGCGACGAGCCGCGGCACGAACGACTGGACGGTCTCCGTCCCGGTGAGCACGAACGCCCCGACGGCGCCCATCGCCTCGCGCTCGGACAGCCCCAGGTCGCGCATCCGCCCGGGCACCGTCGCCGGGTCGCCCGCGCGGTAGGCCGTACGGGCGGGCGCCGTCAGCCGCTCCAGCACCGCCCGCGCCCGCGTGACCTGGGACCGCGTCAGCCCGTGCCGATGCAGCCGCACCATCCCGGTGATCGTCCGGGCGGCGGACATCGCGGAGCGCACGGCGTGATCCGTCGGCGGCAGCCCCACCATCCCGCAGATCACCGCGCCCGCCTGCGCCGTCACCGCGGCAGCGAGGTCGACGGTCTCCCCCGCGGCGAGCCGCCGCGTCAGGTCCGGCAGCGCGCCGTCGTCGTCCGGCAGCCCGCTCCCGGCCACCAGCTCCCGCACGGCCCGGGGCGCGAACAGCGGCCCGAGCGCGCGCCGCAGCGCGGCGTGCTCCGCGCCCTCCATGTTGAGCAGCACGGACGGCCCGAGCACCGGCGTCCACAGGTCCGACGGCGCCCCCGGGCCCACCTTCGAGAAGTGGTCCAGGTCGAGCAGCACCTCGCGCGCGACCGCGGCGTCGCTCACCACCACGCCCACGCGCGGGACGCGCACCACGGGCCGGTGCCGCGCGGACCGGAGCACCGGGTAGGCGAGCGGGTGCGCGGCCCGCTGCACCCGCTCCTCCCAGGGCGCCTCGGGCGCGGCGGCCGTCATCGGATGTCCACCACCTCGGGGCGGTAGCGGTGGTCGGCGTACCAGCCGAGCGTCCGCATCAGGCCCCACGCGTGCACGCGGCGCGTCGAGGCGCGCACCCAGACCTCGCGGTGCTCCGCGTACCGGGTGGTCAGCCGGCGCACGGCGTTGACCAGGGCACGATCCTCGTGCACATCCTCGATCCGGGTGCGCGGGAACCCGCCGGCCCGCTCGTACAGGGACGCCGTGATCGCCATGTTGCAGCCGGGCGTCATGACGTACGGCCCCAGGTACCCGTCGTCCCGGTTGCCGGGCCGGACCTTGCCGAACGTGCTGGACGCCCACAGCGCGAACGACAGCACACCCTGCTGGACCCGCGAGACCGGCAGGTCGTCGGTGCGCGGCAGCAGCCGCCCGGCGATCAGCTCGTCCCCCGACGCGAACGCCGCCCGCACCGCCCGCGTCCACCCGGGAGGCGGCAGGCAGTCGGCGTCGGTCCGGGCCAGCAGCTCCGCCCCGAGCGCGATCGCGGCCCGCATCCCTGTGTCCGCCGCGGCCCCGGTCCCCTTCTCGGGCTCCGCGACGACCTGCCAGCGCAGTCGCCCCCACTCCGCGATCGCCTTGCGGACGACGTCGGGCGTGCCGTCGGTGGAGCTGTTGTCCACGACGACCAGGTCGAAGTCGTCGTCCTCCTGCGCGTGCAGCGCCGCGAGGGTGCGCAGGATCCCGTGCTCGTGCGCCTCGTTCAGCGCGGGCACGACGACGGCGAGCCGGGCTGTGCCGGCTGCCGCGCCTTCGCTGCGCTCCGCTCCCGGCGCGTGCCTCGTCCCTCGGCCCCCACCGTCCGCTGCGCTCCGCACGCGGCGCGGGCTCACCACCGGACCACCATCGCCCCCATGCTGATCCCGCCCGCGAGCCCGAGGAGCAGCACCACGTCGCCCCGGCGCAGCCGGCCGGAGTCCAGCGCCGTCACGAGCTGCAGCGGCAGGGTCGCCGAGGCGAGGTTGCCGTGGTCGGCCACGGTGACGATCGTGCGGTCGGCCGGCACGCCGAGCGCCGCGTGCACGTCGGCGAGGTACCCGACCGCGACCTGGTGCACCGCAACGAGCGCGACGTCGTCCATCGTCACGCCGGCCCGCTCCAGCGCCTCGTCGACCGGGCCCGGCCCGAGCGCGAGGAACGCCTCGCGCAGGCGTGACCCGTCGATCTCGAAGTAGCTCCGCTCCGGGTCGCGCGGGTTGAACGTACCGCCGCCCGGCAGCATGCCCACGTCCCAGTGCTGCGACTCGGCGGTGAACGCCGAGCCGAGGATGCCGGACGGCCGGACCGCAGGTTCGACCAGGCCGGCGAGCTCGGCGGCCAGCTCGTCCTCGAAGCCGGACGGCGCCTCGACCGCCTCGACGAGCACCGCCGCCCCGGCGTCGGACATCGTGTAGCCGGCCGCGGACAGGGCGTACGTCGACCGGTCGGGCACGTCCCATCGGACGCCGCGCGTCGGCATCTCCCCCGACGCGACCAGCACGCGGCGGTACCGGCCCGTCCCGATGAGGGCCTCGGCCACCTCGATCCCGTTGAGCACGGAGTTGCAGGCGTTCTTGACGTCCATCACCGGCGCCCGGACGCCGAGCTTGGCCGCGGTGATGTGACTGGTGGCAGGCTCGATCATGTCCTGGGTGGCCGAGGCGAAGATCAGGAGGTCCACGTCCTGCGGCCCCAGGCCCGCCCGCTCCAGCAGGGTGCGGGAGGCGGCGGCGGCGAGGTCGGAGGCCTGCTGGCCGGCGTCGGCCACGTGGGTCCGGCGCACACCGGTCAGCCGCGACACCATCGGGACGCGCGGTGCGACCCTCGGGTTCCTGCGGTGCAGGTCCCGCTCGGCCTCGGCCACGTCGCGGGTGCGTTCGGGCAGGTGGACCGCCACCTCGGCGATCCGGGCGACGGGGTGTGGCACCGGCAGGGACGACCGTTGGTTCGACGGCGAGGTCGAGCGCGAGGTCGACGGGACGGGCTCGGCGGGTCGGGCGGGAACCGGGCTCAGCACGGCGGCTGGTTCGGGAAGCACCCCGCACACGTTAGCGGCACCCTCCGCGCGCGAAAGAGGGATAGACGTATTAACGTCTAGGCATGCGTCGAGAACGCCGATACCGAGCACTCACATGCCCGGTGCATCGCCATGGTGATCCATGACTGAGCAGATCCCCGACTGGATGCGCCCACCACGCCCCGAGGGCTGGTTCGCCGAGGACCTGGACAACCTGCCGGATGCTCCCAGGAACACGGAGCTGATCGACGGAACCCTCGTCTTCAGACTGTTCCCTCAACGCCATTGGCACAGTCGGGTGACCCAGTCGATCCACAAGATGCTGAACTCACAGGCACCGGACACGATCAGGGTCGACGGCAGAATGACCGTCCGCCTGGACGACCGAAACAGGCCCGAGCCCGACGTGGTCGCCTCGACGGTGTCGATCGGCCGCGACGCCACGTGCTACGACGCCAAGGACATCGTCCTGACGATCGAGGTGGTCTCACCCGAGTCAGCGCACCGGGACAGGGCCGTCAAGCCCCACAAGTACGCCGAGGCCGGCATCCGCCACTTCTGGCGCGTCGAGGACGTCGACGCGGTCACCGCGATCCACGTCTACGAGCTCGACGACCTCACCAGGACCTACGTGCCGACCGGCATCTACCGCGAGGCCCTCAAGGTCGACCTGCCGTTCCCGATCGAGCTCGACGTCCAGTCGCTGTTCGGCTGAGCCGCTCCCCGCTACCGCCGGGTGGCGCCTACCGCCGCGTCGCCCGGTAGATCTCGCGCACCACGTCCTCGATGTCGGGCTCGGCGATCGACAGGTCCAGCACCTCGGCCCGCTCCGAGATCGCGGCGAGCACCCGCGCCGCCGTCGTGCGCTGCGGGTCGAAGGCGAACCGCTGCCGCAGACCGTCCGAGTCGCTGCGGACGTGCTCGGCGCCGTCGACGTCCACCAGGTCGGGGGTCGCCACCGCGAGGTCGACGACCAGCTCCCGCCGCGCGCCGACCGTGCGCGCCAGCCCGTCGAGCGTGCCGTCGAACGCCAGGCGGCCGTGGTCCACGACCAGGATCCGGTCGCAGAGCCGCTCGACGTCGCCCATGTCGTGCGTCGTCAGCAGCAGCGTGGTGCCGTGCTCGCGCCGCTGCGCCACGAGGAACTCGCGCAGGCGCTGCTTGGACAGCACGTCCAGGCCGATCGTCGGCTCGTCGAGGATCACCAGGTCCGGGCGGTGCAGCAGCGCGGCCGCGACCTCGGCCCGCATGCGCTGTCCCAGGGAGAGCTGCCGCACGGGCGTGGCCAGGAACTCCCCCATCTCCAGCATGTCGACCAGCTCGGCGGTCCGGGCGCGCTCGTCGGCCGCGGTCAGGGCGTGGATCGCGGACAGGATCGAGAACGACTCCCGCACCGGCAGGTCCCACCAAAGCTGCGAGCGCTGCCCGAACACCACCCCGATCCGGCGGGCGAGCGCGCGCCGCTGCTTCAGGGGGTGCAGCCCCATGGTCGTCACGGTGCCGCTGCTGGGGACGAGGATGCCGACGAGCATCTTGATGGTGGTCGACTTCCCGGCGCCGTTCGCCCCGATGTAGCCCACGGACTCGCCGGCCGCGACGGTCAGGTCGAGGTCGTCCACGGCGACGTGGCGGGCCCGCCGCAGCCGGTTCCCGCGCTCCGGCCGCCCGGTGAACACCCGGGTCAGGCCCTCGGTCTCGATGACGTTCATCCACCCGCTCCTCGGTAGTGACGAAGGCCCGAGCGCCAGGACAGCCCTGCGACGACGACCGCCCAGAGCGCCGCGACGGGCGCCAGCCAGCCCAGCCAGACCGGCAGACCCGCGACGCCCGGCGTGCCGAGCAGCGTGGAGACCGGCAGGAAGGCCGCGAACGCCACGGGGAAGACGACGCCGAAGACCACCAGCAGGCTGCGCGGCCACACGCTCGTGGGCTGCGTGGCCGCGTACCGGCCGCCGTACACGAACGCGTTGGTCATCTCGGCGCCGTTGACCAGGAAGAACTGCAGCCCGGCCGCGGTGACGAACTGCGCCGTGAAGATGACGAAACCGCTGGCCAGCGCAAGCACCAGCAGCCCGACGGTGCCCGCGGTCCAGTCGATCTCGTTGAGCACCAGGCCGACCGTCAGCGACGTCGCGCCCACCAGGCAGCGCCCGATGCGGCGCAGGCTGAGGTCGCTCGTGACGAGCTGCGCCAGCACCGGTTGCGGGCGCAGGAAGAACACGTCGAGCGTGCCCGCGCGGACGTACACCGGGAGGTTGTCGCAGTGCCCGGCGACCAGGTCGGCCAGCGAGAAGGCGAGGTCGGACAGGCCGAACACGAGCATGATCTGCGCGAGCGTGAACCCGCCGATCTGGTCGGTCGCCGAGTACAGCACCCAGATCTCGCCGAACTCGATGAGGCCGACGAGCAGTGCGCCGACGAGGTCCATGCGAAAGCTCGCCCGGTGGCTCGCCTGCGAACGCGCCCGGCTGGCGATCACGGCCCGGTAGGCGCGCAGGCCCTCAGCCAGGGCCTTCCAGTGGCCGAGCCTGCGGCTCCGCTCCGGCTCACCCACCCTGCACCTCCAGCCTGCGGCGGCCGGCCCGCGTGGTCAGGTGCCCGACGGCGAGCACGATCGCGAGCCACAGCGCCTGCACGCCGAGGTGCTGCCAGGCCGCCGCCCCCGTGACCTGGCCCGAGAGCACGTCGACCGGGAGCTGCATCATCGACGGGAACGGCGTGAGCAGCGCGAGCGTCAGCAGCCAGTCCGGGAAGAGGTAGATCGGCGTGTAGAGGCCGGCGAACAGCCCGGAGAACGACATGTAGAACACGGCGACGCCGCGGGACTCCACGAGCCAGAAGCCCGACGTCCCGACGGCATAGACGCAGGCGTGCGAGACGGCGATGCCGAGCAGCAGGCTGATCAGGCCGAGCGCGTACGCGCTCGGGTCGGACGGCAGCACCATGCCGCCGATGGCGACCCCGATGAGCACGCTCGGCAGCCCGCGTGGCAGCAGGCCGAACAGCCCCTTGCCGACGTCGGTCAGCACATGGGAGGCCTGGACGCTCACGGGCCGCAGGAAGTCGACGGCGACGTCGCCGGACTTGATGCGGGTCTGCAGGTCGCTGCCGCCCCACAGGTTCACCGACCCGAGGAGCCCCTGCCCCAGCCAGACGAACGCTGCCATGCTGCCCGCCGTGTACCCGGCCAGGTCACCGCCCGAGCTCTCGACCGCGGCCCCCATGATCGAGCCCTTGAGCACGCCGAACGTGGCGTTGGCGACGAGGCCGGCGAGGGTCGCGAGCGGGTAGGCCGACTGCCCGCGGAAGCCTGCCAGGAGGAACCGCCAGTAGGGGTTCCGGGCGGGTGGGGTGAGCGGGCGCACAAGCGCGAGACACTACCCACTCCCGGGCCGGAGTTCATCCTCTTTTCCGGGTGCGTCAGAAGTCGCCCTGCCAGGTGCACACGCAGGCCTCGTTGCCCTCCGCGTCGGCCAGCACCCACCACGACGGGGCGTACTTGTCCGTGACGAGCCGCCCGCCGGCGGCGACCGCCGCCGCCACGCGTGCCTCGGCCAGGTCGTGCGGCACCCAGACGTCCACGTGGATGCGGTTGCGCTGTTCCCGCCGCTCGTCCGACTGCTGGAACCAGAACAGGGGCTCCCGCCCGTCCGTGTCGAGCAGCCGTCCCGCGGCCGTGTTGCCGCCGCGGTAGGGCTGCGCCTCGTGGCCCAGAACCGCCTGCCAGAAGGCCTGGACCGCGGGCCCGACCACGGCGTCGATCGCGATCGCCACCTCGCGCAGCCCGGTCACGTCCGCCGCGACGCCCACGTTGCGGGCGGCCGCCGAGATCGCCCGCGCGAGCCCGAGGTCCCGCTCCGACAGCCCGCCGATGTCGTGCGACCAGGTCCGCACCGTCACGCTCCCGTAGCGCAGGTCGACGTCGGGGTGGTGGTTCGCGGCCTCGGCGAGCTCTCCGATGCGGGCGACCAGCACCAGCCCGGTGGCGAACGAGCCGGTGGTGAACCGCGCGAGCGCCGCGTCGTGAAGCACCCGCCAGTCGTCCGTGCCTTCCGCCGCGGTGAACTCGGCAGCGGTGATCTCGTCGCTCATGGGTCGCGCCCTCTTTCGTGCGTCCTGCGGTCCGGGTCCCCCCACCATGGCACGAGACTCCGACACCCGACAGACCCCTCGGCGTCGCCGCTCGTCAGTGCGTCGTCCGGCGGCGGACCCTGCCCGGGTCCGCCGCCGGACGACATGTCACGCTCGGGCGTCAGCCGCGCCGCAGGCGCGCGACGTCGCGCACGGCCCCGCGGTCGGCCGACGTCGCCAGGGCCGCGTAGGCCTGGAGCGCCGGGGACACGTACCGGTCGCGGGCGACGGGCTGCCACGGCCGCTCGGAGGACTCCATCTTGGCGCGCCGCTCGGCGAGCACCTCGTCCGGCACGTTGATCCGGATCACCCGGGTGTCGACGTCGATCTCGATCTCGTCGCCGTCCTCGACCAGGCCGATCGTGCCGCCCGCCGCGGCCTCCGGGGAGACGTGCCCGACGGAGATGCCGCTGGACCCGCCGGAGAACCGGCCGTCCGTGATCAGCGCGACGACCTTGCCCAGGCCGCGACCCTTGATGTACGAGGTCGGGTAGAGCATCTCCTGCATGCCCGGTCCGCCGGACGGGCCCTCGTAGCGCACGACGACGACGTGGCCCGGCTCGACCTGCTTGGTGAGGATCTTCTCGACGGCCTCGTCCTGCGACTCGCAGACGAGCGCCTTGCCCACGAAGTGGAAGACGTCGGGGTCGACGCCCGCCGTCTTGAACACGGCGCCGTCCTCGGCGAGGTTGCCGCGCAGCACGGCCAGCCCGCCCTCGACGGTGTACGCGTGCTCGACGTCGCGGATGCAGCCGCCCGTACCGTCGGTGTCGAGCGTCTCCCACTGGTTGTTCGTGGAGAACGCCTTCGTGGTGCGCACGCCGCCCGGGGCCGCGTGGAACAGGCCGAGCGCCCGGTCGGTGGCCTTGCCGCCGCGGATGTCCCAGTCGTCGAGCCACGCGCGCAGCGTGGGCGTGTGCACCGACGTGACGTCGTGGTCCAGCAGGCCGCCGCGGTCGAGCTCGCCCAGCAGGGCGGGGATGCCGCCCGCCCGGTGCACGTCCTCCATGTGGTAGTCCGGGTGGTTGGGCGCCACCTTGGACAGGCACGGCACCCGGCGGCTGATGTCCTCGATGTCGGCGAGCGTGAAGTCGACCTCCGCCTCCTGGGCGGCGGCGAGGATGTGCAGCACCGTGTTGGTGGAGCCGCCCATGGCCACGTCGAGCGCCATCGCGTTCGCGAACGCCGCCTTGGTGGCGATCCCGCGGGGCGCAGCGGAGTCGTCCTCGTCCTCGTAGTACCGGCGGGCCAGGTCGACGATGGTGCGGCCGGCCTCCAGGAACAGCTCCTTGCGGGCTGCGTGCGTCGCCAGCGTCGAGCCGTTGCCGGGCAGCGACAGGCCCAGCGCCTCGGTCAGGCAGTTCATCGAGTTCGCGGTGAACATGCCGGAGCACGAGCCGCACGTGGGGCACGCGTTCTCCTCGACCAGGCCGAGCGCGGCGTCGTCCACGTTCTCGTCCGCCGAGTAGTTGATCGCGTTGATCAGGTTCAGCGGCGTCTTCGCGACGCCGTTCGCCACGACGGCCTTGCCGGCCTCCATGGGGCCGCCCGACACGAAGATCACCGGGATGTTGAGCCGCAGCGCGGCGTTCAGCATGCCCGGCGTGATCTTGTCGCAGTTGGAGATGCAGACCAGCGCGTCCGCGGTGTGCGCCTGGACCATGTACTCCACGGAGTCCGCGATGAGGTCGCGGCTCGGCAGGGAGTAGAGCATGCCGGCGTGGCCCATCGCGATGCCGTCGTCGACCGCGATGGTGTTGAACTCCTTGGCGACGCCGCCGGCCTCACGGATCGCCGAGGCCACGAGGTCGCCCATGTCCTTGAGGTGTACGTGCCCCGGTACGAACTGCGTGTACGAGTTCGCGATCGCGATGATCGGCTTCCCGAAGTCCTCGGAACCCATGCCGGTGGCGCGCCAGAGCGCGCGGGCTCCGGCCATGTTGCGGCCGTGGGTGGACGTCCGGGAGCGCAGGGGACGACTCATGACTGTTCAGCTCCTTCGATGCTGGGTGGCCGTGCGCGATGCGGGCGAACGGCCTCGTCACGCTACCTCCGGTCCGGCGGGACCGACACGCGGCGTCCACAGGGTGACCCCCTCACCCCTGGGGAATTTTCGCCCGGTGCCGTACCGTCGTATTCAGGAGGCCGCAACGACGCGGTCTCCGCCGTGCACTCGATGGAGGTATCCCGATGCGCGTGACAGAGGCTCTGCGCCGCAAGGGTGGCTCCGTGGTCACCATCTCCAAGGACCGGAGCGTGCGCGAGCTGCTCGCCGTCCTCGCCGAGCACCGGATCGGCGCCGTCGTAGTGTCCGACGACGGCGTCACCGTCGACGGCATCGTCAGCGAGCGCGACGTCGTGCGCAGGCTGCACTCGGACGGGGACGACATCCTGGACGGCACGGTCGAGGCGATCATGACGGTCGCCGTGCACACCTGCGGCCCCGACGCCACGCTCGACGAGCTCATGCCCGTGATGACGGAGCACCGGGTGCGGCACGTGCCCGTGCTCGTGGACGCGCGGCTCACGGGGATCGTGAGCATCGGCGACGTGGTCAAGCACCGGATCGCCGAGGTCCAGGCCGAGCGGGACCAGCTCACCGCCTACATCACCGGCGGCCCCTGACCCGGGACGGGACAGGGGCCGGGACCCGGCGGCGGCTCAGTCCCGCAGCGCCCGGAACTCGTCCTCGAGGATGCTCATCACGATGGCGTCCGCCCACGTGTCGCCGTCGCGGTAGACGTCCCGCAGCCGGCCCTCCTGGCGGAACCCGAGCGACTCGTACAGGGCCTGGGCGCGCGGGTTGATGCTGAGCACGTCCAGGCTCACCCGGTGCAGGTGCGGGCCGGGATCGCTCTCGACCCCATCGAACGCGAACCGCAGGACCTCGTCGATGGCCTCCCGGCCGTACCCGCGGCCCCGGTAGTTCGGCAGGAGCTGGAGCCGCAGGTTGGCCGAGCCGACGGCCTCGTCGAGGTCGTTCAGCACGATCTCGCCGATCATGTCGTCGCTGATCGGCTTGCCGTCCCGCATGGCGGCCGGGCAGATCGCCCAGTCGTACCGGCCGGGCCGGTCGCTGACCGTGCTCGCCCAGTCGTCGATCTGGTCGCGCGTGAAGACGGCGGTGGTGCCGGTCAGGCGGGTGCCCTCCGGATCCTGGACTGCCTCCCACAGGCGCTCCGAGTCGCGGGCCTCGATGGGCCGCAACCGGGTCATGTCGCCGTGCAGGAGGGGTCCGCGGGTCACCGGCCCGGCCTCGCAGCCAGGGTCGCCACGGCCGGAGCCGTCACTGCCCGATCCGATCCAGCACGAGCTCCCGGACCCGCTTGGCGTCGGCCTGGCCCTTGGTCGCCTTCATGACGGCGCCGATGATCGCGCCGACCGGACCCTGGTTGCCGCCGCGGACCTTCTCGACGATGTCCGGCTGAGCCGCCAGCGCCTCGTCGATCGCGGTGAGCAGGGCGCCGTCGTCGGACACGACCTCGAGGCCACGGGCCGCGACGACCGCCTCCGGGTCGCCCTCTCCGGCGAGCACGCCGTCGAGCACCTGGCGGGCGATCTTGTCGTTGATCCGGCCGGACTCCACGAGCTGCTGGAGCTGCGCGACCTGCGCCGGGGTGACGGACAGGTCCGCGAGCGAAAGCTCGTCCTGCTTGGCCCGGCGGGCGAGCTCGCCCATCCACCACTTGCGGGCGCCCGCGGCGTTCGTCCCGGCGGCGACCGTCGCCTCGATGAGGTCGATGGCCCCGGCGTTGACGACGTCGCGCATCTCGGCGTCGGCGTACCCCCACTCGCCCTGGAGCCGGCGCCGGCGCGCGACCGGCAGCTCCGGCAGGGTCGCCCGGATCTCCTCGACCCACTCGCGGCTCGGGGCCACGGGCACCAGGTCGGGCTCGGGGAAGTAGCGGTAGTCCTCGGCGTCCGACTTCACGCGGCCCGACGACGTGGTGCCGTCCTCCTCGTGGAAGTGGCGCGTCTCCTGGATGACCGGCAGGCCGGCGTCGAGCACGCCCGCCTGGCGGGAGACCTCGTAGCGGACGGCGCGCTCGACCGAGCGGAACGAGTTCACGTTCTTGGTCTCGGTGCGCGTGCCCAGGGGCGACTCGGGCGTCGGACGCAGCGACAGGTTCACGTCCGCGCGGACGTTGCCCCGCTCCATGCGGGCCTCGGAGACCCCCAGCGAGCGGAAGATGTCGCGCAGCGTCTGCACGTAGGCCCGTGCCACCTCGGGGGCCCGGTCGCCGACACCCTCGATGGGCCGCGTCACGATCTCCACCAGCGGGATGCCGGCACGGTTGTAGTCCACCAGCGAGTACTCGGCGCCCTGGATACGGCCGGTCGAGCCACCCACGTGGGTGTTCTTGCCGGCGTCCTCCTCCATGTGCGCACGCTCGATCTCGACGCGGAACACCGCGCCGTCCTCGAGCTCGACGTCGATCCAGCCGTCGTAGGCGATCGGCTCGTCGTACTGCGACGTCTGGAAGTTCTTCGGCACGTCCGGGTAGAAGTAGTTCTTCCGGGCGAACCGGCAGCTCTCGGCGATGCTGCAGTTGAGCGCGAGGCCGATGCGGATTGCGTACTCGACGGCCTTGCCGTTGACCACCGGCAGCGCGCCCGGGAGCCCGAGGCTGACCGGGGTCACCTGGGTGTTGGGCTCGCCGCCGTACGCGACCTCGGCCGCGCAGAACATCTTGGTGAGCGTGCCGAGCTCCACGTGCACCTCGATGCCCAGCACCGGGTCGTAGCGGCGGACGGCGTCCTCGTAGGCGACCAGGCTCGTGGCCGTGGCGGTCGACGGTGCGGTCATCGGGCGAGCTCCGTGGTCTTGAGTTCGGGTGCCTTGTTCAGGAGGGGGCCGCCCCAGCTGCTCTCGAGGGCTGCCTCGAGGGCGGCGCCGACACGGTACATGCGGTCGTCGGCCTTGGCGGGGGCCAGGATCTGGAAGCCGACGGGCAGGCCGTCGTCGGAGAGGCCGTTGGGCAGCGACATGCCGGGGACGCCCGCGAGGTTCGCGGGGATGGTCGCGACGTCGTTGAGGTACATCGCCAGCGGGTCGTCGAGCTTCTCGCCGAACTTGAATGCCGTGGTCGGCGCCGTGGGCGAGACCAGCACGTCGGCCTGCTCGAACGCGGCCGCGAAGTCACGCTGGATCAGCGTGCGGACCTTCTGCGCGCTGCCGTAGTAGGCGTCGTAATAGCCCGCGGACAGGGCGTAGGTGCCGAGGATGACGCGGCGCTTGACCTCGTCGCCGAAGCCCGCGCCGCGGGTGGCGCCCATGACGCGCTCCGCGGTGACCGGGCCCTCGGCCGGCTCGACCCGCAGGCCGAAGCGCATGCCGTCGAACTTGGCCAGGTTGCTGGACGCCTCAGCCGGCATGATCAGGTAGTACGCGTCGAGCGCGTAGGTGAAGCTGGGGCAGGAGACCTCGACGATCTCGGCGCCGAGCGCGCGCAGCTGGTCGAGCGACTCCTCGAACCGCGCGGAGACGCCGGCCTGATAGCCCTCGCCCGCGAGCTCCTTGACGACGCCGACGCGCAGACCCTTGAGGTCGCCCTTGGCGCCCAGCTCGGCGGCCGCGACGACGCCGGGGACCGGCTCGTTGATCGACGTCGAGTCGTGGTGGTCGTACCCGCCGATCAGCTCGTGCAGCAGCGCGGCGTCGAGCACGGTGCGAGTCACGGGGCCGGCCTGGTCGAGCGACGACGCCATGGCGATCAGGCCGTAGCGGGAGACGCCACCGTAGGTGGGCTTCACGCCGACGGTGCCGGTGACGGCACCGGGCTGACGGATGGAGCCGCCGGTGTCGGTGCCGATCGCCAGGGGTGCCTCGAAGCCGGCCACCGCCGCGGCGGAGCCACCGCCGGACCCGCCGGGGATCCGGTCGAGGTCCCAGGGGTTCTTCGTGTTGCCGAACGCCGAGTGCTCCGTCGAGGAGCCCATGGCGAACTCGTCCATGTTGGTCTTGCCGAGGATCGGCAGGCCCGCCGCCTTGATGCGCTCCACGAGGGTCGCGTCGTACGGCGGGACCCAGTCCTCGAGGATCTTCGACCCCGCGGTCGTCGGCAGCCCCTTGGTCACCACGACGTCCTTGACCGCGATGGGCACGCCCGCGAGCGGGTGCAGCTCCTCGCCGGCGGCGCGCTTCGCGTCGACCTCGGCGGCCGTGGCCAGCGCCTCCGCGGACGAGACGTGCAGGAAGGCGTGCAGGTCGCCGTCGACGGCGGCGATGCGGTCCAGGTGGGCCTGCGTGGCCTCGACGCTGGTGAGGTCCTTGCTGGTCAGCGCGGACGCGAGGTCGGACGCGCTGAGCCGGGTGATGTCGTTCGTCATGTCGCTGGTACCCATCTCACTCTTCGCCAAGGATCTGCGGGACGGCGAACCGGCCGTTCTCCTGCTGCGGGGCTCCGGCCAGGACGTCCTCGACGGGCAGCGGGGCCTCGGGCACGTCGTCTCGGAACACGTTCGTCAGCGGGAGCGGGTGGCTCGTCGCGGGCACGTCTGCGGTGGCGACCTCGCTGATGCGAGCGACCGACTCGACGATCACGTCGAGCTCACCGGCGAGGCGGTCGACCTCGTCCGGTCGCAGATCGATTCGTGCCAGCGCAGCCACGCGCGCGACCTCGTCGCGGGAGATGGTGGACATGGCCGCCAGTCTAGTCGCCGGACGGCCTCGGCTCGCCCGGATCCCCGCCCGTCGCGTGTGAAATCTTCCCCGGAAATGCAGGAAGGGGGTGGGAGTCAGTCGCTGTGCGACTGCTCCCACCCCCTCCTGGGAATGGTTGTCCGGCGGCGTCCTACTCTCCCACCCCGTCACCAGGGCAGTACCATCGGCGCTGTGGGGCTAAGCTTCCGGGTTCGGAATGGGACCGGGCGTTTCCCCCACGCTATGACCACCGTAACACTATCGAGAACCAGGCAACCCTCACACCCAACCACCGGCATAACACCAAGTGTTGGGGGGTTGGTGCCCGTGACTCGGGAACCGCATAGTGGACGCGTAGCACAACAAAGAATCTCTTTTAACTCATGTGAGTGTGGTTGTGAAGTTATCGGCAGGTTAGTACCGGTCAGCTCCACAGGTCTTCAGTCCCTGCTTCCACATCCGGCCTATCAACCCAGTGG
>NZ_JBVKBM010000003.1:0-888762 GCF_055598465.1 Promicromonospora sp. NPDC110617
GAACCCGAGGGGCCCATGATCGCGGTGAACCGGCCCTGCTCGAAGTCCACGTCCACGCCGTCCAGAGCGCGCACGACCGCCTCACCCTTGCCGTAGGTCTTCGTCAGGGAACGGGCGCGCACTGCGGGTGACGACCCGGGCGCGTACACGGTGGTGTCCATGGGAAGGACGCTACGGAGCGGAGGCACCGGAGCGCGTCCGGCCCCGGGCTGGTCTTGGTCGGCCCCCGGGTCATACCCAGGTCGTACGACCCACCCTGACCAGCCCGGAGGCGGGCGTCAGTCCACGGCGTCGAGCTCGATCACGATGCCGTGCGCGGGGTGCAGCAGCGGGAGCCGCAGCCCGACCGCGCCGAGCGCCGCGCCGGGCACCACCGCGGGGTCGTCCGGGGAGTCCGCCGCCGCGAACAACGGCGGTGCGTTGCGGTGCGGTTCGCCGGCCAGCGGCAGCGACACCCGGTACCGGCGCGCCGGGTCCAGCCCGGGTACGCGCTGCAGCGCGGGCAGCGCCCGGTCGCCGGTCACCGACCGCACCACGCGCACCACCGCCCGGCTCCGGTCGGGCGCGACGACGACGGTCGCACTCGTCCCCGCGTCGCCCGTCGGCGGGTGGTGCACGTCGCCGGTGTGCAGCAGGGGCCGCAGCCGCCGGTACGCGGCGATGCCGTCGCGCAGCCGCTCCAGCTCGTCCGGCGTGCCCGCCGTCAGGTCCCACTCGATGCCGAAGTGCCCGGTCAGCGCCACGGCGATCCGCAGGTCGAGCCCGGTGGCGCGCCGCGTGGTGTGGGCCACGGGCGGGCCCACGTGCGTGCCCACGAGCTCCGGGGGCAGCAGCAGCTCCGTCCAGCGCTGGATGGCGAGCCGCTCGACCGGGTCGTTCGTGTCGGAGGCCCACACCCGGTCGGTGTGCTCCAGGACGCCGAGGTCCACGCGGGCCCCGCCCGAGGCGCACGCCTCGATCTCCAGGCCCGGGTGCCGCGCCCGGAGCGCCGCCAGCAGCCGGTAGACCGCCTCCGTGTGCCGGTGCACGTTGGCGCGGCCGGCGGTCACGGCCTCGATGAGGTCGCGGTTCTGGTCCCACTTGACGTAGTCGAGCCGGTACTCGGCCACGAGCGCCGAGACCGCCTCCAGCAGGTGGTCGAACACGTCGGCCCGCGACACGTCGAGCACGAACTGGTTGCGCCAGGGCCGCACCTCGTTCTCGATCGGCTGCAGCAGCCAGTCGGGGTGCTCGCGGGCGAGCTCCGAGTCGAGGCTGACCATCTCGGGCTCGAGCCACAGCCCGAACTCCATGCCGTGGCCGCGCACGACGTCGACCAGCGGGTGCAGCCCGTCCGGCCACGGCTCGGGGTCCACGCGCCAGTCGCCCAGCCCGGCCGAGTCGTCGCGGCGGCCGAGGAACCAGCCGTCGTCGAGCACGAACCGCTCCACGCCGACATCGGCGGCGAGGCGGGCGAGCCGCTGGAGCTTGCCGAGGTCGTGGTCGAAGTAGACGGCCTCCCAGGTGTTCAGCGTCACCGGGCGGGGACGGCGTGGGTGCCCCGCCCGGCCGCGCACGAACCGGTGGAAGCGCCGCCCGACGCCGTCGAGACCCTCGTCGCTCCACACGAACAGCGCGGCCGGGGTACGGAACGAGGCGCCGGGCTCGACCGCGATCTCGCCCGGCCGCAGCAGCGGCCCGGCGCCGAGCAGCGTGCGGCTCTCGGGCAGCGCGTCGACCCGGTGCACCGCGTCGCCGCTCCACGCGAGGTGCACGGCCCACACCTCGCCCCGGACGTCGTCGAACCCGGCGGTCCCGAGCGCGAGCACCAACGGGGAGTCGTGCCCGGTGCGGCCGCGGCGTGACTCGCGCGCCTGGCTGCCCTGCGTGAGCGGACGGCGCTGCGGGGTGCGCTCGCGCGTCCAGCGCCCCGAGAAGTCCAGCACCTCCGCGGCGACGTCGCCGACCGGCATCGTCGCCTCCAGGAGCGCGAGGTCGACCGGCTCGGCGCCGGTGTTGTGCAGCTCGTGCTCGACCCGGAGCACCCCCGACGGATCGAGGGCGAGGCCGACGACGACACGCAGCCCCGTGGCCTCGGCGACCACGCGCAGGTGCCGTTCGTCGCCGTCGGCCGCCGCGCGCCGCCAGCGCGGCAGCAGCGCCCGGCGTCCCACGTGGCCGGCGAGGCCCGGGCGGCCCTCCCAACCGTCGTGCTCGCCGGGGAGCACGGTGAGCGGCCACGGCGCGTCGAGCGCGCTCGGAGACGCCGGGCGCGCCACGGACCGCAGCAGCCGCCGCGCGTCGTCCGCGTCGAGCGGGCCGATGTCCCGGCCCCAGTGCACCACCTCAGGCAGCCCGTCCTGCGGCAGGGCGACGACGACGCCGACGCCCGCGGCCCGCAGCACGTGCACGGACGGACCGGACCCGGTGCCGGGCTCCGGGCCGGTCAGCCCGGCGCCGGCCGGGCCGGTCACCTCGGTCGCCTCCCCGGTCGCCTCCTCGGCCGCGTCGAGCGTCACTCGGCGGCGCTCTCGCGCAGCACGACCACGCGGCCGGCGGGCACGAGCGCCGCGCCGTCGAACGTCGCGTCGTCCAGGAGCGAGCGGCCGGACACGGCCACGGTCTCGTCGACGCCGGAGTGGTTGATCAGGAACAGGACGTCGCCGTCCGGCGTCCGCCGGCGCACCGCCTCGATCCCCGTGCTCGCCTCGACCGCGCGGGGCAGGGCGAGCTCGTCGATGAGCCGGTCGGCGATCCGCGTGGCCGAGTCGAGCGGGAGCTGCGCGGAGACGTACCAGGCGGCGCCGTCGCCGACGGCGTTGCGGGTCACGGCCGCCCGGCCGGCGGAGTCGCCGTCGGTGTAGGTCACGACCGCCTCGGCGCCGCGCAGGTTGGTGTCCTCGCTCCAGTCGGTGACCTCGCCGCCGTCGGACAGACGCACCGTCTCGTCGGCCTGCAGCGGGCGGAACTCCTCGGTCGTGACGCCGAGCAGGTCGCGGAACGCGCCGGGGTAGCCGCCGCCGCGCACCCGGCTGGTCTCGTCGACGACGCCGGAGAGGTACGTGACGAGCACCGTGCCGCCGCCGCGCACGAACGCGTCGACCCGCGCCGCCTGCGCGTCGGAGACCACGTACAGCGTGGGCAGCACCACCAGGTCGTAGCCGTCGAGGTCGGCGGCCACGGGGAGCACGTCGACGAGCACCTGCCGCTGCCAGAAGACCCGGTGCCAGAGCCGGGTCTCGCGGGCGTACCGCAGGGAGTTGTGCGGCTTGAGCCCCTGCTGCAGGGCCCAGGCGGACTCCTCGTCGACCAGGAGCGCCACCTTCGCGGGCTCCACCGGCGCGCCGGCGATGCCACGCAGCTGCCGCAGCGCCGCGCCGAGCCGCACGACCTCGCGCCACACGCGGCTGTCGGTACCGGCGTGGGGCAGCATCGCGGAGTGGAACTGCTCGGTCCCCGCGGTCGAGGCCCGCCACTGGAAGAACATCGCGCCGTCCGACCCGCGCGCCACGTGGGCGAGCGCGTTGCGGAGGATCTCGCCGGGGGTCTTGGCGCGGTTGCGCTCCTGCCAGCTCGGCGCCCCGGTGGAGTGCTCCATGAGCAGCCACGGTTCCCGGGCGCGCGTCAGCCCGCGCATCCGGTCGGCCGCGAACGCGAGGTCCTGCTCGCGCACCGGGTCGGCCCCGATCGTGTAGTGGTCGTTCGCCACGACGTCGACGTGCCCGGCCCAGTCGGAGTAGTCGACCACGTGCCCGCCGGAGCCCACCATGAAGTTGGTGGTGACGGGCGCCGTGCTGTGTGCGCGCAGCACCTCGGCCTCGGCGAGGTAGTGCTCCAGCAGCTCGTCGGAGGAGAAGCGCTCGAAGGCGAGGAACAGGCCCGGGGTCGCCTTGTCCCGGTCGCCGCGGGGCGGCTCGATGTGCTCGATGTCGGCGAAGGTGTGCCCCCAGAACGCGGTGCCCCAGGCGGCGTTGATCGCCTCGACCGTGCCGTACTGCGCGCGCAGCCACTCCCGGAACCGGGCCGCGGACACGTCGCACCAGCACCGCCCGTTGCCGCCGCCGAGCTCGTTGCTCACGTGCCACAGGCGCACCGCGGGGTGGTCGCCGTAGCGCTCGGCGAGGGCGGTGGTGATCCGCAGGGCGTGCTCCCGGAACACCGGTGAGCTGGCGCACCAGCCGAGCCGCCCGCCGGGCTGCTCGCGCACGCCGTGGGCGTCGACGGGCAGCACCTCGGGGTGCTCGTGCAGCAGCCAGCTCGGCGGCGCGGCCGTCGGGGTGGCGAGGTCGACGGCGATGCCCGCATCGTGCAGCAGGCCGATGATCTCGTCGAACCAGCCCCAGTCGTACTCGCCCTCGCGCGGTTCGAGCAGGCCCCAGGAGAACACACCCAGGGTGACGATGTTGACGCCCGCCTCGCGCATGAGCCGCACGTCCTCGCGCCACACCTCGGGCGCCCACTGCTCGGGGTTGTAGTCGCCGCCGTAGCCCAGGCCGTCGGTCGGCCAGGCGGGCAGGGCGCGGCGGGTGGGGGGTCGTCCGGTCGCACGACGGGCCACGGGGCATCTCCTTCGATGTCGGTGCGGGGACGGGCGCCCCCGGCGTCAGACTTGTCGAGCCGATGGTTGTTTGTCAATCTGCGGAACAAACGGGCGCTGCGGACCAGGCGTCGGGCCGGGCCTCAGAACCGGAGCATCGTCCGCAGGCCCACCACGGCCCCGCCGCGGGCCCACTCGTCGAACTCGAACGGCTGGACGTCCAGCGCGAGCGGCGGGATGCCGGGCGAGCGCACCTCCTCGATCGTGGCCCGCACCTGGTCGCCCGCGAGCTCCATGACCACGAGGCCGTCCCCGGCGAGCACGATCTTCTGCGGGTCCAGCGCGTTGGCCACCGTGCCGATCAGCACCCCGAGCGCCTGCCCGGCGTCTGCGAAGGCCCGCCGGGCGACGGCGTCGCCGCCGCGCGCCAGCGCGACCGCGCCGTCGAAGTCGAGCCCGGGGATGCGCAGCGCGTCGACGATCGCCTGGTTGGGCAGCAGCGCGCTGACGCAGCCGCGGTGGCCCTGGCCGCAGATGGGACCCGCCGAGTCGACCCGGAGGTGGTCGAGCCGGCCCGCGCGCCCGTGGTGCCCGGTGACCACCCGGTCGTCGACGACGAACCCGAAGCCCACGCCGGTGCCCACGGTGATCAGGGCGAGCGAGGAGCAGCCCACGCCCGCGCCGAACCAGTGCTCGGTGGCGGTGAGCGCCCGCACGTCGTTCTCCGCGCCCACCGGGATGCCGAGCCGTGCGGTGAGCAGCTCCGCGAGGTACACGTCCCGCCAGCCCAGGAACGGGGAGTCCTTGACCACCTGGCGCCCGTCCACCACGGTGAGGTCGCCCGCCAGCGCGATCCCGCCGGCCACGATCGAGCCGAACCGCCCGGCGAACCGGGCGTGAGCGGCGGCGACCTGGTCGACCACCGCGGCGGGCTCCCGGTCGGCGAGGGGCTCCTCGTGGCTGGCCACGATGCGCGCCCCCAGGTCGGTGACGACGGCGAACAGCGTGTCGCCGGTGAGCTTGACCCCGAGGAGGTGGTGGGCGGCGTGCCGCACCACGAGCAGCTCGCTCGGCCGCCCGGTCGCGCCGCGCAGCTCGACCTGGCCCTCCGTGACCAGGCCGTGGTCCATGAGCGCGCGGGTGACGCGGGTCAGGCTCGCGCGGGACACGCCGAGCCGGCGCGCGATCTCGGCGCGGGGGAGCGGGCCGTGGATCAGCAGCTCGCGCAGCACGCTGCGCTCGGCGTCGGCGAGCGCCGGCCACACCGCCGCGCCGTCCGGTGGTGCGCCGTCCGACACCGCCGACTGACCTCGTGACATCACTACCTCGTCTCTGGGGCTCGGATCCTATCCGCCGCCAGGGGGCGGACAGGCGTGCCGCGCCGCCTGCCGGCCCAGCCCTTTGTTTCGATAATTGACAAAGGGTAGGCGCGCCGTCAGACTCTGGTCCAGTTGGCGCCCGGTCGCCGACGAGTACCGATCAAAGGAGATCCCGATGCGCATCCGACCCCTCGTGGCCTGTGCGGCCACGGTCGCCGCCGTCACCGTCCTGAGCGGCTGTGGCGCCGCGAGCGCCGAGTCCGAGGGTCCCGTCACCCTCGAGTACTGGGCGTGGCCGGCCGGCAGCAAGACCGTCGTCGACACGTGGAACGCGACCAACCCGGACATCCAGGTGAAGCTCTCGGACGCCGGCGGCGGGGACGAGTCGTCCCAGAAGCTGCTCACGGCGTCGCGTGCGGGGAACGCGCCCGACCTGGCCCTCGTCGAGTACACGACGCTGCCGTCGCTGATCGTCGCGGACGTGCCGCTGGAGATCACGGACTACGTGGGCGACGTTCAGGACGCCTTCACCGAGGGCACCTGGGCGCAGACGACGTTCGACGGCGCGGTCTTCGGCGTGCCGCAGGACGTCGGCCCGATGGCGCTGGTCTACCGCGAGGACCGCTTCGAGGAGCTCGGCGTGCCGGTGCCCACCACGTGGGAGGAGTTCCGCGACGCGGCGGCCGCCGTGCAGGAGGCCGACCCGGACGCCGTCATCGCCAGCCTGCCGCCCACCGAGTTCGGCTTCTTCGCCGGCGTGGCCACGCAGGCGGGCGGGCAGTGGTGGGGGGTGGACGGCGAGGAGTGGACCGTCGGGATCGCCGACGAGGCGTCCCTGGAGGTGGCCGACTACTTCGAGGCGCTGGCCGCCGACGGCCTGATCCAGACCGAGCCGCTGCTGACCCCCGAGTACAACGCCATGATCAACGAGGGCACCATGCTCTCGTGGCCGTCGGCCGTGTGGGCGCCGGGCGTCATCGAGTCCGTCGCGCCCGACACCGCGGGGAGCTGGGCGATGGCGCCGCTGCCGCAGTGGACCCCGGGTGACGCGGCCGTCGCCTACCAGGGCGGCTCCGCCCTGGTGGTGACCAAGGACAGCGAGCACCCGGAGGAGGCGGCCAAGTTCGCCACCTGGCTCAACTCCACCGAGGAGGGCAACACCCTGCTCCTGGACGAGCAGAGCCTGTACCCGGCGTCCAGCCTGGGGCAGGAGATGGCCGAGAGCAACGACCCGCCGACCCTCATGCCGCAGCAGAAGGACTTCTACTCCGTCTCCGCCGACATCTCCGCGCAGACCGTCCCGGTGACGTGGGGGCCGAACGTCAACCTCGCCAAGTCGGTCTTCGAGGACGAGCTGGGCAAGGCCATCCGCAACGGCACCCCCTGGCGGGACGCGTTCGTCGCCACCCAGGAGGCCGTGGTCGCCGACATGACGGAGACCGGGTTCGCCGTGAGCAACGGCTGACCCGGAGCCCGCGATGTCGACCACCCTGCCACCGGCCCGCCGCCGTCCCCGACGGCGGCAGGTCGCGCCCTACCTGTTCACCGCCCCGGCGGTCATCCTGTACGTCACGTTCATGCTCGTCCCGGTGGGCTACGCCGTCTGGCTGAGCCTGCGCGCCTACCGCATCGAGGGCGCGCTGCTGGGGCGCAAGACGGAGGTGTTCGTCGGCCTCGACAACTACGTCGCGGTGCTGACCGACCCGGAGTTCGCGGCCGGCTTCGGCCGGCTCGCGATCTACGGCATCATCGCCGTGCCGCTCACGCTCGGCCTCGCGCTCCTGTTCGCGCTCGTGCTGGACACGCCCGCCGCGCGGCTCAAGCGGTTCGGCCGGACGGCGATCTTCATCCCCTACGCGGTGCCCGGCGTCGTCGCGGCCCTCCTGTGGGGCTTCATGTACCTGCCGAGCACCAGCCCGTTCTCGTACGTCACCCGCGCGCTCGGGCTGGGGACCATCCCGTTCCTCGACGGCCCGGGGCTGTTCGGCTCGCTCGCGAACATCGCCATCTGGGGCGGCGTCGGGTTCAACATGATCATCATCTACACCTCGCTGCGGTCCATCCCGGGCGAGATCTACGAGTCCGCCCGGCTCGACGGCGCCGGGGAGGTGCAGATCGCGCTGCGGATCAAGGTGCCGCTGGTGGTGCCGGCGCTCGTGCTCACCGGGGTGTTCTCGCTGATCGGCACGCTCCAGCTCTACAGCGAGCCCGCGACGCTGCAGCCCATGACGAGCGCCATCTCGAACACGTGGGTGCCGCTGATGACCATCTACCGCGACGCGTTCGGGACCGACGACCTGCCCCAGGCGGCCGCGGCGTCGACCGTGCTCGCGGTCGGCACCGTGCTCGTCTCGGTGGTCATCCTGCGGATCGTCAACCGCCGGCGGATGGGGGTGCAGCGATGAGCGTGCTCACTGCCCGCCCGGAGCCGGCGCCGACCCGGCGCGACCCGTCCGACCGGGCGCGCTCGCGGGCGCGGCAGGGCGGCTGGGGCGTGCTGCCGACGATCGTGCTGCTCGTGGGCGCCTTCTACTGCCTGATCCCGGTGGCCTGGGTCTACGTCGCGGCGACCAAGACGCGCGGCGAGCTGTTCACCACGTTCACCTTCGCGCCGGGCACCGGCCTGGGGGAGAACCTGACGGCGCTGTTCGCCTACGAGGGCGGGCAGTACCTGATGTGGTGCCTCAACTCGCTGATCTACTCGGGCGTCGGGTCGCTCCTGTCGGTGCTCGTCTCGACGATGGCCGGGTACGGCCTCGCCAAGTACGAGTTCCGCGGCCGCTCGTTCCTGTTCCTGTCGATCCTCGCGGGCGTGCTCATCCCGGGCATCGTCCTGGCCGTGCCGCAGTACCTGCTGCTGTCCCAGCTCGGGCTGGTCGGCACGCACTGGTCGGTGCTGCTGCCGAGCATCGTCAGCCCCTTCGGCATCTACCTGTCGCGGGTGTACGCGATGTCCGCGGTGCCGCAGGAGACGCTGGAGGCCGCGCGCATCGACGGCGCGGGGGAGTGGCGCATCTTCCAGCGGATCGTGCTGCCGCTCATGGTGCCGGGCATGGTCACGGTGTTCCTGCTGCAGTTCATCGGCACCTGGAACAACTTCCTGCTGCCGTACATCATGCTGTCGGACCAGAGCCGGTACCCGCTCACCGTGGGGCTGTTCACCCTGCTGGCCAAGGGGTCGAGCTCCCCGGCGCTGTACTCGGTGGCGATCACGGGGGCCGCGGTCTCCATCGTCCCGCTGCTCGCTCTCGTGCTGTTCCTGCAGCGCTACTGGCGCCTCGACCTCGTCTCGGGCGGGCTCAAGGGGTAGCCGGCCGGACGTCGGGCGCCCGGGACCCGGGCGCCCGACGGCCTCAGGCGTCCCAGGCGATCGTGAACTCGGCCAGGTCGATCTTGCCGTCCCGGTCGTGGTCGGCCTTGCCGAAGATCTGGTCGAGGTCCTTGTCCGTGGTCTCCTCGCCGCGCGTGGCCATGGCCTGGCGGAACTCGTCCGCGGTGATGCGGCCGTCGCCGTCGGAGTCGAACTCGACGAAGGTCCGGGTGAGCTCGTCGGCAGCCATGCTGATACCTCGCAGAGTCGGAAACGATTCGGGGAGTATGCAATCACATGTCGGTCTGATCGGTGGTGGAATTGCTGACCGGTAAGTCCGATACGGTGCGGCGTGCCGAATGTCGACACCCGGAGGTCCGCACCATGAGGTTGTACGCCGCCGCGCCGGCCAGGGGCGCCCGCCAGGTGCTCGGCGACCTGCTCCTGCTCGCCTGGGTCGCGGGGTGGGCGTGGGCCGGCCGCGAGGTCTGGGCGGCGACCCTGGAGCTCGGCCGCCCCGGCCGCGCGACGGCCACCGCGGCCGACGACATGGCCGCCCGGTTCCACGACGTCGAGGGTCGCATCGACGGCGTCCCCGGGGTGGGCGACGACCTGGCCGCGCCGTTCAGCGGGGCCGCGGACGCCGCGGAGAGCCTGGCCGCGGCGGGCCGTTCCCAGGCCGAGACGGTGGCCGACGTGGCACTGCTCGTCGGGCTCGCCGTCTTCCTCGTCCCGGTGCTGCTGGTGGCCGTGCTCTACGTGCCGCTGCGGGTGCGGTTCGTGCGGCGGGCGAGCGCCGGCCGTCGGCTGGTCGCGGCCGACCCGGCGCTGCTGGCGCTGCGCGCGCTGACGAACCGGCCGCTGCGCGCCCTGACCAGGATCTCCGACGACCCGGTGCGCGCGTGGCGGGACGGCGACCCCGACGTGGTGCGGCGGCTGGCCGACCTGGAGCTGCGGGCGCTCGGCCTGAAGCGGTAGCCGGGCTCAGGAGGCGGGCGCGGTCCGCGCGGCGCGCAGCCGGTCCGTCCCGGCGAGCAGGTCGCTGAGCCCGCCGCGGGCGTCCTCGATCACCAGCGCCTCGGCGGCCGCGGCGTCGCCCGCGCGCAGCGCGCTGACCAGCGCCCGGTGGGTGGCGTAGCGCTCCATGCCGAACTCGTCGTCGTGCGCGACGCGCTCGAGCCGCCGTGCGCGCTGCTCGGGCCGGGAGAAGACGCGGGTCTGGTCGAGCAGCCGCACCAGCACGGGGTTGTCCGCGCAGGCGTCGACGGTGTCGTTGAACTGCTGCATGACGTCCAGGAGCTGGTGGAGCTGCCGGGTGACGTCCTCGCCGGACCCGTGCCGCTGCCGGGCGACGATCAGCAGGTCGTCGGCCTCGTCCAGGAGGGCGTCGAGCCGGTCGAGCCGGCCGGGCGTCGCATGCCGCGCAGCGAACCGCGCCACCATGCCGCGCAGCGCCACCTCGACCTCGGCCAGGTCCTGGACGGCGGTGTCCCCGATGGGCGAGACCTTGACCGTGCGGGGCCCGGTCCGCTCCAGCAGGCCGTCCTGCTCGAGCCGCCGGATCGCCTCGCGCACCGGCGTGGGGCTCACCGAGAGCCGTTCGGCCAGCCCGCGCTCGGTCACCTTCTGACCCGGGCGGAGCTCCCCGGTCGTGATCGCGTCGCGGATGGCGCGGTAGGACCGGTCGGCGAGCGTGTCGCCGGCCAGGGCTGCCAGGGCTTCGGAGGTCACCGGCCCATCGTAGGGCCCGTGCTATCGCAGAGCACTTTTGCAACTGTTGACAGTTTTGCTATAGCAAAAGTACGGTGAGCGCCACACGCCGACGTGGCCACGACGAGGTGGCAGAGGGAGAAGGTTCCATGTCCACCACCGCGCCGCCGGTACGGCACGCGCAGACCAGGATCACGTTGCTGGTGGCGCTCGCCGTCTTCGCCCAGGAGTCGACCTGGAACTTCTACGACGCCCAGGTGCCGCCGCTGCTGCGGGAGCACCTCACCAGCGCGGCGCTGGTCGGCTTCCTGATGGGCATGGACAACCTGCTCGGCGTCTTCGTCCAGCCGTGGCTCGGCAACCGCTCCGACGGCACGCGCACGTCGTGGGGCCGCCGCATGCCGTACCTCGTGGTCGGCATGCCGGTCGCCGCCCTGCTCTTCCTGGTCCTCCCGCACGTCGCCGCGTCGCTGCCGCTGCTGGTGGCGGTCATGTTCTGCTACGCGCTGGTCGCCAACGCGTTCAAGCCGATCGCCGAGTCGCTGGTGCCCGACTTCGTGGCCCCCGAGAAGCGCAGCCGGGCCAACGCTGCGGTCAAGATCGCCTCCAGCCTGACCGTGATCGTCGCCGCGCTGATCAGCCTGCTGGTCGTCGACGAGCACCCCGGGATCGCGTTCGCCATCCCGTCGGCGCTCATGCTGGTCTCGATCGTGGTGCTCGGGCTCACGGTGCGCGACAGCCGCTCGCCCGGCTACCAGGCGGCCCTGGCCGAGGACGCCGCGGACGCCGAGGATTCGGACGCCGAGGATGCGGACGCCGCCGCACCCGCGCGGCCGGGCGTGCGCCGCGTCGTGCTCGACATCGTCCGCGACCCCGACCGCAGCCGGCTGCTCATGATGGTCGCGATCCTGCTCTTCGGCAGCGCCTGGTCGGCGTCCCGCGCCCTGGCCACGCCGTACGGCATGGAGGCGCTCGGCCTCTCCCGCGGCGACGCCGGCGGGCTGCTGCTGCCGAGCGGCGTCGCGTTCCTGCTGGCCGCCTACCCGACGGCTCTGCTCGCCGAACGCATCGGCCGGCTGCGGACCATGATGATCGGGATGTCGCTCTTCGCGGCGGCGATGGTGCTCGGCACCGTGGCGCAGACTCCCGCGGGCACCGTCGTCGCCTTCTGCGTCGGCGCGGCGGGCGCCGCCGCCTTCCTGGTCAACGCCGTCGTGGTGCTCTGGAACCTGGCCCCCTCGGCCCGCGTCATGGGCACCTACGCGGGCCTCTACGCCGTGGGCTGGGCCGGCGGCGGGTTCGTGGGCCCGGCGCTCGTGGGCGGCATGGTCGACCTGACGGGCTGGACGCTGATGCTCGTGGACGTCGCCGTCGTCGCGGTGCTCGGCGTGCTCGCCGTCGCCCGGGTCGAGGCCCTGCAGCGGCGCACCGACACCGTGAAGGCGGTGTGAGCGATGACCCGCGTGCTGATCACCACCGACTACCTGCGCCCCGGTGACGACGTCGACCGCTACCTGCGGGCCGCCGGGCTGGAGACGGCGCACCTGCCGCTCGTCGGCCGCCGCGACCCGGCGGAGCTGGTCGCCGCGCTCGACGGCGTGGCGGCGGCGCTCGTCGCCAACGAGCCGATGACGGCCGACGTCCTGGCCCGGGCCCCGCGCCTGCGCGTCGTGGTGCGCACCGGCGTGGGCCACGACTCGATCGACGTGGCCGCCGCCGCGCGGCACGGCATCACGGTCAGCAACCTGCCCGGGATCAACGCCAACGCCGTCGCCGAGTACACGCTCGGCCTGCTCCTGGCCGCGGCCCGCGGCCTGGTCCGCAGCGCCCGGGGCGTGGCGGACGGCGGCTGGCCGCGCGCCGACGGGCACGAGCTGCGCGGCGCCACCCTGGGGCTGATCGGCTACGGTGCGGCCGCCCGCGCCGTCGTGCCGCTGGCCCGGGCGTTCGGCCTGACGGTGCTCTGCACCACCCGGGTGCCCGAGCCGGAGCGCACCGCAGGGCGAGAGGCCGTCGAGTTCGTCGACCTGCCCGAGCTGCTGGCCCGGTCCGACTACGTCTCCGTCCACACCGCGCTGACCGACCGGACCCGCGGCCTCATCGGCCCCGCCGAGCTGCGCCTGATGAAACCCACCGCGGTGCTCGTGAACACCGCCCGCGGCGCCGTCGTCCAGGAGCAGGCCCTCGCGGACGCCGTCCGCGCCGGGGAGATCGCCGGCGCCGCCCTCGACGTCGTCACCGAGGAGCCGCTCCCCGCCCACAGCCCGCTGCGCGGCGTGGACGGCATCGTCGTCTACTCCCACCTCGCCGGGCAGACCACGCAGGCGCGCGCCGCCGCGGGCCTGGAGGGCGCGGCCGAGCTCGTCGCGGCGCTCGCGGGCCGCCCCCGGCACGCCGTGAACGCCCACCTGCTCGCCGTCCCGGCGACACGATCCGAGGAGCCCTCATGACCATCCCGGCCGAGTACCGCATCGCCGTCATCCCCGGCGACGGGATCGGCACCGAGGTGATCCCGCCCGCGCTCCAGGCCCTCGACCTGCTCGCCGCCCGGCACGGGTTCGCGCTGCGCTACGACCACCTCGACTGGTCCTGCACCCGCTACCTGGTCACCGGCGCTATGATGCCCGACGGCGGGCTCGACCGGATCGCCGGGCACGACGCCGTGCTGCTCGGCGCCGTGGGGTGGCCCGGCGTGCCCGACCACGTCTCGCTGTGGGGGCTGCTCATCCCGATCCGGCGGCGGTTCCGCCAGTACGTCAACCTGCGGCCCATCCGGGTGCTGCCCGGGCTGCCGGGCCCGCTGCGCGACGCGGGCGCCGTCGACCTCGTCGTGGTGCGGGAGAACGTCGAGGGGGAGTACAGCGAGATCGGCGGGCGCCTGAACCGGGGCCTGCCGGACGAGCTGGCGGTCCAGGAGGCGGTCTTCACACGCCCGGGGGTCACGCGGATCGTGGACCACGCCTTCGAGCTCGCGGCGACCCGGCGCGGCGACGTCACCTCGGCGACGAAGTCGAACGGCATCGTGCACACGATGCCGTTCTGGGACGAGATCGTCCGCGAGCGCGCCGCCCGGCACCCCAGCGTCACCTGGCGGCAGGAGCACATCGACGCCCTGGCCGCCAAGCTCGTGCTGCGCCCGTCTGCGTACGACGTGATCGTGGCCTCGAACCTGTTCGGCGACATCCTCAGCGACCTCGCCGCCGCCGTCGCGGGCAGCATCGGCATCGCCCCCGCCGGCAACATCGACCCCACCCGGGAGCACCCCTCGATGTTCGAGCCCGTGCACGGCTCGGCGCCCGACATCGCGGGCCGAGGCATCGCCAACCCGGTGGGCGCCCTGTGGTCCGCGTCGATGATGCTCGACCACCTGGGGCAGCCCGGCGCCGCCCGGGACCTCATGACGGGGATCGAGACGGTGCTGGCCGACGGCGCCGTGCGCACCCCTGACCTCGGCGGCACGGCCACCACCCGGGAGATGACCGACGCCGTCCTGGCCGCGATCCCCGCAGCGCCCACCGGCGCGTGACAGAGACGAGAACCATGGACACCAACACATCTACCGGCTCCGTCCGGATCCTCACGCCGAGCGGCATGCTCGGCGCGGGCTGGGACGAGTCGACGATAGAGCGCGGCCTGGCGCTCGGCGTCGACGTGATCACCCTGGACGGCGGCTCCACCGACTCCGGCCCCTACTACCTCGGGTCGTCGACCCCCAAGACCGCCGCGCAGGCGGTGACCCGTGACCTGCGCAGCCTGCTCAAGGCGGCGGCCCGCGCCGACGTGCCGCTGATCATCGGCTCGTGCGGCACCAGCGGCACCGACTCCGGCGTCGACTGGGTGGCCGGGCTCGCGGCGAAGGTGATGGCCGAGGAGGGGCTGGACCTCAGGGTCGCGCGCATCTACAGCGAGCAGGACGCCACGGACCTCAAGGAGCACCTCGACGCCGGGCGGATCCACGCCCTGCCGCCCCTGGGCGAGCTGAGCGCGGAGACCCTGGAGAGCTGCACCCACATCGTGGGCATGATGGGGCACGAGCCGATCGTCGAGGCGCTCCAGGCGGGGGCGCAGGTGATCCTCGCGGGCCGGGCCACGGACACGGCGCTCGCCGCGGCGTACCCGCTGCTCCAGGGGATGCCGGCCGGCCCCACCTGGCACGCCGCGAAGATCGTCGAGTGCGGCGGCCAGGCCACGACCGACCCGCGCACGGGCGGGGTGTACACGACGATCGACGCCACCGGGTTCACCATCGAGCCGCTGGACCCCGGGACCGCGTGCACGCCGCGGACGGTGGCGGCCCACATGCTCTACGAGACGGTCGACCCGTTCCAGATGCGCGAGCCCGACGGCACCCTCGACGTGCGCGACGCCGTCTACACGGCGCTCGACGAGCGGACCGTCCGGGTCGAGGGCTCGCGCTTCCACGTCGCCGACCAGCACACGGTCAAGCTGGAGGGCGCCCGGATCACGGGCTACCAGACCATGTCGTTCACGGCGGTCCGGGACCCGCTGATCCTGCGGGACATCGACGCCTGGGCCGACCTGATGCGCACCATGATCCGCCGGTGGGTGAGCGACACCCTGGGCCTCGCCGACGACGAGTACGCGTTCGACCTGCGCCTGTACGGCCACGACGCGGTGCTGGACGACCTGGAGCCCGAGAGCGGGCCGCCGCGCGAGGTGGGCGTGATGCTGCTGGTCGACGCGGCCGACCAGGCCACGGCGACGGCGGTCGCCAAGCTCGTCAACCCGCTGATGCTGCACCTGCCGACGCCCGCCATGGGCTACCTGCCGAGCCTGGCGTTCCCGACCTCGCCGGCGGAGGTCGAGCGCGGCGCCGCCTACGAGTTCGTGCTCAACCACGTGGTGGACAGCCCCACCCCGACCAGCCTGTTCCGCATCGAGTACGGAGTGCAGCGATGACCGAGCCCCTGACGACCGCCCCCGCCCCGCCGCGCACGATCGCCGACCTCGCCCACGAGGTCCGGTCCAAGAACGCCGGCCCGTTCTGGGTCACGATGGAGCTCTTCCTGCGCGACGCCGCCGGCTACCGCGTCGTCGCCGACGAGGGGTTCGTCAACGAGGACGTCGTCGCCGGCCTGTACGGGGTGGAGGCGAGCGCGGTGCGGATCTTCCGGATCCCGTCGCTCGACGTCGTCAAGATCTCGTTCCCCCGGCCGGTCTCGCAGGGCTCGCTGCGGGACCGGGACGTGCACGCCGGGCAGCACCACGTCCCGCTCGCGCTGCTGCGGCTCCCGGAGGGTGCGCCGGCACGTGGATAGGCTTGCGGCGTGGATCACTCAGCGGCCCAAGGTGTCCGACGTGTCGACTTTCTCCCCTGGGAGTACGACCCCGCCTCGGCGGAGGGCGCGGCGCAGGCCGTCCGGCAGCGCGAGCTGGTCGACGCCGGTGCGCAGCTCGGCACGGGCGTCTTCGTCGCCCCGAACGCCGCGGTCTACTGCGACCGGCTCGCCCTCGGCGACCGCACCTACGTCGCCGCGCTCGCCTACCTCTCCGGCGACCTGACGATCGGGGCGGACTGCTCGGTCAACCCGTTCGCCGTCGTCCGCGGGGAGATCCGGATGGGCGACGGCGTGCGGATCGGCGCGCACAGCTCGATCCTCGGGTTCAACCACCAGATGGCCAACGACCGGCCGGTCTTCCAGCAGGGCACCTGGAGCAAGGGCATCACCATCGGCGACGACGTCTGGATCGGCTCGAACGCCACGATCCTGGACGGCGTGACCGTGGGCGACCACGTCGTCGTCGCGGCCGGCGCCGTCGTCACCAAGAACGTGCCCGACTGGGCCGTCGTGGCCGGCAACCCCGCGCGTGTGCTGCGCGACCGGCGCACGGAGACGAAGGGCGCGACCGCCGGTGACCTCGCCGCCCGGCTCGCTGCCTTCGGCGACCGCGCCCGCGAGCAGGCCGGCGACGTGCTGGCCCGCTGCTTCGAGGACGGGCGGTTCGTGGACCGCCCGTCCGCCGCCGCGGGGCCGCTGCCGCCGGCGGTCCGACCGTGGGCGGACGCCGTCGAGATCGCCGACCTGCTGCTCGGCACCCCGCCGCCCGGGTTCGAGGCCGCCGACCTGGTCCGGCGGCTCACCGCCCGCCAGGACCCCGCGACCGGGCTGATCCCGGAGGGCGACCTCTCCGACGCGGGCCTGTCGGACGGCGGCCTGCCGGACGAGCCGCTCTCGCCCACGGACGGCGACGCCGCCTACCACGTGCTCAGTGTCGGCTACGCGGTGCGGCTGCTGGGCGCGCGCCTGCCGCACCCGGTCCGCGCGGTGCACGAGCTGACCGACCGCGACGTCGTCGCCGCCCTGGAGGCGCGGGACTGGGGCGCGCAGGCCTGGGGGAGCGGCGCCGCCGTCGACGCGCTGGCCACGGCCTGCGCCCTCAACGTCGCCGACTTCTCCGCCGAGCTGCCCGACGGCGGCGTCGGCCCGCTGTACGGCCTGCTCGGCTGGCTGACCGCGCGGGCGAACCCCGCCACGGGCCTGTGGGGCGGGCCGCAGCCCGCGCCGCGCTGGCTCCAGGCGGTCAACGGGTTCTACCGCCTGACCCGCGGCTCGTAAGCGCAGCTCGGGCTGCCGCTGCCCTACCCGGAGGCGGCGGTCGACACGGTGCTGGAGCACGCGGCCGACCCCGTGCTCGCGAGCCCCGAGGGCTGGACCGCGTGCAACGTGCTCGACATCGTGCACCCGCTCTGGCTCGCGGCGAAGCAGACCGCGCACCGCCGGGCCGAGGGCGAGGCCTGGGCGCGCGAGCAGCTCGACCGGGCGCTGGAGAGCTGGGCCGACGGCGCGGGTCTCGCGTTCGCCCCGCGCGGCGCCGGCCCCGACGGGGTCCCCGGTCTGCAGGGCACCGAGATGTGGCTGAGCATCGTCTGGTACCTGGCCGACTACCTCGGCGTCGCGGACCCCCTCGGTTACCGGCCGCGGGGCGTGCACCGCCCCGAGCCGCTCGTGCGGCTGACGCCGGTCGACGAGGTGGGCTGACGGCGGGACCGCGAGCCCCGCGGTCCCGGCGTCGCCACGCGATCGTCCAGGCGCGGCGTCGATCTGTGCATGTCGCCGCGCGCCGCCGCTTCGTAGGGTCGCGTGGGTGAGCCCGAACCTCGCGCAGCAGCCGACCGTCCACCGTGTCCGCGTCCCGGCGGCGCCGCCCGTGCGGTCCGCGCCGCTGGACCTCGGCGACCCCGCCGGCACCCCGGACGCCGTCCGCGTCACCGACCGGTACGTCGAGCGGGACGGGCGGCCCTGGTTCCCCGTCATGGGCGAGTACCACTTCAGCCGGGACCGCCCCGAACGGTGGGAGACCGAGCTGCGCACCCTGCGCTCCGGGGGCGTCACGGTCGTCGCGACCTACGTGCTCTGGATCGTGCACGAGGAGGTGCGCGGGCAGGTGCGCTGGGACGGGCCGCGCGACCTGCGCCGGTTCGTCGAGACAGCGGGCCGTGCCGGCCTCGACGTCGTGCTCCGCATCGGCCCGTGGGCGCACGGCGAGACGCGCAACGGCGGCTTCCCGGACTGGCTGCAGGCACTGCCCCTGGCGCACCGCACCGACGACCCCGCCTACGTGGAGCTCGCCCGCGGCTGGTACGCCGCGATCGCGGAGCAGGTGCGCGGCCTGCTGCACGCACCCGGGCAGCCCGGCCCCGTGATCGGCATCCAGGTGGACAACGAGCTCTACGACCAGCCCGAGCACCTCGCGACGCTCCGCGACCTCGCCGAGGCCGCCGGCCTGCGCGTGCCCCTGTGGCTCGCGACGGGCTGGGGCGGCGCCCGCCTGCCGCGCGGCCGCGTGCTCCCGGTGTACGCGGGATACTCCGACGGTTTCTGGGAGGAGTCGACCACGGGGTGGCCCGCGTTCGGCGCCGCGCACTACACGTTCTCCACCGTGCGCGACGACCTCACCGTCGGCGCCGACCTGCGCGACGGCCCCGCCCCGGCCCAGGCGGCGGACGGCGCCGCCGACCCGTGGCCGTTCGCCACCTGCGAGCTCGGCGGCGGCATGCAGGTCGCCTACCACCGGCGCCCCCACGTGGACGCCGACGACGTCGCCGCGCTCGCCCTCACGAAGCTCGGCAGCGGCTCCGCCTGGCAGGGCTACTACCTCTACCACGGCGGCACCCAGGTGCTCGGCGACCGCTCCACCACGCAGGAGTCGCACGCGACCGGCTACCCCAACGACCTGCCCGTGCGCGACTACGACTTCTGGGCGCCGATCGGCGCGGCGGGCCAGCAGCGCCCGCACTACCACCGGCTGCGCCGCCAGCACCTGTTCCTGCAGACGTTCGGCCCCGATCTCGCGACCTACCCGACGGCGCTGCCGGACGGCGCCAGCGGCGGCGACCCGGTGCGCTGGTCCGTCCGGGGCGACGGCGAGCGCGGCTACCTCTTCGTCAACAACCACCAGCCCGCGGTCGCGGCGCTCGCGGACGTCGAGGGGGTGCGGTTCGACGTCGAGCTCGGCCCGCACCGGGTGACCGTCCCGACCGCGACGTGCACCCTGCGCTCCGGGGTGTCGGCGGCCTGGCCGCTGCGGCAGCGGCTCGGGTCGGTCCCGGCGCTCACGGTGCCGGCCCAGCCGATCACGCGCCTGGACACCGCGCGCGGCCCGGTCTTCCTGTTCGCGACCACCGACGGCGTCGACGTCGAGCTGCAGCTCGAGGGCGTCGACGCCGAGGACGTCCGAGGGGCGGAGATCCTCCGGACCGGCACCCGCGTCGTGGCCCGGCCGACCGCCGCGCCGGGGCTCGCCGCCGAGGTCGTCGTCGGCGACACGACCCTGGTCTTCCTGCCGTCGGCCCTGGCGGACACCGTGTGGCAGGGCACGATCGACGGCCGCGAGTCCGTCGTGCTGTGGGACGGCAGCGGGTACTTCGACGGCGAGACGTTCCGCGTCGTGCCGCACGCCGAGGACCGCACCGTCGACGTCCTGCCCGCGCTGCCCGCGGGCGGGCGCACGCGGGTGCCCGGGGAGGGTTCGTTGTTCGCGCGGTACGTGGTCCCGGGCGAAGACCTGTCCCGGCCGCTCGCCGTGCCGCGGTTCGACGCCGCCGTGGTGGCGCCGGTGCGCACGGGCGGCAGCGCCGGCCGGCTGTCCGCGCCGGACGACGCCGACTTCGCGGCACTCGTCCCCGTCGAGGTGGTGGTGCCCGACGACGTCTTCGAGGACGCCGACCGGGTGCTGCTGAGCCTCGGCTGGACGGGCGACGCGATCCGGGTCCACGCCGGCGACCTGCTGATCGCCGACCAGTTCTGGTCCGGCCGCGGCCTCGACGTCGACCTCGCGCCGTACCGCGCCGAGATCCGCGCGGGCGGCCTGTGGCTGCGCGCGTTCGCCTGGTCGCCGTCGTCCGGCGTCCACGTCGACCCGCGGGTGCGCCCGTCGTCCGACGCGCCGCTGCTGGAGGTACGCACGGCAACGCTGCACGCCGTCCGCCCCCACCCCCTTCGTTGAGTGCTGGCTATTTGCGGGCCTACAGCCGTTCGGCCCGCAAATAGCCCGCACTCAACGACGGGTCAGGGGTTGTTCTGGACGGTGGCGATCGCGATGGCCGCACTCGCGGTGGTGACGGCGATGGTGGTCCGCGTGACCGCCTCGCCGGCGGCGGCAGCACCCCAGTCGCCGTGCTCCAGCTCCTTGCCGCGCGTGTAGACGGCGCCCGACCAGGGGATGTCGCGGTGCAGCGTCGGCAGGCTGCCGCTGGCCGAGAGCAGGGCCGCGAGCACGGCGGTGCGCGGGTCCGGATCGGCGCCGTCGGCCAGCACGGGCCGCACTGCGGCGACGAGCTCCGCGCGGCGGGGCGTGCCGCCGTCGGTCAGGGCCGTGGTGGGGATGAACCCGAGGGCCTTGCGCTTCTCGCGGACGACGTGGCCGCGTTCGACGAGCCGGTCGAGCAGCGGCTCGCGCAGCCGCGGGCCGACCTCGGCGAGGAACGTCTGTGCGCCGCGCGGCTTCCCGGCGATCCGGTCCCACGGCTCGTGCAGCAGCGGGTCGGCGGGCGGGTTGCCCGCGACGGCGCTCACCCGCGGGCCGGTCAGCGTGGGGCGGTCGTCGATCTCGACGTGCCCGGCCAGCGCCAGCTCGGTGAGCACCGCGCCCGCCAGGGTGTAGAAGAGGGTGTTCTCCCCGGCGATGGTGCCCGACCGGGGGTCGAACAGCAGGAGGAGCAGGTCCTCGGCGATCAGCTCGGGCTCGGGCGTGGTCGGTGCGGTCAACGTCTCGTCCGTTCGTCGGGGTCGTCTGGCCTGCGGCGTGGTCGGTGCTCAGGGGCGGGGTGTCCGGTCCACGACGAGCTCCTCGGCGTCGAGCCGTTCGTCAGTCTCTCCGGTGACGATCAGGTGCGCGCGGTAGAGCACCTCGAGCTGGGCCGGGTGGTAGAGCTCGCGCAGCGCCTGCACCACGGTGCACCCCGTCAGGCCGGGGCCGTGCAGCGCGTGCGACGCGGCGTCGCCGAGCGCCGGGTAGGCCGCGAGCTGCTGCCGCATGATGGGCGCGATGCGCTCGGCGAGCGCCTGCCGCGTGGCCCGGTCGGCGTCGGCGGGCAGCGTCTCGAACTGGTCGTCGGCGTCGGTGTGCGGCTGGTCGTGCAGCAGCGCGCGCAGCGCGTCCATGGCGTCGTCGTCGAACACCTGGGCGTAGATCATCAGCATGGAGCGGTCCACGTCGGTCAGGTCGCGCGCGACCTCGCTGAACCCCGTCGGCAGGTCCGCCGGTGCGCGGTGCCGCAGGATGACCGCCAGCTCCGCCCGGACACGCTGGAGCCGGGTGATCGTCGCCTCCAGCTCGGAGTCGAGCACGCGGAGCGCCTCGTCGGGGTCCTGGTCGGCGCGGCCCATCGTCGCGATCTGCGCGAGCGGCACCCCGAGGTCGCTCAGCCGCTTGATCTGCAGCAGCCGCACGAGGTGCGCGGTCTCGTACTGCTTGTACCCGTTGGAGCGGCGGGCGGGCTCGTCCAGCAGGCCGATCTCGTGGTAGTGCCGGACGGCCTTGATCGTGGTTCCCGCGATCTCCGCGAGCTGGCGGGTGCTCCAGGCGGCCACTGTCCGCTCCTCTCGGTCCGCCGGCGGGACCGCCGACGAGAGCAGTCCAAACCATGCCCCCGGGGCACAGTCAAGCGGAGCGGCTGTCGTCCGGCGGGCCGACGCCGCGGCCCGTGCGTGACTCCCGGTCGCGACGTCCCCTTCGAGGCCGGGGTTTCTTCGCTTTGAGGCAGCTCAAAGCGAAGAAACCCCGGCCTCAAAGGTGAGAGGGGCGGCCGGCCCCGGCGATCAGGCCGGGGCCGGACGGCGTCAGAACTGGCCGGGCACGTAGTGGCCGGCGGGCTGCCGGTTGATGACGTTGATCCGGTTGTACGCGTTGATGATCGCGATCAGCGAGATCAGCGCGGCGAGCTGGTCCTCGTCGAAGTGCTTGGCCGCCCGCGTCCAGGTCTCGTCCGAGACGCCGCCCGCGGCGTCGGCCAACCGCGACCCCTCCTCGGCCAGCTCCAGCGCGGCCCGCTCCGGCTCGGTGAACACCGTCGCCTCCCGCCAGACGGCGACCAGGTTGACGCGGAGCTGCGTCTCGCCCGCGGCGAGGGCGTCCTTGGTGTGCATGTCGGTGCAGAAGCCGCAGCCGTTGATCTGGCTGGCCCGGATCTTCACGAGCTCCTGCGTGACGGCCGGCAGCGTCGAGTCCACGACGAGCTTGTTCGCGGAGTTGATGTGCCGCAGGACCTTGCCGGCGAGGGGGTTACCGAAGAAGTCGATCCTGGCTTCCATGTCTGCTGTCTCCTTGGTCAGGTGTGCGGACCCGTCGCGGGCCCGGACACCTGACCGGAACCGGTCCCCGAATGTGACCGCCCTGTCTGCCCGTGGCGAATCCCCTCCCGGCCACCGGCCCCGCGGTGTGTGATGGGACCTATGGACGATCAGGAGGCGCTGGACGCCTACTCGGCGTCGATCGTGCGCGTGGTCGACGCCGTGCTGCCGTCGGTCGCGGCGGTCTCGGTGCGGACGGCGCGCGGGGCCGGGGCGGGGAGCGCCTCGGTCATCCCGGGCGACCGGCTGCTGCTCACGAGCGCGCACGTCGTCGAGTCGGCCACCGACGTCCGCGCCGCCTTCTCCGGCGGCTCGGAGGTCGCCGCGCGGGTGATCGGCCGGGACCCACTCTCCGACCTCGCGGTGCTCCGGGCGGACGACGACGTGCCGCCCGCCCTGACCCTCGGCGACGCGGCGAACCTCCGGGTCGGCCAGCTCGTCGTCGCCCTCGGCAACCCCCTGGGGCTGGCGGGCAGCGTCACCGCCGGCATCGTGTCCGCCCTCGGCCGCTCGCTGCCGACCGGGGCCGGCCGGATCATCGACGAGGTGGTCCAGACCGACGCGGCGCTCAACCCCGGCAACAGCGGGGGAGCGCTCGCGGACACGTCGGGCCGGCTCGTGGGCGTCAACACCGCCGTCGCGGGCATCGGCCTGGGGCTCGCGGTGCCGGTCAACGCCACGACCCGGGCCATCATCGACACCCTGGTCCGCGACGGCCGGGTCCGGCGCGCGTGGCTGGGCATCGCCGGCGCGCAGGTGGTGCTGCCCGAGCCGGTCGCGGAACGGGTGGGTTCCCGGACCGGCATGCAGGTGGCGCAGGTCATCGCGCGGTCCCCGGCCGACCTCGCGGGGATCCGGCGCGGCGACATCCTCGTGGCGATCGACGGCGCGACCGTCGTGACCACCACGGCCGTGCAGCGCCTCATGGTGGGCGACGCCATCGGGCGGCGTACCGAGGTGACGGTGTGGCGCAACGGCGCCCTCGTCGACGCGGTGGTGCTCCCGCAGGAGCTCGTCACCGCGCCGTGAGGGCGCCGGGCCGCCGTCAGACCGTCACGCCTTCACACCGCCGTGGCCGCGTCCGCCAGGACGCGCGCGAGCTCCGCCGGCCGCGTGAACATGGGCCAGTGGCCCGAGTCGAGGTCGACCAGGTCGACGTGCTTGGCACGCGCGAGCTCGGGGACGTCGCCGGCGTCGATCCACTCCTGCGCCTGGGCGGGCGTGAACTCGGGGCACACGACCACCACGGGCACGTCGAACCGGCGCTCGTCGCCCAGGTGCACCACGCCGCGGGCGACTCCCTCGGGGACGGGGACGGCCCGCGCCGAGAAGGCGCTGCGCGCGGCCTCGTCCAGGTCGTCGGAGTCAGGCCCCGCGAACGGCTCCCAGCCGGGGAACGGCATCACGCCGTCCGTGACCGGGAACAGGTCGGCGTAGGGCTTGCCGTCGTCCCACGGGAAACCGCCGACCTGGACCACGCCCGCCACCCGCTCCGGACGGGCGTCGGCCGCCAGCCACGCCAGCGTGCACGCCGCGGAGTGCCCCACGACGAGCGGCCTGCCGGCCGCCGCATCGACGGCCGCGACCACGGTGGCGACCTGGTCGGCCAGCGTGACCTCCGTGCGGCCGTCGCCCTGACCGGGCAGCGTGATCGGCACGGCCCGGTGGCCGAGCGCCTCGAGCTGCGGGACGACGTCGTCCCAGGCCGAACCGTCGAGCCAGAGGCCGCCGATGAGCAGGATGTCCATGATTCTCGTCTCCCGGGAGGTTCGTGCTGGGTGGTGGGTGCGGGGCGATGCGCTCCCCGTGCACCCCACGGTAGAACTGGTTCCGGACGTTCTGCTTCCGGATAAAAAATCGCGCGCGGAGCCGATGACTTTGCTGCCACGCTCCCGTCCAACCCCGTAGAACCAGCCCGCAGGACGCCGCACCGCGCGGCCACCACGACAGGAGATCCACCGCATGCGCACCATCGTCGCCACGCACTTCGTCTCGCTCGACGGCAAGGTCGACCCCACCGGGGGCGACCCCGGGCTGCACGACACCGCGTGGACCTTCAAGACCGTCGACATGGTCCCCGAGGCCTACGAGCTCAAGGGCCGGGAGCAGGAGGAGGCCGGCGCACTGCTGCTCGGCCGCGCCAGCTACCAGATGTTCGCACCGGTCTGGCCGGACATGGCCGAGTTCACGCGCTACAACGAGCTGCCCAAGTACGTCGTCTCCACGACCCTCACCGACGCGGACCTGACCGACGGCTGGGGCGAGACCACCATCCTGCGCTCGCTGGACGACGTCGCCCGGCTCAAGGAGACCGACGGCGGCGAGATCCAGGTGCACGGCAGCGTGTCGCTGACGCGGGCGCTCGCCGACGCGGGGCTCGTCGACTCCTACCACCTGCTCGTCTTCCCGGTGCTCCTGGGCCAGGGCAAGCCGCTGTTCAGCGACACCGACAAGCCCGCGCAGAAGCTCCGGCTGGTCGAGCACGAGGCGTACAGCAACGGCATCCAGAAGCAGGTCTTCGACGTCGTGCGCTGAGGCCGTCGTGCGCTGACCGCTTAGCCTGCAGGGGTGCCGTCCGAGACCAGCCCCACCGCCCGCGCGCTGCGCGCCCTGGAGATCCTGCAGACGCGCCCGGGGACGACGGCGGACGAGCTCGGCGACCGGCTCGGCGTCACCGAACGGGCCGCCCGCCGGTACGTCGAGATCCTGCGCGAGGCGGGGATCCCCGTCACCTCGACCCGGGGGCCGCACGGCGGCTACCGGCTCGGGCGGGGAACCCGCCTCCCGCCGGTCACCTTCACGCAGACCGAGGCGCTCGGCCTGGTCATGGCGGTGCTCGACAGCCACCCCGAGGCCGACGACCTCGTCAGCACCGCGCTCGGCAAGGTCATCCGCGCGCTGCCCGAGGACGTCGGCCGGCAGGCCGCCACCCTGCGCGAGTACGCGTCCGCGGCCCCGGACCGGTACGCGGCCCGCCCGGACACGGCCGTCACCAGCGAGCTCGTCGCCGCCGTCGCGGTCCGACGGCGCGTGCTGGTCACCTACCGCGGCGAGTCCGGCAGCGAGTGGGTCGCCGAGGTGGACCCCTGGGCCGTCGTCGTCCGCTACGGGCGCTGGTACCTCCTGTGCCACTCGCACCGCGCCGACGCCGTACGCACGTACCGCGTGGACCGGGTGCTCGCCGTCGAGCACACGGACCGGCCGTTCGAGCCGCCCGCCGACCTCGACCCCGTCGGGACGCTCGAGGAGCACCTCGGCACCGGCTGGCAGTTCACCACGCGGGTCGTGTTCGACGCCCCGCTCGCCGACGTCGCCCCCTGGGTCGGTGCGCAGATGGGCCGCCTCGAGGCCGCGGGGGAGCAGCGGTGCGTGCTGACGGGGACCACCCGCAACCCCGCGATGTACGCGCAGGAGTGGCTGGCGAGCGTGCCGTTCGCCTTCCGGGTCGAGGACGGCCCGGAGCTGCGGGCCGCGGTCGCGACGCTGGCGGCGCGCCTTGCGGCGGCGGTGGACGACGTCCCCGAGTGAGTCAGGAGCCGCGGGTCCGGCGCTCCAGGTCGCCCAGCACCGCCGGGAGGGTCGCCAGCGCCGACAGGGCACGGGCCTGGCAGTAATCCACCACGGCGTCGTACGCGCGGGCGTCGTCCGTGCGCACCCGCGCGTGGTCGCGGACGTGCTCGGCGAGGAGCAGGGCGTCGCGGTGGTCGCCCAGCACGGACTGGATCCGGTGGCCGACGTCGCCGAGGTCCTTGGTCCTTCGGCCCAGCAGGCCGACGGGCTCGCGGGTGGTCGCGTCGCAGGTGTGCCGCAGCCGGCGCGCCGCCTTGCGCAGCTCGTGGGCGGCCTCGGGGTCCGCGAGCCGGGGCGCGGCGTCCAGGGTGCGCCTCGCCTGCCGCCGCACGGTCCGGCGGGCCGCCTTCCTGGCCGGCTGCGCCGCACGGTCGCCGAGCCGGGGCAGAGCCGCCCACTCGGCCAGCAGCCGGTCCAGGTCGCGGCTGCGCTCCGACCGGATCCAGCGCACGGCCGCGGCGTGCGCGTGCAGGTGCGCCGCCCGCAGCGGGTCGACCAGTGCGGAGCGCGCGGCGTCGTCCAGGCCCGCGGCGTCGGCCGCGGCGGCGGCCTGCTGCGCCCGGACCTCCAGGTCGCGCGCCGTGCCCAGCACGTCGCCGAGCTCCTTGAGCCGGGACCGGAGCGCGGCCGCGGCGTCCCGGTCGAGGTACCGGCGGAAGGCGGCCAGCACGTTGCGCAGGCGCCGCACCGACGTGCGCAGCCGGTGCACGGCGTCCGGCTCGTCGGCGAGCGCGGCGGGGACGTCGTCGTGGATCCGGCGCACCAGCTCGCCGACCGCGAGGGTCAGCAGCTCGCCCGCGGTCCCGGGACGGTTCGTGGTGGCGATCCCGCCAGGCTACCGCGCGGCGTGCGCCGAACACCCGGGAGCGGCCCGCGTGGAGCCGGGAAAAACCCTGGGGACGCCGCACGGCCCGCTGGTACGTTGCCGCACATCATGATCGAGGTCGACAGACTCTAGCCGCCGAACTGCCGGTGGTACTCCACGCGCAGGGCGCGGGCCGGACCCGCCCCCCGGCCAGAGCCACCTCGGCACGTTCGCGACGCACCGGCCATCGGTCATGGTCTCGTGCGCGCTCTGTCGACACCTCTCTCGCACGGTCCCGCGTCAGGTCGACCGTGCCCCCTCGGTACCCGGCTTGCCTCGTGCTGCCCTGCCGCCGTCGACCCTCGCGTCCCTGGGCCCTGCCCGTGGTCGGTCGCGCCCTCAGCCCCGCTGATCGGCAACCGCTCACGAAAGGCAGTCCATGCAGCATCGAACCTCCACCGCCGTCGACCTGACCGCCCGGAGCCGCTGGATGCGGATCCGCCACCACCTGTCCGCGACCGGTCACCCGGACTTCCGGTTCCGGCAGGTCATCAACGCCTGGCAGGGGTCGACGGCGGAGACGTTCGCCGACGTCCGCGCCCTCCCGCCGGGCCTGCGCGCCGACCTGGCCGAACGGTTCGGACCACGGCTCCACCCGCTCACCGCCGTCGAGGTCCAGCGTGACCACCACGTCGAGAAGGTGCTCTTCGCGGCGGAGTCGGGGGCGCGCATCGAGACGGTGGTGTCGCACTACCGGACCGGCTGGGACTCGATGTGCGTGTCGTCGCAGGCCGGGTGCGGGCTGGGCTGCACGTTCTGCGCGACCGGCGCGGTCGGGCTGGTCCGCAACCTGACGGCCGACGAGATCACCGCCCAGGTGATGCACCCGCGCTGGACGCGCGAGGGGCTGCCCCGGCCCGCGAGCGTCGCCTTCATGGGGATGGGTGAGGCACTGGCGAACCCGCACGTGTTCGACGCGCTGACGCTGCTCACGGACCCCGGCTACGCCGGGCTGTCGGCGCGGCGGATCACCGTCTCGACGGTCGGGTTCGCCCCCAACCTCGACCGGCTGGTCGCGGAGCACCCGCAGGTGACCCTCACGCTGTCCGTGCACTCGCCCTTCCCCGGCCAGCGGGCCGAGCTCATCCCGCTCGAACGCCGGTACCCCCTGGCGGACAACCTCGCGATCCTTGACCGGCACGTGCGCACGACCCGGCGCAAGGTGTACCTCGCGTACCTGCTCATCGCCGGCGTCAACGACGGCGAGGCCCATCTGGACGCGCTCGCCGACCTGGTGCGGCAGCGGTCCCGGCCGGAGCTCTTCCACGTGAGCGTCATCCGGTACAACGAGGCGGCCGGCGCCGACCCGGCCTACCGGGCGCCGTCGACGCGGCTCGTCGAGGGGTTCGTGCGCGGCCTCGCGGCCCGCGGGGTCCGCGCCACCCGGCGTCGTCAGCTCGGGACGACGATCGACGCGGCGTGCGGCCAGCTGCACGCCCGCTACCTCTAGGACACGGGCCGGCGGGTTGCCTCAGGACAGCGGCGCCCGGACGACGTCGACGCCCAGGGCCTCGATCCGCTCGGCGTCCGCGTCGTCGAGCGCCAGGTCGCAGACCACCGTGTCGAGCTCGTCCAGCGACAGCACCCGGTACTTCGCATAGCTGCCGAACTTGCCGCTGTCGGCGAGCAGCACGGTCGTGGTCGCCGAGGCCATGGCGGCGCGCTTGGCCTCGATCTTGGCCTCGACCGGCGTGGTGACGCCGTGGCGCGCGTCCCACGAGCTCGACGACAGGAACGCGATGTCCAGGGACAGCTCCGCGAGCGTCAGGGCCGCGAGCCGCCCGATCGTCGACTGGTTGTCAGGGTCCACGCGCCCGCCCACGCTGATCAGGTCCACGCTCGGGTGGTCGAGGAACGCGAGCACCGTGCTGAGGTCGTTCGAGACGACCGTGAGCCCGGTGCGCTCCTCCAGGAACGGGCGCATCGCCTGCACCGTGGTGCCGGCGTCGAGGTAGAGCGTCATCGAGTCGGTGACCATCTCGGCCGCCGCGCGGGCGATCGCGGTCTTCTCGGCGAGCCCGGTCACCGCCTTCTCGGCGCGCCGGGGCTCGTTCAGCAGCCGGGTCACCAGGGTCGCGCCGCCCTGCGTCGCGCGCACCCGGCCCTGCTCGGCGAGCAGGGCCACGTCCCGGCGCGCGGTCATCTGGCTGATGCCGAGCAGCTCGGTGATCTGCCGGTAGCTGAGCACCTGCTCCGTGCGCAGATGCCGCAGGATCTGCTGCCTGCGCTGCTCCGGGATCAGCGCCGTCGTCTTCGCCATCATCGCCTCCTGCGCGTCAGTCTAGGGTTCCGGCGTCCACGGGCTGCCCCACCGGTCGGCCAGCTCGCGGATGCGTCCGGGCGCCAGCTCGCGGCGCTCGGAACCCGCCGTGAGCAGGGCGATCCGGCACGCCTCCTCCAGCTCCGTGGCGCGGTCGACCGCCTCGTCCAGGCTCGCCCCGGCGACGACGGCGCCGTGGTTGGCGAGCAGCGCGGCGCGCAGCGGCCACGGCGCGGCCAGCAGGTCGTCGCCCAGCGCGGGGTCGCCCGGGTGCCGGTAGGGGAGCAGCGGCGTCTGCCCCACCCGCATCACGAAGTAGGGCGTGAGCGGCGGGACCGCGTTGTGCCCGGCCCACGGGGCGAGGCAGGCCAGCGCCACGGCGTGCGGGGAGTGCACGTGCACCACCGCGCGGTAACCGTCCTCGCGCCGGTAGAACGCGGTGTGCAGGGGCGTCTCCTTGGAGAAGCGCGCGCCGCCCAGGTGCGTGCCGTCGAGCGCGACCTCCGCGATCCCGTCGGGCGTCAGCCGGCCGAGCGAGGTGCCCGTGCCGCTGATCAGGATGCGGTCGCCGTCGCGGACGCTCACGTTGCCGCTGCTGCCGGGGCTCAGCCCCGCCTCGACGAGCTGGCGGCCGGCCTCGATCAGCGCGGCCACGGGGTCGGTCGAGACGCTCATGCCAGCACCTCCCACGCCTGGGTGAACAGGTCCTCGCCGCCGAAGTTGCCGCTCTTGAGCGCCAGCGCCACGTTCTGGTCGGGGTCGCCGTCGACGTCCCCCGCCGCCCAGCAGACGCCGGGGGCCAGCTCCGGCCCGATGTGCAGCGCGCCGACGCCGAGCGCCCGCACCACCGCGCCGCTGGACTCGCCGCCCGCGACGATCAGGGCCGTGACGAGCCCGCGCTCCACGAGCCGCCGCGCCACTCCGGCGAGCACCCGCTCGACCACGGGCGCGACCTCGACGCCGTCGAGATGGGACCGCACGTCCGAACGCTCGCGCGCCGCGCACACCACCGGGTGCGCCTGAGGGGACTGCTGCTCGACCCAGGCGGCCAGCTCCGCGATCGTGGCCTGCTCGTCGGTGACCGCCGCCGCGACGTCGATCAGCCGCACCGGCTGCGTCCGTGCGGCGTGGGCGATCTGGGCGAGCGTCGTCGTCGACACGCTGCCGCACAGGACGGCGCCGCGTCCTGACGTGGGGGCCGACCACAGGGCGTCGGGCAGCCGCGGCCCGGGGATGCTGAGCGCCAGGCCTGACCCGCCCGAGACGAGGACGTCGCCCGCCGTGGCCGCACCGATCGTCGCCAGGTCGCCGTCGGTGATCGCGTCGACCACGGTGTACCGGGCGGCCGAGGCGTCCAGGACGCCCTGGACGGCGTCCGCCCCCTCGTGCACGGTGGAGAGCGGCAGCTCCCCGACGTCGTGCGTGGTCTGCGGGCGCAGCAGGTCCGCGACGCGCGAGCGCGTCATGGGCGTCAGCGGGTGGTGCCGCATCGAGGAGTTCTCCAGCAGGTCGCCGCCCACGAAGAGGTGCCCCTGGTAGACCGTGCGGCCGTTGGCGGGCAGCGACGGCACGACGACGGCGCGCTCCGCGCCCACGGCGTGCGCCACGGCGTCGAGCACCGGGCCGATGTTGCCCTCGTCGGTGGAGTCGAACGTGGAGCAGTACTTCACGTAGAAGCGGTCGGCGCCCCACGAGCGCAGGCGGGCAACCGCGTCGAGCGAGGCCGCCACGGCCTCGGCGCGGGGCGCGGTGCGCGTCTTGAGCGCGACGACGACGGCGTCGACCTCGGCGAGCTGGGCGGGGGAGAGTGTGCCGTCCTCGATCACCACGGAGACGCGGTGACCGGACGTGCGCAGCATGGTCGCGAGGTCGGTGGCGCCGGTGAAGTCGTCGGCGATGGATCCGAGCATGCTCAGATCTTCTCACACCGTGTGAGTATTTGATGCGAAGTTGGACGATGTTAGAAACTGTGGCACAGTTGCCGCCAGCCCGCTCGAACGCCGAGCGGGTGCACGACGATCGGAACAACGGTGATCCTCAATCACGCCTCCCGGACGCGAGCCCCGCTCCGCGTCGCCCTGACGGGTGCGAACGGCGGCTACGGGCGCACGTTCCTGGCGCAGCTCGCGCTGACGCCCGAGATCCGCCCGGCGGTGCTCGTCGACCCCGACGTCGCCGGCGTGCGGCGCATGCTCGACGAGCTGGGCTACCCGGCCGACCAGGCCGTCGAGTCCGCAGACCCGGCGACCACGGCGCGCCTGGTCGAGCAGGACCGCGTCGCGCTCGTGGCCTCGGCCGACGCCCTGGACTGGTCCGGCGTCGACGTCCTGGTCGAGGCCTGCGGCCGCGTCGCGGCGGGCTTCGGCTACGCGGCGGCGGCCCTCGAGCACGGCACGCACGTGGTCATGGTGAGCAAGGAGGTCGACACCGTCGTGGGCGCCGACCTCGGCGCGCGCGCCGCCGCCAACGGCCTGAGCTACCTGCCCGGCGACGGCGACCAGCCCGCCAACCTGCTGCGCCTGGTCGACTGGGTCAGCGCGGTCGGGCTCGACATCGTGGCGATCGGCAAGTCCGGCGAGTACGACCTGGAGCTCGACCCGGCCACCGGCCGCGTCACGCAGGCCGGGGTCACGGTCGAGGCCCCGGCGCTGCTCGACCTGCTGGAGCTCGGCGACGACGTCGCGGGCACCCTGGCCCGCCGCGCCGACGCCGTCCGCGGCCTCAAGCGGGCGGCCGCCGCCGACGCGTGCGAGATGACCGTGGTCGCCACCCGCACCGGCACGCGCGCCGACGTCGAGGCCATGCACTACCCCGTGGCCCGCATCGCGGAGCTCGCCGACATCTACGCGGCGCGCGCGGACGGCGGCATCCTGACCCACGACGGCGTCGTCGACGTCTTCTCGGCGCTCCGGCTGCCGGGCGAGGCCAGCTTCGCCGGAGGCGTGTTCGCCGTGGTGCGGACCGGCGACCCGGCCACCTGGGAGCTGCTGCGCGGCAAGGGTCACGTGATCAGCCGTGACGGGAAGTACGCCTGCGTCTACTGGCCGTACCACTACATGGGCGTCGAGACGCCGCTCACGGTGCACGCCGCCGCGGACCGGGTGCCGGCCCCGCGGCCGGCCTGGACCACGCTGCTCGCCGCCCGCGCGGCCGAGGACCTGGCGGTCGGCACGACGCTGCGCGTCGAGGGCCACCACCACGAGATCGCCGGGGTCGCCCCCGTGCTGATCGACCCGGCTGAGGGTGTCGCCCCCTACTACCTGCTCGACGGCGCGCGCCTCGCGCGTCCCGTCGCCGCGGGCACCCTGATCGGCCTGGCCGACGTCGACGGCGTCGACGCGCCCGCGCTCGCCGCCTACCTGGCGGGCACCGCCGGGACCACACCCGCCGAGACCACCGGCACCACCACGAACGGAGACGATCGATGACGATTCTCGCCCCGTGCACGCAGTCCGCACGCTCACCCAAGGAGCTGACGGCATGACCGCCGAGATCGTCGCCCTGATCGGGCTCGCGCTCGTCTTCGGGATCTCCGCGCTGCGGAACGTCCACATGGGCGCGCTCGCACTGGTGGCCGCCTTCGTGGTCGGCATCGGCGTGGTGGGGGAGGGCCTCGACGACGTGCTCGGCGGGTTCCCCGTCGACGCCCTGATCATCCTGGTGGGCATCACCTACCTGTTCGGCATCGCGCGCGAGACCGGCACCATCGACTGGCTCGTGGACCGCTCGCTCGGGCTGATCGGCGACCGCGTCGCGTTGCTGCCCTGGGGCCTGTGGCTCATCGCCACCGGCGTCGCGTGCCTCGGCACCTCGCACGCCGCGTTCGCCGTGGTGCCGATCGCCATGAGCCTGGCCGCGACCCACCGCATCAGCTCCACCATGATGGGCATCGCGATGAGCTCCGCCATCGTCGGTGGCGCGCTCGCGCCCACCAGCATCGTCGGCATCACCGTGCAGACCGTCGCCTCCAGCGCGGACATCCCCTACGACGCGGGCCTCATGTTCGGCCTGTCCGTCGGCGTCAACGCCCTGGTCGTGCTCGCCGCCTTCTTCCTGTTCGGCGGGCGCGAGCTCATCCAGCGCACGCGGCTGGCCCGTTCGGCGTCGGACGGCGGCGCGGGCGGCGGCGTCGGCGGGTCCGGCGGCGCGGCGGGCGGTTCCGGCGGCGGCGTCGCCACGCTGGAGCGCACGGAGACCAAGGCGCCGGCGAAGATCACGGCGATGCAGGTGCTCGTGATCGTCTCGATCCTGGTGCTGATCGGCGGGTTCTTCCTGCTCACCACGCTCGACGTCGACATCAACCTCGGCGTGGTCGCGCTGACCATCGCGGTGATCCTCGCGCTCGTGGACCCCGGCGTCGGACGCCGCGGGATCTCGCGGATCGACTGGAGCACCATCCTGCTGCTGGGCGGCATCATCACGTACGTCGAGGTGCTCACGCGGCTCGGCGCGATCGACCAGCTCGGCGAGGCCGCGCGCTCGGTCAGCGAGCCGCTCGTCGCGGCGCTCGTGCTGTGCATCGTGGCGGGCCTGGTCTCAGCGTTCGCGTCGACCATCGGCATCATCGGCGCGCTCATCCCGCTCGCCGTGCCGCTGCTCGTGCCCGGCGGCGGCCTGGAGATGACGGGCTTCATCTACGCCCTGGCGATCTCGGCCTCGCTGGTCGACTGCGCACCGTTCGGCACCACCGGCGCGACGATCGTCGCCTCGACGGTGGAGCACGACCGGCCGACGGTGAACCGGAACCTCACCATCTGGGGCCTGTCGATGGTGGTCATCGGTCCGGTCGTCACGCTGCTCACGATGGTCGTGCCCTTCCTCTGGGCCTGACCGGTCTCAGGGCACGATCGAGTCCACGTAGCCGCCGTCCACCCGGACGGCGGCTCCCGTGGTCGCCGACGCGAGCGGCGAGCTGAGGTAGGCGACCATGTTCGCGATCTCCTCCGGCTCGATGAGCCGCTGCAGCAGGGACTGCGGGCGGTACAGCTTCATGAACACCCGCTGCGCCTCGTCCCAGGGCAGGGTCTCGTCCACGAGCTCGTAGACGAAGTTCTCGACGCCGCCGGTGTGGGTGGGGCCGGCGATGACGGAGTTGACCGTCACGCCGGTGCCCGCCGCCTCCTTCGCGAAGCCGCGGGAGACGCCCAGCAGCGCCGTCTTGGAGACGCCGTAGTGGATCATCTCGGCCGGGATGACGATCGCGGAGTCGCTGGCGATGTTCAGCACCCGTCCCCAGCCGCGCGCCGTCATGCCGGGCAGTGTCTCGCGGATCAGGCGGACCGCCGCCAGCACGTTGACCTCGAAGTAGCGGCGCCACTGGTCGTCGTCGATCTCCAGGGGTGGCACGCTGCCGAAGATGCCCAGGTTGTTGACCAGCACGTCGACGTCGCCCACGGCCGCGAGCACCTGCGCGGCCCCCGCCGCGTCGGTGACGTCGCCGGTCGCCGCGACCAGGTCGCGGTCCGCCGACTCCTCCCGCAGCTCGTCGATCGCGGCGACGACGCCGTCGGAGCGGCGTCCGTTGATCGCCACCCGGGCGCCCGCGTCGGCGAGCGTCGCGGCGATCGCCCGCCCGATGCCCTGGGTCGAGCCGGTCACCAGCGCGGTCCTGCCGGTCAGATCGATCTGCATGCTTCCCCCTGCTGTGGTCGCTGTGTCGTCCTGCTGTCCGCTGCGCTGCCGTGCTGTCCTACTGTGCTGCCTCCTCGTCCGGTCCGCCCGCTGGTTGATGGGCTCGGCCTGCTCGGCCTGCTCGGCCTGCTCGGCCTGCTCGGCCTGCTCGGCCTGCTCGGCCTGCTCGGCCTGCTCGGCCTGCTCGGTCCGGCGGGCTGCGGGCCGCCGGGCCTCCGGACCGCCGAGCTGCCTGCCCGGAGGTGGACACGCCGTCGGGCGGGGTGGTCGGGTGGGCTGTATTTCGCTCGGTCCGGCCCCACCTCGTTCATCCAGGCCGGACTATCCGGCGCAGCCAGCAAACGCGACCCACAGCCGATCGAAGTTCAGCCCACCCGGCCACCCCTTCCGCACCACTCTTCGCCCCAGCCGCTCCGAACTCCGAACCGGCGCGGTCGTCACGGCGCTGGTGCGGAGCGGCGGTCAGTCGTCGGCGCGCGTCCAGCGGTCCCAGAGCCAGAGCAGGAAGACAAGCAGCAGGAACGCCGGGATGCCCGCAATGCTGAGCCGGGTGAACCAGCTCGTCATCTCAGCGCCGAGGTGCGTCCGCGACCCGTCGGCGCTGCTCGCTCCGTCACCGTCACCGCCGCGGCCATCACCGCCGCCGCCATCACCGTCGCCGTCGTCGCCACCGCCGTTGTTCCCGGCGCGGTGCGCGGTCTCGTCGGTCGAGCCGTGCCCCGACGCGCCGCCCGGCTCCTCGGACGTGCCGACCGGGATCCCGAGGTCGGCCAGCCACCCCGTCACCGTGTCCGCGACGGCTGCACCCGGCAGATCGGCTGGGCCGGATCCGCTGCCGGAGTCCGCACCGGCGTCGCCCTTCGCGCCGCTGCCGCCGTCCTCACCGGCCTCGGCACCACCACCGGTCCCACCGCCGTTCGCGGTTCCCGTACCCGCGCCGCCGTCGCCCGCGCTGCCGCCACCCGCGCCGCCGTCAGCACCCGGGTTCGCCGCCGACTCGGCGGCCGGGGGGTCGTCGGGCTGGCCCGCGACCAGCGCCGCCGCACCCCCACCGATCGCCAGCGCGGCGAGCACGCCCGCCACGATCGCGGCCTCCTTCTTCCCGAACGCGGGCTTCTGGGCGCCCGCGGCCCCCGCCGCCCCCGCGCCCGCCCCGGCGGCCCCCGCCACCGCGGCGCCCAGCGCACCCGTCGCCACGGCGCCCGCCACGAGGTGCTGTCCGAGGTCGCGGAGCATCCACGAGACCTCGCGCACGTCGACGAACGCGCGCGTGCACTCGGCGCAGCCGTCCATGTGCGCCTCGACCCGGGTGCGGCGCCGGGGGAGCAGCCGCTCCTTGAGGTAGTCGTGCATGGCGGCGCGGGTCGCTCGGCACTCGGGCTCGTTGACCTCCTGGGCGTGGGCGGCGGCGAAGGCGCCGGCGAGGCGTTCCTCGGCGCGGCGCAGCCGCATGGTCACGGCGTGCGGACGCACCCCGAGGTCGCCGGCGATGTCGGCGACGGCCATGTCACGGACGTGCCGGTCCAGCAGGATCTTGCGGTCGTCGTCGGCCAGGTCCGACAGGGCCGAGCGGAGCATCGAGACGTCGGCCTGCCGCTCGGCGTCCAGCTCGGCCCCGGCCACCGGCGGCGTCAGGGCGGCGAGCGTGTCGTCCTCGACCGGACGAGCACGCCCGGCCTCGCGCGTCATCGAGATGGCCTCGTTGACCGCGGCCCGCCGCCAGTACGGGGCCGGGTCCTCGATGGTGCCGCCGGTGGAGACGATCCGGACCATCTTTTCCAGGGCGCGGCTGGTGGCTTCCTCGGCGTCGATGCCGGGTACGCGTGCTGCGACGGAGCGTACGACGTTGGGCCGGTGCACCACCCAGTCGTCGAGCTGCAACGCGCGTGCGGCAGTCATACCGGTCCATCCCCTCCCGTTCGGGGACCATTCCACCGAGGTCGGGCGGAAGCCGCGCGACGAACCGCAGAATGTGCGTCAACGCACAATCGGCTTGACGATCGGCGTGCGGACACCTACTTTGAGTGAAACTTCACGTAAATCTGGAGGGGTGTCATGTCGGACCAAGGGCTCGAGAAGCTGATGCGCGCCAACCTGCTGGAGGTCTTCGGCGAACGTGACCCCGCTCGCCGGGCGGAGGCGATCCGCCGGACGTACACCCCGGACGTCGTCTTCGCCGACGTCGAGGGCCAGGTCGAGGGGCACGAGGCACTCGACACGAAGGTGCGGGAGATCCTGGACGGAGCGCCGGGCTTCGTGTTCCGCCCGGACGGGGACTTCTACCAGGTGCAGGACCTGGGCTACCTGGCGTGGGCGCTCGGGCCCGAGGGGGCGCCGCCGGTCGTCCGCGGGACGGACATGGGCTTCGTCCGCGACGGACTGCTCGCGAAGGTCTACACCGTCCTGTTCCGCTGACCGGCATGGGCGGGTACGACGTCCCTCCGGAGTCGCCCTTCGCGTTCCTCGACGACGACCAGGCGCGCGCCTGGTACGCCTACATGAAGGTGCACCTGCGCCTGCGGTACGAGATGAACCACCAGCTCCAGGCCGACGCCGACGTCTCGCTGGCGGACTACGACGTCCTGGTCGCGCTCACCAGTGACCCGGACGGGCGGATGACCGTCTCTGACCTGGCCACGCGGATCGGTGCCGAACGCAGCCGGGTGTCCCACCAGGTGCTGCGCATGGCTCGCCGGACCCTGGTCGAGGTCACCCCGAGCGTGCGGGACCGCAGGGCGACGGACGTCACCCTGACCGACGAGGGCCGTGCCCTGCTCGGCCGGGCCTCGCCGGGCCACGTCGCGTTCGTGCGTTCCGTCTTCCTCGATGCGCTCTCGGGCGCGCAGACCCGGCAGCTGGCGAGCGCGTTCGAGCGCGTCTACGACCAGCTGATCGCGCACGGGACGCTCCCACGCCCCGCGGATCACCCCTGAGCGGCATCGTCCCGGACGACGGACCGCACCCCCCGCACCGCCCACCACACCACGACGTAGAGCAGCAGCGCGCCGATCAGGGCCGCCCCGGCGCCGGTCGCGACGTCGGACAGCACGCCCTCGACCACGTCCCGGGGCGCCAGCCCGCTGTCGTCGGACCACCAGCCGAGGGTGGTCACCACGGCGCCGGCGGCCGCGACGCCGGCGATCGCCCACAGCCCCCGCCGCGTCGTCCGCCAGGCGAGCGAGCCGTGCCCGGCCGAGCCGCGCGCGCCCGAACCCCACCCGGGCATCCGGTCCCGGCGCCGCCACAGGTACACCGCGACGACCACGAGTCCGACGACGGTGCTCACGTGCTGGAGCAGCCGCGCCCACGTGAGGTCGCCGAACGCCGTGGCGCTCAGCACGGGCACGTGCGTGACCACCCACCCGTCGCCGTGCGTGAAGGAGTCCCACACCAGGTGCGTGGCGATGCCGATCACCAGCGACAGCAGCACCCACCCGACACGAGCGAGCGGCGCACCCGGCGCCGTCGTCCGCGGTGTGCCGGGCTCCGCGGTGTCGGTCTGCACGACGGCGGGCAGCGCCGCCCCGACCGGCCGCCGCGCCACCCGGAGGAACCCGTACAGTGCCAGCGCGTACGGCAGGCTGACCGTGACCGCCCCGGCCAGGGAGTGCGACGTCGTCGCGTTCAGGAACGGCTCGTACCAGGACTGGGCGCTCACGGGGACCGGCGTGCTGCGGGCGAAGTACGGCAGGTCGGGCGCGACCGCCCCGGCCACGAGCGCGGCGGCGCTGAACGGGCGGCGCAGCAGGGGCAGCACCGCGGCGGGGTGCGAGAGCGTGAACGGCATGCGGGTCCTTCAGCGGCAGCCGGCGACCGCCCCCGCGCACGGGGAGCGGCCGCCGGAGGAGCGGGAGAGGTTCAGCGCCGCCGCAGCACGAGGCCGCGCACGTACGACGCCTGACCCGCGTGCTGCAGGTCGTCGTTGACGATACTGACCAGCCGGACGCCGAGCGTCACGGGCGGGTCCCACGACTCGTCGACCACGCGGTCGAGGTCGTCGTCGGACAGCCGGCTCAGGTACCGCACCGTCTGGTCGTGCACGGCGTCGTGGTACCCCGTGAGCAGGTCGCCGGAGGGCACACGGACCGCGGCGACGCTGTCGGGGTCGTGCCGGTAGCCGGTCTCCTCCGCCGGGAACGGCAGCCCGAACCGGCGGTCCCAGCCGTCGTCGGACCAGATCTGGCTGGTCCCCGCGGCGTCGGCGACGTGGTCGTCCTGGACCCTGGTCAGGTGCCAGACGAGCCAGGCCACGGAGTTCGCCCGCTCGTCGGGCCGGTAGGCGAGCTCGTCCGCGGACAGCCCCTTGACCGCCCCGTGCACCGTCTCGCGGATCCGGCCGAACGCGTCGGCCAGCAGATCGGTACCACGCATCGTTCCCCCTCAGACCTCGACGTCGCGTGCGGTGCCACGATGCCACAGCACCGCGCGCGACGGCTGGTCAGCCCTGCGCCAGCCGGATCAGCACCTTGCTGCTGTCCCGCCCCGCGGCGGCGGCCAGCGCCGCGCCGGCGTCCTCGATGCCGAAGCGGTGCGTGATCACGCCGGACACGTCGAGCCCGTCGCGCAGCGCGTCGAGCGCGTCGCTGATCTCCTCGACGAACCGGTAGGCCCCGATCCACGTGATCTCGCGGGTCACGAGGTCGCCGAGCGCGGCGGGCGCCGCCGTGCCGGGCAGGTTGCCGACCTGCACGAGGGTGCCGCCGCGGGCCGTGGCCCGCAGCACGCCGCCGAGCGCCGCCGGGGCGCCGGAGGCCTCGAAGACGAGCTCGCTGTCGGGCGGCAGCACGTCGCCGCCCGCCACGTTGAGCACGTGGTCGGCGCCGAGCTCCTTGGCCACGGCCAGGGAGGCGTCGGAGACGTCGGCCGCGGTGACGGAGGCGGCGCCGGCGTGCTTGGCGGCGGCCACGACCAGGCATCCGATGGGGCCCGCGCCGTTGACCACCACGTCGCGCCCGGTGACGGCGCCGGCCCGGCGTACCGCGTGCATCGCCACGGCGAGCGGCTCGGCCAGCGCGCCCAGCTCGGTGCCGACGCCGTCGGGCAGACGGCGGAGCTGTGCCGCGGGGACGGCCCGCAGCTCGCTGAACCCGCCGTCGGTCGGGGGATCGAAGGCAGCCGACCCGAAGTACCGGACCTGCGAGTGCAGGTTGGTGCGCCCGGCCAGCCGGTCGGGCAGCACGGACCCGGCGGTGGCCTGGGCGGGGTGCACCGTGACCGCCGTGCCCGGCGTCCAGCCGGTGACGCCGGGGCCGCTCGCGACCACGTGCCCGGCCACCTCGTGGCCCAGCACGAGCGGGTCGCGCAGCACGGCCGTGCCGGAGGCGCCGTTCCGCCAGTAGGCGACGTCGGACCCGCACACGCCGCCCCACTCCATGGCGACGACGACCTCGCCGGGCCCGGCCACGGGGTCGGGGCGCTCCTCGACCCGCAGGTCGCCGGCGCCGTGGACGACGACGGCCCTCATGCCGCGTCCTCGAGCTGGACCAGGTCGCGGCCCTGGGTCTCCGGGGAGAGGCGCGCCGCCACCAGGGTGATCGTCGAGTAGACGATGAGCATCGCCGCGATGGGCCACCAGCTCCCGGTCGCCGCGGTCAGCGACGCGGCGATGACCGGCCCGATCGCGGTGGCGAGGATGCCGCCGATCTCCTTGGACAGGGCGAGCTGCGTGAACCGGGTTCGGGCGCCGAACAGCTCCGCCATCGTCACGCTCTCCAGGGCGAACAGGCCCAGCACGCCGAGGTTGAGGCCGGCGATCATCCCGAACAGCAGGGCGGCGGTGCTGCCGCTGGTGATGAGCAGCATCATCGGGAACGCGAACGCGATGGTCAGCAGCGACAGCGCGGTGTAGATGGCGCGCCGGCCGAACCGGTCGCCGAGCATGCCGACCAGCGGCACGGTCACGAAGCCCGCGATGGAGCCCCACATGATGGCCTCGGTGGGCAGGGCCCGGTCCATGGCGAGGCTGGTGGCGATGTAGCCCACCAGGAAGGTCTGCACCAGGCCGGAGTTGCCGGCCTGGCCGAACCGCAGGGCCAGGGCCAGGAAGAACGCCTTGCCCTTGCGCTGGGCGAGGGCGGCCTCCAGCACGGGTGCGGCCTCGGCCTCCTTGACCTCGGCGCGGGTCAGGGCCACGCCGTCGACGACGTCGGGCCGGGCCTCGAAGACCGGGCTCTCCTTGACGTTCCGGCGGATCCAGACGGCGAAGATCATCAGCACGAAGCTGAGCAGGAACGGCAGCCGCCAGCCCCAGGACAGGAGCTGCTCCTCGCTGAGCACGACCAGCAGCAGGGCCCACAGGGCGGAGGCCGCCAGGGTGCCGGAGTTGGTGCCGAGCGAGACCAGCGAGGCGACCAGGCCGCGCCGCTTGACGGGCGCGTACTCGGCGAGCATCACGGTGGCGCCCGCGATCTCGGCGCCGGCGCCGAAGCCCTGGATGAGCCGCAGCGCGACCAGGAGGATCGGTGCGGCGATCCCGATCGTCTGGTAGGTCGGCAGCACGCCGATCAGCGTGGTGGACACGCCCATGAGCGCGATGGTCAGGAACAGCACCTTGCGGCGGCCGATCCGGTCGCCCATCCGCCCGAAGTAGACGGCGCCCGCGAGCCGCGCGACGTACCCCACGCCGTAGGTGGCCATCGCGGCGATCAGCGCGATGGCGGGGCTGACGCCGGGGAAGAAGATCTGGTTGAAGACGATCGCGGCCGCCAGCGAGTAGAGCTGGAAGTCCATGAACTCCATGGCCGTGCCGAGCCAGCCGGACACGGCGGCCCGGGTCAGGTCCTTGGTCGACCGGGTGACGGCGTTGCCCGGCGAGCTGCCCGGTGAGGTGTTGCCCGGTGAGGTCATAGCGGTGTCCGCCATGGGAGGTGCTCCTTGACTTCTCTGACTGACGTCGTTGTCCGAACGGCTGCGACGGCCGATGTGTGGCAGGGCTTGTATGTAAGCAGCGTCCACAAGTCTGTGTCAACCGTCGCCGGCGCGGGATCCGGCGTCGTCTCGTCTAGACTCCGGGCATGGGGCAAGCCTCGACCCGATCGAACCGGAGCGTCGTCTACGAGACGCTGCGGCGCAAGGTGCTCACGCTGGAGCTCGCGCCGGGGGCCTCCCTGTCGGAGAACGAGCTGGCCGCGTCCCTCGGCGTGAGCCGCACGCCGGTGCGCGAGTCCCTGATCCTGCTCGGGGAGGAGGGCCTGGTCCGGGTCTTCCCCAAGGTCGGGTCCTTCGTCTCCCGGGTCGACGCCGAACGCGTCGCGGACGCGCAGTTCCTCCGCGAGGCGGTCGAGCTGGCCGCCTTCGACGACATCCCGGAGACCCTCGACCCCGACCTGCTCGCGGAGCTCCGGGCCAACCTGGAGCAGCAGCGCGAGCCCGGGCTCGACATCGAGACGTTCTTCGCGCTCGACGAGGCGTTCCACCACGGCCTGCTCCGGCTGAGCGGGCACGGCAGGGCCTGGTCGACGGTCGTGGCCGCCAAGGGACACCTCGACCGCGCGCGACGCCTCGGCCTGCACGAGACGAACGGCGTCGGCCGGTTCGTGGACGAGCACCATGCCATCCTCGACGCCGTGGTCGCCGGCGACATCTCCAGCGCCCGCGCCAGCCTCCGGGCGCACCTGCGCGCCGTCTTCGACGACATCGAGAAGACCCGGCAGCGCTCGCCCGAGCTGTTCGCCGCGGACGACGGGACCGTGCCCGTGCGCCGCAGCATCGCCGTCTGGGAGTAGCGCTCCGCCGCGCTCCGGCGACCCCACGTACTACCAGGGGGGTACACAGGAGTCATCCCTGGGACGATTCGCGCGCGCCCGCCGTGGACCAGAGTCGGTCACGTCAACATCTCCGGCACCACGAGAGAGGCGGCCGACGTGGCCTCCCCATTGATCTCCGTCCATGACCTGCGCAAGACCTACGGGTCCGGCCCCGGCGCCTTCGAGGCGCTCAAGGGCCTCGACCTGGACATCGCCCCCGGTGAGTCCCTGGCGATCGTCGGCAAGAGCGGCTCGGGCAAGTCGACCCTGATGCACCTGCTCGCCCTGCTCGACCGGCCCACCTCCGGCACCATCACCCTGGACGGCGCCGACACGTCGCGGCTGTCCGCGCGGCAGCTCAACCACACCCGCAACAGCGCCTTCGGGTTCGTCTTCCAGCAGTTCTTCCTCAACGCCCAGGCCAGCGTGCTGGACAACGTGACGCTCCCGCTCAAGATCGCCGGGGTGCCGCGCCGCGAACGCACCGCCCGCGGCCTGGCGGCGCTGGCGCAGCTCGAGCTCGACGACAAGGCGGGCAACCGGGCCAACGACCTGTCCGGCGGGCAGAAGCAGCGCGTGGTCATCGCCCGGGCGCTGATCAACGAGCCGCGCGTGATCTTCGCCGACGAGCCGACCGGCAACCTGGACACCGCCACGGGCGCCGTCGTGGAGGACATCCTCTTCGACCTGAACCGGCGTCGGGGCATCAACCTGGTGGTCGTCACGCACGACGAGGAGCTCGCCTCCCGCTGCGACCGCAGCGTCCACGTCCGCGACGGCCGCGTGGCCGCGCACGCGGAGGTGGCGGCATGAGGGCGCTCGACGTCGTCACGACGGCGTTCCGCAACGCGTTCCGGTCCCGGCTGCGCACCAGCCTGACCGTCCTGGCGATCTTCATCGGCGCGTTCACGCTGTCGGTGACCAACGGCCTGGGCACCGGCATCAACCGGTACATCGACGACACGGTGGCGTCGGTGGGCGTCGACGACGTCATGACCGTCACCGCGACGAACGAGGACGCCCCCGCCGACGGCGGCCCCGCCGAGTACGACCCCGACCAGATCGCGGTCGAGGGGCCGCCGGGGGCCACGGCGACCGCCCTGACCGACCACGACATCGACACGATCGCCGGCATCGACGGTGTGCTGTCCGTCGAGCCGGTCAAGAACGTGACGACCGACTACGTCCAGCACGACGGCGGCGACAAGCTCCAGCTCTCCCTCTCCCAGTTCGTGCCGGGGATGAAGGTCGAGCTCGCGTCCGGCACCCAGGTCGACCTCGACGCCGCCGACCCGCAGGTCGTGCTGCCCGAGAGCTACCTGGACCCGCTGGGCCTGGGCAGCGCGGCCGACGCCGTCGGGCAGACCGTGGTGCTGGCCGTCACCGACGGCACGGGCACGCAGGTGACCACCGAGGCGGACGTCGTCGGCATCGCCGAGCCGGGCGTGATCAGCATGGCCGGGGCGATCCCGAACGACACCCTCGCGGAGACGCTCTACGACCTGCAGACCACGGGGGCGCCGGCGGCGGAGACCACGCGGTACGCCCAGGCGTCCGTCTCGTTCGACGCCGCGGCGGGCGACGAGGCGACCCAGGCCCTGAAAGACCGGCTGGAGGACGCCGGCTACACCGCCAGCACGCTGGAGGACCAGCTCGGCACGATCACCTCCGTGATCGACGCCATCGTGCTCGTGCTCAACGGGTTCGCGGTGATCGCCCTGGTCGCGGCCGCGATCGGCATCGTCAACACCCTCTTCATGGCGGTCCAGGAGCGCACCCGCGAGGTGGGGCTCATGAAGGCGATGGGCCTGTCCAGCCCGCGCGTCTTCGCCCTGTTCAGCATCGAGGCGGTCGTCATCGGCCTGGTCGGCAGCGCCCTGGGTGTGCTCGCGGCGATCGGGGTCGGGCAGCTCGTGGGCGGGATCTCCGGGGACCTCCTGGCGAACCTGCCGGGGCTCACGCTCATCGCCTTCGACCCGGTGACGGTCGCGGCCGTGGTGCTGGGGGTCATGGCCATCGCGTTCCTCGCCGGCACGCTGCCCGCGCTGCGGGCCGCGCGGCAGGACCCGATCTCCTCGCTGCGTTACGAGTGAGCGACCGGACGCCCCTTCGCCGCGCGGCGGAGGAGGCGTCCGGCTACTTTGCAGTGCATGAACCTGTGGGACGACGGCGGCGTCCTGACCGGCCCGGCCCGATGCTCGTAGCCGCGCTGTGGGGCGCGGTCGGTGCGGCGGCCCTGGTCGTCGGCGCCCTCGTCGCCTACGCCGGGGCGCCGAGCCGCCGGTTCATCGCGGTCGTCATGGCGCTCGGCGCCGGCCTGCTCATCGGGTCGGTCTCCTTCGAGCTGGTCGACGAGGCGGTCAAGACCGCGTCGGTCGGCCTCGTGGGGCTGCTCACGCTGCTGGGCGCCGCCACGTTCACCGTCGGGGACTGGTGGCTGGGGCGCAAGGGCGGCGGCGGGCGCAAGGACGCGGACGGGGCCCAGGCGGACGGGAACCCGCTCGCCATCGTCTTCGGCTCGGTCCTCGACGGCGTCCCGGAGTCGTTCGTGCTGGGCCTGACGGTGCTCCAGGGTGACGTCAGCGTCGCCCTGCTGGCGGGCATCGTCCTGAGCAACTTCCCCGAGGGCCTGTCGTCCTCCAGCGGGCTGCGCGCCACGGGCTGGGCGCGGTCGCGGGTGCTGTGGATGTGGTCCGTCGTCGTGCTGGTCTCCGCGGTGAGCGCCGCGCTCGGCTTCCTGCTGCTCGACCCGGCCACCGGGCGCACGGGGGCGGCCGCACAGGGCTTCGCGGCGGGCGCGCTCCTCGCGATGGTCTCGAACACGCTCCTGCCCGAGTCGTACAAGGTGGAGGGCGTGGCGACCGGGTCGCTGGTGGCGATCGGTTTCGCCGTCTCCCTCATGATGTCCGCGCTCTGACGTAGCTCACCCGTTCTGGGGGAGCCCAGCCGTCGGCGGCGCGGCGAGCATGGAGGTCGCCCCGAGCCTCGCGGCGTGCACACCGACGACCCTCAAGGAGCCATCGTGGCCGAGAAGCCGAACATCCTGGTCATCTGGGGTGACGACATCGGGATCACCAACGTCAGTGCCTACTCCGACGGCGTGATGGGCTATCGGACCCCGAACATCGACCGGATCGCCGCCGAGGGCGCGCGCTTCACCGACTACTACGGCGAGCAGAGCTGCACCGCCGGCCGCGCCGCGTTCATCACCGGGCAGAACCCCTACCGGACCGGGCTCACGAAGGTCGGCATGCCCGGCGCCAAGGTCGGGCTCCAGGCCGAGGACCCCACGATCGCCACGGCGCTCAAGGACCAGGGGTATGCCACCGGCCAGTTCGGCAAGAACCACCTCGGGGACCGCGACGAGCACCTGCCGACCAGACACGGCTTCGACGAGTTCTTCGGCAACCTCTACCACCTCAACGCCGAGGAGGAGCCGGAGCTGGACGACTACCCGAGGCCGGAGGACTTCCCGGACTTCCGCGAGCGGTTCGGCCCGCGCGGTGTGCTGCACTGCTGGGCGAACGGGGACGGCACGCAGCGCATCGAGGACACCGGCCCGCTCACGCGCAAGCGCATGGAGACCGTCGACGAGGAGTTCCGCGACGCGGCGGTCGGCTTCATGCGCGACAAGGCGCGCGCCGACCAGCCGTTCTTCCTGTGGTTCAACTCGACCCACATGCACTTCCGCACCCACGGCAAGCCCGAGAGCAAGGGCCGTGCCGGGCGGTGGCAGTCGGAGTACCACGACACGATGCTCGACCACGACGACGTCGTCGGGAGCCTGCTGGACGAGCTCGACGCGCTCGGCATCGCCGACAACACGATCGTCATCTACTCCACCGACAACGGCCCGCACATGAACAGCTGGCCCGACGCCGGGATGACCCCCTTCCGCAACGAGAAGAACTCGAACTGGGAGGGCGCCTACCGTGTGCCGGCGATGGTGCGCTGGCCGGGCCACGTCGAACCGGGCACGCTGCTCAACGGGCTCTTCAGCCACAACGACTGGTTCGTCACCCTGCTCGCGGCCGTGGGGGAGCCCGACATCGCGGGCAGGCTGCGCGAGGGGACCGACCTGGCCGGTACCCGGTACAAGGTGCACCTGGACGGGTTCGACCAGCTCGCCTACCTGACCGGCGCCGCCGAGGAGTCGCCGCGCAACCACTTCTTCTACGTGTCCGACGACGGCGACCTGACCGCCCTGCGGTTCGACAACTGGAAGATGGTGTTCCTGGAGCAGCGCGCGGCCGGCACCCTCGACATCTGGCTGGAGCCCTACGTCGAGCTGCGGGCCCCGAAGATCTTCAACCTGCGGACCGACCCGTTCGAACGCGCGGACATCACGTCCAACACCTACTTCGACTGGATGCTGGACCACATCTGGCTGGCGGTGCCCGCACAGGCGTACGTGGCCCGGATGCTGGAGACGCTGGCCGAGTTCCCCGCCCGCCAGGAGCCGGCGTCGTTCAGCATCGACCAGGTCCTCGCCAAGCTCAAGGCGGGTGCGCCGAGCGCATGACGGCGTACACCGACCACCCACGTGCCGGCACGCCGGGCGCCGACGCGCCGGACGCCGTCCGGCTCGACGGCGGGCTGTTCCGCATGGGCTCCGACGACCACTACCCCGAGGAGGCGCCGGCCCATCCCGTGCGCGTCGACGGGTTCCGGATCGACCGGTACGCCGTCACGAACGAGCGGTTCGACGCCTTCGTCGCGGCCACCGGCTACGTGACGGTGGCCGAGCGACCGCTGGACCCCGCGCTGTACCCCGGCGCCCCGGCCGAGAACCTCGCGCCCGGGTCCATGGTGTTCACCCCGACGCCCGGCCCGGTGGACCTGCGCCACCTCAGCCAGTGGTGGGCCTGGGTTCCCGGGGCCTCGTGGCGCCGGCCTGAGGGCCCCGGGTCCGGCATCGAGGACCGCGGCGACCACCCGGTGGTCCAGGTCGCCCACGAGGACGCCGCCGCCTACGCGGCCTGGGCCGGGGCGGACCTGCCCACGGAGGCCCAGTGGGAGTTCGCCGCCCGCGGCGGGCTCGACGGCGCCGGCTTCACCTGGGGCGACGAGGCCCGGCCCGGCGGTCAGGTCCTGGCGAACACGTGGGACGGCCCCGACTTCCCGTGGCGGTCCACCGGCGGGTCCGGTTTCACGCGGACGGCCCCGGTGGGGTCCTTCCCGCCCAACGGGTACGGCCTGTTCGACATGGCGGGGAACGTCTGGGAGTGGACGGCGGACTGGTGGACCGACCGCCACCCCGACGCGGCGCCCGACGCCTGCTGCGCACCGGTGAATCCCCGGGGCGGCGACGCCGCCGCCAGCCTGGACCGGCACCAGCCGCAGTTCGCCGTGCCGCGCAAGGTGATCAAGGGCGGCTCCTTCCTCTGCGCCGACACCTACTGCCGGCGCTACCGGCCCGCCGCCCGCCGGCCCCAGGCGGTCGACACCGGGATGAGCCACGTCGGGTTCCGCTGCGTGGTGGCCGGCGCCGCGGCCGTCCCGCCGTCCCGGGCCACGCTCCTGGAGGTGCTTCCGTGACCGGCGACCAGCTCCCGTCGTGGCGGCCCGGGCGCACCCGGGACACCCTGCTCGGTTTCCTCGACGACGCCGTCACGATCCCGCCCGAGGACCGCGTCGCCTATTTCGACAACGACGGCACGCTGTGGTGCGAACGGCCCACGTACGTGCAGTACGAGTTCTACGTCGACGCGCTGCGGCGGCGGGTGGAGGAGGACCCGTCGCTCGCGGGGGAGGCCGAGTTCCGTGCCGTGCTCGCGGGCGACAGCGCCGCCGTCGGCGAGATCGGGCTGGCCCGCGTGGCGCTCGCCCTGGCGGGCCTCTTCCAGGGGCTCGACCCGCAGGCGTTCACGCGCGAGGTGCGCGAGTTCCTCCGCACCGGCGCCCACCCGACCCTGGGCCGGCCGCTGAGCGCGGTCCGGTACGGGCCGATGCTCGAGCTCCTCGACGCCCTGCGGGCCCTCGACTTCACGGTCGGCGTGGTGACGGGCGGCGGCACCGAGTTCGTGCGTTCGGTCAGCCAGGACCTGTACGGCGTGCCGCCCGAGCGGGTGGTCGGCACCATGATCGCGTACGAGCTCGGGCAGGACGCGCACGGCCGCCCCGCGCTGCGGCGCACCGCCCGCGTGCTGGGCGACGTCAACGAGGGTGCCGCCAAGGTGACCAACATCCAGGCCCAGCTCGGCAGGGCGCCGGTGTTCGCGGCCGGGAACTCCGCCGGGGACCACGAGCTCCTGGAGTGGGCGGCGGCCGCGGACGGGCCGCACCTGTCCCTGCTGGTGGACCACGACGACCCCGAGCGGGAGTTCGCCTACGCCAGCCAGGCGCAGACCTTCGAGGCGACGGAGCCCGTCACGGAGACGGCCGACCGGCTCGGCTGGACGACCGTCAGCATGAAGGACGACTGGGCGGTCGTGTTCCCGTGAGCAGTGTTCCGGCGAGCAGAGAGGTACGGACATGAGACGGACAGCAGGAATCCTGGTCGGGCTGATGCTCCTGGGGACGGCCGCGTGCTCCGGCGGCGACACGCCGGAGCAGAACACCGAGCAGGCGTGCGGCGCGGCCGACGACCTCACGGCGGCACTGGACGACTTCCGCTCCACGCTGACACCCGACGCCACGGTCGACGAGGTCCGCGCCGCGCGGGACGACCTGAGCGACGCGTGGCAGGAGTTCGACACCGCGGCGTCCGACGTCGTCGCGGACCGCTCCGAGGAGCTCGACGAGGCGTGGGACGGCCTCCAGAAGGCCGTTGACGACGTCGCGGGCGAGGCGACGGTCTCGGGTGCGATCGACACGCTCCGCGACGAGTGGCAGGGCGTCAAGGACGCCAAGGACGACGTGGTGTCCGAGCTCGACTGCTGAGACGCTCCGGAGGGCGGCGTCGTCACTGCGGCGGCGTCGTCACAGCAGGTGGAAGCTCCGCGCGATCTTCAGCGCCTCGCTGCGGCGGGATGCCGCGAGCTTGGTGTACAGGCTGGACACGTGCGTCTTGACGGTGTTCTCCGAGACGAACAGCGCGGCGGCGATGTCGGCGTACGTCGCGCCGCGGGCCAGCTCGTTGAGCACCTCCCGCTCGCGCGGGCTCAGGGCCGGCGGGACGAGGGCCCGGCTCACCTCGTCCAGCTCGCGGGGCGTCGCGGTCATCGAGGCGTAGAGCACCGTCACGTCGGGTCGTTCGGCCGCGGTGGTGGCGAGCTCCTGCACCCAGGACCCGGCCGGGCGTTCGACCAGTCGGCGCAGCAGCGTCGCGACGGGCGTGCCCTGGCGCGTCCAGCCGAGGAAGGGCGCGGCGTTCCGGCGGGCCTCGGTGACGGAGATCGCCTCGGCCAGCCGGTCCTCCGAGCCCGACGGGTCGCCCAGCGCGTCCAGGAGCTGGGCCTCGCACGCCAGCGCGAGCGCACGGGTGGGCGGCTGCGAGTAGGCGGCGTCCGCGGCGGCGGCCTCGAACGCGACCGCCGCGCCCCGGCGGTCGCCCTCGCGGTCGGCGCGCAGCCCCTGGAGGAGCGCCGCCTCGCCCACGGCGCCGAGCGCGTCGAGCGCGCCGTGGAGCGACTTGAGCGTCTCCCGGTCGCTCGCGAGCACCGCCACGAAGGCCTGCTCCACGAGCAGCGCCACCCGCAGGTGCTCCGGGAGCTGGTCGTCGGTCAGGCGCTGGCTCTCCCGCGGGGTGGTGAGGATCCGCTGGGCCTCGACCACGTCGCCGGCCAGGACGGCCTGGCGGGCCTCCCAGATGCGGAACCAGAAGCGGGTGCACAGGTCGGCGCCGTGCCAGTCGGCGCCCGTGACCTGCGCCTCGACCGGGCCGGTGGGCGAGGGCACGTCGAGCAGGCGCGCGAGCGGCCGGGCGAGCCGGGCGCGCGCGGCGACGAACGGGAGCGTGCGTGCCCCGGGCGCGTCGGCGGCGACGAGCACCTCCCCGGCCAGCTCGACGCAGGCGTTCTCGCGGCCGCGCATGTACTGGGTGAAGGCGAGGTGGCTCAGGGCGAGCACCCCGAGCGGCCCGAGGCCCTGGCTGCGGGACAGGCTGACGGCGAGGGTGAGGCTGGTCTCGGCCTCGGTCAGCTCGCCGAGCCAGTTCTGCGTCACACCCAGCTCGGCCGCCAGGACGGGCAGCACGTCGGCGTTCGCCTCGCGCACGGCGGGCCGGGTCTGGGACGCGACCACCACCCGCTTGGCGTGGCCGACGGCGGCGTAGGCGGGCTCGAGCCCGAGCGCCACCCGCCACAGCCGTACGCAGGCGACCGCCGCGTCCAGGCCTTCCGGCCCGCCCGCCAGCCAGGACGGCGACCACCGCCGCTGGGCGGCCAGCAGCCGGTCGCCCCAGTGCCGCGCCCCCTCCAGGTCGTCCCGGATCCAGCAGTCGAGGGCGATGGCGAACCAGATGTCCGGCCGGCGGTCCACGATCTCGGGCTGTGCCCGGACGAACTCGCCCACCTCGTCGTGCTCGCACTGGTTCAGCACCATGCGCACGCCGTCCTGGGCCAGCACGTCGGCGGCCTCGGTGGGCGCCCCGACCCGGACGAGCCGCGCGAACGCCCTGGTGAGGTTGCCGCGCGCCATGTCGAGCCGGACGGCCCGGATCACGGTGGCGCGGGCGCGCACGGCGTCGACGCCGCCCACGGCGAGCTGCCGCTGGACCACGTCCGCCAGGAGCGGGTGGACCCGGAAGCCGCCCTCGGCGGGCGTGTCCTCACCCGGGCCGGGGTCGCACCCGCGGTCCGCGCGCATCACCAGCAGGCCGGTGTCCTCCAGCTCGGCGAGGATCTCGCCCGCGTGCTGGTCGTGGGACAGGTGGGCCGCCGCGGCCACCGTGACCACGCCGTCGCCGGCGATGCACAGCAGGAGGTGCCGTTGGCGCGGGGTCAGGGTGCTGAACACCTCGCCCGCCACGCGTGTGGCCATCGGCGTGACGTCGTGCGCCAGGTGGCGGGCCACGGCCGCCGGGTCGGGCGCCGCGCTCAGGTCGCGCGCCGCCAGCACGGCGGCGGCACACCAGCCGTCGGCGTGCCGGGCCACGGCGTCGAGCACCTGCCGGTCCTCGGTGCGGGCGTGCTTCGAGACGAGCTCGGCGCCCTCGGCGTCGCTCAACCGCAGCAGGTCGCCGCGCAGGAGCGTGAAGTTGCCGAGCAGCTCCGGGACGAGCCGGGTCAGCGGCAGCACCCAGTGGCTCAGCAGCAGAAGCCGCATGCCCTCCGGAGCGTTGTTGAGCCGCTCGTCGATGCGCCGCAGGGCCGAGGGCGGCAGCAGGTGGGCGTCGTCGACGACGACCAGGCGTGGTGGCTCGCCGGGCGCCCCCTCGCCGGCCTCGCGCTCGGCGGGCCCGTCCGGGCCGTCGAGCGCGGCGTCGATCCGCTCGGGGGTCCAGGTCCCGTCGGCGCGCACCCAGACGGCGTGCGCGGCGTGCGCCGGGGCCGCGTTCCGCAGCCAGCCGGTCACGCCGAGGGTCTTGCCGGCGCCTGCCGGGGCGACCAGCAGCGTCACGGCGCCCTCGGTCGCGGCGTCGAGCCGCTGCCACAGGCGCAGCCGTGGGACGTAGACGCGGGGCAGGCGGGGCAGGAGGTCGTCGTCAGCCGGCAGGCGGGACGTGCCGCCCGGGGCCGGTGTGCCGGCCGGGTAGCCGGCCCGTGCCGTGCGGGGCGCACGGGGTGCGCGGGTTCCGCCGTGGCGGACGACGGGGCTGGGGTTGGCGCGCATTCCGCGAAATCCTCACTCGACGGTGAAGTGGCGGCCGCCCCCTGGCCGCCGGCCGGTGACGGGGGAACCCCACCGGCCAGGAATTCACGTCTTCCCGCACCTCCGGAATACCCGGTCAGGAATGCCGCGCCGGAACGCCGCACCAGGAATCGGTCACACGCTTACCTGCAATCATGCGCGCCCTTCTTCGCCCATGCCTGCGCACGGGGTGGTTTCACCCCGTGCGCAGGGTGTTCAGTCGCCGCGTGCGACCAGGGTGGACAACGCCCAGATCACGAACACGTCGAAGGCGATGATCACCAGGCTCCACACGGGGTAATAGGGGATGAACGCGAAGTTCGCGAGGGCCGACAGGGCGGCCAGGACGATACCTGCGACGTACGCCCAGGTCTGCCCCGCGAGCACCCCGATACCGGTGGCGAGCGCGATGGCCCCCACGACGATGTGGATCCAGCCCCAGGTCGAGACGTCGAGCTGGAACACGTACTCGGCGCCCGTGACGTACACCGTGCCCGCGGCGGTCGCGGCGATCCCCTGCAGGATCTGGAACACGGAGACCATGATGAGCATGACCCCGGCGAACGCCGAGGTGGTCAGGGCGACGGTGCTCGTCTGCCCGTAGTCGGTGGAGCTCACGCGGCCGCTCGGGTAGGTTCCCGGGATCGGCTCGGAGCCGGATGCTGCGCTGGTCATGACTTCTCCTCGTCGGTAGGTCGCTCGTCGCCGAAGACCTCGCGGAGCGCGGCCTCCTGCTCGGCGTCGAGGTTGGTGAAGATGAGCTCGGGCGCCTCCTGCCCGGCGAACGCGTCCTGGATCTTCTCGACGACGGCGTCCGAGGACAGGATGAACAGCGCGGAGGTCCCCGGCGTGATCTTGTCCCGGACCCGGTTGATGAAGCCGTCGTCGATCCCCACGTCCGTGAGGGCGCCGCTCAGGGCGCCCGTGGCGGCGCCGATGGCCGCGCCGAGCAGGGGGACGAAGAACAGGAGGCCGAAGAGCATCCCCCAGAAGGCGCCGCCGAGGGCCCCCGCCCCGGCCAGCGACGAGAGCTGATGGGTCCGGGGCTTCTTGGCTCCCGTGTCCCACCGCACGGTCGCGGCGTCGTGGATCGTGACGAGCCGCTCCTTGGCGAGCCGCTGGATCGACTTCGCCGCCTCGTCCGCGCCGTCGGCGGTCTTGAACTTCCAGGCGGTGAGCGTGGACTGGGACATCGAGGACTCCTAGGTGCTCGCGCGGATGGCCTGACGCTGCCACTCCACCGCGCCAGCGGGCACCGGGCCTCACCCGTTCCCGGTGAACCTCCTACCGGTCGGCCTTGCGGTCGGCCTTCCGCGCCGTGGTGCGCTTCTGCACCTGGCTGCCGATCACGGCGAGCACCACCCAGAGCGCCAGCATGAGGACGACCTCGCCGCCGCTCTGCGGTTTCCACAGCTCGCCCGCGTCGGTCCAGAGCCGGCCGACGCCGGACACCACGAGCGCCGCGCCGGCCACCGCGGTGCCCCAGACCAGGAACCGGCGTTGCAGCCGGCGGGCCAGGAACGCGCACAGCAGGGCGACGGCCGGGACCACGATCAGGGCGAGCAGCACGTCGGCGGTACCGCCCTGCACCAGCACGAAGAGCCTGGCCCCGATCAGCGCGCCGACGCACAGGCCGCAGACGAAGAACAGCAGCCGGGCCGCCACGAGCGTGAGCAGGAACGCCAGCACCGCGCCGGCGACGCTCACGAGCAGGGTGGTGGCCGTGTCGGCGCCCAGCGCCTCGGAGAGCATCCACGACACGCCGAACCCGGCGGCGAGGACGGCGAGGCGCACGGACAGCGACCCCGCGAGCAGCAGGACCAGCCCGACCAGGGTGATGGCGAGGGCGGACATCACGGGCCCCCGGGATCGGTCGGCCGACGGCGGTGGGTGCGCACCGTCCTATCGTCGGGTGGCCGTGCGCCTGCCGGATCACCCTGTTCGGGTGACGCCCGGTGCGGTGGTTCGCCGAGCATGGGATTCCGTCCTGCGAAATTCGCCCGCGTCCCGGTGGTCGGCTCGTGGCTCGGTTCGTAGCGTCAAAGGCGCCCGCGCACCGACCCCGCGTGGGAGAGAGGGAGGCACCGGTGCCCAGTGCGAACCCTGCGGCGGCCCGCGCGTGACCGGCGGACGCCGCTTCGTGGCGGCGCTGGCCGCCGCGACGCTGGCGGGCGCCGTCGTCGTCCCCGTGGTGCTGGCGCCTCCGGCGACGGCCGCGACGTTGGAGCCGTCAGGCCTGCAGACCGGGATGGCGGTCGACGGGACCACGGCTCCCGCCGCACCGCCGGAGACGTTCAACTGGGGCGACTTCCTCACCGGCGTGCAGCCGGACGGCAGCTTCACCTTCACGCCCACGGGCCCGTACGTCACGGAGCAGGGCAACAGCTCCACCGGCGTCGTGCAGGGCAGCTTCGGCTGGGACAACGGCACGCTGGCCGCGTCCTGCAACGCCAACCCCGACCAGACGGGGGCTCCGCCGAGCCAGAGCCCGGCCACCAACCCGTGGCGTCCCGGCCCGTCGAACCCCAACGCCAAGGGCGACCTCTGCTCGACGGGGTACGGGGTCGAGACCGTCACGGACGCGGCGGGCGAGCGCCACACGATCCTCTACGGGTACTGGACGCGGTACGTCGGCGCGGGCGAGGTGAGCATCTTCCAGGACCTGGAGGGGCCGGAACCGGGCCGGTGCGACGACGTGCTGCTGGAGTTCGACTACGCCTCGTCGGGCACGACGGCCACCGTCGAGCGGTGGGTCCCGGCCTCGGGTGACGGTTGCGCGGACCCCGTGGGCCCCGGGACGTGGACGCCGCAGCCCGGCACGGCCGACATCGACTGGTCGGTGGGGGTGCGGACCGAGGGCCCGCCCCTGACCAACCAGCCCCAGGAGACGTTCGGCGAGTTCGCGATCGACCTGACGTCCGCCGGGCTGTTCTCGCCCGAGGAGTGCGCCACCTTCCAGGTCTCGGAGATGTTCACGCGGACGGGCAACTCCCCGAACGCGAACATCCAGGACTTCGCCGACCACGGGCCGGACGGCCTGAGCGTCTCGAACTGCGGCGCCCTGACCGTGACGAAGGAGACGGCGCCCGAGGCGGCCGACACCGGGGACGCGTTCGGGTTCAGCGTGACCAGCGACACGGGGCCGGTGCGGCCCGGACCGCCGCCGGAGGAGACCGTGACCGGCAGCGTCGCGGGCGGCGAGACCGTGACGTACCCCGACGTGCTGGCGGGCGGCGCGTACTCGGTCGCGGAGACCGACATCCCGCCGCCCTGGACGCTCGAGTCGCTCGTGTGCACCGCCGTGCCGCCGTCGGGCGGGCCCCCGCAGCAGTACGTGCTCGACGACCCGGCGGACCGGTTCCCGGTCACCCCGCTGAGCACGACGGACTGCGTGATCAGCAACTCGGCCGCGGTGGTGACCGTCACCAAGCAGACGGTGGCCGACGGCGCCGCGGGGGACTTCACGTTCGACGTCACCGGGCAGGACCCGGTGACGCTGGGGGACGGCGAGAGCGTGTCCTTCCCGGTCCCCGCGGGCGAGCCGGTGACGATCGCGGAGGCCGAGGCCGACGGGTGGCTGCCCCCGGACATCGAGTGCACGGCCGGGGCCACGCCCGAGGAGCGCTCGGTGACCGTGGTGCCCGTGGCCGGGCAGGAGATCGGGTGCACCTTCACCAACACGCAGCTCGGCACCGTGATCGTCTCCAAGGAGGCGCACGGCGTCGACGGGCGCACGTTCGACTTCGCGAGCGACATCCCGGGCGGCGAGGCGTTCTCGATCGAGGTCGAGCAGGGCGACGGGACGCTCTACGAGCAGGTCGTCACGGACGTCCCGGCCGGCACCTACACGATCGAGGAGCTGACCGACGCCGCCGACCCGCCGACGGTCCTGGCCGACCTCGCGTGCACCTACGGCGGTTCCGACAACTCGGGCGACCCGGCGACGCGGACCATCGACCTCACGGTGCTGCCCGGCGAGACCGTCCGCTGCTTCTTCACCAACACCCTGCCGGGCTCGATCACGGTGATCAAGCGGACGGTCCCGGTCGAGTACGACCAGGAGTTCGACTTCGTCCTCGACCCGCCCGACGGCGGACCTGAGCCGTTCACCCTGAACGGGAACTCGGAGCCGCCCAACGTCGCGCTGCGGACGTTCCTGGGCCTGGACGAGGGCGTGCACACCATCACGGAGCCGGCCGACGAGCCCGGCTGGGCGTTGTCGGACCTGGAGTGCAACGACGACTTCTGGACACCGACGGCGGACGGCCGCGGCGTCGACGTCGACCTGCCGGCTGGCGGCGTCATCGTCTGCTTCTTCACCAACACGGCCGATCCCGCCGCGGTGTCGCTCACCAAGACGGTCTCCGGCGCCGGCCCGGACCTGGCGTGGTCGTTCGACGTCGAGCTGGTGGCACCGGACGGGACCGTCGTCTCCCGGTCGGCGACCTCCGGCTCGCCGACGGTCGAGTGGGCGGACCTGGTCCCGGGCACGCAGTACACCCTGCGCGAGGCCGGGACGACGCCGGACGGCTGGACCCGGGGCGAGGTCACGTGCACCGGGCTGACCGACCAGAGCCCGGCGGCGGGCTTCCAGCTCGTGGCGACGCCGGGCCAGGCACTGAGCTGCGCGGTGGAGAACACGGTGGCGCCGTCGTCCGTCAGCGTGTCCAAGGTGGCCACGGGGATCGGCACCGACCTGCCGTGGGAGTTCGAGCTGAGCATCGACCCCCTGCCGGCGGGTCAGGTCTCGCCGCTGACGGTCGCGGGCACCGGGCAGGGCGGCGAGACCGTGACGTGGTCGGGGCTGCTGCCGGGGCAGGCGTACTCGATCACCGAGGCGCAGGTCCCGGGGTGGACCGGCGACTTCGAGTGCACGGGCATCACGGACACCGCCCCGGGGACCCCTGGCGTGCAGTTCGTCGCGCCCGTCGGCGTGGAGGCGACCTGCGGAGCCTTCAACACCGCCGTGCAGGGCAGCGGCACGCTCACCAAGACGGCCGTGGGCGGTGACGGGCAGTTCGAGCTCGTCCTGACCGACCTCGACGGGGCGGTGGACCCGGTGGTGGTGCCCGTGACGTCGGAGGGCGGAACGGTGACCGTCGACCTTCCGCAGATCGTCCCGGGCGTGCGGTACTCGCTGGTCGAGTCCGACGCCGACGGCTGGATCGAGGGGGCGCTGACCTGCACGATCACCCCTGCGGACGGCGGGGAGCCGTTCGTGCTCGACGACCTGGGCGACTTCTCGGTCAACCCGGGGGACGTGGGCGACTGCACGGTGGAGAACGTCCGGACGGGCACGATCGTCGTGGCGAAGGCGGTCACCGAGGGGGACGGCGAGTTCGACTTCACGGGTGACTGGCTGGATCCGCCGGAGTTCTCGGTCGCGACCGAGGACGGCGTCGGGACGCGGACGTTCCCGGACGTGGATCCCGGCTCGTACACCGTGACGGAGGAGCCGCAGGACGGGTTCGGGACGACCGACCTGACCTGCGTGGACGGCGACCCGGACGGGGAGCCCTCGGACGCGGACGGCCCGACCGGGTCGATCGCGCTGGACCCCGGCGAGACGGTGACCTGCACCTACACCAATGCACCCTGGGGCATGCTGCTGGTGGACAAGCAGACGAGCCCGGCGGGCTCGCCGCAGGAGTTCGGCTTCTCCTGGGGGCCGGACGGCGGGCCCCAGGAGCCGTTCGTGCTGACCGACGCGGACGAGCCGTTCGTGACCGGGCCGGTGGAACCGGGGGCGTACCAGGTCGCCGAGGACCCGGTGCCCGGCTGGACGCTGACGGGCATCACGTGCACGGGTGCGGCCGGTGAGGTCGCGGTCGAGATCCCGGCGGTCACGGTCGACGTCGGACTGGGCGAGACCGTGCTGTGCACGTTCGCCAACGCCGCAGAGGCCGGCAGCCTCACCGCACGGAAGACGGTCTCCGGCGCGGACGCCGGCGCCTCCTGGATGTTCGACCTGGTGCTGACCGGGCCCGATGGTCCCGACCCCGTCACGGTGACCGACCAGGAGCCCGCGGCGAGCTGGCCGGACCTGGCGCCCGGCGCGTCCTACAGCCTGACGGAGCCGGACCCCGGCGCCGGGTGGACGGTAGAGCTGACCTGCACCGGGGCCGACGACGAGGACCCGGCTGCCGACGGGTTCCAGTTCACCGCGACGGCCGGGCTCGTGCTCTCGTGCGAGGTGGTCAACACCGTGGAGGGGCCGACGCCCACGCCGACCCCGACGCCGACGCCGACGCCGACGCCGACCCCGACGCCGAGCACGCCGGAGCCGACTCCTGCGCCTCCGCCGGGTCCTGGGCCGGACGGGCCGCCCGGACCAGGCGCCGCGCCCGGGTCCGACGACGGCGACCTCGCGGCGACGGGCACCGACGTGGCGGGTCTGCTGGCGGCCGCGACGGTGTTCCTGGTGCTGGGATCCGCGCTCCTGGTCGGGATGCGTGTCCGCCGCGCACGCTGACCGGGGACGATGCCGCGCCGTATGACAGCCGACACATGCGGAATGCGGCATCCCGGGTGAATATGTGCCGGTGCCGATTGTGACTGTGGAGCAGGGTGGGGCAAAGGGCCTCGAAGTGGACGCTCGGGTGGTAGGCGTGGACATCGGCGGCACGGGTTCCCGCCTCCGGTTCAGCTCCGGGCGGGGCGGCGTGTCCTACGAGGTCACGGGGCCGCCGGCGACGATGGTCGGCGGACGGTCGACCGTGCCCGAGGTGGTGCGCGAGCTGTGCCGCGGCTTCGCCGCCCGGTTCGGCGGGCGTCCGCGCGTGTCGGCGGCCGCCGTCGGGATGCGCGGGTTCCGGTCGATGACCCAGTCCGGGACGCTGGACCCCAACCGGGTGCACGACATCCTGTCCGAGGAGCTGCGGACCACCTCGACGGCGGTCTCGAGCGACGCGGTCACGGCGCACCTGGGTGCCATCGGCACGGGGTCGGGTGCCACGCTGGCCGTCGGCACTGGTGCGGTGGCCGTGGCCTGCGACGACGTCGGCCGCTGGCACCTCGCCGACGGGATGGGGCCCCATGTCGGCGACAACGGCGGCGGCGCCTGGATCGGGCGGCGCGGCCTGGACGCCGCCGCGCGGTCGATGGACGGCCGCCGCATGGGCGCGTCGCCGGGCCTGGTCCGGGCCGCCGAGGAGCACTTCGGGCGGCGGGAGCGGTGGGCGTCCGTCAACGACGTGTCGCTGTTCGCCGGGTTCGCACCCCAGGTCATCACGGCGGCGGACTACGGCGACCTGGCGTGCCGCGAGATCCTCGACGAGGCCGCCCGCTCCCTGGCGGACGGGTTGTGCGCGGTGCTGAGCCACCCCGGCGTCGTGCCGGTGGCGGTCACCACGGGAAAGCTGCTGATGCACGCGCCGACGCTGCGGGCGATGGTCGTCCAGCACCTCCTGGAGAAGCGGGACGACGTGCGTGTGCAGCCCAGCGCCGGCCTGCCGCTCGACGGCGCGCTGGCCCTGGCGCGCATGCTGGCCGCGCACCCGAACGTCGTCCAGGAGCACGTGCCGTTGCTGGCGGTCCGGATCGGCGCGGCGCCCCGGCCCGACGATTCCGTCACGCTGCCGCGGGTGGTCCTGCCCGCCGTGCGGCCGTTGCGTGCGGCCACGGCGCCCACCGCCTGGGCGGTCGAGGTCCGGTCGGACTACGAGTGGTCGGCGGAGCAGGCGCCGCAGGACGGCCTGGCCCCGTCGTCCCCGGCAGCCCTGTCGCCCCTGTCGTCGCGGACGTCCCCGGCCTCGGTGGCCGCCACGGCCTCCGTGACCGACGCCGTGGTGCCGCTCACGGGGGAGCGGCTCGTGGTCGGCCGTGCCTCGCGCAGTCGCGGCGTGGTGCCGGACATCGTGTGCGAGGACACCGGCGTCTCGCGTCGGCACTGCGAGATCGCCTGGTCGGAGGGCGGCTGGAGCGTAATCGACCTCGGGTCGGCCAACGGGACGTATGTCGCCGCGCGGGGTGACGCGCTGCCCACCGAACCCCTGCGCCCGGGGGAGCGCCGCTGGCTGGCCGACGGCGACCGCATCTATGTGGGCGGCTCGACCTGCCTCACGGCGCGCGCCGTGACCGCCAGCGTGCGCTGAGCCCGCCGGCCGCCGGCCGTCGGCGGCCGGCGGCCGGCGGCCGGCGTGTGGCGCACGGCCAACGGCGGATGGCGGACAGCGGACGGCGCGCCGTCCCTGCTCCGGTGCGGCCCGCTGACAACCGGTGGTGCGGCGCTGGTCGTGCGGTGCTGGTCGTGCCGCGGTGGGGTGGTGATGCGAACGCGGACGGTGGGTGTCGGCTGGGCTGAATTCCGTGCGTCCTGTGCTGACTCGATCAATCCGAGATGAACTATCTCGCTCAGCCGAATTAGTCGGGGCACAACCATACGTGTTCTGCATTGTCGAAATATTCGGTTGTGCCGGATTTTCCGATATATAGCTTTACCTGGTAGCCGCTCACGTGATTGTTCGGCTGAGCGATATCTTCTGGGATGCTGCCGCACCGGGTTCACGTCGGCCGAATAGTTTGCCCGAGCCGGAATTCCGAAAGCGTGGTTCGCCGTGGGTGGACTGTTCGGGTGAGCCAGATCGTGCGAGGCAGAGCCGAACGCAGTTCATGCCTGCCGACACCCCTCGTACGAGTGGTGTGTGCCCCGGAGCCGGGACCACGCTTTCCACCGCGGCCGCTCCAGGGGGCGGCCCAGGCGCAACGGGCGGGAACAGGGGCGGGCGGGATTCACCTGGACCCGCCCCGTCGCGGCTCCTAGGTTGACCGCATGTCCGGAACCGAGCTCGCCCGCGCGTACTGGGCCGACGTCGTCCGCCCGATCCTGGACCGGAAGCTACCGGAGGTGCCGCGTGCGGCCGCCCGGCTCGGCTCCGGCTCGGACGTGCTGGAACTGGACGACGACACCTCCCGCGACCACGACTGGGGGCTGCGACTGACCCTGCTGGTCCCCGCCCAGCGGGTCCGTGAGGTCGACGAGGTCCTCACGGCGGCCCTCCCGGCGTCGTACCGCGACCTGCCCACGGCGTTCCCGGTCACCTGGGACCCGACCGTGCGGCACCGGGTCGAGGTGGCCGCGCCCGTCGACTTCGTCCGGTCGCGCACGGGGCTCGACCTCGGTGGCGACCTCGGCGTCACCGACTGGCTGTCGCTGACCGGGCAGGCCGTGCTGGAGGTGGCGGCCGGGCCGGTGTTCGAGGACACGCCGGGGGAGCTCACCGCGCTGCGCGAGCGGCTCGCCTGGTACCCGCACGACGTCTGGCTGCACGTGCTGGCCGCCGAGTGGACACGCGTCGAGCAGGAACTGCCGTTCGTCGGCCGCACCGGCCAGCGCGGCGACGACCTCGGCTCCCGGCTCCTCGCCGCACGCCTGGTCACCGCGCTGGTCCGGCTCGGGTTCCTCCTGGAGCGGCACTGGCCGCCATACCCCAAGTGGGCGGGCACGCTCTTCGGGCGGCTGCCCGTGGCGGCGTCGGCCGGCGGAGAGCTGGCGCGGACGCTCGCGGCCGGGACCTGGCAGGAGCGCGACGCCGCCCTGCGCGCGGCGTGCGAGGCGCTGCACGCGCGGCAGCGTGCCGTGGGCCTGCCCGCGCTGGACGGTCCGGTCTGCCACGACTTCTACGACCGGCCGTTCACGGGCCTGCGTGACGTGGCGGCCATGCTGCGCGCCGCCGTCGCCGACCCGGAGGTGCGGGCGCTGCCGCACCGGGGCGGCGTCGAGCAGTGGGTGGACGACGTCGGGACGCTCACCGACCCGGGTGCGCGGGGGCGGCTGGCCCAGGCCGCGCGGGCCTGAGCGGGCGCGGTCCCGCGCGCGGACGGACTCAGCCGCCCGCGTTCTCCAGCAGCGCGGGACACGTGCCGCCGGGTCCGGTCAGCAGCTCGAAGTGCCAGATCTCGTTGGAGTACACCTGGCACAGCCCGTACTCGGTGCCGTGCTGGATGAGCCAGTAGGCGCCCTCGGTCGGGCCGATGTCGATGGCCTTGCCGCTCACGTGCTCGGACAGCTCGGGCGTGCTGACCCGCTCGCGGGCGGCCTCCAGGCTCCCGTACTCGGCGACGGCGTCGTCGAGCAGCCGCTGCTGGTACGCGGGGCTGCGCCAGCCGCTCGTGACCCAGAAGTCGATGCCGTCGTCCGCGGCGTCCGCAGCGGCCTCGCGGACGGCGGCGGCAAGATCGGCGTCGAGGTTGGTGATCGCCGGGAGGTCGTCGTCGAGGGTCGCCGCGCCGTCGGGGATGTCACCGCCGGCCACGCCGGTCGACCCGGCGTCGCCCGCCGAACCCGGCCTCCGGTCGAGCACCTGGTCGACGGCCTGCACGACCGGCGCGTCGCCGCGGTCGAGCAGGGGATAGACGCCGAACACGGCGGTGAGCACCACGGCGGCGACCACGAGGGTGAACGCCATCGGGTGGCGGGTGCGCCGCGGTCGGGGGACGTGCCGGGGCGGGCCGCCGACGCGTGCCGGCGGGTGGGCCAGTTCGTATCGAGTCATGTGCCCAGCCCACCGGGACCGACGTTGCCGGGGCGTCTTCGCTTTTGGATACGCCCCGGATATGTGCCCGCAGGTAGCGTGTGCTGACATGCGCGTCTTGGTGGTGGAGGACGAGCCCTACCTCGCCGAGGCGATCCGGGACGGGCTCCGGCTGGAGGCGATCGCCGCCGACGTCGCGAACGACGGCGCGGCCGCGCTCGACCTGGTGGCCGCCAACCCCTACGACGCCGTCGTGCTCGACCGCGACGTCCCTGTGATGCACGGGGACGAGGTGGCCCGCCGGGTCGTCGCCGAGCATCCCGCGGTCCGGATCATCATGCTGACCGCGGCCGGCGAGCTGACCGACAAGGTGAGCGGCTTCGAGCTCGGCGCCGACGACTACCTGACCAAGCCCTTCGCGATGCGCGAGCTCGTGCTGCGGCTGCGCGCGCTGGCCCGCCGGCCGGAGGCGACGACCCCGCCCGTGCTCGAGCTCGGGCCGCTGCGGCTGGACCCCTACCGCCGCGAGGTATACCGCGACGGCCGGTACATCGCGCTCACCCGCAAGCAGTTCGCCGTGGTGCAGGTGCTGATGGACGCCGGCGGCGGTGTCGTCAGCGCCGAGGAGCTGCTCGAACGCGCCTGGGACGAGAACGCCGACCCGTTCACCAACGCCGTCCGCATCACCATCTCGACGCTGCGCAAACGACTGGGCGACCCCTGGCTGATCCACACGGTGCCCGGCGTCGGGTACCGGTTCGGGGAACACCCGTGACGGTGCCGCCGACCGGCCTGCGCCGCCGCCGCGCCGGGCTGTCGGTGCGCCTGCGGCTCACGCTGAGCTACGCGGGGTTCCTCGTGCTGGCGGGCACGGCCCTGTTCACCGCGCTCCTGCTCGTGCTGCGGTACGTGCCCGACGAGAACCTCACCGTCCAGGACGGTGGGGGCTTCGCGCCCAGCCGCTCGGACCTCCTCGACGTCGCGATCCCGCTGTCGGGAGCGGCGATCGGCTTCCTCGCGCTCGTCGGCCTCGTCGGCGGCTGGATCCTGGCGGGCCGCATGCTCCGGCCGCTGGACCGGATCAGCGAGGCCGCGGCGCTCGCCGCGGACGGCGCCCTCGACCACCGGATCGCCCTGGAGGGGCCCGACGACGAGCTGCGCCGGCTCGCCGACACCTTCGACCTGATGCTCGCCCGGCTGGAGCGCTCCTTCGAGGAGCAGCGCCGGTTCACCGCCAATGCGTCCCACGAGCTGCGCACGCCCAACACCGTGGTCAAGGCGCTGCTGGAGGTGGCGCAGGCGGATCCGGCCGGCCGGGACGTGGACCGCCTGCTGAGCCGGCTGCACGAGACCAACGAGCGCTCGATCGTGATGGTCGAGTCCCTGCTGCAGCTCGCCCGGCTCGATCACGAGAGCCTCCGGGCCGAGCCCGTCGACCTGGCCGACGTCGTCCGCGAGGCCGTCCTGGAGTCGCCGGAGCTGGGCGCGTCCGCCCCGGCCGGAGGCGCCCCGCCGGAGCTGGTCCTGACGCTTGACGAGGTAGCGGTCCACGGCAACCGGGTGCTGCTCGGTCAGCTCGCCGCCAACCTGCTCGGCAACGCCGTGCGGCACAACCTCCCCGCGGGCGGTGAGGTCCGGGTCGGCACGCGGATCGACGACCGTCGTCGTCCGACGCTGGTGGTGGAGAACACGGGGGCGCCGCTCGATCCGGCCGTCGTCGCGACGCTGGCCGAGCCCTTCGTCCGCGCCGACGCCCGGACGCGCCGCCCGGACCGCGCCGCCGGCAGCGGGCTCGGGCTGTCGATCGTCGCGTCGATCGCCCGGGCGCACGGTGCGGAGCTGGCGCTCGGCGCGCGCCCGGGCGGCGGCCTGATCGCGACGGTCACCTTCCCTCCCGCGTGAGCCCTCGTGTCAGACGTACAGGTCACCCGAGTGACCTGTACGTCTGACACGACGGGTTCACGCGGTCTGGAGCTGCGGGTAGAGGTCGCTCAGCGGGCCGGAGAGGGCCGCCTTGACGCGGCGGCTGGTGTCGTCGGCCAGCACCTCGGGCTCGCCTGCCTCCAGCCCGTCGAGGATCGCCGCCACGATGTCGCGCGGGTCCTCCTTCGGCACGTCGAGCCGCTCGGTCATGGGGGTGTCCGTGTAGCCGAGGTGCGCGCCGAGCACCTGCGTGCCCTGGTCCAGCAGCTCCACGCGCAGCGCGTTGCTGTACGACCAGAACGCCGCCTTGGTCGCCGAGTACGTGCCCATGGCGAACCAGCTCAGCGCCGAGTGCATGTTGATGATGGCGCCGCCGCCGTTGCGCGCCAGCACCGGGGCGAACGCCTGCGTGACGCCGAGCTGGGCGAACACGTTGGTCTCGAACACGGCGCGGACGTCGTCGAGCGACGCGGTCAGAACCTTTCGGCCGGCGTCGGAGATCCCGGCGTTGTTGACCAGGACCGTGGTGTCCCCGGCCAGCTCTGCGGCGGCCGCGACCGACCCGGGGTCGTTGATGTCCAGGGGCAGCGGCACCACCCGGGGATCGGTCCACTCCCGCGGCGTGCGGGCGCTGGCGTAGACCTTGGCGGCGCCCCGCAGGAGTGCCTCGGCGACGAACGCGCGGCCGAGGCCGCCGTTCGCGCCGGTGATCAGGACCACGGCGTTCTTCAGATCAGTCATCACGAGCTCGCTTTCATGAGGTGGTGCGGTGCGGTGTCTTCGGGAACGGTGTCGACGGGAACGGTGTCGACGGGAACGGTGTCGACGGGAACGGTGTCGGCGGGTGCGGCTTCGGCGGGGGTGGGCGCCGCCTTGGGCGCGACAGCCCGGGTGCGGACGGTGAGCACGGCGGCCAGCGCGAACGCGATGACGGCGGCGCTGCCCACGACCAGAGCGGTCTGCAGCCCGTGCCCGGTGGCCAGGCGGCCGACGGCGACGGCCGTGCCCGCCTGCACGAGGTAGGCGACCAGGTAGGCCGACGACGTCGTCGCGGCGCGGTGCTCGGCCGGGGCGCTGCGGGTGACCAGGGTGACGCCGCCCGAGAACAGGAGGCTGTAGCCGGCGCCGCCGATCAGGGAGTACAGGACCAGTGCGGTCATCGAGTGGCTGGCGCCCGCGACGAGCATCAGGCTCTGCGCGGCCAGCGCGGCCACGGCGCCGAGGCGCAAGGCCGTCGCGGCTCGCAGCCGCCCGGCGAGCAGGGCGACCACGCCGATGGCGGCGGCAGAGATCGCCAGGACCACACCGTTGACGAAGGCGTCGTCGGACCGCACGGTGTCCCGCGCGAACTGGGCGCCGATCCCGAGGAAGATCGCGCCGAGCGCGTAGGCGGCGCTGACTCCGAGCGCACCCGCCACGAACGGCAACCGGTGCCGCGGCACGGCCAGCGGCCGGGGGCGCCAGCGGTGCACGGCGGCGCGCAGCCGGCGCGGCAGGAACCAGGCGGCCGCCACGGCGACGACGACGCCGGCGAGCAGCACCCCGTAACCCGCGTGCAGCGGGCTGGGGCTGAACTGCACGGTCGCGCCGCCCACGAGCAGCGCGGTGATGAGCCCCACGGCGGACGCCGCGGCGGTGGTCGCGCCGGTGCGGTCGCGAGCGTCGTCGGACCCGGAGGCCGCGATGACGCTCGTGGCCGGACCGAGGCTGAGCCCCACCCCGACGCCCATGAGCGCGCGGCCCACGAGCAGCAGCGCCAGGTTCGGCGCGAGCAGGAAGGTGAGGGCACCGAGTCCCAGGAAGCCGAGGCCCGCGAGGATCGCGCCCCGGTTGCCCACGGTCTCCGCGAGGCCGCCGAGCAGGAGGAGCGTCGCGATCAGGGCCACGGGGTAGGCGGCGAACACGGTGGTGGTGACCGCCGTCGTGAGGTGCCACTCGGCCGCGTAGACGGGGTAGATCAGCGTCGGCGCCGCCGACGCCCAGAGCGCGAGGGCCACGGCGGCGGCCGCCGCCCAGCGGCTCCCACGTGCCGCCCAGGTGAAAGTCATCGGAGGGGGTCCAATCTGAGTTGGGATTCACAACTTAGCATCTGGATTGGAAAAGACAACTCAGATAGGATGTGGGCATGAGCACAACGCCCCGCGAACGCAACGCCCGCTGCTCCGTGGCCCGGAGCCTGGAGGTCCTGGGGGAGAAGTGGACCCTGCTCGTGGTCCGCGAGGCCTTCTTCGGCTACACGCGGTTCGCCGACTTCCGCGCACGCCTCGGCATCGCGCCCGACGTGCTCACGGCCCGCCTGGAGACCCTGGTGGAGGGCGGCGTGCTGGAGCGTCGGCCGTACCGCGACGCGGGTCAGCGGCAGCGCGACGAGTACGTGCTCACCGAGGCGGGGGCGGAGCTCAAGACCGTCCTGGCGGCGTTCGTGGCGTGGGGGGACGAGCACCGGCCCTCGGGCTTCGGGCCGTCGATCGTGTACGTCGAGGAGGCCACGGAACAGCCCGTGCGGGTCGCCTTCCTGACCGAGGACGGTCGGGAGCTCGCACCCGACGCCGTCGCGGTGGTGCCGGGCCCGGGCTCGCTGACGACGGCGGCCTGACCGTCGCCGCTGCGCCGGGTCAGCCCGCCTGGGTCTCGTGGAGGGTCGCGTAGCGGCCGCCGTGGGCGACCAGGTGGTCGTGCGTGCCCTGCTCGACGATCCGCCCGTGCTCCAGCACCACGATGCGGTCGGCCTGCCTGATCGTCGAGAGCCGGTGGGCGACGACCAGCGTCGTCCGCCCGTGCATGAGGCGGCCCAGCGCCTCCTTGACCAGGGTCTCCGACTCGGTGTCCAGCGCGCTGGTGGCCTCGTCGAGCAGCAGGATGCGCGGGTCGCGCACGAGCGCGCGGGCGATCGCGATGCGCTGCCGCTGCCCGCCGGACAGCCGCGCCCCGCGCTCGCCGACCACGGTGTCCCAGCCGTCGGGCTGCGCCTCGACGAACTCCAGCGCGTTGGCGTCCCGCAGCGCGGCGCGCACGACGTCGTCCGAGGCGTCCGGGAGGCCGTAGGTGACGTTGTCGCGGATGGTGCCCTCGAAGAGCACCGACTCCTGCGGCACCACGGAGACGTGGCGGCGCACCGTGCGCAGGTCCAGCTCCTGGGCGTCGACGCCGTCCACGAGCACACGGCCCGACGTCGGCCGGACGAACCCCAGCACCAGGTTGAGCAGCGTGGACTTGCCCGAGCCGGACGAGCCCACGAACGCGACCGTCTGGCCGGCGGGGACCGTGAGGGTCACGTCGTCCAGGGCGTCGTCGTCGGCGCCGGGGTAGCGGTGGTGCACGTGGTCGAGCGTGAGCCCGCCGCTCACGGCGTCCACGGCGCGGCGGCCCTCGTTCTCCTCCAGGTCGGGCTCCTCCAGCACCTCGGCGATGGAGCGCACCGACTCCATGCCGCGCGCCGTGACCGGCAGCAGCATGAGGAGCTGGGTGAGTCCCTGCGTGAGCAGCGTGAAGTAGCTGGAGAGCAGCACCACCTCGCCGGCCGTGACCGGCAGGAACCCGGTGAGCGAGAAGATCGCGGCGAGCGCGAGGCACGTGACGCCGAGCAGCTGCATGGTCACCCAGGACAGCGACGCGACGCGGCCGTTGAGCATGTCGAGGTGCAGGCCGGCGCGGCGGACGCCGTCGGCTCCCGCCGCCAGGCGCGTGACCGCCGTCTGCTCCAGGCCGTGGGCCCGGGTGATCGGGATGAGCGAGGCCATCTCGCCCACGCGCGAGGCGAAGCCCTCGACCTCCCGGCGGAACCGCTCGTTGCGGTCCCGCGAGCGCCGGGCCGTGAACCAGCGCAGCCCGAGCGCGAGCGGCACGGCCAGCAGGTAGACGGGCAGGAACTGCGGCACCTTGAGCGCCGTCATCGTCACGGCGCCCACCAGCACCATGAGCGAGGAGAGCAGGGGATGGGTGACCTGCTGGAGCATCGTCTCGATGTTCTCGACGTCGCGCACCACCTTGGACTGCACCACGGACGAGCTGGCGCGCGAGTGGTACCCGATCGACAGGCTCTGCAGGCGGGCGGCGAGCGCGTTGCGCAGGCCGGCGCCGGTGTCGCGTACCACCGTCATGAAGCTGCGCGTGTAGACCAGGTGGTTGGGGAAGTTCTGCAGGAGCAGGACGGCGGCCACCGCGAACCAGACCAGCACGTCGCGCACCTCGCCGCCGGTGGCCACGATGTCGATGACGGCCGCCGTGACCACCGGCAGGAACCACATCGGGATCTCCTTGACGGTGAACGCCGTGACGGCCACGGTCATGCGGCCGGGACGCCGGGCGAGCAGCCGCAGGATCGACCGTGCGGGCCGCGAGCTGTCGATGCGGATCGGGGCGGTAAGCGCTTTCTCGGCAGCCATGCCGCACATGCTATCCACCCCCGCCCCACGAAGCGCTGAGTGCTGGCTATTTGCGGGTTTCCAGTCCGGAAACCCGCAAATGGCCAGCACTCAGCGATGTCGGGGAGGGGTCAGCGGGTCATGAGGCGGTACTGCTGCGCCACCTCCTGCGGCGTGATGGCGCGGTCCAGGAGCTGGATCGTGTCCATGCGGCAGTTGCAGGGGTTCCGCTCCTGCGTGTCCTGCGGGAAGCTGCCGCCGATCTTGATGCCCCGCGGCGTCGTGGCCGACGTGCCGGTGCCGTCCACCTGCCACGGGTCGCCGTCCACCACGTAGAAGCCCGGCACCCGCTCGCCGTCGCGGAACAGGGCCATCTTCCCTTCTGTGTAGTCGAACGTGGCGGCCAGGTGCACCCACTCGTCCTGCGGCAGCAGGGTGCGCCAGTCCTCGCTCGCGGCGAAGGTCTGCGACGCCCCGCCGTCGACCCGCCGGCCCAGCGCGACCAGCCGCAGCTCGCCGTCCACCTGGATGATCTCCAGCAGGGCGCGCACGCCGTGCCCGTCGGAGTCACCGCTGAGCAGGCCCGCCAGGCCCACGGCGTTGTAGTAGTCGTCCGGGTTCGCGGTGGTGGTGTTCGGGCTCGGGTTCTCGCCGGTCATCTTGACCCAGCCCATCACCGTCACGCCGTCCACCCCGTTGAACGCCGACAGGGTGGGCACCCCGTTCGCGTTGTAGACGCCCGCCTTCCAGTCGTCGTTGCCCGCCGTCAAGGGGTTGATCTGGCCGAGCTGGATCGAGTTGTTGCTGCCCGGGTAGGCGCCGTCCGCCACCCGCATGTCCTCCCCGCCGTTGATCAGGTTGAGGTAGGTGCGCGACAGGCCGCGGTCGATCTCCACGGCGCCGTCCTGCTGGAACGGGTGCTCGAAGTCGTAGAAGCTGACCGAGTTCTGCTCCAGCGACCGCGGCACGTCCTGCGGCACGGGCGCGTGCACGGTGTCCACGATCTTCCAGATCTTGCCGTTCGCCTTGGCCACCAGGTACAGGTCGCCCGACGCGTCCCGGCCCATGCGCAGGTCGGCCCGCTCGTCGCCCGTGAAGTCTGGCATCCGCTTGCGGGTGCCGTCGGTGTCGTAGAGCGCGAGCTCGTACATCTGCGCCTCGGGACGCCCGCGCCGCATCTGCGACTCCTTGGCGTAGAACACGCGTCCCTCGACCAGGTCGGTGAACAGGTACTTGCCGTTCAGCGCGGGCAGGTCGCGCCCGCGGTAGACGAACCCGCCGCTGATCGCATATCCGCTGTCCGCCGTGCACGACCAGCCGGGCGGCGGGTCGTGGTCGTACGCCACCACGGGATACGTGAAGCCGAGCTCGTCGTCGTTCTCCGGCAGCGGGTACAGGTTGCACCGGTCGGACGCGTCGAAGACGTACTTCCCCTCCCGGTCGCCCCAGCCGAAGTTGTCCCCGGCGCGCACGTCGTACACGGCCTCGATCGCATGCTCCCCGATGTGGCCCAGGAACATGCGGCCGGTCCTCGTGTCCCAGCTGAACCGGTGCGGGTCGCGCATGCCGATCGCGTAGATCTCGCCCAGCGTGCCCGGGGTGTCCACGAACGGGTTCGACGCCGGGATGCCGTACGTGCCGCCCGGCCCGTTGGTCCCCGCGGGGTCGATGCGCAGAATCTTGCCCGCGGGTGTGCCCCGGTCCTGCGGCACGCCCGTGCCGACGCCGATGCCGCCGTCGCCCACCGCGAGGTACAGCAGGCCGTAGTCCTCGTCGCCGGGTTCGGCGGTGGGGTTGAAGTCGATCTGCTGGATGGCGTGCACCTGCCCCGCGAAGCCCAGGCGCATCACCTCCCGGCTCGTCCCGGCGAACACGTCGGCGTCCGGGTCGTCCGCGACCCACTCCGTGACCACCGCGTGCAGGAACGTCGGCGTCTGCGCCGGGTAGGTCGTGGGGTCGGACGGCGGCCCGGCGTTGCCGGGGCGCTCGCTGTGCACCGTGTAGAACGTGCCGTTGTGCTCGAAGTCCGGGTGGAACGCCGCGAACCCGAACCCGCTGCCCATGCCCCGCCCGGAGAAGAACTCCGGCGCGAACCGCGCGGCCACGTCCAGGTACACCCGCGGCTCGCCGTCCTCCACGAGGTACAGCGGGCCGTTCAGGTCCGGGACGTACGTGCGGCCCGACCCGTCCGGCAGCTCACCGATGCCGTTGATGCGCGCGTGCCGCATCAGGCGCCGGTCGACGGGCGCCGGGATCGGCTCCGTCTTCGGGAACTGCGCGTACTCCTCGAGCACGAGGCCGATCGTCGACTGCTTCTCCTCGGGGGCCGGGTCCTCGATCGGGTCGCCGACCGGGGCGGCCGCGGCGAGCGTCGCCGTCGTCAGCCCGGCCAGCGCGGCAGCGGTGACCGCCACCGCGGCCACCGCCGACCGCCATCTCTGTCTGGTGCGCATGGTGCCTCCTGAATGTCGTCGTCGTCATTGCGGAGTGCTGTGTCGCTGGTCGAGTCTGTCGAGACCTCCCGGACCTACCGGCAGAAGGGCCGCTCGCCGGCCGCGCTGAGGATGCCGCCCACCACGTGGGTCTTGAACGAGTCGGCGCCGGGCAGCGTCGAGTCCGCGGTCCAGGCGGCCGGGTCGTGGCCGAGCGAGGTGACCCACGCGCGACCGCCGTCGTAGTACTGGCACCAGGAGACGGGGTGCTCGCCCGCGTGCCCGGGGTGCCCGTTGAAGCCGGTGCCGGAGCCGATCGTGGCGGTGTCCACCTCGGCGAGGAACCGCACGCCCGTGGGGAACGGTTCGAGGTTGTACCACTCGTCGCGGAAGTCCCACCGGCGCGGCAGGTCCTTCGTGGACGCGTCGCGCCGGTCGACGGTGAGCACCTGTCCGTCGCGGTGCGGCCCGTGGTCGTAGAAGTTGGCGCCGCCGAGCAGCCCCTGGAACCACGGCCAGTGGTACATCGCGCCGAGCGTGTTGTGCACGGCGACGAAGCCGCCGCCCGAGCGAACGTACTGCAGCAGCGCCGTCTGCGACGCGTCGTCGAGCATGGTGCGGGAGTTGCTGAGGAACACCACGGCGTCGTACGGCGCGAGCTTGGCCGGGGCGTCGAGCTGGCGCACGTCCTCGGTCCAGTCCACCTCGAACCCGTACTCCTGTCCCCAGCGGAGCACGGCGTTCTGCGCCACGTGCGCCGAGGTCAGCGGCGGGTTCATCCCCGCGGGCAGCAGCGGCCCCAGGTGGGCGTGCCGCGAGACGCCGGTCGCGGTGAAGACCAGCACGCGCACCCGCCCGTCGGAGGTGCGGGGCAGGTCCCAGTCGTTGTAGCAGGCCGGGTCGGTGCCCCGGCAGACGCCGTAGTCGGCCACCTTGTCCTGGTAGGGATCCTGCCGGCCCGCGGACGACGGCGGCCCGCCGGAAGCGGCCCCGCCCGACGTGGCCGGCGCGAGGTGCAGGCCGGCGAGCAGCGCGGCCAGGATCGCCAGGCCGAGCACGACCTGTCCCGCACCGCCGAGCGATTTTCCGAGCATGGTTCTGAGCGACATGACGGTTCTCCTTTGAACAGCCAGCAGTCAGTGCACGTGTGAGGCCCCCGCTGGTCGAGCTTGTCGAGACCTGGTGCGGTCTCGACAAGCTCGACCGGCGAGAGGTCCTACGAGACCTCCTTCGGGCGGCCGCCCAGGTAGAGCTGGGCCAGGCGGGGGTCCGCGAGGAGGTCCGGGGCGGGGCCGGTGATGTGCACGCGGCCCAGGTCGAGCACGCAGCCGACGTCGGCCGACTCCAGCGCCCGCCGCGCGTTCTGCTCCACGAGCAGCACGGCCGTGCCGGCGTCGCGCATGCGCTGCACCTGCTCGAACACGACCGCCGTCGCCTTGGGGTCCAGCCCCATCGACGGCTCGTCCAGCAGCACCACCTTGGGCCGCACCATGAGCGAGCGGGCGAACTCGACCTGCTTCTGCTGCCCGCCCGACAGTGCGCCCGCCAGGGCGGACCACCGCTCGCCGACCAGCGGGAACAGCTCCGTCACGGCGTCCGTGCGGGCCGCGATCTCCGCGCGGTCGCGCACGGTGTACGCGCCGAGCAGCACGTTCTCGGCCACCGTCATCTCGGGGAACACGCTGTGCCCCTGCGGCACGTGCGACAGCCCGGCGGCCAGGAGCTGCTGCGGCGAGCGCCCGGTGACGTCGACGCCGTCGACCACCACCTGACCGGCGCGCGGTCTGAGCAGGCCGCTGGCCACCTTGAGCACCGTCGACTTGCCGGCGCCGTTGGGGCCCACGAGGCAGACCACGCTGCCGGGCGCCACCGTCACGGACAGTCCGCGCAGCACGAGGGCGGCGCGGCCGTAGCCGGCCTGCACGTCGGTCAGGCGCAGCAGGGGTTCGGCCACGGGGCCGGGCTGGGCGGCCGGTCCGGCCGCCGTCCGGGGTGCGAGCTCAGACGCCAAGGTAGGCCTCCAGGACCTGCGGGTCGTCCTGGACGACGGCGGGGGTGCCCTGCGCGATCGGGCGGCCCCGGTCGAACACCACCACGTGGTCGCTCAGGCCCATGACCAGCTCCATGTTGTGCTCCACGATGATGAAGGTGCGGCCCTCGGCGTTGAGCTCACGCACCAGGTCGGCGATGCGGTCCACGAGCGCGGGGTTCACGCCGCCGGCCGGCTCGTCGAGCATGATCGTGTGCGGGTCGCCCATGAGCACCCCGGCCAGCTCCAGCAGCTTCTGCTGGCCGTAGGAGACGTCGCGGGCCTCGGCGTGCTCCAGGTGGTCGATGCCCACGCGGGCCAGCAGCTCGCGGGCCCGGGCGACGTCGTCCGGGTTGCGCATGCCGCGCAGCCGCTCCAGCAGGCCGTGCGGCTGCACCGCGACCAGCACGTTCTCCAGCACCGTGAGCCGCGGGAAGACCCGGCAGAGCTGGAAGCTGCGGCCGATCCCGGACCGTGCGATCCGGTGCGGGGCGAGCCCGGTCACGTCCCGGCCGGCGTAGGTGACCGTGCCGGCGTCCGGCCTGATCATGCCGGTGACGCAGTTGAAGAACGTGGTCTTGCCGGACCCGTTGGGCCCGATCAGGGCGTTGATCTCGCCGTCGTGGAACGCCACGGAGGCGCCGTCGACGGCGCGGACGCCGCCGAACGACTTGGTCAGGCCCTCGGTGGTCACCGAGCCGGTGGTGCTCATCGTGCTGCCTCCTCGCGCTGCCGGGCCAGCTCCTCGGCGCTCACCTCGCGGATCGACGCCGCGCGGCGCCGCCGGTTCAGGAACGAGGTGATCGCGGGGATGACGCCGTCGGGCATGAACAGGACGACCAGGCCGAGCAGGATGCCCGTGGCGACCAGGTGGAACTGCGTGTCGCCGTACTGCGACTTGAACACCTCGACCGCGTACCCCACGACGACGGCGCCGAGCAGCGGGCCGAACAGGCTGCGCACCCCGCCGAGCAGGGACATCAGCACCATGTAGGTGCCGACCAGGATCGAGAACTGGAAGATCGGGTCGAGGTAGCCGAACCACAGCGCGTACAGTCCGCCGCCCAGCGCGGTGAAGAACGCGCTGGTCACCAGGGCGGTGAGCTTGTACGCGAACGTGGGCACGCCGAGCGCCTGCGCCTTGTCCTCGTCCTCGCGGATGGCCTTGAGGCCCGCGCCGAGCCGGGAGCGTTCGATGGCCCACCAGGTCAGCAGGGCCAGCGCCAGCAGCGCGGCGTGCAGGTAGAAGAACCGTTCGTGCTGCTCGGGCCGCAGCACGTCCGGGCCGAACGGCCGGGGCACGCGCAGCCCGCCCGAGCCGCCGGTGAACGTGTGCCAGCTCTGGAACGTGAGCTGGAGGATGAGCACCAGCGCGATCGACACGATCACGAACGAGGCGCCGCGCACCCGCAGCGACGCGATACCGACCGGGATGGCGACGAGGGCCACGATCAGCGCCCCGACCACGAGCGCGAGCCACGGGTTCAGCCCGGACCGCAGGATCAGCAGCGCGGTGGCATACCCGCCGAGGCCCGAGTAGGCGGCGTGGCCGAGCGAGATGTAGCCGGTGAAGCCGCCCACGAGGTTCCAGGACGTGGCGAGCACGGCGTAGCTCAGGATCACCACGCCGACGGACAGGATGAACGGGTCGGGGGCCAGCGACGGGAACAGGAGCACGACCACCACGAGGGCGAGCAGGGCGGCGATCCGGACCACGCGTGCCGTCGTCGGGCCGGAGGCTCTGGCGGGGCTAGAAGCGTTGGGCAAGGCGACCTCCGAAGAATCCCTGCGGGCGGATCATGAGGGTCACGAACAGGGCCAGGTAGAACACGGTCTGCGCCCAGGTGGTGCCGAGCGGCACCTGCAACAGGCTCGCGGCCACGCCCAGCAGCAGCGCCGCGATCGCGGCCCCGGGGATGCTGCCCAGGCCGCCCACGACGATGATCGCCATGAGCGGCCCGATCCAGTGCCAGTGCAGCGACGGGTAGATCGTGTAGTCCAGGGCCAGCGCGGTTCCGCCGACGGCGGCCGTGGCCAGCCCCAGCCCGAAGCCGAGCCCGGCCACGCGGTCGGTGTCGATGCCGATCAGCCGCGCGGCCTCCGGGTGCTGGGTGGTGGCCCGCAGCGCCCGGCCGAACGACGTCCGGCGCAGGATCAGGTACAGCGCGCCCAGCGACAGCGCGGCCAGTCCGAACGCGATGAGCTTCACGACGGCGATGCTTACGCCCGCCACCTCGATGCTCGTCCCCGAGTAGCCGAGCTGGATGCGGCGCTGCGTGCCGGTCCAGACGAACCCGAGCAGCCCCTCGATCGTCAGCGCGACGGCGAACGTGAGCAGCACCGACATGGTGGTCAGCGTGATGGGCCGCAGCCGGGACACCAGGAACCGCTGCATCCCGTACCCCACCACGAAGAACAGCGGCACCGTGACGACCAGGGACAGGAGCGGGTCGATCCCCGTACGCTCGTGGAAGTACCAGGCGAGGTAGGCGGCCAGGATCAGGAACGCCGAGTGGGCGATCATCACCACGCGCATCACGCCGAAGTACAGGGTCAGGCCGGCGGCCAGGAGGGCGTAGAGCCCGCCCAGGAGGACGCCGAGCACCAGGCTCTGCGCGAACAGGGCACCGGTCATCGGGTCACCACGCGGGCTTCGGGTGGACGAGGTCGGCTTCCTTGACGTCGTCGGGCAGCACGATCTTGATCTCACCGTCCACGTACTGCTGGATCAGGTGCGCGCTCTGCGGCCGGCCCTGGGCGTCCCAGCTCAGCGCGCCGACGACGGTCTCCACCTCGTTCTCGTGGAGCCACCCGACGAGCTGCTCCTGGCACTCCGGGCTCGGGTCGGCGCAGCCCACGGCCTCCACGGCCGCTGCGACGACCTGGCCGGTGGTCCAGGCGTTCGCCTCGTCCTCGGCGGGCGGGGCGTCGTGCTCCGCCGTGTAGAACTCCACGAACTCCTCGTTGGACGGGTAGGGCGCCGTCGGCGTGTAGCCGGTCGGGGCGAGGATGCCCTCGGTCTTGTCGCCGATCGCCGCCGGGAACTCCGCGTTCGTGGGCGCGCCCGAGATCGCCGCCATCTGCGGCTGGTAGTCCTGCTGCTGCAGCGCGACCACGAGGTTCACGCCGTCCTGGTACTGCGACCCCACGATCAGCAGGTCCGCCTCCGTGTCCGCGATCTTCGCCGCGATGCCGCTGAAGTCGGTGGTGTTCGGCGGGTACACCTCGTCGACCACCACCTCGATGCCGGCCTCGGCGAGCTGGTCGCGCAGACCGTAGGCGGTGCCCTGGGCGAACGGGTCGTCCATCGAGGCCACGGCGACGGTCTTCGGCCGCTCGCCCTCGGGCAGGGCCAGGATGTACTCGGCCAGGTGGTCGTAGTGGTCGTCGGCGATGGCCGGCGCCGCGTAGAACAGGTTGTCGAAGCCCTGCTCGAAGACCTCTGCCGCGGCGCCCGCCGGCTCCACGAACAGGAAGCCGTAGTCCTGCGCGACCTGCGCCGCCGGCACCACGAGCCGGGTCGAGAACGGCCCGAAGACCAGGTCCACGCCGTCCTGGTTGATCAGCCGCTCGTAGTCCGAGGCGACGCGGTCCGCGTTCGACTGGTCGTCGACGATGACCAGCTCGACCTGGCGGTCCAGCAGCCCGCCGTTCTCGTTGACGTGCTTGGCCCAGGCCTCGTAGCCGCGCTGCACCCCCTTGCCCGGCTCGGCGAAGTCGCCCGTCAGGGGGAGCGAGACGCCGATGACGATCGGGTCGTCGGGGCCGGCGGCCTCACCACCCTGCTCCGGGCTCGCCAGACAGGCGGACAGCGACAGTGCCGAGGACGCGGCGACTGCCGCTACCGTCAGGCGTCGGGTTGCTCTCATGGTCCACTCCCTTGTGGGTCCACATCATTGTGGGCAAGCGCTTCCGTAACCGCTTACGGCACTCTAGGAACTGGGACGCTGTGTGACAAGGGTGTTGGCACCATCCATAACCGGTCGCTTGACCTGTGGCGAGGAGATTCGATGCGCAAGCACACCGCCGGGCTCCGCCTGGTCGACGTCGCAGAGCACGCCGGTGTGTCCATCGCGACCGCCTCCCGGGCGCTGTCCGGGGCCGCCGGGGTGTCCGAGGCCCTCGCCGAACGGGTGCGCGCGGTCGCGGCCGAGCTGGGCTACGTCGCGAACGTGCACGCCCGGTCCCTGGCGAGCGGCGCCAGCCCGTCCGTCGGGCTCGTGGTGCACGAGATCGGTGACCCGTACTTCGCCGAGATCGCCAGCGGCGTGCTGGAGGTGGCCGGCGCCCACGGCCGCATGGTGCAGATCTGCCACACCGGACGCGACCCGCACGCCGAGGTGGCCCAGCTCCGGGCGCTCGCGGGCGCGGGCGTGGGGATCATCGTCGTGGCCGGTTCCGGACACCTCGACCGGGAGGTCCAGGGGCAGATGAAGGCGCAGGTGCAGGCCTTCGAGGCGTCCGGCGGGCGGGTCGCCGTCATCGGCCGGCACCCCCTGCTCGGCGTCGACGCCGTGGTGCCGGCCAACGTCGCGGGCGGCCGGGCCATCGCCGACCACGTGCTCGCCCTGGGGCACCGGCACATCGCCGTCGCGTCCGGTTCGCGTCGGCTGGCCACCATGGCCGACCGGCTGGCCGGCGTCGAGCAGGCGCTGGGCGCCCACGGCCTGCGGCTCGCGGACCTGCCCGTGGTCGAGGCGGCCTTCACGCTCGACGGCGGCAAGGACGCGGCCGCGCAGATCCTCGACGCCCACCCGGACGTCACGGCGATCCTCGCGCTCAACGACGACATGGCGGTCGGCGTGCTGTCGGTGCTGGGGGAGCGGGGCGTCTCGGTGCCGGACGACGTCTCGGTCACGGGGTTCGACGACGTGACCGTGGCCGGGCACCTCTCGCCCGCGCTGACCACGGTGCACCTGCCGATGAAGGAGATGGGGCGGCAGGCACTGGAGCTCGCCCTCCTGCCGCGGGCGGCACGTGCCCGCCGTCGGACGGCGGAGCAGCGGTTGATGGTCCGGGCGTCGACGGCGCCGGTGCGGAGCTGACGCGGCCCCTCCGGCTGTGTGTGCTTCGCCCACGGCGAGTCACTGGTCAGGAGGCCAGGACGATCCGGCTCGGGGGTGAACTCCTGAACCCCTGGTTGACGCATGCCGATATGGGTATATGTTTGGGCCATGGCACGAGCAGCGACCACGACCGACGCGTTCAACGCGGTGGCCGAGCCTCGCCGTCGCGAGATCCTCGACGCCCTGGCCGGCGGCGAGCTCGCGGTGGGCGACCTCGTCGCGCTGCTTGGGCTCGCCCAGCCGCAGGTGTCCAAGCACCTGCGGGTGCTGCGGGAGGTGGGGCTGGTGGACGTGCGCGACGACGGGCGCCGCCGCCTCTACCGGGTCAACGGGGCGCCGCTGCGCGCCGTCCACGACTGGGTCTCGCAGTACGAGCGGCTCTGGAACGAGCGGTTCGACCTCATGGACGACGTGCTCGACGAGCTCGGGACGCAACCACCGACCGATGCAGGAACCGGACAAGGAGACTGACATGACCACCACGACCAAGGGCAGCGCCGTCCTGGCGCTCCCGACCGACACCGAGATCCTGGTCACCCGGGAGTTCAACGCGCCGCGCCACCAGGTGTGGCGGGTGCTGACCGAGCCCGCGCTGATCCGGCGCTGGTGGGCCGGGCAGCGCGGCACGGTGACCGAGGCGACCGTCGACCTGCGCGTCGGCGGGGCGTGGCGGTACGTGATGACCGCGAACGACGGCTCCGAGGTCGCGTTCCACGGCGAGTACCGCGAGATCGAGGCCCCGGGACGGATGACGCACACGGAGGTGTTCGAGGGGATGCCCGACGGCGACTCCGAGCCCAGCCTGAACCACTACACGCTCACCGAGCACGACGGCCGCACCACCCTGACCGTCCGCACGATCGTCTCCAGCAAGGAGATCCGCGACATGATCGTCGGCTCGGGCATGGAGGGCGGCATGCAGGAGGGCTACGACCTGGTCGAGGAGCTGGCCGTCGAGCTGGCGGCGTCCTGAGGCGTCGGCGGCGGGGAGGCGTACCGCCGTCCGCCACTGTCTCACTCACCTTTGAGGCCCGGGTTTCTTCGCTTTGACGCGCGTCAAAGCGAAGAAACCCGGGCCTCAAAGGTGAGGGGCTTCGCCGGATCCCAGGCGTTCGCTAGCGGACCGGAGCGCTGCTGCGGCCCTGTTCCCGCCCGCTCAGCTCGGCGTCGAGCGTCGCCTGGGCCACACGCATGCCCTCGGCGTAGACCGGGTCCTGCAGCCGCTGCCACATCACGTCCTCCGGGACGTCCTCGACGTGGCTGACCACCCACCATATGTTGCCGAAGGGATCCCGGACCCGTCCGCCGCGCTGGCCGAAGGCGCTGTCGCTCAGCTCGGTGACGACGACGGCGCCCGCCGTCACCGCCCGGCCGAACGCGGCGTCGGCGTCCGGCACGAACACCCGCAGCAGGCTCGGCATGGCGGGCCACTCAGGTCGTCGGTCGAAGGCCAGCACGACGGTGTCGCCGACGCGGATCTCGCCGTGACCGACCTGGCCGTCCTCGGTCACGACGCGCGCGAGCTCCTCGCCGTCGAACGCCCGTGCCACGAAGTCGAGGAATGCGCCGGTGTCGTCGGTGACGACCCAGGGGGCCACCGACGTGTATCCGGCCGGGGCGGCGGTGCTGGTCTGCTCGGGCATGACGGGTCCTCTCGGGGGCTTGTCTCGTTGTTCCCGACGCTAGACGGAGAAGCGGCCGGCTTCTGTCCTGTACCTGGTCCCCGCCGGCGGATCTCGGTTGGCGCGGGCAACTATGTAAGGTGCAGGTATCCCCCTCGTGCCCGGGCGGTCCTCGTGCTGCGAGCACGCCGAGCGTGCCGAGGCCCGCCCGCTCGTCGAAGGGTTGTCTGCCGCGCATGAGATTCCGCTTTCCCCCTGGTGGCCAGGACCGTTCTCGGCTCACGCGGATGCCGCGCCCGGGCCTGGTGATCGCCGTCCTCGCGTTCGCCGGCATGGGGGCGTCGTTCATGCAGACGATCCTGCTGCCGATCCAGGCGGAGCTGCCCGTCCTGCTGGGTGTCTCGCGGGACGTCACCGCCTGGGTGATCACCGTGACGCTCCTGGTGGCGGCGATCTGCACGCCCATCTCGGGGCGGCTCGGCGACATGTACGGCAAGAAGGCGGTCGCGCTCGTGCTGCTCGGCCTGCTGGCCCTGGGCTCCGTGGTCGCGGCGCTGTCGCCGTCGGTGGTGCTCCTGATCGTCGGGCGTGGCCTGCAGGGCATGGGCATGGGCGTGGTCCCGCTCGGCATCTCGATCCTGCGCGACGTGCTGCACCGGGACCGGCTCGGCTCGGGCATCGCGCTGGTCAGCGCGACGCTCGGCGTCGGCGGCGCGCTCGGCCTGCCGATCAGCGCCTTCGTGACCGAGCGCTACGACTGGCACGTGGTGTTCTGGGTGGCGGCCGGGATCGGCCTGCTCGCGCTGGCGCTGGTCGCGTGGATCGTGCCGGTGAGCACGCTGCGCACGGGCGGCCGGCTCGACGTCGTCGGCGTGATCGGCCTCGCCCTCGGCCTGACGGGGGTGCTGCTGGCGGTCTCGCGCGGCAACGACTGGGGCTGGGGGTCACCGCGCACGCTCGGGCTGCTGCTCGGCGGGCTGCTCGTCCTGCTGGTGTGGGGCTGGTACGAGCTGCGCATCCCCGAGCCCCTCGTGGACCTCCGGGTGACGGCGCGCGGCACGGTGCTGTTCACCAACCTGGCCTCGATCGCGATGGGCTTCGCGCTGTTCGCCTCCAACGTCGTGTTCCCGCAGCTCCTGGAGCTGCCGACGGCGGCCGGCGGGCTGGGGCTCAGCCTCATGCACGCGAGCCTGATCCTCATGCCGTCCGGCCTGGTGATGCTCGCCATGTCGCCCGTCGCGGGCCGGCTCGAGCACCGCTTCGGACCCAAGCCGCTGCTCGCGGCGGGGTCGGCCATCATCGCGATCTCGTACGTGATCGCCGTCGTGGTCGATCTCGACGTGTGGCACGTGCTCGTGGTCAACCTCGTGGTGGGCGTCGGCATCGGCCTGGGGTTCGCGGCCATGCCCGCCCTGATCATGCGGGTGGTGCCGTCGCACGAGACGGGCGCCGCCAACGGGCTCAACACGCTCATGCGGTCGCTGGGCACGACGTCGGCGGCGGCCGTCGTCGGCGGGGTTCTCGCCGCGGGCGGCGCCCGGTATCAGGGAGTCCCGGTACCGTCCGGCGACGCGTTCCGCACGGCGCTGCTGCTCGGCCTGCTCGCGTCGGTCGTGTGCACCGTCCTGGCGCTGCTGATCCCACGGCCCAAGCCGCCCGCCGACGAGCACCCCTCGCTCCCGGACGGGGTGCTGTAGGTAACGCCTGGCGTTCCGGGCGGCGGCGCTCCTGACCAGGCTGACGTCCTGGGGACGTCCTGCGCTCCCGGTCCGCGCGCGGCCCGGGTGACGTTTTCCACAGGCGCTGGTCGCCCGGCGAGAACGGTCGCCCGATCCGTGACAGGCTGTGCGCCATGTTGAGAACGACTCTCGTTCGCGCATCCACGCGCGGAGCGTGCTGACGTGGCGAACCTGTTGATGATCGAGAGCTGGCTCCAGTCGACCGGCCTGATGCTCCCGCCCCTGCTGCACGACGCCGGTCACGAGTACGTGCTGATCACCCGCGACCCCGGCCTCTACCGGCTGCCCGACGGCGCGCCCCATCCGGTCCTGGCGCTCGCCGCCGAGGTCGTGGTCGCCGAGACCAACGACGACGCCGCCCTGCTCGCGGCGGCGCGGGACGTCGCGGCGCGCCGGCCGGTCGACGGCGTGCTGACGACCTGCGACTACTACCTGCCCGCCGTCGCCCACGTCGCGGAGGGCCTGGGCCTGCCCGGTGCGCCCGCCGACGTGCTGCGCACCGCGACGCGCAAGCACCTGGTGCGGCACGTGCTGGCGGCCCGGGGAGTGCCCGACGTGCCGTTCGCGGTGGCCGCCACCTGGGACCAGGCGCGCAAGGAGGCCGCGAGCCTCGGCTACCCGCTCGTGGTCAAGCCGGTCGACATGAACTCCGGCACCGCCGTGCGCAAGGTGGTCGACGAGGCCGGGCTCGCCGTCGCCTTCGCCGAGGCGACCGGTCCTGAGCGCAACACCCGGGACCAGCCGCTGGAGCGCCTCGCGCTGCTCGAACGGGTCGTCGACGGCCCGGAGTACAGCGTCGAGTCCGTGACCCGTGGCGGCGTGACGCGGGTGCTGGGCACTACCGCCAAGTCGGTTGCCGAACCCGGCGTCGCGGCGGGGTCGGGCTTCGTCGAGTCGGGGCACCTGTTCCCGGCCCCGCTGACGCCCGGGGAGCGGGAGGCGATCGAGGCGCACGTCGTCGCGGTGCTCGCCGCCGTCGGACTGACGCACGGCATCAGCCACACCGAGGTGCGGCTCACCGCTGCCGGCCCGCGGCTGATCGAGCTCAACCCGCGCCAGGGCGGCGGGTACATCTTCGAGCTGGTCCGTCTCGTGACGGGGTTCAACCCGCTGCGGGTGCTGGTGGACCTGGCGCTCGGTCGCGAGCCGGTGCCCGGACCGTCGGTCGCGACCAGCGCCGCGGTCACGTTCCTGCTCGCCCCGGCCGCCGGCGTCGTGCGGGAAGTCCGAGGCGCGGAGCGCCTGGCGGACGACGACCGCGTGCTCGGCCACGAGACGCCGTCGCCCGGCCGCGAGGTGCGGCCGGGCGACAACAACGAGCGGATCGGGCACGTGCTGGTCGCGGACCCGACCGGGCACGCGGCCAAGGACTGGGCCGACGAGCTCGCGGCCGGCGTGGAGGTCCGGGTCGAGGCGGGCGCGCTCGCCCGCTGACCTGCCTCCCCGCCGTTCGGACGACGAACGCCCCGGCGCTGCTGCGCCGGGGCGTTCGTGCTGCCGCGCTCCACGAGCTCAGCGGGGTGCGGGTCTCAGTCGGGGACGACCAGGCCACGCCGGAGGGCGGGCACGAGCCGCGCGGGGATGCGCACCTGGCGCCCGTCCACGGTCACCGCGACCAGGTCGGGCACGAGGGCCGTCCACTGCGAGCGGCGGGACCGGGTCCGCGACCGGGACATCTTCCGCTTGGGGACCGCCATCGATCAGCGCTCCTCGCGGAAGTCGACGTGTTGCCGCGCGACGGGGTCGAACTTGCGCAGCACGAGCCGGTCAGGATCGTTGCGCCGGTTCTTGCGGGTCACGTAGGTGAACCCGGTGCCCGCCGTCGAGCGGAGCTTGATCACGGGACGAAGGTCGGTACGCGAGGCCATCAGTTACCACCCTTGCTGTTGTTGCTCGTGTTGTGCTTGGCGTAGCGCTGCCGGAACTTCTCGACGCGTCCGGCGGTGTCGACCACGCGGGCCGAACCGGTCCAGAACGGGTGGCTGGCGCTGCTGATCTCGACGTCGACCACGGGGTAGGTCTGGCCGTCGGACCACTCGATGGTCGCCGTGGGGCGGCCCGGACCGGAGTCCGTGGTGCCGGCGAGCGTCGAGCGGGTCAGGAACGTGAAGCCTGCGCTCGCGTCCCGGAAGACCACGGGGCCGTAGGTGGGGTGAAGGTTCTGCTTCATGGTGTTGTCTCCTGTCCTCAGCCCTGGCGCGCCTTGAAGCGCGGGTTGAGCTTGTTGATCACGAACGTCTTGCCGTGCCGGCGCACGACCTTGGCGCCGGGCTTGTCCTTCAGGGACCGCAGTGATGCGCGAACCTTCATGTGTCACTCCTTGCGTTCAGGGGGCGGACGGCGGGGACGCCCCGGGGGCAGGTCCTCACCAGCTCGACGTGGTCACCCCGGGCAGCTCGCCGCGGTGGGCCATCTCGCGCAGCCGGATCCGGGAGAGCCCGAACTTCCGCGAGTACGCGCGCGGCCGTCCGTCGACGGCGTCGCGGTTGCGCAGCCGGGTCGGGCTGGCGTCGCGCGGCTGGTTCGACAGCTCCGCGGCCGCGGCCTGGCGCTCCTCGGCCGGCAGGTCGAGCCGGCGCAGGGTGCGGCGCAGCTCCGCGCGCCGCTCGGCGTACCGGGCGACGATCTCGCGCCGCCGCTCGTCGGCGGCGATCTTCGACTTCTTGGCCATCAGACCTTCTCCCCTCTGGCCAGGATCTGGGCGACGACGACGTCGATGCCCTTGCGATCGATGGTCTTGATGCCCTTGGCGCTCACCCGCAGCGTGACGTTGCGGCCGAGCGACGGGACCCAGTAGCGCTTCTTCTGGATGTTGGGGTCGAACCGCCGCTTCGTCCGCACGTGGGAGTGCGAGATCGAGTGGCCGAACCCCGGCACGGTGCCGAGCACCTGGCATCTGGCTGACACATGACCTCCTGTGACGACGGACTGGCCGCCGCTGGTGAGAACCGTTCTCATATCGCGCTACAGTGAACCAGAACTGAGAACGGTTATCAATTATTCCGGGGCCTGCCCCCGGGCGAGGAGGCAGCATGTACCGAACCGGAGAGCGCCGCGGAATCATCCCGGTGAGCGTCCTGGCCACCGCCGACCCCGTGCTGCGCGACTCCGCGCTGTTCGGTCTGCTCACCGACACGCCCGGCGTCGTAGCCGCTCGGCACGACATCTACGAGGACCACCTGCGGCGCGTCGTCCTCGACGCCACCGGCGTCCTCGAGGACGTGCTGGTCCCGCTGGAGCACGCCTGCCTGTCCTGCGCCGTCCGCGAGGACGCTGTCCCCACCATCGCGCGCCTCGCCCGCGACGGCCGCTGGTCCCACGTGCTGCTCGCGCTCCCCATCAGCGCCGAACCCCTGCCCGCGGCCCGTGCCCTGACCGCCGAGACCGCACCCGGCGGCGCGCTCGACCACGCACGGATCGCCACGTCCTTCACCGTGGTCGACGTCGACACCCTCCAGCGCGACCTGCTCGGCGACGACACCCTGCTCGAACGCGGCCTCGGCCTCACCAGCGCCGACGAGCGCTCGGTGGGGGAGGCGCTCGCGGCACAGATCGAGCAGGCGGACCTCGTGGTGACGTACACGTCAGCGCCGGTCGAGCCTGCCTCGCTGGTGGAGCCTGCCGCGCTGGTCGAGCCTGTCGAGACCCCCCGGCCCCCGCTCCCGCCCACGGCGTCGGGCCTGCTGGACCGGCTGCGCGGCGCCGGGACGCGCCGGGTGGACGGGCTGCACGCGCTCTCCGTCGCCGGGCTCGCCGCCGCGACGCACTCGCCGGCGCGCGCCGAGCACCGGGCGCACCCGCTCGGCGCCGTCGTCACCGGTCCGGGCGGCGTGCCCGAGGACCGGAGCTGGACGCTGGAGCTGCGCTCACCGCTGCCGTTCCACCCGGAGCGGCTGCTGGAGCACATCGAGTCGCTCGGCGCGGGCGGGCTGCGGGCCCGCGGCGTCTTCCACGTGGCCGACCGGCCCGGCCTCGCCTGCCTGTGGGACGGTGCGGGCGGTCAGCTCGCGGTCGGCGACCTGGGACCGTGGTCGGAGGTCTGCGCGGGCACGCCGCCGCACACCCGGATCGTGGTGGTCGGCGTCGCCGGACCGGACGACGAGCGGCGCCGCCTGCGCGAGGCGTTCCAGGCGGCGCTGTGCACGCCCGAGGAGGCCGCCGCCGGCGTCGAGTGGCTGTGGCGCGAGGACCACCTGGCCCCCTGGCTGGGCGCCCGCTCCGCCTGAACAGTCACGCTGAGTGCTGGATATGTGCGCTTCCGGAGGCGCTGGAAGCGCAAATATCCAGCACTCACCAGGTCTGGGGGCTGGGTCAGCGGGGGCAGAGGTAGGCGGCCGTCCGCGGGCGGACGCCGTCGGGGCCGGTCCAGGCGGCCGGCCCCGACGCCACCCGCACCCAGCCGAGTCGTTCGTACAGGCGGACGGCGGGGCCGCCGTCGTCCACGACGTCGAGCACGAGCCGCCGCCCGCGCCGGGTGGGCGTGTCCTCGACGCGCTCCAGCAGCGCCGTGGCGATGCGGGAGCCGCGCGCCTTCGGCGTCACGAACAGGCGGCTCACTCCGGCAAGCCCGGTCACGCTGGTCCGCGCGGCGGTCGCCAGCTCCTCGACGTGCTCGACGCCGTCCGCGGCGACGAGCATGGCGTGTCCGACGACGGCGCCGTCGTACAGCGCGACCCACGCTCCGATCGTGCCCGCGGGAACGAGCCAGGCGACCGGGTCGTCGGGCCAGACCATCGGGTAGCCGTCGCTCTCGTGCACCTGCCGCAGCGCCTCGACGACCCGGTCGAGATGGGCCGTGTGGCGCTGGGCGATCAGGAGGTCGGGCACGGGCTCAAGGTATCCGACGCCAGGCGGCGCCGGCGCCCGGACAGCGGTCGCGACCGGGTGAAGGGCGGCATCTCGCGCCGGTCGTCCTCAGCGGAGGTGCCCCCGCTCGACGGCCTGCCGGATCGCCGCCCGGTAGCCGGCGGGCAGGTTCAGCGTGGTGGCCTCGTCGGGCGTCACAAGGACCAGCTCCTTGTGCTCGTCGCTGAAGGTGGGCGCGGCGTCGCCGTCGTGGTCGGCGAGGAACGTGAGGACGAGGACGTGACGGTGGGGGAAGACCCGGTACACCCAGCTGTGGAAGGGGTCGCCGACCGTGACGTCCCAGGCGAGCTCCTCCTGGATCTCGCGGGCCAGGCACTGCGCCGGGTCCTCGCCGAGGTCGAGCTTGCCGCCGGGCAGCTCCCACTCGTCGCGCTCGTTGCGCAGGAGGGGAAGCCGGCCGCGCCAGCCGATCACCGCCTTGACCGAGACCGGGAGCTGGTACTCGAAGTAGCCGGGATTGCGTTCGACCAGGTAGGGCTCCTCGGGGGAGCGGGTGTTGAGCATGGGACCGTCCTACCGCACCGGACGGCAGCGCACGATCCAGTGGCGTCGGTGTGGTGCCGGAGGGTACTTTCCTGGACGATTGTTCAACTTTTCTGGACGATTGATCAGAACGCGGTGCGGCCCTTTCCCGGAACTCCGGAAAAGGGCCGCACCGTGCATCTCAGATGTCTTTCATGACGCCGACGTCGGCGTCATGTTCAGCCGACCGGGAGCGGGACCGGCAGCGGGACGGGAAGCCCGCCGCCGAGGGCGCCCAGCAGGGTGCTGAGCAGACCGCCGACCGCGTCCAGCAGGGAGCTCACGAGGCCGCCGGTCGGCGGCAGCGGGACCGGGAGCTCCGGAACCGGCAGGTCGTCGACCGGAAGGGCCGGCACGGGGAGGTCGTCGACCGGAAGGTCCGGGACCGGCGCGTCGATCGGCAGGTCGGGGACCGGGGCGTCGACCGGAAGGTCCGGGACCGGGGCGTCGACCGGCAGGTCAGGCACCGGGGCATCGACGGGAAGGTCCGGGACAGGCGCGTCCACGGGAACGTCGGGGACCGGGGCGTCGACCGGTACGTCCGGGACAGGGGCGTCCACGGGGACGTCCAGGACAGGTGCGTCGACCGGCACGTCCGGCGCGGGTGCGTCGACGGGAACGTCGGGCACCGGCGCGTCCACCGGGGTGTCGGCCGCTGGGGCGTCGACGGGAGCGTCGACGGCTGGGGCGTCGACGGGAGTGTCGGCTGCCGGGGCGTCGACCGGGTCGGTCGCGCCGATGAGGTGGGCCGCGGGCAGGTAGGCCCCTGGCTGCACCATCGCGCTCGCACCTGTTGCTGCCGTGCAGACCAGGCCGGCCGAGATGGCCAGCACCGTTCCCGCACGACTCATGACACGGAATCCTCGGATCATTGTGTTTCCCCTCGAATCGCTCCGCCGGAACAATGGTGTTGCACGTAAGCGTGGGTTCACCGCGAAATAGCGTCGGGCGAGGTTTTCAACCTGTCAATCGGAACGTGACGTGGAACACCCGGAACGAAACAAGACATTCCAGGACCGAACTCTGCGACAGGTCGTCATTAATAGCCGTAACCCAGACATCACAACGGTGATATCTGACCCTTGCCTGGAAGCTGACCGAGTCGTGACGGAGCAGGGTAATCACCTTGGCCTGACGGCGCCCGCGTGCGTACCGTCGCCGCCGATGAGTATTCCGAAGCGACAGGTGCGCGCCGTCCACGACGCCGACACCCTCACCGTCTACCAGGCCTACCCGCCCGCGATCGCCGACGCCGCCCTGCGGGCCGGCCGGTTCGTCCCGCCCTTCAAGCGCAAGCGGATGACCTGGGTCAAGCCGTCGTTCTGCTGGATGATGTACCGCTGCGGCTGGGCGACCAAGCCCGGCCAGGAGCGGGTCCTCGCGGTGCGCATGTCGCGCACCGGCTTCGAGCAGGCTCTCCGCACGGCCACCTTGAGCCACTTCGACCGCTCGGTGCACGGCGACGCCGCGGCGTGGGCCGCGCAGAAGAGGTCCAGCCCGGTGCGGGTGCAGTGGGACCCGGAGCGGACGCCGTCGGGCCACGCGCTGGAGCATCGGTCCCTGCAGGTCGGGATCGGCGGCGAGGCCGTTGATGCCTACGTGGACGAGTGGGTGGTCGGGCTGGACGACGTCACCGACCAGGTCCATGCCTGGCGCGCCGAGCTGACCGGGGGCGGCTCGCCCGCACTGCCGCACGAGGCGCCGTACGCGCTGCCGGCGGACGTGGCGGCACGAATCGGGGCGGACGGATAAAGTCCTCGGCGCCGGGGCGCCCGCCGTGCCAGGATCCCGTCCATGACGACGGTGACCCTGTGGCGGCCGACCGGTCCGGCGGAGCTGGCCCTGGTCGAGGAGTCGGGCTGGCGTGCCTGGCCGCCGCGGCTTCCGGACCAGCCGATCTTCTACCCGGTGCTGAACGAGGACTATGCCACGCGCATCGCGCGAGACTGGAACGTGAAGGCCAGCGGCGTGGGCTACGTGACCCGGTTCGACGTCGCCCAGGAATTCCTCGACCGGTACGAGGTCCAGCAGGTCGGTGGGCAGACGATCCTGGAGTACTGGATCCCCGCGGACGACCTGGACGAGCTGAACGCGAACATCGTGGGCCGGATCGAGGTCGTGGCGGAGTTCCGCTGAGGCTGGCCCGTCCCGGCGCCGTCAGGCCTGTGGGCGGAGCGTCGCGAAGCTGCGTTCGAGCAGCTCGCTCGCGGTGGTGCCGTCGTCGGCGTTCGCCCAGGCAGTGAGGGCGACGTCGAAGCAGGCGAGGGCCGACTGGACGATGATCTCGGCGCGGAACGCGGCGTCGTCGGCGGGGAGGCGTGCCGCGACGAGCGGCGTGAGCATGCGTGCCCACAGGAGGTGCTTCTCCAGGCTGCGGGCGCGCAGCGAGGCGGCGCTGACCATCACGCGCATGGCGCGCTTGCCGCTCTCGTCGTCCCCGCCCTTGTGGGGTGCCTGGGTGACCAGCGTCTCGAAGGCGATGTGCAGCGAATCCCAGACGGGCTCGTCCTGGGGGCGGCCGGCCAGGACGTCGCGCACGAACTCGCCGCCGCGCGCCGGGTCGCCGATGACGACGTCCTCCTTGGCGGGGAAGTAGCGGTGGAAGGTGCGGGCGGACATGCCGGCCTCGGCGGCGATCTGCTCGACGGTCACCTGCTCGAACCCGCGCTCGGCGAACAGGTCCAGGGCGATCTCGGTGATGCGCGCGCGCACGGCGTCGCGGCTGATCTCGCGCAGGGTCTGGCCGCTGCTCGGTCCGCTGCTCGTCGTGCTCGACATGCCCTCAGGGTAGCGCCGATGTCACATGTGTCAGTCTCTGACAGAATCGGCGTATGCTGACACGCGGGTTCGAGCCGGAGTCTCGGACCAGGGCCTCGACCAAGGAGTGGGAACCATGGAGCAACGCACGCTGGGCACGCAGGGCCTGACCGTCTCCGCGCTGGGCTACGGCGCGATGGGGACGGCGATGGCCTACGGGCCGACCGACGACACCGAGTCGATCGCCGCGATCCGCCGCGCGCACGACGAGGGCGTGACCTTCTTCGACACCGCCGAGCTGTACGGCTGGGGCGTGGGGGAGAAGCTGCTGGGCCACGCGCTCGCGCCGATCCGGGACGAGGTGGTGGTCGCGACCAAGTTCGGGTTCACGTCGACCTACGGCTCCGACTCGCGCCCCGGGCACGTCCGTGAGGTGGTCGACAACAGCCTGCGCAACCTCGACGTCGACACCATCGACGTGCTCTACCAGCACGTGCCTGACCCGAACGTGCCCATCGAGGACGTCGTGGGCGTGATGGAGGAGTACGTGGAGGCCGGCAAGGTCAAGTACCTCGGACTCTCGAACGCCGACGAGGACACGATCCGCCGGGCGCACGCCGTGCACCCGATCTCGGTGCTGCAGAACGAGTACTCGATCTTCGCCCGGGAGACCGAGTCCCTGCAGCCCGTCCTGGAGGAGCTCGGCATCGGTCTGGTCGCTTACTCGCCGCTGGCCCGCGGCTTCCTGAGCGGCGCGGTCCAGTCCCGCGACCGGTACACCGCCGACGACGTGCGCCGGATGATCGGCTGGTGGGCGCCGGAGAACTTCGACGCCAACGTCGAGATCGCGCGCCGGTTGACCGAGATCGCGGCGAGCAAGGGCATCACGCTCTCGCAGCTCGCGCTCGCCTGGCTGCTGGCGCAGCAGGACTACGTCGTGCCGATCCCGGGCTCGCGCAACGCCGGCCGGGTCAGCCAGAACAACGCCTCGGCGCAGGTGCGGCTCACCGCCGAGGACCTCGCGCGCATCGCGGAGATCGCGCCCGACGGCGGGGTGGGCAGCCGGGGCCGCTGACGCCCCCGCGGGCCGGTCAGTGCAGGGTCGGCACGTAGACGAGCTCCTGGATGCTGCCGTCGAGGGTCCGGTGCTCGATCAGCTCCAGGTCGAGGTCGGCTGCGCCCTGGAAGACGGGGTCCAGCCCGCTCTGCCCGGTGACGACCGGGAAGAGCGTCACCTGGACGCGGTCGACCAGGCCGGCGGCGAGCAGCGCCCGGTTCATCGACAGGCTGCCGTGGGACCGGAGCGGCACCGTGGACTCCTGCTTGAGCCGGGCGACGACGTCGACGGCGTCGCCGTGCTCGACCGTGGCGTCCGGCCAGTCGAGCGGGTTCTCCAGCGTCGAGGACACGACCGTCGTCGGCAGGTTCCGCATCCGCGTGACCCAGGGGTCGAGCACCTCCGGGTTCTCGGTGCTCGAGGCCAGCATCTGCGCGAAGGCGCGGTAGGTGGTGGCCCCGAGCACCAGGCGCTGGTCGGCGCCGTACTCGGTCAGACGGCGGGCGAGCAGCTCGGGGCCCTGCTTGCCCCAGTAACCCGTCCAGTCGCCGCCCGCGGCACCGAAGCCGTCAAGGCTGGAGAAGACGTCGAACGTGTAGGTCGCGGGCATGGTGTGCTCCTCGTGTCGCGGATGCGGTACGAGGGGGCAGACCGGTCCGTGCCCCAGGACTCATCGGCATCACATCCGGTCGGGCGCCGCGAGGCCCAGCAGGTCGAGCCCGGTCGCCAGGGTGCGGCCCGTCAGCTCGCACAGCGCCAGACGGTTCGCCCGAACGCCGTCGTCGTCCGCCCGCAGGACCGGGCACTGGTCGTAGAACTCGGTGTACGCGCGGGCCAGGCCGAACAGGTAGCCGGCCAAGCGGTGCGGTTCGAGAGTGCCGGCGACGTCGTCGAGTGTCGCCGCCAGCTCGTCCAGCGAGAGGGCCAGCGCCCGTTCCGCCGGATGCAGGGGGAGGGCCGGGTCCACCGGCCGGCCGAGCGGGATCCCGGCGTCGGCCGCCTTGCGCAGGATCGAGCGGACGCGCGCGTGCGCGTACTGGAGGTAGACGCCGGTGTTGCCGTTCAGCGCCACCATGCGGTCGACGTCGAAGACGTAGTCCTTGGTGCGCGTGTTCGACAGGTCGGCGTACTTCACCGCGCCGATGCCCGCCGCCTGCGCCACGCGCTCGAACTCCTCCGGCGTCAGCCCGTGGTCCTTCTCAGCCAGCTCCGCACGGGCCCGCTCGACGGCCTGGTCCAGCAGGTCGTCGAGGCGCACCGTGCCGCCGTCGCGCGTCTTGAAGGGTTTGCCATCGGCGCCCAGGACGGTGCCGAACGGGACGTGGGTCGCGGCGACGTCGTCGGGCAGCCAGCCGGCCCGGCGGGCGACGTCGAAGACCATCCGGAAGTGCAGGGCCTGCCGCGCGTCGACGACGTAGAGGATGCGGGTGGCCTGGTACTCGTCCACGCGCAGGCGCAGCGTGGCGAGGTCGGTCGCGGCGTAGCCGAAGCCGCCGTCCTTCTTGCGCACGATGAGCGGGACGGGAGCGCCGTCCGGACCGACGACGCCGTCCGTGAACGCGCACAGGGCGCCGTCGGAGTCGACGGCGATGCCCTGGGCCACGAGCTCGTCGACGATGCCCGGCAGGTCGGCGTTGTAGCGGGACTCGCCGTCGGCGTCGGCCGGGGTGAGCAGGATGCCGAGGCGGTCGTAGACGGCCTGGAAGGCGGCCTCGGACTCGGCGACGAGCTCGCGCCAGGTGGCCAGCGTGGCGGTGTCGCCGGACTGGAGCGCGACCACGCGGGCGCGGGCGCGGTCGGCGAAGGCCGGGTCGGCGTTGAACTCGGCGCGGGCCGCCCGGTAGAGCGCGTCCAGGGCGGACATGGAGGCCTCGCCCTGCCAGGTCTGCTCGGGGTGCTCGTCGATGTACTGGATGAGCATGCCGAACTGCGTGCCCCAGTCGCCGACGTGGTTCTGCCGGATCACCGTGGCGCCGAGGTGTGTCAGGACGCGGGCCAGGGTGTCGCCGATGATCGTGGAGCGCAGGTGGCCCACGTGCATCTCCTTGGCCACGTTGGGCGCGGAGTAGTCGATGACGGTGCGCTCGCCGTGGTGGGTGCGGGCGATGCCGAGGTTCTCGGCGGTGAGGCGGGCGGCGACCTGTTGCCAGAGGGTCTCGGCCGGGACCGTGAGGTTGAGGAAGCCGGGGCCGGAGACCTCGGCGGTGACGGCTGTGCCGGCGCCGGGCTCGGCGTCGGGCTTGGCGTCGGAGCCGGCTCCCGCGAGGCGGTCGGCCGTGGCCGTGGCGAGGTCGCGCGGGGCGCGTCCCACGCGCTGGGCGACGGCCAGCGGGCCGTTCGCCTGGAAGTCGGCGCGGTCGGATCGTCGGACCACCGGGTCGGTGCCGGCAAGCTCGGCCGGGAGCACCTGGGTCAGGGCGGCCCGGACGGCCGCCTCCACCTGGTCCTTGATCGCGACGACGTGGGACACGCGGGGCTTCTCCTCGTGGGGTGTGCGGGGTGGCAGGCCCTGCCCTGAGGTGGGCGGGTCGGGTCAGTCTAGGGATCGCCGACGGCGTCGTCCCCACGTATTACGCGGGGCGAACGACGGGCTGCACGACCAGGTGAGCGGGCCGCGTAGAGCGTGTCCGACTTGGGCCACAGGCCCTGACCCCAGGACAGCCCGGGTCAGTCCACCGGATCCGCCAGCACGACGACCCCCGACTCAGCGTTCAGCAGCGGCACCGTCAACCGCGCGGCGTCATCCACGTGGATCCGTGGGTGCGCGGGAGGCTCCGTCTCGTAGTACGTGCCCGGGCCGTAGAGCTGGCCGTACCGGACCACGACCCCGTCCGCGTCCAGGACGGCAGCCTCGTGCCAGGCCACGGCGTCGGCTCGGCCGGGCGGCGTCCAGGCGATGGACTGCGCCAGCACCTTGGGCGCGCCCGCGGCTCGGGCCGCCGCGAGCAGGTTCGCCGTGCCCTCGGTACGGATCCGCGAGTTCGCCGCGGCGCGCGCCGGGATCGCGGCGACGTCGTCGGGCAGGTCGGTGAGCTGGTGCATCACCAGGACGGGCCGGAACGCGACGACGGCGGTGGTGAGCGCCTCGACGTCGTAGACGTCCACGACGACCGGGCTGCCCCCGAGCCGCTCGATCGCGCCCGCGCGTTCGGGCGAGCGTGTGGTCCCGGCGACGTCATGACCGGCCGCGACGAGCAGCGGCAGCAGCCGGGACCCGATCACGCCGGTCGCGCCGGCGAGGAAGATGCGCACGGCGGCACCCTATGGACGGGTCAGGACGCGGCGCAAAGTTCTGGGCGCGGATCGTGGTCGCACGCCTGCCTTCACGGGCACCCTGTGGGCCAGTGGGCGGACCAGGGCTCGGCGACGACCTGGGCGCCGTCGGCGTACAAGATGCGGCCTGGATCGAACGTCCGGATCTCGCGCCAGCCGACGCCGTACCGGTCGAGCAGGTTCAGATAGCCGCGGGTGAGGGTGAGCAGCTCGAGTGCGTCGGCGCGGAAGAACGCGCGGGCGCCGGGGTGCAGGTCACGGTCGTAGACGCTCGGATCGACGGACGCCGGGTCCGCGTACGCCGCGTTCATGAGGTCGTTGTGCGTGCGCCACCAGGCCCGGTCTGCGGCCGACAGCTGCCCTGAGTGCGCGAGCCCGTTCGCCAGTGCGAAGACGCCCGGGTAGGTCATGCGGCGGTTCGGCTCGCTCGCCTGGAACCGGACGTACTCGACGAGCGGCTGTAGCTCGTCCAGCCTGCCGGCGATGTCGGCCCAGTCGTCATCGGGAGTCGCGGTGAGGTCCCCGTACCGGGAACCCAGCACGAAGTCGTCGACGAACGTGGCGAGATCGTCGGTGAGCCGTCGGAACGCGGTTCCGTCGCTCCAGTGGCCGCCAGGTTCGCCGTCGACCAGCCACACGGAGCGGTCGTCGTCGTTCACGAGGAGCAGGTCGACGTCGTTCACGTCCCCGACCACGTGCCAGGTACCCGCTGGTGGGTCCTGTTCCAGGACGAGCGCGGCGAAGGGGTCGTAACCCGGCAGCCATGGCCCGTCGTTCAGCCGGACGACGCCGAGTACGAAGCCGTTGGCGACCTGGAGCACGTCGGCGTGGTCGGGGTGAACGTCGGCAGGCCCGCCGTCAGCTGCCGGTCCCCAGACCTGGTGGTTCATCGCCAGGCTCTCGTCGGCGTCCAGCAGGAGGCGTGCCTGGATCAGGCGGCGGGCGACAGTGTCGGGCAGGGGCACGAAGCGAGGGTAGGCCCTAGGTGTCCAGGCGCTCCTGGAGGCCGGCGGTCACGTCATCGCTCTCCTCGAACGAGCTCTCGAACTAGCAGGGCGCCGCGAGACCGACAGCCGTCACGACTCCAGCCACCGCAGGATCGCCAGCACCCGCCGGTTGTACCCGTCCGCCGCCACCAGCTCGAGCTTGTCGAAGATCGCGTTCGAGTGCTTCTCCACTGCCGATGTCGAGATGAACAGCGCCCGGGCGATCCCCGCGTTGGTGCGCCCCTCGGCCATCAGCGCCAGCACCTCCCGCTCCCTCTCGCTCAGGAACCCGAGCGGGTGCGACGTGTCCCGGAAGAGCTGTCCCACCACTTCGGGGTCGAGTACCAGGCCTCCGGCCCGCACCCGGTCGAGGGCCTCCAGGAAGTCGTCGACGCCCATCACCCGGTCCTTGAGCAGGTAGCCGACGGCGCGCGCCTCGTCACCCAGCAGCACCTGCGTGAACTGTCGTTCGACGTACTGCGACAGCACGAGGATGCCTGTGTCCGGCCAGCGCTCGCGGATCTGCACCGCAGCCCGCACGCCCTCGTCGGTATGGGTCGGCGGCATGCGCACGTCGAGCACCACGACGTCGGGCTGCTCGGCCTCGAGGCGCCGCAGCAGGCCGTCGGCGGAGCCGTAGGCGGCGACGACGTCGTGGCCCTCGTCCGTCAGGAGGCTGCGGATACCTTCGCGCAGCAGGGCGGAGTCCTCGGCCAGCATCACGCGCACGGCAGCGTCACCTCGATCCGCGTGGGGCCGCCGGCCGGGCTGTCGATGGTCAGGGCGCCGCCCGCGGCGGCCGTGCGGCCGGCCAGGCCCGCGAGCCCGTGGCCCGAGCGCGGTGCGGCACCGCCCGCGCCGTCGTCGCTGATCACCACGCGCACGTCGCCGCTTCCCGGGTTCTCGTCGCCGACGAGGCACACCGCCACCCGGGCCGCCTCGGCTCCCGAGTGCTTCGCCACGTTCGTCAGTGCCTCCGCCACCACGTAGTACACCGTCGTCTCCACCCCGGGCGGCAGCCGCACAGGGACCGCCCAGTCCAGCACCGTCGGCACCGCGGCGTGCGACACGAGCTGTCGCAGCACCGGCTCCAGCCCGTGCGTGTCCAGCGTGGTGGGTCGCACCCGCCAGGCGACGTCGCGGAGGTCCGTCACGAGTTGCTCCGCCTCGTGCCCCGCCTGCTCCAGCAACAGGGAGCCCGCCGAGCCAGGCCCGGCCAGCCGCCGTGCCCGGTTGACCAGCAGACCGAGGGCGACGGCCCGCTGCTGCACCCCGTCGTGCAGGTCCCGCTCGATGCGGCCGCGTTCCGCGTCGAGCGCCGACAGCAGGTCCGTGCGACTGACCGTCAGCTCCTCGACCTGCGCCTCCAGGCGTTCGCTGCGGCTCGGCGACAACCACCGCGCAGCGGTCCACCGGTCCAGCAGACCCACCCCGAACAGCCCCATGAGGTCCAGGTACAGCAGGATCGCGCCGATCGGCACCAGCACGACCACGTCCCACGTCGACAGGCCGTCGCCCTGGACCGCCGCGTCCACGGTGAGGCGCACGTCGAACAGCCAGGACGCCAGGCTCACGACCACCCCGAACACGCCGTACACCAGCAGCCCCAGCACCAGGAGGCTGAGCGAGCCCATGCCGACGCGCAGCGCGAGGTACGCGGCGGCGCGCCGGGACGTGAGCGGCGCGCCGACGTCGGACCAGTCGAGGAACCGGACCGCGCGCCGGCGGTGCCACGTGACCACGGCACGAACCGGCCCGAGCGGCTCCGGACCGCCTGCCGTCAGGACCGCCAGCACGGCGCAGAACAGGTCGACCGGCCAGGTGACGGCGCCGAGGGCAGCACCCCACATCACCCGTACGGGGGAGCTGTGCGGAGCGACGGGGGCTGGGTTCACCTCGTCAGGATAGGGACGACGGCGGCCGGGCGGACTGCGGAAAACCACACGTCACCTGCGGCATACCCCCACGCCGTGACGGACTACCGCAGTCCGCCGACCCTCCCGGGCCGAATAGCGTAGGGGCATGACGACACAAAGCTTCGCCACGACCGTCGCCGACTGGGCCGTCGGGCTCATGGAGACCCTCGGCGCACCGGGCGCAGGCGTAGCGATCGCCCTCGAGAACCTGTTCCCGCCCCTTCCGAGCGAGGTGATCCTGCCGCTGGCAGGCTTTACAGCGGCGCAGGGCACCCTCGTGCTGTGGCAGGTGCTTGTCTGGACGACTGCGGGGTCCGTGGTCGGCGCCGTCCTCCTGTACGGGCTCGGCGCGTGGCTCGGGCGGGACCGGTTGCGCAACATCGTGGACCGGATGCCGCTGGTGAAGCTGGAGGACGTCGACAAGGCGGAGGCCTGGTTCAACCGGCACGGCGACTGGGCGGTGCTCATCGGCCGCGTCATCCCGATCGTGCGCAGCCTCATCTCCATCCCGGCCGGTGTGGAACGCATGCCGCTGACCCGCTTCCTGCTGTTCACGACGCTCGGCTCGGGCGTGTGGAACACCCTGCTGGTCGGGGCCGGCTACCTGCTGGGGGACCAGTGGCACATCGTCGAGGAGAGCGTCGGGGTGTTCCAGAAGGTCGTCATCGTCGTGGCCGTCCTGCTGATCGTGTGGTGGCTGGTCAAGACGCTGCGCAACCCCGACCGACCGCGCCATGCCCGCCAGCGCTGATCGGGCATGATGCAACCGTGACTGACGACCGCACCGCCCAGACCCTCCGTTCCATCGCCCCCTACCTCGCCGACTGGGCCTCGTTCCAGGCCGCGTACCACGGCATCCCCGGCCTGCAGCTCGCCGTCGGACGCCGCGGCGAGGTGTTCGTCGACCTCGCCTGGGGCAAGGCCGACGTCGAGACGGGGGAGGACCTGACCAGCGACCACCTGTTCCGTGTCGCGTCGCACTCCAAGACGTTCACCGGCGTCATGGTGATGCAGCTCGTGGAGCGCGGCGAGCTGCGGCTCGACGACCGGGTGGGCGACCTCGTGCCGGAGCTGGACGGCTCGCGCGCCGCCGGCGTCACTGTCCGAGAGCTCCTCGGTCACCAGGCGGGGATCATCCGCGACTCCTCCGACGGCGACTTCTGGCAGCACCACCGGCCCTTCCTCGACCGCGCCGAGGTGCTGGAGTGCGTGCGCGCCGAGGGCGTCGTGTTCGAGCCGAACGAGCACTTCAAGTACACGAACATCGGGTACAGCCTGCTCGGGATCATCATCGAGCAGGTCACCGGCAAGACGTACGACGAGGTGGCCCGCGTCGCCGTCATCGAGCCGCTGGGCCTGACACGGACCGGGACCGAGCTGGACCCCGCCCGCGCCACCGAGTACGCCGCCGGCCACACCGGGCGGATCGCCCACGGCGATGCGCGCCGCGTCATCCCGCACGTCGACACCCGCGCGATGGCTGCGGCGACCGGTTGGTACTCCACGGCACGGGAGATGGTCCGCTACGGTGCCGCGCACGTTCACGGCGACACGACCCTGATCAGCGACGCCAGCAAGCGCATCATGCAGCGCGACGAGTCCCACGTCGCGGTGCGCGGCAAGGAGCTCGGCCGCTACGGCGTCGGCATCGAGGTCGGCAAGGTCGGGGACCGTGAGGTCGTCGGGCACTCCGGCGGCTACCCCGGGCACATCACCCGCACCTGGATCGACCCCGTGGACGGGATCGTGGTCTCCGCCCTGACCAACGCCGTCGACGGCACCGCCGGGCAGATCGCCAACGGCGTCATCCAGCTGATCAACCTGGCGCTCGCGGCGGCGGACGAGGTGGCGGCCGCCGCGCTCCCCGGCGGCTCCGGCAAGGGCGGCGACGCGGGCAAGGTCGGCGACCCTGTGCCGGGTGTCCCGGCCGACGCGCCCCTCGGGCGGTTCGCCAACCTGTGGGGCGTGGCCGACGTCGTGGACCTCGGCGGGATCCTGCACGCGATCAACGTGCGCGCCGCCGAACCCGCCGAGGTCGCGCAGCGGTTGGTCGTGTCCGACGGCGGGCTGGTGCACGAGCCGGTCGCCGGGTTCGGCACGGTGGGCGAGCCGGTCCAGACGGAGCGCGACGCCGACGGCGCGATCGTCTCGGTCCGGATCGGTGCGATGACGTCCTGGCCGATCGAGCAGTACCGGAGTCGCACGGCCGGGTAGTCCCGGCCCGGCAGCCTCTGCCCGCGGGCCGGCGGGCCGGCGGGCGTGGGGCGCCGGGCGAGGCCTACCGGTCGAGGTGGTCCCGCACCAGGAGCTCCAGCACCCGCATGAAGCGCTGCGCGCGGGCACGGCCGAGGACGAACGGATTGTGCGTCCCGGCCGTCCCGTCGCGCAGCGCCTCCAGACGGGCCAGACCGTGGTCGGTCTGGGCATGGTTGTTCAGCTCGACGTCCACGCCGGCGCGGCGCATCAGGGCGGCGTAGTCGATCACGGAACGCAGGTAGTCGCGTTTGCCTGACGTCGGCTCCGGGAGGCCGGTGCCGCCCCACAGCATCGCCGTGTGCCGCCGGCCCTTCCACCACACGGGGAAGATCGGCGACACCGTGCCGGGGGTGTGGCCCGGCGTGTACGACAGACGCATCGTGACGCCGCCCAGCGTGAGTCGTTGCCCGTCGGCGATCTCCAGGTCGCGCTCGGGCACGTCAGGGGAGTCGTCCGCGGCGGCGAGGTCCCAGTCGGCGGGGCTCATCAGCACCCGGGCGCCGTAGCGGTCGGCGAGGTACTGGGCCCCGCCGAAGTGGTCGGCGTGCCCGTGCGCCACCACGACGTACCGGATGCGCGCCGGGTCCACGCCCAGCGCCCGCAGCTCGGGGACCAGGATGTCGGCGGCCTGGTCCCGGGACTCCAGCGCGTCGATCAGGATCACACCGTCGGAGGTCTCCACGGCCGTCGCCGACACGAAGTCCGTGCCGATCACGGTGACGTTGTCGAAGATCCGCGTGGGCTCCGGGTCGGGGGCCGACGGCGGCAGCCAGCCGGGCGTGAACGCGGCGAGCAGGGCGAGCAGCACCCGGTCCTCGCCGGCGATCCGCTCGGCCCGCTCGCGATAGTCCGCCGGTTCCGGAGCCTCCGTCGTGGTGGACGGCGACGCCCCGTCGGCCCCTGCGCTCTCGCCCGGTGGGGCCACCGATGCCGCCGGCTCCCGCGCGCATCCCACGAGGGGGACGAACGCCGCGGCGAGCACGGCACGACGGGACAGCTCGGCATGTCGCAGCAGGTCCATGCGCCGATCGTACGAACGGACCCGTCGCCGCGCCGGTTACCGGTCCCCGCCGACCGCACGGCCCCGGTCGGCCCTGCCGAGCACCGTCGCGGTCCTCGACGGGTGCCGTCGGTCCTGGACGAGTGCCGACGAGACATGTTGCGGTGAGTAGACGTTGTCGACGCGGGGCAACACGGCCCGATCGCGTTGCGTCTCCCGGGCCGGACGAGCCTCCGGGTGCCGGCACCCGCGTCGCGGTAGCGTTGTCAGGTGACTTTCAGCGAGGGCGGGCAGTTCGAGGGTGGCCGGGTCCGCAAGGGTGGCGGACGCCGGGGCGCCGTCGGCGCCGGTGTCGGCGGCGGTGCGGCGCTCGTCATCGCGCTGCTCTACATGGTGCTGACCGGCAACAGCCCGGCCGACATCCTCGGGACCACCACCGACAGCGGGGGCGGCGGCGAGCAGGGCTACATCGGCGCGTGCACGGCCGAGGAGGCGAACGTCGACCCCGAGTGCCGGCTCAACGCCGCCGTCGACTCGCTGGACGTCTACTGGGCCGAGACCCTTCCGGAGCAGGGCGGCGTCGAGTACGAGCTGCCCGAGGTCGTCAGCTTCACCGACGCGGTCGACACCGGCTGCGGTTCCGCGACGTCGGCCACGGGGCCGTTCTACTGCCCGGCCGACACGACCGTGTACGAGGACCTCTCGTTCTACGACCAGCTCTCCAGCCAGTTCGGCGCCGAGGGCGGGCCGCTGGCGGAGATGTACGTGACGGCGCACGAGTTCGGGCACCACATCGAGAACCAGCTCGGGCTGTTCGCGCGGGCCGACCGGTCGGGCACCGGCCCCGAGTCCGACTCGGTGCGCATCGAGCTCATGGCGGACTGCCTCGCCGGGATGTGGGCCGGCAACGCCGCGACCACCGAGGACCCGGACACGGGCGTGCCGTTCCTCCAGCCTATCTCGCAGGCGGAGCTGGAGCAGGCGCTGTCCGCGGCCGCGGCCGTGGGCGACGACAACATCCAGCGCCGCTCCGGCGGCGGCGTGAACCCCGAGGCGTTCTCGCACGGCTCCAGCGAGCAGCGCGTGCGGTGGTTCTCGATCGGCTACGACGGCGGCACGATCCAGGACTGCAACGCCCTGGACGCCCGCACCCTCTGACGCTACGGTGGGCGGCATGCACCTCAGCGCACGCACGACGACGCCGGACCCCTCCGGCGCGCGCTGACCTGCACCCAGCACCCAGGCCCCGGAGCTCGCTCCGGGGCCTTTGCCGTGCGCGACGGCGATACCGGGGCGGCTCCTCCATCGAAGGAGCACCGACATGAACGTCCCCGCATCGAACCAGCAGCAGTCCCCGTCCCCGGCAGCGGCTCAGACCCCGGCCCGCGGCTCCGCGCCCGCAGAAGCACCCGCAGAAGCGCCCGCCGTCGTCGACCACCGCACCCTCGGCCGCGACATGCGGATCTTCGACACCAGTCCGCTGGTCGGGCCCGGCCTGCCGCTGTGGCTGCCGGCCGGCGCGGCGATCCGGTACGAGCTGGAGCAGTACGCGCGCGAGGTCGCCCTGCGCACCGGCTGCGAGCCCGTGTACTCACCGGTGCTCGGCAAGCGGTCGCTGTACGAGCGCTCGGGCCACTGGGCCAAGTTCGCCGACGACATGTTCCCGCCGATGTACCTCGGCGGGAACACCGAGGACGACGGCCCGGCCGGCCGGGACGCCGACGCCGACCCCCTCGTCCTGCGCCCCGCCAACTGCCCCCACCACGCGCAGATCTACGCGTCCGAACCCCGCTCGTACCGTGACCTGCCCGTGCGCTACGCGGAGCTCGCGTCGATGTTCCGGGCCGAGCGGTCCGGGGTGCTGTCGGGGCTGAGCCGGGTGCGGCAGATCAACCTGGACGACGCCCATGTCTTCTGCCGGCCCGACCAGGTCGGGGCCGAGGTGCGCACCGCGCTGGCCGCCGTCCTGGAGGTGCTCGACACCCTGGGCATCGAGGTGGCGTACCTGCGCCTGTCCGGCCGGGACGCCTCCGACCGGTGGCTCGGCGTGCCCGAGCAGTGGGCCGCGGCCGAGGAGGCGCTGCGCGTGGTGCTCGACGACGTCGCGTCGCCCGCCGGCGTACCGTGGCACGCCGAGGCCGGCGAGGCGGCGTTCTACGGGCCCAAGATCGACGTCCAGGTGCTCGACGCGCGCGGCCACGAGGAGACCCTCGCGACCGTGCAGCTCGACTTCAACCAGCCCGAGCGGTTCGACCTGACCTACGTCGCGGCGTCCGGCGAGCGCGAGCGGGTCGTCATGATCCACCGCGGCACCGTCGGCGCCATGGAGCGGATGGTCGCGTTCCTCCTGGAGCGGCACGGCGGACGGCTCCCGTTCTGGCTCGCGCCGGTGCAGGTCTGCCTGTTGCCGCTCCCGGACGGCGCCTCCGACGGCGCCCCGGGCGCCGACCAGCTCGTCGACGAGCTCGCCGCCGACCTGAGGGCGCGCGGCCTGCGGGTCCGGGTGGAGCGGGAGGGGTCGCTGGGCAGCCGGATCCGCCGGGCCCGGGAGCGTCGGGACGCGCTCCTGGGCGTGCTGGGCGCCCGTGAGGTGGCGGCGGGCGCGCTGGCGGTGACCGACCCGGCGTCGGGCGCGAAGGCCTCGGTGCCGCTCGCGGAGCTGGGCGACCGCCTCGCCAAGGCGGCGCGCCGGCGCGTGCCGCGCGTCGGGCTGTGAGTGCCGCCAGGCGCGCGGGTCCGGCGGTGCGTCGCCGGACGGTCAGCGCACCCAGGTCCGCCGGTCGCGTGCCGCCAGGTGGACGACCTCCAGCTCGCGGTCGGTGAGCACCGGCCGGTGCTTCTCGAGCCAGGGCACGAGCTCCCGGGCCGTCAGCACCTGGACGCCCTCAGCCGAGCCCTCGACGTGGGGTTCCTTGGTGCGGACGAAGACGATGACCGGCTGCACGGTGATCGGCACGCGCGTGGCCCGGCCCAGGATCTCCTGGGTGCGGCGCGCCTCGTTCCGGGCGGCCTCCGCGGTCACCTCGTGCGCGGGCCGGTAGATCGTGTGGATCGTGAACACGCCGCCGGGCCCGATGACGAGCTGGTCGAGCTCCAGGGCGCCGCCGTCGGACTGGACGGACTGCAGCACCCGCCAGACCGGGCGCCGGGCCACGAGCTTCCAGAGCTCGTCCGCGGCGCCGCGGGCCCCGGTGATCCGGTGCCGCAGCTCGCGGTGGTACGCGTCGGGCCGACCGGTCAGCCGGCCGCGCAGCACGGCGGCGGCGTGCTGCCGGAAGTAGGTGCGGCGCCGGGCGATCAGGTGCTTCGCCGGCCGGTTGGCCGTGAGGTCGTCACCGCCCGTGAGGCGGCCCGCGCGCAGGTGCGGCAGGGCGTCGGCGACGGTGACCGGAACGCTGGAGGTCTCAGGGCCCATGGGGCGGACGTTACGTCCGTGTCGCCGGGTGCGCGCGTCCTGGCGGTGAAGGATCACCTGGCCGGGAACGCCCTGCGCGCCACCAGCACCATGACCAGCGCCGCCACCACGAGCGCCGCGCCGGTGTACGGGACGGCGGCGACGCCCGCGCCGTCGAGCACGAGGGCGCCGAGCGCCGCGCCGCCGCCGATGCCGATGTTCGCCGTCGCGTTCACCAGCGCACCGACGACGTCGGGCGAGGCACCGTGCGTCCGGATCGCCGCCGTCTGGAACACGGCGGCGACGGCGCCGAAGCCGATGCTCCACACGGCCGCGGCGGCGAGCGTGCCGACCGTCGCCGGGAACACGACCCCGAGGGCGAGCACGCCGCCGGCGACCACGGACAGGGTGATCACCGTGGTCTGGCGGGGCCGGACGTCGAGCCGCGCCGCGGCGAACGCGGCCCCGACGAGCCCGAGCGCCCCGATCAGCAGCAGCGCGGGGCCGAGCGCCGCGGTGGCGAGCCCGGCCGCGAGGAGCAGCACGGAGATGTAGGTGTAGACGGTGAAGTGGCCGAGGTACGCCAGCGCGTTGGCCGTGGTGACCTGGGCGAGGGCGGTGCGCCGGGCGCCGCGGGCGGCGTCGTCCGGGGGAGCGCCGCCGCCCGGGACGGACGGCAGCAGGAGGGCCGTGAGCACGCCCGCGACGACGCAGACGCACGTCAGGACGAGGAACGCGTTGCGCCAGCCGACGGCGGTGCCCAGCGACGTCGACAGCGGGACGCCGAGGATGAACCCGGCCGAGGCGCCCAGCGTGACGAGTGCCAGGGCACGGCCCGCGAGGTGCGGTCGCACGAGGCGCGACGCGTACCCGATGCTCACCGAGAAGAAGACGGCGTGCGCCGCCCCGCCGAGCGCCCGGGCCGCGGCGACGACCGCGAAGGTGGGGGCGAGCGCGACGATCAGGTTGCTCACCGTGTAGACGGCGAGCGTGCCGAGCAGCACGGTCTTGCGCGGCAGCCGGCGCGTCGCCGACGTCAGCGGCAGGGCGAGGGCCGCGACCATGAACGCGTACGCGGTGACGAGGAGGCCCGCCACCGGCTCGGAGACGGCGAGGTCGTCGCTGATCAGGGGGAGCAGGCCCACCGGGACCAGCTCGGTGGTGACGGCGACGAACGTGGCGAGGGCCAGGGCGAACAGTCCGCCGGCCGCGTCGCGGACGTCGCCGGGCTGCCAGGCGGTGACCTCACCACGTGAACGGGGCATGGGCTCCATGGTGACATTCGTCGCGACCTGCCCGTTGCCGCACCCGCACCCCCTAGACTGGACCGGCCCCCGCCGCCGTGGGCCGATCCACCCTGCCACCATCCCCCTGACCGTGAGGAACACCTGCGTGATCACTGCCCATGGCGTCGAGCTGCGCGTCGGCGCGCGCGTGCTGCTGAGCGAGGCCACCTTCCGGGTCGCCTCGGGCGACCGGATCGGCCTGGTCGGTCGGAACGGTGCCGGCAAGACCACGCTGACCAAGACCCTCGCGGGCGAGACCCAGCCCACGGGCGGGCAGATCGTGCGTGGTACCGACATCGGCTACCTGCCGCAGGACCCGCGCACGGGCGACCTCGAGGTCCTCGCGATGAACCGCGTGCTCTCGGCGCGCAACCTCGACCGGGTCATCACGCAGATGCGCGAGGCCGAGGGCGAGATGGCGTCGGCCGACCCGGACACACAGGCCGCCGCGCTGGAGCGGTACCCCAAGCTGGAGGCGCGGTTCCTCGCCGCCGGCGGGTACGCCGCGGAGTCCGAGGCGCAGATCATCACGGCGAACCTCGGCCTGGACGAGCGCGTCCTGGGCCAGCCGCTGAGCACCCTCTCCGGCGGTCAGCGCCGCCGGATCGAGCTCGCGCGCATCCTGTTCAGCGGCGTCGAGACGCTGCTGCTGGACGAGCCCACCAACCACCTCGACGCCGACTCCATCATCTGGCTGCGCGACTACCTCAAGGCGTACAACGGCGGGTTCATCGTGATCAGCCACGACGTCGAGCTGCTGCGTGCCACGGTGAACAAGGTGTTCCACCTGGACGCGAACCGGGGCGAGCTCGACCAGTACAACATGGGCTGGGACACGTACCTGGAGCAGCGCGAGACGGACGAGCGGCGGCGCCGGCGCGAGCGGGCCAACGCCGAGAAGAAGGCGGGCACGCTGCTCGCGCAGGCCGAGAAGATGCGCGCCAAGGCGACCAAGGCGACCGCCGCGCAGAACATGATCAAGCGCGCCGAGAAGATGCTCGGCGGCCTGGAGAACGAGCGCGCCGCCGACCGCGTGGCCAAGCTCCGCTTCCCGACGCCGGCGCCCTGCGGGCGCACGCCGCTCACCGCGACCGGGCTGTCCAAGGCGTACGGGTCGCAGGAGGTGTTCGCCGGGGTCGACCTGGCGATCGACCGCGGGTCGCGCGTCGTGATCCTCGGCTTCAACGGCGCAGGCAAGACGACGCTGCTGCGCATCCTCGCGGGCGTCGAGGCCCCGGACACCGGCGAGGTGGAGCCCGGGCACGGCCTCAAGCTCGGCTACTACGCCCAGGAGCACGACACGCTCGACATGAGCGCGACCGTCGTGGAGAACCTGCGGCACGCCGCGCCCGACCTCACCGACACCCAGGTGCGCTCGGTGCTCGGCTCGTTCCTGTTCAGCGGGGACGACGCCGAGAAGCCCGCCAACGTGCTCTCCGGCGGTGAGAAGACCCGGCTCGCGCTGGCGACGATCGTGGTCTCCGGCGCGAACGTCCTGCTGCTGGACGAGCCCACGAACAACCTCGACCCCGCCTCCCGGGCCGAGATCCTCGGGGCGCTCAAGACGTATGAGGGCGCGGTCGTGATGGTGACCCACGACGACGGCGCCGTCGAGGCCCTGGAGCCCGAGCGCGTGCTGCTGCTGCCCGACGGCGACGAGGACCTCTGGAACGACAGCTACCAGGAGCTCGTCTCCCTCGCCTGAGCCGGCCCGTCGCTGGTCGAGCTTGTCGAGACCCCCTGGGCGGCGGGAGAGACCACTACTCCACGGGCCCTGTTGCTCTGCGTCGACAATGTCTACGCAGAGCAACAGGGCCCGCTGTCGTCATGTCTACCCGGAGGCGTGGTGAGGTCTCGACAAGCTTGACCAGCGGTGGACTCGACCGGCGATCGGCTCAGCTCAGTGCAGCTGGGACTCGATCAGCGCGTCTTCCTCGTCCTCGGCGCTGCGCCGGCGCTCCTTGGGCGCCTTGCGGGCCCGGACCCCCTCGCTGTCGGAGGCCTCGCCGGAGGCCAGCAGCAGGTCGCCCGCCGACACGTTCTCCCCGCGCAGGGCCCCGCGCTCGCGGCGCCACAGCACGATGTACCCGCCCACGGCGCCGAGCGCGAAGATGGCCCACTGGAACGCGTACGAGAGGTGCGAGCCCGGGTCGGTGTCCGGCTTGGGCAGGGTCGCCAGCGCGACGTCGGGAGCGGGCTGCTCCGACCGCAGCGCGCCGTACGCGCCGACGGTGCGCCCCTCGGCCCACGCGGCTCCGTCGGGCCCGGCGGCGAGCACCTGGGCCGTCGAGATCGCCTGCACCTGGCCGGGCTGCGCGCCACGGTCCGACGGCGGCTCGTCGGCGCGCAGCGACACCACGACGCTCACGTCGCCCGAGGGCGCGTCGGGGACGGCGTCCGGGCCATGCGCGTCGCGGCCGAGCGGCACCGTGCCGCGGTTGACGACCAGCACGATCTCCTGGCCGTCCGGCAGTCGCGTCTCGAACGGCACCAGCACGTGGTACCCGTTGCGGCCCGCGACCGGCCGGTTGCGCAGCAGCACGGTCGCGTCCGTGACGTAGTGGCCCTCCAGCTCGACCGGGCGCCAGACGTCGGAGTCCGGCACGACCGCACCCGGTCCGGGCAGGATCTCGTCCACGGGCACCGCGGCCGCGGACCAGTTGTTCTCGATGAGGTCGATCTCGGCCTCGCGGGACTCGTACCGGTTCCACTGCCAGCGTCCGGCGACCAGGCACAGCGCGGCCAGCACCACGGCGGCCACCGCCAGGATCACCCACTGGCGGGTCGTGCGCGGACCGCGCGCGTCGTCGGGCGCCGGGGATCGCTCGGCCACGGGCGTCCGGCTCACGAGACCCTTTCCAGCTCCGCGACCGGGACGGTCTGCTTCCAGAAGGACCGCGCGCCCAGGAACTGCTCGAGGTGCTCGCGGTGCTCGTCGCACGCGAGCCAGACCTTGCGTCGCTGCGGCGTGTGCAGCTTCGGGTTGTTCCACAGCAGGCCCCACACGGCCTGGTTGCCGCAGCCCTTGGCGCTGCAGATCAGCTCGCCGTCGGGAACGGCGTCGGGCGTCGCGCCCGCCAGTCCCAGCACGTCCATCAGTCGTCCACGTGGTTGATCACGCGGCCCTGGTGCGGGGCCGGGGGCGCGTCCTCGGGCAGCTCCTCGAGCATCGGGGCAGCCTGCGGCGTGACGGGGGAGGTGTCGTGCGTCGTGTGGTCGCGCCCGGCGTTGGCGATCAGCACTGCGGAGTACGGCAGCACCACCGCGGCGGCCACCAGGGCCCAGCGGATCCAGCCGTCGACCAGCACGGCGCCGATGATGCAGACCACGCGGATGGACATCTGGATGAGGTAGCTGCGCGTGCGGCGCGCCTGGTCCACCGCCAGCGGCTCAGGGGCCGAGGTGATGGAAGGAACCGGCTCGCTCATCCTGCCAGTCTACGTGCGTCCGACGCCGTCGGACACGATGCCGACGCACCTCACACGACGGGGCCCGCGCCCGATACGCTCGGGGTTGTTGTAGAAAACCGACAAGGTCCGGTCCATCCCTGTGGCCCGGCGCGCGCGGCGCGCGTACGACGCGCGGGGTAGCGTCGCAGCGGACCCGGATCGACCCAGGTACCGGCCGCGGCCCCCAGCCTCGCGCGGCCCTTTGCGAAAAGCCCAGCATCGAGGAGCTTCAGGTGACCACCATGCCCGCCACTCAGAGCATTGCCGCAGGTCCGACCGGCCGTGTCGTCGTCGTGACGGGTGCCGCACGCGGCATCGGCCGCGCCATCGCGGAGCGGTTCGTCGCCGACGGCGACCGCGTCGCCACGATCTACCGCGGCGGCGAGCTGCCCAAGGGCGTGGAGCCCTACGTGGCCGACGTCACCGACACCGCGGCCGTCGACGCCGCGTTCACCGCCATCGAGGCCGACCTGGGTCCCGTCGAGGTGCTCGTGGCCAACGCCGGCGTGACCAAGGACCAGCTCCTCATGCGCATGAGCGACGAGGAGTTCGAGACCGTCATCGACGTGAACCTCAAGGGCACCTTCCGCTGCGTGCGCCGCGCGTCCAAGGGCATGATCCGCGCCCGCAAGGGCCGCATCGTGCTGCTCGGCTCGATCGTGGGCCTGTCCGGCGGTCCCGGCCAGGTCAACTACGCGTCCTCGAAGGCGGCCCTGGTGGGCATGGCCCGCTCGATCACCCGCGAGCTCGGGACGCGCGGCATCACCGCGAACGTCGTCGCCCCCGGGTACGTCGAGACCGACATGACGGCCGCGCTGCCCGAGGACGTGCGCAACGGCTACCTGAAGTCGATCCCCGCCGGCCGGTTCGCCACGCCGGACGAGGTGGCCTCCGTGGTCTCCTTCGTCGCGTCCGACTCCGCGGGTTACGTCACGGGTGCCGTCATCCCCGTCGACGGTGGCCTCGGCATGGGGCACTGACCCGTAGTCTGACGCCGCCACCTGCGGCTTCGGCCGTACATATCCAACATTCTCGGCATCGAGAACGGCGCGGAGTTTCGTTCCGCGCGGCAATCCGCATTACGCTCGCACCCAGCACAGGGGTTGCTCCGGCACGCCTGCGCCTGATCGGAAGGACAACATGGGTCTCCTCGAAGGTAAGAAGCTGCTCGTCACGGGCGTGCTGACGGACTCGTCGATCGCATTCCACGCCGCCCGGCTCGCCCAGGAGGAGGGCGCGGAGGTCGTGCTCTCGTCCTTCGGACGGCAGATGAAGCTGACCCAGGCCTTCTCCAAGCGTCTCCCCGTCGAGGCGCCGGTCGTGGAGCTGGACGCCACCAGCCAGGAGAACCTCGACGCGCTGGCCGACGCCGTGCGCGCGGAGGGCTTCGAGCGGCTCGACGGTGTGGTGCACTCGATCGGGTTCGCGCCGCAGTCCGTCATGGGCGGCAACTTCCTGTCGGGCACCTGGGAGGACGTCGCCACCGCACTGCACGTCTCCACGTTCTCGTACAAGTCGATCGCGGTGGCCGCCAAGCCGCTGATGACCGACGGCGGCGCCGTCGTCGGCCTGACGTTCGACGCGCAGTTCGCCTGGCCCGTCTACGACTGGATGGGTGTGGCCAAGGCCGGTCTGGAGTCCGCGAACCGCTACCTGGCGCGCGACCTCGGCCCGGAAGGAATCCGCTGCAACCTCGTCTCGGCCGGGCCCATCCGCACCACCGCCGCCAAGTCCATCCCGGGCTTCGCGACGATGGAGGACGCCTGGCCGACGCGAGCCCCGCTCGGCTGGGACCAGACCACCGCAGAGCCGGCCGCGCGCGCCGTGGCCGCCCTGCTGTCCGACTGGTTCCCGGCAACGACAGGCGAGATCGTGCACGTCGACGGCGGCGTGCACGCCATGGGCCAATAGACGGTCAGGAGGCACTGATGGGCAGAGCGTCGGGCACGGAGCCCACCACGACGCCGTCACGGCGTCTGGTGTTGCTCCGGCACGCCAAGGCGGAGCCGGCGTCGGAACTTCCCGACGAGTCCCGGCCACTCGCCCTGCGTGGCCGGGACCAGGCAGGAAAGGTCGGCGCGGCGCTGGTCGCGTCCGGCCTCGTGCCCGACGCCGTCCTCGTCTCCGGGGCGCTGCGCACGCGGCAGACCTGGGACCTCGTGCGCAAGCACCTGGGCGAGCCGGCGGTGGCCTTCACCGACGACCTGCTCGGTGCCATGCCGCGCGGTGTCCTCGCGCTGGTACGTGAGCTGGACCCCGCGGCGCGGACCGTCCTGGTGATCGGTCACGAGCCCGCCATGGCGGGCACCGCCGAGCTCCTGGCGGGTCCCGGTTCGGAGGACGGAGCCCTCGCGCAGGTGCGTGTCGGCGTCCCGACGGCGACCTACTCCGTCCTGGAGGCCGACCTGGACTGGGCGGACTGGGACCGCAAGACGGCCCGCCTGACGGAGGTCACGCGCCCGGCCTGACGCCCCTGTGTCAGACGCGAACGGACCTGTCAGACGTACGGATCACTCCGGTGACCTGTGCGTCTGACACGTCCGTTCGTGTCGGACAGGACTGGGGTCAGAGGAGGGCCAGGAGGTTGTCCAGGCGGTCCTCGATCACGTGCGGGGCCTGGTCGCGGACGATCTGCTTGGCGTTGAACGCCACGCCCACCCCGGCGGCGGCGATCATGTCGAGGTCGTTCGCGCCGTCGCCCACGGCGACCGTCTGCTCCATCGGCACACCGGCCTGCGCGGCCCACTCGCGGAGCGTCGCGGCCTTGGCGGCGCGGTCGACGACGGGGCCCACCGTGCGACCGGTCAGCACGCCGTCGGCGACCTCGAGCCGGTTGGCCCGCACCAGCTCGATCCCGAGCTCCCGCGCGATCGGCCCGGCGACCTCCTCGAACCCGCCCGAGACCAGCCCGAACGCCCAGCCGCGGGCGTGGCACTCGGCCACGAGCTCCCGGGCGCCCGGCATCAGCTCGACCGCCGCGCGGACCTTGTCCAGCGCCTCGACGGGCACGCCGGCCAGCGTCGCCACGCGCTCGCGCAGCGACCCGGCGAAGTCGAGCTCGCCCCGCATCGCCCGCTCGGTCACGGCGGCCACCTCGTCGCGGGTGCCGGCGTGCTCGGCGATCAGCTCGATGACCTCCTGGCGGAAGAACGTGGAGTCGGCGTCGGACACGATGAGTCGCTTCACGCTCCCCAGTGTGCCGGAGCGGTGCGCCGTCGCGCCCCGGCGTCCACGTCCTGACGGGCCAGGGTGACCCTGCGGCCGACAGAGCCGCAGGACCGTCAGTCGACGACCGTGCCCTTCGGGACCACCACCAGGCCCGACTCCGTCACCGTGAAGCCGCGCGCCCGGTCCTCGTCGTGGTCGACGCCCACGCGGGCCCGCTCGTTGATGATCACGTTCTTGTCGACGATCGCCCGGTGCACGTGGGCGTACCGGTGCACCTGGACGTCGTCCATCAGCACCGAGTTGGACACGTTCGACCACGAGTGCAGGTGCACGCCGGGGGACAGGACCGACCCGGCCGCCTGCGCGCCCGAGATGAGCACGCCCGGCGACACGATCGACTCCGCCGCGTGCCCCATCCGCCCCGGGCCCGCGTGCACGAACTTGGCCGGCGGCAGCCCCGTGTAGCCCGTGTACAGCGGCCACTCCATGTTGTAGAGGTTGAAGACCGGGTGCACGGCGATCAGGTCCGTGTGGGCGTCGTAGAACGAGTCGATGGTGCCGACGTCGCGCCAGTAGTCGCGGTCCCGGTCCGTCGAGCCGGGCACGTCGTTGCGGATGAAGTCGTAGACGCCCGCCTCGCCCTGGGCCACGAACGCCGGGATGATGTCGCCGCCCATGTCGTGCCGCGAGTCCGGGTCGGCGGCGTCGCGCGTGACGGCCTCGACCAGCGCGTCGGCGTCGAACACGTAGTTGCCCATCGAGGCCAGCACCTCGGTGGGGGAGTCCGGCAGGCCTGTCGGGTCGGTCGGCTTCTCCAGGAACTCGCGGATCTTCGTGGGGTCGCCCGGATCCACGTCGATCACGCCGAACTGGTCGGCCATGTCGATCGGCTGCCGGATCGCGGCGACCGTCGCGCGCGCCCCCGACTCGATGTGCGCGTCCACCATCTGCGAGAAGTCCATGCGGTAGACGTGGTCGGCCCCCACCACGACCACGATGTCCGGACGCTCGTCGTCGATGATGTTGAGGCACTGGTAGATCGCGTCGGCGCTGCCGAGGTACCAGTGCTTGCCCACGCGCTGCTGCGCGGGGACGGGGGCCACGAAGTTGCCCAGCAGCGGCGACATGCGCCACGTCTTGGAGATGTGGCGGTCCAGCGAGTGCGACTTGTACTGCGTCAGCACCACGACGTGCAGGTACCGCGAGTTGACGATGTTGGACAGGGCGAAGTCGACCAGGCGGTAGATACCGCCGAAGGGCACAGCGGGCTTGGCGCGGGCGGCGGTCAGCGGCATCAGCCGCTTTCCCTCGCCGCCGGCGAGAACGATCGCAAGGACGCGGGGGGCGGAAGCCATACGGTGAGATTAGGGCCTTTCTGCCGGTTCCGTCAGGTGGCACGCTGAGACGTCGCGCACGCTAGGTTGGCACTGTGCCCGACGTTCCCGCCGCCCCCGGCTCCGCCCCCCGTCCCGACGTCGCCGCGCCGGACGCCGCCGGCCGGCCCGGCGACGCGCTCCGCGTGGACCTGCTGACCCGCGAGTTCCCGCCCCACGTCTACGGCGGAGCGGGCGTGCACGTCGCCGAGCTGGCCGCCGTCCTGGCCCAGCACGCGGACGTGCGCGTGCGCTGCTTCGACGGCCCGCGCGACGCCGCGACCGAGGCGTCCGGCGTCACCGGCTACACGACGCCGACGGCGCTCGCGGACGCGAACGCGGCCCTGGCGACCCTGGGCACCGACCTTGTGATGGCCGACGACGTCGCGGGCGCGGACCTGCTGCACTCCCACACCTGGTACGCCAACATGGCGGGGCACCTCGGCGGCCTCCTGCACGGGGTGCCGCACGTCGTCACGGCGCACTCGCTGGAGCCCCTGCGGCCCTGGAAGGCCGAGCAGCTCGGCGGCGGCTACGCGCTGTCCTCGTGGGCCGAGCGCACCGCGTACCTCGGCGCCGCGGGCGTCATCGCGGTCTCCGCGGGCATGCGGGCCGACATCCTGCGCGTCTACCCGGAGCTCGACCCCGAGCGGGTGCACGTGGTGCACAACGGCATCGACCTGTCGGGCTGGCGGCGGCCCGCCGCCGACGACGCCACGGCGCAGGCCGACGCCGCCGCGACCGTGCGCCGGCACGGCATCGACCCCGACCGCCCCGCGGTCGTGTTCGTCGGCCGGATCACGCGGCAGAAGGGCCTGCCGTACCTGCTGCGCGCGGCCGCCGACCTGCCGCCGGAGGTCCAGCTCGTGCTGTGCGCCGGGGCGCCCGACACGCCGGAGATCATGGCCGAGGTCCGCGGACTGGTCGAGCGACTGCGCGAGACCCGCACCGGCGTCGTCTGGATCGAGGAGATGCTCCCGCGGCCCGACCTGATCGCGGTCCTCGGCGCGTGCACCGTCTTCGTCTGCCCGAGCGTCTACGAGCCGCTCGGCATCGTGAACCTGGAGGCCATGGCCGTGGGCCTGCCCGTGGTGGGCACGGCCACGGGCGGCATCCCCGAGGTGGTCGACGACGGCGTCACCGGCCTGCTCGTGCCCATCGAGCAGGCCGACGACGGCACCGGCACCCCGCTCGACCCCGACCGGTTCGTGGCCGACCTCGCGGCGGCGCTGACCCGCGTGGCGACCGACGCCGAGGGCGCGGCGGCGATGGGGGCGGCCGGCCGGCGCCGGGCGGAGGAGCACTTCACCTGGGCCGCGATCGCGGACCGCACCATGGACGTCTACGAGCGGGTGCTGGCGGGCGCGTAGCGCGTCGGGCGCGGCGTGTCAGGCGATCTGGCCGTACGTCGCCGCGCTCATCGCGTGGCGCGCCGTGCGGTCCACCTCGCGCAGCGCCGTGGACCGCTGGTCGACCTGGAAGACGTTCACCGCCCCGCCGTCGTCCACCGTGCCCAGCGCGACGATCGCGCGCAGCCGGCTCGCGAGGTCCAGCACGCGGGCGCGCCGGCCGTCCAGGTGCGGCACCGGCCACGACGACGTGCTGGCCGAGCGGATCCGCTCGATCGCGTCGGCCGCGTCGTCGCGCCAGCGGGCGACGTCGAGCTGGTCCAGGGCGTCCGTGGCCGTCATCAGGCTCGTGCGCAGCTCCCGCTCGGCGTCGGCCACCGAGCCGATCGTGCCGTGCACCAGCGTGGTCCACGCGGGGACCGGCAGCACGCGCCACGTCACCAGGTGCCCCGGCTCGATGTGGCTGCCGAACGCCTGCACCCGCGGTACGGCGGCCCAGCTCCCGGCCGGCGTGGTGACCACCACGCACTCGCCGGCCTCCGTGGCCTCGTGGTTGGCGGCCGCCGGTACGCCCGCGGCGTCGCCCGGCGCGGGCAGCAGCGCGCAGACCTCACGCGGCCCCTCCGTCCACGCGGTGAAGAGGGTGTCGAGGTCTGTTCCGTCGGCAAAGCCTGCCAGCCCCTCCACGGTGTGCGGCTCGTCGTCGCCCACCACGGACTTCACGGCGTCCGAGGTGTCGCCTATGCCCTGCAGCCACAGGGCGAGCAGCACGCTCCGGGGGAGGTCCTGTTCGATGTCCACCGCAGCACTGTAAATGACGGTCGACCAGGTAGGGTCGGTGCCCATGAGCTCGGTTCTCCACCTTGCGGGCGTCACCGTCCGTCGCGGCACCTCGACCATCCTCGATTCCGTGGACTGGCAGGTGAACGAGGGAGAGCGCTGGATCGTTCTCGGGCCCAACGGCGCCGGCAAGACAACCCTGCTCCAGATCGTCGCCGCGCGCCTGCACCCGACGTCGGGCACGGCGAAGATCCTGGACGCGACCCTCGGCCGCGTCGACGTGTTCGAGCTGCGCCCGCGCATCGGCATCTCCAGCGCGGCGCTCGCCGAGCGGCTGCCGACGGCGGAGACCGTGCGCGACGTGGTGCTCACCGCCGCCTACGGCGTGACGGGGCGCTGGCGGGAGAGCTACGACGAGCTCGACGAGCAGCGGGCCAAGGACCTCCTGTCGGCGTTCGACGTCGACCACCTCGCCGAGCGCACCTACGGCACCCTCTCGGAGGGCGAGCGCAAGCGCGTGCAGATCGCCCGGGCCCTGATGACCGACCCCGAGCTGCTGCTGCTCGACGAGCCCGGCGCGGGACTCGACCTCGGCGGCCGCGAGGAGCTGGTGGCCACGCTGGCTGCCCTGGCGAGCGACCCGGCCTCCCCGGTGTTGGTGCACGTGACGCACCACGTCGAGGAGATCCCGCCGGGCTTCACGCACCTGCTGCTCATGAAGAAGGCCGGGATCCAGGCCGCCGGCCCCATCGAGGAGGTCCTCACCGCGGACAACCTCTCGGCGGCCTTCGGGCTGCCGCTGGTCGTGGCCCACGGCGGCGGTCGCTGGCTGGCGCGCGCCGCGCGCTGACGCATTGACCGGTGCCCGGAACCTGGAATGTTCAGGGCCCTCAGGAAAAGTGTTTTGAAACGGCGATTTCACTACCGCCGTGTCAGTGGTCCTTGGTAAAGTCCGGGCAAAGGTCCGAGGTAGCGGTAATTTCACCGCGAGGGCCCGCCGTCGGAGAGGTTCCGGCGGCGCCCGGTCGCCAACCGGAGTGGACGCTCGGAGGGAGCAACCCATGGCGTGGTTGTGGTGGGTAGGTGCGGCGCTGGTCTTCGCGCTGATCGAGCTCTTGTCGTTGGACTTCGTCTTCATCATGTTCGCCGGCGGTGCGCTGGCCGCGGCCGTCGCGAACGGCGCGGGCGCGCCGCTGTGGGTGCAGGCCATCGTGTTCGTGGTGGCGTCGGTGGTGCTGCTCGTGACGCTGCGCCCCACCCTGATCCGGCACCTGCGCAACAACACGCCCAAGTCGCCCACCAACGCCGAGGCGAACGTCGGCCGGACGGCGTCGGTGGTCCAGGAGGTCAGCACCGCGTCCGGGCTGATCAAGCTGAGCGGAGAGGTGTGGAGCGCGCGGTCCGTGCCCGGGTCGCCGCTGCTGCCCGCCGGCACTAGCGTTCGTGTGGTCCAGATCGACGGCGCCACCGCCGTCGTCGAGCCGGCGTAAGACCGCCTGGCGCCTGGGCGCCCTTTTGTGTTGTCCCCCAGACAGTCCAAGTCAGAAGCTTCCTGTGCTCATCAGGAGCTTGAAAGCCGCCCGCGGGCCAAGGTGCCCGCGTAAGGAGACGTCGTGGAGTCATTCGGGCAAGTCCTGCTCTATCTGATCATCGCCCTGGTGGTGATCGTCGGTATCGTCGCGGTGATCCGCGCCGTGCGGATCGTTCCTCAGTCGGTGGCGCTCGTGGTCGAGCGCCTGGGTCGGTACTCGAAGACGCTCGACCCGGGCCTGCACGTGCTGGTGCCGTTCGTGGACCGCGTCCGTGCCGGCGTGGACCTGCGCGAGCAGGTCGTCTCGTTCCCGCCCCAGCCCGTGATCACCAGCGACAACCTGGTGGTCGAGATCGACACCGTTATCTACTTCCAGGTGACGGACGCCAAGTCTGCGGTCTACGAGATCGCGAACTACATCACCGCCATCGAGCAGCTCACCGTCACCACGCTGCGTAACGTGATCGGCTCGATGGACCTCGAGCAGACGCTGACCAGCCGTGACCAGATCAACGGCCAGCTGCGCGGTGTGCTCGACGAGGCGACCGGTCGATGGGGCATCCGCGTCAACCGGGTCGAGCTCAAGTCGATCGACCCGCCGCCCTCGGTGCAGGGCTCCATGGAGCAGCAGATGCGCGCCGAGCGTGACCGCCGCGCCGCGATCCTCACGGCGGAGGGTGTCAAGCAGTCGGCCATCCTCACGGCCGAGGGTCAGAAGCAGTCCGAGATCCTGAAGGCCGAGGGTGACGCCCAGGCGCAGATCCTGCGCGCCGAGGGTGAGTCGCGAGCGATCCTCCAGGTCTTCGAGGCCATCCACCGCGGCGACGCGGACCCGAAGCTGCTGGCGTACCAGTACCTGCAGACGCTGCCGCAGATCGCGAACGGTACGTCCAACACCACCTGGGTCATCCCCACGGAGTTCACCGCCGCGCTGGGCAACATCGCCTCGGGCTTCGGCGGCGGCGCGGGCCCCGCGGTCCCGCCGCCCCCGCCGGGCGAGGGCCCCTCGGGTCCGCGCCTGCCCATCGACTCGGTGCTGGACGAGCCCCTGCTGCCGGACCCCGCCGAGGCTCTCGCCGAGGCGCAGCGGCAGGCGGAGGCCGCCACGGCCGACGCGACGAGCGCCGGCACGCGGTCGGGCGAGCCGTTCGACAGCGAGTCCGAGCGCGGCCAGCACCCGGGTGGCGCGACGCCGCCCCCGCCGGTGCCCCCGGCACCGCCGGCCGGCTGATCGCCGCACGCCGGTGGGCGGTTCGGCTGAGCCGAACCCGCCGCCAGTAGTTCACGGAAGCCCTCCGGTGCCCGCACCGGAGGGCTTCCGGCATGTCCGGGCCCGGGTCTGCCCTGGGCGTAACGAAGTTGCGGAGTGAGTGCTCACTCAATTACCGTCAGCGCCATGGACAACGCACGGACGCGGGCACCCCGCATGTCTCCCGAGGACCGCAAGGCGGCCATCGTCGACGCGGTGTTGCCGCTGGTCGCCGAGCGGGGGCACGACGTGACCTCCCGCGAGCTGGCCCAGGCCGCCGGGGTCGCGGAGGGCACCCTGTTCCGGGCGTTCGGCGACAAGACGGCGCTGGTCGGCGCCGTCGCCGTCGAGGGCCTGGCGCGGGCGGGCAAGCCCGAGCAGACCCTCGCCGAGCTCACCGGCATCGACTCCGGGCTGCCGCTCGAACGGCGCCTCGAGCTCGTCATCGAGCTGGGCCGGCACCGGGTGGCCGAGGTCATGCGGTGGATGTCGGTCCTGCGCAGCATGGCGCCGTCGCCCGGTGGTCCGGGCATGCCGTTCGGTGCGCCGCCGAGCGCGTCCGGCGCCGCGGGCGGGTCCCCGCCGGTGGCGCCCCCGGGCCCACCGGGCCCGCCGGGCCCGCGCGTCGTGACGCCGGGGCCGCCCCCCGGCACCGGCTCGGTGGCCGACCAGCACGAGCGCATGCTCACGTACCGCAAGACGCTGCTGGAGCAGCGGGCTCGTCAGCGCGCGGCTACGGTCGAGGGGATCACCGCCGTCCTGGCCCCGGACGCGCACCGCCTGCGGGTCCCCGTCGAGGTGGCGATCTCGCTGGTCGAGTCCGCGATCGCGGGCGCGCACCTGAGGATCGACCACCTGCAGCCCGCGGTGCCGGCCGACGTCCTGGCCGACGCCCTCGTGAACGGCCTCGCCGGCCCTCCGAAATTGCCTGGCCCCGATGCCGTGGAAGGTGCAGCCTCCACTGCGGGAGCCGGTGCACCAGGTTCTCCAACCCCCAGCCCTGAAGGGAACTCTTGATGCTCGTCACGCTCGCCCGGAAATATCTGGGCCCGTACCGCTGGGCGGTGGTCGCGGTGCTCGTCCTGCAGCTGGTGCAGACGCTCGCGGCCCTGTATCTGCCCAGCCTCAACGCCGACATCATCGACCGCGGCGTGGTGCGCGGCGACATCGGCTACATCTGGAGCACCGGCGGCTGGATGCTGGTCGTCTCGCTCGGCCAGGTCGTCGCGTCGGTCATCGCCGTCTACTTCGGCGCGCAGGTCGCCACGGCGTTCGGGCGTGACCTGCGCCGCGACGTGTTCCACTCCGTGCAGACCTACTCCGCGCGCGAGATGGCGCAGTTCGGGGCGCCGACCCTGATCACGCGCGGCACCAACGACGTGCAGCAGGTCCAGATGACCGTGCTGATGACGTTCACCATCATGGTGATGGCACCGATCATGCTGGTCGGCGGCGTGATCCTGGCGTTGTCCGAGGACGTCTCGATGTCGGGCCTGCTGCTCGTCATCGTGCCGGTGCTGGCGGCCACGGCCGGCGTCATCGTGTGGCGCATGGTGCCGCACTTCCGGCGCATGCAGAAGCGGATCGACGCCATCAACTCCGTGCTGCGCGAGCAGATCACGGGCCTGCGCGTGGTGCGCGCCTTCGTGCGCGAGCGGCGCGAGACGCAGCGCTTCGGCGTGGTGAACGAGGAGCTGTTCGACACCTCGCTGCGCGCAGGCCGTCTCATGGCGCTCACGTTCCCGGTGGTCATGCTGATCATGAACCTGTCGTCCGTGGCCGTGCTGTGGTTCGGCGCGCACGAGATCGAGGCGGGGGAGATGGAGATCGGCTCCCTCACGGCGTTCCTGAGCTACCTCATGTACATCCTCATGGCCGTGATGATGTCCACGATGATCTTCATGATGATCCCGCGCGCCGCGGTCGCGGCGGAGCGCATCGGGGAGGTCCTGGACACCGAGCCGTCCGTCGTCGACCCGGAGCACCCGGTCGCCCTGCCCGGCCTGCGCGCCGTGGAGGACGGTGCGCCGGAGGGCAACGGCTCGCCCGACGGCGTCGGCGCTGGCCCGCGCGGCCGCGTCACGTTCGAGAACGTCGAGTTCGGGTACCCGGGCGCCGAGGAGCCCGTGCTGCACGACCTGACGTTCACCGCCGAGCCGGGCCAGATCACGGCGATCATCGGCTCGACCGGCTCCGGCAAGTCGACCCTGCTCAACCTGGTGCCGCGCCTCTTCGACGCCACCGGGGGCACGGTCCGGGTGGACGACGTCGACGTGCGGGACCTCCTGCAGCGTGACCTCGGCTCGCTCATGGGCCTGGTGCCGCAGAAGGCGTTCCTGTTCACCGGGACCGTCGCCGACAACCTCCGGTACGGCAAGTCCGACGCCACCGAGGACGAGATGTGGGCGGCGCTCGAGGTGGCGCAGGCGCGCGACTTCGTCGAGGCGCTGCCGGACGGCCTGGAGTCCGTGGTGGCGCAGGGCGGCTCGACGTTCTCGGGCGGGCAGCGGCAGCGGCTCGCCATCGCGCGAGCGGTGATCCGCAAGCCCCGCATCTACCTGTTCGACGACAGCTTCTCCGCCCTCGACTACGCGACCGACGCCCGGCTGCGGGCGGCCCTGCGGCCGCAGACCGCCGACGCGACGGTGATCGTCGTCGCGCAGCGGGTGGCGACCATCCGCGACGCCGAGCAGATCCTGGTGCTCGACCACGGACGCATCGTCGGCCGCGGCACGCACGCGCAGCTGCTGGCGGACAACCCGACGTACCAGGAGATCGTGACGTCCCAGATGAGCTTGGAGGAGGCCGCATGATCAACGATGGCGAAGCCCTGATCATGCGGGTCGACCGGGTGCGGGTGTCCCGCAAGGCAGAGGAGGAGGCGGCGTGAGCGAGCAGGAGAAGCCGCAGAGCGGCACGAAGGACGCTGCACCGGCCCCCGGGCGCGGTCCCGGCGGCCCCGGGCGTGGTCCCGGCGGGGGCGGGCCGATGGGCATGGGCATGGGTATGCCCGTGCAGAAGCCGATGGACTTCAAGGGCTCGCTGCGCCGGTTCGCCGGCATGCTGCGCCCCGAGCGCCTGAACGTCGTGGTGCTCATGGTGCTGGGCATCGGCTCGGTGGCCCTGACCGTCCTCGGGCCCAAGCTGCTCGGCAACGCGACCAACGTGATCTTCGCGGGGGTCGTGGGCGCGCAGCTGCCCGCAGGGGTGACCACCGAGCAGGCCGAGGCCGGTCTGCGGGCGGCGGGCCAGGACCAGATGGCCGACCTGCTGCGGGGCGTGGTCGGCGTCGTGCCCGGCCAGGGCATCGACTTCACGGTGCTCATGCAGACCCTCGGCTGGGTCGTGGCGGCGTACGTCGGCGCGTTCCTGTTCGGCTGGCTGCAGGCACGCATCACCGCCGGCGTCGTGCAGCGGACCATGCGGGACCTGCGCGACCAGGTGGAGGCGAAGCTGCACCGCATCCCGCTCTCCTACGTGGACGCCAAGCAGCGCGGCGAGATCCTCTCGCGGGTCACCAACGACATCGACAACGTGGCGCAGACCACCACGCAGACCCTCGCGCAGCTCGTCACCGCCGTCCTGACGGTGATCGGCGTGCTCGGCATGATGTTCTGGATCTCGCCGGTCCTGGCGCTCGTCGCGCTCGTGACGGTGCCGCTGTCCGTGATCCTCACGGCGCAGATCGCCAAGCGCAGCCAGCCGCAGTTCGTGGAGCAGTGGGCGGCCACGGGGCGGCTCAACGCGCACATCGAGGAGTCGTTCACCGGGCACGCGCTCGTGAAGGTCTACGGGCACCAGGAGTCCACGGCGGAGGCGTTCGCCGAGGAGAACCGCGCGCTGTACGCGTCCAGCTTCAAGGCGCAGTTCATCTCGGGCACGATCCAGCCGGCGATGGGCTTCCTCGCGAACCTGAACTACGTGATCGTCGCGGTGATCGGCGGCCTGCGTGTCGCCTCGGGCACGCTGTCGCTGGGTGACGTGCAGGCGTTCATCCAGTACTCGCGCCAGTTCACGCAGCCGCTCACGCAGGTGGCCTCCATGATGAACCTGCTGCAGTCCGGCGTGGCCTCCGCGGAGCGGGTGTTCGACCTGCTGGACGCCCCGGAGCAGTCCCCGGACCCGGAGCGGTCGCAGAAGGTGGAGCCGGTGCGCGGCCGGGTCGCGTTCGAGGACGTCACGTTCTCGTACACGCCCGACCAGCCGCTGATCACCGGGCTGAACCTGGTCGCTGAGCCCGGGCAGACCATCGCCATCGTCGGCCCCACGGGCGCCGGCAAGACGACGCTGGTCAACCTCCTCATGCGGTTCTACGAGGTGGACGGCGGGCGCATCACCCTGGACGGCGTGGACACGCGCGACATGTCGCGCGACGACCTGCGCTCCTCGGTCGGGATGGTGCTCCAGGACACCTGGCTGTTCAAGGGCAGCATCGAGGAGAACCTCCGGTACGGCGTGCCGGACGGCGTCACGGTGGACGAGGACGGGTTCCTCGCCGCCACCCGGGCCACCCACGTGGACCCGTTCGTGCGGACGCTGCCCGACGGCTACGACACCGTCGTGGACGAGGAGGGCTCGTCGGTCTCGGCCGGCGAGAAGCAGCTCCTCACGCTCGCGCGGGCGTTCCTGGCGGACCCGGCGATCCTCGTGCTCGACGAGGCGACGTCGTCCGTGGACACCCGCACCGAGGTACTGGTGCAGGAGGCCATGAACCGGCTGCGCAAGGACCGGACGTCGTTCGTCATCGCGCACCGCCTGTCCACGATCCGCGACGCCGACGTGATCCTCGTGATGGAGCACGGCGACATCGTGGAGCAGGGCTCGCACGACGACCTGCTCGCCGCGAACGGCGCCTACGCCCGCCTGTACGCGAGCCAGTTCGCGGCCCCGGCGGTGGAGGAGCCGGCAGCGACGTAGTGCGTACGGGGCGGCCCCGGCCGCCACGAGGACCATGCAGCTGCTGCCAGGACGCGCCAGATCCTGGCAGCAGCTGCATGGTCCTTTTTGTCTGGCCCGGCCCGGCCCGGCCCGGCCCGGTCAGGCCGTGGCGGACGCGTGCGGGTCGGTCGCGTTCAGGGTCGCGACGACGTCCGCGTAGTCGCCGCGGACCTCCCCGTACCGGAGGAACTTGACCCGCTCCACCTGGATCTCGTGCGCGTCGGGCCGGCTCTCCAGCAGCGCGAGCGCCTCGTCGGCGAACTCGTCCAGCGGCATGGCGAGCGGGTTGGTGTCCTGCCCGGGCATGAGCTCGGTCTGCACCGACGGCGGCACCAGCTCCACCACGGACACGCTCGTGCCGTCGAACTGCAGGCGGATGCTCTCCGAGAGCATGTGGACCGCCGCCTTGGACGCGTTGTACGACGGCGTGACACCGAGCGGCGTGAAGGCCAGGCCCGACGACACCGTGAGGATCGTCGCGTCAGGCCGGCTCTGCAGGTGCTCGGTGAACGCGGCGATCAGCCGGACCGGGCCGAGCACGTTGGTGGTGACGACAGCCTCGGCGTCCGCGAGGAAGCCCGGGGTGCGCCAGTCCTCGGCGCGCATGATCCCGGCCATGGGGACCAGCACGTTCACGTCCGGGAACCGCTCGATCACCTCGGCGGACGCGGACGCGATCGAGGCGGGGTCGCTGGTGTCGACGCGCACGGTGCCGAACCCGTGCTCCGCGGCGAGCCGGTCCAGCGCCTCCGCGCTGCGCCCGCCGACGATCACGGTGTTGCCCCGGGCCTGCAGGCGGGTGGCGAGGGCGAGCCCGATGCCGCGGGTGCCGCCGGGAAGGAAGATGGTGTTTCCGGTGATGTTCATGGCTCCACCGTGCGGCCGCGGCGCCCGCGGCGGGAGAGACCCGGTGAACCAGGGACCGGCGGTCCCTGGTTCGTGCCCCCGCCGTGGCGCACGATGGGCGCATGAACCGCGCCGCGCTCGCCGACTTCCTCCGCCGCCGCCGGGAGGCCCTGCGCCCGTCCGACGTCGGACTGGTGCCGGGGCCCCGCCGTCGCGCACCCGGGCTGCGCCGGGAGGAGGTCGCCGCCCTGACCGGGATGTCGGTGGACTACTACGCGCGGCTGGAGCAGCAGCGCGGGCCGCAGCCGTCGGAGCAGATGCTCGCCGCGCTCGCCCGGTCCCTGCGCCTGACCGCCGACGAGCGCGACTACCTGTTCCGCCTGGCCGGGCACGGTGTGCCGCGGCGCACACCGGCGGACTCGCACGTGGCGCCGGCCCTGCTCCGGGTCCTCGACCGCCTGGAGGACGCCCCGGCGCTGATCATCTCGGGCCTGGGCGAGACGCTCGTGCAGAACCGGCTCGCCGAGGCGGTCTTCGGCCCGGCGCCCGCCGGCGGCCTGGCCCGCAGCTCCGTCTACCGGTGGTTCACCGACCCCGCGTCCCGGGACGTGTACCCGCCCGAGGACCACGACCGGCAGGCCCGGAGCCAGGTCGCCTCCCTGCGGGCGGCCCACGCGGCGGCCGGGCCCGGCTCGCCCGCCGACGAGGTGCTGCGCGCCCTGCTGCGGCTCAGTCCCGAGTTCGTGCGGCTCTGGGAGCTGCACGAGGTCTCCCGGCGCTTCGAGGACCACAAGACGCTGGTGCACCCCGAGCTGGGCCGCATCGACGTGGACTGCCAGGCGCTGTTCACCGAGGACCAGTCCCAGGCCCTCCTGGTGCTGACGCCCGCGCCGGGCAGCGCGGCCGAGGAGAAGATCCGCCTGCTCGCGGTGCTGGGGCACGAGACGTTCGCGTAGGTGCGAGGATCGTCCCCGTGCACGACGACGACCGCTGCCCCTGCCTCTCCGGCGACACCTACGGTGCCTGCTGCGGGCGCTACCACTCCGGCGCCGCGACCGCCCCGACGGCCGAGGCGCTGATGCGCTCGCGCTACTCGGCCTTCGCCGTGGGCGACGACGCCTACCTGCTCGCGACCTGGGCGCCGGAGACCCGCCCGGACAGTGCCGGGGTCGGTGACGAGCAGTGGCGCCGCCTCGACATCCACCGCACCGAGCGGGGCGGCCCGTTCGACACGGCCGGCCTCGTCGAGTTCACCGCCTTCTACCGCTACCCCGAGACGGGCGTGCGCGGCAGCCTGCACGAGACCAGCCGGTTCGTGCGCACGGGCGGCCGCTGGTTCTACGTCGACGGCGAGCGCGAGGCCCACGACGGCTAGGGCCGGTCAGATCCAGCCCTCCTCCCACGCGCGGTGGGCCGCCGCGTGGCGGGTCGCGACGCCGAGCTTGGCCATCGCCGAGGACAGGTAGTTGCGCACCGTGCCCGGCGCGAGGTGGACGGCGGCCGCGATCTCGGACACCTGCGCACCCGCCCGCGCCGCCCGCAGCACCTCCAGCTCGCGGTCCGTCAGCGGGCACTCGTTCTCGGTGAGCGCGGACGCGGCGATCTCGGGGTCCACGTACCGGTGCCCGACGGCGACGTCGCGCACGATCTGCGCGAGCCGCGCCGCGGGTGTCGACTTGGGCACGAACCCGCTCACCCCGGCGGCCAGCGCCCGGCGCAGGACGGCGGGGCGGGCGTGCCGCGTGACGATGATGACGCGGGGCGGCGTGCCGTCGGCGTCGGCCAGGATCTGCCCGGCGGCGTGCAGCCCGTCGGTGGGCGGCATCTCCAGGTCGAGCACCGCGACGTCGGGCCGGTGCTGCCCCGCGAGCCGCACCGCCTGGGTGGTGGTGGCCGCCTCGGCCACGACGTGCAGGTCCTCCTCGAGGTCGAGCAGGGCGCACAGCGCCCCGCGCAGCAGCTCCTCGTCGTCGGCCAGCAGCAGGCGGATCATCCGGTCACCGTCGCGGTCACCACGAACCTGTCGTCGTCGCTGACCCACGACAGGCGCCCGCCGACGGCGTCGAGCCGTTCCGCGAGCGAGGCCAGCCCGGTCCCGTCACCGGCCACGGCAGGACGCGCGCCGTCGTTGTCGATCACGAGGCGCGCGCCGGCGTCGTCCGGGACCAGGACGATCGCCGCGCGCGTGGCGCTGCTGTGCCGCAGCACGTTGGTCGTGGCCTCGCGCACCACCAGGCCGAGCAGGCTGCGCGGCGCCTGGGGGAGGGCTGCGGCGAGGCCGGCGTCGACGTCGGCGTGCACCTGGACGCCCGCCGCGGCCAGCACCCTGGACGCGTTGGCGATCTCGGCGTCGAGCGTGGTGCGGCGGTAGCCCTGTACCAGGGCGCGGGTCTCGCGCAGGGCGTCGCCGGCGAGCTGCTGCACCTCGCGCATCTGCTCCGCGGCGCGCGCCGGGTCGGCCTCCGCCAGGCGGGCGGCGAGCTCGCTCTTCAGGGCGATCACCTGGAGGTGGTGCCCCTGGATGTCGTGCAGGTCGGCGGCGAACCGGAGCCGCTCGTCCGCCACGGCGAGCTGTCCGGCCAGCCGCCGGGCGTCGTCGAGCCGGGCCGTGACCTGCCAGGCGCGGACCATGCCGAGCATCGCGGGGCCGAACGCGACCACCATCAGGGCGGGCATCCACACCGCGTGCGCCACGTTGGGCTCGCCCGTGGCCAGGGCCGTGACCAAGCCGATCGTGGGCAGGACGAGCAGCGCGAGGGCGAGCGCCTGCCACGCCCGGCGGATCGGCAGGAACATGACCAGCACCGAGATCGTGGCGGCGGGGGCGATGGACCAGATCCCGAAGTTGCCCACCGCGAGCGGCACCGCCCCGGCGACCAGGGCGGCGCAGCCCGCGGTGACCAGCCAGCCGGCCGACGGCGCCCGGTCCCGCATCCGTCGCCCCAGCAGCACGCCGCACGCGACGATCGTGGCCGCCGTGGACAGCCCGGTCAGCGCGCGCAGCTCGGCGGGGACGTCGGGGTCCAGCACCCAGTCGCCGACGGCGAAGCCCAGCACGCACGCCACGGTGCCCGCCAGCCCCCACCAGACGTTGCGGCGGAAGCTCACGAGTCCGCTGCCGCCGTCGTCCGCGACGGCCCGCCCGGTGCTCATGACGCCATCCTGCCAGCGCCGACGCCGCTCCGGGGCGTGCCGCGGCGCCTGGATGACATCTGTCATACGGGCTCGTGACAAGTGCCCGCGCCCGGGTGCGGTCCGGCACTACTGGCGCTGGGCGCCGCGCGACAGCGTGGGGAACAGCGCGGCGAGGGACGCCGCCCGGAGCGAGGAGACGGCGAGATGACGGAGACGACAGGCCGGGTCACGGCGGGAGTTTCGACGACGGTGCCGGTCCGGGGAGACGGCACGGGCGACACCGCGTCGCCGGCGGCGGGCCACCCGGCGGCCCACGCGACGACGCACCCGGCCCACGACGCCGGACCCGTGTCGCGGGCCCGGACGGTCGGCAGGTTCCTGGCGCACCTGGCCGAGATGGTCGTGGTGATGGTGCTCGGCATGCTGGTGCTGGCCCCGGCGTGGGACCTGGCGGGCGCCGCCCTCGGCGTGCAGGCGGTGCTGGCCCGGCCGGACGTCGGAGCGGTCGTGATGGTCCTGGACATGGTCGCGGCCATGACGGTGTGGATGCGGCTGCGGCGCCACGGCTGGGCCGCCATCTGGGAGATGAACGCGGCGATGGCGGCGCCGTTCGCGGTGCTGCTCGCGCTGTTCTGGGCCGGGGCCGCGACGGCGGGCGACCTCATGCTCTGGGGCCACGTGCTGATGGTGCCGGCCATGGCGGGCGCGATGCTGCTGCGCCCCGCCGAGTACACGCACCACGTCCACGGGTTCGACCTGGCGTGGCTGGGCCGCCGGTGGCCCGTGCTGCTCGGGCTGGCGCTGCTCGCGTGCACGATCGCGGGCGGCGTGGGCGGGCTCCCGCCGTGGCAAATCCTCGGGATCGCCCTCGTGTACCCGGTGGTGGGCCTGGTCCGGCGCAGCATCCGGGGCCGGTCGATGATGCTGCTGCAGGCGGCCGGGCTCGCGGTGTTCGCGGTGGTCGCGCTCTTGGCCACGGTCTTCGCGGGGCAGGACACGGGGGCGTACGTGGTCGCTGCGGGCCTGGTGGGCCACGCGGTCTGGGACGCGTTCCACCACCGGGCCGGCGCGGTCGTGTGGCGCTGGTACGCCGAGACCTGCGTGGTCTACGACCTGCTGCTGGCCGCGGCGGTGGTCGCGGTGACGTTCGCCCCCTGAGGCGGCTGCGGCCCAGGTCAGGGCGCCCGGCCGGATCCTGCGTGATTCCCGCAGGATCCGGCCGGGCCGCGCGTGGCGGCACGTCCGGCGGCGTCGGGCACCCCTACGTTGGGGCGCTATGGACAGCGCGCCCGGAACCAGGCCCGAGAACCCGCCCGGAGCCTCGCCCAGCATCCTCGAGCTGCGGATCCACGGCATCGCGAACACGATGCCGTACGGCGCGCTCGGCCTGCCCCGGGGCGAGGTGACCCAGTCCGACGGCGACGGCCTGGGCAGCTTCTGGGTCCCCACGCCGGCCGCCGAGGCGCGCGACCGGGCGCTCCCGCCGGGCGACGTGCACGCCATCCGGCCGGACGTGCGCCGTGAGGCCTACTCGTGGGGCGCGATGGCGCGCCTCGGCGGCCTGCCGTTCGGCGGCGTGCTGGGCGTCGTGGGGACGGTCGCGGTGCGCCTGCTGTGGGCGGCGATGATCCCGTTCGGCCTGGTCAACGCCGCATACTGGGCCCGCCGTATCCCCGCCCCGGTCCCGGCGGCGCACCGGCCCGCGGCGCGCGGCACCCGCTCGGGCAGCCTGCGCCCCGACCCGACGGCCGCGCTGACGCGCGTGTTCTCGCTCGGGCTGACGCTGCTGTTCGTCTCGGCCGTCGCGACGGTCGCGCTGTCGGTGCTCGGCACGCGCTGCATCGGGCTGGCCACCCCCGGGCCCGACGCGGTGGTCCCCGTCTGCGCCCGCATCCCCGGCGCGCTGTACGGCCTGGCCCGGCTGGACGTCGGCGACCGCCTGGCGCTCCTGTCGCTGGCCCCGGTGCTGCTGGTCGCGATCCTGGTGGCCGTGGCGCACAGCGGCCAGGTCCGGTTCGAGTCCAAGTTCTCGGCGATGCGCGCCGGGCGCACCGTGCCGCCGTCGGGCCCGCCGCTGCACCGCGCGGGCTTCTGGTCGCAGCGCTCGGGCTCGGGCCTGCTGTGGGCGCACCTGGGCGCGGCGCTCGCCCTGACGGGGCAGTACCTCACCTGGACCCGCTACGCCGACGCCGGCCTGCCGGCCCCGGGCCTCCCGCTGGTGGCCCTGGCCGTGATCCTGGGGGCGTGCCTGTTCGTCGCCCTGCGCACCGACGACGACGGCGTCCAGGCCGTCACCCCCCGCTGGAAGGCCCGGGCCGGTCTCGCCGTGTTCGCCGCCGGGCTGCTGGTCTGGCTGCTGGCGTGCGCCGCCTGCGTCGCCGGGCCGCAGCCGGAGCGGATGCCCGCGCTGATCGGCCTGGACCTGGTGCCCGCGCTGCTCGGCGTCGGCATGGGCGGCATCGCCGCGACAGGGCTCGCCTGGCGCACCGCGCGCAGCACCCGGGCCGTCGCGGCGTGGACGGCGGTGCCGGTGGTCGCCACCGCGTGCGTCGGCGTCGTGCTGGTCACCCAGCCGGGCCCGGGGCTGCGCTACCTGCTCGTCGCGGTCGCGCTGCTCGCCGTGCTGAGCCCCGTGGTGGTCGTGCTGGCCGCGATGCTGCAGCGGCGCCGGGCCACCGAAGGCTGGAACGGCGCCGGGCCGGGCGTGTTCCTGCTGGTCTCCGTCGCGGCGGCGACGGTCTACTCCAGCCTGCTGGTGCTCGGCGTGCAGTGGGTCCTGCGCGCCGGGGAGCGCCCCGCGCCGGATCCCCTCGGCGGCGGGCTGGTCGGCGTCGCGCGCACCGTGCCCGACCCCGAGCTCGTACGGGTCCCGCCGGTCTACACCGAGTTCGGCACGGCGTCGGTGGTGATCGCGCTCGTGTTCCTGGTGCTGCTGGTCGTGGCGGCCGCCGGGCCCTACGTCATCGACACCCTGCGCTCGCGGGGCCTCTGGATCCCGGGGGCGCCGCGCACGTTGGGGCCGCCGTACGGCCCGGCGGTGCCCGCCTGGCGCGCGGTCGCGGACACTCCGGACCCCGACGGCGGCGCCAACCCCGTGCTGGAGCGCGTGCTGCGCGGCCGGCAGGTCGCGGCCATGTCGCACCGGGTGGAGCTCGCCGTCGGCGCCCTGGCGGCCGCCTGCTACGTCGCGGCCCTGGCGGCCCACATCCCGCTGATCGCCCGGCACGACGGCACCGGCGCCGTGCAGGTGCCGCAGTGGCTGTCCGCGCTGGCGATGCCGGCCCTGGGGGTACTGGCGGCGACGCTGGTGGCCAGCGCGCTGGCGGGCGCCTCGGGCGGCGTCCCGGGCCGCCCGTGGGGGCTGCTGTGGGACCTCCTGTGCTTCCTGCCGCGCAGCGCCCACCCGTTCGGCCCGCCGAGCTACGCCGAGCGGGTGGTACCTGAGGTGCGCTCCCGCGTGGACGCCTGGCTCACCGGTGCCGACATCGCCGACGACGCGGAGCGGGCGCGGGTGGCGCCGCAGCGGCGCGTCGTGCTGTCCGCGCACTCGATGGGCGGCGTGCTGGCGGCCGCCGTCATCCTGATCCGGGCGGGCAACCCCGTGGTACGCACCGTCCCCGACGGCGCGGACGACGCCGAGCCCGGCAGCCGGCCGGGCAGCCTGCCGGACAGTGCGGACGGGCGCCTCGGGCTGCTGACCTACGGCGTGCAGCTGCGGCCGTTCTTCGGCCGGTTCTTCCCCGATCTCCTGGGGTCAGGGACGACGGGCCTGCCGCCGAGCACCGGACCCGCGTGGTCGGCGGACCCGTGGGGCGGGCAGGTCGAGGCCGCCGCGGACGCGGCAGGTTCCGGACCCGGGGCCGTTCCGGCGGCGCCGTTGACGCCGGAGGGCCCCGAGCCCGGCTCGGGGGAACAGGCCACGCTGCTGTCGCTGCTGACCTGCGGTGCGAAGCCCGCGTGGGTGAACCTGTGGCGGCGCACCGACTTCCTGGGCTTCCCGGTGATGGGCTACGGGGAGAACGACGTCGACCGCGGGGCGGAGGAGATGGACCGGTCGGCCTATCTCTTCGCGGTGGCGGCGCACTCGGGGTATCCGGCGTCGTGGGCGTACCACGAGGCGCTGGACGAGGTGATCGACCGGCTCGGCCGATGAGGCAGAAGGGGTCGGCTGCCGCCGGCCGGGCAGTCGGGTGCCCAGCCGGCGGTCACGCAGCGAGGGGAGCCGGGCTGACGACGTCGCGGAGCCGGGCGAGCGCGGACTCGAGGATCTGCGCCACGCGCTCCTTGGTCACGCCGAGGCGGCGGCTGATCTCGTCGAGGGTGCGCGTGGTGCCGTCCAGGAGGCCGAAGCGCATCTCCAGGACCCGGGCCTCGACGGCGTCGAGGTGGGCCAGGGCCTGCCGGACGCGGCGGCGCAGCAGGTTCTGCTCGGGGGTCGGTCCGGGCGTGCGCTCGGCCTGCTCGGCGGCGGCGACGGCGCGGACGATCGAGCGGCGGACCCAGCGGTGGGCGTACGCGGCGAACGTGCCGTGCGCGGGGTCGTACGAGTCGGCGGCGCGCACCAGGCCGACGTTGCCCTCCTGCACGAGGTCCATGAACGGCAGGCGGCCCGCGTAGGAGCCGGCGATCGCCGGGACGAGGCGGAGGTGGGCGAGGACGAGACGCTCCTTCGCGTATTGCCCGTCCTTGACCCTGGTCTCAAGCTGTGCGCGCAGGCTGGGGGAGACCGCGGTGGCGTCGAGGGTGCGCGCGGCGTCCGCTCCGGCGACTGCTCGCTCGAGGAGGGACTCCAGCTGCGCATCGTCCAGCGACGGCGTGCGCTCGATCATTGCCGCGTAGGACTGCGGCAACGCCGGGTGCGGGGCGGGTTCCTTGCCGCGGCGCGAGCGGGGCGACCGGGAGTTCCTGGTAGTTCTCATCGCAGCTCTCCTGTTGAGTGAGACGAACTTTCCTTGCCCGGAGAATATGGAGTCTTGGTGCTCCGGGGGAAGAGGGAAGGGTTTCGCTCTCAGAGATAACGGGACGATAACGGTGTGCCAGCCGGCTGCCGCGCGGCAACGCGCGTTCCAGGCAGGACAGCCCGGGCCGGCTCCGGGAGACTCGTGCCATGGGTCCGCGTGCCTTCCCCTGGGTGCTGCACGTCGACCTCGACCAGTTCCTGGTCGCGGTCGAGGTCCTGCGGCGCCCCGAGCTCGCCGGGAGGCAGGTCATCGTGGGCGGGCGCGGCGACCCGGCGGAACGGACGGTGGTCTCGACCGCGTCGTACGAGGCGCGGGAGCTCGGCGTCGGGTCGGGCATGCCGCTGCGGGTCGCGGCCCGCAAGGCGCCGGACGCGATCATCCTGCCCGTCGACCACGAGGCCTACCTCGAAGCCTCCGGGCACGTGATGGACACCCTGCGCGGGCTCGGGACGGTGGTCGAGGTGCTCGGCTGGGACGAGGCGTTCCTCGGCTGCGACGCCGACGACCCGGAGGCCGTCGCCCGCCGGGCGCAGGCGGCGGTCCTCGACGCCACCGGACTGCACTGCTCCGTCGGCATCGGCGACAACAAGATCCGCGCGAAGATCGCCACCGGGTTCGGCAAGCCCGCGGGCATCTTCCGCCTCACCGAGCGGAACTGGTTCGACGTGATGGGGGACCGGCCCACCATCGACCTGTGGGGCGTCGGGCCCAAGGTCTCCAAGCGCCTCGCGGCCCACGGCATCGAGACCGTCGCGCACCTGGCCGCGGCCGACGGCGACGCGCTGGTCGCCGAGTTCGGGCCGCGCATGGGCGCCTGGTACGGCGACCTGGGCCGGGGACGCGGCTCCGCCGTCGTCGACGACACGCCCTGGGTGGCACGCGGGCACAGCCGCGAGACCACCTACCAGCGCAACCTCACCACGCCCGAGCAGGTGGCGGCGGCGCTGCGGGACCTGGTCACGCAGGTGCACGCCGACACCGAGGCGGAGGGCCGGCCGGTCTTCCGGGTGGGCCTCAAGGTGCGCTACGCGCCCTTCTTCACCAGGGACCGCTCGAAGAAGCTCCCGGCCCCGACGCGGTCGCTCGCGGAGCTGACCGCCGCCGTCCTCACCCTCGCGGAGGACATGGAACCGGGCCGCGAGGTGCGCCTGCTCGGCGTCCGCGCCGAGATGGTGATGCCCGACGACGGCGACCCGGTCGAGCGCACCCCCGTCCGCGGGCGGATCTGACCGGGGCATCAGCGAGAATGGACCGGTGACCACCCTCGACGTCGTCCGCATCGACGACCCCGCCGACGAGCGACTGGCCGACTACAACAGCCTCACGGACGTGGTCCTGCGCTCCAGGCACGAGCCGGCCAAGGGCCTCTACATCGCCGAGAGCTCCACGGTGATCCGGCGGGCGCTCGCGGCCGGGCACCGTCCGCGATCCTTCCTCATGGCGCCCAAGTGGCTCGACTCGATGAGCGAGGTGATCGAGCGGTCCGGCGCCCCGGTCTACGTCGCCGAGGAGCCGTTGCTGAAGGAGATCACGGGCTTCCACCTGCACCGCGGCGCCCTGGCCGCGATGCACCGGCCGCCGCTGCCGAGCGTGCACGAGCTGCTCGCGGGCGCGCGGGGCGGGGCGGGGGCGCGCCGCGTGGCGGTGCTGGAGGACGTCGTGGACCACACCAACGTCGGCGCCGCCTTCCGCAGCGCCGCCGCGCTCGGCGTGGACGCGGTGCTCGTCTCGCCACGGTGCTCGGACCCGCTCTACCGGCGCTCGGTGCGGGTGTCGATGGGCACGGTGTTCCAGGTGCCGTGGACCCGGGTCGACCAGTGGCCGGCGGGCCTGCACGACCTGCGCGCGGACGGTTTCACGGTCGCCGCGCTCGCCCTGACCGACGACTCGATCACGCTCGACGAGCTGGTCGCGGACCCGCCGGACAAGCTCGCGCTCGTGCTCGGTACCGAGGGCGACGGCCTGACCAAGGGTGCGGTCGAGGCCGCCGACCTGGTGGTGCGCATCCCGATGGCGGGCGACGTCGACTCGCTCAACGTCGCCGCGGCGTCGGCGGTGGCCTTCTGGGCCACGCGCGTCTGACGGTGCGCCTGCGGCCCGGCGTCTTCGCCGGGCCGCGTGGGCTCAGAGCAGCTGGGACCGGCGGGGAGCGGCGGTCTCGCGCTGGAGCTCGTCCTGGCGGCCCTGCCAGCCCTTGAACTTCTCCTGCGCCTCCATCTCCTGGGGGCTGGGCGCCAGCCCGACCACCAGGAGCATCATGATCGTGCTGATCGTGACGCCGATGATGAGCGGCCCTAGGAGCGCTCCCACACCGATGCCGGTGTCGATCGGCATGATCGCGTCGGTCTCCTCCGCGCGCATCGCCGCCATGCCCGTGTAGTGCATGCCGGAGACGGCGAGGCCCATGATGACCGTCGCGCCCGCGCCGGCGGCGAAGTTGCGCACCTTCGCCGAGAGCCAGAGGCCCGCGGTCGCGGCGACGATCCCGATGACCACCGACGCGATGACGGTCGGGACGTCGTAGGTGATCTCCACGCCCACGTGCAGCGCGCGCATACCGAGGTAGTGCATAGCGGCGATGCCCAGGCCGGTGATGAGGCCGCCCGCGACCAGGGCGACCGGGCCGACGCCCGCGGTGCGGACGATGAACAGTCCGAGGCCCACGACGACGATGGCGAGCAGGCCGCTCGCCAGCGTCAGCGGGACGTCGAACCGGGTCTCCGTGCCGCGCACGTAGAACCCGAGCATGGCGACGAAGTGCATCACCCAGATGCCCGTGCCGCCGATCGAGATCGCGCCGAGGGCGAGCCAGGCGATGCTTGCGAATCCATGGGCCACACGGGCCCGGGCCGTACAGGTCAGGCCGACCGCGCAGCCGGCGCACGAGAGCAGGAACGAGAGGACGGGGGTGACCCAGCCCAGCGCGAAGTGGTCGATCATGATGTCGTTCTCCAGCGAGTGCAGAGTGTGCAAGGGGGGTGCGACCCGCCGCCGCTCGGGGAAGGACGTCGTGAGGACGTCGCGCGGTCGAAGCGGTTCGGATCGTCGCCAAGTTAGCGGGTCTATGGGACGACATGCACCGTTTGTACAGGGTTAATTTCACGGGCGAAGGGGTGATCTTTTCGTTCCGTGGGGCGCGGCTTTTCCTCCGGTTTCCGTTCCTTGCGTGCGCCCCGCCCCGGCTGTGACACAGGTCCCGTCCCACGCTCCGGAGGGGGTGGAACAGGCGCGGCAAAGTTAGGTTAGGCTCACCGTCGTGACCATCAAGACCGAGGGGCTCGACGTCAAGCCCTCGCGAATGTTCGATGTCCAGGTCGCGCGTGTGACGCGCCTGTGCCCGTCCTTCGTCCGGTTCACCTTCACGGGTCCGGACCTGGACAAGTTCGCGGACAACGGCCGTGACCAGCGCATCAAGCTGCTGCTCCCGTCGCCCCAGGGCGGCTGGGACGCCCTGCGCCGCGACGACCCCGACTGGTACGCCGCCTGGCGGATGCTTCCCGACGAGCACCGCAACCCGATGCGCACCTACACGGTCCGCACCGTGCGGCAGAACATGCGCGAGGTCGACGTCGACGTCGTGATGCACGGTGACACCGGCCCCGCGTCCCGCTGGGCCCTGACGGCGGCCGCCGGCGACCCCCTGGTCATCATGGGCCCCAACGCGGAGTACGACGGCGTGCACGGCGGCGTCGAGTTCGCTCCGCCGGAGTGCGGCCACGCGCTGCTGCTCGCGGGTGACGAGACCGCCGTGCCGGCCATCGCGGCCATCTGCGAGTCCCTGCCCGAGGACGCCGTGGGCGAGGTCTTCCTCGAGGTGCCCCACCCCGAGGACGGCTGGCAGCTCGGCGCGCCGGAGGGCGTGCGCGTGCACTGGCTGGCCCGCGACGGGCGCGAGCACGGCGACGTGCTGGTCCCGGCCGTGCAGGCCGCCGCCGACCGGCTGCTCGCGATGGGCGTGCGCCCGTCGTCGGACACCTCGCCGGCGCTGACGGCCGCGGGGGTGGACCTGTCGGGCGAGGCGGACGACGTCGACATCGACACGGGCATCCTCTGGGAGGTGCCGGTCGACGAGGCGGGCCGCCCCCTGGCGCAGGACACCGTGCTGTACGCGTGGCTCGCGGGCGAGGCGGGCGTCATCAAGACGCTGCGCCGCTACCTCGTCAACGAGTGCCAGGTGGACCGCAAGTCCGTGGCGTTCATGGGCTACTGGCGCAAGGGCCGCGCGGAGAACTGATCCCGCGGCGTGCGAGCCCACGAACCGCGTCGACCGTGCCGGTCGACGCGGTTCGTCGTCTCAGCGCAGGACGCCCAGGTCCTCGATCACCTCGACGCCCGGCATGGCGCACAGCAGCGGCCCGGGCATGAGCAGCTTGGAGCGCCGCACGCCGGAACCCATCAGCGCCATGGTGCCGTCCTGCGTGAACCGGGAGTCGACGAGCACGCGGTAGTGCCCGGGCAGGCCCACGGGCGTGATGCCGCCGTACTCCATGCCGGAGTCGGCCACGGCGCGGTCGGTCGACAGGAACGACGCCTTGCGCACGTCGAGCAGCTTGCGCACGCGCTTGTTGACGTCGGCGAACGTGCTCGCGGGCACCACGCAGGCCGCGATGCGCTCCTCCTCGGCCCGCTTGCCGGCCACCAGCACACAGTTGGCCGAGGCCTCCGGCGGCAGGTCGTGCAGCTCGTTGAGCGTGGCGGTGTCGGCGTGGTCCGGGTCGATCTCGGTGACCGCGACCTGGCCGGCGACCCGCTCGTCGGCGGCGGCCCAGGCGGCCAGCGCCGCGCCGACGGGCTCGGCGAGGAGCTCCGGGTGGTCGAGCGCGGGCACCCAGGTGAGGTCACCCAGCGTCGGCAGGGTGGCGTGGTCGCTCATCGGCTGTACGTCGCCGTCAGCGTGGCGCGGCCCAGCAGGTGGAAGTACACGTTGAACGCCACCTGCGCGTTGGTGCTGTCCGGCCCCAGGCCGAGCTCGCCGGGCGCGGTGTCCAGCGCGTGCACGGCGAAGATGTACCGGTGCGGGTGGTCGCCGGGCGGCGGGCCTGCGCCCTCGAAGCCCGGGGTGTGGCCGTCGCCGCTGGTCTGGAACGCGCCGGCGGGCAGCCCCGAGCCGTCGGGTGCGCCCGCGCCGGTCTCCAGCGACGTCACGTCGGTCGGCAGGTCGCCCACGGTCCAGTGGTGGTAGCCCATCGGCGTCGGCGCGTCCGGGTCGAAGCAGGTCACGACGAACGACCGGGTGCCCTCGGGGAAGCCGCTCCACTCGAGCGCGGGCGAGAGGTTGCCGGCGTGCGCGGCATGGGCGTCCGGCATGCGCTCACCGTCGATGAGGTCGGTGCTCTTCAGCTCGAAGACGGCGGGCGCGGGCAGCAGCGTGTACGGGTCCGGCGGGTAGGGACGAGTGAAATCCATGGCCCCACTCTGCCGAACCGGCGGGTCGGGTGCCAGCAACCACCCCGCCGGACGCCCGGGAGCCCGCTCAGGTGACCCGGAGCAGGTGGCGGAACGCTGTGCGGGCCCGCGCCGGGCTGGGCTCGTCGCCCGTGATGAGGTCGGCGTAGGTGAGCGACTCCGAGACCCGCACCAGCAGGTAGGCCAGCTCCTCGGGCGTGATGGTGCCGCCGAACGGCTTCTCGCCCAGGTCGCGGACCACGAGCCACTCGACGGTCGCGACGAAGCGGCGCTGGATCGGGCTGTCCGCGGTGGTGAGCAGGCGCAGGGAGCGGGCCGGCTCGCGGCGCAGGAACGCGCGGAAGTAGTCGGCCACGATGAGGTCGTGCGCGAACGTGGTCAGCAGGTCCGCGAGCCGCTCGGCGCCGGTCAGGTGCTCGGTCGCGTGCTCCGCCTGCACCAGCGTGGGCACGGCGAGCGACCACAGCACCTCGGACAGCAGGGCGTCCCGGTTGCCGACCCAGCGGAACACCGACGTGCGGTCCACACCGAGCTGCGTGGCCAGCGGGCCCATGTCGATGCGGTAGCCCTCGATGAAGGTGTCCCGCGCCAGGTCGAGCACGCGCTGCGCCTCGGGGTGCGTGGCCAGCCGGGCCGAGAGCCGGCTCGGCGCCGCCTGCAGCCCGACCGTCGCGATGCTCGACGTCGTGGTCGTCATCAGGTCATCCAACCGCTGGACCGGCGTCCCGTGCAACACAATGCAGAATGATGCATACGGGACATCCCTCTCTGAACAGCACCCTATCCCCGGGCGTGCGGGCGTGCTACGGTCCTCGCACAAACCGACCAGACGGTACGGAGGTGCACGTGGCTGACGACGACGTCGCCGAAAGCTTCGGGAGCGGGTCCGCGGGCGGGCCCGGGCGCAGGTTCGAGGGCCGTGTCGCGCTCGTCACCGGGGCGAGCCGGGGGATCGGGCTCGCGGTCGCCCGCCGGATCGTGGCCGAGGGCGGCCGGGTGGTCGTCACGGGCCGCTCCGCCGACACGCTGGCCGAGGCCGTGGCCGGGCTCGGCGGGGACCACGCCCTGGGTGTGGCGGGCAAGGCGGACGACGCCGAGCACCGCGCCGCCGCGATCGCGCGGACGATCGAGCACTTCGGGCGGCTGGACCACCTGGTGAACAACGCCGGGATCAACCCCGCCTACGGACCGCTCGCGGGGCTGGACGTGGGCGCGGCCCGCAAGATCCTCGACGTGAACGTGATCGCGGCGCTGGAGTGGACGCGCGAGGCGGTCGCGGCGGTCGCGGCGGCCGCAGCAGGCACCGCGGCCGCAGAAGGCACCGCCGGCTCCGGCGACGGCAACGCACCGAGCCTCCGCTCCGTCGTCAACATGGCCTCGCTGGCGGGCACGACGTCGGCCGCGAACATCGGCTTCTACGGCGTCTCGAAGGCGGCCCTGATCAACCTGACGGTGCAGCTCGCCGACGAGCTCGCCCCGGCCACGCGGGTCAACGCCCTCGCGCCCGCCGTGGTGAGGACGCGGCTGGCGCGCGCCCTGTACGAGGGCCGCGAGGAGGAGGCGGCGCGTGCCTACCCGCTGCGCCGGCTCGGCGTGCCGGACGACGTCGCCGGGCCTGCCGCCTTCCTCCTCTCGGACGACGCCGCCTGGGTGACCGGCCAGACCCTCCTGGTCGACGGCGGGGCGAGCGTGCGGGCGGCCTGGTGAGCCGCGCCGCCGTGGCGGAGCGGACGGTGAAGGATGTGGCCATGCGCACCACGAACGTCCACGACCAGGTCCTGCGGGCCGCCCTCGACCTGTTCGCCTCGCAGGGTTACGCGACCACGAGCGTCCAGCAGATCGTCGCCGCCGCGGGCGTCACCAAGGGGGCGATGTACCACTACTTCGCCTCCAAGGACGACCTCCTGTTCGCGATCTACGAACGGATGCTGTCGCTGCAGAAGGCGCGGCTCGACCAGCTCGTCGCGGCGGGCGACGCGCGAGGTGACGACGTGGAGCAGGTGCTGCGCGCCGTGTGCGAGGACGTGGTGACGACGTCGATCGAGCTGCTGGCCGAGGGCACCGTGTTCACCCGGAGCCAGCACATGCTCGCGCCGGAGCGGCAGGCGGAGGTCAAGCGCCGCCGCCGGGCCTACCACGACGACTTCCAGGCGCTGCTGGAGCGCGGGATCAAGGAGGGGGTGTTCCGCGACGACGTGCCCACGGCGGTGCTCATCGCCCACTTCTTCTCCGACGTGCACTACCTGCCCCAGTGGTACTCGCCCGCGGGGCCCGAGACCACCGCCGAGGTGGCGGAGCAGCTCACCGAGCTGTTCCTGCGCGGCATCAGGCACAGCAGCAGGAAGGACTGAGACGTGAACCCACCCACGGCGATGAAGGCGTGGCGCGTGGTCTCCCACGGGGAGCCCGAGCAGGTGATGGAGCTGCACGACGTGCCGGTGCCCGAGCCCGGCCCGGGCGAGGTGCTGGTCCGGGTGCGGGCCGTCGCGGTGAACTTCCCCGACGTCCTGCTGGCGCGCGGCCAGTACCAGGAGCGGCCCGAGCTCCCCTTCGTGCCCGGGATCGAGCTGTGCGGCGACGTCGTGGCGCTGGGGCCCGGCGTGACCGAGGGGGAGCGGGTACGGGTGGGCGACCGCGTCGTCGGCTCGAGGATCGGGGTGCTCGCGCAGTACGCGACGGTACCGGCCCAGGCCGTGCACGCGGCGCCGTCGGCCCTGGACGACACCCAGGCCGCGGCGCTGACGATCGCCTACCAGACGGCGTGGTTCGGGCTGCACCGGCGCGCCGGCCTGCGGGCCGGGGAGACGCTGCTGGTGCACGCCGCCGCGGGCGGCGTGGGCACGGCCGCGTGCCAGCTCGGCAAGGCGGCCGGCGCGCGCGTGGTCGGGGTGGTGGGCAGCCCGGAGAAGGTGGCCGCGGCCCGCGCCGCGGGCGCGGACGAGGTGTTCCTGCGCGACGACGACTGGGTCGGCGCGCTGCGCGGCGGCGTGGACGTGGTGTTCGACCCGGTGGGCGGCGACTCGTTCGAGCGCTCCACCCGCTGCCTGGCGTTCGAGGGCCGGATCGTGGTGGTCGGGTTCGCGAGCGGGCAGCAGCCGGTGGTCCGGGCCGACCTCGCCCTGGTGAAGAACTACGGGGTGCTCGGCCTGCACTGGGCGCTCTACCAGCAGCGGCGGCCCGACCTCGTGGACGCCGCGCACGCCGAGCTGACCCGGCTCGCCGCCGATGGTGTGCTGCGCCCGGCGCTGGGCGACGTGGTCGGGTTCGACCAGGCGCCCGCCGCGGTGGCGCGGCTGGCGGGCGGCGCGACGACGGGGCGGCTGGTGGTCCGGGTGGCCGACGACGCCGGCGACGGGGAGGTGGCGGCATGACGGGCCCCACGGTCGCCGAGCTGCACGACCTGACCGGCCGGGTCGCCCTCGTGACGGGTGCGGCCCGCGGCATCGGCGAGGCGTACGTCCGGATCCTGCACGACGCCGGGGCCCACGTGGTGATCACCGACGTGCTGGACGCCGAGGGCCGGGCCCTGGCCGACGAGCTGGGGGAGCGGGCCCGGTTCGCGCACCTGGACGTGACCGACGAGGACGCGTGGCAGGCGGTCGTGGCCGAGGTGACGGGCGCGCTCGGCGGCGTGGACGTGCTGGTCAACAACGCGGGCATCGCGAACGCCGCCCCGATCGAGCACTTCACGCTCGCCAAGTGGAACGCCGTCATGGCGGTCAACGCCACGGGCGTGTTCCTGGGCTGCCGGGCGGTGGTGCCCACGATGAAGGCGGCGGGCCGCGGCTCGATCATCAACATCTCCTCGGTGGAGGGGTTGCGCGGCAGCTGGAGCCTGCACGGCTACACCGCCTCCAAGTTCGCGGTGCGGGGGCTGACCAAGTCGCTCGCCGTGGAGCTGGGCAAGGACGGGATCCGGGTCAACTCGGTGCACCCCGGCCTGGTCCTGACGGAGATGAGCACGCGGATCGACCCCGACGCGCTGGTGATCCCGCTCGGCCGGCCGGGCGTACCCGCCGACCTAGCGGGAACCATCCTGTTCCTCGCGAGCGAGGCGTCGGCCTGGATCTCCGGCCAGGAGATCGTGGTCGACGGCGGCATGACGAGCGGGATACCGCACCGGTAGGACCGCCGCCGGCCGGTCGGCGACGGGCGTCCTGAGCCCGCAACAAACCGGCCGGTCGGTTTCTCACCCATCCATCCGACACGACGAGGTGCCGATGACGACGCAGAGCAGGGAAGCAGACGGCCCGCCCCGGCTGGAGGTCTCGGGGCTGACCGTGACGTTCGGCGGCCTGACCGCCGTGGACGACGTGTCCTTCACCGTGGCCGACGGCGAGACCGTCGCGCTCATCGGCCCCAACGGCGCGGGCAAGACCACGGTGTTCAACGCCGTGTGCGGCCTGGTGCGCGCCCGGCGGGGCCGGGTCCGGGTGGACGGCGCGCCCGCGCCCTCGTCCGCGGACCGGCTGCTGGGAGCCGGAGTCTCCCGGACCCTGCAGGGCCTGGGGCTGTTCGACCGGCTCACGGTGCTGGAGAACGTGCTCGTGCCGCTGACCGGGGCGAGCCGGCGCGCCCGGACTCCCGGGCTCGATACCGCCCGCGAGACCCTGGACGCTCTCGGCCTGGGCGACCTGGCGGGCATGCCCGCCGGGACGCTGCCCTACCCGGAGCGCAAGCGCGTCGCGCTCGCCCGGGCCCTGGTCACCCGGCCGCGGCTCCTGCTCCTCGACGAGCCCGCCGGCGGGCTCGGCCCCGCGGACATCGACCGGCTCGCGGGGACCGTGCGCGACGTGTCCGGCGACGGCTGCTCCGTGCTGCTGGTCGAGCACCACGTCGACTTCGTGACGGACGTGGCCGACCGCGTGGTGGTGCTCGACTTCGGGCACGTCATCGCCGCCGGCACGCCGGACGAGGTGCGCCGCGACCCCGCCGTCGCGGAGGCCTACCTCGGGGTCCCCGCGGAGGTCTCGACAGGCTCGACCAGCGGTTCGGCGGGGGAGACGGCTTGAGCACCCTGACGATCGAGCGCCTCACCGTCGGCTACGGCGACGGCGCCCCCGTGCTGGACGGCCTCGACCTGGAGGTGCCCGACGGCGGCGTCGTCGCGCTGCTCGGGGCCAACGGCGCCGGCAAGACGACGCTGCTGCGCGCCCTGCTGGGCCTGGTCCCCGTCCAGGGCGGCCGCGTGCTGCTCGACGGCGCCGACCTGACCGGGCTGCCCACCGAGGACCGGGTGCGCCACGGGCTCGCGCTCGTCCCCGAGGGGCGCTCCGTGGTGGCCGAGCTGACCGTCGCGGAGAACCTGCGCCTCGGGGCGCTGTGGAGATACGCGGGACGGAAGCACGCCCGCCCGGAGCGCGACGCCGCCGTCGGGCAGATGTACGAGCTGTTCGAACCCCTGGCGCGCCGGCGCGACGCCGCCGGCCACACCCTGTCCGGGGGCGAGCGGCAGATGCTCGCGCTCGCCCGCGCCCTGGTGGCCCGGCCCGCGGTGCTCCTGCTCGACGAGCCCTCCCTGGGGTTGGCGCCGCTGGTGGTCGCCCAGCTCCTCGGCGTGCTCCGTGACCAGGCCGAGGCCACCGGGCTCACCGTGCTCCTGGCCGAGCAGAACGTCACGGGCGCGCTGTCGGTGGCCGACCGCGGCGTCGTCCTGTCCCTGGGGGAGGTGGTCGCCGACCGCCCGGCCGCCGCGCTGGCCGCCGACCCCGCCCTCCGCCACGCCTACCTGGGCTTCTAGCCGGCCAAGAGAGGAGACCTGCCGTGGAAAGACTCGTGTTCCTGCTGTCGACCGGACTGGCGCGCGGCGCCGTCCTCGCCCTGTTCGCGCTCTCGCTCGTGATCGTCTACCGCTCCGCCCGGGTCGTGAACTTCGCCCAGGCCGCCCTGGCGGTCGTGCCCGTGTACGTCGCGGTCGCGATCGCGTCCGCCACCGGCTCGTACTGGCTGGGGCTCGCCGCCGCGCTCGCGACCGGGGCGCTGCTCGGCGCCGTCGTCGAGCGGTGGCTCATGCGCCGGGTGCCGCAGGACAACCCGCTGGCCGGCATCATCGTGGCGATCGGCCTGGTCATGGTGCTCCAGGCCGGGCTCGCGATCGCCTTCGGACCCGACCACCGGCCCGTGCACGCGCCGTTCTCGCAGCGGCCCCTCGAGGTGGGCGGCGTGGCGCTGACGAGCCCGTACGACCTGTTCGTGCTCGTGGTCGCCGCCGTCGTCATGGGCGGCCTGGCCCTCCTGTTCAACCGCACCGCGCTGGGGCTGCGCCTGCGCGCCGCGGCCTTCGCCCCCGAGACCTCCCGCCTGCTGGGCGTGCGCGTGCCCCGCATGGTCACGCTCGGCTGGACGCTCTCGATCGCCGCCGCGGCGCTCGCGGCCCTGCTGCTGGTGCCCACGGGGCTCGGCCTGGACCCGCACGCCGCCGACGTGCTGTTCGTCAACGCCTTCGCCGCCGCCGTCGTGGGCGGGCTCGACTCGCCCGTGGGCGCCCTGGTGGCCGGGCTGTCGGTCGGCGTGCTTGCGGCCCTCGTGACCGGGTACGCGTCGGCCGCCGCGGCGCCGCCGGCGGTGCTCGCGCTGCTCACGGTCGTGCTGCTCGTGCGGCCGCAGGGGCTCTTCGCCGCGAGGGAGGCCCGGACCGCATGAGGACGTCCGGAACGAGACTCCTGCTGCGCGCGGGCCTGCTCACGCTGCTGGCCCTGGGCGCCACCTTCCTGCTCGACCCGTACCGCAACTACCAGCTCGCGACCGCGACTGGCGTCTTCGTCGCCGTCGCGGGGCTCACGCTGCTGGTCGGGCTCACCGGCCAGCTCTCCCTGGGGCACGGCGTCCTCATGGCCGCCGGCGGGTACGGGTACGCGCTGTCCGCGACCCGGGTCGCCACCGCGGTCGAGGGCACCGCGGTGTCCGACGGCGTGGGCGGCTGGCTCCTGCCCCTGCTCGCCGGGGTGGCCGGCGCTCTGGTCACCTCGGGGCTGCTCGGCCTGCTGCTCGGGCTGGCCGCGGCCCGGCTGCGCGGCCCCTACCTCGCGGGCCTGACGCTCGCCCTGGTGATCGCGCTGCCCTCGGCCGCGAGCACCATCCCGGGCCTGGCGGGGGAGCAGGGCGTGCGCGCCCCGTTCGTCCCGGTGCCCGACGCGCTGGCGCTGCTGATCGCGACCGAGCAGTGGCACGCGTGGCTCGCGATCCTGGTCGCGGCCTGCGCCGTCACGCTGCTGGTCGCCCTGCGTGCCGGTCGCGCGGGCCTGCGCATGCGTGCGGTGCGCGACGACGAGACGGCGGCCCGGCTGGCCGGCGTCGACCCCGGCCGGGTCAAGGCCGGGGCGTTCGCGGTCAGCTCGCTCGCCGCAGGCCTGGGCGGCGTGGTGCTCGCGATCGTCACGCAGCAGGTCAGCCCCGGGGCCTACGGCCTCGGGGTCTCGCTGCTGCTCGTGGTCGCCGCCGTGGTCGGCGGGCTCGGCTCGCTCGGCGGCGCCGCGATCGGGGCGGTGCTCGTGACGCTGCTGCCGTGGGTCGTCGACCAGGCCACGGCCGCACTGCCCGCCGACCTGGGCCACCGCCTGCAGGGCAACGTCGAGATCGCGCTGTTCGGCGTGGTCGTGATCGTCGTGACCGTGCTCCGGCCGGGCGGTCTCGCGGACCTCCTCCCCGAACGCAAGCTCCTTCCCAACACAGTGAGGTGAACGGAAATGCGCACTGCTTCCTTGTCCCACCCCCGCTCCGTCGGCGCGGCGGCCGTCCTCGGGCTCACCGCCGCCACGGCGCTGTCGGCCTGCTCCACCCCCGCGGCCGCCGAGGTGCCCGGCGTCACCGACGACACGGTGACCATCGGCACCCACCAGCCGCTGACGGGTCCGGCCGCCGCCGGCTTCGCGTCGATCTCGGCGGCCACCGCGGCGTACTTCGAGTACGTCAACGCGAACGGCGGCATCCACGGCCGCGAGATCGAGTACGTCGTCAAGGACGACGGCTACAACCCCGCGAACACCCAGACGGTCGTGCGCGAGCTGGTCCAGGAGGACGAGGTCTTCGCGGTCGTGGGCGGCCTGGGCACGCCCACGCACTCCAGCGTGCTCGACTACCTGGCCCAGAACGACGTGCCCGACCTGTTCGTCGCCTCCGGATCCCTGACCTGGGACCAGCCCGACGAGTACCCGAACACGTTCGGCTTCAACGCCGACTACGTGACCGAGGGCGCGGCGCTGGCGCAGTACGCGCTGGACACCGAGCCGGACGCCGTCGTCTGCGTGCTGGGCCAGGACGACGACTTCGGCGAGGGCATCCTGGCGGGCGTCGAGCTCGCCGTGGGCGAGGGGAAGGTGGCGAGCAGCCAGACCTACTCCACCGCCGACCAGGACGTGACCGCGCAGCTCGGCGCCATGAAGGAGGCCGGCTGCACGCACAACGTGCTCGGCACCATCAACGGGTTCACCGCCCTGGCCGTGGGAACGGCCGCGCAGATGGACTGGTTCCCGAGGTGGCACGTCTCCTCCTCGGGCGCCGACCACCCGACCCTCGTCGAGTACCTCGGCGCGGACGTCGCGCCCGTGCTGGAGGGCCTCGTCTCGGTGAACTACCTGCCCAACAGCCCGTCGTCCGAGTGGTACGAGCTGTTCTCGACGATCAACGACGAGTACAACGACGGCGCGCCCTACACGGGCAACACCACCTACGGCATGAGCGTGGGCTACCAGTTCGCCGAGGCGCTCGCGGCGGCGGGGCCCGACCCGACGCGGGAGTCGATCGTGGCCGCGATCGAGTCCGGCGAGCTGCAGGGCAACGGCATAGCGCCGCCGACGTACTCCGCGGAGGATCATCTTGCGCACCGCACCGTCCGCATCGCGGTGGTGACGGACGGCGTGCAGGACTTCACCGACGAGGCCTACACGGTGTCCGAGGCCGGGGCCACCCCGGTCGAGCCCATGCAGGTGCCGCTGGAGAACGAGGGCATCCCGGCCACCGAGTGACCGGAGCCGGCGAGGGCGCCGCACCAGAACCACCGCATCACCGCACCACCGCACCGAAGGGGAACCATGACGCACGAACTGCCCGGCCTGGACGTCGCCGGTCTGGCCGCCTGGCTGGCCCGGGAGCACCCGGAGCTCAGCGGCCCGGGCCCCGCCCCAGGTCCGGGCCCGGGCCCCGGGCTCACGGCGACCCTCATCACCGGCGGGCGCAGCAACCTCACCTACCGGGTGGACGGCGCCGCCCGTCCGCTGGTGGTGCGGCGCCCACCGCTGGGGCACGTGCTGTCCAGTGCGCACGACATGCGCCGGGAGCACCGGGTCATCACCGCGCTGGCCGGCACCGTCCCGGTGCCGCCCACGGTGGCGGTGGTGGACGACACCGCCGCCGCCGAGGTCACGGGCACCGTGTTCTTCGTCATGGAGCACGTCGACGGCGCCGTCCTGGCCCGGCCCGAGGACAACGCGGCCTGGACCCGCGCGGGTCTGGGCGCGCTGTCCGTCGAGCTGGCCGAGGTGCTGGCGGACCTGCACGGCACCGACCCCGCGGCGGTGGGGCTGGCCGACTTCGGCCGGCCCGCCGGGTACCTCGGCCGGCAGCTGACGACCTGGCGGCGCCAGTACGACGCCTCCCGGTCGCGGCCCCAGCCGCTCCTGGACACCCTCCAGGAGCGGCTGGGCGCCACGGTGCCCGACGACGGGACGCGCTCCGGCATCGTGCACGGCGACTACCGGCTCGACAACGTGCTGTTGGCCGGGCCGCCCGACACACCGCACGTCGCGGCGGTGCTGGACTGGGAGATGGCCACGCTCGGCGACCCGCTCGTGGACCTCGGCATGCTCGGCATGTACTGGGACATCCACGACCTGACGCGGGCGGCGGGCGTCGTCGGCGTCGCCGGGGCGATCGTGCCCGGCGCGGGCTACCCGGACTTCGCCGAGGTCATCGACGCCTACGCGGCCCGCGCCGGCAGCGCCGTGCCGGACCTGGGCTGGTACCGGGCGTTCGCCTGCTACAAGCTCGCCGTCATCCTCGAGGGCATCCACTACCGGTACACCGGCGGCCAGACCGTCGGCGCCGGGTTCGACACGATCGGCGCGCTCGTCGGCCCGCTGGCCCGCGAGGGGCTGGCCCGGCTCGGCGCCTCACCCGCTGGCGGCGCCGGCATCACGACAGGAGGAGCCTGATGGACTTCGCACCCGACGCGACCACGCGGGAGATCACCGCCCGGGTCCGGGACTTCCTGACCGGCGAGGTGCTGCCCGCCGAGCCGGTGCTCGCCGCACAGCTCGCGGCCACCCCCGACGACTGGTCCTTCCGCCCCGTCGTCCGGCACCTCCAGGCCACCGCGAAGGAACGGGGGCTCTGGAACCTGTTCCTGCCGCCGGACGGCCCCGCCGCCGGGCGCGGCGGCGGCCTGACCAACCTGCAGTACGCCCCCGTGGCGGAGCTGACCGGGTACAGCCCGAAGCTCGCGCCCGTCGCCATGAACTGCGCCGCGCCCGACACCGGCAACATGGAGCTGCTCGCGCACTTCGCCACGCCCGGGCAGCGCGAGCGGTGGCTCGACCCGCTGCTGGACGGCGCGCAGCGGTCGGCGTTCTGCATGACCGAGCCCGCCGTCGCGTCGTCGGACGCCACGAACATCGCCACGCGCATCGTGCGCGAGGGCGACGAGTACGTGGTCACGGGCCGCAAGTGGTTCGCGACCGGCGCCATGAACCCGGACTGCGGGCTGCTGGTCGTGATGGGCAAGACGGACCCGGACGCACCCCGGCACCGGCAGCAGTCCATGGTGCTCGTGCCCCGCGAGACCCCCGGCGTCACCGTGCTGCGCGGCCTGACCGTGCTCGGCTACGACGACCGCGACCACGGCGGCCACGCCGAGATCGTGTTCGACGACGTCCGCGTGCCCGCCACCGCCCTGCTGGGCGGCGAGGGCGACGGGTTCGCCATGGCCCAGGCCCGCCTCGGCCCGGGTCGCATCCACCACTGCATGCGCGCCCTCGGCATGGCCGAGCGGGCGCTGGACCTGGTGCGCGAGCGCGCCGCGGAGCGGGTCGCGTTCGGCGGGCCGCTGGCCGACCAGGGCGTGGTCCGCGAGTGGGCCGCCACCTCCCGCATCGAGCTCGAGTCGCTGCGCCTGCTCGTGCTCAAGACCGCCTGGCTCATGGACACCGTCGGCAACAAGGCGGCCATGACCGAGATCCAGGCCATCAAGATCGCGGTACCCCGCGCTGTCGGGCAGATCCTGGACCGCGCCGTCCAGGTGTTCGGCGCCGCCGGGGTCTCCGGCGACCACCCCCTGGCCGAGCTGCTCGCCGGCGTGCGCACCCTGCGCCTGGCCGACGGGCCCGACGAGGTGCACCTGGCCTCCCTCGGCCGGGCCGAGCTCCGCCGGCGCGCGCCCTACCTGACGCGCGTCGCCCCCGAACCGTCGACCGTCGAAGGAGACCCGACATGACCCACGCGCCAGCGCCCATCCCGGCCCGGCCCACCCCGGCCGCCCCCGACCCCGCCGTCGACGGACCCGGGTACGGCACCCTGTCCATCGCGAGCATGCTGGCCGAGACCGCCCGCCGGTTCCCCGACCGCCCCGCCCTGTACTTCCTGGGGCAGTCCACCACCTACGGCGACCTCTGGGACCAGACCCGCGCGTACGCGGGGGCGCTCGCGGCCCGGGGCATCGGGCCGGGCTCGCGCGTCGCGATGATCGTGCCGAACGTGCCCGACTTCGCGCGCGTCTACTACGCCACGCTCGCGCTCGGCGCCGTGGTGGTGCCGGTGCACCTGCTGTTCCGCACCGACGAGATCGAGTTCGTCCTGCGGGACGCCGGGGCCGACGTCGTCGTGGTCGCCGCCCCGATGCTGGCCGAGGCCGCCCCCGCGGCCGCCCGGGCCGGGGTGCCGCTGCTGACCGTGCTGCTGCCGCCGGACGCCGCGCGCGGCCTCGCCGAGCAGGGCACCCCGGTGGCGCGGCTGGAGGAGGAGGCCGCCGGGGCCACGCCGATCGAGCGGCACGCGGGCGTGAACCCGCTGGCGGCGGCCACGATCCTGTACACGAGCGGCACCACGGGCACCCCGAAGGGCGCCGTCGGGTCGCACCTGGCGATGGTCGAGCAGGTGCACTGTTCCCTGATCGACTCGTTCGACCTGCGGCCCGACGACGTCGTGTACGGCGGCCTGCCGTTCTTCCACTCGTTCGGTCAGATGGCGGTGCTGAACATGGCTTTCCGGCGCGGCGCGTCCATCGTGCTGCTGCCGAGGTTCGACCCGGACGAGGCCCTGGAGCTGCTGGTGGCGCACGGCGCGACCGTGTTCACGGCGGTGCCGACCAACTTCGCCGGCATGGTCGAGGCGGCCCGCCGCACGGCGGCGCGGCCCCCGCTGCGGTTCGCCGTCTCCGGCGGCGCGGCCCTGCCGGTGGCGCTGCTGGAGGCGTTCGAGGAGGCGTTCGGCGCGCAGGTGCACGAGGGGTACGGGCTGACCGAGACGTCGCCGTCGTGCACGTTCAACGTGACGTCGGAGCCCATCCGGCCCGGCACCGTGGGGCGGCCCATGTGGGGCGTCGACGTGGCGGTGGCCGTGGCCGAGGTGGAGGACCGGGTCGAGCTGCTGCCCGCCCCGGCGCCGGGCGCGGCGGCCGGGGAGCAGAGCGACCTGGGCGAGATCGTGGTGCGCGGGCACAACCTGATGAAGGGGTACCTGGGGCGGCCCGACGCCTCTGCCGCCGCCGTCGTCGACGGGTGGTTCCGCACGGGCGACCTCGGGACCGTGGACGCCGACGGCATCGTGACGATCGTGGACCGCAAGAAGGACATGATCATCCGCAGCGGCTACAACGTGTATCCCACGGAGGTCGAGGCGGTGCTGGCCCGCTACCCGGGGGTCGCGCTGGCGGCGGTGTTCGGGGTGCCCGACGCCGCGCGCGGGCAGGAGGTGCACGCCGCCGTCGTGCCCTCGGACGGGGCCGAGGTGGACCCGGCCGCCGTCGTCGCCTGGATGCGGGAGCGCGTGGCGGCGTACAAGTACCCGCGCGTCGTGCACGTCTCGGCCGACCTGCCACTCGGCCCGAGCGGCAAGGTGCTCAAGCGCGAGCTGACGGCCCGGCACACGTCCCCGGAACAGGCCCCGGCTACGGACTCGGCGGGGTGACGCCCAGGTGCTGCTCGACCGCCGCGCGGATCACGTCCGGGACCGGCACCGGGCGTCGCTCGACCTGGTCCACGAAGACGTGCGTGAAGCTGCCCGTCGCGTACGCCTCCGCGCGGTCGGGCGCGCCCGCCCGCAGGATTGCCAGGTCCCAGGTCAGCGAGGTGCGCCCGAGGCGCCCGACGGCGACGTCGACCTCCAGCTCCTCGGGGAACGACGCCGGGGCCAGGAACTCGCACGAGGAGGCGCGGGCAAGCCCGATCACGGCACCCGCGGGGTCCAGGTCGGTGTGCCTGATGAGCCAGGTGTTCACCGCCGTGTCCATGGCCTCGTAGTAGACGGTGTTGTTCATGTGGCCGTACTGGTCGTTGTCGTTCCAGCGCAGCGGGAAGGGGTGGCGATAGCCCATCGAGCCAGCGTAGACCCACACCGTGAGGGCGGTGCAACAAATCCACGAATGATGCATACTGGACATGCATCAGATCGACGACGATCGGAGGACCGATGACGCTCGCACCCGAGCCGCCCGCCACTGAGCCGGGCACCGACCTGCTGGAGGCGGACTTCTACGCGTTCCAGGACCTGCTCACCCCGGCCGAGCAGAAGAAGGCCCTGGCCGTGCGGGAGTTCATGGAGCGCGAGGTGCGTCCCATCGCGGACGACTACTGGGAGCGCGCCGAGTGCCCCGTGCACCTGTTCAAGCCCTACGCGCAGCTCGGCACCATCGGCTCGGGCTGGGCCGAGACGCAGGGGGAGGAGACCTCGGCCGTGTTCCGCGGCTGGGTGGGCATGGAGACGGCGCGCGTCGACTCCTCGTTCTGCACCTTCATCGGGGTGTCCGGCGGCCTGGCGATGACCTCGATCGGCGTCGGCGGCAGCGCCGAGCAGCGCGCGAAGTGGCTGCCGCCCATGGCGGCCGGCGACCTGATCGGCGCGTTCGGGCTCACCGAGCCCCTGGCCGGCTCCGACACCGCGAAGGGCCTGCGCACCACCGCCACCCGCACGGGCGACACCTGGGTGATCAACGGCGCCAAGCGCTGGATCGGCAACGCCACGTTCGCCGACGTCGTCGTCATCTGGGCCAAGGACACCGCCGACGACCAGGTCAAGGGCTTCCTGGTGCGGAAGGGCACACCTGGCTTCACCGCCACCAAGATCGAGCGCAAGCAGTCCCTGCGCATCGTGCAGAACGCCGACATCGTGCTCGACGACGTGCGCGTGGACGAGGCCGACCGGCTGCAGGGCATCGACGGCTTCCGCGACGTCGCCAAGGTGCTGCGCATCACGCGCGACGGCGTGTCCTGGCAGGCGCTCGGCACCATGATCGGCGCCTACGAGGCCGCCGTGGCCTACACGAGGCAGCGCGAGCAGTTCGGCAACCCCATCGCCAGCTACCAGCTGATCCAGGACAAGCTCGCCACGGCGTACGCGAACGTCACGGCGAGCTTCGCCATGTGCGTGCGAGTGGCCCAGCTCCAGGACCTCGGCACCCAGAAGGACGCCCACGCCGCGATGGCCAAGGCGTTCGTCACCACCCGGATGCGCGAGACCGTCGCGCTGTGCCGGGAGGCGTGCGGCGGCAACGGGATCACACTGGATCACGGCGTCGCCCGGTTCTTCGCCGACGCCGAGGCCGTCTACACGTTCGAGGGGACCAAGGACATGAACCAGCTCATCGTGGGCCGGGCCATCACCGGCCACGCGGCGTTCGTCTGAACCTGGCTCACCCCCCCCACAGGCTCAAGGAGGAGCTATGACCGAGGCCTACATCGTCGCCACCGCGCGCTCGCCCATCGGGCGCGCGCACAAGGGGTCGCTCAAGGACGTCCGTCCCGACGACCTGGCCGCCGAGATGGTGCGCGCCGCCGTCGACAAGGTGCCGGGCCTGGACCCGGCGCGCATCGACGACCTGCTGCTGGGCTGCGGCCTGCCCGGCGGCACGCAGGGCATGAACCTGGCCCGCATCGTCGCCGTGCTGTGCGGCTGGGACATGGTGCCCGGCGCGACGGTCACGCGGTACTGCAGCTCCAGCCTGCAGACCACCCGCATGGCCTTCCACGCCATCAAGGCGGGCGAGGGCGACGTCTTCGTCTCCGCGGGCGTGGAGTCCGTCAGCTCGTTCGCCACCGGGTCGAGCGACCACATCCCGGGCGTGGACCTGCACAACCCGGTCTTCGCCGACGCCCTGGCCCGCACCGAGAAGCGCGCCGGGGCCGGCACGGGACTGTGGACCGACCCGCGGCTGGAGGGCGTGCTGCCCGACGCGTACATCTCCATGGGCCAGACGGCGGAGAACGTCGCCGCGCTGCGCGGCGTTACGCGCACCGAGCAGGACGAGTTCGCGGCCCGCAGCCAGCAGCGGGCCGAGGCGGCCGTCGCGGCCGGCTTCTGGGCCCGGGACATCACGCCCGTCACCCTGCCCGACGGCACGGTCGTCTCCGCCGACGACGGCCCGCGGCCGGGCACCACCGTGGAGAAGCTCGCGACGCTGGAGCCGGTGTTCCGCCCCGACGGCAGCGTCACCGCGGGCAACGCCTGCCCCCTGAACGACGGCGCGGCCGCGATCGTCATCGTCTCCGGCCGCGTGGTCGACGAGCTCGGCCTGACCCCGCTGGCCCGCATCGTGTCCACCGGGGTCAGCGGGCTGTCCCCGGAGATCATGGGGCTCGGCCCCGTCGAGGCCAGCCGGCAGGCGCTGCGCCGCGCCGGGCTCACGGTCGACGACATGGACCTCGTGGAGATCAACGAGGCGTTCGCCGCCCAGGTGATCCCGTCGGCACGCGAGCTCGGCGTCGAGCCGGAGCGGCTGAACGTCAACGGCGGCGCCATCGCCGTCGGGCACCCGTTCGGGATGACCGGGGCGCGCATCACCTCCACCCTGATCAACGCGCTCGCCGACACCGGGGGCCAGTACGGTCTGGAGACGATGTGCGTGGGCGGCGGCCAGGGCATGGCGATGGTGCTGGAGAAGCTCTGATGCGGGTCACCGGCGCGGTGCTGGAGCGCTGCGGCGCCCCGGCGCCCTACGCGGAGTCCCGGCCGGTCACGGTCGGGCCGCTGGAGCTCGACCCACCGGGCGAGCGTGAGGTGCTGGTGCGGATCGAGGCCGCGGGGCTGTGCCACTCCGACCTGTCGGTCGTGGACGGCAACCGCGCCCGGCCGGTGCCGATGCTGCTCGGCCACGAGGCCGCCGGCGTCGTGGAGGCGACCGGCCCCGGTGCACGCCTCGCCGTCGGGCAGCGGGTGGTCATGACGTTCCTGCCGCGCTGCGGGCAGTGCGCGCAGTGCGCCACCGACGGGCGGCTGCCGTGCGCGGTGGGGTCGGCGGCCAACGCGGCCGGGACGCTCGTGGGCGGTGGGCGGCGGCTGTCGCGTGCCGTTCCCGGGGCGAGCGGCACGCAGGAGGTGCACCACCACCTCGGGGTGAGCGCGTTCGCGACCCACGCCGTGGTCTCGGAGACCTCCGTGGTGCCCGTCGACGACGACGTGCCGCCCGACGTCGCGGCGCTGCTCGGCTGCGCGGTGCTGACCGGCGGCGGCGCCGTCGTCAACGCCGGCAAGCCCGCGCCGGGCGACCGGGTCGCCGTCGTGGGGCTCGGCGGCGTGGGCATGGCGGCGCTCCTGGTGGCCGTGGCGCTCGGGCACGAGGTGGTGGGCGTCGACGCCGTGCCCGCCAAGCTCGACCTGGCGCGCGAGCTCGGCGCCGCCCAGGCCGTCGGGCCGCAGGAGGCCGCCGACCAGGGCCTGCGCGCCCCCGTGGTGATCGAGGCGGCGGGCTCGGCCCGCGCGTTCGAGACCGCCTACGCGCGGACGGCCCCGGGCGGCACCACCGTCACGGTGGGGCTGCCCCACCCCGACGCGCGGGCGAGCGTCTCCCCGCTCAGCCTCACCGCCGAGGCCCGCACCGTGGTGGGCTCCTACCTCGGCTCCGCGGTGCCGAACCGCGACATCCCGCGCTACGTGGAGCTGTGGCGGGCCGGGCGGCTGCCCCTGGAGCGGCTGGTGTCCGACCGCATCACCCTGGACGACCTGCCCGTCGCGCTCGACCGCCTCGCCTCCGGCGCGGCGCTGCGGCAGCTCGTGATGTCCTGACCTGAGATATTCGCACCGTACGTCGCACGACGACGTCCACCGAGATGAACGCATCGAGAGGAAACCCCTGATGACTCGTACAGCCATCGTCACCGGAGCGGCCCGCGGCATCGGCGCCGCCACGGCCCGCCGGCTCGCGCGGGACGGCTTCGCCGTCGCCGTCCTGGACCTCCTGGAGGACCAGGCCAAGGACACCGCGGAGGCCATCGTGGCCGACGGCGGGCGGGCGCTCGCCGTGGGCGTCGACGTCGCCGACGAGGACTCGGTCGCCGCCGCCGTCGCCCGCGTCACCGCCGAGCTGGGCGCCCCCACCGTGCTGGTGAACAACGCCGGGATCCTGCGCGACAACCTGCTGTTCAAGATGTCCGTCGCCGACTGGGACGCCGTGCTGGGCGTGCACCTGCGGGGCGCGTTCCTGATGACCCGGGCCGTGCAGGCGCACATGGTGGAGGCGAAGTACGGCCGCATCGTGAACCTGTCCTCGACGTCGGCGCTCGGCAACCGCGGCCAGGCCAACTACTCGGCAGCCAAGGCGGGCATGCAGGGCTTCACCAAGACCCTGGCGATCGAGCTCGGCAAGTTCGGCGTCACCGCGAACGCCGTGGCGCCCGGCGTGATCGAGACCGACATGATCCGCGAGACCGCCGAGCGCATCGGGGTGTCGCTGGCCGACTACCTGAGCGTGGCCGCCAAGGACGTGCCCGTGGGGCGCGTGGGCCAGCCCGAGGACATCGCGAACGCCGTGTCGTTCTTCTGCGCGGAGCAGTCCGGGTTCGTCTCGGGGCAGGTGCTGTACGTGGCGGGCGGCCCCAAGGCATGACGGCGGCCGCGGAGAGCGTCATCGCCGTCGGCTCGCCGGCGGACCTCGCCGACGCCGTGGGCCGCACCGCCACGGGCGAGTGGTTCGAGGTCACCCAGGAGCGGATCGCGGCGTTCGCCGACGCGACCGAGGACCACCAGTGGATCCACCTCGACGCCGAGCGGGCAGCCGCCGGGTCGTTCGGCTCCACGATCGCGCACGGCTACCTCACCCTGTCGCTGCTGCCGCGCCTGGCGTCCTCGCTCGTCGAGGTCGGCGGTGTCGCCATGGTGATGAACTACGGCATGGACCGGCTGCGGTTCCTCAGCCCGGTGCCGTCGGGCGCGCGTGTGCGGGCCGTCACCGAGATCCTCTCGGCCGAGCCGACGACGGCCGGCGTGCGGCTCGCCTCGAAGGTCACCGTCGAGATCGAGGGGGCCGAGAAGCCGGCCCTCGTGGCGCACACGCTGTCGCTCTACGTGCCGGAGACCTGACCGGCTTTCGCGGGGCCTGCCGTACTCCCTGCTGTTCGGTCCCTCCGAGGCCCGGACGCTTCCCGCATCGCTGACCGGTGCGGGAAGTGTCCGGGCCTCGGCGTGTTCCGGTCGCGGTGCCTGCCTGCTGTCTGGCTGTCTGGCGGGCTGGTCGGGGGAGGCTCTGGCAGGCAATGCATGGTCAGCCAGGGGGTGCCGGTTCTGCTGGAGAACGTCCACCTCAGCCCTTGGTGATTCAGCCCAGCTTGAGAATTCAGCAGGGCTGAAGATCGCTGGCTCCTGCCACGCCTGGTTCAGCATGGCCGAACTATTCGGATCAGCTGGAAGACCCGACTTTGAGCCGAACGGAATTCGGCCCCGCCGGCCCCTGCCGTCTGGGCATGCTCTACCTGGGATGTCTGCCCGACGTCGCTCTGTGACGCCTGCCCCACGTCCCTCAGGGCGCCTGCCCCACGTCCCTCAGGGCGCCTGCCCGGCGTCGCTCGGGATCGTGCGCCGTGACGGCCTACCTGTCCCGGGTCGGGCCTTCGGCGCGCGGGCAGTGTTGCGAACCGGATGGTTTGACAGCGCGCGCCAGGGGCGGTGTACTGGTGTTCTATCGAACGTGTGTTCGTAGAGTGCTCCACCACCGGTCTCCGCCGGCAGGCACCATCGCTGGAGGGACATGACCGTCGTAACCATCTCCTCGAAGGCCGACACCGCCGCCGACGCCGTCCCTGCCGGCGACGGCAGCAAGCACGCGCAGGCGCTCGCGGCGCTGCGGTCGGCCGAGGCGCGCACCGGTGTCCGCCGGCAGGCCACGTCGCACGAACCCTCCAGGATGCAGGTCCGGGCGCTGCGGGGCGGGCTCCTGACCGATCCGGTGCCGGTGTCCGCGCCGGCCGAGGTCCGTCCCGCGGAACCCGCGGCGTCGTCGGGCGGCCGGGTGGGGCACCCGGGCGAGGACACGCGGGTGCTGCCCGTGCACCCGCACCTGGCTGCCCTGCTGCCGGACGGCGGCCTGCGGGCCGGGACCACCGTGGTGGTCCGGGGCTCGACGTCGCTGCTGCTCACGCTGCTTGCCGAGGCGTCCCGGGATGGGGCCTGGACGGTGCTGGTCGGGTACCCCGCCGCGGGGCTGGCCGCGGCCGCCGACGCCGGGTGCGACCTGGCGCGCACCTTGGTGGTGCCGCTGCCGGCCGGGTCGGGGGTGGACGCGCCCGCCGTGCTCGCCGCGCTGATCGACGGCATGGACGTGGTGGTGGTCGGTCCGGAGGTGGCCCTCCTGGACCAGGACCGCCGCCGGTTGTCGGCGCGCGCCCGCGACCGGGGCACCGTCCTGCTCCCGGCCGCCTCGTCAGGTGCCGCAGGCGGCTGGGCCGGGGCGCACGTGGTGCTCGAGGCCACCGGCGGGGCCTGGTCGGGGGTCGACGGCGGGGTGGGCTGGCTGCGGCGCCGGACCCTGCGGGTGCGCCGCACCGGCCGGGGGAGCGCGGCGCGCCCGGTGCACCTGGACGTGGAGGTGCCGGTGTGCCGGGCGGCCGCGGTCGAGCCCCTCGGCGCCCGGGGTGCGGGGACCGTGCGGGACGAGGATGCCGAGGGTCGCCCGTCGCTGGAGCTGGTGGGATGAGCGAGCGCACCGCCACCGCGACGGCCGTGACCCGCACCGCGTGCCTCTGGGTGCCCGACTGGCCGGTCGTCGCCGCCCTGGTCGTCGCCGGCCTGGGCCCCGAGGTGCCCGCCGCCGTCACGGGCGGCCCCGGCGGGCGGATCGTCGCGGTGTCCGCCCCCGCGCGCAGCGCCGGGGTGCGCCGCGGCATGCGCCGTCGCGAGGCCCAGGGGCGCTGCCCCGACCTGCAGCTCTGGGCCGCCGACGACGCCCGCGACGCCCGCGAGTTCGAACCCGTCGCCGTGGCCGCCGAGACCGTGGTCTCGGGGCTGGAGATCGCCCGCCCGGGACTGCTCCTGCTGCCGTCCGGCGGCGCGGCCCGCTACCACGGCTCCGAGCACGACCTGGCGCGCGAGCTGACCGAGCAGGTCGCCGTCCGCACCGGCCACGAGTGCCAGGTCGGGGTCGCGGACGGCTACCTGGCCGCCGTCCTGGCCGCGCGGGACGACGCCGTCGTGCCGCCGGGGGACTCCCGGGACTACCTCGCGCCCCGTCCCGCCGCCGTGCTCGTGCACGCCCGGCCCGCCGACCGGGCGCTGACCGAGCTGGTCGACCTGTGGCGCCGCCTCGGCGTGCGCACGCTCGCGGACCTGGCCGCCCTGCCCGACGCCGCCGTCGCCGCCCGGTTCGGCGACCTCGGCGTGTGGGCGCAGCGCCTCGCCCGCGGGCAGGACGTGCGCCCGCCCGCCCGGCGCCGGCTCGTCGAGGACCTGACCGTCACCGAGGAGCTGGACCCGCCGGCGCACCGGGTCGACGTCGCGACTTTCGCGGCCCGCCGCCTCGCCGAGCGCCTGCACGACGACCTGCACCGGGGCGGTCTGGCGTGCGGCCGGCTGCGGATCACGGCGCGCGCCGTCGACCCGGTCACGGGCGATGCCCGCACCCTGGAGCGGCTGTGGCGCACGGACGACACCCTCGGCGGGCTGTCGGCCGCCCGGATCACCGACCGCGTGCGCTGGCAGCTCGAGGGCTGGCTCACGGCGTCGTCCCTCGGGCAGAGCGAACAGCCCGCCCCCATCGCGGGCCTGAGCCTGGCTGCCGAGGAGGTCACCCCCGCCGGGGCGCTGCAGCCGCGCCTGTGGGGGCCCGGCGCCGGCGAGGACCTGCGTGCCCGCCGCGCCGTCGAGCGCGTGCAGGCCCTGCTCGGCGGCGACGCCGTGCTCACCGTGCGGCTCCAGGGCGGGCGTGACCCCCGCGACCGCGTGCAGCTCGTGCCCTACGGCGAGCAGGTCCCGGCCGAGCGCGACCCCGACCGGCCCTGGCCCGGTGCGCTGCCGCCCCCGGCGCCGTCGGTCGTGCTGCCCGAGCCCGTCCCCGCGCGCGTGCTGGACGCCGCCGGGCGGCCCGTCGTCGTCGACGTGCGCCTGGCGGTCAGCGGCGAGCCGGCCCGCGTGCTGGTGCCGGAGGAGCCGGCCGACGACGGCGCGGCATGGGCCGGTCTCGACGCCGCCGTCGTCGACTGGGCCGGGCCCTGGCCGGTCGCCGAACGCTGGTGGACGTCGCGGGGCAAGCGCCGCGTGTTCCTCCAGGTGGTGGTCGACGGCCCCGCCGGACGGGACGGGCTCACGCTCGGCCTGCTGCTCTCGTCGGCAGCGGGGACATGGTCCCTGGAGGCGCTCTATGACTAGGCCCGCGCCGCGCGACCGGGACGTGCCCTATGCCGAGCTGCACGCGCACTCCGCGTTCAGCTTTCTCGACGGCGCCTCGCACCCCGAGGAGCTCGCCGCCGAGGGTGCGCGCCTCGGGCTGAAGACGCTCGCGATCACCGACCACGACGGGCTGTACGGCGTGGTGCGGTTCTCGCAGGCGGCGAAGAAGGTCGGGCTCAAGACCGCGTTCGGGGCGGAGCTGCACCTGCCGACGGTCTCGACCGGCAGGCGCGGCTCCGCCGGCATGCCCGTGCTCGACCCGCCGACCGGGACCCCCGACCCGCGCGCGACGCACCTGCTCGTGCTCGCGCGTGGGCCGCAGGGGTATCGCAACCTGTCGAGCGCGATCGGCACCGCGCACCTCGACGCGGGCGTCAAGGGCGCCGCGAACTACACCCTGGAGACCCTGGGCGAGGCTGCGGACGGGCAGTGGCTGGTCCTCACGGGTTGCCGCAAGGGCCCGGTCCGCCAGGCCCTGTCCCCCTCGTCGAGTGCTGGGTATTTGCGCTCTCGAACCGATTCGACCCCACAGATACCCAGCACTCAACGAGCTGGGAACCGGGTTGATCGGTTGGATCGGGGGCGGCGGGAGCTGCGGCGCCTGGTCGATGCGTTCGGGCGGGACAACGTGGCCGTCGAGATCACCGCGACCGGCGACCCGCGCGACGCCGACCTGCACGACGCGCTCGCCCTCCTCGCGCAGGAGGAGCGGCTGCCGCTGGTCGCCACCACCGCCGCGCACTACGCCCGCCCCCGGGACGCCGACCTCGCCGGGGCGCTCGCCGCGGTCCGGGCCCGGTCGAGCCTGGACGACCTGGACGGCTGGCTGCCCGGCGCGCCCACCGCGCACCTGCGCAGCGGCGCGGAGATGGCGCGCCTGCACCGCAGGCACCCCCAGGCCGTGCCGACGGCGGCCGCGCTGGGCGCCGAGTGCGCGTTCGACCTGAAGCTCATCGCGCCCAGGCTGCCGCCCTACCCCGTCCCGGAGGGGCACGACGAGAAGTCCTGGCTGCGCGAGCTCGCCTACCAGGGCGCGACCCGGCGCTACGGCCCCCGGGAGGGCAACCGGAAGGCCTGGAAGCAGATCGACCACGAGCTGAAGGTCATCACCGACCTGGAGTTTCCCGGGTACTTCCTCGTGGTCTACGACCTGGTGGAGTTCTGCCGGCGCAACGGCATCCTCGCGCAGGGGCGGGGCAGCGCCGCGAACTCGGCGGTCTGCTTCGCCCTGGGGATCACCGCCGTGGACGCGGTGCGGCACGGGCTGCTGTTCGAGCGGTTCCTCGCGCCGGAGCGGGACGGCCCGCCGGACATCGACGTCGACATCGAGTCGGTACGCCGCGAGGAGGTGATCCAGTACGTCTACGAGAAGTTCGGGCGCACGCACGCGGCCCAGGTCGCCAACGTCATCTCCTACCGGCCACGCTCCGCGGTGCGCGACGCCGCCCGCGCGCTCGGCTACGACATCGGGCAGCAGGACGCCTGGTCCAAGAGCATCGAGCGCTGGGGCACGCTCAAACCGCGGGTGACCACCCCGCCGTCGGACGGCGTGCCGGACGGCGCCCCTGGCGCGCAGAACCGGACCGCCGCCAAGGACGCCCGCATGACGGCGCTCTGGGGCCCGGGGGAGAACGGGACCTTCGTCGACGTGCTCGCGCAGGAGGCGCGCGCCGCGGGCGAGCCCCGGGAACGCGCCGACGACACCCACGACGTCGTGCCGTTCCGCACACCGCCGTCGGCCGCGCAGGAGGGGGAGATCCCCGACGACGTGCTCGACCTCGCCGACCGCATGCTCCGCCTGCCCCGCCACCTGGGCATCCACTCCGGCGGCATGGTGATGTGCGACCGCCCGGTGATCGAGGTGGTCCCCGTCGAGTGGGCCCGCATGGAGGGACGCACCGTGCTGCAGTGGGACAAGGAGGACTGCGCCGACGCCGAGCTGGTCAAGTTCGACCTGCTGGGCCTGGGCATGCTGACCGCCATCCGGTACGCGTTCGAGTCCGTCGAGGAGCACACCGGGGAACGCCTCGAGCTCCACGACCCGCCGCAGGACGACCCGCTCGTGTACGACCTGCTGTGCGCCGCCGACACCGTGGGCGTGTTCCAGGTGGAGTCGCGCGCTCAGATGGCGACCCTCCCGCGGCTGCGGCCGCGCGACTTCTACAGCATCGTCGTGGAGGTCGCGCTCATCCGGCCCGGCCCCATCCAGGGCGGGTCCGTGCACCCCTACATCGAGCGGGCCCGCGGGCGCGAGAAGGTCGAGTACCTGCACCCGCTGCTCAAGAACTCCCTGAGCCGCACCCTGGGCGTGCCGCTGTTCCAGGAGCAGCTCATGCAGATGGCGATCGACGTCGCCGGGTTCACGCCCAAGGAGTCCGACGAGCTGCGGCGCGCCATGGGGTCCAAACGGTCCCAGGAGCGCATGGAGGCACTGCGCGAACGGCTCTACGCCGGGATGACCGCGAACAAGATCCCGCCCGGGGTGCAGGAGCAGATCTTCGAGAAGCTCAGGGCCTTCGCCGACTTCGGCTTCCCCGAGTCGCACGCCTACTCCTTCGCGCACCTCGTGTACGTGAGCTCGTGGCTCAAGGTGCACCACCCGGCCGCGTTCTACGCCGGGCTGCTCGCCGCCCAGCCCATGGGGTTCTACTCCCCGCAGTCCCTGGTCGCCGACGCGCGCCGGCACGGGGTGCGCGTGCTGCGACCCTCGGTCGCGGCGTCCCGGGTGCTCTCCTCGGTCGAGCCTGTCCCTGCGCTGGTCGAGCCTGTTCCTGCGCTGGTCGAGCCTGTTTCTCCGCTGGTCGAGCCTGTCGAGACCCCCGCCTCGTCCGTCGCCGACCTCGTCCGGGCCGACCCGGCGCTCGCGGTCCGCATGGGGCTGGAGTCCGTGCGGGGCATCGGGAAGGACAAGGCGGAGGAGATCGTGGCGGCCCGCGACGCCGCGGGCCCGGCGGGGTTCGGATCGCTGCGGGACCTGGTCCGGCGGGTCGAGCTGTCCACGGCGCAGCTCGAGTCGCTCGCGACGGGCGGGGCGCTGGAGCCGCTCGGCGTCGACCGGCGGGAAGGGCTGTGGGCCGCGGGAGCCCTGGGCCAGGAGGGGCCGACGACGCTGCCCGGCGTCAGCGTGGGCGTCGACGCCCCGGTGCTGCCGGGGATGAGCGAGGTCGAGCTGGCGCAGGCCGACGCGTGGACGACCGGCGTCACGCCCGACTCGTACCCGACGCAGCACGTCCGGCCGGGTCTGGAGGCGGCGGGCGTGCTCACGGTCGCCCAGGCGATGGTGACCGAGCCGGGACGCCGGGTCGCCGTCGGCGGGGTGGTGACGCACCGGCAGCGGCCGGGCACGGCCGGGGGCGTGACGTTCCTGTCCCTGGAGGACGAGACGGGGCTGCTGAACGTGATCTGCACCGTCGGGCTGTGGCAGCGGTTCCGCCGGGTCGCGCGGTCGGCGCAGGCCATGGTGGTCCGCGGGCGGATCGAGGCCGCCGACGGTGCCGTCAACCTCCTGGCGGAGCACCTCGCCCCGCTGTCGCTGGCGGTCCCGGGGCGGTCGCGGGACTTCCGTTAGCTCTGCCGGGACCAACCCCGCTGCATGTGTCCTGCCCGCGGCCCGGTGGTGTCAGCCGAGGACGAGCTGACCCGTGCTGTTGGCCCACAGGAGCGCCGAGCCGGCGGCGATGAGCACCGAACACAGCACGTAGACCCAGATCCACATGCGGTGCCCGGCGATGCGCAGCAGCACGGCCAGCCCGAACGCGGCGGTCCCGAGGGCCGGCGCGGCGAGGAACGGGTCGCCGCCCTGGGCGTCCTGGGTGACCAGCACGTACACGGCGCTCACCAGCAGCAGCCGGGGGACCCAGCGCAGCAGGGCGCCGAGCAGCCGGACCGGCCACGGCCGCCTGCGCGGCGCGACGGGTGCGGGTGCCGGCGACCGCGGCTGCTTGCCCGGCTTGCCCTGCTTGCCGCGGGGCTGCGCGGCGGGCTGACCGCCCGGCGGCATGCTCTGCGGACGGTTCGCGACGGGCCGCTGCACGAGCGTGGGCTGCACGGCGGGCTGTCCCGTGGGCTGCCGGGCGGGCTGCCTGGCGGGCTGCGCAGCCGGCTGCCCGCTCGGCTGCGCCGCCGGCTGCCTGGTGGGCGCCACGGTGGGCATCGGGCGGGTGGTGCGTACGGACGAGCCGGGTCGGGCCTGCTGCGGGGCGGGGCCGAGGTGCTTCACCGGGCTCTTGCGCGGCTGGTACGACTGCGGCGGCGGCACCTGGCTGCGCACCACCTGGGTCGCCGTGGCCGACGGCGGCGCCGCGGCGGTCGACCCCGCCGCGGACGACCCGACCGGGGTCACGGACCTGGGCCGGCTGGTGACGGGTGCGCGCTTGTTCGCCGGCGCCGGCGCGGGTTCCGGGCTGCGGAACGCGCGCCAGCCGCGCAGCGTGTCCGCGTGCCCCTCCGGGGGAGTGGCGACCCGCCAGCGCATCGCCTGCCAGATCCAGTCCTTGATCTCGGCCGGGGTCCGGCCGCCCGCGACCTCCGCGCCGATCTCCGCGACGTGGTCGGCCACGACCTGCTCCGCGGCGCCGTCGAACCCGTCCGCATGCACCTCGGTGAGCACGCTCATCAGCGCCCGGTCGTAGACCAGGGCGTGCCAGGGCTCCGGGACGCGGGTGGGCGTGACCTCGTCCGACCGGTCGAGGTCACGCTGGAACATCTTGGTGTGGCCCCGGCCCGGCAGGATGTCCGTCGAGGGCAGCGTGGCGACCTCCGCCGCCGTCACACCGTCGCTGACGAGCTGCGAGGTGAGCAGGAGCGTCGGGTCGGGCGTCGCGCTCGCGATCCGGGCGCGCACCACGCTCGCGATGTTCTCCAGCGGCGGCCGGTGGTTCGGCTGGTACCGCGTCATGGCCAGGACCAGGGACTGCAGGTGCCGGTCGATGGCCGGGCGCTCGGGCAGGGGGTCGTCGTCCGGGACGACGCCGGCCGGCTCCTCCTCCACGAGGTCGGCGGGCGTCAGGTCCCGGCCCAGGAAGTTCAGGTCCAGCGGCAGCGCGCCCGTGCTCGCGTACACGAGGAGCAGGCCCAGGCTGTACACGTCCGACCGCGGGTGCACCCGGCGTCCGAACAGCTCGGGCGCCATGTAGGCCATGGTCCCGGCGGGCTGCGTCGAGGTCGCGGCGTCGAACACCTTGGCGATGCCCAGGTCGATGAGGACGGCGCGGTCGCCGTCGACCATGATGTTCGCCGGCTTGAGGTCGCGGTGCAGGCAGCGCTCCTCCTGCAGCACGAGCAGCGCGTCGACGATCTGCCGGGCCAGGTGCAGCGCCTCGGGGCCGGACAGCGGCCCGTCCTCGCGCACCCGGTCGCGCAGCGTGGTGCCGGGCACGAGCTCCATCGCGAACCAGGGCTGCGTCGCGTCCAGGCCGGCCTCGACGAAGCGGGGGAAGCCCCGGCCGTCGAGCCGTTCCAGCAGGTGCGCCTCCTGGGCGAAGCGCTCCCGGGCATCGTCGTGCAGGCCGGTCAGGACCTTCAGGGCCACCTCGGTGCCGTCGTCGGCCTGTGCCTGGTACACGTGCGCGAAGCCGCCGTGGCCCAGCGCCTCCGCGAGCGTGAACCGGCCCAGGCGCTCGCCGCTGGCGGGGATGCGCCGCACCGGCCGCATCGGCAGGGCGGCGGCGCGAGGGGCGGGCGCGAGGGGCTGGGCAGGCTCCGCGGGTGGGGTGGGCGGGAGCTCCGGGGTGGGCTCAGGGATCGGACCGGGCTCCGCAGGCTCAGCGTCGTCTCCCGAGGACAGCTCAGGTTCGGCGGCCGGCTCAGGATCGTTCGCGGGCTCGGCGCCGTCGTCCACGGCCTCGGTCGCGCCGCCGTCCGCGGGCTCGGCGCCGTCGTCCACGCTCGGCGGCGCGGGTACGGGCGCGAGCTCCCTGGTCGGGTCCTCGTCCGGCGGGGCGGGGACCGGCGCGAGCTCCGGGGTCGGCGGGGGGCCTGCTGCGGGCTCGGCATCCGTTGACGGGACCGGACCGGGGCCGACGGCCGCTGGCGCGACCTCGCCGACGCCGGGTGCTGGTGACGTCATGCCGGAAAACCTACCAGCGGACCCCCACGGATCGGAGGAAAGTCCACGCCGGGTCGACCTACACACCCTGGGTGCGGTACCAGGCGATCTTCTCCCGGAGGCGCTCCTGCTGGGTGCGCAGGGCGTCGATCGACTCCTGCACCCGCCGGTCGTGCTCCTCCAGCAGCGCGACGCGCGCCGCCAGCGTCGCCTCGTCGAGCGACAGCTCGGCGTAGCGCTTGAGGTCGGCGATCGGCATGCCGGTGTCGCGCAGGCAGTGCACGAGGTCGAGCCAGCCCAGGTCGTCCTGCGTGTAGGTGCGGTGCCCGCCCGACGTCCGCGCGATGGGCCGCAGGATGCCCTCGCGCTCGTAGTACCGCAGCGTGTCGATGCTGAAACCGGAGACCTCGGCGGCCTGCGCGGGCGAGTACGTGATCATGTGCTGATCCTGCCCTTGACCTGGAGCGCGCTCCAGGGTTTTCGCTGTTCTCATGACCACGACCCAGCACGCCACCCAGCACGCCACCTTCCACGACACCACGCCCGCCGCGCGTCTGGTGCTCGGCGCCATGATGTTCGGCACCGCGGTGGACGAGACCACGTCGTTCGCCCTTCTCGACCAGTTCGTCGACGCCGGCGGCCGCTGGATCGACACCGCCGACTGCTACTCCTTCTGGGCCAGCGAGTCCGGCTACGGCGGGCAGAGCGAGGAGGTGCTCGGCCGCTGGCTCGCCGCGCGCCCCGGCGTCCGCGACCGCGTGCTGCTCTCCACCAAGTTCGGGGCCGAGCCGCGCGACGCCGCGAACTGGCCCGCCTCCCGCACCGGCCTCTCGGCCGCCGCGGTCCGGGAGCAGCTCACGCGCAGCCTGCGGCGGCTCGGCACCGACCACGTCGACCTGGCCTGGGCCCACATGGAGGACCGCTCGGTCCCGGTCGAGGAGACGGCCGAGGCCTGCGCGGCCCTCGTGTCCGACGGCGTCGTGGCGCGGATCGGCACCTCGAACCACCCCGCGTGGCGGGTCGAGCGGGCCCGGCGGCACGCCGTCGGGCAGGGCGAGGAGCCGTTCAGCGTGGTGCAGCACGCCTACAGCTACCTCCAGCCCCGCCCGGGCACGCTGACGGGGAACCACCGGTTCGGCTGGCTCGACGACGAGCTGGTCGACCTGGCCGCCGTCGAGCACCTGGACGTCTGGGCCTACACGCCGCTGCTGTCCGGCGCGTACGACAACCCGGCCAAGCCCATCCCCGAGGTCTTCGACCACCCGGGCAGCACGCGGCGGCTCGCCGTGCTCGACGACGTCGCGGCCGAGCTCGACGCGTCCCGCGGCCAGGTGGTCCTCGCCTGGCTGGCGGCCCGCGGCATCCACCCGATGCTGGGCGGCAGCAAGCAGTCCCAGCTGACCACGGCGATCGCGGCCCTGTCCCTGCCCCTCACCGAGGCGCAGGCGACCCGCCTGAGCGAGGTAGACGTCACCCCACCCACCTCCTGACCGCTCGCCACCTCGTTGAGTGCTGGCTATTTGCGCTCTCGGAACGTTCCGAGAGCGCAAATGGCCAGCACTCAACGAGGTGGGTCAGGTGAGGTCGATCGTCAGCGGCTCGAAGGGGGTCGCCGGCGGGTAGCTGCCGCCCCAGAGCTTCGCGCCGTCCTCCGTGAGTTCGACCTGCGCCCAGGTGAGGCGCGCGCCGTCGGCCGAACGCTCCGGGGCGCCCGCCAGGCGGAAGGCGACCGTGCGCACGTCCGACTCACGGTCCCGGATCGACATGGTCCAGTCGGCGCCGCCGTCGGCGGGTGCGACGATCTCGATGTCGGCGACCTCGCCGACGAACGAGCCGAAGTGCCCGATGAAGATCACGGAGCCGGTGAACGCGAACGAGGAGGAGTCCGCGGACACCTCGGGCGTGCGCTCCGGGTCGAGCGGGAAGTGGAACGAGGCGCCCGTGCCGCCCACGGCGTCGTCCTGCACGATGCGGCCGCCCGGCGCCCCCATCACGTACATCAGCAGGCTTGCCTTGATCTCCCAGTCCAGATGAGCCACGCGAGAACGGTACTCCTACCTGGGGATTCGCACGGCTTCGTCGTCCGACGACCCGGGGGAAGGTGTACTCCACCGGGCAGGTAACGCTGAGCGAGCAGTGCTAGCACAGCGTTACCCACCTGGAGAGCTACAACTTTTCCCCGGAGGTGCTGTGCGCCCGGCGTCCCTCCGGGAACGCGCGGGCCGGGGCCCGGTGGTCGCCGTGCGTTCACGGGCGCGTCGCCGGGCCGACGGCGGCGGGCCTTGCCCCGGACACCGGGCCCGTCCAGGCTCGGGCACATGAGGACCCTCCCACACCGCACTGCCGGCGCTCGCGCTGCCGCCGCTCTCGCCATGACCCTCGTGGGCGCGCTGGCCCTGGGCGCCGCGCCGGCGTCGGCCCTGCCCGCCGACGCCGCCGACGCGGGCGACGCCGCGCGCGCAGCCGCGCACCACCACCGCACCTTCGACCTGCAGGCTCACCGGGGCGGCATCGCGCTGACCGTCGAGAACACGCTCCCGGCCTTCGACAACGCCCTCGCGCTCGGCGTCAGCACGCTCGAGCTCGACGTGCAGATCACGCAGGACGGCTACGCCGTCGTGACCCACGACCGCGACCCGAGCCCGGCCAAGTGCGTCGACACGGAGCCAGCGTTCCCGGGCGACCCCGAGTTCCCCTATGTGCCCAACAAGACGTACATCAAGGACCTCACGCTCGCGCAGGTCCGCACCCTGGACTGCGGGTCGCTGCGCCAGCCGCAGTTCCCCGGCCAGGAGCTGCACCCGGGTGAGCGGATGCCGCTGCTGTCGGAGGTCCTGGCCCTGGTCAACCGGCACCGGACGCACCAGGTCATGCTCAACATCGAGACCAAGGTCGAGGCCGGCGCCCCCGAGCAGACGGCGCCGCGCGAGCAGTTCGTGCAGGTCGTCGCCCGCGAGGTGCGCAAGGCACGGCTGGTCGACCAGGTGACGATCCAGAGCTTCGACTGGGGCTCGCTCATGCGGATGAGCGAGGTCGAGCCGCGCTTCGGCCTGGTGGCGCTGACCAACGGCCAGCAGTTCCTCCAGGTCGGCGTCGACGGCGCGTCGCCGTGGCTCGGCGGCCTCGACATCGACGACTTCCCGGGCTCGATCCAGCAGAAGTTCGTCGCCGCAGCCGCCTCGTTCGGCGCCGACGCCGTCTCGCCCGTGCACGGTGACCCCCAGGGCGGCAGCGTGTCCGACCCGGGCTACGTCCCGTTCACGACGCCCGAGCTCGTCCGCGCCGCGCACCGTGCCGGCATGGACGTGATCCCGTGGACCGTCGACGACCGCGCCACCATCGAGTCCCTGATGGACATCGGCGTCGACGGCCTCATCACCGACCGGCCGGACCTGCTGCGCACGATCATGGCGGAGCGCCACCTCAAGCTGCCGAAGCGGTACTGACGGGCGCCCGGTGGAGGCGTGGGCGGCGGCGACCCATCGCCGTCGGCGCGCCGGACCTTCTACCGACCACCCGCCTCTGGGCTCAGCCCGCGGCCTCATCGACGGTAGACGTGGTGTCCGGCGCTGCCCGACGGCGCTCGCGGCGGCCGCGGGCCAGCTCCGTCGCCAGGGCGTCGAGCGGCTGCGCGAACGTGTCCTCGAACCGAGCGAGCCAGGCCTGCGCCGCGGCGGTCCCGGTGTCGTCCACGGCGTACAGGCGGCGCGTGCCCTCGGCGCGCACGCGCACGAGCCCGGCCTCGCGGAGCACCTTCAGGTGCTGCGACACCGCGGGCTGCGTGATGCGCACGCGCGCCTGCAGGGCGGTGACCAGGGCTCCGGCGGGCTGCTCGCCGGTGGCGAGCAGCTCCAGCAGCCGCCGGCGGACGGGGTCGCCGAGCGCCTCGAACACCCCGGCCTGCGCCGTGTCCAGGGCTGCGTCCCGCGTCCGCCCGCCGGGGGAGTCGCCGTCGGCAGCCATGTCGCCGCCGAGCGCACCGCTGCGGTGGGCGGGCCGGTCCTCGGAGCTCGCGCCACCGCGCCGCCGGGCGGCGGCCGGCACTCAGGCCTCCGGCTGCGTGGTGTAGAACGCGATCGTGCGCTGGGCGGCGGCGCGAGCCTGGGCGGCGTCCTCCCCGGACCTGATGGCCGCGTCGGCCCAGTCCGTGCTCGCCAGGCGGACGAACTCGACGCCGACGGGGGAGAGGGTCCACTGCTCGAACTCGGTGGCGTCGTTGGTGGAGCCTGTCGCGAGGTGCAGGCCGAGCCCGACCAGGCCGAGGTCCCAGCCGACGCCGACGGCACCGGGGCCGTACTGGTCCCAGAAGTCGGGGTCGACGTGCGCCTCGTGCACCAGCTCGAGCGTGGTGCCGCCGTCGGCCGGGCTCAGGGAGACCTCCACCCAGGAGACCTGGCCGCCGAACTCCCAGGTGACGGCGAAGCCGCGCGGTGCGTCGCAGCGCTCGACCGAGCCGCCGGCCTGGCCCTCGAACTGGTAGCGGCCGCCCACGGTGAGGTCGCCGGTGACCGGCAGGAACCAGCGGGGGAGGCGTTCGGCGGACGTGAGGGCGTTCCACAGGTCGTCCTGGTCGGCCGCGTAGGTGCGGCGGGCGACCGCGACCTTGGTCGGCTTGCCGTCCCGGCTGCCGTCGCGGACCTCGCGGGTCATGAGGCCGGCCGTCGCGACCGGGTCGATGGTGCTCGTGCTGGTCATGATCTGTCTCCTTGTATAAGCGGTCACTTATTTATGACACACGACGGGGGTGCCACGCAAGGGGGCGTGGGGCGGCCCGCGGGCGTCCGTTAAAAAAGTGTGCCAAGCGCATCGTCCCGCGGGTGTCGGTGAGGCGGAGTAGGTTCCGTACATGGCCCAGATCCCGGAGGCCCGCATCGCGGTGGTGCCCGCCACGGCCGACCGGTTCGACGACGTCGCGCGCGTCCTCAACCCGAGCGGACGCGAGCAGGCGTGCTGGTGCATGCACTGGCGCGCGCCGGCGAAGGAGGACGTGACGACGCGCGAGGCCCGGCTGCGTGCCCTCACGGAGGAGGAGCCCGCGCCGGGGATGCTCGCGTACCTCGGCGGTGACGTCGACGGTGACGGCGAGGTCGCCGGCTGGCTCGGCTTCTCCCGGCGGTCGGCGGCCCGGCCGCTCCAGCGGTCGCGCGTGCTGCCGGTGGGGGAGCCGGAGACCTGGCCCACCACCTGGGTGTTCATGTGCGTGACGGTGCGCGCGGGCTTCCGCAGGCAGGGGGTCGCTCAGGCGCTGCTCGACGGCGGGGTCGACTACGCCGCAGCGCACGGCGCGACAGCGTTGGAGGCCTTCCCCGTGGAGCCCGAGGTCGGCCGTAGGGTCCCGGTGAGCGCGGCGTTCGTCGGTACGGTCGGGATGTTTGAGCGCGCAGGCTTTGACCGGCTCGAACCGACGGACGCCACGAGCGGACGGCTGACCCGCTGGCACATGCGACGGGAGGTCAGGGCGGCCTGAGCCGAGTCGTCCGGCGCCGACGCCGTCCGGCCCGCGTCGTCCTGGACCGCGCCGTCCGACACCCCACCGTCCCGGGACCTACTCCTCGACCGGCACGACCACGCACAGCTCGAAAGTGTCCCGGCCCCGGCGCACGAGGTAGCGCGCCCGGTCCGCCGCGGCCTCCGAGGCGTTCTCGTCCTTGAAGCTCCACCGCACGTCGACCCACAGCAGCGCGTCGCCCACCTGCTCGACCGCCTTGATCTCGGGCACGGCGGCGACCAGCCCCTGCTCCCGGTAGGAGCCGAGCATGCCGCCGAGACTGGCGCGCGCGCCCTCGGCGTCGGGCACCACGACGGACCGGTCCGCCTCGACGATCACCGATGGGTAGGCGAGGCCGTCGGCCAGGGCGTCCAGGTCGCCCGCCCCGAGCGCGACGCCGTAGCCGACGAGGAACGCGAGCAGGTCGTCGTGGTCGTACGGGGTGCTGGTCATGCCCTCACGCTAAGCGGCCGCCGCCCGCCCCACCACCTCGTTGAGTGCTGGCTATTTGTTGCTTCGACGCGGTGGGAGCAACAAAAAGCCAGCACTCAACGGGCTTTCAGCGGGCGGCGTGGGATAGGGCCTGGGACAGGTCGGCCCAGAGGTCGTCGACGTCCTCCAGGCCGACCGACAGCCGCACCAGGTCCGGCGAGATGCCCGCCTCCTTGCGGGACACCTCGTCCATGATCCGGTGGGTCAGCGACGCCGGGTGCTGGATCAGGCTGTCCACGCTGCCGAGGCTCACGGCCGGGGTGATCAGCCGCACGGCCGAGACCAGCGCCACCGGGTCGGCGGAGGTCTCGAACGAGACCATCGCCCCGCCGATGCTCGGGTAGTGCACCCGGGTCACCCGCGGGTGCTCCCCGAGCCGGCGGGCCAGCTCCGCCGCCGTCGCCGCCGCCCCGCGCACCCGCACGGGCAGCGTCGCCAGGCCGCGGAGCAGCTCGTACCCGGCCATCGGGTGCAGCATGGCGCCGGTGACGAACCGGACCTGGCGCAGCGACCGCGCCAGCTCCTCACCGCAGGCCACGACGCCGCCCATCACGTCGCCATGTCCGCCCAGGTACTTCGTCGCGCTGTGCAGCACCATCGTCGCCCCCTGCTCCAGCGGGCGCTGCAGCACGGGCGTGGCGAACGTGCTGTCCACGAGCACGGGCACCGGCGCGCAGGCGTCGGTCAGGGCCCGCAGGTCCACCTCGTCGAGCGTGGGGTTGGCCGGGCTCTCCACCACCACGAGCCCGGTCCGGGCCGTGATGGCCGACGCCGCGTCCTGCGGCGTCGCCCACGTCACCGAGGTGCCGAGCAGCCCGGAGTCGAGCAGGTGGTCGGTGGTGCCGTACAGCGGCCGCACCCCGACGACGTGCGGGCGGCCCGCAGCGACCTGGGTCAGCAGGCACGCCGACAGCGCGGCCATGCCGCTCGCGAACGCGACCGCGGCCGCCGCTCCCTCGAGCTCGGCCAGGGCGTTCTCGAAGCGGCGCACCGTCGGGTTGGCGACCCGGCCGTAGACGGGCGGACCGCCGTCGTCGTGCCCCTCGGCGAACTCGTCCAGGCGGGCGGCCTCCGCGACGACGTCGTGCGACGGGTAGGTGGTGGACAGGTCGATCGGCGGGGCATGGAGCCCGAGCGCGGCGAGGTCGTCCTTGCCGGCGTGGACGGCGCGCGTGGTCCAGGAATGCATGCTCATGGGTGACTATCGGCATTCGGGCTGTCCGACGGCGCCGCGGCGTGCTAGATATTCGGCCCATGACCCAGAACGTGCTCCTGGATTCGGTGGACCGGGCGCTGCTGACCGAGCTGCAGAACGACGGGCGTCTCTCCAACAAGACGCTCGCCCAGCGGGTCGGCGTCGCGCCGTCGACCTGCCTGGCGCGCATCCAGCGGCTGCAGAACGCCGGGGTGATCCGCGGGTACCACGCCGCGATCGACCCGGCCGCCGTCGGGCGCGGGCTGCAGGCCATGCTGATGGTGCGGCTGACCACGCACTCGCGGCCCCTGCTGGGGCCGTTCGTCGAGTGGGTGCGGCGGCTGCCGCAGACCCGGGCGGTGCACCACGTGTCGGGGCCGGACGACTTCCTGATCAACGTGGCCTGCGCCGACACCGACGAGCTGCAGCGCCTCGTGCTCGACCTGACCGCGCGCGGCGAGGTGGGCCGGGTGCAGACCGACCTGGTGTTCTCGTCCTGGACCTGCGGCCCGGTCACCCCGGCCTGATCCCGTGTCAGACGTACAGGCCCCTCGGGGGACCTGTACGTCTGACACGTCGGGCGCTGCTGACGCCGTGGCGTGCGCGGCGGCTCAGAAGGCCTGCGCCAGCAGGTCGGCGAACAGGGCGTCCGGGTCGACGTCGAGCCCGCGGGCGATGAACCAGTCGGACACGGTGCGGCAGTCGCGCAGGAGCACGTCGCTGGAGAACGGGTTGGCGGCCAGGTCCACGACCTGCGGCAGGTCGATGATGACCAGTCGCTCGCCGTGGGCCAGGATGTTGTACGGCGACAGGTCGCCGTGCGCCAGCCCGATCCGGGCCAGCACGGACATGCCGTGCGTGAGCTGGTCCCAGTAGGACTCGAGCAGGTCGTCCGACGGGCGCACCCGGGTCAGGCGCGGTGCGGCGACCGCCTGGGTGCGGCCCAGGTCGTCGGTCTCCTCGGTGCCGATGAACTCCATCAGCACCTCGGTCCCGTCGATCTGCACGGGGTAGGGCACGGGCGCGCCCGCCGACCAGGCCTCACGCAGCGCGACGAACTCGGCGTCGGCCCACTGAGTGGCAGACACCGCGCGGCCCCAGGCGGACTTGCGGTCCTCCATGGCGCGCTGGTCGCGCGTGCGCCGCACGGTGCGGCCCTCGGTGTACTCGGACCCGCGGTGGAACTGCCCGTGCTGCAGGCTGCGGTACCGCTTGGCGACCAGCAGACAGCGCGTGGCCGCCTGGTCGAGCGCCAGATCCGGGGCGTCCGACGCCGGGCCCGCGCCGTCCGGGACCGCGCGCTCCACGAGGAACGCGTCGGCCTCCTTCCCGGTCTTGAGGATGCCGAGCTCGGTGTCGAGCGCGGCGTCACGGGTGACCACCCACTCCGGCAGCGGTTCGGGTCCGCGCGCCCCCTTCGCGACCGAACGCCAGGTGGACCAGCGCTGCCCGGGGCCGGGTTGCGTGGGATCGGTCTGGTGGTTGTCGTCCTGGTCGTGCGGGACGCCGGACGGGTGCCGGTCGGTGCTGTCCTGAACCGTGCCGTCCTGAACCGTGCCGTCGTGCCCGAACGCGTCGGAACCGAACTCGTCGGAACCGACCTCGTCGGTGTCGAACGTGCCCGGGTAGGGGCCTTCCAGGTCCTCGCGGCCGACCCGCATGGTGCGCGCAGGCCGGCGCTCGTCGTCGGCCGACCGGTTGTTGTGCTTCTTGCCGCCCCTACCGGCTGCTGCCTGGATGAGGACGGACTTCGGTGCTTCGGGAAAACGGGGCAAGTCGGTGCTCCTTGATGCTGGAGCATCGCCGGGTCAGTCCCGGGTGCTCCTGGTGACAGTGGCGTCTGCTGCCGCGGAGGCAGCCGCGCGAACGACGTCGTCCATCACTGCCTCCTTCCTGTCCGCACCGCGCTCGAACGCACGTGCCGGAACTGTCCTTACCTGATGAGCTGGCCGGTCAGCGAGCGCCTCAGGGGTTGACCCGATGACCGTGCGAGGAGCATGTCACGCCTGCCGGACGGGGCGCACCTGATTATTCGAGGTCGGCACTTTCCTGCGGCGTCGGCAGCTTGTGTCGAGGTCGGCACAGGCCTGTGCCGACCTCGATGCAGACTGCCGACTTTGCGCGGCAAACTGCCGACCTCGGAGGTCAGCCAGCCGGCAGACCTCAGACAGGTGGCAGGTGTGCGTTGATCCGGGACCTGCTGACCACGTCGGGCGGCAGGTGGGCCGTGATCCTGGCGAGCATCTTCCGGGTGTCGGCGCGGTCGGCCGCACTCGTCCGCTCCAGGGTGATGCCGGCCCGGCGGATCGCTTCGGCCCGGTTCTTCTCGTTCATGTACTCGGTGGCCGGGTCGTGACCTGGGCGGACGCCGTCGGGGCGGTACTTGACCAGGCCGTCGAACTCGATCCCGAGGGCCCACTGCTCGTACCCGAGGTCGGTGTGAAACAGGCCACGGTCTGTCCGGACCGGCATCTGCGTGCTGGGACGGGGGAGGCCTGCGCGCAGAATCTCGTAGCGCACCCAGGTCTCCCAGGCCGATCCCGAGCCGGCGTCCGCGAGCTCGACGACCAGCCGGGCCTGCTGGATCCCGCGGCGGCCGGCCCGGGCGTCGATCATCTCGAGGAGCACCTGACGATCGGCGCCGAGTGCCAGGGCGGAGTCGGCGATCACGAGCGCCTCCAGCGGGTGCAGTGCCAGGGCGCAGTCGATCACGGTGCGTTCGAGCGAGGTGACCGGAAGATCGTCGACCGCTGTGACCTCCGTGGGCGGGATCTTTCCCCGGTGACGCACGACGTCTCTCGCGGATCGGCCAGAGGCCCGTGAGCGCTGGTAGACGTGCGTCGTGTCGGGCACCGTCCAGACCCGGCAGCCCAGCAGCAGGGCCGCGGTCGCGTGGCTGAAGACATGGTCCGAACGCAGCTGGGAGTGCAGGGCGCGAGCCCGGGCCAGCTCCTTCATCCGTTTCTCGCGGGGTGCCGCCGAGGGGCCGCCGACCTGAACGGCCTCCGCCTCGCAGTAGGCGCCGCGTCGCACCCTGACGAGCGTGCCCCGGCGCTGGGCATCGGCCAGCTTGTTGCGGTCGCGCTCTCTCGCGAGCAGGACCGAGGGGATGTCGACGACGGGGGCGGGCGAGGTGGTGGTCATGGAACGAGAGTGCGTCAGGTCCGCGAGGCGCGTGCTCTCCGGCGCGAGGAGATGTGCACAGGTACGACGTCGCAGCGCATGTGGTCGGGCTCGAACCCCTGCGACGTCGTGGGGAGGGTCTGTCGTCGGCTGACACCTTGTTGACGTCGGCACATCCGGGCGGCGTCGGCACAATCCTGTGAGGTCGGCACCTTCCTGCGACGTCGGCAGGCCGCATCGAGGTCGGCACTTTCCTGCGGCGTCGGCAGTCTGTATCGAGGTCGGCACAGGCCTGTGCCGACCTCGATACAGACTGCCGACTTTGCGCGGCAAACTGCCGACCTCACGAGTCCGGCGTCAGGAGGCTGCCGACCTCGCGGCCCGCTGAGTCCCGCCCCAGACGTCCGCGCCCCCAGACGTCGAGCCCCCGGACGCCCCTGTCGCCTGCCGTCGCTGCCGCCTGACCTCGCGGCCCTCTGAGTCCCCGCCCCTGACGCTTCTGTCGCCTGCCGTCGCTGTCGCCTGACGCCGCTGACCGTGACGTCGCTGACCGTGACGCCGTGGGGTCAGTTCTCTTCGGAGTTCCAGGGGAGGGCGTCCTCGAAGGACTGCCAGATCGAGTCGCGCACGTCCTCGGTCGTGTCCTGGACGCCCTGTTCGAGGTCGTCCTGGATCTGCTCGCGCTGTTCCTGCAACGAGTCGCGCGCGTCCTGCGTGACCTGCTGCGCGTAGCCGACCACGCCCTGCACCGCGATCACGATGACCCACACCACGACGACCAGCCAGAACGGCCAGGTGCGGCCGCCGCGGCGCGAGCGCACCGCGCGCACGAGGTTGACGAGGGCGGCCGCGATGATGCCGAGCAGCGGGATCGAGAGCTCCGCCATGCGCGGGGCCCACTCCGGGTCGAGGCCCAGCGTCGCCACCGTGATGTCGCCGAGCGCCGCGAACAGCGGCAGCTCGGCGGCGCTGGGCATCGCGTCGAAGCCCGGGATCAGGCGCACGAGCTGGTAGAGCGCGATGAGGAGAAGGATCCGCGGGATCCAGCCGAGGATCGTCGCCGCGGCGCCCAGGCCGCCGCCGGAGCTCCGGTCGACGCGCGCACTTCGTTCGTCACGGGAGTCCTGGGCGTCCCGCCGCGACAGCCCCGTGGGCTGCACCGGCCCCGTGGGGTGCTGCGGCACAGGACGCTGCTGCGGCGCGGGAGGCTGCTGCTGCACAGGCGGCTGCACCGGCCCGGTCGGCCGGTGCACGGGCTGCGTGCCGGTCGTCCCGGGCTGCTGCGCCGGGCCCGGCGCCGTCCGGGCGACGGCCGCCGCCGACCCCGGTCGGAACGACGGGGCGACCTGCGTCGCCTGCTGCGGGGCCGGGGCCACCCGGGGCGCGCTGCTGGTGTGCCGCCGGGGCGGGGTCGCCCCGGGGGTGCCGGGCAGCGGCAGGCCGTGGCGCTGCCGGTAGGCTGCCCAGCCCTCGAACGTGTCGGGGTACCCCTCCGGCGTGAACGCCGGGGCCCACCGCATCGCGGCCCACAGGTAGTCCTTGATCGCGGCGGGCGCGCGCCCGCCGGCCCGCTGCGGCCCGACGGCGGCCAGGTACGTCGAGATGACCTCCTCGGCCGCGCCGTCGAACCCGTCGCCGTGCACCTGGTGCAGGCGGCCCATGAGCTGCTGGTCGTAGACCAGGTTGGTCATGGGCTCGCCCGGCTGCACGGGGTTGCTCGCGAGCACGCTGGTGGGCGCCACGGTGGCCGCCGCCGTGCTGCCCGTCAGCACCTCGGTGACCAGGCCGCGCTCGATCGTGGTGGCCCCCGCCGCGGCGAGCAGCGCCGGGTCGAGCCGGGCGCTGTCCGTGGCGAGCTGGGCCACGGTGCGCGACAGGTTGTGCAGCGGCGGGCGGTCCTCGGGCCGGTGCCGGGTCATGGCCAGGATCAGGGGCAGCAGCCGCTGGTCCACGGGCCCGACGTCGGCCGCCGTCAGGTCGCGCCCCGCGAAGTTGAGGTCGTTGGGGAGCTCGCCCGTGGCGAGGAAGATCAGCAGGAGGCCCAGGCTGTAGACGTCGGAGCGGGCGTGCGGCTTGCGCACGAACAGCTCGGGCGCCATGTACGAGATGGTGCCCGCCGCGTGCGTCGACGTCGTGGTGCCGTGCCCCTTGGCGATGCCGAGGTCGATGAGCACGTACCGGTCGGGCGCGGCGATGATGTTGGCCGGCTTCACGTCCCGGTGCAGGAAGTGCTCCTCCTGGAGCACGGCGAGGGCGTCGAGCACGTCGTCGGCCACGCGCAGCACCTCGTGCACCGGCAGGGGGCCCTCGGCCGCCAGGCGCTGGGACAGCGTGGGTCCCGGCACGAGCTCCATCGCGAACCACGGCGTGGGCGCGTCGATCCCGGCAGCGACGAGCTGCGGGAAACCGCGCCCGGCGAGCCGCTCCAGGAGGGCGGCCTCGCCGACGAACCGGTCCAGCGAGCCGGACTCGGTGTTGGTCAGCACCTTGAGCGCGACCTCGCCGCCCGGGCCCGTGGCGCGGTACACGTGCGCGAACCCGCCGTGGCCGAGGGAGTCGCCGAGCTGGAAGGGCCCGAGGACCTCGCCCGTCGCCGGGATCCGCGGCACGGCTCCGGGCATCCCGGAGCCGGTGTACCCGCCACCGGTGTACCCGCCCCCGACGGCGCCCCCGGACGGCCCGGTGGGCAGCACCACGCGGGTGGGCGCGGTGAACGGCGGGACCGCCCGCGAGGGCGCGGGCGGCGGCGGCACCGCCCGCGTGGACGGCGTCGGCACGACGGCGGTCTGGTCGCCACCCCCGACCGGCTGTCCGGCAGGGCGTGCGGCCGTCATGCGGGTGGTCTCGTCGGACAAGCAAGGACTCCTCAGCAGCGCACCGGAACTACCGGTTGGACGTGAGAAACGCTATCAGCGTCCTGCTGCCCACCGAGGTCGGCGTGCCCGACCCGTGACCTGACCCGGTCAGCCGTTCCCGCCGGGCAGGGCGTTCTCGAGCTGGTCGCCGATGGTCTCCTCGACGCTGTCCGTCGCGTTCTGCTGGGCGTCCTCGACGCTCTTGTCGATCTCCTCCTGCACCGAGTCCTTCGCGTCCTGCTTGGCGTCCTCGATCTCCTGGTCCACCGTGTCCTGGACGTCCTGCTTCACGTTCTCCGTGGCGTCCTGGGCGTAACCGACGATGCCGCCGACGGCGAACACGACGATCCAGGCGACGATCGCCAGTCCGTACGGCCAGATCGCCAGCGACGTGTTCAGCGAACGGATCGTGTTGAACAGGCCCGCGAGCGCGATGCCGAGCACCGGGATGGTCATGTTCGCGGCCTGGTCCGACCACTCGGGGTTGAGGTTGAGCATGCCGAGCACGCCGTCGCCGATCCCGCGGAACAACGGGAACTGCGAGACGTCAGGCATGACGTCGAAGCCCGGGACCAGCCGGATCAGCTGGTAGACGCTCAGCGCGAGCAGGATCCGCGGGATCCACGCCAGGACGGCGCCCGCCGTCGCTCCGCCCCCGCCGGAGTCGTCGTCGCGGCCGCGGCGCTGCGGCGTCGGCTGGCCGGACTGTGGGCCGAAACCCTGCTCGAACGGGTTGGGCGGGCCCGCCTGCTGCCCCTGCTGCTGACCGGGGTAGCCGCCCTGCTGCCCGTAACCCTGCTGGCCCTGCTGCCCGTAGCCCGGCTGCCCGTAACCCTGCTGGCCGTACCCCGGCTGCCCGGCCTGGCCCGGCTGGCCGTACGCCGCGGTCTGCCCGTAACCCTGCTGACCCGGCTGCCCGTAACCCTGCTGGCCCTGCCCGTAGCCGTTCTGCTGGCCGTATCCCTGCTGGCCCTGCCCGTAGCCGGGCTCGCCCGGAAAGGCACCGGGAGCCTGGACCTGCGTGGGCTGCTCGGTCTCGTAGGGCCGGTACGGCCGCGCCGGGGGCGGCGTCGCCGACCGGTAGTCCCGCTGCGCGCCCGCCGGGGGCAGGAGCTGCGTGGACTCGTCGACGGCGGAACCGCCGCGCGGGGGCGGCATCACCTGGGTCGACTCGTCGATGGGGGAGCCGCCGCGCGGCGGGGGCATGAGCTGGGTCGACTCGTCGACCGGTGACGCGCCGCGCGGCGGCGGCATGAGCTGCGTGGACTCGTCGACGGGGGAGCCACCCTGGTTACCCGGGACCCGCTGTCCGGCGCCACCACCCGGTGCGAAGGCGCTCATCCGCTGGGTCGCGTCATACGATGACGGGGCGCCCGGCTGTCCCGGACGAGCCGGTGGTCGCTGGATCTGCGTCGGGTCGGCCGCCGGAGGAATTCGGCGGGTGGGCTCGTCGGACACGCAAGGGCTCCTCGGTTGTGGTCCCGGTTTCGACACCTGTTTGCGCGAGAACCTACCAGGTGGGGTGAATGCCCCGTTGGGGTGGCCAGCGGGCCGATCATGGCCGACGCTTGCTCTCGGGGGCGAACCCACGCTATGCCGCCTGCCCAGGAACTTCGGAGGAAACGCATGAGCTCTGACACCGTGCCACGCTGGCCTCGGATCGACGCGATCGTCCGTGAGGACGGCTCCGGGGAGGTGACGATCGACGGCACGTTCCATCCGATCGCCACCGGCAGCCTGGAGGAGGCACGGGTGGAGGTCCTGCGCCGGGTGACGGAGAACGCCGTACAGATCGGCCGGCCCGTGCGGGCCTCCGCGACAGGCCCGGAGGGGCTCTGGAACCTGATCGTGCACCCGGACGGGACAGTGGTGCCGGAGGAGGACGAGCTCGCGCCGCCGACACCGGCGACGCCGCCGACGCAGGCGCCGTCCGCCTCCCCGCGGCCCGAGCCGCTCCCGGAGCCCCGGACCGAGCCGTTCCCGGAGCCTCTGCCGGAGCCGACGGCGGGGCAGGGAACGATCCCGGCCCCCGCGTTCGAGGGCGTGCCGGTCGCGGACCTGCCCCCGAACGGCGACTCAGCGGCCGCCGAGCCGGCCGACCCGATCGACACGGACACGGTGCGCCGCGCCCCGCGGGCGCCCGAGGGGTCGAACGGCGTCGGCGCGCCGTCCGCCCCGGAAGCCGGCTCCGCGTTCGAGCCGGACGCCCCGGCGTTCGCGCCGGAACCCGCGGAGCACCTGCCTGCCCCGGGCGTCGCGCCCACCATTCCCCTCCCGTCCGACGGCGCGCACGCGGCCGGCGACCAGGACGTCGCCGAGTGGGTCCGCGAGAACGCAGCGCAGGACCTCCCGGGTAGCAGCTCCGACGGCGTCCCGGGCGGTGTCCCCGGCGACCTCGCACACCCGCTCCCGGCGCCCGTGACCGGGGCGCCCGCGGCCGGCCACACCCGTCCGGACGACGGGCTCTCCACGCCGCCGTCGGGCCCCACGCGGACGGTCGAGGCTGACGCGCCGCGCTCCCGCCGCGAGGCGCGGCAGTCGTTCCTCACGCACCAGCAGGACGAGGACCCGGCCACCCAGGGCTTCCGCGGGATGCTCACCCGTCTGGGCATCCGCGTGGGCCCGAGCGAGTCGGAACGGGCCGAGCGGGCCGACGAGCGTGCGGTGAGCCAGCACTGGCCCGGCCCGCGCACCATCTCGATGGTCAACGGCAAGGGCGGCGCGGGCAAGACGCCGTCGACGGTGCTGCTCGCGGCGGTCTTCGCGCAGTTCGGTGGCGCGGGCGTGGTCACGTGGGACAACAACCAGACGCGCGGCACGCTGGGCTGGCGCACCGAGCAGGGCCCGCACGAGTCCACCCTGCTGGACCTGCTGCCGCAGACCGACCGGCTGCTGGGCCCGTCGGCGCAGGCCGCCGACCTCGCGCGGTACGTGCACCACCAGACCCGCGACCGGTTCGACGTGCTGCGGTCCAAGCCGATCGCCATGGCCAACGAGCAGCGGATCGAGCCGCGGGACGTGGACGCGATCCACTCCGTGCTCTCGAAGTACTACCGGATGATCCTCATCGACTCCGGCAACGACGAGTCCGACCCGATGTGGCAGCGGATGATCGACCTGACCGACCAGCTCGTGGTCGCCACCACGACACGCGACGACCACGCCGAGGCCGGGGCTCTGCTGCTGGAGGCGCTCGGCACCCGCGACGGCCGGTCGGCGTACCTGGCGCAGCAGTCGGTGGTCGTGGTGAGCCAGGCCGACCCCAAGGAGTCGTCGGGCGAGCTGGAGAAGGTCGCCGACGGGTACCGGGCGCTGGCCCGCGAGGTCGTCACCATCCCGTTCGACCCGGCGATGGTCGACGGTCACCTCCGGTACGGCGCGCTGCGCCCGGAGACGCGGCGCGCCTGGCTGGCCGCCGGCGCCGCCGTGGCCGGCGGCCTCTGAGCGACGGCAGAGCGACGTCCGGCCCCCGCCCGGCAGCGGGCGGGGGCCGGACGACGTCGTCGTGCCACGAGGCTCGGCGGGGGAGGCCTCAGCCCGGGAAGAGCCCGAGGAACTGGTACCAGACCGCCATCGTGTCGTAGCCCATCTCGTTCAGCAGCGCCCACACGATGCCGATGACGGCGTACAGCGAGACGGGGATGAGGAAGATCCACTCCCGGACCGAGCCGGCGTCGCCCAGGATCGGCAGCGACAGGTTGCCGCCGGACCGCCAGATCATGTCGAGCTCCAGGCCGCGCCCGTCGCGCATCCAGCGGGGGCTGCGGAACTTCAGCGGCCACAGCAGCGGCACGCCGTTGGTCGTGATCATGTCGCCCAGGATGTGCACGGTGCAGCCGAGCGCCACGCTGAACGGCATCCAGAACCATTCCTCGGGCGCGAAGATCGCGATGAGCACCGCGAGCGTGATCGACGTCGTCCACGGCAGGATCTTCGTGTCCCGCGTGATCTTCAGCGCCTTGAGCGCGAACGCGACCAGCAGCACGCACATGATGCCCGGGCCGATCAGGATCGCGCCGATCTGCTCGTTGCCCGTGTCGATGCTCAGGAAGCTGAGCCCCCAGGCGATGGCCGTGAACACAGCGATGCCGAGGATCGAGTGCGTGCCCTTGCGGTGCCCGCCCGAGACGGCCTCGATGACCTTGACCACGCCGTTCGAGACGGGTTTGAGCGAGTTCGCGATCGTGCCGGAATGATGGTCGGCGTCCGGCAGCAGCGCGGCTCCCGCGCAGACGAGCGCTCCCGCGACGACGCCGGTGTCGGTCACCGGATACCAGCCGAACGCGATCGGCGTCGACGCCGTGACCGCTACCCAGGCCGCGGCTCCCGTCGCGGCATGGTTGCCTCCCATCATGGTGGTGTGCGCTCCAGTTCCCGGGGGTCGCCCCGAATCGGCAGTTTGACCTTCTGACCAGGTCTGTTCCTGGCCGGGGCACACCCTAGCGCGGGCTACCGACACAGAGCTGGAGGAGCACGCCGCGCGTGCCGCACCTCGGTGCGGTCAGGCGCCCGTCACGTACGCGTAGTGGTGGAAGTGCTGGTCGCGCACGAAGCCCTCCGACTCGTAGAGGCCCTGTGCGGCAACGTTGTCCCACGCGGTGGCCAGCGAGACGCGGATGGCGCCGGCCTCCTTCGCGCGGCGGCAGGTCTCCTGGACCAGGGCGCGCGCGGCGCCCGTCCCACGCGAACCCGGGGCGACGAAGAGGTCGTTCAGCACCCACGACCGGCTCAGGCTCACCGACGACCACGTGGGATAGCTCTGCGTGAACCCGACGATCCGGGCGTCCTCCGCGGGGTCCGCGCCCTCCGCGGCCACCTCCGCGACGAGCAGCACGCTGTCGCCCGCGTCGCGGCGAGCGGTCAGGTAGGCCCTGGCCTCGGCGTCGGGCACCTCCTGCCCGTAGAACCTCAGGTACTGGCGGAACAGGTCGACCACGACGTCGACGTCGTCGTCGGTCGCGGGGCGCACATCAACAGACACGCACGTGATCATGTCAGGCCGACCGGGGTGGGCGCCATGACCTCCCGCGATACCGAAACCGGTACAGAACTGGTAAAGGGCGGCGGCCGAGGAACACGCCGGACCCCGCGACGGTTGACCAAGGCGATGAACACCCAGCCACGCCTCTCCGTCCTCGACCTCGTGCCCGTCCGCTCGGGCCAGACCAGCGCCCAGGCCCTGTCGGCCTCGCTCGACCTGGCGGCGCTCGCCGACCGGCTCGGCTACGAGCGCTACTGGTTCGCGGAGCACCACAACATGGCGGCGGTCGCCGCGTCGTCGCCGCCCGTGATGATCGCCGCGGCGGCCGCGCGGACCTCGCGCATCCGGGTGGGGTCGGGCGGCGTGATGCTGCCGAACCACGCGCCGCTCGTGGTCGCGGAGCAGTTCGCGGCGCTGGAGGCGGTGGCCCCCGGACGCATCGACCTCGGCATCGGCCGTGCCCCGGGCAGCGACCCCGTGGTCACCTCCCTGCTGCGCGCCACGGGTCCGACGGCGGACGTGGACCGCTTTCCGCAGCACGTCACCGACATCCTGAGCCTGATGGGACCGGACGGCGCCCGGCTGCGCCTGGTCTCGGGCGACATCTACGACGTGCGGGCCACACCCGCCGCCGGCAGCGTGCCGACCGTGTGGCTGCTGGGCTCCAGCGACTACTCCGCGCGCCTGGCCGCGGAGCTCGGGCTGCCGTACGTGTTCGCGAACCACTTCTCCGGGCAGGGCATGGACCAGATCCTCGCCCTGTACCGGGACGGCTACCGGCCCTCGCCGGAGCACCCGGAGCCGCGCACGTTCGTCACGGTCAACGCGGTGGCAGCGCCGACGTCGGACGAGGCCCACGACCGCGCCCTGCCGCAGCTGCGGCAGATGGCCCGGCTGCGCTCCGGCCAGAAGCTCGGGCCGCTGGAGACCGTCGAGGAGGCGCTGCGCGCCACGGCAGACGAGCCTGCCGACGGCATGATCGCGCAGTCGATCGAGGCGATGCGGACGCGCTGGCTGATCGGCGACGCGGAGCACGTGGCGGCGGAGGTGCGCGGCCTGGCCGAACGGCACGGCGTCGAGGAGGTCATGCTCGTGCCGGTGGCCGGCTCGCGCGACGACGAGCCGCTGGACGCGACGTTCGGGCGCTCGCAGACGCTGGAGCTGGTGGCGGGCGCGCTCGGCGGCTGACGGCCGCCGCGTGCCTGGCGGCACGACCGAGCAGGGCACGGGGTGCCGGATCCGAGGATCCGGCACCCCTTTGTCGTTGCCAGGGCTTGTCGCGCCGGGGGAGCGGGTGCATAGTGGGAAGAGGCAACCAACTAGTTGGTTGGACACTCGCCGACACCGGCGCCGAAACCCGAGGAGCCCCATGTACACCGTGCCCGACCAGACCGGCCGCACCGTCGTCGTCACCGGTGCCAACAGCGGCACCGGCCGCGAGGCCGCCAAGCGCCTGGCGGCCGCCGGCGCCCGCGTGATCCTCGCCGTCCGCAACGCGGACAAGGGCGCCGACGCCCTTGCCGAGGTGCTCGCCACCCGGCCCGGCGCGCGGGCGGAGGTGCGGCTGCTGGACCTCGCCGACCTGGCGTCGGTCCGGGCCTTTGCCGACGGGCTCGGGCGTGACCTCGACCGCGTCGACACCCTGGTGAACAACGCGGGCGTGATGGTCCCGCCGCAGCGGTACACGACCGCCGACGGCCACGAGCTGCAGTGGGGCACCAACTTCCTGGGCCCGTTCGCCCTGACCAACCTGGTGCTGCCGCTGCTCCTGGCGGCGCCCGCGCCGCGCGTCGCCACCATGAGCTCCGGCGTGGCCAACCGGGGGACCATCGACTTCGGCGACCTCGACTGGGAGCGCCGTCCCTACCGGGCCTGGGCCGCGTACGGGCAGTCCAAGCTCGCCGACCTGCACCTGGCCCGGCACCTCGCGCACCTGGCCGCGCACCGCGAGTGGGCGCTGACGAGCACCGCGGCGCACCCCGGCTTCACCCGGACCAACCTCCAGGTCACAGGGCCGAGCATGGGCAAGGAACGGCAGGTGCGCTGGTCCCCGGGCTCGCTCCTGCCGTCGATGGACGCCCCGGAAGGGGCTGGCTCGATCCTGCTGGCCGCCGCCGACCCGGGTGCCCCGTCCGGCGCCTACTACGGGCCGCGGTTCGGTCTCGTCGGCGAACCCCGCACCGCACGGCTCAACCGGCGCATGCGCGACGACGCGACGGCAGCCCGCCTCTGGTCCGTCGCCGAGGAGATCACGTCCACCGCCCTGCCGGCGGCCCGGAGCTAGGCTGGGCGACATGCCCACCCCCCGTGCCGACGTCGGACGCGCCGCAACACCCGAGCGCATCCTGGAGGCCGCCGCCGAGGAGTTCGCGCGGTACGGGCTCGCCGGCGCGCGCGTGGACCGGATCGCCGAGGGTGCGTCGGCCAACAAGCAGCGCATCTACGCGTACTTCGGCGGCAAGGAGGCGCTGTTCGACCAGGTGGTCAGTGCGCGGATCCTCGACCTGCTGGACGCCGTGCCCTTCACCGCCGACGACCTGCCCGGCTACGCCGTGCGCCTGTTCGACTTCACGGTGGGCCACCCCGAGCTGGTGCGGCTCCTGCTCTGGCACACGCTGGAGCGGCCGGGCGTGCTCGGCGCCCTGGAGCGGTCGGCGACGTCGAGCGCGGCCAAGGTCGAGGCGCTGCGCGACGTCCAGGCGCGGCACCCCGACCGGATCGACGCCACGGTGCCGGCCGACCGGCTGCTCGGCCAGCTGCTCGCCGTGGTGCACGGCTCGGTGCTCACCGTGGGCGGGATCCTCGCCGTCCCGGAGGGCACGGAGGCGGCGGACGACGTGCGGGCCGACGTCCGCCGCGCCGTGACCCGGATCGTCGCCCCGGCGCCGTCGGCGTAGCTCGTGGCGGGGTCAGAAGCCCCGAGCCAGCGCCGCGCCCGCGGCGAGCCACGCCCGGCGCGTCTGCGGGCGCAGGGCGCGGTAGACGAGCTGGCCGTCGACCATGGCCGGGTCGAACGGGACGGTGACCACCTCGCGCGCCAGCGAGCGGTACCCCTGGGCGACGCGGCGCAGGTCGGCGGGTGTCGCCTTGGGGTCCGACTGGCTCACCACGACCACGGCCTTGCGGGCCAGGTCCGCCATGTGCTCCCCGCGGTTGGCCAGCGCCTCCAGCAGCAGCGCGCCCGCCTCGGCGTGGTCGTCACGGGTGCTGGTGGCGACCACGAGCTGGTCGGTGTGGTCGATCATGCGCAGCCACATCGGGTCGGACTCGTCGTTGCCGGAGTCGATGAAGATCATCCGGTAGTACTTGGCGAGCACCGCGTGGATCGCGTCGACGTCCTCGGACGAGATGCGCTGCTCGTGCGCGAGCGCCATCGGCTTGGACCGCAGCACGTCGAACCGATCGCGCGACTGGTGGTGCACGAACCAGGCGAGGTCGGCGAGCTGCGCCGTCGGGCCCAGGAAGTGCTCGGTCTGGGGGATCAGGTCGAGCAGGGTCGCCTCGTGCGGCCCCTGCTCGGTGCGCCAGCCCAGCGTGCCGCGGGTCTGGTTGTTGTCCCACGCGACGACGCCGGAGCCGCCGTGCGAGGAGAAGACCGCGGAGAGGAGCACCGTGGCCGGCGTCTTGCCGGCGCCGCCCTTGCCGTTCACGATCGAGATGGTGCGGGGGCCGGGCCAGTGCTGGCTCACCACCTGCTCGTCGGCGCGCTCGGCCCGCTCGGTCTCGCCGGGGCGCACCCGCAGCCCGACCCGCGCCAGCACGCCGCGCACACCCTGCGTGGCCGGCTCGTCGAGGCGGTCCTGCACGAGGAAGGACGACCGGCGGCTGTCGCGGCGTCCGCCGTCGTGCCCGGGTCCGGGGCTGAAGGAGGACTCGGCCTCAGGGGCGTAGGTGCCGAACGAGCCACTCGCCCCCTGCGGGCCCGGGGCCCGGGGCGCCGGCTCCTGCTGCGGCATGCCGTGCGGCGCCGGGCCGCGCCCGTCCGGTGCGGGTGCCTCCGGCCCGGGTGCCTCCGGCTGGAGGTCCTGCTGCCCGACGCCGCTCGGAGCCGCGTGCTGGCCCACACCGTGCTGGCCCACACCGTGCTGGCCGACGGCGTGCTGGCCGACACCGTGCTGCCCGACGCCCGGCTGCGCGACGTCCTGCTGGTCGGCATGGCCCATGACGCTCGTCCGCTGCGGCACGGCAAGCCCGGCCGGCCCGGGCGCCGTCGGCCCGGTGTGTGCCGCCGCGACGGCGGGCTGGGCGAGGCTCTGCGGCGCCGCGGCCTGGACCGCCTGCGCGGCCCCCGCGCCGCCGTCCTGCACCACCCTGCCGTCGGGGTGGACGGTCAGGCCGGTAGGCCCTTCGGGGCCCAGGGCCTGGACCTCGACCGCGAGCCCGATGCTCGCCGAGTACTCCATGACGAGGCGCATGACCTCGCTGCGGGCCTCGCCCAGGCTGTTCCGGTAGACGGGTACCGTCTGACCGTTGATCGTCACCTGGCCTGAGCCGTCGTCACGCACGACCACATCGGCGCGCGGCCACCCCGCGGTTTGGACGCTCACTCGCGTGCTCCCCTTCTCCGGTCGCCGGACATCGTCGTGGCGAGTTCATGAACGCGCACAGGGTACCGGTGGCTTTCACCCGTCATGTTTCGGCGCCGAACCACCGGCGCACCTGGTCCAGCAGGTCCTGCTGGTCCGCGCCCACCCAGGCCACGTGGCCGTCCGGCCGCAGCAGGACGGCGGGCACGTCCAGCGCGGCGTCGGCGTCGGTCACGTGGTCGACCCGGTCGGCCCACCCGTCGATCGTGAGCCGTCCGGTGCGGTCCAGCAGCAGGCCGCGGCCGGCGCGCAGGAGCTCGTAGAGCCGGCCCTGCCGCAGGCCGACGTCGGGCAGGCGCCGCCCGAGCAGCGTGGGCCCGGCGCCGAGGTCGTAGCGGACGCCGGTCGCGGTGACTTTCTCCACGAGGAGCCGGCGCACGTCGTCGAGGCCCATCAGCTCGGTCAGCAGGCGGCGCACGGCCTGCGGGCCTGGCTCGGGGGAGAGCAGCACGTGCTGGGCGCGGGTGTTGTCCAGCACGTCGGCGGCCACCGGCCGGCGCTCGGCGGCGTAGGTGTCCAGCAGCCCGTCCGGGGCCTGGCCCGTGACCTCGGCGGCCAGCTTCCAGCCCAGGTTGAACGCGTCCTGGACCCCGAGGTTGAGGCCCTGCCCGCCGTACGGCGGGTGGACGTGCGCGGCGTCCCCGGCGAGCAGCACGCGGCCGGCGCGATACCGGTCGGCCATCCGGGTGGCGTCGCCGAAGCGGGACAGCCAGCGCGGCGAGTGCGCGCCGAAGTCGGTGCCGGCGAGCGTGCGCACCTGTCGGCGCAGCTCGTCCAGGGAGGGCGGGACGGCGCGGTCCTCGGCCACGCCGTCGGCGGGAGCGCCGAGCCGGTACAGGCCGTCCCCGAGCGGCATGGCGCCGAAGTCGTTGTAGGTCTTGCGCACCTCCGCGACGGTCGCGGCGATCGTCTCGGCGGATGCGGTCAGCTCCACCTCGCCCAGCAGGGTCTCGTGGGTGCTGGGCTCACCGGGAAAGCCGATGCCGAGCAGCTTGCGCACGGTGCTGCGGCCACCGTCGCAGCCCACGAGGTAGCGCGAGCGCAGCCGCGTGCCGTCGGCCAGCTCGGCGGTCACGCCGTCGTCGTCCTGGCTCAGCCCGGTGACCTCGTGGCCGTACCGGATCTCGACGCCCAGCTCGGCGGCGCGCTCGCGCAGCAGACGTTCCGTGACGGGCTGCGGGATGCCGAGGACGAACGGGTACGCGGTGTCCAGCCCGGCGGGTGTGGGGCCGCTGATGCCCGCGAAGCCGCCGACGGGGTACTGCGTGCCCAGCGGCAGGAACCGGTCCAGCAGGCCGCGCTGGTCCAGGATCTCCAGGGTGCGCGCGTGCAGGCCGAGCCCACGGACCACCTTCGTCGGCTCGGTGTCCTTCTCCAGCACGAGCACCCGCACGCCGCGCAGCCGCAGCTCGCAGGCCAGCATCACGCCGGTCGGGCCGCCCCCGGTCACGAGCACATCCGTCATGTGCGCGTCGGTCGCGTTCACCTCGGTCAAGAGAACCTCGTTTCGTCAGGCGCCAAAGCCGGCGACGGCCGACGATTCTGCGCCCCCACGGGCCCCTTGCCGCAAGCCCCCCACTGCGTTATACGTTGAAACTGGCAGGAGCGCGCGACCCCGAGCGCGGACTCACCGCGGCACTCATGGAGCCGGGCTGGGGCGAACGCCGGCAAGTGATCGGTAAAAGGTCAGGTGATCGGCAACTCGAGTTGCCGATCACCTGACCTTTTACCGATCACCCGCTTGGTTCAGCTCGGCTCACGCCGCGCGGGCCGCTCTGTGCCGGATGGCGCGGGCGTAGTCCGCGCGTGGGACGTGCGGCGTCACGTGGAGCACCATGCCGGCCTCGGCCGGGGTGCGGTCCGCCTTGTGCGAGTTGCACTCGTAGCAGGCGGCCACGAGGTTCATCCACGTCGAGGGCCCGCCGCGGGACCGCGGCAGGATGTGGTCCACGGTCTCGGCGGGGCCGCCGCAGTAGGCGCACAGGCCGTCACGGCGCTTGACGCCGAGCTTGGTGCACGCGGGCGCCCCGCCCGACTTGTAGAGCCACCGCATCGTCACGTACCGGACCAGCCGCAGCACGCGCGGTAAGGGGAACGGCCCGAAGGAGCGGCCGTCGACCGCCTCCTCCACGACCGCGACCTCGCGCACGAGCATGTGGATGGCGTGCCGGACCGATACCCGGTGCAGCGGCTCGTAGCCGGCATTGAGGACTAGGACGTCGGCCACGGGCCTGCTCCTTCCGGTGAGCTTGTCGTCTCGGTTCTTGTCTTTCTGGTGGTGCTGGCTGTGCTGCTCCTCAGCCCCGGGACGACAAGAGCCGCCCGGGAACAAGATGTCCCGAGGCGGCTCACGTTCACTGGTCCGGCCATTGCCGGATCAGGAGCGTATGGCGCCCCGGATGGCCTCGCGGCCGTCCCAGAGGTGCTGCGCGGTGGTCGGGTAGGACGACTCGGTGGCGGCACTGGCCTTGCCCAGGCCTGCGGCCTGGAGCGCGATGCGGGTGCGAACCATCGTGTGTCTCGTCCTTTCCAGTGGTGTCGGAGGTGGCTGTCGGTCGTGCTGCGTTCGGGTCTGACGGCGGTGCCGGCGTCGTGGAACAGGCGGTCACAGACACACAACCTGCCGCCACGGCACCAGTCCGTGTGTGAAGAAAGGTACAACGAGGACTTGGTAGCGTCTATGGCTTTTCCGGAACTGCAACCCAAGGATGCATCAAGTGCGCGGCGTGGCGGGGTCCAACGGCGTGTCGCGCCGGGCCGCCGCGAGCTCGGCCTGCAGCACGCCGAGCTGCGCGCGGATGGCGCGCAGCTCGTCCATGACCTCCGCGTCCGACCGCTCCTCGTGCTCGGTGAGCTCGTCGATGCTCTCCATGCCGCTCACGACCACCGCGATGAACAGGTTCAGCACCGCGAACGACACCACGAGGATGAAGACGACGAAGAAGATCCACGCCGTCGGCTCGTCCTCCATCACGTCCTCCGCGATGTCCGGCCACGCCTCGCCCGTCATGACCTGGAACAGGGTGAACGCCGTGGTGCCCAGGTCGCCGAAGTGCTCCGGCGCGATCGCCCCGTACAGGTTGGTCGCGATCACCACCGACACGTACAGGACCAGCACCAGGAGCGCGCCCACCGAACCCATCCCGGGCACCGCCGCGACCAGGCCGTTCACCACACGCTTCATCGAGGGCACGGAGTCGGCCAGGCGCAGCACGCGCAGGATCCGCAGGGCGCGGAGCAGGGACAGCGGGCCGGTCGCCGGGATCAGGGCGATCCCCACCACGAGCAGGTCGAACACGCTCCACGGGTCCCGGAAGAAGCGCGGCCCGTGCGCCACCAGGCGCAGGGAGATCTCGGCGACGAAGAACCACAGCATCGCGTCGTCGATCACCTGCAGCACCTGGTCGACGGGCCCGTCGACGATCGAGGTCTCCAGCCCGAGGACCACCGCGTTGGCGATGATCACGCCGAGCACCACCCGCTGGAACGACTGGTGCTCCACCAGCCTGCGCAGGCGCTCGCGTACGGGCACGCCACCGACCGACATCCGGACTCCTTTCAGGGTTTTTGTCCGGAATGCAGGGTAACTGCCGGGCGGTCGGTGGCGTGCGGGGGTCCAGCCCCTACCAGCTCACGGGCTCCCGGATGATCGGGCAGGTCATGCAGTGCCCGCCGCCGCGCCCGCGGCCCAGCTCGCCGCCCGCGATCTCGATCACGTCGATGCCGGCCTTGCGCAGCAGGTCGTTGGTGGTCGTGTTGCGGTCGTAGGTGAACACGACGCCTGGCTCGACGGCCACGGAGTTGTTGCCGCTGTCCCACTGCTGCCGCTCGGACTCATAGACGTCGCCGCCGGTCTCGATGACCCGCAGCTGGCCCAGCCCGGAGACCTGCCCCACCACGTCGAGGAAGGACGACCGGCCGGCGTCGGTCACCGAGACGCCGAGCGGCCCGGAGTCGGGGCGCAGCACGAACGGGTGCACGCGGTCCACGATGCGCGGGTAGACCGTGACGGTGTCGACGTCGACGAACGTCATGATCGTGTCCAGGTGCATGGCCGCGCGCAGCCGCGGCATGCCGGCCACCACGATCTGCTCGGCCGCGCCCGCCTGGAACAGCGAGGCCGCGACCTGCGTGATCGCCTGGCGCGACGTGCGCTCGCTCATCCCCATCAGCACGGTCCCGTTGCCGATCGGCATGATGTCGCCGCCCTCGAAGGTGGCCTCGCCGTGGCTGCTCTCCGGGTCGCCCCACCACACGCGGCTGCCCACGAAGTCGGGGTGGAACGAGTAGATCGCCTTCATGAGCAGCGTCTCGTCCCGGCGTGCCTGCCAGTACAGCGGGTTCAGGGTGAGGCCGCCGTAGATCCAGCAGGTCGTGTCCCGCGTGAACAGCGTGTTGGGCAACGGGGGCATGAGGTACTCGCGCGCGTCCGGGCTGAGGTCCGCCAGCGCGCGGAAGCCCGGCGGCAGCTCGGGCACGTCGGCCACGGCGAGGCCGCCGATCAGGTACCGGGCCAGCTCGTGCTCCGGCAGGGACTCCAGGTACTCGCGCGTCGCCTCGACCAGGCCGTTGCCCACGATCTCGGGCACGATCTTGCGGTCGAGCAGCCAGTCGCGCGCCCCGGGCACGCGGAGCGTCTCGGCGAGGAGGGCGTGCAGCTCGACGACGTCGACGTCGCGCTCGCGCAGCTCGGCCACGAAGTCGGCGTGGTCCTGCTGGGCGCGCTCGACCCACAGGACGTCGTCGAACAGGAGGCCGGCGGAGTTGGACGGGGTGAGGCGCTGGTGGGCCAGACCGGGGGCGCAGACCAGGACCTTGCGCAGGCGGCCCACCTCGGAGTGGACGCCGTACGCCGACGAGGGTGTGCCGGCCGGGGGCGGTGTGCTGTCGATGGTGTTCATCGGGCGATAACGGTACTCACCCGACCGCCGTCGTGCCGAGCAGGGAGCCGATCGCGAAGGTCGCGCCGAGCGCGAGCGCCCCACCCACGACGACGCGCGCCGTGGCGCGCACCCGCGGCGCGCCGCCGATCCAGGCCGCGATCCAGCCGGTGCCCGCGAGCGCCGCCAGCACGACGACGAACGTGACGCCCACCCGCCAGGGCTCGGGGATCAGCAGCACGGCGGCGAGCGGCAGCACGGCGCCGAGCGTGAAGGCGACGGCGGACGCGAGCGCTGCGTGCCAGGGGCTGACCACGCCGTCCTCGTCGATGTTGAGCTCGGCCTCCAGGTGGGCGGCGAGCGCGTCGTGCTCCGTGAGCTCGACGGCGACCTGGCGGGCGGTGGCGGGGGACAGGCCCTTGGCCTCGTAGAGCTCGGCAAGCTCCGCGAGCTCCTCGTCCGGCATGGTAGCGAGCTCGGCCTTCTCCTTGGCGATGAGCGCCCGCTGGGTGTCGGACTGGCTGGAGACCGACACGTACTCGCCCAGCGCCATGGAGATGGCGCCGCCGACGAGGGCGGCGACGCCGGCGGTGAGGATCGGGCCGGTCTGCGACGTCGCCGCCGCGACACCCACGGCCACCGCGGCGACCGAGACGATGCCGTCGTTCGCGCCGAGCACGCCGGCGCGGAGCCAGTTCAGGCGCTCGGCGAGCCCGTTGGTGTGGGGTTCGTCGGGGTGGCCGACGGCGGTGGGGCCGCCGGTGTCCGGGTGCTCGGCGCCGGACGCTTCTGTCGTCATGGCCTCAGGCAACCAGGAGACGCGGCGGGAGGCCAACATCAGGCCCGAGGTTGGGAAGCCTCACCTCTTCGGTGTTGTGTTCCCCTTCGAGGCCCGGGTTTCTTCGCTTTGAGCCGCCCCAGAGCGAAGAAACCCGGGCCTCGTAGGGGAGCGGGGGCGGCGACGAGTTCGTCGTGGTGCAGGGCTGACTCTCAGTACGACGAGGTCAGCGGGGTACGCTCGCCGACCGGGACCTCGACCGCCAGCGTGTTGCCCTCCTGGGCGAGCGGGCACGTCCACGCCGGGTCGTAGGCGCAGGACGGGTTGTAGGCGAAGTTGAGGTCGAGCACCAGGTCGCCGACGCCGAAGTCGTCGGGGCCGCCGCCCTCGCCGCCGTCCGACCCGCCGGTGTGCCCGAGCCAGGAGCCCTTGATCGTGTCGATGAGGTAGCGCCCGCCGCCGTAGGTGCCGCCGGGCGGGCCGGCGAGCGCGTCCTTGATCGGCACGAACAGGCCGCCGCCGTAGGAGGCGAGGCGCCAGACGTCGAGGGTGCCGAGGTCGCCCAGGGCGTCGGACCCGAGGGCGACCGTGCCGAGCAGCTCGAACGGCACCACGCCGTCGGTCCCGGTGGGGACGTCGAGGCGGCGCGGCGCGCCGTCAGGCCCGGGCTCGGCGGGCACGATCGGGGCGCTCAGGCGCCAGGCCGGGTCGTACGGGGTGACGCTCAGCCCGGTGAAGCCGGGCCGCTGCTCCGGGAGGATCGGCGAGACGGGGTGGGTCGCGAAGAGCTCGTCCCGCGCGGCGATCCAGCCCGCGTGCGCGGCGGCCGGGTTCACGACGGCCCGGGTGCGGGCCTCGGCGTACAGCGCGAAGACGCGCCGCCGCCAGTCCGCGGTCTGGAGTGCTGTGATGGCGGGGGAGGTGGTGGCGGCGTGCGTCATGCGTCCGACACTACCCACCGCCGGTGACACACCGCGGGCGGGGCCTCACACGGGCACGCGCAGCGTCGTGGTGCCCGTGCGAACTCGTCACCCGCGTTCGAACAGCTCGTAGACCTGGTCCAGGCGGTCGTAGGCCTCGTCGAACCACTCGTCGGACACGGGGACGGCGGTCGTCACGTCGGTCAGCAGGCCCATCCTGTCGCGGACGGTGACGACGAGCAGGTCGTCGTCCTCCCACCGGACGTGCACCTCTGGGGCCCGCAGATTCTCGCGCCAGGCGACGTCCTGCCCCAGGTCCAGCGCGTCGAGGAGCCCCCGCCAGGCGTCCAGGTCCACGTCGCCGACGAACGTCGGCTGCACGCCCTTGACGCCGCGCCCGGCCGCGACATCGCCGCAGTCGATCTCGATCGTGCCGCGCGCCTGACTGGCGGTCCCGTCGGGCCGGCGATCCAGCGAGTCGATGCGGAGGGTCACCGTGTTCCCGTCGCCCTCGAAGCGGAAGAGCTCGCACGGCAGACCCGCATCCTGTGATGTCACGGGCCGGAGTCAACCACGACTCACCGACATCCCGGGATCAGCCCTTCGGCGTCAGTTGGATGACCGGCATCTCGCGGTCCGTCGTCTGCTCGTACCGGCGGAAGTTCGCCGCCTCGGCCGTGATCCGCTGCCACGCCTCGGCGCGTTCCGCGCCGTGCAGCTCATGGGCGGTCACGGCGACCTTGCGGCCGCCCAGCTCGACCGTCAGCCGGTCGGGATGGGCGGCCACGTTGAGGTACCAGGCCGGGTTGGTCGCCGCGCCCCAGGCGGAGGCGACGACGAGCCAGGAGCCGTCCGGGCCGGGGAACCACGCGAGCGGGGTCGGCCGGGCCTGTCCGCTCCTGCGTCCGACGGTGGTCAGGACCAGGAGGTTCTTGCCCATGGTCGTGGCCGTGGTGCGCCGGGCGTGCCCTGCCATCAGGCGGTTCAGCCAGCGGAACACGGGCCCGGGGACGCGGGCCCCGCGGGTGCCCGTCGGGTGGGAGAAGCTCATGGAGCGGTCCTCGTCGGATGGTCGGGTTCGGCCGCCGGGAATCATGCCAGAGGTCAGGGCTTCGGCGTCAGGTGGATCACCGGGATCTCCCGGTCGGTGGTCTGCTCGTACTTGCGGAAGCCCGGGGACTCGTCGGTGATCTGCTTCCAGACCTGTGCACGCTCCGTGCCGTGCAGCTCGCGCGCGGTCACCGCCACCTTGCGGCCCGCCAGCTCCACGATCACCTGGTCCGGGTGCGCCGCGAGGTTGAGGTACCAGGCGGGGTTGGCCTGGGCTCCGGCCGCCGACGCCGCGATGAACCAGCCGCCGTCGGGCGCCGCGAAGTAGCCGACCGGGTTCTCGCGGGGCTGGCCGCTCTTCCGGCCGACGGTGGTCAGCACCAGCGCATGGTCGACCTGGCGCAGCTCCTCGGGATCGAGAAGGCGGCACTCACCGGCCTCGTCGACCGGGCGGAGCGGCGCGGGCTGCTGGAGCGCGGCCCCGTTCCCGGCGACCGCCGGGCGGTCCAGGTGTCGCTGACCGACGCCGGCACCCAGGCGGTGGCCGCCTTCGAGGCCGGCGTCACGAGCGCGCTCGACGGCCTGCTGGCCGCGCTGCCCGCCGGCGACCGGCCGGAGTTCCGCCGGCTGGCGTCGGCCGTGGTCGTGGCGGCCCGGGGTGCGCGCGCGGCCTAGGATCACGGGGTGCTGCGACTCTCCGACGTCACCTATCTCGTCCACGACCACGACGAGGCGATCACCTTCTTCGTCGACGCCCTCGGGTTCGCCCTGCGGGAGGACGAGACCAACGCGGCCGGCCGCCGCCGCGTCGTCGTCGGCCCCGCCGACGGCGGGACCGGCCTCGTGCTTGCGCTCCCGGGTGCCGACGACGTCGTCGGGCGCCAGGCGGGTGGGAAGGTCGCGTTCTTCCTCGAGACCGACGACTTCGCTGCGCAGCACGCGCGGATGATCGCGGCGGGCGTGCGGTTCCGGGAGGAGCCGCGGTACGAGGAATACGGGACCGTCGCCGTCTTCGAGGACCTGTACGGCATGCCGTGGGACCTGATCGAGCCGCCGTCGGGCGCCTGAGCCCTCAGGCCGCGGTCAAGGCCGAAGGCCCCCGAGGCGTACCTCGGGGGCCTTCGGTGTCGCGGAGCGGGCGTCAGCCGCAGTGCTCGAACGGGCTCGTGTAGCTGGTGGAGCCCACCGAGCCGCCCCACTTGACGCAGGTGCCGGGCGCGGACCGCTTGACCGGGCCCGCGTAGTACCCGTAGCTGCCGGAGTCGGTGGTGCGCGACGCGCCCTGTGGTTCCAGGAAGGCCGAGACCGCGGTCGGGGTGCCGAGGTTGGTCGACTTCAGGGTGACCACGCAGTTGTTGCCGGTGCCGGAGTTGTACAGCAGGTAGGTCCGGCCCACCGTGCCGAGCGCCGCCTGGTCGACCACCGTGAAGCCGCTGCCGCAGACCTCCGCCGGCGTGTACGGGTTGCTCGACCCGCAGGCGTTGGTGCTGGTGACGGCCTTCTTCTGGCCCACGGAGACGGTCACGCCGTCGACGGTCGGCGAGGTGTCCACGACGCCGGACGAGCTGCGCTGCTCGTAGTGCAGGTGCGGTGCCGACGAGCCGCCCGTGGAGCCGACGGTCCCGATGACGGTGCCCTGGCTGACCGACATGGTCTGACCCGGGTTGCGCACCATCGTGGCCAGGTGGGCGTAGCGCGTGCGGGTGCCGTCGCTGTGCACGATCTGCACCCACTTGCCGTAGCTGGTGCCGCCCTCGTCGTCGAAGGTGGCGGTGCCGCCGGCCGTGGCCCGCACGGTCTCGCCGTTGATGGCGTCGCTGCCGTAGGTCTGCCAGTCGATGGAGCCGTTGGGGCTGTGGCCCCCGCTCCAGTTGTTCGCGTAGAACGTCTTGCTGCAGTTGAAGGGTGACTTGTGGGAGATCGCCAGCACGCCGGCGCCGCCACCCGGCGTCGTCGGAGAGGCCGTGGCCGACGCCGTCGGCGAGGCGACCAGGGCGAGCGCGGCCAGGGCCGCGAACGCCCACTGCCTGGCGGATCTTCTGCGGAACGGGGAGTTGCCTGTCATTGGTGCTCTCCATCCTGAGGTCTGACTCTTGGTCTGACGCAGGAAGGCTGGCACGCCGCCGGGCTGGTGCCCATGGGGAGTACTGCCCGTCAGCCGCTGACCCGCCCGGCCCCGCCGTCGACCGTGACGGTCTCGCCGTCGCGCAGCGTCGTCGTGGCGCCGGGTACCGCGAGCACCGCGGGGATGCCGTGCTCGCGGGCCACGATCGCGGCGTGCGACAGGACGCCGCCGGTCTCGGTCACCACAGCCGAGACCAGGCCGAACAGGGCGGTCCACGACGGTTCGGTGAAGCGGCACACGAGCACGTCACCGGGGCCCACGTGGGTGAAGTCGTCCGGTCCGTGCACCACGCGTGCGGGGCCGGAGGCCCGGCCCGGGCTGCCGGGGGTCCCGGCCAGTTCGACGACAGAGCTGTCCGACATGACTTCCTCCCTGGGCGTAAGCGCCCGCGTTGACACCGGCGGCCGCGGGATGCACGGTGCACTATGACCCACATCCCGGTGCTCGGCAGATCTTCGCAGCCGGAGCTGCTCGTCCTCCACTCAGTTCGGATCCAGGGCATGGCGGACGACGACGCCGTGGCCGCCCGGTTCGGCCTCGACCAGGCGGACGCGCGCGAGCTCCTGCTCGACGACGAGGCGTACGGCTGGGTCCGCCAGGCGGCGTTCGGCAGCACGGCGGGCTGGTCGCTCACGGAGCGCGGCCGCGCCGAGGACGACCGGCTCCTCGCCCTGGAGCTGGCCGAGTCGGGTGCGCGGGCCGTCGTCGAGGAGGCGCACGAGGCCTTCGGGCCGCTGAACGCCCGCCTCCTGCAGGCGTGCACCGACTGGCAGCTGCTTCCCGCGGAGGACGACCGGCTCGCGCCGAACACGCACGCCGACGCGGACTGGGACGCACGCGTGCTGGACGAGCTCGGCGCGCTGGGCGGTGAGCTGACGCCGCTCGTCGCCTCGCTCGCCGCGGTGCTGGCCCGGTTCGACGGGTACGACACGCGGTTCGCCCGGGCGCTCGACCGGGCACGCGCCGGGCAGGGCGAGTGGGTGGCCGGGACCGGCATCGGCTCGTGCCATGCCGTCTGGATGGAGCTGCACGAGGACCTGCTCTCGACCCTGGGGATCCCGCGCGGCGCGTGACGGGCCGCGGCGCGCGGGCCCGTGGCAGCCCGTGGCGGCCCGTGCGGTGCGTCGTGCCAGGTCCGGGCGCTAGGTTCGTCGCATGGCGACCCGACACCTGTACCTGGCCCGACACGGCGCGGCGGACGCGTTCGGCGCGCTGACCGACGTCGGACGGCGGCAGGCGGACCTGCTGGGGGCGCGGCTGTCCGCGCTGCCGGTCGACGCGGTGTGGCACTCGCCGCTGCCGCGCGCGGTGGCGAGCGCGCACGTGCTCGGCGAGCACCTCCCGGGGGTCCCGGTCGCGGAGGCGGCCGAGCTGGTCGACCACGTGCCGTACGTGCCCGCCGCGCCGGACCTCCCGTCGGCCTGGGCCGGCTTCTTCGACGGGTTCGACGACGCCGAGCGCGCCCCGGGCGAGCGGCTCGCGGCCGCGCTGGTCGACCGGTTCGCGCGGACCGCAGACGCCGAGACCCACGAGGTGCTGGTCACCCACGCGTTCCAGGTCGCGTGGCTGCTGCGCCACGCGCTCGATGCGCCCCCGGCCCGCTGGCTCGGTCTGAACAGCGGCAACGCCGCGCTGACCGTGATCGAGTACCGCGACGGGCTGCCGCCCACGGTCGTGCTGTTCAACGACATGGGGCACCTGCCCGCCGACCTGCGGTGGACGGGCTTCCCGCCGTCGGCGCGCCCCTGACGTGTCAGACGCACAGCTCACTGGGGTGACCTGTGCGTCTGGCAGGCCCTACGGGATCAGGCCCGCCCAGCGGCGCGACAGGTCCACCAGTGCAACCCGGTTCAGCGCGTCGATCTCCTGCTGGGTGTGCCAGGCGACGCCGTCGGTGGAGCCGTCCTCCTCGACGCGCAGCTCGCCGCCCGTGATGTGCGCCCGGTACACGATGCGCAGGGCCTGCCCGGGACGGTCCGCCGGATGTACGCGCTCGGCGGCCGGGAACACGACGCTGTCGACGCCGAGCAGCCCGGCCAGCTCCACGTGGTAGCCGGTCTCCTCGTAGACCTCCCGGACGGCGGCGTCGGCCGGGTGCTCGCCCGGGTCGATGCCGCCGCCGGGCATCGTCCAGCCGTGGTGCGTCCCCTCGGACCAGTGGGGCAGGAGCATCCGGCCCGCCTCGTCGGTGATGACCGCGTACGCGGAGACCCGCAGGTCCATGGTCCCGTCGGTGCTGGTGAACATGGTGCCCATCATGGCGCGCGCAGAACATGTGCACGATGCACAAGGCCTGGTACGGTCGGCAGCGAGGTCCGGGCCAGGCGTCCGGACGCCCCAGCGCACAGGAGGCTCCGCGTGCATCCCGGACACACCTCGGTCCCCGTCGGCGAGGGCCCCTTTCCCGGCGTCGTCGTGGTGCACGACGCGTACGGGATGACCGCCGAGCTGCGCCGCGTCTGCGACCACCTGGCCGCGCAGGGCTACCTCGTGCACGCGCCGTCGATGTACCAGCGTGGACGGTGCCTGCGGCAGACCTTCGCGAGCTTCGTCGCCGACCAGGGACCCGCCTACGACCGGCTGGAGGAGACGCGCGCGGCGCTCGCGGCCCGGCCCGACTGCACCGGCCGGGTGGGCGTCCTGGGGTTCTGTCTGGGCGGCCGGTTCGCGCTGGTCGCCGCCGGGCGCGGCGGGTTCGACGCCGCGGCGGTGAACTACGGCCTGCTGCCCGCGGGCAAGCAGGAGCCTGCGGAGCTGGACCGGATGCTGGCGGCCCCGTGCCCGGTCGTGGCGAGCTACGGCGGCCGCGACAGGGTGGTCGACGTCGCCGAGGTGGACAAGCTGCGCGCCGGCCTGGAACGCAGCGGTGTGGCCGTGGACCTCAAGGTGTACCCCGAGGCGACCCACTCGTTCCTCGCGCAGTACACCGGCACGCTCGGCATGCTCATGCGGGTCCAGGGCATGTCGCACGACCCGGAGGCGTCGGCGGACGCCTGGGCGCGGACGCTCGGGTTCTTCGCCGAGCATCTGGGCGGGCCGACGCCGGCCGCCCCGGCCCAGGCCGAGTGAGGCCGGGTCAGGCGAACAGCGCGGCCAGCTCCGCCGCCTGCGCCCGCCCCACCGCGCGGCCCGCGACCGCCGACGGCGCCCGCGTGGCAGGGGAGAGCGGATTGATGCCGAACGCCTCCATCGAGGCGTCGTCGGCGCAGATCATGAGCACCTTTGCGGGCGCCAGGGCCTCGACCTGCTCGGTGGCCGACGGGCCGAACGGCGACGGCGACCCCGGCCGCTGCGGGGTGATGACCAGCACGTGGTCGGCGCCGGCGGCCAGGTCGACGTTCGCCACCGACCGGATGCCGCCGTCCACGTAGCGCCGGTCGCCGATGGTCACGGGCGGCCACACGCCGGGCACCGCGCAGCTCGCCGCGATGGCGTCCAGGAGCCGCACGCCCGAGTCGCTGCGGAACACCCGTAGCTCGCCCGACTCGGCGTCGACGGCGGGGATGGCGAGGTCGGTGGCCGGCCACTCGGTGCTCAGCAGGTGCGCCTCGTGCTCCTTGAGGCGGGTCGCCTCGTCGGTGGTGGTGGCGGCAAGGGCCATGGCGCCGATCCGGCGTCGGATCTCGGCTGGTTCGGGCGGGGTGCCGTCGGGGGCGGGCTCGAAGGCGGCGGCCCAGCCCGCGAACATCGCGGGCCCGTCGAACTCGACCACGAAGTCGAGGCCGTCGTCGACCAGCTGCGCCTCGTAGAGCTCCTCCAGTGGTGTGCCGCTGGTGACCTGGGCGGCCACGGCGGACCCGGCCGACGTGCCGACCACTCGTCCGGCGCCCAGCAGCCGGGCCGCGAGCTCCCGGTCCTTGTCGGCGATGCCCTGCAGCACGCCCAGCTCCCAGGCGACGCCGGCGACGCCGCCACCTCCGAGTACCAGTGCGTCTGTCATGCCTCGCACATTACGACGGGGCCTCCCGCCCGGCGCGGTCACGCGGGGGTGATCGTGGGGCGCTCCCGAGGGCGCAGGACGGCCGTCGTCGGGCGGTCCGGAGCGGCGGTCTCGACCAGCCGGTCGACCGCGTCCTCCAGCGCATCCAGCACTTTCGGCAGGGCGGCGGCGACGTCCGCGGGGTCGGCGTCGGCGCGGTCGTAGGTGGACCCGATGAGTCGTTCGGCGGCGTCCAAGATCACCCCCCGGCGCTCCGGGTCCGCCAGGCCGATCAGGACCGAACCCGACATCACGGTCTGGAAGGCGGTGACGATCTCGGCGGTCGGGGTGTCGTGCACCAGTCCGTGCGCCTGCATGATCGAGACGATGCGGTGCAGCGCCGGGCCGGGGAAGTCGTCCGAGCCCGCCGGGCCGCCCGGCTCGCCCAGCCGCTGCGTCGCCAGGCCGGGGATGTCGAGCACGGAGGCGATCTCCCGGCGCACCACGTGCGCGATGGTCAGGGGCGTCGCTCCGGCGCGCAGCTCGTCCGCGAGCGAGGTGAGGAGACCGGCGGCCTCGAGGTGCAGCACGGCGTCGTGCAGCCTGGCCTTGGTGGGCCAGTACAGGAAGACCGTCCCCTTGCCGACGCCGGCGCGGGCGGCGACGGCGTCGACCGTCGTGCGCTCCGAACCGTCCAGGAGGAACTGCTCCCTGGCGGCGGCCAGGATCGCCGCCGCCCGGTCCTGTACCGGACGTGCCATCGTCACCCCTCTTCTCGTGCCCGGCCATCCTAGTCGCCAGTTCTTGACTCGTGATGATCTGTCAGTCAATAATCGGGTCACGTGATCCGGAGGTCCGAGGAGAGGGATCGGCATGAGCAAGCCGCGCGCACTGGTGGTCGGCACGGGTATCGGGGGTCTGGCCACGGCCCTGCGTCTGCACGACGTCGGCTGGGAGTCGGTGCTCGTCGAGCGGGCGCCTGCGCGTCGCGGGGCCGGGTACTTCGTCGGGATGTTCGGTACCGGGCAGTCGGCGGCGGCCCGGCTCGGCGTGCTGGACGCCATCGGCAACCGCACCGACCCGGCCACGATCACCTACGACGTCGAGCGTGACGGCCGACGTCGGCCCGGCATGGGCTACGGCGACCTGCCGGGCATGCCGCAGCTCGTCCTGCGCGGCGACATCGAGGGCGCGCTGTACGACGCCGTCGAGCAGCTCGCCCCGCTCCGGTACGGCACCACGCCGGTCGCGATCGAGGAGCGGCCCGACGGCGTCGACGTCACGCTGCGCACCACGCCCGACGGCGGTGGCGACGGCGTCGAGACCACCGAGCAGTTCGACCTCGTGGTGGGCGCCGACGGCCTGCGCTCCACGGTGCGCCGCCTCGCGTTCGGGCCGGACGCCGACTACCTACGGCCGTTCCATCACATCATCGGCGTCTCCGTGCTGGACGAGCCCGTGCCCGGGTTCCGCGCCACCGACGGCATCGTCCTGGCCGAGCCGGGCCGGTCCGTGTGGGTGTTCCCGTTCACCGACCACCGGCCGACGGTCCTGTTCAGCTACCGCACGGACGACGAGGACGCGCAGTTCCGCCGTCCGCCCGCCGATTCGCTGCGCCGGGCGTTCGGCCCCGAGCCCGCCGGACCCGTGCTGGGCAACCTGCTGGACCAGTTCGAGGCGGCCGACGAGCCCCTGTTCGACTCCGTGCACCAGGTGGTGATGCCGAGCTGGCACACCGGCCGCGTGGTGCTGCTCGGCGACTCCGCGTGGTGCGTGACCCTCTACTCGGGCATGGGGGCCTCCAGCGCCATGGCCGGCGCCGACCTGCTCGGCACCGTGCTCCAGCGCAACCCCGGCAGCCCCGCCCGGGCGCTGCGTGAGTGGGAGCTGCGGATGCGCCCGTTCATCGCGACTCACCAGAGCAACGGCCGCCGGGACCTGGTGATGTTCGTGCCGCAGAGCCGCAGGGACAAGCGGGCCAGGACCCTCACCCAGAGCCTCCTGGGCAACGCCACGGGAAAGCGCTTGATGCAGCGGGTCTTCGCCCCGCGCTTCGCGGAGAAGTCCCTGGACGTGGCGGCGGCCTGACCGGTCCGGTCAGCCGATCTCCTCGCCGGCCAGCGCCCTGGCGGCCAGGCGTTCCTCCTCGCTGGCCTCCCAGACCTCGTGGGCGGCGTGGAGCGCCAGGAGGATGATGACGCAGCCCAGGACCAGGTCGGGCCAGCCGGAGCCCGTCCACGCGGTGACCAGGCCCATCGCGATGATCGCGACGTTCACGAGGACGTCGTTGCGGGCCGAGAGGAACGCCGCCCTGCCCAGCGCGCCGCCGTGGTGGTGGGCCCGGGCCAGCAGCCAGGCGCTGGTGCCGTTGACGACGACCGCCCCGAGCGACGCGACGACCAGCGGGACGACGTCGGGCGCCACCGGGTCGGCGAACCGGCCCACGGCCTGCCAGGCCGCCACCGCCGCGGGACCCAGGATGATCAGGGCCATCACCTTGCCCATCAGCGCCCGCCGGGCCGGCGGCCAGCTCAGGGCGACCAGGATCAGCAGGTTGATCGCCGTGTCCTCGAGGAAGTCGACGCTGTCGGCGAGCAGGGAGATCGACCCGGCGGCGAGCGCCACGGCGAGCTCGACGAAGAAGTAGGTCAGGTTGAGGACCGCGACGACCAGCACGGTCCGGCGCAGACCGGCCACGCGGTCGTCAGGTGGGGTGGGCACGGGGTCATTGTGCCGCGCGTGGCGCTCCTGGCCGGTCCGGGGCGCCCTGCTTCGCTTCGAGGCCCGGCTTTCTCCTCTTTGACGCGCGTCAAAGCGAAGAAAACCGGGCCTCGAAGGGAAGCGCAGAGGCGCGACGGGGGTCAGTCGGCGGAGCGCACCATCGCCCGCACCCCGACCGTCAGGCCGACGGCGGCCGTGGCCACCGCCGCCACCCAGCCCCACGCGACGGCGGACGACGCCAGGTCGCCCGCGAAGGCGGCGCGGCCCGAGTCGACGACGTACCGCAGCGGGTTGACCGTGGAGAGGGCGCGCATCCACGCCGGCCCGGTCTCCAGCGGCAGCAGCATGCCCGAGAGCAGCATGACCGGGAACAGCACGGTCTGCTGCACCACCCAGAACATCCACTCCTGCTTGCGCACCGCGAGCGCCAGCGCGTACGACAGGGCGCCGACGCCGATGCCGAGCACGGCGAGCTGCAGCAGGGTGAGCACCGCTCCGAGCGGGTCCGGGCGCAGGCCGAACGGCAGCATGACGAGCAGCACCACCGCGGACTGGGCCAGGACCGGCACCATCTCCTTCAGGGCGCGGCCCACGAGCTGCGCCGGCCGGGACAGCGGGGTCACGAGCATCCGCTCGTGGACCCCGGAGGAGATGTCGAGCTGGAGGTTGGAGCCGGTCACGGAGCTGCCGAACAGCGTGGTCATCGCCAGCACGGCGGGCACGAACCACAGCCAGACGTCGGTGCCGAGGGTCGCACCCGCTGAGCCGACCAGCAGCGGGCCGAACAGCCCGAGGAACACGAGCGGCTGGATGAGCCCGAACAGGATCGAGAACGGGTCGCGCGCCACCGGGCGCAGCTCCCGCAGGAGCACGATCCGGGTGTCGCGCACGAAGCTGCGGCGCGCGAGCGGGCGCTCGGCGGAGGCCTGCGAGGCGGGGGTCAGGGTCGCGGCGCTCATGCCGGGACCTCCTTCTTGGTCGTCGTGGAGGTGGTCGTCGCGGAGGTGGTGGGGGTGTTCGCGGGTTCGTCCGGTCCGGCGCCGTCGACGCCGGTCTCGCGGAGGCTGCGGCCGGTGAGGCCGAGGAAGACGTCGTCGAGCGTGGGCCGGGCGACATCGATGCGACGCACCTCGACGCCGGCCGCGTCGGCGGCACGCAGCAGCCCCGGCGTGACGCCAGGCCCGTCCGCGGTGCGGATCTCGACGGTCCGGTCGGCGTCGTCCGCGCCCCCGGCGGCCTGGGCCCGCACCTCGGCATCGGCCACGCGGACCGACCGGGTGCCGGGCGCGCGCTCGGCGATCGCCGCGAGGGCCGCCGTCTGCCCGGCCGGGACCCGCAGGGTCACCAGGTCGCCCGCCAGCTCGGCCTTCAGGGCGTCGGCGGTGTCGTCGGCGATGACCTGCCCGTGGTCCACCACGATGACGCGCTCGGCGAACGTGTCCGCCTCGTCGAGGTAGTGGGTGGTCAGCACGATGGTCATCGGTTCGGCGGCCGCGGTGCGCATCCGCAGGATGTGCTCCCAGAGGTTGGCGCGGTTGTGCGGGTCCAGCCCGGTCGACGGCTCGTCGAGGAACAGCAGCGGCGGCCGGTGGACCAGACCGACGGCCACGTCCAGGCGGCGCTTCTGGCCGCCCGAGAGGCTCTCGACCTTGCGGTCGGCCTGCTCGGTCAGGTCCAGGGCCTCCAGCAGCTCGGCGGCGCGGGTCCGGGCCGTGCGGCGGTCCAGGCCGTAGATCTCGCCCTGGGTGACGAGCTCGTCACGGACGTGCTGGGCGGCGCCGCCGGCGCCGCCCTGGCCCACGTAGCCGATGGCCGCGCGGACCCGGTCGGGGCGCTCGACGACGTCGTACCCGGCCACCTCGGCCGTGCCCGACGTCGGCTGGATGAGGGTGGTCAGCATGCGCAGGGTCGTGGTCTTGCCGGCGCCGTTGGGGCCGAGCACGGCCACCAGCTCGCCCGGCTCGACGTCGAGCGAGATGCCACGCACGGCGTGGACGGTGCGGGTGCGGCTCACCACGAAGTCCTTGGTGAGTGCTCGGGTGCGGATCACGATGTCTCCTTCTTGCGGTCCGTGCGTTCGGTCGGTTCCTGCTCTGCGGTACCCCCTCAGCCTTCCCGAGGTAGAGGTCAGGTCCTGGCCTGTATTGCGTGCGATCCTGGATTCGTGCTCGAGACCTCCGGACGCCTCCTCGCCCTCCTGTCGCTGCTCCAGGCCCGCCGCGACTGGCCCGGCGCGCTCCTCGCCGAGCGGCTGGACGTCAGCCCCCGCACGGTGCGGCGTGACGTCGACCGGCTGCGCGAGCTCGGCTACCCCGTCACCGCGACCAAGGGGCCCGACGGCGGCTACCGCCTCGACGCCGGGGCAGAGCTGCCCCCGCTGCTGTTCGACGACGAGCAGGCGGTCGCCGTCGCCCTCGCGCTGCGCACCGGCTCCATCCCCGGCGCCGAGGAGGGGGCGTTGCGGGCGCTGGCGACCATCCGCCAGGTCATGCCGGCCCGCCTCCGGGCGCGACTGGACGCGCTCGAGGTGACCACCGTGCGGCGTCGGCTGGGACCGGAGGAGCCGGCCGTGGACCCCGACCTGCTGCTGGCGCTCGGCTCGGCCTGCCAGGCCCGCGAGGTCGTGCGGTTCGACTACACGGGGGGCACCATGGCCACCGTCGGGGAGGGCGACGCCGCGTTCCGGCCGCCGCGCCGGGTCGAGCCGCACCACCTCGTGACGTCGGAGGGGCGCTGGTACCTCGTCGCCTTCGACCTCGACCGCGACGACTGGCGGCTGTTCCGGGTGGACCGCCTGACGCTCCGCTCGGGCACGGGGCCGCGGTTCGCGCCGCGGGAGGTGCCGGGCGGCGACGTCGCCGCGTTCGTCGGGCCGCGGATCACCGGGTCCCGCTCGCCGGTGCGCGGCGAGGCGGTGCTCCACGCGCGGGCCGCCGACATCGCGCCGTGGGTCGGCGGCCACGGCCTGTGCGAGCCCCTGCCCGACGTCGACGGCGCGCCCCGGTGCCGCGTGGTGCTGGGCTCGTGGTCCTGGGCGGGGCTGGCCGGGCGGCTCAGCGTCTACGACGTGCCGTTCGAGGTGGTGGGTCCGCCCGAGCTCGTGGCGGCGACCCGGGAGCTGGCGGGCCGGTACGCGGCGGCGGTGCCGGACTGACCCGCCGCCTGACCTGCGAGAAGGGGCGCGTGGCGGGGGAACCGCACAGTAGGTTGAGGCGTTCCCCGTATCCACGACCCCGACAGAGAGCGTGCGCATGACGAACCTGGCCGACTTCACCGCCGACGAGCTCGCCCCGATCCTGGACGCCCCGGGAGCCGTGCTGAAGGGCGCGACCCTCGCCGACGGCCGTCCGGGAGCCTTCCAGTTCCTCAAGGAGATGACCTCGGGCGCCAAGGTGTTCCGCGAGGCCCAGGAGCACGAGAACGACTTCGTCCGTTCTGTGGCGATCGGCATGCGCGACCGGCTCAAGGAGCAGGACGCGGCCGAGGCCGAGGCGGCGGCGAACCCCGCCTCGCAGGTCGGGGTGGCGGCCGCGGCCGCCGCCACGGAGCGCGCGGCCCAGGAGGGCGCCCGTCCCGACCCGGAGGGCGAGACCGCCCGGGCGGTCGAGCTGACCGGCGCTGCCGTAGCGCTGCTGCGCGCCCGCGGCGACGAGAAGGACGCCATCGCCTACGGCGAGTGGATCCTCCGGATCGCCGAGCAGGTCGCGGAGGCCTCGGGCTCCAAGGTGGGCGGCTTCTTCAGCAAGCGGGTCAAGGTCAGCCCGGGGGAGCAGGACTTCATCGACCGGCTGACGGCGGCTGTCGGGGCCTGAGGCCGTCGGACTGCCTGGTCGGGCCGCCTGGTTGTCCGCCGTCGCCCACTCCCTTTGAGGCCCGGGTTTCTTCGCTTTGAGCCGGCTCAATGCGAAGAAACCCGGGCCTCAAAGGGAATCCGGTGGGCGTCAGGCCGGACGGCGGCGGGCGTACTCCAGCTCCGGACGGCCGCGCGTGCCGTAGCGGGGCGCGCGGGTCGCGACGCCGCGGTCCGCGAGGAACTCCAGGTACCGGCGGGCCGTGATCCGCGCCAGGTGCAGCTCGTCGCCCACCTCGCTCGCGGACAGCGCGCCGGAGGCCCGGGCGAGCAGGTCGGACACCGCGTCCAGGGTGTCCTGGGACAGCCCCTTGGGCAGCCCGGCCGCGTTGGAGGTGCGCAGCGCCGCGAACGCGGTGTCCACCTCGCGCTGGCTCATCGTCGAGACCGGCGAGCGCATCTGCTCGAAGTACTTGCGGTACGCCCCGAGCTTCTCGGCGAACAGCCCGAACGCGAACGGCTTGATGAGGTACTGCACCACGCCGACGGCGACCGCCTCGCGCACCACCTCCAGCTCGCGCGCCGCCGTCACGGCGATCACGTCCACCACCAGGCCCGCCGCGCGGAGCTGGCGGCACAGCACCAGGCCGTGCCGGTCGGGCAGGTTCATGTCCAGCAGGAGCAGGTGCACTTCCTGCCCGGCAGCCTGGGCGTCGCGCAGCGCGCGGACGGTCTCGCCCGCCGTGTGCACCACCCCGGCCAGCTCGAAACCCTCGACGCGGCGCACGTACTCACCGTGCGCGTCGGCGGTGCGGTGGTCGTCCTCCACGACCAGGACCCGGATCACCCGCGGCCGCCCGGCGCGCTCGGCCCGGCCAGCCGGGCCGGTTCGGCCAGCCCGGCCGGTTCTGCCGGTTCGGCAGGTCCGGTCCGGCCGGCGAGAGCGGGCGGTACGACGACGGCGGCGTCGTCGGGCGGGCTGCCGGGCGACGCCTCCTCGGGACGGGGGAGCGTGACCGTGAAGACCGCGCCCGTGCCCGCCCCGCGCGTCACCTCGACGTCGCCGCCGAGGCTCTCGACCACCTGGCGCACCAGCGCCAGGCCGTAGCCGCGGCCGCCCGCCGCGGCGTCCTTGGTGCTCCAGCCGTGCTCGAAGATGCGGCCGAGGTCGGCGTCCGCGATGCCGGCCCCGCTGTCGGAGACCTGGAAGACCAGCGAGCCGTCGTCGCCGTTGGCGAGGTAGATCTCGACCCACGCCTCGGTCGCCCCGGCCAGCGCGCGGGCCGACGCGGCGTCGATCGCGTTGTCGATCAGGTTGCCCAGGATCGTGACGACGTCCACGGGCTCCAGCCAGTGCGTGCCCGGCGTCAGGTGCGTCTCGAAGTGCATCTCGACGGCGCGCTCGCGGGCCTGGGCGGCCTTGCCCAGCACGAGCGCGGCGATGACGGGCTCCTCGATCGCCTGGACCACGCGGTCGGTGAGCCGCTGGCCCAGGTCCTTCTCGCCGGCGATGAACCGCAGCGCCTCGTCGCTGCGGCCCAGCTCGATGAGGGTCGCGATGGTGTGCAGCCGGTTGCTGAAGTCGTGGGTCTGGGCGCGCAGCGCCTCGGAGATGGTGCGCACCGACGACAGCTCGCCGGTGACACGCTGCAGCTCGGTGCGGTCGCGCAGGGACACGACCTCGCCGACGGTGCGTCCCGCGGCCGCGGCGGCGTCGCGGCCCACGAGGAGCACGCGGTCGCCCACGCGGACCGGGCCCTCGGGCGCGGCGCCGACCAGCACGTCGTGCACGGCGGGGGACAGACGCTCGTCGTCCACGGCGAACGGCGCCGTGAGGTCCGGGACGTCGAGCAGCCGCAGCGCCTCGTCGTTGGCCAGCACCACGGTGCCGTCCTCGACCAGGAGCATGCCCTCCTCGACGGAGTGCAGCACCGCCTCGTGCGCGGTGAACAGGTGCGCCAGCTCGTCCGGGCCCTTGCTCTCCGTGATCCGGTCCAGCCGGCGCGCCAGCAGCGTCGCGGCCACCGCGCCCGTGCCGAACGCCAGCAGCGTGCCGACACCGACGATCACCAGGCGGGGGACGATGCTGTCCCACAGGCGGTCGAGCGTGACGCCGGCGGAGACCATGCCGACCACCTCGCCGTCGTCCGTCACGACGGGGACCACGGCGCGTACCGACGGGCCGAGCGTGCCGTCGTAGACCTCGGTGAACGTCTCGCCGCGCAGCGCCGGCGCCGTGGTGCCCACGAACTCGCGGCCGATCTGCCACGTGTTGCGGTGCGTGTAGCGCGTCCGGTCGGTGTCCATGACGGTCAGGTAGTCGATCTCCGTGGTCGCCATGACCCGCTCGGCGTACGGCTGCAGCAGCCCGGAGGCCTCGGCGACGGCGCCCGGGCGGTCCGTCCCCAGCGTGTCGTGCGCCCGCGCCACGGTGTCGATCACGAGGGCCTCCGCCGCGACCGTGGCCGCCAGGTCGGTGCTCTCCTTCGCCGCGTGGGTCTCGGCCGAGGACCGGGCGTCCAGCGCCAGCAGCCCGAACACGATGACGGCTCCGGCGAACAGCAGCGCCGTGTGCACGGCGAGGAACCACCTCGCGATACTCGCACCCCGTCGCTGCGCCACGGGGTCCATTGTGGACCGCCCGCACGGGTGCTCCGACCGCCGCGAGAACACTATGTACGCAATGGTGGGGTTCGCCGCCCTGGCCAGCACTCTTGTCGCTGACCACACAGCGTTGTGAGAGGAACACACCATGGCGGTAACGCAGCCCGCCGGCGCCGGGACCACCCCGCGCCGCCGGCTCGACAAGAGTCACTACCTGTACATCGCGGTGATCGTCGCCGTCGTCGCCGGCGTCATCGTGGGCCTGGCCTCCCCGGAGACCGGAGTGGCGCTGAAGCCGCTCGGCACCGGGTTCGTGGCCCTGATCAAGATGATGATCTCGCCGGTCATCTTCTGCACCATCGTGCTGGGCATCGGCTCGATCGCGAAGGCCGCCACCGTCGGCCGGGTCGGCGGGCTGGCGCTGCTCTACTTCCTCGTGATGTCCACGTTCGCGCTGTTCATCGGCCTGGTCGTCGGCAACGTGCTGCACCCGGGCGAGGGCCTGAACATCGCGGACGCCAGCTACGAGGCGGAGGGCGAGGCCGCCGGCCTGGTCGACTTCGTGCTCGGCATCATCCCCACCACGCTCGTCTCGCCGCTGACCGGCGAGTCCGTGCTGCAGACGCTGTTCGTGGCGCTGCTCGTCGGGTTCGCCATCCAGCAGCTCGGCGCCCGCGGCAAGCCCGCGCTCGACGCGATCCGGCTGATCCAGGCGATCGTGTTCCGCGTGCTGACGATGATCCTGTGGGTCGCCCCCGTGGGTGCGTTCGGGGCCATCGCGGGCGTCGTCGGCGAGACCGGCTGGGGAGCCGTCGTCGCCCTGGGCACGCTGATGGTCGGCTTCTACCTGACCTGCATCCTGTTCATCGCGGTGGTGCTGGGCGCCGTGCTCTGGTTCGTGGCCCGCGTGAACATCTTCTCGCTCATGAAGTACCTGGCGCGCGAGTACCTGCTGATCGTCAGCACGTCGTCGTCCGAGGCGGCCCTGCCGCGCCTCATCGCCAAGATGGAGCACCTGGGCGTGTCCAAGCCGGTCGTCGGCATCACGGTGCCGACCGGGTACTCGTTCAACCTGGACGGCACGGCCATCTACCTGACCATGGCGTCGCTGTTCATCGCGTCCGCCATGGGGACGCCGCTGTCCGTGCCCGAGCAGATCGGCATGCTCGCCTTCATGATCATCGCCTCCAAGGGCGCCGCCGGGGTCACCGGCGCCGGCCTGGCGACGCTCGCCGGCGGCCTGCAGACCTACCGCCCCGACCTGGTCGACGGCGTGGGCATCGTGGTGGGCATCGACCGCTTCATGTCCGAGGCGCGCGCCCTGACCAACTTCACCGGCAACGCCGTGGCCACGGTCATCATCGGCACCTGGACCAAGGAGATCGACCGCGACCGCGTGACCGAGGTGCTGTCCGGCGCGCTCCCGTTCGACGAGAGCGCGGCGGACGACCTGCACGCGCCGGACGCCGCCGCCGGCACGCGGGACGGCGACGCCGCCGGGGATGCCGGCGACGACGGTGACCGCACGGGCGGCTCGCGCCCGCGGGTGCCGGAGCCGACGGGCGTCTGAGGGCGCCGCCGGCGCCGGCTGACGGCGCCGGCCACGGACCGACGCCGGCCGGGGAACTCTGGGGGGACCCCGGCCGCCGTCTGACAGGAGGGTCCGCCTCCAGCAGGTGATCAGGCATGTCTCCGACGCGGAGCATGCGGGATCGCCTGCTGGAGGCGGACCTTTTGGCGTCGACCCGGGACCAGTGTGCGGGAATATATGGACGGCGCGTGCACTTCTGTGCTTATATGGACGCGCAGTCCACATCGAGACCGACATCGAGACCAGGGAGCACCTCATGAGCACCAGCACGGACACCAGCGGCACCCAGCGCGTCGCGCTCGTCACCGGCGGGTCGGGCGGCATCGGCCGTGCCGTCGTCGGGCGGCTCGCGGCGGACGGCTACGCCGTCGCCGTCCACTACGCCGGCAACCAGGCCCGGGCCGACGAGGTCGTGGACGAGGTCCAGGCCGCAGGCGGCCAGGCGATCGCCGTCGCCGGGGACGTCGCCGACGAGACGGCGATGGTCGCCGCCTTCGACGCGACCGAGGCGGCGTTCGGCGGCGTCGACGTCGTCGTCAACACGGCAGGGATCATGCTGCTCGGCCCGGTCGCCACCTTCGACCTGGCCGACCTCGACCGCATGCACCGCACCAACATCCGCGGCACGTTCGTCGTGGCCCAGCTCGCCGCGAACCGGCTGCGCGCCGGCGGCGCACTGATCAACTTCTCGACGTCGGTGGTCCGGGCGCAGTTCCCGGCGTACGCCGCGTACGTGGCCAGCAAGGCCGCCGTCGAGGGGATGACGCTCATCCTCGCCCGCGAGCTGCGGGGCAAGGACATCACCGTCAACGTCGTGGCGCCCGGCCCCACGGCCACCCCGCTCTTCCTGAACGGCAAGGACGAGCAGACCATCTCGAACCTGGCGCACGCCGTGCCGCTCGAGCGCCTCGGCCAGCCCGAGGACATCGCCGAGACGGTCGCCTTCCTGGCCGGACCCGCGCGGTGGGTCAACGGTCAGGTCATCTACACCAACGGAGGCCTGGCATGAGCGCCGTCGTCGTCATCACCGGAGCGTCGAGCGGGTTCGGAGCCCTCACGGCGCGGGCCCTGGCCGCCGCGGGCCACACCGTCTACGCGGGCATGCGAGAGACCGAGGGGCGCAACGCGCCGCAGGTCGACGCCGCGCGGGCCTGGGCCTCCGAGCATGCGGCCGACCTGCGGCCGGTCGAGCTCGACGTGAGCTCGCAGGAGTCGGTCGACCGCGCCGTCGGGCAGATCGAGGCCGCGCACGGGAAGGTGGACGTGCTGATCCACAACGCCGGGCACATGGTGGTCGGCCCGGCGGAGGCCTTCACGCCGGAGCAGCTCGCGCAGCTCTACGACGTCAACGTGCTGTCCACCCAGCGCGTGAACCGGGCGGTCCTGCCCGGGATGCGCCGGCGGGGCGCGGGGCTCGTGATCTGGGTGTCCAGCTCCAGCGTCAAGGGCGGCACCCCGCCGTACCTCGCCCCGTACTTCGCGGCCAAGGCGGGCATGGACTCCCTCGCGGTGTCGTACGCCGCCGAGCTGGCCCGCTGGGGAGTGGAGACCTCGATCGTGGTGCCCGGCTCGTTCACGAGCGGCACCAACCACTTCGCGCACGCGGGCCACCCGGCCGACGCCGCGGTGGAGGCCGACTACGAGACCCGGTACGCCGGGCTCATGGGCCAGGTCGCGGAGAAGCTCGCGGCCCTGGCGCCCGACGCCGACGTGTCGCTGGTCGCGGACGAGATCGCCCGCATCGTGGCCCTGCCCGCCGGGCAGCGGCCGTACCGCGTGCACATCGACCCGGCCGACGACGGATCCGCGGCGGTCTCCGACCTCGCCGACCGGACCCGCCGCGAGTTCCTGGAGCGCGTGGGCCTGCCGGATCTGCTCACGGCCGGCGCCGGCACCGGTGCCAGTGGATCAGCGTGATCGGTAGAACGTCAGGTGATCGGCAGCCCGAGGCGCCGATCACCTGACATCCTGCCGACCGACCAGGTCAGCTCCGCGAGCCCACCTAGACTCGCGGGAGTTCAGCGAGGAGGGGACATGACGAACCAGGTGACGTCCGACGTCGATCCTGCGCCCGCGCGTGGCCGGGGGCGCGGGCGGCGACCCGCCGACGAGGTGCGCGCCGACGTGCTGTGCACCGTCGGTCGGCTGCTGCTGGACGAAGGCATCGCCGACCTGACGTTCGAGCGGGTCGCGCGGCTGTCCGGCGTCAGCAAGACGACGCTCTACAAGTGGTGGCCGTCCAAGGGGGCGCTGGCCCTGGACGGCTACTTCCACGCGGTGCAGCACACGCTCGCCTTCCCCGACACCGGAGACATCCGTGTGGACCTGCGCGACCAGCTCCGGGCGTTCGTGCACCTGATGACGACGACGCCCGCGGGGCGCATCCTCGCCGAGCTGATCGGCCAGTCCCAGACCGACCAGGACCTCGCCGTCGCCTACCGCACGCTGTACTCGTCCGAGCGGCGCCGCCTCGCGGCCGAGCGACTGCGCGCGGCGCAGGAGGCGGGCCAGGTGCGGGACGACGTCGACGTGCAGGTGGTGGTCGACCAGCTCTGGGGCGCCGTCTACCACCGGCTGCTGGTCCCGGACGAGCCGGTCACCGAGGGGTTCGCCGACGCACTGGTGAACAACCTGCTGGGCGGGATCGCGCGCCCCTGACCGTACCGCCGGGCGGGCCTGTGGGCCGCGGCAGGTGAACGTAGGTCTGGTCGCGCTCTCGGCGCTCAGAGTGCGACTACTCCTACGTTCGATTGCGGTGGTCGTCGGCGTCAGCCCAGGAGCAGGGTGATCAACAGGGATATCGGCAGCGCCAGCACCATGCTCAGGAGGGTGACGTCGCGGACCGACGTCGTCGCCAGGCGGAAGTGGCCCGCGAACAGGAACACGTTCTGCGCGGTGGGCAGCGCCGCCATCAGCACGACCCCCAGCAGGTCCAGGCCGTCCAGCCCGAACAGGAACCGGCCCACGACCCACGCGAGCGCCGGCATGACCAGGGACTTGAGCACGGTGCCCAGCACCACCTCGGCCCGTGCCTCGCGGCCCAGCGGTCGCTGACCCCGCAGCGACATGCCGAACAGCAGCAGGAGCAGCGGCACCGAGGCGTGGCCGAGCATCTCGACCGGCTGCCCGAGCACCGCGGGCAGGTCCACGGAGAACGCCGCGGCGAGCAGGCCGAGCCCGGTCGCGACCGTGACCGGGTTGGCCAGCGACCGGGCGAGGGTGGCGCCGAGGGAACGGCCGGAGTCGCCGCTGCCGTCGGCCACGGCTGAGTTGTCGTCGGGCGCGGCGGCGCCGTCGTCGACGGCGTCCGCGAACCGGCCCGCCCGCCCCGCCCGGTGCCGGCACCACGCGAACACCGACAGGTAGACCGGCGCGACCACGAGGAGCTGCGCGATGAGCACGGAGACCACCGGGGCGGCGGTCCCCACCGCGTACAGCGCGATCGGCACGCCGATGTTGCCCGCGTTCACGTACGAGCTCGCCATCGCGCCTGCGGCGACCGGGCCGGCGGGCCGCCGCAGCAGCCCGCCCGCGACCACCGCGTACAGCAGGCCCGTGGCCGCCGCGGTGATCAGTGCGATCGGCGTGTAGGTGCGCAGCACCGCGCCCAGGTCGGCGTCGGACATGAGCAGGAACATCAGCGCCGGGTTGGTGATGTAGTACACCAGCGGCGCGATGCCGCGTTGCATGGCGCGGGCCTCGCCCGGCAGCACCCACGCGGCCACGAACCCCACGCCCACCAGCACCAGGACGATCGCGAACCCGAGCAGCACCCCGCTCATCGCACACCTCGCCCCGCCCGACACCGCTGAGTGCTGGGTATCTGCGGGGTCGTGGGGCTTTTGTACCGCAAATACCCAGCACTCAGCGGGCGAGGGAGACGAGTCAGCGGACCAGGCACGGGCGTTTCGGGTCGAAGGCCCAGCCCGGGACCAGGTACTGCATCGCTGTCGCGTCGTCGCGGGCGCCCAGGCCGTGCTCCAGGTAGAGCTCGTGCGCGGCGGCCAGGCGCTCGCGGTCGAGCTCGACGCCGAGCCCCGGCGTCGTCGGCACCTGGATCGCGCCGCCCTGGATCCGCGGCGGGGCCGTGGTCAGGCCCTGCCCGTCCTGCCAGATCCAGTGCGTGTCCAGCGCCGTGATCTCGCCGGGCGCCGCTGCTCCGACGTGCGTGAACATCGCCAGCGAGATGTCGAAGTGGTTGTTGGAGTGCGACCCCCAGGTCAGCCCGAACTCGTGGCAGAGCTGCGCCACGCGCACGGAGCCCGCCATGGTCCAGAAGTGCGGGTCGGCCAGCGGGATGTCGACGGCGCTCGCGCGCACGGCGTGCGCCATCTCGCGCCAGTCCGTCGCGATCATGTTGGTCGCCGTCGGCAGACCGGTCGCCCGCTTGAACTCGGCCATGACCTCCCGGCCGGAGAACCGGCCCTCCGCGCCACAGGGATCTTCGGCGTACGCGACGACGCCCCGCATCCGCCGGCCCAGCCGGATCGCGTCGTCCAGCAGCCAGCCGCCGTTGGGGTCGAGCGTGATCCGCGCGTCGGGGAAGCGCTCCTTGAGCGCGACGACGGTGTCGACCTCCAGGTCACCGGCCTGCACGCCGCCCTTGAGCTTGAAGTCGGTGAACCCGTAGCGCGCGGCGGCGGCCTCGGCCAGCCGCACGACGGCGTCCGGCGTCATCGCCTCCTCGCGGCGCAGCCGCCCCCACGCGTCGGACTCGTCGTCCCCACGCAGGTACGGCAGGTCGGTCGCGCCCGGGTCGCCCACGTAGAACAGGTACCCGAGCATCGGCACGGCCTCGCGCTGGACGCCGTCGCCGAGCAGCTCGGCCACGGGCACGCCCAGGTCCTGGCCGTGCAGGTCGAGCAGCGCGGACTCCATGGCCGTGACCGCGTGCACCGTGGTGCGCAGGTCGAAGGTCTGCAGCCCGCGCCCGCCCGCGTCGCGGTCGGCGAAGGCCCGGGCGACGTCGCGCAGCAGGGAGCGGTACCGCGCCACCGGCTGCCCGACGACGATCGCGCCGGCCTCCTCGATCGTGGCCCGGATCTTCTCCCCGCCGGGCACCTCGCCCAGCCCGGTGCGGCCGTCGGAGTCGGTGACGATCGCGACGTTCCGCGTGAAGAACGGGGCGTGTGCGCCCGACAGGTTGAGCAGCATCGAGTCGTGGCCCGCGACGGGCACGACCTCGACGCGGGCGATCGTGGGGTGCGCGGTCACCGGGCGGCCTCCGCCGCCGCGGCCTCGGGGGCGCCGGTGTCGGTCGCGCCCAGGACGACGTCGAGCACGCCGTCCACCCGCCGCGTCAGGTGCCACGGGTTGTCCGACCGGAGCGGCTCGGGCAGCAGGTACTCCGGCAGGTTCTGGTAGGCGACGGGTCGCAGGAACCGCTCGATCGCGAGCGTGCCCACCGAGGTGGTGCGCCCGTCCGACGTCGCGGGGAACGGCCCGCCGTGCACCATCGCGTGCCCCACCTCGACGCCGGTGGGCCAGCCGTTGGCCAGGATGCGCCCGGCCTTGCGCTCCAGCACGGGCAGCAGCGCGGCGGCGGTCTCGCGGTCGTCCTCGGTCAGGTGCAGCGTCACGGTGAGCTGCCCCTCGAGGCGCTCGACGGCGGACAGCAGCTCGGCGGCGTCCGAGTACCGGACCACGAGCGAGGCCGCACCGAAGATCTCGGCCTGCAGCACGGGGTTGCTGAGCAGGGTCGGCACCGCGCTGGCGAACACGGCAGGCGCGGGGGCGTTCTGCGTCGCGCCCGGCGAACCGGCCCCCACGAGCGAGACGCCGTCCTGCGCGGCCAGCGCGTCGACGCCGTCCTGCCAGGCCTGCGCGATGCCGTCGGTGAGCATGGTCTGCCCGGCGGCCGCCGCCGCGGCGCGCCCGGCGGCGGCCACGAACGCGTCGCCGCGCTCGCCGTCCGGCACGAACACGAGGCCCGGGGCGGTGCAGAGCTGGCCCGACGAGCCGGTGACCGACGTGAGGTACGCCGCGGCCAGGGCGTCGACGTCGCCCGCGAGGGCGCCGTCGAGCAGGATCGTGGGGTTGATCGAGCTCATCTCGGCGTAGACCGGGATGGGCACGGGCCGGGCCGCGGCGGCCGCGACGAGCGCGAGGCCGCCGCCGCGGGAGCCGGTGAAGCCGACGGCCTGGATCACCGGGTCGGACACCAGGGCCTGGCCGACGACCTTGCCCGGCCCGTAGACCAGCGAGAACACGCCGGGGTGCAGTCCGGCGGAGGCGACGGCGTCCGCCACCGCGCGGCCCACCAGCTCGGCTGTGCCGGGGTGCGCGTTGTGTGCCTTGACGACGACCGGGCAGCCCGCGGCCAGCGCGGAGGCGGTGTCGCCGCCCGCGGTGGAGAAGGCGAGCGGGAAGTTGCTGGCGCCGAACACGGCGACGGGGCCGACGGGCACCTTGCGCTGCCGGATGTCGGCGCGCGGCAGGGGAGCGCGGTCGGGCAGGGCGGGGTCGATCCGCACGCCGCGGTGGTCGCCCTGGCGCACGACCTGCGCGAACAGCCGGAGCTGGCCTGTGGTGCGGGCGACCTCGCCCGTGAGGCGGGCCGCCGGGAGACCGGTCTCGCGCATGGCCCGCGCGACGACGTCGGGCGCGATCGCCTCGATGTTGGCCGCGACCTGCTCCAGGAAGCGGGCGTGCGGCTCGGGCGCGAGCGCGGAGAAGGAGGCGAAGGCCTCCTGTGCGGCGGCCGTCGCCTGCGCGACCTGCGCCTCGTCGAGCAGCGAGTAGGCGGGTTCGAGCGCCTGGGCGGTGGCCGGGTCCTGCCCGGCGAAGGTGCCGGCGGTGCCCTGCAGGGGCGCGCCGGCGACGATCGAGTGACCGGTGAGCTGGGTCATCGCATGTCTCCTTGAGTGCGTTCGGGTCAGCCGGCCAGGGTGTCGACGGCGGCGTCGGCTGAAGCGGCCGGCGCGGCGGCGTCAGCGGCGGGGCGCACCCCGGCGGCGTCGATCAGGGCGGTGAGGTCGGCGAGGTCCCGGGCCGTGAGGTCCTGCAGGGGCGCGCGGACGCTGCCCATGTCGCGGCCGACCGCCTTCATGCCGCCCTTGACGATCGAGACGCCGTAACCCTTGGTGCGGTCGCGGATGTCGAGGTAGGGCAGCACGAACCGGCGCAGCTTCTCGGTGACCGCCGCGTGGTCCTGGCTGCGGACGTCGCGGTAGAACTGGAGGGCGAACTCGGGCACGAAGTTGTACATGGCCGACGAGTAGGTGCTCATGCCGAGCTGCAGCAGCGGCAGGGCGTAGGTCTCGGCGGTGGGCAGTCCGCCCAGGTAGAACAGCCGGTCGCCGTTGGTGGCGTAGACACGCGTGAGGTGCTCGATGTCGCCGATCGCGTCCTTGAACCCGATGAAGTTGGGGTGCCGCTCGGCCAGCCGGGCGACGGTGGTCGCGGAGTAGATCGCGTTGCCGCGGTTGTAGACGATGACGCCGAGATCCGTGGCGGCGCAGACGGCGGAGGCGTGCTCCAGCAGCCCGTCCTGGTCGGCCTCGGTGAGGTACGGGGGCAGCAGCAGGAGGCCCTCGGCGCCGGCGTCCTGCGCGGCGCGCGCATTGTCGATCGCCTGGGCGGTGTTGCCGCCCGCGCTGCCGAGCACCGGGGTGCGGCCCGCGGCGGTCTCGACGGCGAGGCGCACCACGCGGGCCGACTCCTGCGGCGTCAGGCTGAAGCCCTCGCCCGTGCCGCCGGCGGCGAAGAGGCCGCCGATCCGGAAGCTCGACTGCCAGTCGATGTGGTCGCGGTAGCGCTCCTCGTCGATCGCGCCGTCCGCGGTGAACGGCGTGACGGGAAACGACAGCAGCCCGTCCTTGAGGGCGACGGCGAGCTCCTGCGGTGCATACGTGGCCAAGGTGGCCCCCTCCTGTGACAGACGCCGGCGATGACATGCTGATCGGCTAGGTTCTCGCGGCCACGGTAGGAACCGCCCACGATGCCTGTCCAAGCCCAAAACGGCATCAACTCATGCCGCAACTGCATCGCTAGGTGACCGCTCGGTCTCAGGACGAGGGGTGGAGGTAGCGGAGGAACTCGTGCAGGGCCGGGTTCTTCGAGGTGCGGTCCCAGATGGCGTGCAGCTCGACGACGCCGTGCGGCACGTCGAGCTCCACGAACGTCACGCCCGGCAGGCCCAGCAGGCGGGCCGACTCCGGGACGAACGCCACGCCGCGCCCGGCGGCGACCAGCGAGCACATCGTCAGGATCTGGCTGACGACGTGCACCACGTTGCCGTGCTCGACGGCGATGTACCGCACCACCATGTCGTAGAAGTACCGCGCCTTGGTGGGATGGTGGCCGACGACGGGCTGGTCGCGCAGGTCGGCGGCGGTCACGGGACGGTCCAGGCGGGCCAGCGCGTGGCCCGGCGGCACGGCCAGCACCAGGTCCTCGGACAGCAGGAGCCGGGAGTCGAAGCTCTCCTGGTCGAACGGCGGCCGGCCGAGCGCCAGGTCGAGCTCGCCACGGCGGATCGCCTCGATCTGCTCGATCGTCACCAGCTCCTGGAGGTCGAGGTCGACGTCGGGCATGAAGTCGGTGATCTCCTGCACGAGCGTGCCGAGCAGGCTGAACCCCGAGGCCGCGGTGAAGCCGAGGCGCAGCACGCCCGCGCGGCCGGCGGCGATCTTGCGGGCCAGGGCGGGGGCGGCGTCGGCGGCGGTCAGGAGGCGCCGGGCCTCCTCGAGGAACACGGTGCCGGCCGTCGTCAGCTCGACGTGCCGGTTGTCGCGCTCCAGGAGCGGGACGCCGACCGCGCGTTCCAGCTTCTGGACCTGACGGCTCAGGGGCGGCTGGGTCATGTTGAGTCGTTCCGCCGCGCGGCCGAAGTGGAGCTCTTCCGCGACGGCGATGAAGCAGCGGACCTGATCGAGGGTGTACACGAGGGCCTTTCCGGGAACTGATGCATTCCGAGTATCAAGCAATGCAGTAAGAGGCTTAGACAGGCATCGTATGGGCTTCCTATGCTCAACGCCCGACCGGCAGATGCCCGTCGAAGATCTCAACGAGGAGAGCTGTGATGACAACTCCTGACCGCCGTAGCCCGCGCCTCCGCCGTGTCGCCCTGGGCGCCACCGCCGCGGCCGCCGCCCTGACGCTCGTCGCGTGCGGCGGCAACGTGGGCGCCACCGGTGGCGGCGAGGGCGAAGACTTCCCGTCCGGCCCGGTGACCATCACCGTGGGGCAGGACGCCGGCGGGTCGACCGACCTCATCGCCCGGGCCGTGGCCGAGGGCATGGCCGAGGACCTCGGCGTGGCGGTGCCGGTGGTCAACCGTGCCGGCGCCAACGGCGCCCTGGCGACCGAGGAGGTCGCGGGCAAGCCGGCCGACGGCTACGAGCTGGTGCTGCTCAACGCCTCCCTCATCACCATCACGCCGCTCGCGGTGTCCGAGGACGAGGCCGTGGACCTGGCGAACCTCGACGTGATCAAGGGCCTCTCGCAGGACGACTACGTGCTGCTGGCCAGCGTCGACTCCGGGTTCGAGAACCTCGACGACCTCAAGGGCGCGTCCGGTGAGATCAAGTACGGCACCACGGGTGTCGGCACCGGCTCGCAGCTCGCCCAGGCCGCCCTGTTCGCGCAGGCCGAGATCGACGGCACCGCTGTCCCGTTCGACTCCGGATCGCCCGCGCTGACCGCCGTCGTCGGCGACCAGGTGCAGGTGGCCACGGTGCAGCTCGGCGAGGCCAAGCCGCAGATCGACGCCGGCAAGGTGGTGCCGCTGCTGGCCTTCTCGGCCGAGCGCAACCAGTTCCTGCCGGACGTGCCGACCGCCGTCGAGGAGGGCTACGACGTGCCCGTGTCGCAGTACCGCGCCCTGGCCGCCCCGAAGGGCCTGCCGGAGGACGTCAAGGCCCGGCTCGTCGAGTCGGTCGACGCCGCGATCGCCTCGGACACCTACACGTCGTTCAACGAGAACAACCTGCTGACGCCGCACGAGATCTCGGGCGAAGAGGTCACCACGGAGTGGACCGAGCTCGCCGACAAGTACCGGGCGCTCACCGAGGAGTACGACATCAGCCTCGCGGAGGGCTGATCCACCGTGGCAACGGCAACCAAGGAGGTAGGCGTGGACGGCAGCTCGAACGGCGGCTCGAACGGCGGGCCGGACGGCGCAGCGGCCGTCGCGCCCGCCGACCCCGCGCAGGCCCTCGCCGACGAGTGGGCCGAGGAGGCGCCTCCGCCCGCCGGGCCGGTCGCGAACCTCGCGGCCAGCCTGGTCACGACCGGGATCGGCGTCCTGGGCGCCGTGACGGCGGTCGGCCTGGGGCTCGGCACGCCGACCCAGCCGGGCGCCGGCCTGTGGCCGCTCGCGATCAGCGTCGCCGTGGTGGTGCTGTCGCTCGCCCAGGTCGTCGTCGGACGGCGGGGCGGCGACGGGGAGAAGTTCTCCCGGTACTCGTGGCTCTCGCTGGTCGGCCTCGCGACGCTCCTGGGGCTCGTGGCGCTGCTGCCGGTGATCGGCTTCGAGATCCCCGCGCTGCTGCTGAGCCTGATCTGGATGAAGTTCCTGGGCGGCGAGTCCTGGCGCTCGGCCGTCCTGTACTCGGTGCTCGTGGTCGGGGTGCTGTACGGGGTCTTCGTCGGGGCGCTCGGCACCAACGTCCCGCACCTCTTCTGACCGCACCGCAGGTCTGATCCGCAAGGGAAACGCACGTGGAATCACTGCAGAACGTAGCCGCCGGCTTTGCCGTCGTGCTCGAACCGACCAACCTCCTGTACTGCCTGCTCGGTGTGGTCATCGGCATGCTCATCGGGGTGCTGCCGGGCCTCGGCCCCGCCGCCACCATCGCCATCCTGCTCCCGCTGACGTACGGCGTGGAGCCGGTCACCGCGATCATCATGCTCGCCGGGATCTTCTACGGCGCCCAGTACGGCGGCACCATCACGTCCGTGCTGCTCCGCCTGCCCGGCGAGGCCAGCTCGGTGGTCACGGTCCTGGACGGGCACGCGCTCGCCAGGCAGGGCAAGGCGGGCACGGCGCTCGGCGTCGCGGCCGTCGGGTCGTTCATCGGTGGCACCGTCGCCATCGTCGGGCTGACCTTCCTCGCCCCGGTCGTGGCGGGCTTCGCGCTCGACTTCGGGCCGCCCGAGTATGCGGCCCTGGCCCTGCTGGGCATCCTCCTGGTCTCGACCATCGCGTCCGGCGCGCGGCTCAAGGCCCTGATCGCCGCGGCGATCGGACTGCTGCTGGCCACCGTCGGCCGCGACGCCTTCACGGGCGCCGAACGCTTCACGTTCGACAGCCTGAGCCTGGCGGACGGCATCGACTTCGTGCCCGTGGCCATGGGCCTGTTCGGTCTCGGCGAGATCCTCTACAACCTGGAGGAGCGGCACCGCGCGGTGCATGCGCCGGGCAAGGTGGCCAACGTCTGGCCGTCGCGCAAGGACCTCAAGGAGTCCTCGGGCGCCGTGACCCGCGGGTCGGTGCTCGGGTTCTTCCTCGGCATCCTGCCCGGCGGTGGCGCGACAATCGCCTCCATGGCCGCCTACGCCGCGGAGAAGAAGCGCGCCAAGGACCCGAGCCGGTTCGGCAAGGGCGCCATCGAGGGCGTGGCCGGCCCGGAGACGGCGAACAACGCCGCCGCGACCAGCTCGTTCATCCCGTTGCTCACGCTCGGCATCCCCGCCAACGCGACCATGGCGCTCATGTTCGGCGCGCTGCTCATCCAGGGCATCACCCCCGGGCCGCAGCTCGTCACCGAGCACCCCGAGCTGTTCTGGGGCGTCGTCAACTCGATGTACATCGGCAACGTGCTGCTGCTCATCATGTCGATCCCGCTGGTGGGCGTGTTCGTGCGCATCCTGCGGGTGCGCGCCGCGATCCTGGCGCCCGTGACGGCCCTGATCACGATGGTCGGCGCCTACACCATCAACAACTCCGTGTTCGACGTGCTCCTCGTGGTCGTCTTCGGCGCCGTCGGATACCTGATGAAGAAGTTCGGGTTCGAGCCGGGACCGCTCGTGCTGGCGTTCGTGCTGGGCTCGCTGCTGGAGTCCAGCCTGCGGCGCTCGCTGCTGATGTTCGACGGGTCGGCGGCGGGCTTCTTCACCCGTCCCATCTCCGCCACGCTGCTGGTGGTGTTCGTGGTGGTGGCCGTGCTGCCGCTGATCCGTGCGGTCCGTGACCGGCGGAACGTCGGGGCCGTTGCTGGTGCGCCGGACGCCGGTGCGTCGGCGAAGAACCGAGAGGAAGAGTCCGTATGAGCATCGTCGTTGGCTACGTCCCCACGCCCGCGGGGGAGGCCGCCGTGCAGGCGGCGATCGTCGAGGCGGGGCTCCGGGACGAGGACCTGCTCGTCGTGAACTCGGCGCGGGAGGGTTCCGTGGTGGAGACCACGGTCGCGGCCGAGGAAGACCTCGACCGGGTGCTCGCGCAGGCCGCCGCGGCGGGGGTGAAGGCGCAGCTCGTGCGCGGCACGCACCGTGACGACTTCACCGACGAGATCCTCGACCTCGCCGAGAAGCACGAGGCGTCGCTGATCGTGATCGGCCTGCGCCGCCGCAGCACGGTCGGCAAGTTCATCATGGGCTCGGTGGCGCAGCGCATCCTGCTCCAGGCCGAGCACCCCGTCCTGGCGGTCAAGCCCCCGCGCTGACGGGCCCGGCCGCCGTCCGGCCGCCGCTCAGACGCGGGTGTTGACCACAGCAGCTGCTGCCAGGAGGCCGTCCCACCTGGCAGCAGCTGCTGTGGTCAACGGCTCTGTCCGACGGCGGCTTTGTCCGACGGCGGCGCGCGGCCGGGTCAGGGGGCGGCGTCGCCCCGTGATTCCTGGAGCAGGCGGCGGCGCGACGACGTGAGGTGGACCCGCATCGCCGCGGCGGCGGCGAGCGGGTCCTGCGCGTCCAGGGCGTCGAGCACGGCCCGGTGCTCCTGGACGACGCCGGCGAACCGGCCACCGTCCTGCGCCGTGGCCTCGTGGGTGTCGAGCCGGCCGCGGGGCATGGCGATCATCTGCGGGCCGAGCCGGTCCAGGGCCTCCAGGAGGAACCTGTTGTCCGCGGCCTCCGCGACGAGCCGGTGGAACGCGAAGTCGTGCTGCATCGCGGTCGCGGGGTGGCCGTCGGACGCCGCGAGCGCGTCGAGCCGGTCGGCGAGCGCCGCGAGCTGCGCGGGGGTGCGCCGTCCGGCGGCGAGCGCCGCAGCCTCGGCCTCCAGGGCCAGGCGGTACTCGACCAGTGCGAGGCGGTCGGCCAGCGACCGGGCGACGGGGGCGCCGCCGTCGTCCGCCTCGGCGGGCGGGGTGAGCGCGTAGCTGCCGCTGCCGCGCCGGGTGTGCACCAGGCCCTCCAGGTTCAGGCGGGCGATGGCCTCGCGGACGACGGTGCGGCTGACCTGGTGCTCGACGGCGAGGCGCGGCTCGCTGGGCAGCTTCTCGCCCGGGGCGATGTCGCCGTTGACGATGCGGCTGCGCAGCGTCTCCACCAGGGTGCCGCTCAGGGTCTGGGCCATGGGCTCATGCTTCCATCTCGGTGCTGCTTCCCGCGGGACGTGTCAGACGTACAGGTCACTCGGGGGACCTGTACGTCTGACACGTCGGGGGTGTCGCGGCTCAGGCCGGACCGAACGTGGCGCTGTCCGTGGTCCAGGCGCGGGCCTGCTCGCTGAACGTCACGCCGAGGCCGGGGCGGTCCGGCACGAGCATGCGCCCGTCCTTGGTCTCGAGCCGCTCGTTGAACAGCGGGTCGAGCCAGTCGAAGTGCTCCACCCACGGCTCGCGCGGGTAGGTGGCGGCGAGGTGCAGGTGGATCTCCATCGCGAAGTGCGGCGCGAGGTCCAGCCCGGCCTGGTCGGCGAGCGTGAGCAGCCGCAGGAACTGCGTGATGCCGCCGACGCGCGGGGCGTCCGGCTGGATGATGTCGCACGCGCGGGTCGCGATGAGCCGCTCGTGCTCCGCCACCGAGGCGAGCATCTCGCCCGTGGCGATCGGGGTGTCCAGGGCGGCGGCCAGCGCCGCGTGGCCCTCGGCGTCGTAGGCGTCCAGGGGCTCCTCGATCCAGACGAGGTCGAACTCCTCCAGGCGCCGGCCCATGCGCAGGGCGGTGCCGCGGTCCCACTGCTGGTTGGCGTCGACCATGAGCGGCACGTCGGGGCCGATGTGCTCGCGGACGGCGGCGACGCGGGCGAGGTCCGTGCGGCCGTCGGGCAGGCCGACCTTGATCTTGATGCCGCCGATGCCCTCGGCGATCGACCGGCTGGCGCGCTCGGTGACCTCCTCGATGCTCGCGTTGAGGAAGCCGCCCGAGGTGTTGTAGGTGCGCACGGAGTCGCGGTGCGCGCCCAGCAGCTTGGCCAGCGGCAGACCGGCGCGCTTGGCCTTGAGGTCGTACAGGGCGATGTCGATGGCGGCCAGCGCCTGGGTCGCGACGCCGGACCGGCCGACCGACGCGCCCGCCCACAGCAGCTTCGTGTAGAGCTTGGCGATGTCGTTGGGGTCCTCGCCGATCGCCGACTGCGCCACCTCCTTCGCGTGCGCGTACTGCGCGGGGCCGCCCGCGCGCTTGGAGTAGGAGAAGCCGAGGCCCTCGAACCCCTGCTCCGTGGTGATCTCCGCGAACAGGAAGACGACCTCGGTCATGGGCTTCTGCCGCCCGGTGAAGACCTTGGCGTCGGAGATGGCGGTGGCCAGCGGCAGCGTGACAGTCGAGAGCTGCACGGTCCGGATGGCGTCGGGCTGGTACGTCATGGCGCTCCTTTGCGGCGGGATGTTCGCTCGCGATCATACAAGTTATCAACCTGTCTGACTAATATCGATGGGACCCTGGGTCCATGACCTCCCACCTCGTCCTCGGCGCCGGGCCCGTCGGCACCGCGCTCGCCCTCCGGCTGGCGCACGCCGGCCGTTCCGTCGCGGTGGTCACCCGCTCCGGCGGCGGCCCGGCCCACCCCCGCGTGGAGCGGATCGCCCTCGACGCCACGGACGCGGCGGCGCTCGCGGCGTCGGCCCGGGGCGCGGACGTGCTGTACAACTGCGCGAACCCTGGCTCGTACCAGGCGTGGGAGCGCGGCTGGCCCCCGCTGGCGGCCGCGGCGCTGCACGCCGCCGAGTCCTCCGGCGCGGTGCTCGTGACGCTGAGCAACCTCTATGGCTACGGTCCCGTCGACGGGCCGATGACCCGCGACCTGCCGCTCGCGGCGTCGGACCACAAGGGCCGGCTCCGGGCCCGGCTGTGGCAGGAGGCGCTCGCCGCCCACCGCGCGGGACGGGTGCAGGCCACCGAGGCGCGCGCGTCGGACTACATCGGGCCGACCGTCCCCGCCTCGCACGGCCTGCTGCCCATGTACGCCGCCGCGACGCTCGCGGGCCGGACCGCGAACGTCATGGCCGACCCGGACCAGCCGCACACCTGGACGGCGGTCGACGACGTCGCCGCGACCCTCGTCGCGCTCGGCGCCGACGACCGGGCCTGGGGCTCGCCGTGGCTGGTGCCGTCCAACCCGCCCGCGACCGTCCGCGAGGTGCTGCGCGCGCTGGGTGCGCGGGCCGGGACGGGGGAGCCCCGGCTGCGCCGCGTGCCGCGCGCGGTGCTGCGGGCCGGGGGTCTCGTGGTGCCGCTGCTGCGCGAGGCCCTGGGCGTGCTCTACCAGTTCGACCAACCCTTCGTGGCGGACGCGGCCGAGACCACCGGGCTGTTCGGCGTCCGGCCGACGCCGTGGGACGACGTCCTGGACGCGACGGCGACGGCCTGGCATGCCCGGGCGGTGGCCTGAGGGCGGAGCCGGGTCGGGCGGGGCCGGGTTGGGCGGGGCCGGTCGGGCGGCGCCGGGTCGGGAGGGCCTGCGTCGTCGTCGGACCTTCTTTTGAGGCCCGGGTTTCTTCGCTTTGGGTCGGCTCAAAGAGGAGAAACCCGGGCCTCAAAGGGGAGTGGGGGTGGCTGGTAGCATCGTCGCATGGCGATGACAGAGGTGACGGGCGATGTCGCAGCCCGCGAGTCCGAGGCGATGGTCGTGGCGGCGTGCCTGTTCCACGGGTTCTCGGATCCGTCGCGGCTGGCGATCCTGCAGCACCTGGCCCTCGGCGAGCACCGCGTGGTCGACCTGACCAAGCACCTCGGCCTGGCCCAGTCCACGGTGTCCAAGCACCTGGCCTGCCTGCGGGACTGCGGGCTCGTCGAGTCGCGGCCGCAGGGGCGGGCGTCCGTGTTCTCGCTGACCCACCCGGAGGCGACGCTCGCGGTGCTCGCGTCGGCCGAGCAGCTGCTGGCGCTGACCGGCGACGCCGTGGCCCTGTGCCCGGTCTACGGCGTGGACGGCTCGGCGGGAGCGGCGTCGTGAGCCACGGTCACGGTCCCGGTGGCCACAGCCACGGGCACGACGGCGGAGCGCACGCCGACCCGGGCGGACGGCGCCGCCTGGCCGTCGCGTTCGGCATCACGGCGTCCGTCTTCGTCGCTCAGGCGGTCGGCGCGCTGCTCACCGGCAGCCTCGCGCTCCTGGTCGACACCGCGCACATGCTCACCGACGTGGCGGGCCTCGCCATCGCGCTGGGGGCGGCGTCGCTCGCGCTGCGGCCGCCGTCGTCGCGCCGGACCTGGGGGTTCCGGCGGGCCGAGATCCTGGCCGCGCTCGCGCAGGCCGCGGTGCTGCTCGCCGTCGGCGTCTACGCCCTGGTCGAGGGAGTGAGCCGCCTCGTCGGACCGGCGGAGGCGCCGGGGCCGGGCCTGCTCGTCTTCGGGATCGTCGGCCTGGTGGGCAACGTCGTGGCGCTGCTCGTGCTCGCGGGCGGGCGCTCGGCGTCGTTCAACCTGCGCGCCGCGTTCCTGGAGGTGGTCAACGACGCGCTCGGCTCGGTCGCGGTGATCGTGGCCGCGGTCGTGATCGCGACGACGGGCTGGGAGCGGGCCGACGCCGTCGCGGGGCTCGTCATCGCCGTCCTCATCCTGCCGCGAGCCGCCCGGCTGCTGGCCGACTCCGCGAGCGTGCTGCTGGAGTCGACCCCGCCGGGCATGGACCTCGACGAGGTGCGGGCGCGGCTGCTGGAGGTGGAGCACGTCGAGGAGGTGCACGACCTGCACGCCTCGCTGGTCGCCACCGGCCTGCCGACCATCAGCGCCCACGTCGTGGTGCGCGACGTCTGCTTCCGGGACGGCCAGGCGCCGCCAGTGCTCGACGCCCTGCAGCGGTGCGTCGCCACGCAGTTCGACGTGCGCGTGGAGCACTCGACCTTTCAGCTCGAACCCGCCGAGCACGCCCGCCACGAGGCGCCGACGCACGCTTGATCGTTCGTCGGTCGAGCTTGTCGAGACCCAGGTCACGAACCGGGGTCTCGACAAGCTCGACCAGCGGTGCTCGACCGGCTCTGCGTGATCCGGGTCTCGACAGGCTCGACCAGCGGTTGCCCGCGCGGCCTACGCTTCGGAAACCCCGCACACCCGCTCGACCAGGTCGCGCCAGCCCGCCTCGAACCGCGCCGTCGGCTCCGGCCCGACCAGCTCCGGCCCCGCGAAGAGCTGGAGCAGCAGCGGGCCGTCCAGCGCGTACGCGAGCTGGCCCGCGAGCACCTCGACGTCGGCGCCGGGCAGGTCGACCTCGCGCAGCAGCACCCGCAGGTGGATCTCGGACAGCGGGCGCCGCCCGCCCGCGCGGCGCCCGTCGAGCGTGGCGCGCGCGACCGCGTGGTGCTCCGCGAGGAAGCGGACCCGGGCCGTGCCGTAGGCGACGATCCGGTCGACCGGCGGCGCCCCGGGGCCGAGCGGCGGCGGGCCGCTCAGGACCTGCTGCTGCAGGTCGCGCTCGGCGTCGTCGAGCAGGGCCTGGAAGATGCCCGCCCGGGAGCCGAACCGGCGGAACACCGTGCCCTTGCCGAGCCCCGACCGTTCGGCCAGGAGGTCCATCGTCAGGCAGTCCGGTCCCGCCTCGGCCAGGAGCTCCCGGGCCGAGGCGAGCAGGAGCTGCCGGTTGCGCGCGGCATCGGCCCGCTCCGGCCGCGGTGTGCCCCACGTCATCGGCGTGCTCATGTCCGGATGCTATCCGGCGGAGCTTAACCGGGGTAAAGTCCGGTTAGGCCGGCCGGGGGGTCGGCGGAGGTCGGAGGAGGACCAGATGTCAGACATGAACACCGAGATCATCGAGGCGTTCCGGGCGAACGCGGGCATCGTCGAGTCACCCGTCGCGGGCGGGCACTTCGACGGCAAGCGCCTGCTGCTCCTGCACCACGTCGGGCGGGTCAGCGGCAAGCAGTACGTGACGCCGCTGGTGGCCGCCGTCGACGGCGACGCCTACCTGGTCGTGGGGTCGATGGGTGGCGCGCCGAAGGACCCGACCTGGGTGGCCAACGTCGAGGACGGTACGGGCGAGACGACCATCGAGGTCGGCGACGAGACCCTGCGGGCGACCACCACCGTGGTGCGTCCCACGTCGCCCGAGTGGGAGCGGCTCTACGGGATCTGGGCCGCGTACTGGCCGGACGCCAAGGTGTACGAGACCCACACCGACCGCAAGTTCCCGGTGATCCGGCTCGAGCCCAAGGCCTGAGCCAGGGCTCAGCCGCCGTCGACCTCGCCGTCGACCGACCGGACGAACTCCCGCACGCGCGCCGCCATCTCCTCAGGCACCTCACCCACCGTGAAGTGACCGCCCTCTTCCAGGCGGTCGAACACGCGCAGGTCGAGGTAGTGGCGGCGCGCGAGCGACTCGGGATACGTGCCCTCGTGCCGCTGGACGAACACCGCTGCCGGCACCGTCGTCGGCGGGATCGGGTCGGGCTGGTCGGCGCCCTCGTAGTACGGCCGGAACGACGACGCGATGCTCTGGGTGGCCCAGTAGATCGTCGCCTCGGTGAGGATGCGGTCGCGCGAGATGCGCCGCTCGACGGCGCGGGGGTCACCCGGTGGGGTGTCGCTCCACTCGACGAGCTTCTCGGTCAGCCAGGCGAGGAGGCCGGCGGGGGAGTCGTTGAGCGCGGTCGCGAGCGTGTCCGGCCGGGTGGCCTGGACGTGCCCGTACGCGCCGTCGGTCTGGTGCTGCGCGGCGATGCCGTCGAAGAACTCCTTGACCTCGGGGTCGTCGAGCGCCGCCCGCTCCGCCGTGGTCGGGAAGTGCGCGTGCGTGGCGACGATGCCCGCGACGTGCTCCGGATACCGGGCCGCGATGAGGTCGCTGACGTTCGCCGTGACATCCTCGCCGTAGGTGAGGTACCGCTCGTAGCCGAGCACGTCGGTCATCAGCGCGTGCATCGTGCCGGCCAGCCGCTTCTCCGACATCTCGCCGTCCGCGTACGGCGTCGAGAACGCGAAGCCGGGCAGGCTTGCCACCACGACGTGGACGTCGGGCAGCAGGTCCGCGAAGTCGAGCTGCAGCGCGAACGTGTGCGGCCACCCGTGCAGCACGAGCAGCGCCGGGGCGTCCGGCTGCTCCGACCGGAGGTGCACGAAGTGCACGTCCGCGCCCCCGACCTCGGCCAGGAACTGCGGGTGCCCGTTGAGCCAGGCCTCGCGCGCCCGCCAGTCCCAGCTGATCCAGTGGTCGACCAGCTCGTGCAGGTAGCCGGACGTCATGCCCGACGGCGGACGCCGGGGCGAGTCCTCGGGGATCCTGCTGCGCGCCAGACGTTCGCGCAGGTCGCCGAGGACCTGGTCGGGGACGTGGACCGTGAAGGGCCGGGGCTCGCTCATGGCACGACGGTAGACGCCGCCACTGACATCGACCGGCCTGCCGCCCGTGTCGGACGTCCGGGTCACCCGGGTGACCTGGACGTCCGACACGGAGGGATCAGGGAGTGACCGTGACGCGCAGCGTGCCCGCCGGGCCCGCCCGGAACGCGAGCACCGCACCCGTCGTCGGCTCGGTCCAGGACGAGCCCGCCGCGAACGGGGCGTCGTCCAGACCGTCCGCCGAACCCGGCGTCGCGTCCACCACCCGGACCGGGCCCTCGCCCGAGCGCACGGACGTGTCGACCGTGTACACCAGGGCGCCCCGCGCCTCGATGCCCTCGTCGTAGCCCACCGGCTGCCGGTTCTCGACGACGACGGCGCGCGTCTCCGACAGCGGGTAGACCACCATGGCGGCCTGCCCTGGCCTGGCGTCGGCGGACAGCGCCACCGGTGCCAGGCGCGCCGACGTCGTCCGGTCCGATCCGGCGCACACCACCTGGTCGTCGTCGAGCCAGCCGAGCTGCCAGCGGTGCCAGGCGAAGTACTCCGGCCCCGCGCCCGAGATGAGCCCCATCAGGTCCCAGCCGCCGACCGCCGCGTGGTAGTTGCCCGGGTCCTGAGGCGGCGCCTCGAACAGGTACAGGTCCGGCAGGCCGAGCGTGTGCCCCGACTCGTGCGCCAGCACCAGCCCGCCCCAGCGCCACTGGTCGTAGCCGAAGGTCACGGCGTGCGTGAGGTGGTTGCCGTCGGCGGTGACGTCCAGGAAGTTCGTCGTGGGCGAGTAGGTGATGTTCGGCGCCTCCTTCGTGGCCGTCACCCAGACCACGTCGACGTCGGAGAAGTCGAACGTGTCGTTGGCGGCCGTGATCGCGTCGCCGATGTACCGCACGTGGTCCTCGTAGCTCAGGCCTCGCTCGAACGGGTACGACGTTGAGGGCTCGGGCATCCGCACCCAGCCGTCCGACACCGTCGTGGTGACGTCCAGCTGGCCGCCCGAGACCCGCTCCAGGTACTCGACGCCGGGGGCCAGGTTGGCCTCCGCCTCGGCCGCGGAGGCCGCGGACGCCGGATGGTCGTCGAAGTCCACGAGCAGCAGAGCCGCCTTGAGCGTGCCGGCGGCCGGGAGCGCCTGGTCGTCCACCGGGAACCCGGAGCCGAGCCCGTCGACGGCGGCGGGCAGGCGGCAGGCGTCGGACGCCGGGGCGGCGACTGCGGAGGACGGCGGGGCGGCTGCCGCGCTCGCCGGCACGGCACCGAGGGCGAGGGCGCTCGCGGCGATCGCCGCGAGCGGTAGGGCCAGGGACTTCCGGACGGCTCGCTGGTTCATGCGTGCTCTCCTGTTCGCTGGTCTGAGTGTTCGCTGGTCTGACATCAGTGGAACCTTGACCCGGTTACTCGGCGTCCGCGGGCGGGAGCACCAGGGTGCGTACCGGCTCCTGGTTGCCCGCCCGGTCGGTCGCGGCGAACTCGATCACCTGGGGCACGTCGGACAGCGCCCGGCTGAATGGCTCGGCGAACGTGGCCCAGAACGTGTCCGGCCCCTTCCACCGGATGCTGTCCACGCCCGAGACGTCGTCGACGGCGGCGAGGTTGATCTCGACGCCCCGCGGGCCTAGCCGCTTGGTCGTCACCGTGGTCCGCGGCGGCTTGGTGTCCACGCTGACCTCGCGGACGACGCGCCGTTCCCGGCCCGCGTCGTCGACGGCGCGCGCGGTGACCGTGTGCACGCCGTCGGCCAGCACCAGCGGTTCCTGTCCGGCGGGGGCCCACGGCTCGTCGCCGACGCGGACCTCGACGACGGGCTCGCCGACGTCGGCCCGCGCGGTGACCGTGAACTCTGGCGGCCGGAGGTACCAGCCGGTGACGCCGGGCGCGGCGGCCGCGACGATCTCGACGCGGGGCGCGGAACCCTCGTGCGTGGTGGTCGGCGCTCGCGACAGGAGCGCGGCCTCCTCCGTGGCCCGGCCCGCGGATCCGGGCCCGCCGTCGGCCTCGGACGGCCGCCCGACGGCGGAGCGCGCCGCCGCCAGCAGCACCTGCCGCCCCTCCGCGGCGCTCAGCAGCCCGAGCTCCACGAACTCGTGCGTCGCGCGCAGCACCCCTTCGACGAACGCGGAACGGTCGGCGAACCCGCCGTCCGACCACAGCACGTCGAGAAAGGTGCGGCCGTCCGCACGCGCCGCGTTCGGCACGCCCGAGTCCGCCGCCGGGTCGACCCCCGCGAACGCGATCCGCGCGTCGGCCCGGCGCAGGTACATGTGGTACCTGGCGTCGGACCCGGACCACGTCGGCTCCAGGACGAGGTCGCCGAGGCGCCACGTGCCGTCGTCGGCGGAGGTCAGCGGGGCCTCCAGCGTGCCGTCGAGCCGCCGCCAGGTCGCGGCCTCCAGCGGCAGCCAGGTCGTGGCGGCACTGCGGGCCAGGAGCACCGTCGGCCCGAGCTCGAGGGTGACCACCGAGGTGTCGTCGGGGGCCGGGACCTCGCGCAGGGTGAGCGGCATGTCGATCTCGACGACGGTGCCGGGCCGCCAGTCGCGCCGCAGGGCGACGTACCCGCCGTCGGCCCGGACGGGCTGCGCCTCGCCGTCCACCGTCACGGTGAAGGCGCCGTCCGCGACCCAGCCCGGCACCCGCAGGCGCAGCTCCAGGTCGCCGGTCGCGTCGACCTCGATCCGGCTGCTGCCCTCCAGCGGGTAGTCCGTGCGCTGCACCAGCCGGACGCCGGCCTCCGGCCAGCTCGCCGTCGAGGCCACGTAGAGGTTGACCCAGACGACCCGCGCGGCACCGGCGAACGACCGGAAGTACACGGAGTCCTGGTACTTGACGTGGTTCTCCAGCCCCGTGCCGCCGCAGCACGTGCCCACGTTGTCCCACTCGCGCAGCGCCCCCGGGTGCACGGGGAACATGTACGTCACCTCGGGCGAGTCGTCCGAGTCGGCGTCGCGCCGCGAGCCCAGGATCTGGTTGGTCACGGCCCGCTCGTAGTAGTCGGCGAACCGCGCCTTGCCGGTGCGCTCGAACAGGGCGCGCGCGATCTTGAGCATGTTGTAGGTCACGCACGTCTCGGCGTTCCGGTTGCCGATGTCGCCCGCCACGGCGCCCGCCGGGCCCCAGAGCTCGTTCTCGCCGGAGCCGCCGTGGGCGTAGGTGCGGCCGGGCACGAGCATGTCCCAGAGGTGGACGACGGCGTCCGTGTAGCGCGTCTCGCCGGTCAGGTCACCCAGCGCGAGGTAGCCGAGCAGCGTCGCGGCGTGCTGGTTGGCGTGCATGCCGTCCAGCTCGTCGCGGCCCGCCGCCGCGAAGTCCAGCAGGGTGTCCAGGTCGAACAGCCGCGCCGTGTCGACGAACGTGCGGTCCCCGGTAAGCACGGCGAGGTCGCACAGCACCTCGTTCATGCCGCCCGCCTCGCCCGCGATGTACAGGGCCCACATCTGCGCGCGCTGCTCCGCGGGCAGGACGGACAGCCGCCCGTGCACCCAGCGCCCCATCTCGGCGGCGACGTCCAGCGCCACGACCGAGCCCGTGTGCCGGTACGCGTCGAGCAGCCCGGCCATGATCTTGTGGCACGTGTAGTACGGCGCCCAGATCTCGCCGTAGGGCGCCAGGCCCTCCAGGCGGGAGAACTGCCACTCGCCGTAGGCGGCCAGGAACCCGGGGTGGCTGTACCGGCCGGTCGCGGCCAGGGTCTCCTGGACCTCCCGCAGCCCCTCGACCATGTCGTCGACCTTGGCCTTGAGCTCGGCCCGCTCCGCGGCGTCGCCCGGGCCGCCGGCCGCGAGCGCCAGCATGGACAGGAAGTGCCCGGCGTAGTGGCCGCGCAGCAGGTTGGCGGTGGGCGCGGCCTCGCGGCCGGGGTAGTCGTGCGGGCCCCAGGCGTCCTCGTCGGGGTGGCCGAAGTCCTCCCAGCCGCCCGGCGGCAGCGCGCCGCGCGTGTCCAGCCCGGCGTTCGCGCGGAAGACGGCGAGCAGCCGGTCCACGGGGTACACGCGGGCCAGGTGCAGCATCTGGTCCCGCGCCCGGGTGAAGACGCCGCCCGTCAGGACGACGTCGGCGAGCGGGAACGGCTCGGCCACCCGGGCCCCCACGCCCGGCACGGAGAGCACGGCCTCAGGCATCGCCGATCCGTTCCGCGGTCCAGCGCTCGATGCCGGCGGCGTCGATGGGCAGCGCGTCCGAGAGTACCTCGGCGCCGTCGGGGGTGACCAGCAGGTCGTCCTCCAGGCGCACGCCGATGCCGCGCAGCTCGGGCGGCACGGTCTCGTCGTGGGCGTGGAAGTACAGGCCGGGCTCGACGGTCATCACGACGCCGGGGGCCAGGGGAGCGGCCTGGTAGGCCTGGTAGTCGGAGTGGGCGCAGTCGTGGACGTCCAGCCCGAGGTGGTGCCCGATGCCGCAGACCAGCCAGCGCCGGTGCTGCTGCCCGCCCGGCGACAGCGCCTCGTCGACGGAGACGTCGAGCAGCCCCCAGTCGTGCAGACCCTGGGCGATGACCTCCATGGAGGCGTAGTGGAAGTCGAGGTACTCCACGTCCGGGCGGATCTGCGCCATGCCGGCGCGGTGCGACTTCTCCACGAGGTCGTGCACCTGGCGCTGGACCGCGCTGAAGGTGCCCGACGGCGGGATGGTGCGCGTCACGTCGGCGGTGTACAGGGAGTTGGCCTCGACGCCCATGTCGAGCAGCAGCGGCAGGTCGGGCAGGATCGGGCCGTCGCACCGCACCCAGTGCAGGGTCGGGGCGTGCGGGCCGGAGCCGACGATCGTCGAGTAGCCCGGCCCGTTGCCGAACGTGCGCGCGTGGCGGTCGAACGTGCCCTGCAGCCAGCGCTCGCCGAGCCCGCCGACGGCGCGCGGCACCTCGCGGGCCACGGCGTCGAACCCGGTCACGGTGTGGTCGATCGCCTCGCGGAGCTGGCCGATCTCCCAGTCGTCCTTGATCATCCGCAGGTCGGACAGGGCGCGGGCCAGGTCCTCGGACGGCTTGAGGCCGAACCGGCGCACCAGGTCGTCGTCCACCGACGGCGCGGCGAGCGCGCCGTCCAGCTTCTCCAGCACGCCGTCGAGCGCGGCCCGCGGCTCCACCGCGATGCCCAGCGCTCCGGCCCAGGCGGCCAGGTCCGGGGAGGGCCCGACCCAGAGCTCGCCGTAGGCCGCGTTGGCGAAGAACTCGCTCTCTCCGGGCCGGGCGGGCGGCGGCAGGTACAGCGTGGCGTCGTGCCCGCCGTCGCCCGCCCGCAGCACCAGGACGCCGTCCTCGGCCTGCGTGCCCGTGAGCCACACGAAGTCGCTGTCCGCGCGGAACCCGTACATCGCGTCGCCGTTGCGCAGCGGCGCGCGTCCGGCGCTGACCACGGCGTCGCGCGCGCCGATGCGCTCCGAGAGCCGGCGGCGGTGGTCGGCGGCGGCCTCCGGCGCGCCGGGGATCACCGGGACGACGACGTCGGGCGCGCCCCAGCCGCGGGCCATGTGGGCGTTGAACGCCGGGCTGTCGGCCAGGCGGGGTGCGCGGGTGCCCGCGTAGGGCGGCCGGCCAGGGGTGTGGTGCGTGCTCATCGGATCTCTCCTCCTCGGTCGCGGACCAGCTCGCGCAGGCGCTCCAGCACGCGTGCGTCGCCGATCCCGTCGTGCTCGTACTCGTTGGTGACCCAGGCCTGCGCCGACCCGACCCGCGAGAGCGTGTCGAGCTGCAGACCCGAGTCCACGAACATGTCGTCGTGGTAGACGATCGCCGCCAGGGGCACCTCGTTGGCGGCCAGGCGGTCCAGGTCGTACAGCGGCGACCACTCCTGGCGCGCCGCCAGCTCGTGCACCGCTCCCGCGAAGGGGCGCAGCAGCCGGATCTCGTCGAACATCCACGGGAACGCCATCTCGCCCGTGAACAGCAGCGGACGGCGGTCCGCGTCGAACTCCGGCCGCCGGTCCCGCTCGGCCTGCGCCGCCCAGCCCGTCGGGCCGTTTCCGCCGTGCCCGTAGATCGACTCCTGCAGCGTCCAGAACAACGGGCCGTCCGCCTGCGCGGTGCGGACCATCGCCTCCTGCAGGAACCCCGCCGACAGCCGGCCCGGCGCCGCGAACGCCTTCTCGACGAACCAGTGCAGGCGCTCCGGCCCCGGCTTCATGCCCAGGTCGATGCCCATGGACTGGAACCGGCGCACCGTCAGCACGTCGCCGTCCGGCAGCCGGACGTCGCCCTGCGCGAGCCGGTCCGCGATCGCCGCCACGGCCTCGACGTCGGCCGGGTAGCGCCGGTAGAACTCCGCCGTCTTGCCGGCTACCCGGCCGAACGTGCGGCGGTAGACCTCCGCGGCGTCCGGCGGCGTGCCCGGGATGCCACCCGCGACGTAGCAGGCGCGCAGCGCCTCGGGTGCGCACGACAGGTACGTCAGCGTGATCCAGCCGCCGAAGCTCTGCGCCAGCGTGGCCCACCGGCGCCCGCCGTACACCTGCCGGCGCACGTCCTCCAGGTCCGCGACGATCGAGTCGGCCCGGTAGCACGCCAGCAGGTCGGCGCCCGCGCGGGCGTCCAGCCCGGCCAGCGCCTCGCCGTCCAGCGGCGAGCTGCCGCCCGTGCCGCGTTGGTCCACCAGCACCACGCGGTGGTCGCGCAGCGCCACGTCCAGCCAGCCGTCCCGGCGCAGCGGCCGCGGGTTCGCGCCGCCCGGCCCGCCCTGCAGGTACACCAGCAGCGGCAGGTCCTCGTCGCCCCGGGTCGGGTCCACGAGCTCGCGGACCAGCAGCGTCACCTCGCCCGCCAGCCTGCCCGACCGGTCCAGCGGCACCGCGAGACGGCGCTCGCGGACGCCGATGCCCGGCAGCAGGTAGGTGGTTGTCCAGGCCGCGCTCATCGGGCCCCCTCCGCCGCGAGCGCCGCGTTGCGCCGTCGGGCCGCCTCCCACTCGGGGCGGATGCGGGGCACGGCGTCGAGCAGCTTGCGCGTGTACTCGTGCTGCGGCGCGTCGAAGACGGCGTCGCGGTTGCCCTCCTCGACGATCCGGCCCTGCGTCATCACCGCGACCCTGGTGGCGATCTGCCGCACCACGGCCAGGTCGTGCGCGATGAACAGGTAGGTCAGCCCCTCCTCGCGCTGGAGGTCGCGCAGCAGGTTGATCACCTGCGCCTGGACGGAGACGTCCAGGGCGGAGACCGCCTCGTCGCACACCACCACGCGCGGCCCGACGGCGAGCGCGCGGGCGATGCCGATGCGCTGCGCCTGACCGCCGGAGAACTGCGCCGGGTACTTCTGCGAGTGGTCCGGGTCCAGCCCGACCCGCTCCATGAGGGCCTGGGTGAACGCACGCCCCCCGCCGGGAACCGACCGCTGCTGGTAGAGCAGGGGAGCGGTGACGATCCGCTCCACGGTGTGCCGCGGGTTGAGCGAGGAGTACGGGTCCTGGAAGACGACCTGCACGTCGCTGCGGAACCGGCGCAGGTCGGTGCGGCCCAGCCGGGTGACGTTCTCGCCGTCGAGCTCGACGGTGCCCGAGGTGACGTCGAGCAGCCGGGCGGCCAGACGCGCCGTCGTCGACTTGCCCGAGCCGGACTCGCCCACCAGGGCGAGCGTGTCGCCCGCGTTGATCTCGAAGCTCACGTCGTCCACGGCCCGGAAGGTGTCCGGACGGCGCAGGATGCCGCCCGTGCCCAGGACCGGGAACTCCTTGACGAGGTGCGTGGCTCTCAGGAGCGGCGCACTCATGCGGGGCCTCCGTCCTTCTCGTTGTTCGCTGCGACATCACCGGCGCCGCCGGCCGTGACCGCGCGCAGCTCGCCGATCTCGTCGTCGATGCGCGGTACGGCGTCGAGCAGCGCCCGGGTGTACGCGTGCCGCGGGTCGGTGAAGATCTGCTCGACGGCGCCGCGCTCGACGCACACGCCGTCCTTCATGACGACGATGTGGTCGGTGACCTCGCTGACCACGGCCAGGTCGTGCGTGATCAGCACCAGGCCGGTGCCGGTCTCGCGCCGGATCTCCTGCAGCAGGTCGAGGATCTGCGCCTGGACGGTGACGTCGAGCGCTGTGGTGGGCTCGTCGGCGATCAGCAGCTCGGGTTCGGTGCTCAGCGCCATGGCGATCATGACGCGCTGGCGCATGCCGCCCGAGAACTGGTGCGGGTAGTGGTCCACGCGCCGCGCGGCGTCGCGGATGTGCACCCGCTCCAGCGCCTCGATCGCCACGCGCCGGGCCACGCGTCGCGTGGTGCCGGGCCGGTGGGCGCGGTAGGCCTCCTCGATCTGCAGCCCGACCGTGTAGTACGGGTTCAGCGAGGAGAGCGGGTCCTGGAAGACCATCGCGACGCGGTCGCCACGCACACGGCGCAGCTCGGCCTCGGACATCCCGACGAGCTCCTGGCCGCCCAGGCGCACGCTGCCGGTGCGCTGCGCGGCCCGGGGCTGCAGCCCCATGATCGCCAGGCTGGTCATGGACTTGCCGGAGCCGGACTCGCCGACGATGCCGAGCGCCCCGCCTGCCTCCAGGTCGAGGTCGAGCGAGCGGACGGCGTCCAGCGGCCCGCGCGGGGTGGGAAAGGTGACCGTGAGGTCGCGCACCTGCAGCAGGCTCATGCGTTCACCCGCACTCTCGGGTCGATGGCGGTGTACACGACGTCGACCACGATGTTGCCGACGACGACGAGGAACCCGGCGAGCAGGGTGACGCCCATGATCACCGGCTGGTCGTTGCGGGCGATGGAGTCGGCGGCCATCTTGCCCACGCCGTTGATGCCGAACACGGTCTCGGTGATGAGCGCGCCGCCGAGCAGGCCGGCGAAGTCCATCCCGAAGATCGTCACGATCGGCGTCAGCGCGGGCCGCAGCGCGTGCCGGCGCCAGACGAGCGGCTGGGCGAGGCCCTTGGCGTAGGCGGTGCGCACGTAGTTCTCGCGCAGCACGTCGAGCACGTTGGCCCGCGTCAGCCGCGTGTAGGCGGCCGCGTAGCCGACGGCGAGCACGATCCACGGCATGACGAAGTTCGCGAACCACTGCCCGGGGTCGTCGGCGAACGCGACGGCCTGCGGGAACGGCAGCCACTGCAGCTTGACCACCAGCACGTACTGCAGCACGAGCGCGAGCACGTAGTTGGGGATCGACATGCTGGTCAGCGTCAGCCCGGTGGTGAACCGGTCGAGGAACGTGCCCTCCTTGACGGCGCTGAGCAGGCCGCCGGCCAGCCCGGCGAGCAGCCACAGCACGGCGGCGCCCACGGCGATCGTCGCGGAGACCGGCAGGCGCTGGATGATCATGTCCCAGACGGCCTGGCTGGACTGGAACGAGTAGCCGAGGCAGGGCGCGGCGCACTCGACGGCGCCGACCCCCTCGCCGTAGGTGCGACCCGCGAAGATGCCGACGACGAAGTGGAAGAACTGGGTCCAGAACGGCTGGTCCAGCCCGAGGTTGCCGCGGATCTGGTCGATGACCTCGGGCGTGCAGTTCTTGCCGCAGATCTGCACCGCCGGGTCCGGCGACAACGCGAAGAAGACCAGGTACGTGAACAGGCAGACCAGCAGCAGCACGCCGAGGCCGGAGGCGACTCGGGTGATCAGGAACCGGGGCATCAGCGGCCCTCCTGGGCGTCGACGACGGCGCGCAGGCGGTCGCCGAGCACGGTGAACGAGAGCACGAGCAGGAACAGGCACGTGCCGGGGAAGACGAAGTACGCGGGGTCGACGGCGTACCACTTCACGGACGCGGCGATCATCTGGCCCCAGCTCGGCGCCGGGGGTACCACGCCGACGCCGAGGAACGACAGGCCGGCCTCGGTGCCGACGTAGCCGGGCACGGCGAGGGTCGCCATCACGATGATGGTCGAGCGCAGGTTGGGCAGGATCTCGCGGAACACGATGCGGGTGCCGCTCGCCCCGGCGGCGCGCGCCGCCTCGACGAACTCCCGCTGCGCGAGCGACATGGTCTGGCCGCGCACGATGCGCGCCAGGTAGGGCCAGCCGAACACGGAGATCACGACCACCAGGAGCGTGGACCGGTTGCCCGCCGGCAGGGCGGAGAGCACGGCGATCATGAAGATGAGCGCCGGGAAGGCCATGAGGAAGTCCATGACGCGCGAGATCACCAGGTCGACCCGGCCGCCGAAGTAGCCGGCCACGAGCCCGAGGGAGACGCCCAGCACGGTGGTCAGCGTGGTGGCGGACAGCGCGATGCTCATGGACACCCGCGCGCCGTAGACGATGCGGGCGAAGATGTCGCGGCCGCTGCCCGGTTCGACGCCGAACCAGTGCTCGGCGCTGACGCCGCCCCACGGGCCGATCGGCATGCCGCCGAGGTTGGGGTCGATCGCGGTCTGGTCGAACTCGTACGGGGTCCAGCCGCTGACGGCGGTCAGGACGGGCGCGAAGATCGCGACGAGCGTGACGAGCACGATGTAGCCGAGGCCGAGCATCGCGCCGACGTCGCGGCGCAGGGCCTGCCAGGTACCGCCGGCACCCGCCCGGAGGGCGCCGGCGGCTGGTGCCGCCGGCGCCTCGGGGGTGTCGTCGGTCCCGGCCTCGACGGGCCGGGCCGTCGTGAGATCGGTCGGGAAGGACGTCATGGATCAGCCCTTCTCGGGGTCCTTGAGGCCGACACCGACGTAGTCGATGCCGCCGCTCGCGGCGTTCGCCGAGGAGTGCAGCCCGGTGACGTTCTCACCCGGCAGGAGCACCGTCTTGGCGACCATCAGCGGGACGATCGGCGCCAGCTCGAGGATCTCCTCGTCGAGGGCGCCCCACTGCTCGTTCGCCGCGGCGATGTCGGTCATGGCCCCGATCTCGTCGATCCGGGCGTTGACGTCCTCGTCGTCGAGCTGGGCGAGGTTGTTGTTGCCCTTCTCGTAGATGTTGCGGCCGTCGAACAGCGGCGGGATGAAGGTCGCCGCCGACGAGGCCCAGTCCGGGCACCAGCCGGTGATGGCGGCGTCGTGCTGCTGCGACGGGGTGCCGATGGTCTCGTAGTAGGTGGACGTGTCGATCAGGTTGAGCTCGACGGTGATGCCGACGCGCTCGAGCGCCTGCTGGACGGCCTCGCCCTGGGCCTGCATCGACTCCTGCGAGCGGATGTCGAGGGTCAGGGTGAACCCGTCGGACAGGCCGGCCTCGTCGAGCAGCTTCTGCGCGGCCTCGACGTCGCCCGTGCCGTCCGCCGAGGGGTACAGGTCGAAGTCCTTGTGACCGGCGACCGCCGGCGGGATGATCGTCGTGGACGGCGCGCCGAGCTGAGTGCCGCCGCTCGCGTTGACGATCGTGGTGCGGTCGATGGCGTAGCTGATCGCCTGGCGCACCCGGACGTCGTCGAGCGGTGCCTTGGTGGTGTTCAGGCCCATGTAGGTGGTGCAGATGCCGGGGTACTCCAGCACCCGCTCCTGCAGCTGCGGCGTCTGCAGACGGGGGAGCGTGGCCGCCTGGATGTTGCCGGCGATCGCGTTGACGTCCGCGCCCTGCCCGGCGATGAGGCGCTCGTCGATGGTGGCGGGGTCGAGGCCGATGGTGAACTCCCAGCCGTCCGGCTTGGCGGCGCGCACCTCGTCGGTCGCGGGGTCCCAGCTCTCGTTGCGCTCGAGCTTGATGGTGCTGCCCGGCACGTACTCGGCCAGCTTGTAGGGCCCGGAGGCGACGATCTCGTGGATGAACTCGTCGCCGGCGCCGCTGCCCTCGGGGAACGGGGTCGCGTTGACCTGGGAGACGACGGCGTCGAACTCGGGGAACGGCTTCTTCAGGTGGAAGACGATCGTCTGCTCGTCCGGGGTCTCGATGGTCGGCAGGTCGCCGGTCCTGTAGGGGCCCTCGTAGTCCTCGGGGGCGTCGATGACCTGCTTGAGGTACGGGGAGCCGATGCCGATCTCCGGGTCCCAGGCCCGCGAGACGCCGAACTTGACCTCGGCGGACGTGATCGGGTCGCCGTTCTCGAACTTCAGTCCGTCCTTGAGCGTGTAGGTCCAGGTCAGACCGTCGTCGGACACCTCGCCCAGGGACTCGGCCAGGTCCGGGACGATCGCGGTCGGGTCGTCCGCCGAGCCCGGCGCGGACGTCGTGAGCTGGCGGTAGACCAGCCGGTAGAAGTTGTTCACGCCGCCGTCCCAGCCGCGCGCCGGGTCGAGGTAGGAGAAGTCGGCGTTCTGCAGCACGTGGACGGTCCCGCCCTCGGCGGGCTCGGCGGCGAACCCGCCGCCGCCCGTGGAGGAGGAGGCGTCCTGGCCGCCGCCGCACGCGGCGAGCGCGAGTGTCGCGGCGACGGCGACGAGTGCCGTCGTTGTCCGATGGAGCTTCACGATGTGGCCCTTCGATCAGTGACGCAGGTGCGTCGGGTGGTCTGCGGTACGGCCCCGGCGCGGCCACGGTCGTCGTCGACGTGGCCAGCCTTCGATATGTGATGCGTGATATGTTACTGAGACGGTACAGGGATGTCGATGGGGTGATTGTAAACGTCGCGTTTCGGCGGGATGACGCCAGTTCTGGCGGGCGAAAGACCGGCGAACCGGCCCGCGCTCAGGTACCCTCTGGCGGCATTGACGACGGGTTTCCTGTCGTGTGTAATATTCTACTGTCGAAGCCTGGCACCCCTGGAGAGCACCATGAGCTCAGTTTCACCGACCCCGTCGGTCCGTCGTCTACCCCCGGTCGCGAGCCTGCGCGAGCAGGTTCACCGCGCCCTCGTGGCGGCGATCGTCGCGGGCGAGCTGGAGCCCGGCGAGCTGGTCTCCGTGCCGACGCTGGCCGCACGCTTCGACGTGTCCGCGACCCCGGTGCGCGAGGCGGTGCTGGACCTGGAACGGCGCGGCTTCCTGGAGGCGGTGCGCAACAAGGGCTTCCGCGTCACCCGCGTGAGCGACCAGACCCTGCGGCACGTCGCCGCCGTCCGGCTCGTGATCGAGCCCGTCTGGATGGAGCGGCTCGCCAAGTCGTTCCCCGTGGGGCAGCTCGGGGAGTTCCGGGCGCTCGCCGACGAGATCGTCGAGGGCGCGCGCACGGGGGACCTCATCGCGTACCTGCAGGCGGACCAGGCGTTCCATCTGCGGCTCATGGGGCTGCTGGGCAACCCGGTGGCCGGCGAGATCGTGGCCGACCTGCGCGACCGCGCGCGGCTGCTCGGGCTCTCGACGATGGTCGCGGGCGGCACGCTGGCCGCCTCCGCCCAGGAGCACCACGAGCTGCTCGACCTGCTCGCGGCCGGCGACGGCCCCGGCGCCAAGGCGCTGATGGAGCGGCACATCGGGCACTCGCTCGGCACGTGGGCGGGCAAGCCCGAGGACTGAGCGGTAGCGCCGGGTCAGCCCGGCGGCCGGGCCGCGGGCCCGGGAGAGACACAGGGACAAGGGACAGCGGAGCGATGGAGGGGGTGGAAGTGGCTGCGGACGTCGTCATCGTCGGCGCCGGGATCGTGGGCGCCGCGTGCGCGCGCTCCCTGGCGCTCGCGGGTGCCTCGGTGGTGGTGCTCGACCGCGGGGCCGCGGCCGCCGGCACGAGCGCGCACGGCGAGGGCAACCTGCTGGTCTCGGACAAGGGTCCGGGGCCGGAGCTGGTGCTCGCCCAGGAGTCGCTGCGCCGGTGGACGGCGCTCGCGGTCGAGCTGGCCGACGAGCTCGGCCCCCGGTTCCCGTCGATTGAGCACGACGCCAAGGGCGGCGTGGTCGTGGTGGCCTCGGACGCCGGCCTCACGGGGCTGCGCGAGTTCGCCGCGGCACAGCGGGCCGCGGGCGTCGAGGCCGTCGAGGTGTCCGGCGACCGGGCCCGCGAGCTCGAGCCCGACCTCGCGCCCGGCGTCCTGGGCGCGATCCACTACCCGCAGGACGCGCAGGTACAGCCGGTAGCCGCCGCCGAGGCGCTGCTGGCGTCCGCGCGCCGGGCCGGCACCGTCGTCCGCACGGGGATCGAGGTGACCGGGCCGCTGCTGGGTGCCGACGGGCGCCTGACCGGCGTCGCCACCACCCAGGGTGACGTCGCCGCGGGAGCCGTGGTCGTCGCGGCCGGCCCGTGGTCGGCGGACGTCGCGACGCGGCTCGGCTCGTGGATACCCGTGCGGCCGCGCCGCGGGACCGTGCTCGTGACCACGCCGATGCCGCAGCGCATCCACCACAAGGTGTACGACGGCGACTACTTCGCCGCGACCCAGTCCGCGGGCGCGGAGCTGCAGACGTCCGCCGTCATCGAGTCGACGCGCGGCGGGACCGTGCTGATCGGGTCGAGCCGGGAGCAGGTGGGCTTCGACGAGCGGTTCGGCGCGGAGGTGCTCGCCCAGATGGCGCGGCGCGCCGTGGCGGTGTTCCCGTTCCTCGCCGAGACGAACGTGATGCGTTCCTACCTGGGCTTCCGCCCGTACATGCCGGACCACCTGCCCGTGATCGGCGCCGACCCGGCGCTGCCCGGGCTGTGGTTCGCGACCGGTCACGAGGGCGCGGGCGTGGGCCTCGCGCCCGCGACCGGCGACCTGATCGCCGCCGGTCTGCTGGGCGCGGAACCCGCCGTCGACCCGCGCCCGTACGCGGCGGACCGCCCCACGCTCCAGGCCCTGCGCCCCACCCCGGACGTGTCAGACGTACAGATCCCTCGGGCGACCTCTGCGTCCGACACGCCTGCGACCGACACGTCGGAGAGCACTCACGAGGGAGCACGACCATGACGTCGCGCCGCATCCCGGCCGCCGCCGACCCGGTACGCCCGGGACCCGACCGGCCCCTGACGATCTGGGTCGACGGCGAGCCCGTCACCGGCACGGCCGGGCAGACCATCGCGGGCGTCCTGCTGGGCGCCGGACGGCGCCAGTGGCGCTCGACCGGCCAGAGTGCCGCTCCGCGCGGCGTCTTCTGCGGGATCGGCGTGTGCTTCGACTGCGTCGTGGAGGTCAACGGCCTGCGCGACGTGCGGGCCTGCCTGCGCCGCGCGCAGGACGGCGACGTCGTGGCGCGGCAGGGCGGGCCGTTCGGCGAGCCCGGAGGGCAGGCGGACGAGCACGACGGACGTGCGGACGAGCACGACGGACCGGAGGCGACCCGATGAGCGGGCAGGAGCGGCACGTCTTCGTCGTGGGCGCGGGCCCGGCGGGCCTCGCCGCCGCGCGCGCCGCCGCCGACGCCGGGGCACGGGTCACGGTGCTCGACGCCGCGGACGTGCTCGGCGGCCAGTACTGGCGGCACCTGCCCGACGAGCGCCCGGCCGGGCGCGAGCACCTGCTGCACCACAGGTGGGCCACGTACCGCGCGCTGGCCGACGCCCTGCGGGCGCACCCCGCGGTCACGGTGGTCCCGACGGCGCAGGTGTGGTCGCTGGAGCAGGTGTCGTCGCCGGGGCGTCCGGACGGCGGCGTCCGTCTGAACGTGCTCGTCGGGGAGCCCGACGGCGTCGGGCGTGACGCTCGCACGTACGAGCCCGACGCCCTCGTGCTCACGACCGGGGCCCACGACCGGACCCTCCCGTTCCCCGGCTGGCAGCTCCCCGGGGTCTACTCCGCCGGGGCGGCGCAGGCGCTGGCGAAGGGGGAGCGGGTCGCCGTCGGGCGCCGCGTCGTCGTCGCCGGGGCCGGCCCGTTCCTGCTGCCCGTGGCCTCCTCGTTGCTCCGGACCGGGGCCACCGTGCTCGGCGTGCACGAGGCGAGCCGCACCGGGTCGCTGGCCCGTGGCTGGCTGGACCGCCCCTGGGAGCTGGCCGGCGCCGTCGGCAAGGCCGGTGAACTGGCCGGATACGTCGGCGAGCTCGTGCGCCACCGCGTGCCGTGGCGGCCCGGCGAGGCCGTGGTCGCCGCGCACGGCGACGGCCAGGTCGAGGCAGTGACGATCGCCAGGCTCGACGCCCGCTGGGCGCCCGTGCCGGGGACGGAACGCCAGGTCGAGGCCGACGCCGTCGCCGTGAGCCACGGGTTCACGCCGCGCCTGGAGCTGGCGGTCGCGGCCGGGTGCGCCCTCGCGCCGAGCCGGTTCGTGATCGTGGACGGCGCGCAGGCCACATCCGTGCCGGGCGTGTGGGCCGCGGGCGAGATCACCGGGATCGGCGGGGCCGACGCCGCGCTCGCCGAGGGCGCCGTCGCCGGCACCGCCGCGGCCGGGGGCGACCTCGGCTCCGGTGCCGCCGGCCGCGCGGTCCGGTCCCGGGATCACGCGCGCGGCTTCGCCGCCCGGATCGAGGCCGCCCACGGCATCCGCGGCGGGTGGGTGCGCTGGCTGCGCGAGGACACCGTCGTCTGCCGCTGCGAGGAGACCACCTACGGCCGCGTGCGCGAGGTCGTCGACCTCACCGCCTCGCGCGAGACCCGCTCCGTGAAGCTCACCAGCCGCGCCGGGCTCGGCCCCTGCCAGGCGCGCATGTGCGGCCGGACGCTCCAGGAGCTGCTCGACGGCGACGCCGCGGACGGGGCGGCGGACGACGCCCCGGACGGCGCGGCCGGAGCCGCGCCCGGCGTCGACCGCCGTCCGGTCGCGGTGCCCGTGCGGCTCGGTGACCTCGCCGCCCTGCCCTCTCCCGCTACCTCACTTCCCCCTGCTTCTTCCCACAGCATCGCAACCACAGGAGACCTGACATGAACCAGCGATTCGACCTCGGCGGCGTCATCGTCGCCACCACCCTCGCCTTCACGCCGGACGAGTCCGCGCCGGCCGGGCTGGCCGTCGACTACGAGAAGTTCGCCGCGCACTGCGACTTCCTCATCGAGAACGGCTGCCGCGGCGTCGGCCCGAACGGGTCGCTCGGCGAGTACTCCTCGCTCACCGACGACGAGCGCCGCAAGGTGATCCAGACCGCCGTCCAGGCGGTGGACGGCCGGGGCCTCGTCGTCGCCGGCGTGCACGGCGTGGGCTCGCACCAGGCCAAGCACTGGGCCGAGCTCGCCGCCGAGGACGGGGCCGACGGCGTGCTGCTGCTGCCGCCGACCATCTACCGTGCCAACCGCTCCGAGGTGATCGCGCACTACGCCGCCGTGAACGAGGTGGGCCTGCCGATCATGATCTACAACAACCCGATCGACACCAAGGTCGACCTCACGCCCAGCATCCTGGCCGAGCTCGCCCAGCTCGAGAACGTCGTGGCCGTCAAGGAGTTCTCCGGCGACGTGCGCCGCGTGCTGGAGATCAAGGAGCTGGCCCCGGACCTCGACGTCATCGCGGGCGCCGACGACCTGCTGTTCGAGTCGCTCGTGGCCGGCGCCGTCGGCTGGTTCGCCGGCTACCCGAACGCGTTCCCGCGCGAGGCCGTCGAGATCTACACCCTGGTCACCGAGGGCAAGATCGACGAGGCCCGCGAGCTGTACCGCCACCTCGTGGCCGTGTTCCGCTGGGACTCGCGCACCGAGTTCGTGCAGGCCATCAAGCTCTCGATCGACATGGCCGGGCAGAGCTACGGTGGGCCCACCCGCCCGCCGCGCGGCCCGCTGTCCGCGGAGCACGAGGCGCAGGTGCGCAAGGACACCGAGGCGGCGCTCAGCTACATCGCCTCGCGCTGACCTCGTCCGGACCGAGCACAGGAGCGACATGCGCAGCAGCAGGACCATCACCGCCGTCGACTCGCACACGGAAGGCATGCCGACGCGCGTCGTCACCGGCGGCGTCGGCCCCATCCCGGGCGAGACGATGAACGACAAGCGGCTGTACTTCATGGAGCACATGGACGAGCTGCGGCACTTCCTGATGGACGAGCCGCGGGGGCACGGCGCGATGAGCGGCGCCATCCTGCAGCCGCCCACGCGGTCCGACTGCGACTGGGGCGTCGTCTACATCGAGGTGTCCGGCTGCCTGCCCATGTGCGGCCACGGCACCATCGGCGTGGCCACGGTGCTGGTCGAGACGGGCATGGTGGACGTCGTCGAGCCCGTCACCGAGATCCGGCTCGACACGCCCGCCGGGCTCGTCGTCGCGAAGGTCGCCGTCAGCGACGGCCACGCCGACGCCGTGACCATCGAGAACGTGCCCAGCTTCGTCACCGCCCTCGACCAGACCGTCGAGGTGCCCGGCTACGGCACCGTGCCCTACTCCATGGCGTTCGGCGGCAACTTCTACGCCCTGGTCGACCTCGACGACCTCAAGCTGCCGTTCGACCGCGACCGCCAGCAGGACCTGCTCGCCGCCGGGCTCGCGATCATGGACGCCGTCAACGAGACGGCGAAGCCCGTGCACCCCGAGCTCGACGGCGTCGAGGGCTGCCACCACGTCGAGCTGATCGCCCCCGGCTCGGACGCCAAGCATTCCCGGCACGCCATGGCGATCTACCCGGGCTGGTTCGACCGCTCGCCGTGCGGCACGGGGACGTCGGCCCGCATGGCCGAGCTCTGGGCGCGCGGCGAGCTGGCCCTGGACACCGACTTCGTCAACGAGTCGTTCATCGGCAGCCGGTTCGTCGGCCGCCTGGTGGGGGAGACGACGGTCGCGGGCCTGCCCGCCGTGCTGCCCACCATCACCGGGCGGGCCTGGGTGACCGGCACCGCCAACTACCTGCTCGACCCCAGCGACCCGTTCCCCACGGGTTTCGTCTTCTGACCCGCCTTTTTCGATGAGGAGCCCTATGACCGCCACCGCGGCGTCCGACCTTGACCGCACCGTCGACGAGGTGGCCCGCCGGGCCGCCGAGGCGTTCGCCGGGCTGGCCCAGGTGACCCCCGCGACCCGCGCCGACGGCCTGCGCCGTGCCGCCGCGGCCCTCGGCGACCACGCCGACGAGCTCGTCGCCACCGCCCACGTGGAGACCGGCCTCGCCGAGGCGCGGCTGCGCGGCGAGCTCAGGCGCACGCAGGTGCAGCTGCGCCTCTTCGCCCGCGTCGTGGAGGACGGCGCCTACCTCGACGTCCGCATCGACGAGGCCGACCCCGACTTCGTGCTCGGCCCCCGCCCCGACCTGCGCCGCGCGCTGTGGCCCGTGGGCCCCGTGCTCAACTTCGCGGCCAGCAACTTCCCGTTCGCGTTCTCCGTGGCGGGCGGCGACACCGCGGCGGCGCTCGCGGCGGGCTGCCCGGTGATCGTCAAGGCGCACCCGGGGCACCCCTGGCTGTCGGAGCGCACGGCCCGCATCGTGGCCGGCGCGCTCGTCGAGGCCGGGCTGCCGGAGGACACGCTCCAGCTCGTCACCGACCAGGACGCGGGCGTGGCCCTGCTGGAGCACCCGGCCGTGCGGGCCGCGGCGTTCACCGGGTCGCAGCACGTGGGGCAGCTCCTGGCCGCCCGGGCCGCCGCGCGGCCCGACCCGATCCCGTTCTTCGGCGAGCTCGGCAGCGTCAACCCGGTGCTGGTCTCGGCGGCGGCCCTGGCGGAGGGCGCGGACGCGCTGCTCGCCGGGTTCGTGGCGAGCGTCTCCGGCTCGGCCGGCCAGCTGTGCACCAAGCCGGGCTTCCTGCTCGTCCCGGAGGGCACGGCGTACGACGACGCCGTGGTCGCCGCCGCGGCCGACGTGCCCGAGCACCGGCTGCTCAACCCGTCGATCGCCGACGGTTACGAGCGGCGCGTGGCGCAGGTGCTGGGCGCGGACGGCGTCCGCGTGGTGCGCTCCGGCGCGTTCCGTCGCGACGCCGACGGGCAGGCCTGGGTGACGCCGACGTTCGTCTCGGTGCCGCTGGAGGCGCTCCGGTCCGCCGGGCCGGCGCTGCTCGACGAGGTGTTCGGGCCGTTCTCCGTGATCGTGGAGTACCCGGTCAGGTCCGACCTGGCCGCCGTCGTCGGCGAGCTGTTCCCCGGGAACCTCACGCTCACGCTCCACCTGGGCGCCGGGGAGACCGGCGCGGAGCAGGGCGCGCTCGTGGCGGCGCTGGGCCGGTACGCCGGGCGGGTGCTGCTCGGCGGCTGGCCGACGGGTGTGGCCGTGACGCCCGCGATGCAGCACGGGGGGCCGTCGCCCGCGACGACGACGGACGGCACGTCGGTGGGCACCGCCGCGATCGGCCGGTTCCTGCGCGGCATCACGTTCCAGGACGCCCCGCAGGAGCTGCTGCCCGCGCCGCTGCGCGACGACAACCCCTGGGGCGTGCCGCGGACGGTGTCGCCCCGGGGCGCGTCGGCGGAGTGGTGACGAGTTCGGCAGCCTGCTGGGCGTGGCCCGGCTGGTCGGCAGTTCGCTGAGCGGGCTCGGCCGGTCGGCAGTGTGCATCGAGGTCGGCACGAGCCTGTGCCGACCTCGATGCACACTGCCGAGTTCGTGCGACAAACTGCCGACCGGGCGGGCGCTGTTAGGGCCGTCGGGCGCTGTCAGGTGCGTCAGGCCGGGCGGTACTGGCGGAAAAAGTCGCGCAGCTCCTGGGCGTACAGCTCCGGCTCCTCGAACGCCGCGAAGTGGCCGCCGCGCTCCGGCTCGGTCACGCGGACGGTGTGGGCGGTCCGCTCCAGCCAGGCCCTCGGCGGGCGCACGATGTCGCCCGGGAACAGCGAGAACCCGGACGGCACCTCGACGCGGCGCGTGAGCTGCCGGGCCGGGATCGCGCCGTTGGCGTGGTACATCCGCATCGAGGAGCCGATGGTGCCCGTGAGCCAGTAGATCGTGATGTTCGTCAGGATCTCGTCACGGGTGTAGGCGTCCTCCAGGTCGCCGAAGCTCCAGGCCCGGAGCTTCTCGACGATCCACGCCGCGAGCCCGGCGGGCGAGTCGGTGAGCCCGGCGGCCACGGTCTGGGGCTTGGTGCGGTGCATGGCGCCGTACGCGCCCTCGGTCGCGCTCCACGTGGCGGTCTCGGCGAACCACGCGCGCTCCTCGGCCTGGAGCGTCGCCGGGTCGCCCGCGAACACGGGCAGCCCGCCGTCGGTGCGGTGCACGGCGACCACGCGGTCCGGGTGGTCCAGCGCCAGGTACCGGCTCACGTGGCTGCCGATGTCGCCGCCCGCCGCGCCGAACCGCTCGTACCCCAGCACCGTCATGAGCGAGGCCCACAGCCCGGCGACGGCGATCGAGCTCAGCGGCGCGCCCGCCGGCCGGTCCGAGTAGCCGAAGCCCGGCATGTCCGGGACCACGACGTCGAACGCGTCGGCCGGGTCGGCGCCGTGCGCGCCCGGGTCCGTCAGGAGCGGCACCACCTTCGAGTACCGCCAGAACGAGTCCGGCCAGCCGTGGCTGAGCACCAGCGGCAGCACAGGCCCGGACGGCGCGACGGCGCGGGCGTGCACGAAGTGGATCCCCAGCCCGCCGACCGGCGTCCGGAACCGGGGGAGCCGGGCCAGCGCCGCCTCCTGGGCGCGCCAGTCGAACCCGTCCGCCCAGTACGCGACGAGCTCGCGGAGGTAGTCGAGATCGGTGCCCAGCGACCACCCGACGTCCTCGGGGGCGTCGGGCCAGCGGGTCGCCCGCAGCCGCGCGCGCAGGTCCTCGATCGCCTCCGGCGCGGCCTGCGGGGCGAACGGCTCAGGGGCGGTGGTGTCCGGCACGGCACACACCCTACGTGCGGCCCGCGCGCGCGGCGCGCCACCGTCGTGCGGTCGGCACGACGGCGGCGCGGGACCGCCGACCGGTCAGTCGGTGGGCGAGACGCGGATCAGGTTGCCGTCGGGGTCGGCGACCACGAACGTGCGCCCGAAGACCTCGTCGTGCGGCTCCTCGACCACGGTGACGCCCTTCGCGACCCACGCCGCGTACACGTCGTCGACGGCCGCCGCGGACCGGGACACCATCAGGCCCACCTCGAACGACCGCGGCGTCTGCGCGGAGAGGCCCTCGGTGTGGCCGCTCCACAGCGCGAACAGCACGCCGGGCGCGATCTCGAAGGGCACGTAGCGCGGCGTGCGCACGACCGGTTCGATCTCGAACAGGTCGGCGTAGAACGCCGTGGCGCGCTCGACGTCGGACACGTAGACGAGGAAGAGGTTGGGCGCGGGCATGGGTTGCTCCTTCCGGGGTGTCGCCGACGTTCGGCGACGGACCCACGCTCGCGCGATAAGGTGACAGAACCTGTCAGGTTCAATCCGCCAACGACCGACCGGAGAGAAAAGTGGGCTCGGCACAGCGCCTCATCGGCCTGCTCGGCGCGCTCCAGGCACGCCGGCACACCACGGCGGAGGCGCTCGCGGAGGAGTTCGGCGTGTCCACGCGGACGGTGCTGCGCGACGTCCAGAAGCTCGTCGACGCCGACATCCCCGTGCTCACCGAGCGCGGGAAGTACGGCGGCATCAGCCTGCTCCCGGGGCAGCAGGTGGACCTCAGCCGGCTCACCACGTCGGAGGCCGACGTGCTCCGCGCCGTCGGCGTCGACCTCGAACGTGCCAAGGCGCTCGGCGCGGAGACGGCGGCGCGGGCGGCCGTCGGCAAGTTCGCGATCCGGCCCGGCGCGCCCCCGGCGCGGTCCGGGGCGGCGCCGCTCTCCCTCGCCGACGTCGTCACGGTGGAGAACCGGGCCTGGTTCGCGCCGCGGGAGCCGCACGAGGCCCCCGACGTCGCCGCGCTCGCGCGCGACCTGCGCCAGGCCCGGCGGCTGCGCGTCACCTACCGCCGCAGCGGGGAGCGGTCGGCCGCGGACCTGGTGGTCGACCCGTACGGGCTGCTGCTGCGGGTCGACCGCTGGTACCTCGTCGCGGACGTCGACGCGGCGCCCCGGCTGTTCGCGCTGACACGGCTGGACCGCTGGGCGCTGCTCGACGAGCCGCGCCGGGTCCGCGACGTCGCCCTGGAGGACGTCGCGCGCGGGCTCGGTGAGGCACTGGAGACCCGGCGCGGGATGACGGTCGAGGCGCTCCTGGACGCCGGCACCGTGGACCTGGCCCGCCGCATCCTGGGCTCACGCCTGCGCACCGTGGGACCGGCCGACGACGCCGGACGGGTGCCGATCACCGTCGTCTACGCCCAGGTCCAGGCCGCCCGGCAGCTCCTCCAGTTCGCCGACCACATCGAGGTCACCGGCCCGCCCGAGGCCCGGGCGCTGCTCCACCGCCTGGCCACGGAGACCGCGCGCCGCCACGCCTGACCACCACGACGTCGTTGAGTGCTGGGTATCTGCGCTCTTGCGGGCTGCGGAAGCGCAGATACCCAGCACTCAACGAGGCTGTCAGGGGGCCAGGCGGCGGGTTGCCTCCAGCAGGGCGCGGGTGCCCTGCGTGAGTGCCCGGAGGTCGTCGACGTCGAGCAGGTCGACCAGGTCGGGCGGCAGGTCGTCCTCGAGCGCGACGATGCGCCGGATCGCCTCGCTGCCCTTCTCCGTGCTGGTCACGCGACGTACCCGGCCGTCGTCGGGGTCCGGGGTGCGCACGACCATCCCGGCGGCCGTGAGCCGGTCGAGGATGCCGGAGACCGTCGCGGCGGACACGCCGAGCGCCTCGGCGAGCCGCTGCGGCGTCGAGTCGCGATCCACCTGCACCAGGGCCAGCGCTCTGAGCTGCTGCACCGTGAGATCCGTCTCCAGCAGGGGCCGGAGCCGGGAGGCGAAGAACGCCTCACCCAGCTGGTGGTGCAGGTCGGCGAGCTCGGCGGCGAGCTGCGCGCGGGTCACGTCGGTCACGGGGTGACTTTAGTGGTCCCGGGCCGGCGCGAGAACCGGAGTTGCGTCGCGGGAACCCGGGCGTGATCCTTTGCGTTAGGCAAAATACTGCGCCGACGGAGTCGTGGACCCCGGCGCGTATACCCCAGACCTGGAGGAAGTGTGTTTCGTCTTGCCCGGATATCGCTCGCGAACCGTGCTCTGGTAGCACTCGCGACGATCGCCGTCTTCGTCGTCGGCATCGTCAGCATGGGGCAGCTCCGCCAGGAACTCATACCGTCCCTGAACGTGCCCGTGGTCGCGGTCACCGCGGTCTACCCCGGTACCTCGCCGGAGCTCGTCGCGGAGCGGGTCACCGACCCGATCGAGACCGCGGTCGAGAGCATCGACGGCGTCACGGGCGTGACCTCGACGGTCTCCACCGGCGTCTCGATGACCACCGTCGAGCTCGAGTACGGCACCGACATCGACGCGGCCAGCCAGGAGATGACCTCCGCCGTCGGGGGCCTGTCGGACCTGCCGGACGACGTCGAGCCCGACGTCATGGCCGGCTCGTTCGACGACCTGCCCGTGGTGCAGCTCGCGGTGTCCGGCGACGGCAGCGAGCGGGAGCTGACCGACACGATCGACTCCGTGCTGGTGCCCGAGCTCTCGGGCATCGCGGAGGTCCGCGACGTCACGGTGACCGGCACCACCGAGCGCCAGGTCGTGATCGAGCCCGACGACGAGAAGCTCGCCGCCGCCGGCCTCACCGCCGCCCAGCTCTCGTCGCTGCTGCAGGACAACGGCACGGTCACGCCGGTCGGCTCGGTCACCGAGGACGGCCGCACGAGCAGCGTCCAGGTCGGCACCACCGTCAGCACCGTCAAGGAGCTCGAGAAGCTGCCGATCGTCCCGTCCGCCGGTTCCGCGGGATCGGGCGCGGCCGGGGCGGCGGGGGCCGGCGCGGCCGGCGCAGGCGCGGCCGCGGGCGCCCCGGGCGCCACCGGTGAGGCGCCGGCCGGCGAGGCGCCGGCCGCCGAGGCCGGCCCCGCCGCCGTCGTGCACCTGGGCGACGTCGCCAAGGTGAGCGTCAAGGACGTCGAGCCCACCTCCTTCTCGCGGCTGGACGGCGAACCCTCCCTCGCGATCGCGCTGACCAAGACGCCCGACGGCAACACGGTCGACGTGTCGCACGCCGTGCAGGACGTGCTGGCCGACGTGCAGGACGAGCTCGACGACGCGGGCGTGAGCACCGCCGTCACGTTCGACCAGGCGCCGTTCATCGAGGAGTCGATCGAGGGCCTGACCACGGAGGGCGGGCTCGGCCTGCTGTTCGCGGTGCTCGTGATCCTGGTGTTCCTGGCCTCCCTGCGGGCCACGTTGGTCTCCGCGATCTCGATCCCGCTGTCGCTGGCGGTGACGTTCGCGGCGATGAACCTGACCGGCTACACGCTGAACATCCTCACGCTCGCGGCCATGACCATCTCGATCGGGCGCATCGTGGACGACTCGATCGTGGTGATCGAGAACATCAAGCGGCACCTGTCCTACGGCGAGGACCGCGTCGACGCCATCGTCACCGCGGTCCGCGAGGTGGGCGCGGCCATCACCGCCTCCACGGTCTGCACCATCGCCGTGTTCGCGCCGATCGCGCTCGTGGGCGGCATGGCGGGCGAGCTGTTCCAGCCGTTCGCCGTCACCGTGGCGATCGCCATGGGCGCCTCGCTGGTCGTCGCGCTGGTCGTGGTGCCGGTGCTCGCGTACTGGTTCATCAAGGTGCCGGTCTCGGCCGACGGCGGCGTCGCGATGCGCGAGGCCGCCGAGCTCAAGGAGCGCCGTGGCGTCTGGCAGCGCGCCTACGTGCCGTCGCTCGCGGCCGCGCTGCGCCACCCGGCGGTCACGCTGACGGTCGCGGTCGCGCTGCTGGGCGGGACGCTCGCGCTGGTGCCGCGCATGGAGACCAACTTCATCGGGGCCGCCGGACAGGACACGCTGTCGGTGACCCAGGAGTTCGAGCCGGGCACGTCGCTGGAGAATCAGGACGCGGCGGCCAAGGAGGTCGAGGACGTCCTCGCCGGCGTCGACGGCATCGCGACCGTGCAGACCACGGTCGGGTCGGCCGACGGCATGGCCGCCGCCTTCGGCATGGGCGGCGGCGGGAGCAGCGCGTCGTTCGCCATGACGCTGGACGAGGACGCCGACGGCGAGGTGGTGCAGGACGACGTCCGCGAGGCGCTCGACGACGCCACCCTGGACGGCGAGGTCACCGTCGCAGCCGGCGACTCCGGCTTCGCCAGCACCACCGTGGACCTGGTGGTCACCGCACCCGACGCCGACGACCTCGCCGCCGCTGCGAGCGACGTCGAGGACGCGGTGACGGACCTCGACGGCGTCGAGAGCGTGACCAACAACCTGGCCGCCGAGCAGTCGACGGTGCAGGTGACGGTGGACCGCGACGCGGCGGCCGAGGCCGGGCTGACGGAGGCGACGGTCTCCGGCCTGGTGGCCGGGGCGATGAACGAGATGAGCATCGGCACCGTGGACGTCGACGGCACGTCGCTGGACGTCGTCGTCGCCGGTGACGTGCCGGCCACGACGGCCGAGATCGAGAAGATCGACGTGCCGACGGCGGCGGGCGTGGTGCCGCTGAGCGACCTGGTCACGGTCGAGGAGGTGTCGGCCCCGGCGTCGGTCACGCGGGTGGACGGCGAGCGCAGCGCGACCGTGGCCGTGACCCCGGCGGGTCAGGACCTGGGCACGCTGACCACGGCCCTGACCGAGGAGATCGACGGGCTGGACCTGCCGAACGGCGCCGAGGTGAGCGTGGGCGGCGTGGCGGCCGACCAGGCCGACGCGTTCGCGGACCTGGGCCTGGCCCTGCTGGCGGCGATCCTCATCGTGTACCTCGTGATGGTGGCGACGTTCCGCAGCATCGGGCAGCCCCTGATCCTGCTGGTCTCCGTGCCGTTTGCGGCGACGGGCGCCCTGCTGGCGCTGCTGCTGACGGGCACGCCGCTGGACGTCGCGGCGCTGATCGGCGTGCTGATGCTGGTGGGCATCGTGGTCTCCAACGCGATCGTGCTGATCGACCTGATCAACCAGTACCGGGCTGACGGGCGCCCGCTCGACGAGGCGGTCCGGGAGGGTGCGCGCCAGCGCCTGCGGCCGATCGTGATGACCGCGGCCGCGACGATCCTGGCGCTGACCCCGATGGCGTTCGGCCTCACGGGCGGCGGGGCGTTCATCTCGCAGCCGCTGGCGCTGGTGGTGATCGGCGGGCTCGTCTCGTCGACGCTGCTGACGCTGTACGTGGTGCCGGTGATCTACACCCTGTTCGAGCGGCGTTCGGAGGGCAGCACGCCGAAGCGGGCCGCCAAGGCCGCGCGGCGGGCGGAGAAGGCGCAGGTCAAGGCTGCCGAGGCGGCTGCGGTCGCGCAGCGGCTGGCGGCGGACGCGGGGTAGTCGGCGCCGGGTCGGCGGGGCAGGCCGCCCCGCCGACCCGAGCGGTCAGGCGTCCTCGGCGAGCCACGCCGGCGGGTGGGACCGGGCCAGCTCGGTCAGGTCCCGCCGGTCGCGCACGCCCAGTTCCGCGTAGATCTGGCGGAACCGGTTGGCGACCGTGCGCAGCGAGATGTAGGCGATCTCCGCGATCTGCGCGTTGGTCGTGCCGCGCAGCGCCAGGCGGACGATCTCGCGCTCGTCCTCGTTGAGCCCGTCCCAGCTGCGCTCGTCCGGGGTGTCGTGGCCGGTGAGGCAGGCGTCGATCGCCTGGCCCCAGCCGGGCACCCCGGCCAGGCGCGCCAGCGTCCGGGCCTCGCGGAGCGCGGGTTCCGCGTTCGCGCGGTCGCCCCGGATCAGGCCGTACCGGCCGTAGGCGACCAGCGTCCGCAAGCGCTGCCACGACGAGACCGGTGACAGCGAGGCGGGCAGCCACTCGTCGACGCCGGCGGGGCCGGTCCCGCGGCCGGCCAGGACGGCCCGCATCCGCGCGTGCGCGGCGCCGGTGTCGGCGTCGGCCCGCTCGTCCGGGTGCACGGGCGGGTCGATCAGGGCCGCGACCTGGCGGGGGAGCGTGTCCCGGGTGCGGTCGTGGACCACGGCGGCCTCGACCAGGTCGGCTCGTGCCTGGACCCGGCCCCGGTAGGGCCAGGCGCAGCGTTCGAGCCCGATCGTGAGGAGCTCGGCGGCGTGCTCCACGTGTCCCACGGCGAGGTGCGCCGTGCCGAGGTCCACGGCGAACTCGCCGAGCGCGCGGGTCGACCACGCCCCGGGCCGGGTCGGCAGCTCGGTCACGGGCCCCCGCCCGTCGAGCATGGCCGTCGTGGCCGCCCGCAGGCCCCGCACCGGGAGCCAGTCCTGGATGCTGGGCCGCAGGTCGGTCGCGCGGTCGAGGTGGGCGCGGGCGTCCGCGGCACGGCCGTCGAACATCGCGACCCGGGCCGCCGCGAGGTCCCGGGCGACGACCTCCGCGACCGACCGGCCGTCCGCCGGGCCCGACTGCTTCTCCAGCAGCAGGCGCGCACCCGGTGCGTCGCCCAGCAGCAGGCGGCCGCGCACCTGGACGCACAGGCCCACCCAGTGCGGGTCGGGCCGTGCCCCGATCAGGCCGAGGTCGGCGCGGAGCGTCGCGGGGTGGGCGAGCCGGCCCGTGTGCTCCAGCTCGACGAGCGCGGCGGCTGCGCGCCGGCCCGCGGCCCGGGTCGCGGGGTCGACGTCGGCCGGGTCCCGCCACCACAGGTGGTCGGTCCACTCGGCGCCGGCCACGGGCGGCGCCCACCGCCCGGCGCCGTCCTCGGCCCAGGTGGTCCCCGTCAGGAGCGTCACGCCCGCGGCGCGCGCGGCGGCACGGGGCTCGGCGCCCACCTCGGCCATCCCGGCGACGTCGTCCAGGTGCAGGCCGTCCAGGATCGCCTCGGCGACGGTCGCGGACCCGGCGAACGCGGGCCGCCCGGCGGCGTCGGCGGGCGTCGCCGCCAGCTCCTCGCGCAGCAGGGCCAGCAGCGGGTAGCGGTCCGAACCCGCCTCCTCCGTGGCGCCCGGCCCGTCCAGGAGGTCCCGGTACGCGCGCCGGGCCGCGGGTCCCACGGTGCGCGGGCCCGGCCACTCGGTGTCGCCGCGCTGCTGGGCCGGGCTGAGCCCGTCGGCGAGCTCCAGCGCGATCCGCGGGTTGCCCGCGCTCCACCGCAGCAGGCGGCCGGCGACGTCGGCGGCGACCGGCAGGCCGAGCTCGGTGTCCAGCAGGAGGCGCAGCGACCGCTCGTCCAGCGGGTCCACGTCGAGCACCTCGACGTCGTCCGGCAGCCGGCCCGGGGCGATGCGCCGGGCGGCGACCACGACCCGCCAGTCGCGCTCGTACGCGACGTCGCCGAGCTGCTGGAGCCACGCGGCGCGGCTGGGCGAGAGCACCTCGACGTCGTCGACGAACAGCACGCGGGGGCCGGTGGCGGCGAGCCCGATGCCGGCGGCCACCGCCTCCAGGAGGCCGGTGGCGTCGATCTCGTAGCCGGGTCCCGGGTCCGCGGGCCCGGCGTGCTTCGCCAGGTCCATGCGGTCCCGGCCCACCAGGTCGTGCGCATACGGACGCGACGAGCACGACCGCACGACGCGCACCGCCGACGTCTGCGCGCCGATCCGGTGCAGCGCGGCGAGCACCGTCGCACTCTTGCCGATACCGCTGAGACCGCTCACGACCAGGGTCGTCGGGTCCAGGCCGGTCGCGAACGCTCCGATGACCCGCAGCTCCCGATCCCGCCCGTGCACCACACGGCCCAGCCCCCTGCTGCCCGCGGCCGGCGCCCGCCCGGAGGAATCCGAGGGCGCCGATGCCGCCGGTCCGCTTTCTGGACCCACGTCTCGTTCCTTTCCAGAAGGCTCCATGAATACCCGCCGGAGCTTCCTGTGGGGAGCATATGACATCGGGTGAATTGTGCGAGATATCGACACGATCTACTGGGCCCGGCACCGGCGCGGCGGCATCGATCCGCTCCGCTGGCTGCGCGAACGCACCCGGGGTATTTTTCACCCGCTCCCATTCTTGGTTTCCTGGGCATGGTGTGCTGCCTACCGAATTGCCCCGTCAATGGCATTCCGGAATGTCCTCGGTTGCATCAACGCAACCGCCGGTGCATTGCCCTGCACCCGTGCACGATTGCCCTTTGCGCGTGGCAGGTACCCGGGAACGTGTGTCTTCTGAGACCGGGCCCGCAGCATTCTCGTCGCGGCCTGCACGTCACCCAGACGCCGTCACGAGACGCGCGAACGTGAGGAGTGATCTTCGTGATTCCGACGCATGTGCCGACAGGTCGTACCAGGAGGCGGAGTGGCGCGAGGTGGCGCCGCGGACTCGCCGTGGTGGCCGCCTCAGCCCTCATCGCCACGACGGCGGGCCTTCCCGCCGCGGCCGTGGACAACTACCCCGACGAGCCCGCGGAGGCCGCGGCCAGCGTGCTGGCGGCCGAGCTGATGCAGCAGGCGCTGCTGGGCGCGGCGACCTCCGACGCGGGGTCGGTGAGCAACCCGGGGCCGAACACGGAGAACCTGGACGTCGACGTCCTCGGCTCGCAGGTGCTCGCGCTCGGTGACCTCCAGCTCCCCGTGGACCAGTTCCTCGACTTCGGCCAGATCGGTGCCCTCGCCAGCACGAGCGAGGCGTCCGGCCCGGCCGACGCGCACGCCGTGTCCGGCCTGCTGGGCGCCGACGGCGGCGTCACGCTCGACGGCGCCGAGGACGCGTTCGGCGCGGCGAGCATCGACGTGCTGTCGCTGGCCCGGCTCGCCGGCGTCGACGGCATCTCGGACGCGGTGGTGGACCAGCTCACGATCGAGCTCGGCGCCCTGGCCGCGGAGGTCACCGCCGAGGACGGCGTGATCCTCGACCCCGACGGCGGAGTGACCGGCCCGGGCCAGTACCGGCTCGGCGACGGCACCCTCCTGCTCCACTCGCCGGTCATCGAGGACGCCGCCGGCACGATCTTCGACATCGGCGGCGCCGTGGACTCGCAGATCGAGACCCTGGTCAACGACACGTTCGACGTGTCGGAGCTGACCGCCCTGCTGTCGGCCGTGCCGGGGATCCCGGAGCCGACGGTCACCGTGGACTCGAACATGCAGGAGACGCTGTTCCAGTCGGTGGTGGGCGAGCCCATCACCTCGGCGAACCAGCTCGTGACCATCGACTTCTCCACCGGTGAGCTGCAGCTCCACCTGGAGCACCTGGTCGAGGGCAACGACCCCTGGGGCGGTGGCGACGACGTCGGCATGAACGGCCTGGCACCCAACTACGAGGTGCTGGACGACCAGACGTACCCGCAGATCGCCGAGGGCGTGCACGAGATCATGCAGGAGGCCACGCGCATCATGATCGGCGCGATCGAGGACTCCCTGAACGCCGTGACGATCAACATCGCGTTCTTCGACGAGTCCCCGCTCGGCACGCTGGACGTGTCCTGGTCGGTGCCCCTGGCGGACGCCGTGAACGGCGACTTCCCGCAGGTCGTGAACAACAGCACCGGGACGCAGGCGATCACCGGCACGCTGCTGGCCACCACGATCAACGGCCTGGGCAACGCGGCGGCGCCGATCTTCGGCACGGTCTACGACCTGGTCATCAGCGACGAGGGCGACCAGATCTTCGACCTGCTGATCAACGACCTCAAGTCGGGCATCACCTCGACCATCGGGGCGGCGCTGTCGCCCGTGTTCGACGTGCTGGTCCAGTTCGTCTCCCTGCAGATCAACCACCAGGAGACGGCGACCTGCACCACGGCCGGCGGCGACGAGCTGCTCGGCCAGGTCGAGGTGTCCGCGCTCAGCCTGGGCCTGGTGCAGTCGGCCGACGCCGGCCGGATCGGGCTCGGCAACGCCGGCGTGCGCGTCGACGCGTGTGACCTCGCGGCCCTCGCCCCGACCCTGACGGCGGACCCCGCCGAGGTCGCGCCGGGCGGCACCACCACCGTGACCGGCGCGGGCTACACGCCGGACGCCACCGTGACGGTGCAGCTCACGGACGCGGACGGCAACCCCGTCGGTGAGCCGGTCACGGTGGACACCGACGCGGACGGCGGCTTCACCACGCCGCTGGTCGTCCCGGAGGACGCCGAGCCGGGCGACTTCACCGTCGTCGGCACGGACGACACCACGGGTACCCCCGCCGAGGCGCCGCTCACGGTGACCGAGGCACCGGCCATCACGCCGGAGCTCACGGTAGACCCGACCGAGGTCGTCCCGGGTGAGTGCACGGAGGTCTCGGGCACCGGCTACACGCCGGACAGCACCGTGACCGTCCAGCTCACCGACGCCGACGGCAACCCGGTCGGTGACCCCGTCACCGCCGAGACCGACGACACGGGCGCGTTCACCGCGGAGCTGTGTGTCCCGGCGGACGCAGAGCCGGGCGACTACACGGTGGTCGGCACGGACGACACCACGGGTACCCCCGCCGAGGCGCCGCTCACGGTCACCCCGGCCGCGGCGATCGACCCGGCGATCACGGTCGCCCCCGAGGAGGTCGCGCCGGGCGGCACCACCACGGTGACGGGTTCCGGCTACACGCCGGACGCCACCGTGACCGTGCAGCTCACGGACGCCGACGGCAACCCGGTGGGTGACCCGGTCACGGTGGACACCGACGCGGACGGCGGCTTCACCACGCCGCTGGTCGTCCCGGAGGACGCCGAGCCGGGCGACTTCACCGTCGTCGGCACGGATGACACGACGGGCACCCCCGCCGAGGCGCCGCTGACCGTGATCACGGCCGCCGAGCAGTGCGAGACGGCGCCCGCGATCACGGTGACGCCCGGTTCCGTGCCCGCGGGCGGGACGGTGACGGTCGTGGGTACCGGCTTCCCGGCCGGCGGCGACGTCACGGTCCAGCTCTTCGACGCCGACGGCGCGCCGATCGGTGAGCCGGTGACGGTGACCGCTGACGACGCCTGCGGCTTCACGACGGACTACGCCGTGCCCGAGGGCACCGAGCCCGGCGACTACGAGGTCGGCGCGGAGCCCGAGGACGGCAGCGAGGGCGCCACGGCGCCGCTCACGGTCGAGGGCGCGGACATCGCCCCCGAGCTGACGGTCGCCCCGGCGGAGGTCGCGCCGGGCGGCACGACGACGGTGACCGGCACGGGCTACACGCCCGACGCCACCGTGACGCTGCAGCTCACGGACGCCGACGGCAACCCGGTGGGTGACCCGGTCACGGTGGACACCGACGCGGACGGCGGTTTCACGACGCCGCTGGTCGTCCCGGAGGACGCCGAGCCGGGCGACTACACGGTCGTCGGCACGGACGACACCACGGGTACCCCCGCCGAGGCACCGCTGACCGTGATCACGGCCGCCGAGCAGTGCGAGACGGCGCCCGCGATCACGGTGACGCCGGACTCGGCCCCCGCGGGCACCGACGTCACCGTCGTCGGTACCGGCTTCCCGGCCGGCGTCGACGTGACGGTCCAGCTCACCGACGCGGACGGCAACCCGGTGGGCGATCCGGTCGTGGTCACGCCGGACGAGACCTGCTCGTTCGCCACCCCGTACACGGTCCCCGAGGGGACCGAACCCGGTGACTACGAGGTGGTGGCCGAGCCCGAGGACGGCAGCGAGGGCGCCGAGGCGCCGCTCACGGTCGAGGGTCCCGCGGACATCACGCCGCAGATCGCGGTCGACCCGTCCGAGGCGGCCCCGGGGGACGACGTCGTCGTCACCGGCACCGGCTACACGCCGGACGCGACGGTGGACCTGGAGATCACCAGCGACCAGGGCGTTCTCTACACCGCCCTCGTCCCGACCGACGGGGACGGCGCGTTCGAGCACGAGGTGCCGCTGCCCGAGGACGCGGCCCTGGTCGAGCACGAGGTGACCGGCACCGACGTCCCGACCGGGATCCCGGCGACCGCGAGCCTGCGGATCGTCGCCGACCCCTCCGCGATCACGCCGATGCTGGTGCTGAACCCGTCCGAGGTGGCCCCGGGCGGTACCACGGAGGTGACGGGCGAGGGGTTCACCCCGGACTCGACGGCCACGGTCCAGCTCACGGAGTCGGACGACGACCCCGTCGGTGACCCGGTCGCCGTGGACACCGACGAGAACGGTGCCTTCGTCACCGACCTGACGGTGCCCGAGGACGCCGTGCCGGCCGACTACCCGGTGGTCGGTACCGACGACGCCACCGGTGAGGCGGCCGAGGTGGTGCTGACCGTCGCGGCGGCGCCCGGCGAGGCGTGCACGGACCCGACCCTGGTGGCCGACCCGAGCACCGTCGAGGCCGGCGGCGAGGTCACGGTCACCGGCACGGGCTTCCCCGCCGGGGTGGACGTGAGCGTCACGCTGACCGACGCCGCCGGGGAGCCGGTCGGCGAGCCCGTCGTGGTGGTCCCGGACGAGACCTGCGGGTTCACCGTCACCATCACGGTCCCGGAGGACGCCGAGCCGGGTCTCCACGTCATCGTCGCCGAGCCGGAGGACGGCAGCGAGGGCGCCGAGGTGCCCATCGAGGTCTCCGCCGACGGCGCCCGTGCGCTGCGGGCATGGTTCGCGAAGGACTCGGTCGTCGCGGGGGACAGCCAGACGTTCTCTGCCTCCGGGTTCGAGCCCGGTGAGCTGGTCAGCGGCACGGTGCGGTCCTCCGAGATCGTGCTGACCAGCCGGGCGGCCGACGAGTCCGGCGAGGTCCGGTGGACCTTCACGGTCCCGGCGGACCTGGCGACCGGGACGCACGTCGGCATCGCCACCAGCGCCGCCGCGGGCGACTCCGCCCTGGCGCGGTTCGAGGTCGAGCCCACCTCGGTGGACGGCTCGGGCGGCGGCTCGGGCGATGGTTCGGGTAGTGGGAACGGGGGCGGTTCCGGGGACGGCGGCGGCCTCGCGGCCACCGGCGCGGACGTCGCGACCCTCGTGACCACCACGCTCCTGCTGCTCACGGCGGGCGGGCTCCTGGTCCGCCGCCGGCGCGAGCTCGGCCAGGCGCTGGCGACGGCCCTGGGCCGGATGCCGGAGGAGGAGGACCGGACGCGCTGACCCGGGACCCCGCCGGCCGGGGATCCCACCGATGACGAGCCGGCCCGGTACGACCTGTGTCGTGCCGGGCCGGCTCCGTGCGTGCCCTCTGCGTCCGGGACGTGTCCTATGCGGCCAGGGAGGCCGCGAACTGCGCGAAGAACGCGTCGATCTCGGCCGCCTCGTGGACCTGGCGTCCGAGCACGAGCGCCAGCTCGTCGCAGCAGTGCTCCGTGCACCAGGACCGGACCTCGGCGGCCTCGAAGAGGTCCCACGACGGGCTCAGGTTGGACAGCAGGCCCGCACGGACGAAGCACGCCGCCGGGGCGAGGCTGTCGAAGAAGGCCCAGCCGTCGCCGATGTCGACGGCGGCCCCGCGGTGCACGCTCAGCTCGTCGTCCTGCGACGCCGGCGGGAGCGGCGCGTGGTCCACGACGGCGCAGTACTCGCCGTGCTCGGCCGGTGTCCGGACCCCCGGATGGTTCCCGTAGCTCCGGCAGACCGACGTCGTCGGTGCGCTGTCGACGGTCGGCTGGCCGTCCATCAGGCTGGTGGTGAAGGCCTGAACGAGCATCGCGGTCCTTACGTTCGAGATCCAGGTCGTGGACACGACTCAGTGCAGAGCGGACCAATTGGTCGAACCCGGCGTCGGCGGCAGCGTAGCGACAAGTGGTGCATTTCGCCTGCGGAACGAAAGCGCGGGGCGCACGGTTGCCCGTGCGCCCCGCGAGGACTGACGTCAGCCGTTCCGGTCGACCGGCGTCAGCTGTTCCACCTGGAGACCTGGTACAGCTTCCCGTCGACCATGAAGGCGACCTCGGCCCCGTTGTACTTGGCGCTCATGAAGCACGAGAGCGTTCGGTTGCCGTTGGCCCCGTTCATCGGGTACGTGGTGCTGCCGCCCCAGCTGGTGGCGTGCGGCGGGTGGATGTCGTGCCAGACGGTCGGGCTGTCCTGGTCGTACTTCTGGGTGTTGCCCGCCCAGCAGGCCGCCTGATGGTTGCCCGTGTCGAAGCCCGACCAGTTCAGCACCCAGTTGCGGCAGCTCGCGCAGTCACCGCTGTTGCCGCCCACGGTCACCCAGGCCCGCGGCGTCAGGGCCGCAGCCGAGTCACAGGCGCGGGCCGTACGGTTCTGGGAGTCGGTCACCGTGACACAGGCCTCCTTGGTCTGGCCCTCGCCGGCCGTGGCCGACGCGGTGCCGTTCTTGGCCGTGCTGCTGATCGCGCCGGTCACCCGCGCGGTCGTGGGCAGGCCGTTCTCCGCCCGTGCGTCCCACGTGAACGTGACCTTGCCGATCCCGGCGGTGGCCGTGATCGTCGGCGTCTTCGGCGGGCCGTACGGGGTCACCGCGTTCGAGGCGGCGGACCAGTCCGAGCAGGCGTCGGCGTTGCACGCCCGCACCTGGAACGTGTACGCCGTCCCGTTGGTCAGGCTCTTGTAGGTGTACGTCGTCGAGTTGCCCGCACTGGGGTGCTCCGTGCCGTTGTTGTGCGTGACCTCGTACCGCGGGCTCCTGCCGCGGAACTCCGAGCTCGGGATCGCGGCCCAGCTCACGTCCGCCTGGTTGCTCGTGTTCGACCCGAGCTTCGCCGTGGGCTGGCCGGGCTTCTTCGGCACGCCGTACGGGACCACCGCGTTCGACTGCGGGCTGGCCTCGGAGCGTCCCGCCTTGTTCTCGGCCTGGACCGTGAACGTGTAGGTCGAGGTGGTGCTCAGTTTCTGGACCGGCTTCGACGTACCCGTGACGGGGATGGTGTTGACCTTCGATCCGTCCTTGTACACGTTCAGGTAGTACATCTTCACCGCGTCGCCGTTGTTGGCCGGGGCCGTCCACGACACGGTGATCTGGCCGCCCACGCCCGTGTCCACGCGCTGCGCGGTCGGCGCGGCCGGCTGAGCCGGGGGAGCGGCCGGGGTCTCCGGCGCGGAGGGGTCGCTCCAGTCCGACGGGCTGTCGGCCTCGTTCTTGGCCTGCACCCGCACCGTGTACGCCGTGCCGTTCTCGAGCCCCGACCACTCGACCGAGGTGTTCTGGACGCAGGCCTTCTGGGTCACGTTGTTCGCCGGCGCGGGGCTGATCTCCAGGTTGACGCACTCGATCGGCGAGCGGTCCGTGTAGGCCTTGTTCTTCCAGCTGACCTTCAGGCTCCGGTCGTCGAAGTCGAGCGTCGGGGGCTCGGGCTTGTCCGGCTTCTCGTCGGGGCGCACCTCGCGGGACGCCGGTGACGGGTCGGACTCGGCCACCTCGTTGGTCGCGGTGACCGTGAACCGGTACTTCACGTTGTTCTTGAGCCCGTCAAAGGTGCAGGTGGTCGTCTTGCAGGCGTGCTCCTGGCCGGTCTGCGTCCGCAGGGTGTAGCCGGTGATCTCCGACCCGTTGTTGTTGGGCTGGTCCCAGCTCAGCACGACGGTCTCCGAGCGCACCTCCTCGACCCGCGGCGCGCGCGGCGCCTCGGGCCGGCCCAGCACGGTCAGCTTCGCGATGCCGTCGACCTCACGGTCGGGGTCACCGGTCGCGTCCTGCACGCGGTAGCGCACGGTCATGACGCCGGTGAAGTCGGCGCCCGGGGTGACGATCACCTCGGAGCCGTTGTGCGAGACCTCGCCCTGGCCCGTCTCGCGCGCCGCGTCGACCACCTTGAGCGGGGTCTCCGGGAACGGGTTGGTGTCGTTCCTCAGCACCGGGACCGTGGTGGCCTCGCCCTGGTGGGCGTCGAGCACCACGTCCGGCGTCGTCTTGGCCTTCTCCCGGGTCGACGGCACCACCTCGACGGTCAGCTCGGCCTCGACGGGCGGGTTCTTGCCGTCCGAGACCGTCATGGGGATCTCCTGGAACGTGCCCTTCGGCACCGACGCGTCGACCTCGCCGCGCACGGTCGTGCCCGTAACGGACGTGATGATCTTCTCGGTGCCCTTGACCTCGAAGGTCAGCGGGTCCTTGTCGGGATCCCTGGCGTACCGCGACAGGTCGACCTCGGCCATCTCGGCCGGGGCGACCCTGAGCACCGGCGTCCCGGTGATCTTGGGCGGCATGTTCTTCGACGGCGTCACGTCGATCGGCAGCCTGAGGACCGCCGTCAGGCCCTCGGTGTCGTCGGGCCCGTCGCCGTCGGTCACCTCGAAGCTGACCGCCGCGGCTCCGGCGTAGTCCGCGGTGGAGGTGTAGACGATCGTGTCGTGGTCCTCGACCGCGACCGTGCCCTCCAGCGCCTTGACCGTCCGGTCCTCGGTGATCCGCGGCTCGGTGCCGTCGCGCACCACCACGTAGTCCGCGATGTCGATCGTCAGCGGCTCGCCGCTGGTCGCCTTGAGCGGCTCCAGGCCCGGCTTGACGTGCGGCCGGGACTGGTCGCCCGGCACGCGGATGAACGCCTTGGCCTCCAGGCCGTCGATGTCGGTCACGGTGTAGGTGATGACCTGGGCGTCCTGCGTCAGCTCCACCTTGACGGCGCCGGACTCGGTGACGGTCACGCCCTCCCGGTCCCCGTCCACGGAGACATCGAGGTCGGCGGCCACGCCGTCCGGGTCCACGTCGTTGGCCAGCACGTCGAGCGTGACGCTGCTCGACCCCTCCACGTCGTCGACCGTCACGACGTCGTCGTGGGCGATCGGCCGCAGCAGCGGCGCGTTCGCGTCCACGTTCACGGTGATGGCGCCGCTGGCGCGGGCCTTGTAGGTGTCCTGGATGCCGTAGTAGAAGGAGTAGGGGCCCTCCGTCTCGGGTGCGGTGACCACGACGTCGTCGTCCACCGCCTTGGGTTCGAGGTCGCCCGTGCCCTCGAAGCCCTTCGCCACCAGTCCGATCTGGTTGCCGTCGGGGTCCGAGTCGTTCTCCAGGGCCGCGACCGCGACGGTCCGGCCGGGCCGCACCGTCGTCACGTCGTCGACCGCCTGCGGGTCCTGGTTGGACGCCGGGGGCACCGCGATGCCGACCCGGACGACGCCCTCGGCGGGGGCGCCGCGCGTGTCGGTGACCTGGTAGGTGAAGGTGTCCAGGCCCGCCGAGCCCGCGGAGGCCGCGTAGTCGATGAACCCGTCCACGATCGTGGCGGTGCCCTGCGACGGCGCCGCGGAGATCGAGCTCAGGGAGACGTAGTCGCCGTCGGGGTCCGTGCCGTCCAGCGGCAGCGGGATCCGGACGACGCCCTCGCTGAGCACCCGGGCCTCGACGTCGGGCAGCTGCGGGGCGGAGTTCTCCGGTGCGTCGAGCACGTTGATCGTGACCTGGGCCGAGTCCTTCTGCCCGTTGGCGTCCCTCACCTCGTAGACGGCGTGGTACGTCCCGGCCTCCTGGCCGGCCCGGAACCGCACCGTGTCCTCCGAGACGAACGCCTCGCCCGCCGACGCCGGCGGCGACTCCTGCAGCTCGTCGGTCAGCGTCAGCTCCAGGCCGTCCGGGTGCGTGTCGTTCTTCAGCACCGGGATCGTCACCACGTCACCGACGTGCACCGTCGCCTCGTCGGGACCCGCCTCCGGCGGGCGCAGCTGGGCCGGCGCCGGGATCGGCACCACACGCACCTGACCGGTGGACGTGCTCGTGCCGTTGGCCACCTTGTAGCTCAGGGTCACCGGACCCTCCAGGCGCTTGACCTCCGAGACCTTCAGGATCTGGTGGTTGAGCACCGACACGGTCACCGGCGCGTCGCCGGGCACGCTGACCCCCTGCACCACGAGCACGCCGCCCGCGGGGTCGGTGTCGTTGGCGAGCACGTCCACCAGGGCGGTGCCGCCGGCCGGCAGCAGCACCTGGTCGGAGACCGCGACGGGCGCCCCGGACTCCTCCGGCGGCTCCACCACGTCCACGCGTACCAGACCCATCGTCGGCGCGAGGCCGTCGCTGACGTGATAGATCACGTCGTACGAGCCGGGGGTGTCCGACTGGAACTTGAAGGTCTCGGCCGTGGCGTTGGTCGTGATCGTCGCGCCCTGCTTGTCCTCGACCCGGATCAGCCGGAAGTCGTCGCCGTTGGGGTCGAAGTCGTTGGCCACCGGGTCCACCGTCACCGGCTCGCCCGCCAGCACGGCCACGTGGTCCTGCACCGCGACCGGCGGCACGTTGGTGGCGACCACGTTGACGATCAGCGTGCCGGGGAAGGACTGGCCCATGGCGTCCGACACCAGGACGTCGACGATCTTGTTGCCCGTCACGGTGCCGCCGTCCCGGAACTCGACGGTGCCGTCCGGGCGGAACCGCACCTCGTCCAGCGGGTCGGCCGTGGTGGCGCTGGACAGGAACATGTCGTCGCCGTCCGGGTCCTTGAAGTACGGCAGGACCTTGATGGTGCCCAGGCCGCCCTGGCCCACCGCGAGCACCGGCTTGCCCGGCTGCTCGGGGGCGTTGTTCTCCTCCGGCGGCACCACCTTGACGTCCACGGAGCCCTCGTCGACGCCACCCCGGCCGTCGTTCACCTCGTACGTGAAGCTGGTGGTCCCGGTCGCGCCGTCGGGCACGTTCGCCTGCAGCGCGGTGCCGTCGAGCACGCGGTCCACCGCGATGTCACCCTCGACCTCACCCTTGACCGACGCCACCATCACGTCGCCGTCCTGGTCCGAGTCGTTGCCCAGCACGTTGAGCACCGTGGTGCGGCCGGGCCGCACGCCGAACGTGTCGTCCACCGCCTTGGGCGCGCGGTTGGGCTTGCTGCGGTCGGCCACGGCCTGGTCGACCTGCTCCGGCGTGGCCTCCTCGGTCTCGGTCTTCTCGCCCTTGCCGTCCTTGGGGATCGTGAGCTTCCAGGTGTCGACCACCTCGAACTTCTCGGCGGCCATCCACAGCAGCCCGCCCGCCATGTCGTTGAGCACGATCACGTTCCGGTTGACCCGGTAGACGAGGTTCATCCCGGCGCTCACGCCCTCGAGCACCTCGTTGACGTCGTTGTCCGTGCCCTCGCAGTCCCGGAGCACCTGGCCGCCGGCCCACGCCCCGTAGAGGCAGCCCCCGAGCTGCACCGGGGCGGACGGCGTGCCGCCGGCCGCGCCCTGGAAGCCGAACGTGGTCGGCTTCCCGCCGCCGACCGGCACCGTCACCAGCGCCTTCGGGGTGGCCAGCACCACGTTCTCCGCCTCGTCGGAGGGCTGCTGCAGCATGCTCTGCGCGCCCTCCTCGATCGTGACGGTGTCGCCGCCCGGCAGCACGAGGTTGCCGGTGGACTGGTCGAGCACCACGGGCTGGTCACCCACCGCGGAGACCAGCACCGTGGCGTCGGGGCTCACGGGGAGCGACGACTCGTCGGCGTCCTCGGCGACGCCCTGCGAGCTGGTGGGGATCGTGTAGAGCTTGCCGTCGGCCGGCACGGCCAGGAACACGGTGCCGTCCTTGCCCACCGCGAGCTTGCCGCCCTGGCCCGCCTCGACCGTGGGCTTGACCTTCTCGTCGAACGCCGCCGAGTCGAACGGGATCACCCACGCCCGGCCGGTCTCGCCGTCGTACACCGCCGTGGTGGCGCCGCCCGCGGCGACCTGCGCGCCCGCCGGGTAGTTCATCGTGGTGTCGAACGCGAGCTGCGCCGGGTTCACCGGGCTCGCGGACGAGCTGCCCGTGCTGTCGAGGAGCACGCGCTGGGCGTTCTGCTCCACGTCGAAGCTCCCCGCGCCCGCCACGAGCACGCCGTCGATGGTCTTGGCCTCGTAGTTGAACCGGCCGAGGTTGCCCTTCGCCGTCTGGGTCACCCAGACGCCCGAGTCGTTCAGGTCGACGTCGGCGGTGGCCTCGCCGTCGTACAGGAGCGCGAAGCCGACCAGACCCGCGCCGAAGAGCGCCACCACCCCCACCGAGACGACCGACCGACGGTTCTCAAATACGCGTGAGGCAAAGCTCATGCGTCCTCCTGATCATCACTCCACAAAAAGAAAGTCCGCCCGGTCACTACACAGGCGCAACGTCGGTAACCCTATCGACGGAGGAGGTGAATTGTCGCCGAAATACGGTTCTTCCGCCGCGTGAATGACGAGGCCGGACGTCGCGGGGCGCGTCGCGACGAGGGGTCGGCGCGACGACGGGTCAGAAGGACTCCGCGCGCCGGTCGACCCACTCCTTGGCCTCGACGAGATCCGCGTCGGTGGCGCCCCGGTACAGCTTGATCGCCTGGATCCGGCGGTCGGCCAGGATGTGCCGGTCGATCTCGCTCAGCGTCTCCGGCGGGATCCCCTCGGCGGCCGGCCCCTCGATCCCGAGGTGCTTGATCACCAGGTCCAGCTTGCGCTCGACCCGCTCGACCGCCTTTCCGTTCTCGCGCAGATGGCCGCTGACGGTCAGGTACAGGAACAGCAGGACGACGAATATCGCGACAGGGACGATCTCCAGCGGAAACATGTCCGTACGGTAGCCGTCAGGCTCGCCGCGCGCGGAGGCTGAACGTGTTGGGCACGCGCCCGTCCCAGGCGACGGCGGTGAAGCCCTCGGGACGCCAGAACGGCTCGGGGTGCTCGTGCAGCTCCTCGATCTCGAAGCCCGCGCCCAGGCAGGCCGTGACGATGCCCGCGAGCGTGTGCTGCCGCTCCACGGCGCCGTTGCCGGGAAAGGTGTCGTTCACGTGCGCGGGAGCGAAGTAACCCCGGTCGGGGCGCACCTGGATCTGGTCGGCGTCCCAGTCCCACAGCGGCACCAGCGGGTGCGCCTCGTAGACGTAGAGGCGGCCGTCCGGCCGGAGCAGGCGGTGTGCCTCCGTGAAGAACGCGCCCAGGTCGGCCAGCCAGATCAGGGCGCCCTTGCCGGTGTAGACCAGGTCGGCGCACGCCGTCTCCAGGCCGCTCGCGGGCAGGGTCGCCCGGGTGTACCGGCACGGCAGACCGAGCTCGTCCGCCCGCCGCTGCGCGCTGGAGACGGCGGCCTCGCTGTAGTCGAGCCCGTGCACGGACCGTGCCCCCAGGCGCGCGAGCGCGATGTCGTCGAGCCCGTGGCCGCTCATCGGGTGCACCACGTCGGCGCCGGCGACCAGGTCGCCGAGGGCGTCGACCTCGGCGGGCAGGAGCTCGGCGGTGCGGGCCAGCTCGAGGTGCTCGGCGTACTCGTCCTCGTACTTGCGCGCCGCGACGGCCCAGGCGGCCCGCGTCTCGTTCCCGGTGGCGTCCATCGCGCCACCCTGCCAGGGGCGGAGGGTGCGGTGCACCACCTTTCTGTCGGGCGAGGGCGGGTGCGATGTTGCGCGCGATACCCCTCAGGGGTATATGGTGAGCGACATACGGTTACCCCCTAGGGGTAGCAAGGTATCAACACCGAGAGGCGAGACGATGACGACGAGCGAGTACCAGGTGACGGGGATGACCTGCGGGCACTGCGAGATGTCGGTGCGCGGCGAGGTGAGCCGCCTCCCGGGTGTGGAGCAGGTCGAGGTGAGCGCGGCGACCGGCCGGCTCGTGGTCCGCAGCGCCGCGGCGCTGGACGAGACCGCGGTCCTGGCCGCCGTGGACGAGGCGGGATACGAGGCGGCGCGTCTCTCATGAACGCGCCCCAGCGGCTGGGCCTGTACGGCGGGGGACTGGCGGCGCTGTTCGTCGCGTCCTTCGCCGTCGCGGGCGCGGTCGTCCCGGAGGCCTCGGTCGTCGCCTGGTCGGCGGCGGCCGGGGCCGACGGGGCCGACGACATGGAGATGGCCGGCGCGGCCCACGGGGACGCGGGCGCCGCGCCGGACGAGGAGCCTGCGGGCGCCCATGGGCAGGAGGGCGCCGGCCCGGCGCCGGTGCGCGGGCTGTCGCTGGAGCAGGACGGCCTGCTCCTGAGCCCGGTGACCGTCCCGGACGAGGTGGGCGAGCGGGGCACGCTCTCGTTCCTGATCACGTCGGCCGACGGCACGGCGGTCACCGAGTTCGCCACGGAGCACGACAAGGAGCTGCACCTGGTCGTCGTTCGCTCCGACGGCGAGCAGTTCCGGCACGTGCACCCGACGATGGCGGCCGACGGCGTCTGGTCGATGCCGTGGACCTGGGAGGAGGCGGGCACCTACCGCGTGCTCGCGGACTTCGTTCCCCAGGCGGCCGGGGTGGCGACCGGCGAGAACCTGACGCTCGGCCGGACGGTCGACGTCGCGGGTGACCTCGACTCCCGGCCGGCGACGGCGGTGTCGGCGTCCGACACGACCGGGGGCTACACCGCGACCCTCACGGGGGACCTGAGCGCGAGCGGGGAGTCGACGCTGACGGCGACCGTCACGCGCGACGGTGAGCCGGTCACGGACCTGGAGCCGTACCTCGGCGCCTTCGGGCACCTCGTCGCGCTGCGCGCGGGCGACCTGGCCTATCTGCATGTGCACCCCGAGGGCGACGAGCCCGAGCCGGGTGCGGTGTCCGGGCCGGACGTCACGTTCATGACCGAGGCGCCCACCCCGGGCCGCTACCTGCTGTACCTGGACTTCAAGGTGGACGGGGACGTGCACACCGCGCGCTTCGTCCTGGACACGAAGGGGAGGGGCTGATGTCCGGCACCACGTCCCGCACGGACGAGCCGACGACCACGGTCGACCTGGAGATCGGCGGCATGACCTGCGCGTCGTGCGCCATGCGGATCGAGAAGAAGCTCAACCGCCTCGACGGCGTGACCGCGAGCGTCAACTACGCCACGGAGAAGGCAAAGGTCACCGCACCCGCCGGGTACGACCTGGGCGCCCTGGTGGCCGAGGTCGAGAAGACCGGCTACGCCGCCGTCCTGCCCGCGCCCCCCGAGGCGCCCGCGGAGGACGACGGCGCGGCCGGCGCGCAGGACCGGGAGCTGTCCGCGCTGCGGGGCCGGCTGATCACGACGGTCGTGCTCACCGTGCCGGTGATCGCGCTCGCGATGGTCCCGGCCTGGCAGTTCACGTACTGGCAGTGGGCGTCGCTGGTCCTGGCCGCCCCCGTCGCGCTGTGGGGCGCCTGGCCGTTCCACCGGGCGGCGTGGACCAACCTGCGGCACGGCGCGGCGACGATGGACACCCTCGTCTCGCTGGGGGTGCTGGCCGGGTTCGGCTGGTCCCTGTACGCGCTGTTCCTCGGCACGGCGGGCGAGCCCGGGATGACGCACGGGTTCGAGCTGACAGTCGCGCCGTCCGACGGCGCCGCCAACATCTACCTGGAGGTGGCCACCGGCGTCACGATGTTCGTGCTGGCCGGGCGCTACTTCGAGAAGCGGTCCAAGCGCCGGGCGGGTGCCGCGCTGCGCGCGCTGCTGGAGCTGGGCGCGAAGGACGTCGCGATGCTGCGCGACGGCGCCGAGACGCGCGTGCCGGTCGAGAGCCTGGCCGTGGGCGACGAGTTCGTGGTGCGGCCGGGGGAGAAGGTCGCGACGGACGGGGTGGTCGTCGCCGGCTCGTCCGCGATCGACGCGTCGCTGCTCACGGGCGAGTCCGTCCCCGTCGAGGTCGGCGTCGGCGACACCGTGGCCGGGGCGACCGTGAACTCGGGCGGCCGCCTCGTCGTGCGGGCCACCGAGGTCGGGTCGGGCACCCAGCTCGCGCGGATCGCGCGCCTGGTCGAGGACGCGCAGTCCGGCAAGGCGGAGATCCAGCGCCTGGCCGACCGGGTCTCCGGGATCTTCGTGCCGGTGGTCATCGCGATCGCGGTGGCGACCCTGGGCTTCTGGCTCGGCGCCGGGTTCCCCGCGGCGGCCGGCCTGACCGCGGCCGTCGCGGTGCTGATCATCGCCTGCCCGTGCGCCCTCGGGCTGGCCACGCCCACCGCGCTGCTGGTGGGCACCGGCCGCGGGGCCCAGCTCGGCATCCTCATCAAGGGGCCGGAGGTGCTGGAGTCCACCCGCAAGGTCGACACCGTGGTGCTCGACAAGACCGGCACGGTCACCACCGGCCGGATGACGCTCCAGGAGGCCGTCCCCGCGGACGGCACCTCGCGCGAGGAGCTGCTGCGGCTCGCGGGCGCCCTGGAGGACGCCTCCGAGCACCCGGTGGCGCAGGCCGTCGCCAAGGGCGCCACCCAGGAGGTCGGTGACCTGCCCGTCCCCGAGTCGTTCGAGAGCGTCCAGGGCCAGGGCGTGCAGGGCGTCGTCGACGGGCACGCCGTCGTCGTCGGGCGCGAGAGCCTGCTCGCCGACTGGTCGCAGTACCTGCCTCAGGACCTGGCCCGGGCCAAGGCCCGCGCGGAGGGCGAGGGCCGGACCGTGGTCGCCGTCGGCTGGGACGGGGAGGCCCGCGGCATCCTCGTCGTGGCCGACCAGGTCAAGCCGACCAGCGCCGACGCCGTCGCCCAGCTCGTGGCGCTCGGCCTCACGCCCGTGCTGCTCACCGGCGACAACCGGGCCGTGGCCGAGCAGGTCGCCGCCGCGGTGGGGATCACGGAGGCGATCGCCGAGGTCATGCCGCAGGACAAGGCCGACGTCGTGGCGAAGCTGCAGGCCGAGGGCAGGATCGTGGCGATGGTCGGGGACGGCGTCAACGACGCCCCGGCGCTCGCGCAGGCCGACCTGGGCCTGGCGATGGGCACGGGCACGGACGTCGCGATCGAGGCCGCCGACATCACGCTCGTGCGCGGCGACCTCACCTCGGCCGCCGACGCGATCCGGCTGTCGCGCCGCACGCTCGGCACCATCCGGACCAACCTGTTCTGGGCCTTCGGGTACAACGTCGCCGCGATCCCGCTGGCGGCCCTCGGCCTGCTCAACCCGATGCTGGCCGGCGCCGCGATGGCGTTCTCCAGCGTGTTCGTGGTGGGCAACAGCCTGCGGCTGCGCACCTTCCGCCGCTGACGCCTCCGCTGAGTGCGGGGTATCTGCGCTTCTGGACCGCTCAGAAGCGCAGACACCCCGCACTCAGCGGGCTGGTCAGGCGTGCAGCGGCTCCAGCGCGCCGGACCAGGCGACCGTCTGGTCCAGCAGCGTGTCCAGCGCGGGGGTCAGGTGCTCGCCCGGCTTGAACACCGAGTAGTTCTCGAACTCGGTGATCAGCGACAGCGCGACCTGCTGGCGCACCGTGGCGACCTGCAGCTCCGCGAGGATGAGGCGCAGGTGCTCCGCGGCGCGGGCACCGCCGACACCGCCGTAGGAGACGATGCCGGCCGCCTTGTTGTTCCACTCGCCGTAGACGAAGTCGAGGGCGTTCTTGAGCACACCCGAGGTGGAATGGTTGTACTCCGGCGTCACGAACACGTAGCCGTCGAACTCGGCGACCTTGGCGGCCCACTCCTTGGTGTGGTCGTGGGCGTACTGGCCCATGGCCGGGGACATGGGCTCGTCGAGGTGGGGCAGGGGGTAGTCCGCCAGGTCGACGAGCTCGAACTCGGCGTCCGTGCGCTGCGACGCGATCTCGTAGACCCACTTGGCCACGGCCTCGCCGTTCCGGCCGGGGCGGGTGCTGCCGAGGATGATTCCGATCTTGAGCATTGCTCGTCCTTCGCTTCCGGGTGTGCTGTTGATGGACCCCCGGGCGCGGGAACGAACGCAGGGCCGGGGTGGTTGGTCCACGTGACACAACAGTGCGGAGACGCGGGTAATCCGGATTTCAATTACGCACTTTGCAGTTCGTCGGTTACCGGAGAGGAAGCAATGCGGCATGGCGCCGATCTCGCGTGACACGCGTCTGGACAGCCTGGCGGCCAGGATGCCCGGGGGGCCCGACTCGCCGTGCGACAGCGAGACGCACGAGCTGACCCGGGACCTCATGGGCCAGGTCGCCGACCGGTGGACGCTGCTCGTGGTGGCCTCCCTCTCCGACGGGCCGCAGCGCTTCTCCGCCATCCAGGCGGTCGTGGCCGGCGTCTCGCACCGGATGCTCAGCAAGACCCTCCGCGGCCTGGTGCGCGACGGGATGGTCACCCGCACCGCCTATGCCGAGGTGCCGCCGCGCGTCGAGTACGAGCTGACCCCGCTCGGCTGGAAGCTCATGGACCTGGCCCACGGCTTCGTGGACTGGGCGCAGGACCACGGGCAGCAGCTCCGCGAGAGTCGCGACCGGTTCGACCGGGGGAGCGGGGCGGTCTGACGACGGTGGCGGGTACCGCCTGCCGCCGTCAGGCCGGGGGCGCGGTGAGCGCCAGCAGCTGCTCGCGCAGCCGGGCCAGCTCCTCCGGCGTCGGCTCGCCGCCCCAGGCGGGCTGCGCGCTCGCGCCGTCCGCCGCCGCCACCACGAGCGAGAGCACGTCCTCGGGCAGGCCGTCCGCCCGCAGGTCGTCGTTCCACCGGCGCGCGTCCGCGCGGGCCAGGTCGATGACGGCGTCCACGCTCGACAGGTGCGCGATCACCACCAGCGCGTCCCGGGAGGCCGCAGCGTCCAGCGCACCGTCGATCGACACGCGCACGTAGGCGCGGGTGAGGCGGCCGGGGGCGGCGTCGTCGGCCGGGATCGCGGCGAGCACCGCCGTGCGGAACCGCTCCAGCCACTCGGTCGCCAGGGCGAGGTGCAGGTCGTGCTTGCTCGCGAAGTGGTAGAGCAGCCCGCCCTTGGACACGCCCGCCCGGCGCGCGACGTCGTCCAGGCTCGCGGAGACCCCGCGCTCGCGGACCAGCCGGCCCGCCGCGTCCAGGATCGCCGCGCGCGTCTGCTCCGGGCTCCTGCCCGCCGTCCGGCCCACTGCCACCACCTCGCATCCGATGCACTGCCCGGCACGCACTATAGGCCGGGTCACACGCCACGTCCTAGAAAACTGTACCGGCTAGACGGTACAGTTATGCGGGTGACCGCTCCTGCTCCCCTTCTCTCCGTGCGCCGCCGGTGGGCCGCGCTCGCCGTCCTCGTGCTGGCGGTCGGCCTGCTGGCGATCGACGGCACCGTGCTCTACCTGGCCGTGCCGTCGCTCACCCGCGACCTCGCGCCCACGGCCACCCAGGTCCTGTGGATCGGCGACATCTACTCGCTGGCCATCGCCGGGCTCCTGGTCACCATGGGTACCCTGGCCGACCGGATCGGGCGCAAGCGCCTGCTGCTCGTCGGCGCCACCGCGTTCGGCGTCGCCTCGGCCCTGGCCGCCTTCGCGCCCAACGCCGAGACGCTGATCGCCGCCCGCCTGCTGCTCGGCGTGGCCGGCGCCACGATCATGCCCTCGACGCTGTCCCTGATCCGCACCCTGTTCCCCGACGCGGCCGAGCGCAGCCGGGCCATCGCCGTCTGGTCCGCCGCGGCGGGCGGCGGCGCCGCGATCGGGCCGCTCGTCGGCGGGCTCCTGCTGGAGCACTTCTGGTGGGGCTCGGTCTTCCTCGTCAACGTGCCCGTCGTGCTGGTCCTCGTGGTCGCGGGCGCCGTGCTGCTGCCCGAGGCCAAGGACCCGCACCCCGGCCGCCTCGACCTCCTGTCGGTGCTGCTGTCCTTCGCCGCCGTGATGCCGCTGGTCTGGGCCATCAAGCACGCCGCGGCCGAGGGTGTCGACGCGCTCGCGATCGGCGTGCTGGCGCTCGCGGTGGGCTCCGGCGTCTGGTTCGTGAAGCGGCAGAACCGGCTCGCGGCCGACGGCCGCGGCCCGCTGCTCGACGTCGGCCTGTTCAAGGTGCCGGCGTTCAGCGGGGCCGTGGCGGCCAACCTCATCGCGATCTTCGCGCTGACCGGCATGCTGTTCTTCTTCTCGCAGTACCTGCAGCTCGTGCGCGGGTTCTCGCCGCTGGTCGCGGGCGTCGCCGAGCTGCCGGCCACCATCGCGTCCATCGCCGTGGTCGTGGTGGTGGGCTGGTCGCTGCGCCGGTTCGGGCGGGGGCGCGCCATCGCGCTCGGTCTGGCGGTCACCGCGCTCGGGATGGTCGGCATCGCGATCGCGGAGGGCGCCGAGCACTACGTGTGGCTCGCGCTCGCCCTGGTCCCGGCCGGCCTCGGCGTGGGGCTCGCGATGACCCTGACCACGGACGCCGTGGTCTCCGCCGTCCCGCCGGCCAAGGCGGGCGGCGCCTCGGCGATCTCCGAGACGGCGTACGAGCTCGGCGTCGCGCTGGGCGTGGCCGTGCTCGGCTCGCTGGTCACGCTCGGCTACCAGTCCCGCGTCGCGCTCCCGGACGGCCTGACGCCCGACGACGCCGCGCGGGCGGGCGACTCGCTCGCCTCGGCGGTGACGGTCGCGGGCGACCAGGGGGCCGCCGGGGCGGCCGTGCTGGAGGCGGCCCGGGAGGCGTTCGTCGCCTCGCTGCAGACCACGTGCGTCGTGGCGGCGGTGCTGGTCGCGGTCGCCGCCGTGGTCGCGTGGCGGCTGATCCCGAACGAGCGGTGAGGGCGCGGGTGCCCGACCTCCCCAGCAGGTCGGGCACCCACGCCGGCCGGGGGGCTCCCGTCGTCAGCGGGCCGCCACCGTCGCCCAGGCGCCGGCGCTCTCCGCACGGCGGCCGGAGAACATGTTCTCGATGACGTCGACCACGCGTTCGGCGGCGTGGCCGTCGCCGAACGGGCTGGGGGCGGAGGCCATGCGGCGGTGCAGCTCCCGGTCGGTGAGCAGCCTGCTCACCGTGTCCGCGATGTGCTGCGGGTCGGTGCCGACCAGCACGCCCCCGCCGGTCTCGAGGAGCTCCGGGCGCTCGGTGGTGTCGCGCGTGATCACGACGGGTACGTCGAAGGCCGGCGCCTCCTCCTGGACCCCGCCCGAGTCGGTGACGACGAGGCTGGCGCGGGACAGGACACGGCAGAACTCCGCGTAGGGGAGCGGCTCCGTGAGCAGGATGTTCGGGGTGCGCGCGACCTCCGGCACGATCGCCTCGCGCACCTTCGGGTTGCCGTGCAGCGGCACCACGAGAACGACGTCCGGGAACCTCTCGGCGACCTGGACGAGGGCCCGCGCGACCCGGGCGATCCCGTCGTCCCAGGACTCGCGCCGGTGCGCCGTCACCAGGACGAGGCGCCTGCCGCCCTGAAGGGTCGCCTCCAGCGCGGGGTCCCCGACCTCGACCGGCCTGGACGCCGTGTACATCAGGGCGTCGATGACGGTGTTGCCCGTGACCACGACGTCCTGCTCGGGGACGCGCTCGCGATGCAGGTTGTGGGCGGCGCTCACGGTGGGCGCGCAGTGCCGGGTGGCCATGGCGCTGATGAACCTGCGGTTGCCCTCCTCGGGGAACGGCGAGTAGACGTCGCCCGTGCGCAGGCCTGCCTCGACGTGCACGACGGGGATCTGCCGGTGGTAGGCGGTCAGCGCGCCGGCGAAGGCCGTGGTGGTATCGCCCTGCACGACGACGGCGTCCACCGGGTGCGTGTCGAGGTACTCGCTGAAGCCGCGGATGGCGCCGATCAGGATGTCGTCGAGCGACTGCCCGCGCCGCAGCAGGCCGAGATCGTGGTCCGGGACGATGCCGAAGAGGGTGTTGACCTGGTCGAGCATGCCCCGGTGCTGACCGGACGTGACCACCAGCGGGACATCCCGGGTGCGGCGCCTGAGCTCGTTGACGACAGGGGCGAGCTTCACGGCCTCCGGCCTGGTCCCGTACAGCACCGCGATCTGGCGGCTACGCGAGGAGTTCATCTCAGGTCTCTCTGCTCGGAGTGCGGCCCGCTTGAGCGGGCCATCCTGACCGACGAGGTCGCCGCGGGCCGGTGACGGGCGAACCTCGGGGCGACGAGGCGACCGTGGTGCCGAACAGCTCCCCGAGTTTCCGGCCCGGGTGACACCGGTCCGGTCCGTCCGTCATCGCCGGTCCGGCCGGCCGTCAGTGGACCGTGTGACTACCGCGCGCACCACCCGCCCTTGTCCGGAGCCGGCATGACGGCGCTGACCCGCAGCGGCCACGATGCCCGAGCCGCCACCACGACCGGCGTGTCCCTGCCGGGACCGCCCACCCCCGAGCGCCTACCCCTGCCCCCGGTGTACTACCGGGCGGTCGACGGGCTGCGGGGAGTGGCCGTGCTCTCCGTGCTCATGTTCCACACGAACCTGTACCACAACGGCCTGTTCGGGGTGGACCTGTTCATGGTGCTCTCCGGCTTCCTGATCACCGTCACGCTGCTTCGCGAGGAGTCGCGGACCGGGCGCATCAGCCTCCGGGCGTTCTACCGCCGGCGGGTGAAGCGGCTTCTGGTCCCGCTGCTCGTGGTGCTCGGGGCGACGGCGGTCGCCGCTGTACGGCTCGGACGCAGCGACGAGGCCGACCGCGTGATGCAGCAGGGCGTCGCGTCGCTGTTCCACGTCGCCAACTGGGAGCAGGTCGCCCGCGGCGAGTCGTACTGGGACACCATGGGCGTGGCCGGTCCGCTCTCGCACATGTGGTCGCTGTCGGTCACCGAGCAGTTCTACCTCGTGTGGCCGCCCCTGCTCACGGTCGTCTCCGCCGTCGTCGTCCGCCGTCGGCACGCGGTGATCGCGGCGCTCGCGGCGGTGGCTGCCGCCGCGATGACCGCCGCGACCGTGCTTTCGTACGACGGGACCAACGCCGACCTGCTGTACCTGGGCACCTACACGCACGGGGTCGGCCTCATGGTCGGGTCGCTCGCGGCCATCGTCTGCGTGCGGCAGCTCCGGCGGCGGGCGGCCGGCGTGCGGCCCCGGTTCGTCCTGCCGACGCCGCTGGCGAACCTGGTCACCCTGGCCCTGGTGGTCGCGATCGTCCTCGTGTCGGTGCGGACCACCACCTACGAGGCGCCGTGGCTCTACGAGAGCGGCGGCATGACGACGGTCGCGCTCCTCGGGGCGGGCCTCGTCCTGGCCCTCACCCGGGAGGACACCGGCGTGGCGAAGCTCTTCGCGCGCGGCCCCCTGGTCGAGATCGGCAAGCTCTCCTACGCCCTGTACCTGGTGCACATGCCGCTCTTCTGGGTGCTGCAGAAGACGTTGCCGGACCCCCGGCCGGCGTTCGTCGCGCTCGTCGGCCTGCCGGTGGCGATCGCGCTCGCCGCGTTCCTGCACCACATCGTCGGTGAGCCGGTGCGGATCCGGCGCTGGAACCGGGCCGGCGGCGTCGCGTTCGCGGTGCTCGGCGTCGCGGTGTGCGGGGCCCTGGTCGTCGCGCCCGGCCTGGTGCGCGAGGAGTCGGGCTCCGGAGACACCCGGGTGCTGGTCCTCGGCGACTCGCTGGGTCACGACTACGCGACGGCGCTGACGACCTACGCGCCCGACGCGTTCGCCGTGACCGACGGTGCCTTCAACGGCTGCGGCGTGTTCTCCCCGGAGACCAGCCGGACCACCGCGGTCGAGCAGGGCCCCGCCCCTGGATGCCTGCCCTGGGAGGAACGCTGGCGTGCCGCGGTTCGCGACGCCGCGCCCGACGTCGTGGTGCTCAACCTGGCGTGGGACGCCGCCGAGCAGCGCGTCGCCGGCCGGTGGATGGACGCGTGCTCGTCGGAGTACGCCGAGCGCTACCGGGAACGGCTCGGGTCGGCGCTCGACATCGTGCTCGACGGCGCACCCGGCCGCAGGGTGCTGCTGGCGACCTCGCGCGAGTTCACGCCCATCGCCGAGCCCGGGTGGGCGGCCTGCCACACCGAGCAGCTCCGCGCGGTCGCGGCCACGCGCGACGCCGTCGAGATCCTCGAGCTGCACGACTACGTGTGCACCGCCACGGAGTGCCTGCAGACGACGCCGGGTGGAGCGCCCGTGTACATCGACACCGTGCACTTCACGAGACCCGGCATGGAGTGGATCGCCCCGTGGCTCACCGACGCGATCACGCGAGCGGTCAGGTCGAGCTGATGTGACCCAGGTCACAGCGCCGGACCCGTCGTGGCCCAGCGGCCGTGCCGTCTACGTCCATGTAGCGATTCGCGACGACAGGCGCGAACACCCACCGAGAGGAACGGGCATGTACAACACCCCTGGCATCGGCACCGGCATCGGTACAGGAGTCGTCGGAGCGGGCGCGCTCGCGTCGACCGGATTCGAGTCGCTGTGGATCTCGGCGGCGGCCATCGGCCTGGTGGTCGGCGGCTTCGTGCTGCTCAGGGCGAGCAAGCTCCGCCGGGCGGCCGAAGCCGAGGCGGACACGCCGTGACGACCGCGGCCACCCGGCCACCGGCCGCCGCGGGCTCACGACGGCCCCGCGCCGTCGCGTCCCGCGCCGTAGTCGGCGCCGGGATGGCGGCGCTCGGGGCCCTGGTCCTGACGTCGTCGGCCGCGTTCCAGGTCCGCGAGGCGTGGGTCGCGGCCTGGGTTCTCCAGCATCTGCTCGGCCGGCCCTCGCGGACGCTGACCACCGGCTCGACGTACCTGTACCAGGAGACCCCCGGCGACGACACGTCCTGGGCGGGGCTGGTGGTGACCTCCGAGTGCACGGCGGCGTTCCTCGTCGGCGGTGTCCTGGTCGTCGGCGGCCTCCTCGTGATCCTGTGGCCGCGGTCGCCGGCCGTGCGCCTGCTCGCCGCGACGGGCGCCACCATGGCCCTCCTGCTCCTGGTGAACACGGCGCGGCTCGTGCTCGTCGCCGAGGCATCGGCGCGGTGGGGACCGGCCGGTTTCGGCTGGACGCACACCGTCGCGGGCTCGATCCTCATGATCGCGACGTTCTGCCTGGCCGTGATCGTGTTCGCCCGCATCGGCCTGCTGCGCCGCCCGCGGCCACACCAGGACGACTGACCGAGAACGAACGCACTCCGCCGGGGACGGGCGCCCCTGCGTCCGCCCCCGGCAGACAGACGAAACGGGGAACACGTGGGCCTGCTCAACCTGCTCGCCACGATGATCGTCGCCAGCTCGATGGCCTACTTCGTGCTGCTGATGGTCTCCGGCATCCGCCAGATCCGGCGGCACGACCACCGGCTCGCGCTCCAGGGGCGGGCCGAGTACGGGCTGGTGCCCGCGGCGGCGTCGGACGACTGGGCCGTGTACTTCCTGGTCCCGTGCCTCAACGAGGCCGAGGTGGTACGTCGCACGGTGACCGGGCTGGTCATCAACCCCGGCACGACCACCGTCGTCGTGGACGACGGGTCGGACGACGGCACGGGCCGGCTTGCGCTCGACGCCGCCGCCGAAGCGGGCGGGGGCGCGGACGTGCACGTCGTCCGCCGGGAGCTGCCCGACGCCCGGCAGGGCAAGGGCGCGGCGCTGAACGCCGGCATCACCCGGGTGCGGGAGCTCGTCGCACGGCGCGGCGAGGACCCGGAACGGGTGCTCGTGTGCGTGATGGACGCGGACGGCCGGCTGTCCGAGGGGGCGCTGGAACACGTGCTGCCGCTGTTCGAGCCGCCCGAGGTGGGCGGCGTGCAGCTCCAGGTGCGCATCCGCAACCGGACCTCGTTCCTCACGCGCTTCCAGGACTTCGAGTTCTGGGGCGTGGCGAGCGTGACGCAGATCGGCCGGTCGGCGAGCGGCACCGTGAGCCTCGGCGGCAACGCCCAGTTCACCCGGCTCACGGCCCTCGACCAGGCGGGCGAACGGCCCTGGTCCGACTCGCTCACCGAGGACCTCGACCTGGCGATCACGCTGGCCCTGCACGGCTGGCGGCTGACCACCACACCGTTCGCCTCCGTCGACCAGCAGGGTGTCGAGACCCTGCCGCTGCTGCTGCGCCAGCGCACCCGCTGGTACCAGGGGCACATGACGGCGATCACCCGCCTGCCCGACATCTGGGGTTCGGCGCGGATGTCGCACGTCGCGGCGCTCGAGCTCTCGTTCTACTGTCTGTCCCCGTGGCTGCTGACGCTGCCGTGGTCGATCCTCTTCCACTACTGCCTGTTCGACCTGATCCTGAACGGCTCGGCCCTCCTCGACTTCGTGACCACCCCGAGCGCTGCCGCCGTCGTGCTGCTGGCCTGGTACCTCATCGCGTTCGCCCCGGCCGTGTTCTCGGGCTGGGTGTACTGGCGGCGGGACCGCCGGGTCGGCGTCTGGCAGGGCCTGCTGATGGGCAACTACATGGTGGTGACCAACTACGTCTCGTTCGCCTGCGCCTGGATGGCGCTCGCCCGCGTGCTGCGGGGCGAGACGGGTTGGGCCAAGACCGTGCGGCACCGCGACCACCCCGCGGCGGCGACCACCGAGATCACCCGTCAGGACGGCGCCGGTGCTGCGTCAGTCCTGGCGTGACGGACATCGACCACCTCTTCCCCCGCCAGGGCGCCCACCGCCCCGACACCACCCCCGTGCCCCCGGAGCCGCGTCTCGCGCGGCTTCGGACCGCCCTGACCACGCGACCGCCCATCACGGTCGGCATGACCCTGCTCGCCTACCTCGTCCTGGGCCTCGTGCGGTCCTTCGTCCCGCACGCAGTCGGCCTGGCTGACGACGGCGCGGGCGGGCCGGTCGCCTGCCGCCTGGGTGTGGTGCCCGACGGCGACGGGCCCCGCTACGTCTCCTTCGCGATCTTCCGGTGGGCCGACGCCGGCGCCACCAGCGACTGCGCCGACGTCACGGGCCCCCACCTGGTGACGCTCACCCTCGCCCGCTGGCTGTCGGGCGCACTCGGCGTCGGCGCGCTCGACCTGCGGCTGCTGCTGGTGGGGTACTGCGTGCTGGCCGCCCTGCTGGCCACGCTCGTGGGCCGGGTCGCCGGCGGACGGCGGTACGCGGGCGCCGTCGCCGGGGCGCTGACCTGGGTCGTGGTCATGGACGCCGCCTTCGTCGGGTACGCCGCGAGCCTCTACCCGCAGGGTGCGGCCCTCGCCGGCCTGCTGGTCTGCACGGCCGGCCTGCTGCTGCTCGACGGGCGCGGATGGCGGTCGTGGGCCGGCGCGGTGGCCATCGTCGTCGGCGGCAGCGCGCTGGTCTGGGCCTCGACCGTCACCGCGCTGGCCGTGCTCCCGCTCGGCGCGGTGCTCGTCCGGCGGGCGGTCCGGGCACGCCGGCTCCCCGGGCGCGCCGGATGGCTCGTCCCGGCGGCGTCGGCCCTGGTGCTGCTCGTGCCCGCGACGGTCGCCCTCGCGTCCGTGAGCGACGGCCAGCGCAAGGTCGACACGTGGGACCTCGTGTCCATGCGGCTGCTCGCCGACGAGCCGGACCCGGGCCCCGCCCTCGAGTCCCTGGGGATCTCCCCGGACGCCGCGCAGTTCGTCGGCATCCCGGTCTGGTCCGCGTCGTCGGTGCGCGGATGGTCGCAGTGGCCGGAGCTCGAGACCGACCAGGCCGCCGTCTGGGGCTACGTCGCCACACGCCCGGCCCTCGTGTACCGGCTCGTCGACGAGGTGGTGCGTGCAGAGGCCGAACCCCTGCCCGACCGGCTGGGTTCGTACGCCGTGGGCAGCGGCGCCCGCCCCGGCGCCCAGGACGGCCCGGTTCGCCTCTTCTCCGAGCTGCAGGGCTCCTTTCTCTCCCTGGGGGTGGTCGCCGGCCTGCTCCTGTGGGCGGCGCTGGGCTGGGTGGCGCTCGCCGTCGTCCGCGCCCCGCACCACGGGTCGGCGTCCCGGCGGCTCGCCGTCGTCTCCCTCGTGCTGCTGGGCATCGCCCTGACGCAGGTGGCGGGTACTGCGCTGACGGAGAGCGCCGAGCTGTCGCGGCAGGTCGTCGCAGGCAACCTGGCCGGCGGCCTGGGCCTCGGCCTGCTGGTCGCGGCGGGGCTGGCCTCGCGTGCCGGCACGTCGGTCCTGCGGCCCGGACCCGACCTGACGGGTGGCGGTGCCCGGAAGACCTGAGGCGCGGCCACCCTCGAGACGTTGTTCGACCAGATGTGGTGCTACCTCCCCACACCCGGCTACCTGATGACGAATGACCTGATGAGAACTCGTGACCCGCCGTTGACTGATGGCGCGGCCTACGGATCGAATGGGGGCACTTCGCGGGATCACGTCTTCCCGCGCCAGCCGCAGTCCGCCCGGAGCCACCTACGTTTCTTGGGAGGAAGTCGTGACACCTGAGTGCGCGAACACGAGGACCACCGGTCCTGGGCCGACGGCAGGACGACGAGGATGACCCGGGTCGCGGTGACCGGGTTCGGTGCCGTGACGCCGCTCGGCATCGGCGTCGAGCCGACCTGGTCGGCGCTGCGGGCCGGCAGATCGGGGATCGGGCGGATCGGCACCGACGTCGCGGACAACGCCCCCGTGCGGATCGCCGGCATGGTCGATCCCGCCTTCGCCGAGGCGCTGTCCGTCCGGGAGCGGCGCAGGCTCGACCGGGCGGCGCAGCTCACCCTGCTCGCGGGCCGCGAGGCGTGGGAGGCGGCCGGGCGGCCGGCGGTCGACCCGGACCGCCTGGCGACGGCTGTCGGCACCGCGTACGGCGGCATCGGATCGATCGGGATCCAGGAGCACGTCAGGGTGACCAAGGGGGCGCGGCAGGTCTCGCCCCATCTGGTGACGATGCTCCTGCCGAACGGGCCTGCGGCCTGGCTGTCCATCGAGCTCGGGGCGCGGGCCGGTGCGCACGCGCCGACCACGGCGTGCGCGGCCGGTGCGCAGGCGCTCGCGACCGGCGTCGACCTCATCCGCGCGGGCAGGGCGGACGTCGTCGTCGCCGGGGGAGCGGACGCGGGCGTCACCCCGCTGTCCCTGACCGGGTTCGCCCAGATGCGGGCCCTGTCGACCAACCCGGACCCGGCCACCGCGTCCCGCCCCTTCGACCAGGACCGCGACGGGTTCGTCCTCTCGGAGGGGGCGGTCGTGCTCGTGCTCGAACATGAGGAGCACGCCCGAGCGAGCGGTGCGGCCGTGCACGGCTACATCGACGGCACTGCCGTCACCTCCGACGGCGGGGACATCGTCAACGCCGACCCTGCGAACCAGGCGCGGACCATCACCTTGGCGCTGCGCGACGCCGACGCCGAGCCGGCCGATGTCGGCCTGGTCCACGCGCACGCCACCTCGACCCCGGCGGGCGACCGCAACGAGTCCGACGCGCTGACCGGCGCAGCGATCACGGCACCGGTCACCGCCACGAAGTCCATGACGGGGCACATGCTCGGCGCGGCCGGTTCGGCCGGGACGCTCGCCGCGCTGCTGGCCCTCCGGGAGCACGTCATCCCGCCCACCGTGAACATCAGGTCGGTCGACCCGGAGATCCCGCACGACATCGTCACCTCCGCGCGAGGCACCGACGCGGACGTCGCGCTGGTGAACTCCTTCGGGTTCGGGGGCCACAACGTGGCGCTCGTCGTCAGGAGTCGCTGAGACCGGCTCCCGCACGGCGATGCCTCGCCACCCCCCCAGGGGGCGGCGAGGCATCGCTCCGGAGGACCTGCGGTGGGTCACCTCCGCCTGAGGCGGCGCCGGAGTCCCAGGCCGCCGAGGCCGAGCAGGCCGGTCAGGGCGATGCCGGGGGCGATCAACGGCACCGGCGGTTCGTCCTCGTCGGTCACCGTGACGGTGACCGTGGCCTCCACCTGGACGCCGTCGGGGCCGGTGACCCGGTAGGTGAAGGTGTCGGTGCCGGTGAACCCCGGGGGTGGGGAGTAGGTGACGGTGCCGTCGCCGTTGTCGGTCACGGTGCCACCCTCGGCGGTGGTGGTGTCGACCGCCCAGCCAGTCGATCCGTCCGGGACGGTGTCGTTGGCCCCGAGGTCGATGTCGACCGGGGTGTCGACGGCGGTGCTCTCGGAATCGTCCACCAGGACCGCCTCGGCGCGCTCGACCGTCACCTCCAGGTCCGAGATCCACCGTCCTCGGTTGGCGTTGCTTCCGGACGCGGCGGCGGTGAACGACGTGACACCCTCGACCCGGAACTGGGAGGCCGCGTCGTTGGCGGCCTCCGGGTCGTCGGCGGCGTTCCCGGGTGCCGCGCAGACCTGCCTCGTGGCCGCGTTCCACGTGTGGTAGGTCGAGAGCTGCACGAGGATGGCGCCGGCCGGCAGCGTCAGGCACTCGATGTCCGAGGCCTGGTTCGACTGCAGGCTCACCACGTCGAACGAGAGGTCCACCGGCTCACCGAAGGCCAGGGTGACGTCCTCCCCCGGCATCATGCCGACGCCGTTGGTGATGATCCCCTCCGTGACGATCTCCGTGGTCGAGGTCCAGTCAACGCCGTGCGTGGTGGTCCCGCTGCTGCCGGGACCGACCGGATCGGTGACGGGTGCGGCGAAGGCGCTCAGCGCGCCGGCCGTGAGCATCGAGACCGTGGCGAACCCTGCCGCCACGCCCCCGATCACGTACTTGTGCCTCATCCTGGTTCCTTTCCTGGTTCGACCCGTCTGGCACGTTCTCCGTGCCGGCCGCGAACTGTTCCGTCCCCGGCGACGGGCTTCGTACGCACTGGCAGACGGCGGGCGGCGCCCGAGGTGACGCTCCCGTGCACGCGGCGATGCCCCGCCACCCTGAGGGGTGACGGGGCATCGCCGGTCGGGTCCGCCGGGAAACCGGGTCAGCCCTTCCTGGTGCGGCGGCGCAGGCCGAGGCCCGTGAGGCCGAGCAGCCCGGCCACCGCGACGCCGGGGGCGACCATCGGGACCGGGGGTTCGCCGTCCTCGGTCACGGTGATCGTGACGGTGGCCTCGTGCTCGACGCCGTCGGGGCCGGTGACCCGGTAGGTGAAGGTGTCGGTGCCGAGGAATCCGGCCGGCGGGGTGTAGGTGACGGTGCCCTCGCCGTTGTCGGTCACGGTGCCGCCCTCGGTGCTGGTGGCGTCGACGGCCCAGCCGGTGGCGTCGTCAGGGATGGTGTCGTTGGCCTGGAGGTCGACGTCGACGGGGGCGTCGAGGGTGGTGCTGTCGGAGTCGTCGACCAGGATGACCTCGGCGCAGGCCTCGCCGGTCGCGGTGTACTCGGCCAGGGTGACCGTCGCCGTGGAGGTGGGGGTGCCGGTTCCGGTGCCGGTCATGACGCCCTCGCGGTCGGAGACCAGCTCGGGTTCCGTGACGGTCTCCCCGCAGGCCGGGGCCTCCGGCACGTCCGACGTCATCCGGAACTCGATGAACCCCTGGCCACGAGCCGTGTCGAGCAGGTCCAGCGGGAGGACGACCCCGGGGCCCTCGAAGGTGTAGCCGGATCCTTCGCGGTTGGCGCAGTTCGCCCCGGTGCCGGGCGTGTTCGAGGCGTTGGTGCCCGTGCCGAGCGAGTTGTAGGCGATCCGGTCGCTCCACTGGGTGTTGATGTACTGGCACTCGCTCAGGTTGACGTACCGGTTGCCGACCAGGTCGAGCGGGGTCGGGCCGGGGCCCTCGAGGGTGTACCCCGACGCGCTGCGGTCGGCGCAGCTCGCTCCGGTGCCCGAGGTGTTCGCGGTGTTGGTGCCGGTGCCCGTGGACGAGTACACGATGCGGTCGGACCAACCGGTGTTGATGTACTGGCAGTGGTTGATGTTCAGGTACCGGTTGCCGAGCAGGTCGACGGACGTGACCGCCGGCGGCCCTTCGAGGGCGTAGGCGGACGCACCGCGATCGGCACAGCTCGCGCCCGTGCCGGACGTGTTCGCGGCGTTGGTCCCTGTGCCGGACGACAGGAAGACCAGGCGGTCGGACCATCCGGCGTTGAGGTACTGGCACTCGGCGAGGTTGAGGTACCGCTTGACGCCGTTGCGGAGGTACCCGGCCTGGGAGCTGGTGGGTTCGCCGAGGAACCCGGCCGACGGGGAGACGGTGATCGTGTCGCCCGACCAGACGGAATCCGCGACGGGCGATGCCTTCGTCTCCGACGAGACGGCACCGGTGACCACGTTCGTCCCCGGGGCCAGCACGTTGCGGGTGGAGCCTGCGACGTAGGTGAAGCCGTCGGGGATCTGGCTGGTGAGGGAGACGCCGGTGAGGGTGTCCTCGCGGGTGGTGTCGTAGAACAGCCGGGCGGTGACGGTGTCACCACGCTGGGCGACGGGGGAGTCGGTCCACGCTCCGCCGTTGACGGAGTACAGCAGGTTCGTCGTCGTGTTGTTCCCGGTGCCGGGCGCGGCCGAGGCCGCCAGGGCGGGAGCCAGCGCGAGCACGATGCCCAGCCCGACGGCGGCCGTCCTGAGCGAGCGGCCGGTGACCCCGGCGGCCCTCGGAGGTGAGATGGTCCTCATGTGCGTGTCCTTTCGGTGGGTGCTCGCGACGTCGTGACGTGTTGTGGTCGTGTCGCGTGCACTCGGATGGACGGTGCGTCCGCACGGCGATGACGGCCCCGTGCCTCCGGGTGGGCCGCTGCTGCCACCGCACTACTGCCGCACCACGCCGCGCAGGTCGCCCGCCAGGAGCCGCCGGATGTGGGTGAACACCTCGGCGAGCGCGAGCAGCGCGTACCGGGTGCCCCGCCGTGGGATGTCCTGGGAGCGCGCGCTCAGCGCGTCGAGCTGCCGCACGTCCTGGCCGCGGTCCGCCAGGACGAACTCGCATGCCGCGACCATCAGGGCGCCGGCGTCCTTCTCCCAGTCGGGCACGTCGTCGGGCGGGTCGTAGTACCCGAGGCTCACCCCGGCGACGTTCGCCCGGTGCTCGGCGACGGCAGTGTCGACGCCCGCCGCCCGGAGCGTCAGCTCGGCCGCCTGCACGGCGGCCGCGCCGAGGATCTTGGCGAGGTTGCGCGGGCCGAGCGGTAGCCGCGCGAGGAGGCCGGACAGCTCGGCGCCCGTGTCGTCGTGCCGCAGGAGCTCGAGCAGCTCGCCGACGGTGGTGAGCACCTCGCCGTCGCTCATCTCCCGGGTCGGTGCGGGCGCCGCGGCTGCGTAGGTCCTGGACGGGGTGGTCATCGGTGTCTCCTTCGAGGTGGTGGGAACGCCCTGGCAGACGGCGGACGGGCGCGGTGGTGACGGGCCGGCACGGCGATGCCTCGCCGTCCCCCAGCGGACGGCGAGGCATCGGTGTCGCACGGCGGGCCGTGCGGATCAGGTCGTCAGGCGCCCTCCCTGCTGCCCCGGCGACGCAGGCCCAGCAGTCCGGTGCCGGCCAGGCCGGCCAGCACGACGGCGGCCGGACCGACCATCGGGACCGGGGGTTCGCCGTCCTCGGTCACGGTGATCGTGACGGTGGCCTCGTGCTCGACGCCGTCGGGGCCGGTGACGCGGTAGGTGAAGGTGTCGGTGCCGAGGAACCCGGCGGGCGGGGTGTAGGTGACGGTGCCGTCACCGTTGTCGACGACGGTGCCGCCCTCGGCGGTCGTCGTGTCGACCTCCGGTGCGGAGGAACCTTCCGGGATGGTGTCGTTGCCGACGAGGTCGACGTCGGCGGGGGTGTCGAGGGTGGTGCTGTCGGAGTCGTCCACCAGGACCACCTCGGCGCAGGCCTCACCCGTGGCGGTGTACTCCGCCAGGGTGACGGTCGCGGTCGAGGTGGGGGTGCCCGTTCCCGTGCCAGTCATGGAGCCTTCTCGGTCCGAGACCAGCTCGGGCTCGGTGACGGTCTCGCCGCAGGCCGGGGCCTCCGGCACCTCGGACGTCATCCGGAACTCGATGAACCCCTGGCCGCGCGCGGTGTCCAGGAGATCCAGCGGACTCGCGAAGGACCAGCGGTCGACGAGCTCCCAGGGGCCGCTCGCCGGTCCGCAGTCCACGGCAGGGTCGGCGCTGTTCGACGCGTTGGTGCCGGAGCGGAAGTCCGCGGGGCCCATGTTCACCAGACCGGAGTAGTAGTCCGTGGAATCAGCCCGGTAGTACTGGCACTGGTGCAGGTTGAGCCAGCGGTTGTCCACGAGGTCCAGCGCCTGCGCGAACGACCAGTCGTCCACCGGGTCCCAGGTGGTGGTACCCGGGCCGCAGTCGGCGGCCGTGTCCGGGCTGTTCCCGGAGCCGGTGCCGGTGGCGTACACGCCGGCCTTCGCCCAGGTGTTGTAGTAGTCGGTGGTCGTGCGGTTCACGTACTGGCACTGGTGCAGGTTGACGTACCGGTTGCCCAGCAGGTCGATGTTCTGGACCGACGAGATGGGCATGAGCGGGTAGTTGGGTCCGCCCGGCCCGCAGTCCCGGGTCGCGTCGGCGGTGTTGGACGCGTTGGTGCCGGCCCGGAAGTCCCCGCCGGCGTCGACGACGTTGTTGTAGTAGTCGTTCCGGGCGGCCGAGTAGTACTGGCATTCGTGCAGGTTCAGGTATCGCTTGACGCCGTTGCGCAGGTACCCGGCCTGCGAGCTGGTGGGCTCGCCCAGGAAGCCCGCCGAGGGCGAGACCGTGATGGTGTCGCCGGACCAGACCGAGTCCGCGACGGGTGACTCCTTCGTCTCGGTCGACACCGCACCCGTAAGGACGTCGGTGCCCGGAGCGAGCACGTTGCGGGTCGAGCCCGCGACGTAGGTGAAACCCTCGGGGATCTGGCTGGCCAGCGAGACCCCGGTCAGGGTGTCCTCGCGGGTCGTGTCGTAGAACAGCCGGGCCGTCACCGTGTCGCCGCGCTGGGCGACGGGGGAGTCGGTCCACGCTCCGCCGTCGACCGAGTAGAGCAGGTTCGTCGTCGTGCCGTCCCCGGTTCCCGGGGCCGCCGATGCGGGTAGCGCGCCGGCGGCCAGGGCCAGGCCCGCACACAGGCCCACCCCCGCCACCACGCGTCCCAGGGTTCGCATCCGATGCATGAGATCTCCTTCCGGTACCCCCGCCGGGTCGGGCGGGGCCAGCAACGGCGCCACGGGAGCGCCGCAGACGTAGACGGCGCGTCCGGAACGAGGTGACGGACACCCCTTCCGACCAGGCAGATCACCCTCCGGATCACCTCTGTGGCATGCGACACGACACCCGGCTGCCCGCGTCTGGACCAGCACGCGCACGGGCGCGTCGACGGCTCGGCCGGACCTGCCGGCCGAGCCGTCGCGAGGAGGGGAGCGCGGATGTCGGTGACGATGATGGCGTGGCGGCAGACGATCGAGGTCTCGCCGGGGCCGGTAGGACCGACGGCGGTCACGGTCGACGACCGGGACGGCCCGGGTGATGTGGAGTTGTTCGACCGGGCCCGCGCCGGCGACGTCGCGGCGGTGGACCTGGTCTGGCGGCGGCACTACCCGTACGCGCTCAAGGTCGCCCGCCGCTACACGCGGAACCTGACGGACGCCGACGACCTGGCGGCGGAGGCGTTCGTGCGGATCCTGTCGGTGCTGCGCGAGGGGCGCGGGCCGCGCGAGCACGCCAAGACATACGTGGCCCGCACGGTGCGCAACATCGCGACCGACCGGTCGCGGAAGAAGGTCCTTCCGACCGCGGCGATCGACGAGGCGCACGACGTGCCCGCACACGACGACACCGCGTCCTCGGTCGTGTCGTCCCTGGAGCTCGCCGACGTGCTGGCGGGCCTGGCCGCCTGCCCGCCCCGCCAGCGGTACGCGCTGGAGCGCACGGTCTTCGAGGGCGTGTCGATCTCCGTGGTGGCCGCCGACCTGGGGATCTCGAAGAACGCCGTCGCGGCTCTGCTCGTGCGCGCCCGCGAGTCGATCCGGCGGACGGTCGCCCGCCGACTGCACGAGCAGGCCTGAGAACCGCGTGCGCACTACGCGGCCCCGTCCACGGCGACCAGCCGCCGCAGCGCTGCCGGGTCGTCCGGCAACGCTCGTACCGTGATCCGGACCGGGGTGCGGAGCACGCCCGCCCCGTGCCGTGACAGCCGGGCCAGGGTGGTCCGGGCGAGCTCGACCGCCGCCCGGACCTGACCCCGCGGCTCGGACCAGTCGAGCACCACGGCAACGCCGTCGTGATAGCCGGTCGGCCGGTCGGCGTCGAAGGCCAGGCGCACCGCCTCGCCGAGCAGCACGTCACGCTCCCAGCGGGCGAGCCGCGCGGCGACGGCGCCGCCGCCCGGCCCGCCCGCAGGACCGTCCTGGTCCAGCCGCCCGTCCACCGTCACGAGCACGGGCGACCGCCCCTCGCGCGCGTGCTGCGCGCCGGCGAGCACGTCAGTGGCCCGCGCCAGGAACTCGTCGTGCCGGGGCAGCCCGCTCATCCCGGCGTGCACGGGCAGGTCGCCCGAACCGGCGTCGGCCGCCTCCCAGCCGGACGCGAAGGCCAGTACGACCGAGGTGGGCACGGGCTTGACGTGCACGTCGTAGAGAGCCGCGACGTCGCGCAGGCCCTCGGCGACCCCGACGCCGCTCAGGGCGCGTGCCGCGCCGAGCGCCTCGGCGTGCGCCTCGGCCCTGCGGCCGTTCAGCACGGCGTCCGCGAGGCGGACGGCGGCGGGCGCGGGCCAGTCGTCGGGCATGCGCCAGCCGTCGGCGAGCGAGCGTCTGCGCCAGCGGGCGCACAGGGTGCCGAGGGCGTCGTCTTGTGCGGGTGTCGTCTCCATCGCGGGGCTAGACGGCATAACCACCCGTTGGTGACGCCCGCAAGTCGGGCCGCTTCGCTCACCCTCTGGATCACCCTGGGGTGAAAAGTGTTTTCGGTGCTTTCGGCCGTAAGATCCCGCGAGATCGGGCACGGCGAAGGGTGCCCTGACAGGGCCTGTTCGACCCGCTCCACCGGACGTAGCGTCGAGTCATCACCCACGAGAGGACTCGTCGCATGTCCACCATCGCCATCATCGGCGCCGGACCCGGTGTCGGACAGGCCGTCGCCCGGCGCTTCGGGCGCGAGGGCTTCGCCGTCGCGCTGATCTCCCGCAGTCAGGACAAGGTCGACGCGCTCGCCGCCGAGCTGGCGGCCGACGGCGTCACCGCGCGGGGCTACGCCGCCGACGTGCTGGACGCCGACGCGCTCGCGGCGGCCCTGGCCACCGCGGCCGCCGACCTCGGGCCGGTCACCGTGCTCCAGTACAGCCCGCTGCCCGCCCGCCACTACCTGCGGCCCGTCACGGAGACCCCCGCGGCGGACATCCTGGAGGCCGTCCGGTTCTCCGTGCTCGGCCCCGTCGCCGCCGTGAACGCGGTGCTGCCCGGCATGCGGCAGGCGGGCACCGGCACGTTCGTGTTCATCAACGGCGGCACGTCGGTGCGCCCGCGCGCCGGATACGCGGGCACGTCCATCGGCTTCGCCGGGGAGAGCGCGTACGGGCAGATGCTGCACGACGCCCTGGAGCCCGAGGGCATCCGGGTGGCGCAGCTCGTGATCCCCGGCGCAATACCCACCGACGATCCTGAACGAGGTCCTGACGCCGTCGCCGAGCGCATCTGGGGGCTGCACACCACGCCCGGCGAGTTCCGCGAGTTCCTCTCGCCGCTCGACTGAGCCCCTCGCGGCGTCGGGCCAGGCCCGGCCCGGCGCCCGTGGCGTGCCGCGGAGGGTGTTAAGAAACCGTCAATGCCGCGCGTCGCGCGCGGGATCCGCCTTAGGTTCCACGGGTGACTACTGCAATTCGCCCGCCCGGCCTGGTTCCACGCCCCGCGCAGGCCCTGCGGCTCGCCGCCGTCGTCGGCGCCCTCGGCGTCGTGTTCGGTGACATCGGCACGAGCCCGATCTACACCCTCCAGACGGTCTTCAACCCCGCTGACCCGCACCCGGTGCCGGCCACCACGGAGAACGTCTACGGGGTCGTCTCGCTGATCTTCTGGTCGATGATGCTCATCGTCACCATCACGTACGTGCTGCTGGCGATGCGGGTGGACAACGACGGCGAGGGCGGCATCATGGCCCTGATCACGCTGCTGCGCCGGTGGGCCAGGAACGGGTCGACGCGAACCGCCCTGACGCTGGCCGGGCTCGGCCTGTTCGGCGCCGCGCTGTTCCTCGGGGACAGCATGATCACGCCGGCCATCTCCGTGCTCTCGGCGGTCGAGGGCCTCAAGATCATCAACCCCGAGTTCGAGGGCTGGATCGTCCCGGTCACCGCCGTGATCATCGTGGTCCTCTTCGCCGCGCAGAAGTTCGGTACCGCGGCCGTCGGCCGGCTGTTCGGACCCGTCACGATCACGTGGTTCCTCGCGATCGGCGCGTGCGGCGTCTGGGGCGTGGCCAACGAGCCCGGCATCCTCAAGGCGCTCTCGCCCACGTACGCGCTGGGCTTCCTGGTCGGCCGGTTCGACCTGGCGTTCTTCGCGCTCGCCGCGATCGTGCTGTCGGTGACGGGCGCGGAGGCCCTGTACGCGGACATGGGCCACTTCGGCCGCAAGCCCATCTCGGTCGGCTGGATCTTCCTGGTGCTCCCGGCGTGCACCCTGAGCTACATGGGCCAGGGCGCGCTGATCCTCCAGGACCGCGCCAACCTGTCTGCCCCGTTCTTCCTGCTGACGCCGGACTGGGCGCTGATCCCGATGGTGATCCTGGCCACCGCGGCGACCGTGATCGCGTCCCAGGCCGTCATCACCGGCGCGTTCTCCGTGACGGCACAGGCCGCGCAGCTCGGCTACCTGCCGCGGCTGCGGATCCTGCACACGTCCCGGTCCGAGCACGGCCAGATCTACGTGCCGTGGATCAACTGGCTGCTCATGGTCTCGGTGCTCACCCTGGTCTTCGCGTTCCGCGACTCGGCCTCGCTGGCCTACGCCTTCGGCATGGCCGTGACCGGCACCATCACGATCACGACCACCCTGTTCTTCTACGTGGCCTGGAAGACGTGGAACGTTCCCCGGTGGGCGCTGGTGACGACCGCCGCCATCCTGCTGACGATCGACCTGCTGTTCCTCGCGGCGAACCTGACCAAGCTCGTGCACGGCGCCTGGCTGCCGCTCGCGATCGCCGTGACCGCGTTCACGGTTATGACCACCTGGCAGCGCGGGCGCGAGATCGTCAGCGCCAAGCGCGAGGCCATGGAGGGTTCCCTGCGCGCGTTCGTGGACGGGCTGCGGACCCGCAGGGCGCCCGTGCAGGTGGTCAGCGGCACGGCCATCTTCCTCAACCGGGGGAGTGAGACGGCGCCGCTCGCGCTGCGCGCGAACGTCGAGCACAACCACGTGCGCCACGAGCAGGTGGCGGTCGTGGCGGTCGACGTCGCCATCGTGCCGCGCCTGACGGACGAGGAACGCGTGGTCGTCGAGCACCTCGGCGAGGGCCGGGACGGCATCACGCACCTCACCGTCCGGTTCGGGTACGATGAACGGCCGGACGTGCCCGCGGCGCTGGCCCAGCTCGGGCCGGAGGACACCGAGGGCCGGCTCGACCTGGACAACGCGACGTACTTCCTGTCCCGTATCCAGCTCCGGCTCGGCAAGGAGCCGGGGATGCCGGCCTGGCGCAAGCGGCTGTTCATCGCCACGTCCTACATCACGGCGGACGCCGCCGAGCACTTCAACCTGCCCCGCGACCGCACGGTGCTGCTCGGCTCCCACGTCGACGTCTAGCTCGTCGGCGACGGCCGACATCGGCCGTCGCCGGGCCCCGCTCACCCGGTCAGCTGCAGCGGGGCCAGGAAGTGGGCTCGGCGGCCGGGCTCACCCCCCGGATCACCCCTGTGATCTGCACGATTACCCCCTTTTGCCCGTAGTATTCTACTCAAACAGGACAACTTCATCGATGGGCCAGGGGGCGCTGCACGGATGGTCGAGACGACCGGTTCCACCCCGGCGCGGCAGCACGACGGAGCGTCCCCGACGTCCGACGAGCAGCTGCTCGCCGAGCTCCGCACCGGGCGCGACGAGGCGTTCGCCGAGCTCTGGGCGCGCTATCACCGCACGGCGGCCGGCATCGCCCGGCACCTGGTCGGCCCGGGCCCGGCGGTCGACGACGTCGTCGCGGAGGCCTTCACCGCGCTGTTGTCCGCGATGCGTCACGGCGGCGGTCCCACCACCAACGTCCGCTCGTACCTGCTGACCACCGTGCGGAACACGGCGATCGGGCTCCTGCGGGCGCAGGACCGAGCGGTCCCCGCCGAGGCGGGGGCGATCGACCGCCCCCACCACGACCCCGACGCCCTGGTCGGTGCCGACGACGACCACCGGGTGCGCCGGGCGTTCGCCGAGCTCCCGCCGCGCTGGCGCCGGGTGCTCTGGTTCGTCGACGTCCACGACCTGCCCCCCGCCCAGGTGGGTCCGCTCCTCGGCGTCTCGCCGAACGCCGTGTCCTCGCTCGCGCGCCGCGCGCGCGAACGGCTGCGGCGGGAGTACCTGCAGGCCCACCAGGAACGCGTGGTGCCCGGGTGCGAGGACTACGCGCCGCACCTGGCCCGGTTCGTCGAGCGGACGCTGGCCGTGCCGGTGCAGCACCGGGTCGAGGCGCACGTGCTGGGGTGCGTGTTCTGCGCCGCCGCCGTGGACCAGATGCGCGACCTCAAGCGCCGCATGCGCGGGCTGCTGCTCCCGTTCGGGCTGCCGGTCGCGGCCCTGGGGGAGCCCGGGCACGAGGACGCGCACGACCTGGCCGCGGCACGGGCGGGCAGCCGGGGTGTGGGAGCGGGCGGCCGGGGCGTGCGGGCGGTCGGACGGCGCTGGTGGTGGGCGCGGCCACGGGGCAGCCGCCGCGCGGCGCTCCTCGGGGCGGCGGTCGCCGTGTGCCTGCTGACGCTGTCGGCCGTCGCGGCGTCGGACGTCCTGGACCGCGGCCCGGGCGGTGCCGCGGTGCCGGAGGCCGGCGGGCTGCTGCCGGTGCCCGGTGCGGAGGAGATGCCATGGCTGGACGGCCCGCCCGGCGGCGGCCCGACCGAGGACGTGGCGCGCGAGGAGCCGGCCGACTCGCCGGAACCGGCGCCGTCACCTGGACCTCAACCTCGACCTGAACCCGAGACCCGGCCTGACCCTCAACCTCGACCTGAGGCTGAAGCTCGACCCGACCCGTCGCCCGACCCCGGGGCGGGGCCGGACCCCGGCACCGCCCCTGGCCCCGGTCGGGGGCCCGGTCCGCGGCCCGATCCCACACCGACGCCGGCCCCGGCGCCCAGCCCCACTCCCGCGCCGGACCCGCTCGTGCTCACGATCGATCACGATGACCTGGGCGACCTCGTGCCGGGGCGGCCCGGGGTGCTGGGCGCAACGGTGAGCAACCCGAACGCCGACGCGGCGGTGGCCGTGATGGTCGACGTCACGCTGCCCGCGGGTGTCGAGCTGGACGCGGCGGGCGGCGCCCGCGCGGTCTCGGCGTGGTCCTGCGCCGAGACCGCGGCGTCGGCGGCCGGCGTGGCGTGCACCGTGGGCGAGATCGCCGGGGGCAGCAGGTCGACGCTGCTCGTCCCGGTGCTGGTCGCCGCGGACGTGGCCGAGGGCGGGGCGGACGTACGGCTGGACGTACGTGGCGACGGCGTCGTGCCCACCGGCGCGAGCCGGGCGGTCCCGGTGCGTGCCAGTCTGCTCGCCGCGCGGTACGTCGCGACCGGGCAGGTCGAGGTGACGCAGGTCGGCGCCCCGGTCCTGCATTGCGACCCTGCCGCGGCCGGCTGCGCGGCCGTCGTCGACGGCACGGCGACCGGCCCGGCGCAGGACAACAACGGCTGGGACATGGTCCCCGTCGACGCTCTCGGCACGGGGACCACCTCGTCCACGGCGGTGCTGGACACCCCCGCCGGGGCCGAGGTCGTCGCCGCCCGGCTCTACTGGTCGGGGGTGTGCGACGGTGCCGTGGCGCCCGTCCGGGTGGCGCCGCCCGGCGACGCGCTGCGGGTGGTCGGAGACGGTGACGACGTCGTGGTCGAGCGCGCGGGCCAGATGTACCAGGCGAGCGTGGACGTGACCGGCCTCGTCCGCGCGGGCGGGCCGGGGACCTGGGGCGTCGCGGACGTGTGCGTCACGGGCGGCGCTGGCGCGCGCGGGGGCTGGGCGCTCGTCGTCGTGCACCGGCCGGCCGGCGCAGGGCCCGCGGGTTCCGGGCTGGCGATCGTCTATGACGGGCTCATGCCCGTCTCGACGGCCGACGGTTCCGCGAGCTTCACCGTGGCCGGGCGCGCCGGCACCCCGGCCCGGATCGGCGCCGTCGCGTGGGACGGCGACCGGGGCGGGACGGGCGACCGGTTCGTGCTCGGCGGCACGCCCCTGGTGCCGCTGCGGTGGGACGGCACCGCAGCGGCCGGGCCGGGGGCGACCGACAACGCGTTCGACTCGACGGCGTGGGGCTCCGCCTACGCGAACGCGCTCGGCGTCGACGTCAAGCCCTTCCAGCCCGCGCCGATGCCCGCGGCGCGGGCCGAGCTCGCCGCCCTGTCGGACCGTGACGCGTTCCCTCTCGGCGTCGTCACGGTCGTGACGGGGAGCTAGCGCCGAGCCGGGCCCGGACGATCGGGTCCAGCAGCCCCAGCTCGCGGGCACGGTGGAGCGCGGACGCGCGGTCGTGCACGCCGAGGCGCCGGTAGATCTCCCGGATCTGCGTCTTGACCGTGTTGTGTGAGACGAAGGCGGCTCTCGCGACCTGGGCCGACGTCAGGCCGTCGGCGAGCCGGTGCAGCACCACGAGCTGCCGGTCCGGGACTACGACGAACTCGACCGTGCGCGCCGTGCCCCGGCGGCGCAGCACCTGGGCGATCCGCCGCACCTGCTCCGGCGCCTCACGGGCCAGCGAGCGCAGCACCCCGGACGCGGCCCACCAGTAGGGCAGCGCGCCGCCGACCCGGCGAGACAGGGCCATCGCGTGGGCGAGCTGTCGGCGGACGTCGGCGCCGTCGTCCGCGTGCTGCAGCGCGATGTGCGCCTCGGCGGCCAGGAGGTGCGCCTGGAACCGGGCGCCTGCCGTCGCGCCCTCGTGCGCGGACCGTACCCCGGTCATCGCCAGCAGCGCCTCGCGCGGCCGGCCCTGCGCGAGGCGGAGATGGCCGTCGAGCAGCGCCCGCGCCGGGGTCCGGGCCGTCAGGGCGTCGGCGATCACCGCCGCGCTCGTGCCACGCCCCAGCGTCAGGTAGAGCCGCCCCAGGTCGAGCGCGAGCAGCGGCGGGATCCGCAGCTCGCTGCTGCTGCCGGCGGGGGCGCCGGTCTGCGACGGTGCCAGTCCGCGATGGGCGAGCGCCTCGCGGAGGTGGTCCACGGCGAGCTCCTCCTGGCCGCGCAGCACGGCCTGCACCGACTCGACGTGCAGCGCGGCGGACCACAGGTCGGAGCGGGCGGCGCGGCGCACGACGGCGAGCAAGGGCTCGGGCAGGCCGTCGTCGAACCGTTCGAGGTGGTCGAGGGCCGCGACCAGTGCGAGCGGGTCGCCGACGGCGTGGCGCCACCAGGCCGGCGGCTCCGGCAGCGTGCCGGCCTCCGCGGACCAGTCGCCCGCGGTGTGCACGTTGGAGTCGATCGCGTGGACCAGCGCGACCAGCTCCGCCGCGGCGGCGGCTAGCGGGAGTGCGCCGGACCCGAGCGCGTCGTGGTGGGCGGTCTCCGCGTGCCGGAGCGCCTCGTGCAGCCGGCCGGCCTCGGTCGCGGCGAGCACCGCCTGCAGGCCCACCAGCACGCGAGTCGTCACCGGGGCCGTGCCGGCCGCGCCGAGCCAGCCCTGCGCCAGGTGCAGTGCGTCGTCCGCGTACCCGGCGCGCCGGAGCTGGGCGGCCCGGTTGAAGACCGTCAGCGACAAAGCGGGTCCGTGCTGGTACTCGCCGCGCTGTTCGCTCGGTCTCTCGCCCCGTGGGCCGCCCGGCTGTGCGCCGTGTCGACCGCTGTGCCGGTCGGTGTGCCGTTCGTCGTGACGGGGCGGTGGCTCGGTGGTTCCGGCACGGCCGGGCGAGCGCCGGCTGACAGCCAGCAGCGTGCGCAGCTCGGCCGGGACGTGCTGCGCCGGGGTGGACGAGACCGCGGCCCACAGCGCCTCGTGCAGCGTGGGGTCGCGCCCGTCGAGCACGCCGGTCCACAGGCCGTGCAGCAGGTCGCGCACCAGTCCGGCGTCGCCGGCCTCCAGTGCGACCAGCAGCGCACCCCGGGAGTCGTGGGCCTGCTCCTTGCGGCGCGCGGCCTTGGTCGCCCGCAGGCGCAGCTCCTCCCGGTCGCGGCCGCGCGCGAAGTCGAGCAGCGCGCGGCGGGCATGGGGTTCCACGGCGAGGACGTCGTCGGAGGAGGCGGGATCGTCGAGCACCAGGCCTGTCTCGACCAGGCGCTCGACGAACGTGTCCGCGCTCGGGAGCGCAGACAGGAGCCCGGTGGCCGCCAGCTCGGTCCGGCTGAACCGAGGCGCCAGGCTCGCCTCGACCACGACGGCGATGGCCTCCTCGGGCAGCGCGCCCCGCAGGAACGTGGCGCGGTGGGCCGCCGCGACGGCCGTGACGAGGTCGTCCGTGACCGGGTCGCCCGCCACGCTCGCACGCCCCAGCTCCTTCAGCGCCGGGAAGGCCACGGCCGGCCACCCGGCAGTGGCTGCGACCAGGAGCCGCGCCTGCGTGCGGCCGAGCGGCACGCCGAGCGACGCCGCTGCCGCCTGTGCCTCGCCCGCCCGGACGGCGAGGTCGCGCATGGTCAGCTCGATGTGCCCACCGGGGTCGACGGCCACGGCTGGTGCTGCGGCCCGTGCTGGGGGTGCCCAGCCGTCGAAGGTCGGCGCGGGCCCGGGCAGGGGCATCGCGCTGAGCACGAAGACGCTGCTGCGCCGCAGCCTCCGCGCGACCCGGTCGAGGTACGAGAGTGCGTCCGCCGACGCCGGCCCCAGCCGGTCCACGACGAGCACCCGCTCCTGCGCGTCGAGCGCGGCGGCGAGGCGCTCGACCGTCGGGGCCCCGATGACCGTCGCCTCCGCGCCGGTCGGCTCCACGAGCCGGGCCAGGACGGCGCCCCCGAGGGCTGCACCGTCGAGCGCGTCGGTCGGGGTGACGTCCACCCGGACGACCTGCATCCCGTCGTCCGCCAGCCGGCGCGACCAGAGCCGCACGGCCGTACCGCGGCCGGCGCCGCGCGGCCCGCGCAGCAGGACCATTCTCGACCGCGCCGCGCGCAGTGCTTGGTCGAGCAGCTTCTCGACTGCCGGACGGCGCAGCACGGTGCCGCTATCCATTCAGCCCCCTGAGGTCGGAGCGGACGATCGGGCGGCGTACGCGCCCGCCTGGGCAGGAACTCGGATCACACTCGTGTAAGACGCCCCCGACCGGCCGACGTGTCGAGTGACCTGGGTCACAGCCACGTCCAGCCTCGCGCTTCGCCGAGCCGCTGACCAGCACGAACCCGAGGAGTGCGGGATCAGGCTGAGCCGGACTGTCCTGCTCGGCCGCACTGCGTCTGGGGCTGCCGTGCGGAGTTCGGCTCACCCGGCACCCACGGAACGAGGGCGGTCACCTCCGAAGGCAGGGCCCGAAAGGTCCTCACCGAGATCGCTTGACGACCATACCCCCTAGGGGTATATATGGAGTACGGCAGCCCCACCGGGCATGCTCTGCTCAACCCAGGAGCTGATCCATGAACGAGCTACACCAGCACTCCACCGCGCAGCCGGTCGCGCCCGCCCAGGCTGCGCCCGAGGAGCACGCGCACCACGAGCACCACACCGGCCACGACGCGCACGCGGGCCACGACGCGCACACCGGCCACGACGCCCACGGGGGTCACGCCGGCCACGGCGACCACGTCGGCCAGTTCCGGCGGCTGTTCTGGATCATGCTCGTGCTCGCCGTGCCAGTCGTCGCGTTCTCCGGCATGTTCGCGATGATCCTCGGCTACGAGCTGCCCGACGCCGCCTGGGCCACCGCGATCCCGCCCGTGCTCGGTACCGTCATGTACGTCTGGGGCGGCTCGCCGTTCCTCACGGGTGCCGTCAGCGAGCTGCGCTCCCGCAAGCCCGGGATGATGCTGCTGATCGGGCTCGCGATCACGGTCGCGTTCGTCGCCTCGCTGGGCGCCAGCCTCGGCCTGCTCGACCACCAGCTCGACTTCTGGTGGGAGCTGGCCCTCCTGATCGTCATCATGCTGCTGGGCCACTGGATCGAGATGCGCTCGCTCGCGCAGACGACGTCGGCCCTGGACTCGCTCGCGGCGCTCCTGCCGGACGAGGCCGAGCGCGTCGACGGCGACCAGATCGTCAAGGTTGCCCCGGCGGACCTGGCCGTCGGTGACGTCGTCGTGGTCCGGCCGGGCGCGAGCGTCCCCGCCGACGGCCGCGTCGTCGACGGCCGCGCAGAGATGGACGAGTCCATGGTGACGGGGGAGTCGCGCACCGTGCCGCGCGGCCCGGGCGAGCCCGTGACCGCCGGCACGGTCGCCACCGACTCCGGCCTGCGCATCGAGGTCACCGCCACCGGCGACGACACCGCCCTGGCCGGTATCCAGCGGCTCGTCGCCGAGGCACAGGCCTCCTCCTCGCGCGCGCAGCGCCTGGCCGACACCGCCGCGGGCTGGCTGTTCTGGTTCGCGCTCGGCGCGGCGGCGGTCACCGCCGTCGTCTGGTCGCTCGCCGGGCTGCCCGACGACGCCGTGATCCGCACCGTGACCGTCCTCGTCATCGCCTGCCCCCACGCCCTGGGCCTCGCGATCCCGCTCGTGGTCTCGATCGCGACCGAGCGGGCCGCCCGCGGCGGCGTGCTGATCAAGGACCGCCTCGCGCTGGAGAGCATGCGCACCGTCGACACCGTGCTGTTCGACAAGACCGGCACCCTCACCAAGGGCGAGCCGACCGTCGCCGACGTGCACGCCGGCGGGGAGTCCGGCCACGACGGCCTCGACACCGACACGCTCCTGGCGCTCGCGGCCGCCGCCGAGTCGGACAGCGAGCACCCGCTGGCCCGGGCGATCGTCCGCGCGGCGCAGGAGCGCGGGCTCGCCGTCCCGCGCGCCACCGGCTTCGCGTCGTCGCCCGCCGTGGGCGTCACGGCGACGGTCGACGGCCACCAGATCCGGGTCGGCGGGCCGCGCCTGCTGGAGGAGAGCCGCCAGGCGGAGATCCCCGCGGCGGATTCCTGGCGCGAGGACGGAGCGATCATCCTGCACGTGCTGCGCGACGGCGTGGTGATCGGCGGCATCAAGCTCGCCGACGAGGTGCGGGCCGAGTCCGCGGACGCCGTCCGCGCCCTGCACGACCGGGGCGTCCAGGTGGTCATGATCACCGGCGACGCCGAGGCCGTGGCCCAGTCCGTGGCGCACCAGCTCGGCGTGGACCGGTACTTCGCCGGCGTCCGGCCGGAGGACAAGTCCGCCAAGGTGGCGCAGCTCCAGGCCGAGGGCCGCAAGGTCGCGATGGTCGGCGACGGCGTGAACGACGCCCCGGCGCTCGCCCAGGCCGACGTCGGCATCGCGATCGGAGCGGGCACCGACGTGGCCATCGCGTCCGCCGGCGTCATCCTCGCCAGCGACGACCCCCGGTCCGTGCTGTCCGTGATCGACCTGTCGCGGGCCAGCTACCGCAAGATGAAGCAGAACCTGTGGTGGGCGGCCGGGTACAACCTGATCTCGGTGCCGCTGGCGGCGGGCGTGCTGGCGCCGATCGGGTTCGTGATGCCGATGTCCGCGGGCGCCGTCCTGATGTCGCTGTCGACCGTCGTCGTGGCGCTCAACGCCCAGCTGCTGCGCCGGCTCGACCTGCGACCGGGGCGGCAGCAGCTGCGGCGGTAGCGGGGTCAGCGGCTGCGAGAACGCCTGTTGACCTGGTCCGGTGCGCCGCCTAGCCTGCTGGGCGGCGCACCGGCCGCATCCCGCGGCGCATCCGGAGTCAAGGGAGACCTCGTGAAGCTCGTACCCGCGTTCCGTCCTGCCTTCCACCTGGTGACAGCGGTGTCAGCGCTCGCGCTCGTCGCGAGCGGCCTGGTCGTCGCGGGCACCGCCAGCGCCGCCCCGAGCACCGCGGCGGAGGCCTGGCGCGTCGACGGCCCTCGCGGCTCGCACCTCGACGGCCTGCTGCGCCTAGACGACGCCGGCCAGGTCACGCTCGACGTGCTCGACGACGGGGACACCGTGGTCTCGGCCACGCGCCTGGGCCTGCGGGGCAGCGACGGCGACCTCACGACAGGCCTCACGTTCGCCGGCCGGGCCGACCGCACGGTCTCCGACAGCTACGCCATGTCCACCGGCAAGCGCGAGCGACGCAGCTACACCCACCGCGAGTCGGTCTTCACCTTCACGGCGGCGGACGGCGGCCGCCTCAAGATCGCGGTCCGCGTGTCCGACGACGGCGTCGCCTACCGCTACCTCCTGGACGGCCCGGGCGAGCACCGGGTCGACGACGAGTCGGGCGCGTGGGTGCCGGCCGCGGACGGCCCGGCCTGGATGCAGCGCTCCTACGCCGTCAACTACGAGGCGGAGTGGAGCACCACCACGGCCGCGGCGGGCAACGGCTCCGGCAGCGTCGGGTACCCGGTGCTGTTCGGACAGGGCGACCGGTACGTGCTGGTCACGGAGGCCGACCTGCACGGCGACTACGCGGGCTCGCACCTGACGCACGAGACCGGCTCGCTGAGCTACGGCATCGACCTGTTCGAGGGCCGTCCCGTCACGACGAGCGGCGACCTGTCGACGCCGTGGCGGGTCGCGATCGTCGGCGACCTGGGCGGCGTCGTCGGCTCCACCCTGGTGGACGACCTCGCCACGCCCGCCGCCCTGGACCCGGGAGCCGACTGGATCAAGCCCGGCCGGTCGAGCTGGAGCTGGCTGACCGACGGGAGCAGTCCGCGGAACGAGGCGCGGCAGCGGGACTTCGTCGACCTCTCCGCGCGGAACGGCTGGGAGTACGTGCTGCTCGACGAGGGCTGGGACGCGAGCTGGGTGCCGCGCACGGTCCGCTACGCGCACACCCGCGGCGTCGACGTGATCGTCTGGTTCCACAGCCGCGACCTGCGCACCCAGGAGCAGCGCGACGAGTGGCTGCCGCGTGTGCGGTCGTGGGGCGTGAGCGGCATCAAGGTGGACTTCATGGACTCCGACTCGCAGGAGATCCACCAGTGGTACGACGACGTCGCGCGCGACACCGCCCGGTACGAGCTGATGGTCAACTTCCACGGCGCCGCGCTGCCCACCGGCATGCAGCGCACCTGGCCGCACATCATGAGCTACGAGGCCGTGCGCGGCATGGAGAACGGGATCAGCCCCGAGCGCAGCCTCATCGTGCCGTTCACGCGCAACGTGCTGGGGTCGATGGACTTCACGCCCGTGGTCTTCTCCCGCGACAACAACAAGACGTCCAAGGCGCAGCAGGCGGCGATGGCGGTCGTGTACGAGTCGGGCTGGCAGCACATCTCGGACAAGCCCGAGGGGTACGACGACGAGCCGAACGCGATGCCGTTCCTGCGGAACCTCCCCACGACCTGGGACGAGGTGCGGCTGCTCAGCGGCACGCCCGGGACGGACGCGGTGCTCGCACGCCGCTCCGGGGACCGGTGGTTCGTGGGCGGCATGCGCGCCGGATCGGGTGACGGGCTGCGGCTCCCGCTGGCCGGCCTCGCACGCGGGTCCAAGGTGGTGGTCGACCTGCTGACGGACGACGGCGCGAACGGGTCGGCGACCGTGCACTCGACGGTGCGGACCACGGCCGCGGACACGCTGCGGGTCCCGACGGCGGACAACGGCGGCTTCGTGGCCGTGGTGTGCGCGGCGACCGGGGGCCGGGAGTCGTGCCTGGACCCGCTGGAGGCCCGGCCGGACGCCACGATCACGGTCGACCCGGAGCAGGCCGACGTCGAACCCGGCAGCACCGTCGCGGTGACGGCCGCGTTCACGGTGGCCGACCGCGCCGTCACGCGCGTGCGCCTCACGCCGGACCTGCCCGCGGGCTGGTCCGCCGACCAGGGCACCCGGACCGTGGCGCGGCTCGCCGCCGGCCAGACCGCGCGCTTCACCTGGCAGGTCCGGGTGCCCGCCGGCGGCGCGACGGGCACGTTCGAGGTGCCGGTCGACGTCGACTACCACGCCAGGGGCGCGCACGGCAGTGCCGCGTACGTCGCCGCGGGCCAGGCGACGCTGTGGGTCACGCCGCCCGCCCCGACCGGGAGCCCGTTCGTCTCCGACCTCGACTGGACCGAGCAGAGCAACGGCTACGGCCCGGTCGAGCGCGACCGCTCCAACGGCGAGGCCGCGGGCGGCGACGGCAACCCGCTCCGGATCGCGGGCGTCACCTACGCCAAGGGCATCGGTATGCACGCCACCGGTTCGGTGACCGCCTGGCTCGGCGGCGCGTGCACCGCGTTCACCGCGCAGGTGGGCATCGACGACGAGGTGCTCGACAAGCCCGGCGACACCGGCGTCGGTTCCGTGCGGTTCGCCGTCTACGGCGACGGCGTGCTGCTCGCCGAGACCCCGGTCCTGTCCAACGACGACGGCGGTGTGCCGCTCGACGTCGACGTCACCGGCGTGCGCCGGCTGCGGCTGGTCGCCGACGAGGGGCCCGACGGCAAGAACTTCGACCACGCCGACTGGGCCGACGCCCGCGTGACGTGCGAGCAGGGCTGACGTTCAGCGAGTGTTCAGCCGGCCGTCGGGTGCGCTTCGCCCCGGCGGCCGGCCGCACCACCAGAGTCGGGGTCATGAACTCACGCATCCGTACCCGCGTCGGGGCCGTGGTCACCACGGCCGCGCTGGTGCTGTCCGGGGCCACCGCCTCCGTCCTCGGCGGCGCCCAGCACGCCGGATCCGGGGACGCCGCGGCGTCGTCGGCCACGCAGACCGCCGGCCACGGCGGCCCGGGCCAGGGCGGCGGCACCCCCGCCCAACGCGCCTACCGCGACCTGCTGGACCACGGCCCGGACGCCAAGATCCTCACCGCGGCCCACCGCGCGCAGTGGCGCGCGGCCCCCGAGAACAGCGCCCCGGCGATCCTGGCCGCGTTCAAGGACGGCGCCGAGATCGTCGAGCTGGACGTCCAGCTCACCGCCGACGGCGTCCCCGTGCTCATGCACGACACGACCGTCGACCGCACCACGAACGGGACCGGCCGCGTCGACAGCCTGACCCTGGAGCAGATCGAGGGGCTGCGACTCCGCGAGGGCCTGGGCGGCGCGCAGGCGGTGCTCACCGACGAGCGCGTGCCCACCCTGGAGCAGGCCATGCGCCTGGCCAAGGACCGCGGCCTGGTCAACCTCGACAAGGGCTGGCCGTTCCGTGAGGAGATCTGGTCGGTGCTGACCGAGACCGGCACCGTGCGCAACGGCCTGTTCAAGTCGGACGCGCCCGTGGAGCAGGTCCAGGAGTTCCAGGCCACGCACCGCGGCGCGGTCTACATGCACATGGTCACGGACGCGAACGTCGCGGACGTCGAGAAGTTCGGCGCCGACCAGCCCGTGGCGTACGAGGTCAACTTCGACAGCACCGCCGACGTCGTCGCCCGCCGTCCGTTCCTGGACCGCGTGGCGAGCGGCAGCCGGGTGTGGAGCAACACGATGTGGAACGGCCTGTCCGAGCGGATGACCGACGAGGCGTCGCTCATCGACCCGCTGCGCGGCTGGCAGGCGCTGGTGGAGGGTTACCACACGACGATCTTCCAGACCGACGACGTCGAGAAGCTGGAGCGCTGGCTCCGCACCGGCGAGGGCGACCCGCTGCCGCGCGGCGCCGTCCGCGTCCAGGCGGAGGACTTCCTGCCCGGCGAGGGCGTGGGTTACCACGACCTGGAGCCCGCCAACCGCAGCAACCTGCAGATGCGCCCGGGGGAGGGCGTGGACATCCAGGACCTGGACGGCGCCGTCAGCCTCGGCTGGATGCGCGGCGGCGAGTGGCTGACCTACGAGGTGGAGGTGCCGCGGACCGGCACGTACGAGGTCGCGGTGCGCGCCTCGTCGCCGTACTCGCCCGCCGGCGCGTACACCGTCTCGTTCGACGACGGCGCGCCGAGCGCCCGGGTCGACGTACGGAACACGACCAGCCACGCCAAGCAGGTGCTCCAGCCCAGCGGCGTGACGCAGCGCCTCACGAAGGGCACGCACACGCTGCGCATCGCCCTGCCCGAGGACGCCTACCAGAACTGGAACCTGGACCACATCCAGCTGACGCCGGTCTCGCGCTGACGCGAAGCTCCGCGCGTGTCAGACGGACAGGTCACTCTGGTGACCTGTCCGTCTGACACGTGGGGTGGATGCCCGGGCGGGGGCCTCGATTGCATAGGCTGCGGGGCATGACGACACATCGACCCGAGCGGGGTGCGCCGTGGGTGGCCTGATGGGACTGCTGGACGACATCGCCGCCCTGGCCAAGCTCGCGGCGGCGTCCATCGACGACGTCGGCGCAGCCACGGGACGTGCGACGGCCAAGGCGGCGGGTGTCGTCGTGGACGACACCGCCGTGACCCCGCAGTACCTGCGCAGCGTCGCGGCGCAGCGCGAGCTCCCGATCGTGAAGAAGATCGCGATCGGCTCGATCCGCAACAAGCTGATCTTCATCCTCCCGGCCGCGCTGCTGCTCAGCCAGTTCCTGCCGTGGCTGCTGCCGATCGTGCTGATGATCGGCGGCACGTACCTCGCCTACGAGGGTGCCGAGAAGATCTGGCACAAGATCTCCGGCCACAGCAAGGAGACGGTGCTCGCCGCCGAGGTCAGCCCGGAGGCCGAGAAGAAGCTGGTCGCGGGCGCCATCCGCACCGACCTGATCCTGTCGGCCGAGATCATGGTGATCGCGCTCGACGAGGTGGCCGACGAGACCTTCTGGTCCCGGCTCCTGATCCTCGTCGTGGTGGCGTTCGTCATCACGATCATCGTCTACGGCATCGTCGCGGCCATCGTGAAGATGGACGACGTCGGGCTGCGGCTCGCCGAGCGGGACTCCCGGTTCTCCCAGACGCTGGGCCGCGGCCTGGTCAAGGCGATGCCACGCGTGCTCGCCGTCATCTCCGTGGTCGGCACCGTCGCGATGCTCTGGGTGGGCGGGCACATCCTGCTCGTCAACCTCGGCGCGGACGGCACGGGCTGGATCCCCGGGCCCTACGAGTGGGTGCACCACCTCGAGGTGGTCATCCACGACGGCGCCGGGGCGCTCGGCGGCACCCTCGGCTGGCTGTTCAACACCCTCTGCTCGGCCGTGGTCGGGCTCGTGGTCGGCGCCGTCGTGGTGGCCGTGCTGCACCTGCTGCCGTCCCGGAAGAAGAAGGCCGAGGAGGCGGCGGCGCACTGAGCGCTCGCGCGCCGGGCTCACGCGCTGAGCCCGGCGCCGCTCCCAGCCCTGTCTCCCGCGGGCGTCACGCGCTCGCGGGGGTGCGCACGTTCCCGAACTCGTTGTGGCGGCGCAGCACGAACCCGAGGCTCTCGTAGAGCCGGATGGCGTTCGTGTTGCCCGCCGCGGCGTGCATCATGGCCCGGGCGCCGCGCTCGCGGACGGAGTGCACGACGTCGAGCACCAGCCGGGTGGCCAGACCCTGGCCGCGGAACCGCTCGTCGGTGGCGACCGCGCTGATCTCGGTCCAGCCGGCCGGACGCAGCCGCTCGCCCGCCATGGCCGCGAGCACGCCGTCGCGGCGGATGCCCACGTAGCGGCCCATCTCGTAGGTCCGGGGCAGGAACGGGCCGGGCTTCGCGCGGGCCACGAGGTCCATCATCTCGGGCACGTCGGCCTCGCCCAGCACGACGGCCTCCTCGTCGGGGCGGCCGACCACACGTTCGGTCTCGACGAGCTGCACGCCGCCGAACAGCTCGCCGCGCACCCAGCCGGCCGGCAGGGCGACGGACTCGGGCGGGGCGGGGAAGTCGGCGTCGTACCCGACCAGGTCGATGATCGCGGCCCACACGTCCGGGTCGTCCCACGTGCGGACGGCGGCGAACGGCGAGACGTCCACGGGGTAGCGGCGGACGAGGTCGCCCCCCTCGGCGAGGTGGGCGTGCTCCCCGGCGAGCGACGACCAGGCGGCGTTGTCGAGCGCGGAGAAGTCGGGCGCCGGTCGGTCGGACGCCGAAGGGTCGGGGGCGGTGCCGCCGGGGGCGGGGTCGGTCAGGAGGCTCACGTCATCACCAACTTTCCCGCGCCCGCCCGCATTCCGTCGGCAGCCCGTACACGACGTACGCGCAGGTCTCCTTTGAGGCCCGGGTTTCTCCTCTTTGCGGCTGCTCAAAGAGGAGAAACCCGGGCCTCAAAGGTGATCGCGACGGTTGGTTCGCGGTCGGGCTGTTCAGCGTGCGGCCGACGCGGGCTGGTCGGCCCGGTCGGCGGCCTCGTCGTCGGCCTCCTCGTCGGCCCGGGCGGAGCGGGACGGCGCCGGGCCCCGGAAGATCGCGACGAGGTTGATCGTGAGCGCGACCGTGACCAGCCCGATCACGGGGACCAGGAGGTCGGCGTCCAGGTGCGGTCCGGTGGCCAGGAGGCCCCGGCGGCCGACGGCGACGGCTCCGGCGAGCGTCGCCCACAGCGCCGTCTCCAGGGCGGGCAGCCACTCGCCGGCCCGGACGTGGAACCCGCTGGCCATGAGCGTCACGATCGCGAGCCCGGCCGCGGCCAGCGGCGTCGTCCACTCGAAGGCGCCGAGCAGCAGGGGCAGGACGAGCGCGAACGGCGCCACGAGCTCCGCGACGCCGGTCAGGACGACGATCGAACGGGGCAGGTCGTCGAACCCGGCCCAGCGGTCGATGCCGCGGCCCGCGATCTTGGGCAGGGCCGCGAACAGGAAGAACAGGGCGAGGACGATCTGCGCCGCCCACAGGGTGGTGGAGAGCATGAGGCTCCTTCGGGTCGGTCGGACGGCGGTTCGCCGGCCGGGTGCGGACAGGACGAACGGGCGGCCGGGTGTGTGACGCCGTCACATCGCGGGTTGCCCGATCGTCGTGCGGGGCATGAGCGAAGCTGGACGTGACCCCGCGCGCGACGCCGGCGAGCGCGGCGGAGGGATCGCCGGGGAGGACGCCGGGAAGGATGCCGGGGCTGGCGCCGGGACCGACGCCGGGACCCATGCCGCGACCGACACCGGAGGGGTGCGCGACGTCGGGGCCCGGACCGAAACGGAGGGGGTGCGGGACGCCGCGGGTGTGCGGGACGACGCCGAGCGGGTCGCCGCGGCGTCGCGGGACGACCGGGCGTACCTGCTGGCCGTCGCGCGCCGGATCGTCGCCGACCCCGCCGACGCCGAAGATGTGGTGCAGGACGCGTTCGCGCGGCTCGCGACCCAGGACGTCGGCGGCATCCGCGACCTGCGCGGCTGGCTCGTCGTGGCCGTGCGACGCCTCGCGCTGGACCGCATCGGGTCGGCGCACCGGCGTCTGTCCGCGCCGCAGGACCCGTCCGTGTGGGACTTCGGGTCCGGCGCGGGGGCACCGGGCCTCAGCACAGGGGCGCCCGCAGACCCGGCGGACCGGATCACGCTGGACGACGAGATCCGGCGCGCCCTGTCCGTCGTGCTCGACCGGCTGACAGCGGGGGAGCGCGCCGCGTTCCTGCTGCACGACGTGTTCGGCATTCCCTTCGAGAGCGTCGCGGAGACGGTCGGCCGTACCCCGGCCGCATGCCGCCAGCTCGCCAGCCGAGCGCGGCGGGCGATCCGGGCGTCGGAGCCGGCGGCGTCTGCGGCCGGCGGTCGGGCTGCGATCGGTGGTCGGACTGAGACTGGCGGCCGGACTGCGGCGGGTGGTCGGACTGCGGCCGGTGGTCGGACTGTGGCCGCCGGTCGGACGTCGACCGGCTCGACGTCGACGGAGTCCGGGTCCGCCGGCCCGGCGTCGACCGGCTTGAGGTCGACCGGCTCGACGCCGGAGAAGTCTGCGTCCGCCGGCCAGACGTCGGCCGCGCTCTCGATCCGTCCGGCGTCGGCCGCGCGAGAACGGACCGGACCGGCGTCGTTGGGGCCGACGTCGGCCGGTCCGGCTCCGCACGATCCGACGACGACCGCACCCGCCGGGCGCCGGGCCGATCCTCAGCTGCAGCGCGTGGTCGACACCTTCATCGCCGCCTGCGCCGGGGGAGACCTCGCGGCCCTGGTGCGGATCCTGCACCCCGAGGTCTCGGGCTGGGCGACGCTCCGCGGCGAGCGCGTCGGCTTCGACACCGGCGCCGAACGGGTGGCCGTCGGGTCCCTCCGGTACCTCGGGCCGGCGTCGGGCTGGACCCTGGCACCGCTGCTCCTGGACGACGGCATGGCACTCGTCGCGACGCAGGACGGCGCGCCCGTCGCACTGATCCGGGTGCTCGTCGAGAATGGCCTGATCACTGCGATCCGCACGGTGCTGCTGCCCTGAGCCCCGGCGGGCGGGACGGGAGTCGGTGCGTGGCAGTCGGCGTTCTGCCGGCGGAGTGGGCAGCCTGCCCAGCCCGGTCGGCAGTTTGCCCAGCAGAGTCGGCAGTTTGCACGACAGAGTCGGCAGTCTGCATCGAGATCGGCACAGGGATGTGCCGCTCTCGATGCAAAGTGCCGACCTCATGTGCAGACTGTCGACCTCGGGGGGACTGCCGATCTCGGCATCAGCCGACCGCGCGCTTGCGTTCGAGCGCGCTCCAATCCCTAGCGTCGCCGGCATGACGAACGACAGCACGAACCCGAACGGCACCACGGCCGACGCCGGCGCGCCGGCGGACACCGGCACGACGGCCGGCGCCGAGACTCCGGCTGAGCCCGGCACCACGGCCGACACCGGCACCACGGCCGACGCCGGCACGACCGTGACCGACACCAAGACCTGGCTCATCACCGGCGCGAGCTCCGGCCTCGGTCTCGCCCTGGCGGAGGCCGCGCTCCAGGCCGGCGAGCGTGTGGTCGGCACGGCGCGCCGGGCCGACCGCTTCGCCGCGCTCCAGGAGCGGTACGGCGAGCGGCTGCTCGCGGTGGAGCACGACGTCCGGGACACGGCCGGCGCGCAGACCGTGGTGCGCCGCGTCCTGGACACGTTCGGGCGGATCGACGTGCTGGTCAACAACGCAGGCGCGGGACAGGTCGGGACCGCCGAGGAGATCGGCGACGCCGCGCTGCGCGACATGCTCGACCAGCACCTGTTCGGCCCGGCCGCCTACGTGCGAGCGGTCCTGCCGCACCTGCGGGCGCGCGGCACGGGCGCGATCGTGCAGATGAGCAGCCAGGGCGGGCGCATGTCCTTCCCCGCGGTCGGCAGCTACTCGGCCGGGAAGTTCGCGCTGGAGGGCTGGTCCGAGGCGCTCGCCGGCGAGGTCGCCCCGTTCGGCATCCGCGTGCTGATCGTGGAGCCCAGCCGGTTCCGCACGGCGTTCAACGCCGCCGGCGTCCTCCGCACCGCGGCCGCCGACCCTACCTATGACGCCGTCGCCGGCGGGGTGCGCGCGAACATGGCCGAGGCGCACGGCAGCCAGGAGGGCGATCCGGCCCGAGCCGCCGCCGTCGTCCGCCGCGTGCTGGACGCACCCGACGCGCCGCTGCGCCTGCCGCTCGGCGCGGAGGCGGTGCGCAACCTGCGGCGCGCCTACGCGTTCGCCGCGGACGACGTCGAGAAGTGGGCCGGCGCGTCCGTTTCGGCGGACTTCCCGGGTGTGCCTCCGGCCGTGCGGGCGTTCTGATGACGTGGCCCCGGCCCCGGCCCCGGCCCCGGCCCCGGCCCCGTGCGGCGAGGTCAGGTCGGCCCGGTCGGAGCGGGTCCAGCCCCGTGCGGCCAGGTCGGGCCGGCTCAGAGCAGAGCCGGCCCGGCCTAGGCTGGTGGGCATGGCAACGGACGACCTGATGTCGCGCGCCCTCGCGGCGCTCGGGGAGGACGGCGCGCCGTCGGCCGACGTGATTCACGCCCTAGCGGCCGGGGACGCGGTGCCCGGGCCCCTGCCGATCGCCGAGGCCGCCGCCTACCTCGACGTCTCGCCGCACACGCTGCGGTACTACGAGCGCGCGGGCCTGGTCCAGGTGGGCCGCGACGCCGCCGGCTACCGCCTGTACGACGCCGCGGCGCTGCGTCGCCTCGTGTTCGTCACCCGGATGCGGCTGTCGGGCATGCCGATGCGCGACGTGCAGCACTACATCACCCTGGTCGACGCCGGGAAGGAGACCGAGCCCGAACGCCTCGACCTCCTGCTGGAGCACCGCGACACCATCCGGCGTCGGATCCGGGAGCTGAACCTCTCCCTGGCGGCCACGGAGTACAAGATCGCGACCTACGGCGGCGCCACGGGTCCTGACGTCACGCGCCCGGACGCCACCGGCCCGGACGTCACCGGTCCAGACCTCGACCCCGCCGAGAATCTGCCCTCCCGCGGCCACGATCCTCTTTGAGGCCCGGGTTTCTCCTCTTTGTGGCCCGGCAAAGAGAAGAAACCCGGGCCTCAAAGAGGATTGCCGGCCGCCAGGGCAGCCTCAGCCGCCAGGGCCGGCCCGGCAGCCCGGGCAGCCCGGTCGCCAGGCTCGCCCCGGCAGCCCGGCAGCCCGGCAGCCCGGCAGCCCGGCAGCCTGCCCGGCCGCCCGGCCAGCCCCGACCGCCCGGGCAGCGGCACCCCAGGGTCACGCCTCCCGCGGCGGCGCCGACGACCGGCGCGCCCGGAGCACCGCCTCGGCCTCGTACCGCACCGACTCCGTCCGCCCCGACAGCCGTTCCAGCAGCAGCCGCACCGCCTCCCGGCCGAGCGTGATACCGCTCTGGTCCACGCTGCTCAGCGAGACGAGGGGGTGTCGCGCGATCGGCACGTCGTCGTAGCCGACCACCGACACGTCGCGCGCGTCGAGCCCGGCCTCCGCGACGGCGCTCAGCACGCCGACGGCCAGGGTGTCGTTGCCCGCGAAGATCGCGGTCGGGCGGTCGGGGGCGGCCAGCAGCGCGCGGGTGGCCGCGTGGGCCTCGGAGCCGTCGAACATCGTGTGCACTACCAGCGGCTCCAGCCCGGCCGCCGTCATCCGCTCGCGGTAGACGGCGGTGCGCACCACGTGCGGCTCGGCGCCGGCCTGGCCCGCCCACGGCGGCTCGGGCCGGGACGGGTGGATGGTCAGGTGGACGATGCGCCGGTGGCCGAGGTCGAACAGGTGCGTCATGACCTGCTCGGCGCCGGAGCGGTCGTCGCCGGTGATGGTGTCGTAGCGGTCGGACCTGTCGTGCCGTCCGATCATCACCAGCGGCGTGCGCTCGGCGACCCGTTCGAGCCACGCGGGGTCGACGCGCGGCGAGATGGCCACGATGCCGTCGACCTGGCGGTCGGCGAGGCTGTTGATCGCCACGTCGCCCTTCTGGTCCCGCCCGAGCGGCGCGATGATCATCTGGTACGGGGTGTCCGCGAGCGCCTCGGTGGCGCCGTCCACGATCATCGTCAGGAAGTCGTTGCCCACCTGCGGGATCTCGAACCCGAGCGTGAAGCTGGCCCCGCGCATGGCGCGTGCCGCGACCCGCGGCCGGTACTCCAGGCGCTCGATCGCGGCCTCGACCTGCGCGCGCATGTGCGGGCTGACGCCGTAGGCGTTCCGGATGACCTTGGAGACCGCGGCCCGCGAGACCCCGGCCTCGCGGGCGACGTCCTGGATGGTCGAGGGCCGGGGCCGCGCCGCGGCTCCGGAGGCCTGGGATTCTGCTGAGGTCACGTCCCCGTCCCGATTCTGTAGATCGGTTGACACTCTACCGCGCCCCTCGCTAGCGTCGGGTGCGCTGAAAGGATTCATCGGCAGGGTGTAGATCGCTCTACGATCCTTTCGCTCTACAAGGAGGTAGAGACATGAACCGTGCAACTCACCGCGCGGCGGTGGCCGCGGCGGCCGTCCCGCTGCTGGTCCTCGCCGGCTGCTCGTCGTCCGGCTCGGACGGCGACGGCACCACCGAGATCACCTTCCTCACGACCAACGACGCGCCCAACCCCGAGACCGCCGACGCCCTGGTCGAGGCGTTCGAGGCGGAGCACCCCGACGTCAAGGTCACCGTCGAGATCCGGCCCGGCGGCACCGAGGGCGACAACCTGGTCAAGACCCGGCTGTCGACCGGCGAGATGGCCGACGTGTTCTTCTACAACTCGGGCTCCCTGCTGCAGGCGCTCAACCCGGACTCCACGCTGGTGGACCTGAGCGACCAGGAGTGGGTCGGCTCGCTCACCGAGGAGTTCCTGCCCGTGGTGAGCACCGACAACGGCATGTACGGCGCGCCGCTGGGCGCGTCCTTCGCGGGCGGCATCGTCTACAACAAGCCGGTCTACGAGAAGCTCGGGCTGGAGGTCCCGCAGACCTGGGACGAGTTCATGGCGAACAACGCGACGATCGCCGCCGAGGGCGACGGTGTCGCCCCGGTCATCCAGACCTACGGCGAGACCTGGACCAGCCAGCTCTTCGTGCTGGGCGACTTCGCCAACGTGACCGCCGTCGACCCCGAGTGGGCCGACCAGTACACGGCGCACCAGCGGTCCTACGCCGACGAGCCCGCCCTCCTCGGATTCCAGCACCAGCAGGAGGTGGCCGAGGCGGGGTACTTCAACGAGGACTTCCCGTCCGCCACGTTCCCCGACGGCGCCCGCATGGTCGCCGAGGGCGAGGGCGCGCACTACCCGATGCTCTCGAACGTGATCCAGACGATCCTGCAGAACACCCCGGACGCCGTGGACGACATCGGCTTCTTCGCGCTCCCCGCGCAGGACGCCGAGAACACGCAGGCCACGATCTGGCAGCCCAACGCGCTGTACGTCCCGCGGTCCACGGAGGGCGCCGAGCTGGAGGCGGCCAAGGAGTTCGTGGCCTTCGCGAACAGCGAGGCCGGGTGCGACATCCAGAACGAGCTGCTGCCGCCCGCCGGCCCGTACGCGGGCACGTGCGAGGTGCTCGACTCCGCCCCGCCGATGCTGGACGACATCCAGGCCTACTTCGACGAGGGCCGCGCCGCCAACGCGCTCGAGTTCCTCTCGCCGGTCAAGGGACCGAACCTGGAGAAGGTCACGGTCGAGGTGGGCTCCGGCATCAAGACCGCCGAGGAGGCCGCCGAGTTCTACGACCAGGACGTCGAGAACCAGGCCCGCCAGCTCGGCCTCGAGGGCTGGTAGGTCGCCCGTGGCGGCAACCCTGACCGAGGTGCGGCCCGCCCGGCGCCGTCGGACGGCGGGCTCCACCTCGGCCACCCAGCGCAGCATCTACCCGTCGTGGTTCTACCTGCCGGCAGGCGTGCTCTACCTGGTCTTCTTCGCAGTGCCCACGTTCGCGTCGTTCTGGTTCAGCCTCACCCGCTGGACCCTGTTCGACACCGAGTTCATCGGCCTGGACAACTTCGTCCAGTTCTTCGCGGAGCCGCAGCTCTCGCGCGGGTTCGTGAACACGCTGGTCTACGGTTTCGTGACCTCGGGCGCCAAGGTGGTGCTCGGGCTGGCCCTCGCGGTGCTGCTCACCTCGCAGCTCGTGGGCCGCGGGTACCTCCGGTCCGTCGTGTTCTTCCCCGTGCTGGTCTCCACGATCGGCGTGGGCATCACCTTCAAGGCCCTGCTCGACCCGTTCGACGGCGTGGTCAACACGATGCTCGCCACGTTCGGCATCGAGGGCCCGGGGTGGTTCACCGACCCCAACCAGGCGCTGCTGACCATCGCGGCCGTCGACGTCTGGAAGGGCCTCGGCATCGCGACGCTCATCTACATCGCGGGCATCGTCGCGATCCCGCAGGAGTACTACGAGGCCGCCCGGGTCGACGGCGCGGGCCGGTGGCAGCAGTTCCGCTCCATCACGCTGCCGCTGGTCCAGCCCGCCACGGCCACCGTGATCATCCTGTCGCTGATCGGCGGCCTGCGGTCGTTCGACCTCATCTGGGCGACCACGGGCGGCGGCCCCGGGTTCACCAGCGACGTCATCGGGTCCGTCATCTACAAGCAGTACCAGGCCGGGTTCTACGGGCTGTCCACCGCGGGCAACGTGATCCTGTTCCTCGTGGTCACGGCGATCATGGTGCCGGTCTCCCTGCTGCTGGGCCGCAAGGAGGTCGACCGATGAGACGTGCCGGTTCCTGGGCGACGGGCGTCGTGGCCATCGTCGTCTCGGTGGTGGTCTTCCTGGTGCCGTTCGCCTTCATCTTCCTCACGGCCTCGAAGGACGCGTCGTCCGCCTCGCGGCTGGAGTTCTCGTGGCCGGAGCAGTGGGCGTTCCTCGACAACCTGACCGAGGTGCTCACCACCCGCGACGGCATCGTGGTGCGGGCCTTCCTCAACTCCACCGTGCTGACCGTGGTGAGCGTCGCCGTCATGGTGGTGCTCGCGGCGATGGTCGGCTACCTGCTGCAGCGGCGGAGATCCCGGCTCAACCCGATCGTGAACTTCTTCGTGCTGGCAGGGCTCATCGTGCCGCCCGCCGTGGTGCCGACCATCTGGGTGCTGCAGCAGACCGGGCTGTTCAAGACCATGCCCGGGCTCATCCTCATCGAGGCGACGTTCGGGCTCTCGTTCTGCATCCTGCTGTTCCGCGCCTTCGTGGCGACCATCCCGCGCGAGCTCGACGAGGCGGCGATCATCGACGGCGCCGGGCCGCTGCGGCTGTTCTTCGCCGTCATCCTGCCGCTCCTGCGGCCCGTGATCATCACGATCGTCGTGGTGCAGGCGGTCAACGTGTTCAACGACTTCACCAACCCCCTGTACTTCCTGCCGGGGGACGAGAACGCGACCGTGCAGCTCACGCTCTACAACTTCCAGAGCCAGATGGTCAGCCAGTTCAACCTGCTGTTCATGGACATCCTGCTGATCACGGTGCCGCCGCTGGTCATGTACATCTTCTTCAACCGCCAGATCGTGGCCGGCATGACGTCCGGCGCGGTCAAGGGCTGAAAGGGGCCACCGATGGAGAGCCACCCCACCCCCACCCCGAGTGCCGGCAGCACCCGCGTCCGCGAGGTCCGGGTCGAGCGCCGGACCGACGGCGCCTTCGCCGACACCCCCACCCCCCGCCTGAGCTGGACCGTCGGGTCCGACGTGCCCGGCTGGTGGCAGGCCGGCGCCGAGGTGCGGCTCGACGGCGACCGGGTGCACACCCTGGAGACCGACGAGTCGCGGTTCGTGCCCTGGCCGTTCGACCCGCTGACCCCCCACGCCCGGCACACCCTGGAGGTGCGGGTCACCGGCACGGACGGCGGCACCTCGCCCTGGAGCGAGCCCGTCACCGTGCGCAGCGTCTTCCTGGCCGACGGCGAGTGGACGGCCGCCTTCGTGGGCCTCGCCGACCCGCCCGACGACGCCACACCCGGCCTGCTGCGCACCGAGCTCAACCTGCCCGGCGACGTCGTCCGCGCCACGCTCTACGCGTCCGCCCACGGCGTCTACCAGGTCGAGATCAACGGCCAGGACGTGGACGACGCCGTGCTCAAGCCCGGCTGGACCGCCTACCAGCACCGGCTCGTGCACGAGGCCACCGACGTCACCGCGCTGCTGCGGGCCGGCGCCAACGCCGTCGGCATCCGGCTGGCCGGCGGGTGGTGGACCGAGAAGTACGGCTTCCACGGCGCCGCCCGGACGTTCTACGGCGACCAGCCCGCCGCGGCCGTGCAGCTCCGTGTCGAGCTCGCCGACGGGACCACCCGCGTGCTCCGCACCGGGCCGGACTGGCGCGGGGCGGCGGCCGGCGTGGTCGTGACCAGCGGCATCTACGCGGGCGAGCGGGTCGACGCCGGGCGCGCCGTCCCCGGCTGGAGCCTGCCCGGGTTCGACGACTCGGCGTGGGCGCCGGTGCGGGTGGACGCGTCCGACGTCGTGCCCGAGCCCGCCGTCGCCGAACCCGTGCGGCGCGTCGACGAGGTGGCGGTCCGCGAGGTCATCACCACGCCCTCGGGGCGCACGGTGCTCGACTTCGGGCAGAACGTCGTGGGCCGCCTCCGGGTGCGCGTGACGGGGGAGCGCGGGCACGTGATCACGCTGCGGCACGCCGAGGTGCTGGAGCACGGCGAGCTCGGCGTGCGGCCGCTGCGCCACGCCGCGGCCGCCGACCACCTCGTGCTCTCGGGCTCCGCCGACGTGCTGGAGCCCGAGTTCACCTTCCACGGGTTCCGGTACGCCGAGGTGGACGGGTGGCCCGGGGAGCTCGACCTGACGACGGCCCGCGACGCGATCACCGCCGTCGTCATCAGCAGCGACATGCGCCGCACCGGCTGGTTCGAGAGCTCGGACGAGCGCGTGAACACGCTGCACGAGAACGTCGTGCGGGGCATGCGCGGCAACTTCGTCTCCCTGCCCACCGACTGCCCCCAGCGCGACGAACGCCTCGGCTGGACCGGGGACATCCAGGTCTTCGGGCCCACCGCGAGCTACCTCTTCGACAGCGACGCCTTCCTCGCCTCCTGGCTGCGCGACGTCGCCGCCGAGCAGGCCGACCGCGGCGGCGTCTGCCCGGTCGTCGTGCCGTTCGTCCTGCCCTTCGGGTCCAAGCCCGCCGCCGCCTGGGGCGACGCCGCCACCGTCGTCCCCACGACCCTGCACGAACGGTTCGGCGACCGGCGGGCGCTCGCGGAGCAGTACCCGAGCATGCGGGCCTGGGCCGACGTGCTCCTGGACCTGTCCGGCGAACGGCTGCTGTGGGAGGGCATGTTCCAGTTCGGGGACTGGCTCGACCCCGACGCGCCGCCGGACGACCCGGCGGGCGCCAAGACCGACCCCGACATCGTGGCCAGCGCCTACCTGGTGCGCTCGCTGCAGCTCGTCACCGCGGCGGCCGGCGAGCTGGGCGACGCCGAGGGGGCCGCGCGGTACGGCGACCTCGCCGAACGCGCGCGGCGGGCCTGGGTCGCGGAGTACACGACGCCGGCCGGTCGGATCGTCTCCGACGCCCAGACCGCCTACGCGCTGGCCATCGTGTTCGACCTCGTCGACGGCGCGACGCGCACCGTGATGGGCGACCGGCTCGCCTGGCTGGTGCGCCGCGCCGGCTACCGCATCGGCACCGGGTTCGTGGGCACGCCGATCATCCAGGACGCGCTCACGGTCACCGGGCACGCCGACGTCGCGGGTCGGCTGCTGCTCCAGACCGGCGTGCCGTCCTGGCTGTACGCCGTGACGATGGGCGCCACCACGATCTGGGAGCGGTGGGACAGCATGCTGCCGGACGGCAGCATCAACCCCGGCGAGATGACGTCGTTCAACCACTACGCCTTCGGGGCCGTGGCGGACTGGCTGCACCGCACCGTGGCGGGGCTCGCCCCGGCGGCGGCCGGCTACCGGCGGCTGCGGGTCGCGCCCGTGCCGATCGCGGGGCTGGACCACGCCGCGACGCGCTTCGAGACGCCGTACGGCCTCGCGGAGGCCGGCTGGGCGGAGCGGGACGGGCAGATCGTGGTGCACGCCGTGGTGCCGCCGAACACGTCAGCGGTGGTGGTGCTCCCGGGCGGGGCCGGGGCGCTTCTCGACAGCGGGTCCGGGGCGGACGGCGGGGCCGGTGCGCGCGAGCTCGAGGTCGGTGCCGGGCGGCACGAGTGGACCGTGCCCGACCCGCGCGACCGGTCCGTCCCGCCGCCGGTCACGCTGTCGTCCACGCTCGGCGCCGTCGCCGACGACCCGGAGGCGTTCGAGACCGTGCTGGCCGCCGTCGAGGCCGCGGACACCGGGCAGACCGGTGCCCTGCGCTCGCTCAAGGAGTGGACCGACCAGCGCACCCTGGAGGAGGAGCTGGTCCGGCTCCCGTCCGGCGCTCCCGACCAGGTGCGCACGGCGCTCGACGAGCTCAACGCTCGCCGGGGCGCGGTGGTCGCGGGGTAGGTCGACGCCGGCTGAGCTCCTCCCCTTTGAGGCCCGGGTTTCTTCGCTTTGGGCCGCCGCAAAGCGAAGAAACCCGGGCCTCAAAGGGGAGGGGCTCAGGGGTCGTCGGCAGTTTGCGTCGCAGAGTCGGCAGCTGGCGCGATCCGTGGAGCCCTCGCCTCAGTCCAGGCAGAACTCGTTGCCCTCGATGTCCTGCATGTTCTGGCACGACTCGTTCTCGCCGTCGGCCAGCAGCAGCGTCCCGCGCGTCGCGCCGATCGCCTCCAGGCGGACGGCGTGGGACTCCAGGACGGCCAGGCGCTCGTCCCCGACGAGCCCCCTGCCGACCTTGATGTCGAGGTGCACCCGGTTCTTGACGACCTTGCCCTCCGGCACGCGCTGGAAGAACAGCCGCGGGCCCACCCCGTTCGGGTCGCTCGCGCCGAACCACGAGTCCCGCTTCTCCTCGGGCAGCGAGAGGGTGTACTCCTCCCACGTGGCGAACCCGTCCTCCGTCGGGTCCGGGGGGACGTATCCCAGCGCCTCGCACCAGAACCGGCCCACGCGCTCGGGGCTGGCACAGTCGAAGGTGATCTGGACAGGCTGCACGGTCGTCATGGGCACACCCTAGGACGGCGGCGGGCCGCCGATCACGCTGATTCCCTCACACCGACTCCTTGGTGATGCTCCAGCCGCCGTCGACGTTCAGCTCCACCCCCGTGACGAACGAGGCCCGGTCGGAGCACAGCCAGGCGATCGCGTCGGCCACCTCGGACGCCTCGCCCAGGCGCCCCAGCGCCGTCGCCGCCGCGGCGCTCGCGCGCTCCGCCTCGCCCACGCCGTCCCAGTGCGGTGTGAGCACGGGCCCGGGCAGCACGCTGTTCACGCGGACGGCGGGCCCGTACTCGGCGGCGAGCTGCCGGGCGAGCCCCGTCATCCCGGCCTTGGCCGCGGCGTAGGCGGCCCGGCCGGGCAGTCCGAAGTGCGCGTGCACCGAGGACACCATGACCACCGCGCCCCGGCCCGACGCCGTCAGGTCCGGCAGCAGCGCGCGCGTGGCCAGGTAGGCGCCAGTGAGCGTGACCCGGATCTGGTGCTCCCAGCTCTCCGGGGGCGTGTCCTGAAGCGCGGCGACGCGGGTCGCGTACGCGTTGTTCACCAGGATCTGCGGGCGGCCCAGCTCCGCCCGGCAGGCGGTGGCGGCGGCGGCCCAGGCGGCGTCGTCGGCCACGTCCATGACGGACGCCGCCGCCCGGTACCCGGCGGCGCGCAGCTCGTCCCGCAGGCCGAGCACGGTGGGGGAGACGTCCACGAGGAAGACGCCGGCGCCGTCCTCGGCCAGCCGCCGGGCGGTCGCCTCGCCGATGCCCCGGGCGGCACCGGTGACGACGGCGGTGCGACCGTCCAGGGGGAGCTCACGCGTCATGGGTGGTGCCTCTCGTCGATCGCTCGCCCCGCGACCGGGGCGTCCCGCCGCAGGCTACCCGGGCACGCGGTCAGCCCGGGCGCGCCGTCAGATCGGGTACGGCCGCGACCCCGCCTGGACCGTGATCCAGCGCAGCTCGGTGAACTCCTCGATCGCGGCCCGGGAGCCGAACCGCCCCCACCCGCTGGCGCCCACGCCGCCGAACGGCATCTGCGGCTCGTCGTGCACCGTGGCGCCGTTGACGTGGCAGATCCCGGACCGGATGCGGCGCGCGACGTCGAGCGCGGCGGACACGTCGCGGCTGAACACCGCGGCCGACAGGCCGTACTCGGTGTCGTTCGCGATGCGGACCGCGTCGTCGGCGCCGTCGGCCTCGATCACGGCGACCACCGGGCCGAACGACTCCTCGCCGTAGAGCCGCATGCCGGGCCGCACGCCGCGCACCACGGTGGGCCGCAGGTACAGCCCGTCGGCCGTGCCGCCGGCGATCACCTCGGCGCCCTGCTGCTGCGCGTCGGCGACCAGGTCCAGCACGTGGTCCCGAGCCGCGGCGTGCACCATCGGCCCCACCTGCGCCTCCGGGTCGTCCGGGGCGCCCACCGCCAGGGCCGCGGCCCGGGCCGCGAGCCGCGCGGCGAGGTCGTCCGCGACGGCGCGGTCGACGATCACACGCTCGGTCGACATGCAGATCTCGCCCTGGTTCATGAACGCGCCGAAGCTCGCGGCGGCCGCCGCCTCGGCGAGGTCGGCGTCGGCGAGCACGACCAGCGGCGCCTTGCCGCCGAGCTCCAGCAGGACCCGGGTGAGGTACCGGCCGCCGAGCTCACCGATCACCCGGCCCACCCGCGTCGAGCCGGTGAAGTTCACGCGCCGCACGGCGCGGTGCGCCACGAGGGCCTCGACGATCGCGGGCGCGTCCTGCGGGTCGTTGCTGATCAGGTTGACGACGCCGGCGGGCGCCCCGGCGTCGTGCAGCACGTCGACGATCGCGGCCTGGGTGCGCGGCGTCTGCTCGGAGGCCTTGAGCACCACGGTGTTGCCCAGCACGAGCGGCATCGCGACGGCCCGCACGCCCAGGATCAGCGGGGCGTTCCACGGCGCGATACCCACGACGACGCCCGCGGGCTGCCGCACGCCGTACGCGGTCAGGCCGGGGACGTCGGACGGGATGATCTCGCCGACGGCGGAGTAGGCCTGCGCCGCCGCCTCGGCCAGCATGCCGGTGGCGACGTGCACGTTGAACGCGCACCAGGGTCGCGTGGCGCCCATCTCCTGGCCCATCACCGCGGCGATCTCGTCCGCCCGCTCGGCCAGCAGCCCCGCCGCCCGCTGCAGCACCTCGCGCCGCGCGGCCGGCGGCAGGCCCGACCAGCCCTCCAGCGCCGCGGCGGCGGCGTCGGCCGCGCGGTTCGCGTCCGCGACGGAGGCGGCGGCGATCCGGGCGATCGGCTCGCCCGTCAGGGCGCGGACGAAGTCGGTGTACCGGCCGCCCTCCGCGGGCACGTGCTGCCCGCCGACGAACAGGTCGGCGGTGGGGCCGGAGGACGTGTCGCGTTCTGGCATGGCTGCTCCTCGTCGAGACGGCCGCCCTCCTCGTCGAGGGCGGGCACCGACGAGTATTCCGCGAGCGTGCCGCCGCCGTCTTCCACTATTACCTCTAATACCAACGTTGACATAGGAGTTATTCGCTCCTACTGTTCACCGCAGGCCGGACCAGCGTGGGTCCGGCGGGCACCAGAAGAACGACGCAGACCGAACGATGGGGTTCGAATGAGCTACGTGACAGGCAGCGCGGCACCGGCGTCCGGTACCGCGCTCTACGACCCGGACGTCCTGGCGGACCTGGTCGCGCGGGTCGGGGAACGGCTCGGCGCCGAGGTGGCGGACGCCGTGGGGCGCTGCATGGCGGACACCCTGGCGCGGACCATCACGCCGCACCCGGACGGCACCGCCTTCGTGATCACCGGCGACATCCCGGCGATGTGGCTGCGGGACTCGACGACGCAGCTCGCGCCGTTCCTGCACCTGGTCGGCAGGGACGAGCGCCTCGCGGACACGATCGCGGCCGTCTCGCGGCGGCAGCAGGCCTCCATCCTGCGCGACCCGTACGCCAACGCGTTCAACGACGGGCCCACCGGCGCCGGCCACCGGGACCGCACGGGCGGGCCGGGCCCGGACGGCCCGGAGAGCGGCCAGTCGCCGTGGGTCTGGGAGCGCAAGTACGAGATCGACTCCCTGGCCTACCCGCTGCAGCTCGCCCACGACCTGTGGCGCGCGACCGGCCGCACCGACCACCTCGCCGACCTCGGGCAGGTGGGGCGCACGGTCATCGATCTGTGGCGCACCGAGCAGCGGCACGCGGAGGCGTCGTCGTACACCTTCGAGCGCACCGACTGCCCGCCCACCGACACGCTCGTGCGCGGCGGTCGCGGACCCGAGGTCTCGTACACGGGCATGACCTGGGCGGGCTTCCGCCCGAGCGACGACGCGTGCACCTACGGCTACAACGTGCCGGGCAACGCGCTCGCGGCGACGGCGCTCGGGCAGCTCGCGGAGCTCGCCGCCGAGGTGCTGCACGACGCGGACCTGGTGGCCCGGGCGAACGACCTGCGCGGCGAGATCGAGCGCGGCATCCGCGAGCACGGCGTGGTGCCCGGGCCGGACGGCGTGCCGGTGTACGCGTACGAGGTGGACGGCCGGGGCGGTGTGCTCCTGGCCGACGACGCCAACACACCGAGCCTGCTCGCGCTGCCCCTGACTGGCTGGTGCCGAGCGGACGACCCGCTCTACACCGCGACCCGCGACCTGGTGCTCAGCCCGGCCAACCCGTACTACTACAGCGGCTCGGCGGCATCAGGCATCGGCAGCCCGCACACGCCCGAGGGGCACGTCTGGCCCATCGCACTCGCGATCCAGGGGCTGACCAGCACGGACCCGGCGGAGCGCCGCGCCCTGCTGGACCTGATCCTGGCCACCGACGACGGCACGGGCGCCGTGCACGAGTCGTTCCATGCGGACGACCCGGGTACCTGGACCCGCGAGTGGTTCTCCTGGGCCAACGCCATGTTCTGCGAGCTGGCGCTGGAGACGGCGGGCCTGCGCACCCACCGCCGTCCGGCACCGGAGCCCGTGCCCGCACCGGAGCCGGCGCCGTGAGCGCCGCGGTGAGCGCCACCCGGCGCCAGCAGACCATCAGCGCCTGGATCTTCCTGGCGGTCCCGGTCGTGCTGTTCGTGATCTTCCTGCTGCTGCCGGTGGTCATGGCGATCGGCCTGAGCCTGACCGACTACGCCGTCATCGGCGACTTCGAGTGGGTGGGCCTGGACAACTACGCCCGGATCGCGGGCGACCCGATCTTCTGGGTCGCCGTGCGCAACACCGCGCTCTACACCGTGCTGTACGTGCCGGCCGGGCTGCTGGTCGCGCTCGGCACCGCGCTGCTGCTCAACCGCAGCACGCGCACCGCCCGCGTCTTCCGCACCCTGTTCTACATCCCGGTGGTCTCCTCGACCGTGGCGACGGCCGCCATCTGGTTCTGGCTGCTCAACCCGCAGTACGGCCTGCTCAACGCGGCGCTCGGCTGGTTCGGCATCGACGGGCCGGCGTGGCTGTACGAGTCCCGCTGGGCCATGATCGCCATCGTCATGATGAGCGTCTGGGCCGGTTTCGGCGCCAACATGATCATCTATCTCGGTGCGCTCCAGGGCGTGCCCGGCGAGCTGGTCGACGCCGCCCGCGTGGACGGCGCCGGTGCCTTCCGGGTGTTCTGGCACGTGACCCGGCCCTCCATCTCGCGCGCCACGTTCCTCATCCTCACGCTGCTGCTCATCGCCGCGTTCCAGGTGTTCGACCAGGCGTACGTGCTGACCAAGGGCGGCCCGGGCAACTCGACCCTGACCCTCGTCTACTACATCTACGACCGGGGCTTCGGGCGGCTGGAGATGGGCTACGCCTCGGCGCTGTCCTTCGTGCTGTTCCTGGTGATCCTCGTCTTCTCGGTCGCCAACGCCCGCGCCACCGGACGGGAGAACGACCGATGAGCGCCCTGGCGACCGCACCGGCGCCTGCCCCGGCGCCGGTCACGCAGCAGCTCACCACGACCCGGCCCCTGACCGCCCGCGTGGTTCTCGGGAGGTCCGTCTGGACGCTCGCCGTCGTCCTGATCTCCGTCACCACGGTGATGCCCCTGATCTGGACGCTGTCCACGTCGCTCAAGCCCGAGGGCGAGATCCTCTCGTCCTACCTGCAGCTCGTGCCGGACAACCCGACGTTCGCCAACTACGTGGCCCTGTTCACCGACGGCCCGTTCGGCCGGTACCTGGCCAACTCGGCGGTCATCGCGCTGGGCGGCGTGGTCACCAACCTGTTCTTCGGGGGCCTGGCCGGGTACGCCCTGGCCAAGCTGCACTTCCGCGGCCGCGGCGTCGTCTTCTCGCTGTTCCTCGGCTCGATGATGGTGCCCGGCATCATCACGATGGTCCCCACGTTCCTGGTGCTGCGGCACTTCCCGCTGGCGGGTGGCAACGACCTGTTCGGCGAGGGCGGGGCGGGCCTGATCAACAGCTACGGCGCCGTGCTCGTCCCGTTCGCCGCCGGGCCGTTCGCCGTCTTCTTCATGCGGCAGTTCTTCCAGGCGCTGCCCGACGAGCTCGGCGACGCCGCGCGCATCGACGGCGCGAGCGAGTTCCGGATCTTCTGGAACATCTACCTGCCGCTGGCCCGCGCGGGCCTGGCGGTGCTGGGCGTGCTCACCTTCCAGGCCGGCTGGAACAGCTTCCTCTGGCCCCTGATCGCGCTCAACGACCCGGAGATGCTCACCGTCCAGGTGGGCCTGGCCGGGTACGTCAACGAGTACCAGACGCAGTACGGGCCGCTGCTGGCCGGCACGATCCTGGCGAGCCTGCCGGTCCTGCTGGTCTTCGTGGTCGCCCAGCGCTACATCATCGAGAACTTCGCCCACTCGGGGACGAAGTGACCAGCACCCTGCAAAGGAGCAGAGTCATGAGGTCTGCAGCACGTATCACCGGGGCCCTCGCCGCGGCAGCAGTCATGGTGGGCGCCCTGGGCGCCTGCGGGAGCGCGTCGGACGGCGGCTCCGGCGGCGGTCCGGAGGAGGTCACCTTCTGGGGCTCCTGGTCGGGCGCCCAGGCCAAGCAGCTCCAGGCGCAGGCCGACGCCTTCAACGAGGCCCAGGACGAGTACGAGGTCACGTACGTCGGCCAGGAGCTCGTGGAGGAGAAGCTGCTCACGGCCCTCGCCTCCGGCAGCGTGCCCGACGTCGTCCTCTGGGACCGGTACAACACCCCGCTGTACGTCCCCAAGAACGCCCTGGCGCCGCTCGACGAGTACCTCGCGGCGGACGGCGTCGACACCGCCCAGTTCTACGACCAGGCCATGGGCGAGCTCGTGGTCGACGGGGAGACCTACGGGCTGCCCCTGCTCGTGGACAACCGGTCGCTGTTCTACAACACCGAGCTCCTCGCGGACGCCGGCGTCGAGCCGCCGACCGACTGGGACTCCCTGAAGAAGGCGGCCGAGGCGGTCACCGAGCGTGACGGGGGCAAGCTGTCCGTCGCAGGCTTCGCCCTGGACGACCCGGGCCTGTTCAACATCTGGTTGCGCCAGGCGGGCGGCCAGATGTTCTCCGACGACGGCGCCACCACGGCGTTCAACAGCCCGGAGGGGCTGGAGGTGCTGGAGTTCTGGCAGGGCCTGCTGGACGCCGGCGTGTACGAGCCCGGCTTCGGCGAGGGCGTCGACTCCTTCGCGGAGGGCTCCACGGCCATCAAGTACGACGGGCCGTGGGCGCTGACCGCGCTGGACGAGGCCGAGGTGGACTACGGCATCGTGCAGCCGCCCGTCGGCCCCGACGGCGACCAGGGCGCCGGGATGGGCGGGTTCGGCCTGGTCATCCCGCAGGGCGCGCAGAACCCGGACGGCGCCTGGGAGTTCATGAAGTGGTGGACCACGCAGCCCGCCAACGGCGTGGACTTCGCCAAGATCTCCGGCTGGATCCCCGCGAACATCGAGGCCGCCAACGACCCGTACTTCACGGAGGACGACCGGTACCAGGCCTTCATCGAGACGATGGAGTACGCGCAGGTCCGCTCCAACATCCCCGGCGCGTCCGACGTCGAGGGCAAGGCCCTGATCCCCGCCCTGGAGAAGTTCCTGGGGGGCGAGACCGACGCCGCCACCGCGCTGCAGGAGGCGCAGGAGCTGGGCGACCGGATCCTGGCCGACAACGCGCAGTGACCCCGCCGCGTGCCGCCCGCCCCGACGAGGCGGGCGGCACGCCCACCCCCGCGCGTCCCGGACGCGCACGACCTAGGAGACCTGTGAACGCCTCGCACGCCCTGTCCGAGAACGACCGGCCCGGCAACCCCTGGCCCGCCCGCGCCGACCTGGCCCAGCGCGGCCTGGACCACTTCTTCGGCGCGCCGGAGCCGCAGCAGCTGGACAACACCTACCCCGCCGGGGACAACTCGACGTTCAACTACTGGTGGCTGGCGCACGTCGTCGACGCGCGGCTCGACGCGTATCTGCGCACGGGGGAGCAGGAGTGGCTCGCGGCGGCGGAGGCGACCAGCGCGAACCTGCGCTCGCGGAACGACGGCTCGCTGTTCAACGACTACTTCGACGACATGCTCTGGTACGCGCTCGCCCTGGAGCGGCTGGCACGGGCGACGGGGCGTGCGGAGCCCCTGGACGACGCCCGCGCCATCTGGGCGCACGTCGTCGAGCACGGGTGGAACGAGACGCACGGCGCGAGCGTCGCCTGGCGCAAGCAGCAGCCGTACTACAAGAACACCCCGGCCAACGGGCCGTTCGCCATCCTGTCCGCGCGGCTGCACGGGCACGACCCGGACCCGCGGTACCTGGACCACGGCACGGTCGCGTTCGACTGGATCACCGCCACGCTCGTGGGCCCCGACGGGTTCGTCGAGGACGGCATCAACCGCGAGGGCGACGGCCGGATCGACACGCAGTGGCGGTTCACCTACAACCAGGGTCTGTACGTGGGTGCGGCGGTCGCGCTCGACGCCGTCCTGCACCGGCCGGAGCTCGTGGCCGCGGCCGTGCGGACCGCGACGACGGCGGTCGCCGAGCTCGCGCCCGACGGCGTGGTCGGCAGCGAGGGCTCCGGCGGCGACGAGGGCCTGTTCAAGGGCGTGCTCTACCGCTACCTGGGCACGCTGCTGGGCCGCCTCGGCCCGGACTCGCCCGACGCCGCGCCGCTCGTGGACTTCGTCCGCACGAGCACCGACGCGCTGTGGTCGACGGGGCAGCGGGACGGGTCGCTCCTGGCGGGCGACGACTGGCGCCGTCCCGCCGAGCCGCCGGTGTACTACTCGACCCAGCTCAGCGCCATCATGGCCCTGGAGCTGCGCGCCGCGCTGGAGACCGGATCGGACGCCTGGTCACGGTAGATTCATCGGTCATATCCATTCGGTGAAGGGGCATCAGTGAGCCAGCCGCTCTACCTCGAGGTGTACGAGAAGCTCCGCGACGCGATCCACACCGGCACGTACCGCGTGGGCGACCGGATGCCCGCCGAGGCCGAGCTGACCAAACAGCTCGGGGTCAGCGCGATCACGCTCAAGCGCGCCATGGACCTGCTGCGCGACGACGGCTACATCACGCGCCGCCCGCGGCTCGGCACGGTGGTGGTGAGCGAGACCGCCACGAACGCCCTCGGCCCGGGCGGCGGGCCGAGCCCGCTGATCGGGTGCGTGCTGACGGACTTCGACGACACGTTCGGCACCCGCGTCCTGGCGGGCCTGCTCGACGCGTCGGGCACCACGGCCAACCTCGTCATGAAGCGCAGCCTGGGGGACGGCGAGGCGGAGGGCGACCTGGTGCGCTCGCTCGTGGCGGACGGCGTCCAGGGCCTGATCCTGGAGCCGAGCTCGTCGCAGTACGTGCCCCCGGCCGTGCTGGAGCTCATCACGCAGTCGTTCCCGGTGGCGATCCTGGACCGGGTGTTCGACGGCGTCCCGGTGTCGTCGGTCTGCTCCGACAACGTCTCGGCGGGCCGTCAGGCCGCGGAGACGCTGTTCGCCGCCGGGTACGACCACGTGGGCCTCGTCTCGGCGACGAGCACGGTCTCCACGGTGCAGGACCGGCTCGACGGGGTCGTCGACGCCCACGCGACCCGGAACGTGCCGTTCGACCCCGCGCACCAGTTCCGGCAGGTCCGTTCGACGGTGCCGGGCAGCGGCGTGGCGCCCGACGACGACATCGCCGCCCTGGAGAAGTTCCTCGCCGCCAACCCCGGGCTGACCGGGCTCGTGGCGACGGAGTACAACATCGCCGTCCTGCTGCGGGAGGCCGCCCACCGGGCCGGGCGCGACGTGCCCGGCGACCTCGGCATCGTCTGCTTCGACCACCCGGACGCGTTCTACGACCAGGCGCGGTACCGGTTCACGCACATCCGGCAGGACGAGGCGCGCATGGGGGCGGAGGCGGTCCGACTCGTGCTGGACCAGCTCCGCGACCCCGGGCAGGTGACCAAGCTGTCGCTGCCCACCGAGCTGGTGCCGGGCAGCTCGACGCGCTGAGGGCCGGCCCCGGGTCGGCCCAAGGGTCAGGCTGCTCGGGGGCCTATCGCGTCAGCAGGTCCTCGGCGGACGCCCCCGGCACGGCGACGGTCACCTGGGTGTCCCACGGGTCGGCGACGGTGACGGAGCGGCCGTCGTCGGCGAACGGGACCGACACGGCCCGCAGACGGGCCACCAGGGCGTCGAGGTCCTCGCGGCCGGGCACGGTGATCGCGACGTCGCCCAGCCCGAGGCTCGCGGCACGCGGCCCGGCACCCGCACTGTTCCAGGTGTTCATCGCGATGTGATGGTGGTACCCGCCCGCCGAGGCGAACAGCGCGCCGGGGATGTCGGTGAGCGTGGTCTCCAGGCCCAGTGCGTCCACGTAGAACGATCTCGCGGCGGCGACGTCGCCCACCTGCAGGTGCACGTGGCCCACCCGGCCGGACCGGCTGGGCGCGGCGCCCAGATCCGCCTCGGTCAGGTGCGAGCGCAGATACGCGTTGGGGTCCAGCCACACGGTGTCCATCTTGATCTGGCCCCGGTCGCGCACCCACTGCTCGCGCGGCCGGTCCGTGTAGAGCTCCACGCCGTTGCCCTCGGGGTCGGTGAAGTAGAACGCCTCGCTGACCAGGTGGTCGCTGGAGCCCGTGAACGTGCCGCGGGCGTCCTGCGCGGCGCGGTAGACAGTGGCGGCGAGCGCCGCGGCGTCGTCGAACAGGAAGGCCGTGTGGAACAGCCCGGCCTGCCGGTGGTCGCCCGTGGGCAGGTCGGGCGTGTGCACGAGCCGCAGCAGCGGCGTCGTGCCCCGCCCCAGGACCCGGTGCACCTCGCGGCCGCTGCCGCGCTCCTGCAGCGGTTCGAGCGCGAACGCCGAGCCGTAGTAGGCGGCCATGGTGTCGAGGTCGCCCACGCGCAGCGTGACGGCGTCCATCGCCAGGGCGGGGGAGATGATGCGGTCGTCGACGGCGGGCGGGTCGGTCGGGTTCATGGGGTGCTCCAGGTCCGGGGCGGGGTAGGGGTGCTCGTGTCGGGTGCGGCGAGCGGTCAGCGGGCGACGGCGAGGCCGCCGGTCCAGGGGAGCTGCTCGCCGACGGCGAGGGTGAGCTGCAGGAAGCCGATCGCCTCCAGCTCGTGCGCGCGCTCCAGCGAGCCGGCGTCGATCGCGGCGAGGCCGGAGGACGTGACCGCCGAGATCAGCGCCTGCTTGGCGGCGGCGTCGTCCCCGGCGACCAGCACGGTGGTGGGCAGGGCGCCCACCTGCTTGGCGCCGAGCGTGGCGGCGAACGTGGTGTTGAAGGCCTTGAGCACGTGGCTGGCGGGCAGCTTGGCCTGGAGCTCGGCGGCGGCGGAGGATCCGGCGGGCACGACCAGCGAGTCGAAGGTCTCGAAGTTCAGCGGGTTGGTGATGTCCACGACCACCTTGCCGGCGAGCTGGGTGGCGTACGCCGACGCGATGCCGTCCAGCGCCGCGTAGGGGACCGCGAGGACCACGATGTCGCCCGTGATCGGAGCGGTGCCGACCTCGGCCTTGGCGACGTGGGCGACGTCGTGCCCGCCCTCGGCGAGGACGCCGCCGATCGCGTTCGCCATCGCGCCGGTGCCGATGATCGTGATGCTGGCCATGGTGCTACTCCCTTGGATCTGCCCGTTCCCTGGATGAGGGCCGCGGGCCGGTTGGTTGTACCTACAAGCACTGACCATAGACCGCTTTAGTTGTAGGTGCAACCAACTGTTAGGATGGCGACATGGACGAGCGCGAGCTGAGGTACCCCGAGCGGGTCGCGGTCGCGCGCCTGCACGCCCTGCTGGAGCTGCTGCCGACGGCGCTCGACAAGCGCATGCAGCCCGCCGGGCTCACGTCGTTCGAGTTCACGCTGCTGGAGGCGCTCGCGGAGACGGGCGACGGCACGCTCCGGCTCAGCGCCCTCGCGTCGCGCACCAACGCGACGCTCGCGCGGCTGTCGCGCGTGGTCACCGGGCTGGAGCGCAAGGGGCTCGTGCGCCGCGCGCCGTGTGCCGAGGACGCGCGGGCGACCAACGCGGTGCTGACCGACCGCGGCCGCGAGGTCTACCGGGACGGCACGCCGCTGTACGCCGACGCGGTCTCCAGCATGATCCTGGACGGGCTCACCGAGGGCGACGTCGACGACCTGGCCCGGCTCGCGTTCGCGATCCTGACCCGCCTGGACCCCGACCGTCGGCTGGCGGTGACGTCGGCGGCGGGGGTGTCCGTGTCGGAGGCGGCGGGGTCGGGGGTGCCGGCAGCGGGGAGGTCGACGTCGGGGGATCCGGCGGACGACTGCCCGGCGGACCCGGCGCCGGCGGCCCGCGCGGCATCGGCGGACGACTGCCCGGCCGACCCGGCACCGGCGACCCGCGCGGCGCTGGCGGACGACTGCCCGGCCGACCCGGCGGACCTCGCCGTGGACGCGCGCCCGGCCGAGTCGCGGACCTCGGCCGACCCGGACTCGGCCGACCCGGACTCGGTTGACCCGGACTCGGTTGACCCGGAGCAGCTCGCCGCCGAGGCGTGCCCGGCCGACCCGGCCCCGTCGCGCCCGTAAGCCCGGCCGAAGTCAAGGTGCGCTTCTACCTAGCCATTGGGCCCGAAACGAGGCTGATTTCGGGCCCAATGACTGGGTAGATGCGCACTTCTGGTGGGCGTCCCCGTCGAGGGTGGGGTGTCGGGTTCAGCGGGTGCTCGTGCCCCCGATGTGCTCTCGTCGGCGACGACGCCGACACCGCTGTCATCGAATGGGTGTATTTCATCCTATTGTCCTGTAGGTTTTGGGTGAAATCACGAGCGCCTGGGGGCAACGTCGCGCCCAGGGGGAGGAGCCCATCGATGTCGATGTTGCGTCGTACCCGACGTGTCCTGCTGGCCATCGCTGTGATCGCCGGCCTGCAACCAGTCGCCCTGGCCCACGCCGGGCCGCCACCCACCGAACCCACGGCCGTGTCGGTGGACGACGCCGACGCTGCGACCGCCGTCGCGGACGCGCGGGTCTCCGCCGACGTCCTGATGGACTCCTACGACCAGCAGAAGGCATGGTTCGCGTCGAGCTGGTGGAACTCCGCCGTCGCGCTGCAGACCATCGGCGACTACATGGCCCGCACGGGCGACCGGCGCTACCTCACCGAGCTCGACCACAGCTTCGAGACCAACAAGGGCCCGTTCCCGGCCGGCGAGCGGTCCACGGACGAGATCTACGGCAACTTCACCAGCCGCGCCATCGACGACTCCGGGTGGTGGGGGCTCAACTGGGTCACCGCCTACGACCTGACGGGCGACGAGAAGTACCTCGACATGGCGGTCACCATCGGCGAGTTCATGAACGAGTTCTGGGACACCAGCACCTGCGGCGGCGGCATCTGGTGGAACGAGGAACGCACCTACAAGAACGCCGTCACCAACGGCCAGTGGGTGCGCCTGACCGCCGAGCTGCACAACCGGCTCCCGGGCGACACGCTCTGGCTGGACCGCTCCCAGGAGGCCTGGGACTGGTACGTCGGCAGCGGGATGATCAACGCGAACGGCCTGGTCAACGACGGGCTGCGCGACGACTGCAGCAGCAACAACGACACGGTCTGGACGTACAACCAGGGCCTCGGCATCGGCGCGGCGCTGGAGCTGTGGCGGGCCACGGGCGACCCCGAGCTGCTCGACACCGCGACGTACCTCGCCGACTCCGCGCTGGAGTCCGACGTGCTGGTCAGGAACGGCGTCCTGACCGAGTGGTGCGAGGCGGCCGGGCGGAGCTGCGACGACAACCAGAAGCAGTTCAAGGGCATCTTCCAGCGGTACCTGATGGAGCTCGCCGACGCCACGGGCGAGCCGGCGTACACGCAGTTCGTCGCCGACCAGGCGGCGTCCGTCTGGGCCAACGACCGCGACGTCGTCGGCCGGCTGGGCCTGCGCTGGGCCGGCGGCACCGCCGAGCAGCCCAACGTGTTCGACTGGCGCACCCAGGCCAGCGCCCTGAGCGCGCTGATCGCGGACGTCCCGCGGGAGCAGCCGCGCCGCACCCTCTCGGCCGCCGCGTCGCCCGCCGTCGTCGCCGTGATGCCGAGCACCGGCCAGGCCACGCGGGTGGGGCTCGACGTCGGGGTGGCCGCGACGTCCGCCCGCCCCGAGGCACTCCCCGTGACCGTGCGGACCACCGGGCCGCGGGGCTGGAAGGTCACCGCGGACCGGACGCTGCGGCTCAACCCGTCCGGCCACGCCGACCCCGCGCGGGCCACCGTCCCGGTGGACGTGCGGATCCCGGCCGGCACCGCCGACGGCAGCTACCCGGTGAGCGTGACCGTCACCGCGCGGTCGGGCCTGACCTACACCGCGCGCGCGGAGGTGCTGGTCGCGGCCGTCGTCGACTTCGCCGCCGGGTCACCCGAGGAGATCCCCTGGCTGTTCGACGCCGGCGGCTCGGGCTTCAGCGGGGGCGGCAGCAGGTACGCCGACGGCGAGAGCGCCTTCGTCTACCGTTTCCCGTTCCCCGCGGGCACGACGTCGGCACAGGCGACGCTGACGATCGACAACCAGTACGTCGTCGAGGTCAGCCCGGACGGCGCGAGCTGGACCACGGTCCTGGCCGAGGACGAACAGATCCGGGACGGCTCCAACCGGGCCGAGCACACCCTCGACCTGACCGAGCACCTCGGCGCCGACAAGGCCGCCTACATCCGCGTGTCCGACGCGTTCCCGGCCGACGGCTGGGGCGGCGGCGTCTACCACGTGTCGGCCACGTACGAGGCGTCCTGACCGGTCCGCCTGAGGGGCTGCGCGGGGGGCCGCCCGGTCTGTCCGGTTGACCCGCCGTCGACTGACCCGCCGTCGACGTCCCCTTTGAGGCCCGGGTTTCTTCGCTTTGAGCCGGCTCAAAGCGAAGAAACCCGGGCCTCAAAGGGGACGGGGTCGCGGGCAGGGCAGGATGGGCCCATGAGCGAATCAGATGTCACCGCGATCATCACCGAGGTCGAGGCCCAGGAGGCCGAGCTGGTCCTGCCGACGTTCACGAACGACGACGCCTGGCGGCTCGGCAGCCTCCTGGTCGAGCTGGCGGTCGAGCGCGACCTGCCCGTGACGATCGACATCCGCAAGGGCACGCAGCAGGTCTTCCACGCGGCGCGGCCCGGCACCACGCCCGACAACGACTCGTGGATCAAGCGCAAGGTGCGGGTGGTCTACCGGTTCGGGGCGTCCTCCTACCTCGTGGGCCTGCGGGCCAAGGCCAAGGGCACCGACTTCAACGCCGACCACGGGCTGCTGTTCCAGGAGTACTCGGCCCACGGCGGCGCCTTCCCGGTCCGCGTTGCGGGCGTGGGCATCGTCGGCGTCGTCACCGTGTCCGGGCTGGCGCAGCAGGACGACCACGCCCTCGCGGTCGAGGCCCTGCGTGAGCTGGCCGAGGCTCCGCCGCGGGTCTGAGGCCCGGGCGGGACGGCCGAGCGGCAGGTCAGCGGCGGACCGTCAGTGCAATTCGGGTGGTCGGCAGAATGTCAGGTGGTCGGCAGCTCGGAATGCCGACCACCTGACATTCTGCCGACCGCCCGAACTGCCGACCGCACAGCCCGTCAGGAGACCGTCCAGCGCTGGTTGTCCCCGGCGTGGCAGCCGTACATGATCGCGGGCGTGCCGTTGTCCGTCAGCGCGTTGGAGACGTCGAGGCACAGCCCGGTCGCGGCGTTGCGCACGGTGCCGTCGGCCTGCGGGGCCCACTGCTGGTTGGCGCCGCCGTGGCACGTCCAGACCTGGGCGGCGGTGCCCTGCGCACCGCCGCTCGGGTCGTCCAGGCACAGCGTCCCGAGCACCCGCAGCTCCCCGGCGGCCGACGCCGTCCACTGCTGGGCCGGCGACCCGTTGCAGTCGTAGATCTGCAGGGCCGCGCCGTCCGCGGCGACGCCGCCGGGCACGTCGAGGCACCGGCCGGATGCCACGCCCTGCAGCGTGACCGGCGCAGGCTCCGGCGGTGGGGCGCTCGGCGTGGGCGACGGCTCCGGGCTGGCCGAGGCACTCACCGGGCTCGCCTCCGTGGGGCTCGGCACCGCGCTCGCGGAGGTACTGGCCGAGGCCTGCCCGGCAGCGTCCTGCCCGGCGACGTCTCGGCTCAGCACCCAGATCGTGCCGATCACCGCGCCGAACAGCAGCAGGGCGGCGAGCACCCACACGAGCAGGCTGACGGGCGGGCGCCGACGCGCCGTGACGTGGTCGTACACCCTGGTGCTCCTCCTTCGTCGGGCCGCTCTGGTGCGTCCGCGCCGCACCCTACTCGGTCCCACGCCACCCGTTCCCCGCAGCACCCGTTCCCGGGGCCACGCGGTCCCCGCCGCCCGCCGGGTGCAGGATCGGGGGATGGCCGCGCACCCGGAACCGTCCAGCCCCAGCCCGCACGCACCCGGACCAACAGGCCCCGCCGTCCCACGCTCCTACGTCGTCACCGGCGGCGGGCAGGGCGTGGGCCGCGCGATCGCGCTGCGGCTCGCGGCCGACGGCCACGTCGTGGTCCTCGACCTCGCCGGACCGCTCGGCTGGGCGCACCCCCGCGTCACGCTCGTCAGCGGCGACGCCGCGGATCCCGACGTCGCCCGCCGCGCCGCCGACGCCGCGGAGGCGGCGGCCCCGCTGGCCGGCTGGGTCAACAACGCCGCGATCTTCCGCGACGCCCCGATCACGGCCCCGCCGTCGGACGTGCTCGCGATGATCACCGCGAACCTGGCGCTCGCGGTGACGGGCTGCCACACCGCCGTCGGCCACCTCCTGCGGCTCGGCCGGCCCGGCGCGATCGTGAACGTCTCGTCGCACCAGGCGCAGCGGCCGGTGCGCGGCGCCCTGCCGTACGCCACCGCCAAGGGTGCGGTCGAGGCGCTGACCCGCGCCGTCGCCGTCGACCACGGACCCGACGGCATCCGCACCAACGCGGTGGCCCTCGGGTCCGTGACGACGGCGCGGTACGAGGAGTACCGGCGGGAGCACCCCGGCGTCGACGCGCAGATGGCTGCCCTGCACCCGCTCGGCCGGGTCGGCACGGGCGAGGAGGTCGCCGAGGCCGTGGCGTTCCTGCTGTCGGACGCCGCCGGGTTCGTCAACGGGGCGGTGCTGCCCGTCGACGGCGGACGCGCGGCGCAGGGGGCCGATCCCGAGGCCACCTGACGCCGCCGCCCGCCACCTGACGCCGCCACCCGCCGTCCGCCGTCGAGCAGGCGACCGTCAGTCGATCTCCCGCCACGGCTCGTGCCGGTCGCCCGGCTCCTGGTTGCGGGTCCACCACTTCGCCTCGTACACGGTGCCGTCGTGCTCCACGAAGTCGCCGGTGTCGAAGATGCGCGACGGCGTCCAGGCGGCGGTGCCGTCCCAGGACTCGGCGAGCTCCTGCCACGGCCCGTACGCCGACGCACCGGGCGTCTGGTTCTGGGTCCACCAGGAGGCCTGCCAGAGCGAGCCGTCGTGCGCGACCCGGTCCCCGGCCGTGTAGATGGTTCGGGCGCCCCAAGCGTCGGCGGCGGGCTCCGTCAGGACCCCGGGCCGCGCCGTGACCCGCAGGTGGTCCAGGTTGATGTTGCCCGTGTCGGCGGCGGTGTGGTGCAGCAGGATCTCGTGCCGCCCGGCCGCCAGCGTGACGAGCACGCCGGGGGAGTGGTCCCAGATGCGCCACCGGTCGGCGCCCTGGCCGAGGTTCGGGAACGAGACCGGCTGTGCCGCGCCGTCGTCCACGGAGACGGACAGCCGGCGGTCCAGCGGCGCGACGACCATCCCGTTGGCGTACCGGAACGACAGCTCGACCGTCACGGGCGCCGCGGCCTCGTAGGTGAACCGCACGCCCGCCCCGACCTTCGTCAGGTCGCGGACGAACCCGGTGCCCGTGTAGCCGGGGTGCTCGGCGTTGGTGCGCGCGCCGCCCAGCAGGGTGGCCGTCTCCGCCTCGCTGACCTGCTCGTCGTGCTGGGCCTCGACGGCCGCGAGCAGCGCGGCCAGGGCCGCGTCGTCGCCCTCGGCGTCCGCGATCCGGTCCGCCAGCACGCTCAGCGCCTCGTCCGTCGAACCCGAGTCACCGGAACGGGCGTGCGCCACCGCCTGGGCGGCCGGCTCCCGCAGTGCGACGGCGGTCGCCGGGTCGATCGCGGACGCGTCCTCGGCGTCGCGGATCAGCGCCAGGATGCCGAACAGCCCCGCCGCGGTGCCGAGGTACGGCTCCACCACCGCGTCGATCTCGTCCGCGACGCCCGGCGGCACCGCCTCGGTGGAGGAGGTGAGTGCGGCCTGACGGACCGCCTGCATCGCCCGGCGGACGGCGGGGAAGTCGTTCTCCCGCGCCGCGTCCAGCGCCGCCTCGGCGCGCTCGGCAAGGAGCGCGGCCCGGGTGGGTGCCAGGTGCTGCGCCTCGTCGTCCAGCAGGTCGGCCAGGGTCCCGTCCGGGCGGGGCAGCAGCGGCACGGAGACGGGGCGCCCGGGTGTCCCGTCCGCGCCGAGGACGGCGATCGCGTTCGCCGTCCGGTAGGCGACGTCGTCGGCCGGGACGTCGAACGTGAACGTGCGTGTCGCGCCGCCGCCCACCCGGCCCGCGGCGCCGTCGACCGGCGCGCCGTCCACGGCGATCCGGGCCTGGCCCGCCGTGGTGCCGTCGTTGCGGACGGTCGCGTGGACCGTCACGGTGCCGGTCGTCGGGTCGTAGGCGACGTCCGGCGTGCCGGCCAGGGTGAACGTCGGCTCGTCGTAGTCGTCCAGCTCCGCGACGTCCTGCGGCGTGGCGGGGCGCAGCTTCACGGCGTGCCCGCCGCCGCCGACCATGGAGGCGTCGATCGTGTCCGTCGAGTCCACCAGCGAGTGCGTCACCTCGACGGCGGTCGGGTTGCCCTTCCACGACGCGTCCCCGGCGTCGGCGTAGACGTCGGCCACGTAGGTGGTGCCCTCGTCCAGGAAGGTGAGCGGCACCCGCACGGTGCGGTCGTTCTCGTCGGTGACGGACCCGAGGTACCAGGTCGTGCCGCTCCGCCGGGCCGTCACGGTGTGGTCGCCGAGGACGGCGTCGAGCACGTGGGACTCGTCCCAGACCGTCGGCATGTCGTGGAGGTAGGCGAAGGCCTCGGCGTGCTCGGCATAGTTCTCGGGGGTGTCCGCCAGCATCTGCAGCGGGCTGGAGAACGTCGGGTACAGCGCGAGCTGCGCCGTCGTGGTGGTCTGCACCCGGGTCTTGAGGTTCGCCGGGTCCCACGTCACGGCCAGGACGCCGGGCGTGTAGTCCGCGGGGCCGCCCATCCAGCGCGTGAACGGCAGGATCGTGGCCTGCTCGGGCGGGTTGCCGCTCGCGCCCATGTAGTTGTGCTGCTCCATGCCGGCCACGCCCTCGCCCGTCATCATGTTCGGGTAGGTGCGCGACAGGCCGGTCGGCTTGATGGACTCGTGGGCGTTGACGGAGATCTGGTGCCGCGCCGCGGACTCGACGACCCGCTGGTAGTGCTTGACCGCCTCCTGGTCGTAGTGGCTGCGGTTGACGCCGCCCAGCTCGAACCGCGTGGCGTACCCGGTCTTCAGGGCATGGATGCCCCACTCCTGGTACTGGTCGAAGATCTCGTCCATGTGCGCGTCGTAGTAGTCGACGTAGCCGCGGGTCTCGTTGTGCGCCATGAAGCCGACGCCGTTCGCCTTCGCGTAGGCCAGCACCTCGTCGAGGTCGACGTCGGCCTGGGGCGTGACGAAGTCCTGCCCCTTCCACTCGCCGCCCGCGTTCTGGTTCCAGCCCTCGGCCAGCACGTACTTGGCACCGGACTCGACGGCGAGGTCCACGTACTCCTTGATGCGCGCCGTGGTGGCGCCGTGCTTGGGCCCGGCGTTCCAGGTGGTGTCGCGCCGCTGCAGCTCCCACCACACGCCGACGTAGGTGCCGGGGTCGATCCAGTCGGTCGTGTCCGCGGCGCCGTCGTCGTCGGAATCGACGTCGCAGATGGCGCACGGCGCGTTGAGGTTCTCGATGAGGTGGGAGGCGGCGAGGTCGCCCGCGGTCCGGCCCACGGTGAGCGTGCGCCACGGCGTGCTGAACCCGTCGGCGTCCACGTCGATCACCGCCTTGTCGCCGTTCGGCAGGGCGATCAGGTCCGAGACCAGCGTGCCCGGCGCCTGGCCGCGCACCACCGTCATGCTCGGGAAGTCGATCAGGGCCGCCTCGTGCACGGTCAGGAACAGCCCGTCCGCGCGGGACAGCGTGATCGGCGTCTGCGCCGAGGCGACGTCGGGCAGCGGCTGCGTGCGGTAGTGCTGTTCGTCCGCGCTCCACTTCGTCCCCGCCGGGATGGAGTAGGCCGTCAGGTCGGCGGGCAGCGCGAACTGCGTCGTCTCGCCGGACACGACCACGCCGTCGCCGAGGCCCTCCTGCTCCGGGAAGGTGTAACGGAAGCCCACGCCGTCGTCGAAGACGCGGAAGACCACGTCCAGCTCGACGCCTGAGGCCTCGTGCACGGCGTGCACCGTCAGCTCGTTCGCGTGGTTGCGCACCCGGGCGTCGTTGCCCCAGGCGGGGGTCCAGGTCTCGTCGACGACGTCGCGCTCCGTGGACTCGACCGTCAGCCCCGTCGTCAGGTCGACCGCCGGCTCCCGCAGCGTCAGGCCGAGGCCCGACGGCGCGACGACCGTGGTGGTCCCGTCCCGCACGACCTCGTACGTGAGGGTCCCGTCGACGACGTCGACGGTGGCGTCGATCGACCGGTCGGGCGAGGACACGGTCCAGCCGTCGAGGACGCCGGCCGGTTCCTGCCCGGCGACGGCGGGGGCGGCGGTCGCGAGCGCAGCGGGCACGAGGAGCGTGGGCACGAGGAGTGCCAGCGCGGTGGTCGTCGCGACCCGGGACCGCCGGCGTCCGTGCCGGCCTCCCGGTCTGCCGCTGTTTCGGTTGCCTGTGGGCAGGTGCACGTTCTCTCCCGGACGTCGGTGTCGGCGGCGCCGGATTGCCTCGATGCAGACCAGCGGCGGGAAAGAGTTTTCCCAGCCGCCCCCGTGCTGTCAAGACGGCCCTGCCGGCTTTCACCCGCCGTCGGCCATGCTCAAGCCACGCTCAGGCCACGACGTCCCGCACCCACGCGTCGCCCTCCGGGCGGAAGCCCACGCCGCGCAGGTACGCGTGCTCGCCCGGCGCGGCGCGCGGCACGACGACGCGGTCGAAGCCCTTGGCCGCGAAGATCCCGCTGCGCCGGTACACGAACTCGCCGGGCGTCAGGTCCCGGAACCGCCTGGATACCCAGTCGAGCTCCACCACGCCCGCGCCGTTCCCGGCGTCACGCACCTCCACCACGCCCACCGTCTCGTCGCCGCGCTGCACCAGGAACGCCGAACGCCCCTCACCCGGCTCCGGCTGCGCCACGAAGTCCGGGGCGAAGGTCGCGATGTCGGCCGCGTGGGTGCGCAGCACGTGCAGCAGGTACGCGTCGTCCGGCGCCACCTCCACCACCTCGTACACCGCGGCGTCGTGGCGCTCGCGGTTCAGGCGCCGCAGCCAGTAGACGTTGATGAGGCTGATCGCGGCGTTCATCGCGACGAACGGCCAGATCCCCAGGATCGCGTTGTAGGCGGTCGCGATGAGGGAGCCGGTCAGGTTGAGCCAGCGGAAGCGGAACACCCGCGCCTGCGTGAGGGACAGCACGACGAGCGCTGAGCCGACCCAGCCGGCGAGCTCGAGCCAGGGGAACATGCCCTGACTCTAGGCGGGGCCGTAGGTTCTGGCGGCAGCGGCTCGTCTCACCAGGACCAGCCGCGTGCGCTGAGCTCCAGCTCCTCCCGCAGCCGTTCGTCCGCGGCCGAGCGCTCGCTCGCGCGCAACGGCTCCGCGTCGGTCGGCAGCTCGGCGAGGCGGCACGCCTCGCGCAGGAGCGCGTCGTAGGCGTTCTGCACGGCGAACCAGTGGTGGGCGCGGGCGTACAGGTCGGGGTCCTCCTCGACGTGGCGCAGCTCGGCCGCGAGCTGGCCCAGCCGCGACTGCAGCCGGAGAGTCACCAGCGGGTCGGGGGCCGGCTTCTGGCGGGTCAGGAAGGTCCAGGCCATGGGATGTCACCGCCACGTCGTCGTCGCGGAAGGGGTACCTCTCCAGCGTAGGTCCGCGGGACCGGGACGGCTATCCCGGCCCCGCGGTTTCCTGCCCACGGTTTCCTGCCCACGGTTTCCTGCCCACGGTTTCCTGCCGCGCGGGCTCCTGCCCGCGGTCGGTCGGAGTAGCGGTCAGTCGGAGTAGCAGAGGTCGCCCTCGCACCCCGCCCGCACGTCCGATCCGTGCACGCCCATCACGACGGCGCCCCCGGTGTCGCTGTCGCCGATCTGGCTGTTGACCGGGCCGGTGCCGCCGATCACGACGTTCGAGTCGTCGTACGTGACCACGTTCCGGTCGCCCCGGCTCCGGATCGAGACGTCGTCGAACCCGTCGGCGCCGACGACGAGGGCGCCGTCCCCGGTGGCCGACGACTCGCCCTCGTCCGTCACGGTGGCGTGGCCCGAGGTGGTGGGGCCGGACGCCGCAGGTCCGGACGTGGCGGGTGCGGCCGGTCCGGCGGACGGCACCGCGGGACCCTGTTCCGCAGCGTCCTCCTCGGCGCCGTCGCCGGGCTCCTCTTCCTCCTCGTCCTCGCCCTCCTCGCCTTCCTCGTCCTCCTCCGTGTCCTCGGCGTCACCCGAGTTGCCCGACCGGACCACGGACCCGGTCACGTCGACCGCGTTGAGGCCGCTGGAGTCGGTGTCGCCCGTGTTCGCGTTGATCCGGCCGTCCCGGCCCAGGAACACGTTCGAGTCGTCGTACGTGACGATCTGGTCGCTGCCGACGACGCTCACCGAGTGGTCCTCGAAGCCGCTGATCGCCATGGAGCTGCCCTGCCCGTAGCCCAGGAGCATCCCGCCGAACGAGTCGTTCTGGTGCGTGCCCGCCGTGGCTCCGGCCTGCGCTGCCGACGACGCCGGGGCTGCCGCGCCGGGCGGCGTCGTGACGCTCGACTCGCCCGACCGCAGCCCTGACCCGTCGGACCCGAGGGCGAGCACGCCGCTGGACGACACGGCACCCGTGTTCGCGACGAGCCGCCCGTCGGCGCCCACGTAGACGATCGAGCCGTCGGCGGCGAGCACCTGGTAGCTGACCCGGCGGTCCTGGGGCGCGGCCGCCGGAGCGGGTTCCCGGTCGGTCGGCACCACGATCACGCCGGCGGGTGGTCCGCCGGCAGCGGCCGCCTGCCCCGGCGTCGTCGGGGTCGGTGCCGGCGTGCCGCCCGCCGGTGCGACGCCCGCCGGTGCGACGCCCGCCGGTGCGACGCCCGCCGGTGCGACGCCCCACGGTGCGACACCCGCCGGCGCGACGCCCGCCGACACCGGGCCGGGCGCAGCGGTGCCAGGCACCCCCGACGGGTGCGCCCCCGTCATCGTCCCGCGCACCGCCGTCGTGCCCGAACCGTCGGGCGCGACCATGAGCACGACCGGCGGCGTGGCCGCCGCCGGCGGGGTGGTCACGTACACGTCGCCCGCCTGCGCGGGTGCGGACGGCGCCGCGACGCCGGGCGCCGCCACGGGTGTGGCCGGCACGGCGCCGCCCAGGGCGTCGTGCGCGACCCAGGCGCACATCCCGGCGACGGCGACGATCACCGCGCAGGCCTGATAGCTCAGACCGTGCGGCGCGCGGTCCGCGGACCGGTTCTTGTTCTTGTTCTTGTTCTTGTGCTTCTTGGCCTGTTGCGGCGTGGTCCGGCCGTTCGAGGTGGACATCCCGTTCTCCTTCCAGCCGCGCGAGGAGCGCCGCCGGTGGGACCGCACGCCCGTACCGGCATGCCGGTACGGGGCGTCGGTGGCTCGCTGATCGCGGGAGTCCGGCGATCGCGTGGCGGGTCGGGAGACCGTGCGCCGCTCGCGGTCGAGTTGTGCGACAGTCACGCCCGGGCGCGTCACGCGCGGGCGTTCCACGGGCCCACCGCGCGGCCGGTGTCCTGCGTCCGGCCGCGGAGCCTCCCGCGGGAACGGACCGGGGTACGCGGCCGAGGCGTCCGCGGCAGGGCCGCCGGACGGGCAGGCCGCGCTGCCCGGTGCTGTGGCACCTGCGACGATACGCCGGCGTATCCGGCGCCGCCCCCGAGGGAACGCGATTCACCCGCCCCACGGGGACGGGTGAGTCGGCTAGACTGGGCGCAGACTTCCGGCGCGAGAGCGCCGGCGGGATCCGAATGAGACAGCGGATCGAGCGGCCCCGAGGCATCCACAGCCACGGGGCCGCTTGTTTTTCGACCGTGTCCGGACGGTTCACCCCTGCGGCAGCACGAGCTCCCCGTCGACGCGGACCGGAACGACCGGCGCGCCGTCCCGCAGCTCCACCGGCAGGGCGTGCTGCGGCGCCTGCTGCCACGCGAGCGGACGCAGGAACCGGCGGATCGCCGTGGCGCCCACGGACGTGTGCAGCGAGTTGGTCGACGGCCACGGCCCGCCGTGCTGCTGCGCCCAGCTCACGGCGACGCCGGTCGGGTAGCCGTCGTAGAGCACGCGCCCGGCGCGGGCCGCGAGCGCGGCCCGCGCGGCGGGCAGGTCCAGGTCGGTGGCATCGCCCGTGAGGATGCTCGCGGTCAGCGACCCCTCGACCTGTTCGACGACGGCCACGGCCTCCGCCTCGTCCGCGTACCGCACGACGACGGCGAGCGGCCCGAAGCACTCCTCGACGAGCCGGGCCGTGAGCCTCCCGGCCGGGACCTCGAGCAGCGCGGGCCGCGTCGTCGACCCCGCGTCGGCGGGCCCGTCCGCCTCGGTGTCGCGCGTGGTCCCGGGCCCGCCCTGCGCCCGGACGACGGCGTCGCCGGCCCGCGCCGTCAGCCCGCGCCCGTACGCGTCCGCCATGCCCGCCGTCAGGGCGGGCAGGGCCGGCGCCGCGTCGATCGCCCGCGCGAACGCGTCGACCACCCGATCACCCGCCGCGCCGGCGGGGACCAGCACGAGCCCGGGTTTGGTGCAGAACTGCCCGCCGCCCTGGAGCACGGAGCCGGCGAGCCCCGTCCCGTACTCGTCCGCCCGGTCCCGGGCGCCGGCCGGCGTGACGAGCACGGGGTTGATGCTGCTGAGCTCCCCGTAGAACGGGATCGGCGCGGGACGCGCCGCCGCGGCGTCGGCCAGCGCGCGCGCGCCGGCGAGCGACCCCGTGAACCCCGCCGCGCGGATGGCCGGGTGGGACACGAGCGCGACCCCCGCGTCGAACCCGTGCACCAGCGCGAACGTGCCCTCGGGCGCGCCGGAGGCCGCCACGGCCCGCTCGGCGAGCCGCGCCACGCGCTCGGACGTGGCGGGGTGCCCCGGGTGCGCCTTGACGACCGCGGGGTTGCCCGCGGCGAGCGCCGACGCCGTGTCGCCGCCCAGCACGGAGAACGCGAACGGGAAGTTGCTCGCCGCGTAGACCGCGACCGGTCCGAGCGGCACGAGCATGCGGCGCAGGTCGGGGCGCGGGCCCATGGGGGTGGGCCCGGCGTGGTCGATCGTCGCCTCCAGGTAGGCGCCGTCGCGCACCGCCCGGGAGAACTTCCGCAGCTGGTACGCGGTGCGCGTGAGCTCGCCGCCGAGCCGGTCGGGGCCGAGGGCGGTCTCGCGGTCGGCCTCCGCCACGAGGGCGTCGCGGTCGGCGTCGAGCGCGTCGGCGAGCGCCTCCAGGAGCGTGGCCCGCCGCTCACGCGGCCACGCGGCGAGGTCGGGGGCCGCGGCGGCGGCGCGCCGGGCGACGGCATCGAGGTGGTCGGGCGTGGTCTCGACGACGTCGAGCTCCCGGACCGCGCCGGACCGGGCGTCCCGGCTGGTCACGAGGTCGGTCTGCGGCCCGGTGCCGGGTCCTGTCACATCCATCCCGTCGACCCGTCCTTCCGCACCGGGACCTTGCGCTCCCAGTGCACCCAGTCGTCGTGCGCGAGCGCCGACTCGTCGATCTCGATGCCCCAGCCGGGCCGGTCGGGCCGCAGCTCCAGGTGCCCGTCGACCGGCACGTACGGGTCGTGGCACCAGGAGACCTCGTCGAACTTGTACTCCAGGATCGAGAAGTTCCAGGTCGCGGCGGCGAAGTGCACGTTGGCGGCCGTCGCGAGCGGCCCCAGCGGGTTGTGGGGTGCGACGGGGACGTCGTGCGCCTCGGCGAGCGTGGCGATCTTGCGCATCTGGGTGAGCCCGCCGACCACGGCGATGTCGGGCTGGACGATGTCCGCGCCCTGCACGGTCAGCAGGCCGAGGAACTCGTGGGGGGAGTACAGCGACTCACCGGTGGCGAGCGGCACGGCCATCTCCGCGCGGATCCGGCCCCAGGCGGGCAGGTACTCCGGGCGGATCGGCTCCTCCAGGAACATCGGCTCGTTGGGGGCGAGCGCCGCGGCCAGGTCCACGGCCTGGCGCGGCTCCCAGAGGCAGCCGTGGGCGTCGAACGCGAACTCCCACTCCTCGGGGTGGTTCGCGCGGATCTCGCCGAACCAGTCGCCGAGCTCGCGGGCGACCAGCCCGAACCGCGACCCCAGGTCGCGGCGGTACGGGCTGAGCTTGAACGCGTCCACGCCGTGGTTCTCGTGCAGCGCGGCGGTGCGGTCGCGCAGCTCGGGCACGTCGGGGGCGTCGTACAGGCCCGCGTAGACCCGCACCCGGTCGCGGACGGCGCCGCCGAGGAGCTGGTAGACGGGCACGCCGAGCCGCTTGGCGGCGATGTCCCACAGCGCGTGGTCGACCGCGGCGATGGCCGCCAGGCCGAGTGCCCCCTGCGGGAACCGGGCCGACTGGTGCAGGAGCTGGTTCACGTACGCGACGCGGGAGGCGTCGATCCCGGCGATCTGGTCCGCGAGGTACTCGATGATCGCGGGGTAGGCGAGGTCGGGGCCGTGGTTGTAGATCTCGGCCCAGCCGTCGATGCCGTCGTCGGTGGTGATGCGCAGCAGCACGCGGGGCCGGTTCCCGACCCGCTGCAGGTAGGTGGTGAGCCGGGCGATCGTCGAGCCGCCCGTCGTGCTCGTCGTCATACCGAGACCTTCCAGTCGTCGAGGATCCGTGTGATGGCGGCGCGGTCGGGCTCGGCCAGGGTGGTGCTGGGCGGTCGGACGGACCGGTCGCACAGCCCCATCTGGTGCATGGCCTCCTTGACCACCGAGACGTTGTCGGCCGACCGGTCGCGGGCCCGGAGCTGCTCGAACTCCCGGATGCGGCGCCACACCGATGCCGCGCGGGCGCTGTCGTCCTGCCGGAGGGCGTCCAGCAGCGCGAACGAGACGTCCGGGGCGACGTTGACCAGGCCCGAGGTGAACGCGCGCGCTCCGGCCTGCCACGCCGACGGCGCGTAGGACTCGGCCAGCCCGGCGATCCAGAGCAGGTCGGCGTCCGTGTCCTGCACGGTCTCGGCGAACGCGACGGGGTCGGGCACCGAGTACTTGACGCCCACGACGTTGGGCGCGGCCTGCGCGAGCGCCGCGACGTCCGCGCCCCGGACGGCGGGGGAGCTGACGTACGGCAGCACGGCGAGGCCGGGCACGGCGTGCGCGACGGCGGCCACGTACTCGACCCAGCCCCGGCGCGACATGTAGGGGAGCACCGGCTGGTGCACCATGACCGCGTGCGCGCCGAGCTCGGCGGCCGCCTCGGCCTCGGCCCGTGCCGTGGCGGGGTCCAGCCCCACGCCCACGATGACGACGGCGCGGTCGCGCGCCACCTCGGTGACGGTGCGGGCGACGTCGGCCCGCTCGCGCGGGGTCAGGGCGTAGAACTCGCCGGTGTTGCCGTTGGGAGTGATCGCGCCGAGGCCCGCCTCGACCAGGCGATCGGCGAGCTGCCCGGTCCGGGCGAGGTCGACACCGCCGTCGGGCGCGTAGGGGACGACGGGGATGCCGACGACCGTCCGCAGGCGTTCGACGACGTCGTGGTGCCCGGTCATGATGCTCCGTTCTGGTGGGGACTGTTCTGCTCGGGGCCGGCGTCCTGGAGGGAGCCGGGCTGCTGCTCGACCGGCTTGATGCGCACCCACAGGCCGTAGATCGCGGCGCTGACGAGGCAGCTGATCGCCGCGAAGACGAGCGGCCAGAGGTACGACCCGCCGGACGCCGTCAGGGCCAGGCCGATCGCGATGGGGCTGATGAGGTTGCCGAGCTGCGAGCCGAAGTTCTGGAACCCGGCCAGGGTGCCGACCCGCTCGGGGCTCGGGGAGACCTCGGCCGGCAGGCTGAGGATCGCGGCCCCGGCGAAGGAGTGCGCGGCGCTGGAAACGGTGAGGATCACCATGAGCACCACGTTGCTCTCCACGAACGGGCTGAAGCCGATGCACGCGCTGAGCACGAGGCCCGAGATGATCGGCACCTTGCGCGCGACGTTCGGCGAGAGGCCGGAGGCGAGCATGCGGTCGGAGACGACCCCGCCCAGCACCGTGGAGCCGATGCCGATGACCGCGGGCAGGGCCCCGACCATGCCGAACTCCGCCTCGGTGAACCCGCGCTCGTTGAGCAGGTAGCTCGGGTACCACGTGAGGAAGAACGCCCCGGCGAGCGACCGGAAGACGTAGCCGAGCATCAGCGCCCAGGTCTGGTTGTCGCGCAGCAGCGCGCTCCAGCGCACCGGCTCCCCGGTGTGCCGCACCATCTCGGCCTGGTCGGAGCGGATGTGGTCCAGCTCCTGCGCGTTGACCCGCTTGTGGTTGTGCGGCGCGCGGTAGATGGCGAGCCAGCCGACGATCCACAGCAGCCCGACGCCGCCGATCAGGATGAACGTCCAGCGCCACCCGGCGAAGACGGCGATCGAGGTGACGATCGGGATCGAGAGGGCCGAGCCGATCTGCTGGCCCATGTCGAACAGGCTGGACGCGAACGCCCGCTCGCGGCGCGGGAACCAGGTGGAGACCACCTTGATGTTCGCGGGCTGCACGGGGGCCTCGCCGATGCCGAGGCCGAGCCGGAAGACGATCAGGCTCGTGACGCCGGTCGCGAAGGCCGTCAGCGCTGTCCAGACCGACCACCAGCCCACCGCGATCGGGTAGATGACGCGCGGACCGAACTTGTCCAGGAGCCAGCCCGACGGCACCTGGAACAGCGCGTAGGTCCAGAAGAACGAGGACAGCAGCACGCCCTGGACGGCCGGGCTGATGTGGAAGTCCTCCGAGATGAACGGCAGCGCGACGCTGAGGGCGGCGCGGTCGAGGTAGGCGATCGTGAGCCCGAGCGCCGAGAACGCGACGATCGTCCAGCGCATCTGGCTGCGTCGTGCCCGGGCTGCGACGGGCGCAGGCTGCTTTGTACTATTGAGCATCGTTGCTCCTCCATCGAGTGACGTGCGTGCTCCGCCATGGAGCACTCGTTCCAGAGGTGCGGCCCGGGAACTTGGCGGTGAACGGGCTGCACCTCGTCTGCGTCGCCGCGCGTGCCGACGCCGGGCCCTCCGGCCCGCCGGCGCTCGCGGCGCGGGTCCTGCGGGTCAGGCGGTCGCACCTCCCTGGTGGAGCCGGTCGAGGAAGCCGGCGATGTGCCGGCGGGTCAGGTCCGCCGCGAGGTCGGCGTCGCCGGCCTCGGCGGCGGCAAGGATCTGCGCGTGCTCGCGCGCCTCGTCCCGCCAGCTCGGCTCCTTGGCCCACGTGGTGACGGCGGCGAGCGCCGTCTGGTCCCGCAGGCCCTCCAGCATGCCGGTCAGGATCGTGTTGTCGGCCGCACCCCACAGCGCCGCGTGGAAGGCCCGGTTGGCGAGGCTGCGCTGCGCCGGCTCCGTGACCTCGGCGGCCCGCTCCAGCGCTGCGCGCGCGGCGGCGGTGTCCATGCCGCGCAGCACGCTGCGCCGGGTCGCCTCGGGCTCCAGCAGCAGCCGGGTCTCGTAGATGGCGACGGCGTCGGCCTGCGTCAGCTCGCGCACGCGCACCCCGACGTAGGGTCGCACCACGACGAGCCCGCTCATCTCCAGGGTCTTGAGCGCCTCGCGGACCGGGGTCTTGGACATCGCCAGCTCCTGGGCGAGCTCCGCCTCGACGAGCGCCTGCCCGGCGGCGAGCCGGCCGCTGAGGATGCCCTCCTTGATGGTCGCGAGCGCGTGCTCCGTCCGGGAGGGGAGGGAGATCGGGGCGGGAGGCGTCGTCGGCACGTCGTACATCATATATGACGCGGGGAGTGGTCGTGAAATGAGCTGGGTTCCGGCGGCCGGGCCTGGAACTCTCGTGGCATGGACCTCGACGACCCGACCGACCGTGTGCCGCCTGGACCCGCGCCGGACGGCGACCTGCTGGGCCGCGTGCGGGACTTCCTGCGCGGCTTCGAGCGGCGGCAGGCCGAGCGGGTGGTCGAGCTCCCGGGCGGGTTCGCCGTGCTCAGCCCGCGCTACGCGGCGTCCCACGACCACAACAAGCTCTGCTTCCGGGGCGGTGTCGCTGCGTCCGACGCGCTTCGGCTCGCGGACGAGGTGCTCGGCGGGGCAGGCCTGAGCCACCGGCTCGTGGTCGTGGACGACGACGCCTTCGGTGCCGCGTTCGCGGAGCCGTTCCAGCGGGCGGGGTACACCCACGACGTCGAGCTGATCATGGTGGAGCGCGGTGCGGGGCCTGTAGGCGGACCGCGACGGCCGGCCGCCGTCGAGGCCGTCGCCGCCGAGGACCTGGCGGGCATGGAACGGCGCGGTTGGCGCGGAGCCCTGCCGGACGCGCCGCCGGAGGTGATCGAGCAGCTCGTGGGCCGGCGCCGCGTGCGGCACCTCGGGGCGGACGGCGTCGTCTTCCTGGGTGTCCGCGACCCCGGGACCGGGCCGGACGGCGTTGTCGCGACCGGGTCCGCTCCGGGTGAGATCGTCGCCCGCGCGGACCTGTACCTCGACCGCACCGAGGGTCTGGCCCAGATCGAGGACGTCATGACCGACGAGGAGCACCGCAACCGCGGCTACGCCCAGGCCCTGCTCCACGACGCGACCCGCCGGGCCCACGCGGCCGGCTGCGGCACCCGGGTCCTGCTCGCCGCGGCCGACGACTGGCCCCAGGTGCTCTACGGGCGGCTGGGGTACACGGTGATCGGGAGCCGGCACCTGTTCGCCCGGAGCGCCTGAGCCCGGACGGTTTGCGCCTGGACTCCCTGCTCGGGGCGTGTCAGACCCCGTCCGTAAACTCCCGATATGCACATATATGAACGAGAGGCGGCGGGTCCGGACACCGACGGCGCACCGGACGTCGCGGCCGCGGTGGCGTACTGCCTCGCGCCGCTGAAGGTGGCGCAGGTGTTCGACCCGGCGGTCGGGTACGTGCTGCATGGCACCGGGCCGGACGTCCTGGAGCGTCTGCGCGGGCGGCCGCGCGGCGCGAAGCTGGTCGCCGAGCCGGACGGCTACCACCCGAAGGAGCGGACGGCGGCCGTCGCCGACCTGCACCCCGGGTGGACCCGGCAGGCCGTCGACGTCGCACGGCTCGCGATCTACCGGACGGCTCCGGTCGACGTGCTCGCGCGGTTCGGGCAGGTGCTGCACGCGGCCTCCGACCGGGCCACGGAGCGTGACGAGCGGTCCTGGCTGCTCGTGCTGGCCCACGACGTGGCGCGGGTCAGCACGGTGAAGGACGTGGCGGACGCGGCGGACGTGCGGCAGCGCTGGACCCCGGATCTCCTCGTGGACGTCGCCCTCGCCGGTGGTGCCGGTGCTGCCGGCCAAGGATCGGCGGTGCGCGCCACGCTGTCGGCACTGCTGTACGCGGACCACCCCTTCCCGGCGCGCGACCGACGCCGGATGCTGGAGAGCGACCAGGGCGTCGCCTTCCTCGCCCGGCACACCGAGGTGCTCGCCGAGGTCGTCGCCGGGCAGGAGTTCCACGTCCGGAGCGACGTCGCGGCCCGGTGCGCGCGCAGTCCGCAGGAGCACGCCGGCCTGGCCGCCGCGCTGGCCGTCGACCCCGACGGCGGAGTCCGCGAGCAGGCGCTCGCCACGCTGTCCCTGCTCGACGCGTCACGGCAGGTCGACGTGCTGCGGCCCCACCTGCGGACCGCCTCGCCGGACCGGCTGCCGGACGCCCTGGCCCGCCTCGCCGACCTCGACGGCGGCGTCGAGGCGATCGAGGAGACCCTGGCCTCCGGTCCCGCCGACGGCGACGGTGCCGCCGGACCGCTCGACCCCGACCGGGAGCGGCTGCTGCGCCGGGTCGTCTTCCGCGTGCGGGTGCTGCGTCATGCGGCCGTCCCCGTGCCTCCGGTCGCGGTGCCCGAGGACGTCAAGGTCGCGGAGGAGCTGCGGGCCCTGCGCGGCCTGCGCCCGGGGAGCGGGCAGGACGAGCGCCCCTGGGACGCCGTCGGGAACCGGCTGGCACTGCTGCCCGACGCGCGGGCCCTGCGGGACGCGCGCCGCGCCGCCGGTGCGGGTGACGCGGACCGGTGGACCGCCGGGCTGCTGGTCACCCGCACGATCGGCTGGGGCCGGAAGATCGGCGCCGCGCTGACACCCGAGGACGCCGAGCGCTGGTGGCCCCTGTTCGCCGAACGTCTCGACCTCGCGGACGAGTATCTCGACGGCGGGGACGGGAAGCGGCACCCGGACGAGGACGCCGTCGACACGCGGACGATGATCCTGACGATCCTCGCCAGGTTCCCCGCGGTTCCCGAGGTGCTGGTCCCGCGCCTGACGTCGTTCGCGCTAGCCGCGAACCGCCACCGGCTGGCCGCCCGCCGGGTGCTCGGCGACCATCCCGGTGCCCGGGCCGCCGCGCGTGCCGCGCTGTCCGACGGCGACGCGGCGACGCGTTCGTCCGCGGCGGAGTGGCTCGCGGAGCTGGGTGAGCCGGGCGTGGTCGCGCCCGAGCCGGGCTGGGAGTTCGGTGCGGGAGTGCTGCCCGCGTCGGTCCGGGGGCTGCCCGCCGCGACGCTGTGGTGGCTGGACCGGTTCCGGGAGCAGGCGCTCGACCGGGGTGTCCCGGCGGACGACGTCGACCGGTGGCTCGGGCTGGCGCGCCCGACGCTGCGGACGGCGCCCGACGGCGGTGGCCCGGTCGTCGGCCGGCTCGGCAGCCCGGTGCTGCTCCCGCCGGACGTGCCCGCCCCGGACGCGGATTTCGACCCCGCCGAGCACCAGCTCATCACGACGCTCGACCTGGCGGCGATCGCGCCGGGCGCCACCGACCTGCCGCTGCCGCCCGACGGTCACGTCCTCCTCTTCGCGAACATCGAGCTGGAGGACGAAGTCCTGGCAGGCGGTGCCGTGTACGTCCCGGCGGGAGCGCCGGTCGAGGAGCGGGAGACCTCGCCCGACTACGAGCCGTACGAGTACGACTCTCCGGAGGCGTTGGACGAGGCCCTGCGGCGCAGGGGCGACCTGCGCCTGGTCCCCGGCGTGTCCCTGCCCTCCTGTCCGCTCGACGCCGAGACCGAGGCCGAGCACCCGCACGCGGAGACGCTGCAGGACGTCTGGTCCCAGCAGTCCGACGAGGGCGGCGAGTGGGAGCTCGGCGGCCACGCCTACGACTTCGACGGCTACGGGGACCCGGCCCGCGGCTCGGCGTACGAGGGGTCCGGCGAGCAGTGGTCCCGCCCGGAGGACTGGGTCGTGCTCGCCCAGTGGGTCGGGGTGCCGATGGGGATCCTGTACTGGACCATCACCCGGCAGGACCTCGCCGCGCGGCGCTTCGACCGGGTCGTCGTGCAGATGTACTCGAACCCCTGACCAGCCAAAAGGTCGAACACGCGTTCGAGTAGACTGGTGGCATGCCCGGCGCCACGATCCTGCACGCCGACCTCGACGCGTTCTACGCGTCGGTCGAGCAGCTGCTGGACCCTGCCCTGCGCGGCCGGCCGATCGCCGTCGGCGGCGGGCCGCGCGGGGGAGTGGTGCTCGCGGCCTCGTACGAGGCCAAGGTGCACGGGGTGCAGGGCGGGATGCCCGGCTGGCGCGCCGCCCGGCTGTGCCCGGACCTCGTGTTCGTCCGCGGGCACTTCGGGGAGTACCAGCGGCTGGGCGACGCCGTGATGGCCGTCCTGGCCGACGTCACGCCGATCGTCGAGCGGATCTCGATCGACGAGGCCTTCCTCGACGTCTCCGGGGCGACCCACCTGTTCGGGCCGCCCGCGGCGATCGGGGCGCGGATCCGCGAACGTGTCCGAGCCGAGGTGGGGCTACCCATCTCGGTCGGGGCTGCGCGGACCAAGCACCTCGCGAAGATCGCCTCCCAGGTGGCCAAGCCGGACGGCCTCGTCGTCGTCGACCCCGGAGCCGAGCGGACCTTCCTCGACCCGCTGCCCGTCAGCCTGATCTGGGGCGTCGGACCCGTGAACGAGCAGCGCCTGGCCGACCTCGGCATCCGGACGATCGGCGAGCTGGCCCGCACCCCGTCGACCGCGGTCGAGCACATCCTCGGGCATGCCGTGGGGCACAAGCTCAGCGCCATGGCGCAGGACGAGGACCCGCGCAAGGTCGTCACCAGCCGCCGCGCGCGTTCCGTGGGCGCGCAGTCGGCCCTGAGCCAGCGCCGGCCCGAGCCCGACGACGTCCGGGCGGTCCTGGCGCACCTGTCCGACCGGGTCTCGCGCCGGCTCCGGGCCAAGGGGCGCGCGGGCCGCACCGTGACGGTCGCGGTGCGGTTCGCGGGCATGCAGCGGGCGACGCGGTCGCTCACGCTGCCGGTGCCGATGTCCGCCACGCTCACCCTCACCGAGGTCGCGGTGCGGCTGGCCTGGTCCGCGATCGACGACGCCGCGCCGTGCGAGATCACGCTGCTCGGCGTCTCCGTCTCCAACATCGCGGACCAGTCGGCGGTCCAGATGGAGCTCGACCTCGACCCGCCCGACCCGTGGCGGCCTGGCTCCGCGCCGGGCGTGGCGCGGGGCGCGGTCGACCAGTCGATGGACGCGATCCGCACGCGGTTCGGCGGGGACGCCGTCGGCTACCTCCCCGTGGTGCTGCGCCGGGGCGGGGCCGTGCCCGACGAGTTCCGCGAGCTCGCCGAGCACGACCTGTGACGACCTGCGCCTACCGGAGCGCGTCGAGCATCTCCCGGGCGGCCCGTTCGCCGGACTCGACGGCACCGTTGAGGTAGCCCTGGCTCTCGATCGAGGTGTGCTCGCCGGCGAAGTGACACGTGCCGACCGCTTCGGCCTCGACGCCGGCGAAGGTTGTGTACTGCCCGACGGCGTAGTACGCGTACGAGCCTCGGGTCCACCGGTAGCCTGGCCAGTAGTCCAGGGAGGCTGCTCCGGTCCATGTGGGAGGGACCCCCGGCAGCACCGGGGTGAGCTGCCCCAGGAACCGGCGGGCGTAGCGGGCGGCCGAGGCGTCCGCGAAGTCGAGTGCCACGCGTCCGCCCGTGAAGTTCGTGAGGATGCCCCGGGCACCGCGCTGGCCCAGCGTGGTGTCCCACGTGGCCTGGTAGCCGGTGTCGGCGAACGTGTCGCCGTCGCAGCCGGCCTCCTGCCAGGCGCGCCGGTCGAACTGCAGGACGAGCTTGGTGTTCTGGCCCATCGGTAGGTCCGTGATGGCCGTGCGCTTGAGCTCCGGAAACCTGGCTCCGCGCAGGTCCACACGGCGCAGCAGCGAGAACGGCAGGGCGAGCAGCAGCTGGTCCGCGACCACCGTGGTGGTCCTCCCGCGGTGTGCCAGGCGCAGCGCGTAGCGGCCCCGGTCGTCCCGCTCCAGCGCGGTGAGGGCGGTGCCGGTCACGATCTGGCCGGGCAGGGCGTCCGCCAGGCGGGTGACGAGCTGATCGTTCCCGCCGGCCACGTGGAACACCTCGTCCGACTCGCCGAACAGCTGCGGGTCCTCGGCCGTGGAGTAGCCGAAAAGATTGATCAGGTTGAGCGAGGACTGCTGGTCGATCTCGGCGCCGTACTCGATCGTGTAGGCCACGTCGAACAACCGGCCGAGCCTGGAGGTCGGGCCACCGGGCACGTAGGCCTCGATCCACTGCCGGATCGACATCAGGTCCAGCTCACGGGCCCGGGCGGTGTGGTCGTGGTAGAGGATCGGGAAGCCGGCGGCCTCGGCATCGCTCTGGGCCTGCGGCAGGATCTGCCGCAGGTCGTCGCGCACGTCGTCCACCAGGTACGGCACGCCCTCGAAGAAGTAGAACGGCTCCGTGCCCGCCGGGGTTGCCTCCGCACGGTTCTCGACGCCCAGGCCGAGCTCGTCGATCAGGTCGAGGATCGCGGTGTGCCCGGTGTCGATGAGCTCCCCGCCGTGCTCGGAGACCTGGCCGCCCCGCCAGCTCCGGTTCGACCAGCAGCGACCGCCGATCCGGTCGGCCGCCTCGTACACGGTCGCGGCGTAGCCCGCCTGCCTCAGGCGGTACGCCGCGGTCAGGCCGGCCAGGCCGGCGCCGACGACGACGATCCGCGGCCGTCCGCCCGACGAAGCCGCCGCCGCGACGCCGGGCGCTGCCGCGGCCACCCCGAGTCCGGCACCCGCCGCCAGGGACCCGCCGAGGAACTGGCGGCGGGTGAGCCCGCCGGGCTTCGGCCCGCGTCCGTGCGGGTCGATCCCGACGTCCCGCACCAACCTGCGCAGGGCCAGGTGAAGAGGAGTTCGCATCGCCGCATACCTCCGTCAGCTCACGAGATCACGTCTGCGAGCGTACGGCCGGCCCGGCATCGACACGATGCCGGTTTCGCACTGTGCCAAATCACCCGCCGCCGACCGCCCCCCGTCGCGGAGCCCCCCGTCGCGGAGCGGGACGGGTCACTCCCCGGCGTGCAGCGCCGCCAGGATCCCCTCGCCGTACCGGTCCAGCTTCGCCTGGCCCACACCGCTGATCCCGCTCAGCGCGTCCAGGTCGCCCGGCCGCTCGGTGGCGACCGTGCGCAGCGTCGCGTCGTGGAACACCACGTAGGCGGGCACGCCCTGCTCCTTGGCGGCCGCCGCCCGCCAGGCGCGCAGCCGCTCGAACACCTCCTGGTCGCCGTCCGACAGCGCCACGGCATCGGTCTTCGCGCCCCCGGACCGCGACGACCGCCGCGCCGCGCCCGCTGCCGGGGCCGGGTCACGCCGCAGCCGCACCTCGCGCCGTCGGCCCAGCACGTCGCCGCTGGTCTCGGTGAGCAGCAGCGTGCCGTGGTTCGAGTCGACCTCCAGCAGGCCCTGCGCCAGGAGCTGCCGCGCCACGGACCGCCACTCGCCGTCCGACAGGTCCTCGCCCACGCCGAACACCGTGAGGCTGTCGTGCCCCCACTGCGTGATCTTGGGCGTGGCCTTGCCACGCAGGATGTCCACCACGTGCCCCACGCCGAAGCGCTGGTTGCGCTCGCGGTCCAGCCGGAACACGGCGGACAGGAGCTTCTGGGCGGGGACGGTGCCGTCCCAGGCCTCGGGCGGGTTCTGGCAGGTGTCGCAGGCCCCGCAGTCGCCGGGGTGCTGCTGGCCGAAGTAGCGCAGGAGCTGCGCGCGGCGGCACTCCACCGTCTCGCACAGCGCCAGCATCGCGTCCAGGTGGGACGAGAGCCTGCGGCGGTGGGCGAGGTCGCCCTCGGACTCGGCGATCATCTTGCGCTGCTGGACGACGTCGGCCAGGCCATAGGCGAGCCATGCCGTCGACGGCAGGCCGTCGCGTCCGGCACGGCCCGTCTCCTGGTAGTAGCCCTCGACCGACTTGGGCAGGTCGAGGTGCGCCACGAACCGGACGTCCGGCTTGTCGATGCCCATGCCGAACGCGATGGTCGCGACCATGACCACGCCGTCCTCCCGCAGGAACGTCGCCTGGTTGGCCGCACGCACCGGTGCCGGCAGGCCCGCGTGGTACGGCAGGGCACGGATGCCCTGGTCGGTGAGCTGCTGGGCGGTCTTCTCGACCGACGCGCGCGACAGGCAGTACACGATCCCGGCCTCGCCGGGGTGCTCCGTGCGCAGCAGGGTGAGCAGCTGCCGCAGCGGGCTGTCCTTGGGCGCGACGCGGTAGGTGATGTTGGGGCGGTCGAAGCTGGCCACGAAGTGCCTGGCCCCCGCCAGGCCCAGGCGGTCCGCGATCTCCTCGCGGGTGTGCTGGGTGGCCGTCGCGGTCAGCGCGATGCGCGGGACGCCGGGCCAGCGCTCGGCCAGCGCGCCGAGACGCAGGTAGTCCGGGCGGAAGTCGTGCCCCCACTGGGACACGCAGTGCGCCTCGTCGATCGCGAACAGCGCGATCGTGCCCTGGTCGAGCAGCCGGGCCGTGGACTCGACGCCGAGCCGCTCCGGCGCGAGGTAGAGCAGGTCCAACTCGCCCGACCGGTAGGCCTGCTCCACCTGACGGCGCTGGTCGGCGTCCTGGGTCGAGTTGAGGAACCCGGCGCGCACCCCGAGGGCCTCCAGCGCGTCCACCTGGTCCTGCATCAGGGCGATCAGGGGCGAGATCACGACGCCGGTGCCCCGCCGCACGAGGGCCGGGATCTGGTAGCACAGCGACTTGCCGCCGCCGGTGGGCATGAGCACGAGGGCGTCGCCGCCGCCCGTCACGGTGTCGATGATCTCCTGCTGCTCACCGCGGAAGGCGTCGTAGCCGAACACCGTGCGCAGCACGTCGAGCGGCGTCGGCGCCAGGTCGAGCGCGGGTCCTGTCACGTCGAGCTCGGGCGAGGCGGCGTCCGGAGGAGTCATGGCCGCCAGTGTGCCAGGGGACGCTGACACGAGCGGGACGGGCGCTCAGCGCGGCGCCAGCCCGCGCAGGGCCGGCAGTGCTCGCTCCAGCATGGTGGCGGTCGCGGTGAGGCTGATCCGGAAGTGCCCGGCCCGGTCGAAGACGGTGCCGGGCAGCACGAACACGCCCCGCCCGGCGAGCGCCGAGACGAAGGCAGACGCGTCGCCGCCCGGTGCGGCGCTCCACAGGTAGAACGTGCCCTCGGGCACGGTGAGGTCGTAGCCCGCAGCGCCGAGCGCGGCGACCATGAGGTCGCGGCGCCGCTGCAGCTCGCCGACGTCGATCGAGACGGTCTCCAGGGCCGGTACCGCGTACTGCATGAGGGCGTCGGGGAAGGTCCAGCCGAGGCCCATCTGCAGGGGGAGCAGGGCGGCGCGCAGCTCCGTGCGCACGTCGTCGGGGATCAGGGGCGACAGCGCGAGGTAGCCGAGGCGCTGCCCGGGCGCGAGCAGCACCTTGCCGTAGCTGTAGTCGACCAGCGTCCAGGGGTAGCACTCGGCCGGGCTCGTGAAGCCGATGCCGTCGAACCGGATCCGGCGGTACGGCTCGTCGGACAGCAGCCAGATGCGGCGTCCGTTCCTGGCCGACGCCGCCTCCAGCGCGGTCGCGAGCTCGACCAGCCGGTCCCGGGCGTACACGCGCCCAGTGGGGTTCGCGGGCGAGTTGACGACGACGACGCGCGTGCGCGGCGTGATCGCCCGCGCGACGGCCTCGACGTCCAGGTCGAACCCGTCGGCGGTCAGCGGGGCGCGGACCGGCACCAGGTTCGCCGCGCGCAGCATCGGGGTGTAGAACCAGCCCGGTTCGGGGAACACCACCTCGTCCCCGGCGTCGGCCACGAGCCGGAACGCCAGCGCGATGGCGCCGAACGCCCCCTGGGTCATCGCCACGTCGTCCGAGTCGAACGGGAGGCCGAGCTCGCCGCGCAGCCCCTCCGCGATCGTCTCCCGGGCGGGGGCCAGGCTCGACTTGTAGGCGAACCAGTCGGTGGCGCGGGGTTCGAGGTTGGCCCGCAGGGCGTCGACCAGCCCCCGCAGCGGCATCTCGTGCGGGTCGCCGAAGGCCAGGTCGACGACGCCGGCCTGCCGGTCCATCGTGCGCAACGACTGGAAGAAGGACGTGACGGGCTCGATGGCGTCCTGCGCTGCTCTGGCCCGGTCGGACAGCTCCATGCCGCGGCTCCTCTCGCGAGATGCGGCCGCCCCCCGATGTTCCTCATGATGCCCCCGAACCGCCGGGCGCACACGGCGTGCCGCTCGGCGTGTCGCGCGGCGTGGCGTGCCCCGGCGGCAGGGCTCGCCCGCCGGCCCTGCGTACCGGTCCCGCCTACCGGAGCCGGGCCAGCTCCCCGGGCAGCAGCGCGAACGTCCGCTCGTGCGCGGCGCGGGCGTGGCGGGTCATGTACCCGGCGACGGGCCAGGGGGCGGTGACCTCGGTCGTCTCCGTGAGCAGGGCGCCGTCGCCCGCCGCGACCGCCCGCGTGACCGTGCGCAAGGTGCAGCCCGGAGCCGCCCGCACGGACGACGTCAGCAGGTCGTCGCCGGCCCGCACCATGCGGGCGGGGAAGCGGATCGTGTACCGCAGGGGTCCGAGCCGGGGCCGCTCGACGACGCGCCAGTCCTGCCACGGCCCGTCCGGGCCGGCGCCGTCCGCGACGACGTCGGCGGACACCAGGTACGGGTGCAGGCCGCGGTGCCGGGTGAGGTCCGCCAGGAAGTCGATCGCGGCGCGCGGGCCGACCGGGACGGGCGTGCTGAGCTCGAACCTGAGGGTGGTCACGGCAGGATTGTGGCGCACGGCCCGGGGCCGGTCACGCGCGACGCGTCACGCCCGCCCGTCGCGTGCGACGTCACGCCCGCCGCAGGTCGTCGTACGTGGCCAGGGGCACCAGCCCCGACGCCGCCGCCGCGATGTCGCGGTCGCCCGCCACCAGCACGTCGGCCTGCAGGGTGGCGACGGCGAGGTACTCCGCCTGGCCGGTGTCGTGCCAGCCGAGCTGCCGGGCGATCTTCCACGCCGTCGCGCGCGAGACCCGGTCGCCCAGCAGCCGGACCTTGAGCGTCGCGACCCGTTCGAGCAGCGCCCGCGCCGTCTTCTCGTCGAGGAGCCCCGCGTCGGCGTCGCGATAGAGGATCGACATGGCGTGGCTGCGCAGCGCGGCCGGCGCGACCAGCGGCAGGTGGGCGCCCGCGCCGGGGTCCTCGCGCACCAGGCGCAGCGCCGTGACGGCGTCGATCGCGAACCGCGTCCTCCGGCTGGCGCCGTCCTGGTCCGGTCTGTTCATGGGGCTCTCCGCATGAGTCAAGGAAACACCCGACCACCGACACTCGTCCGGCGGGACGGTCACGGATCGGTGCGCTCGCCGGTCAGGTGGGCAGGAGTGGTGCGCGAGATCCCCGGCCGGCGGCGGACCGCGACGGACGACGAGAGGTGGCGGAGGCGATGAGCGACATCGTGCAGCGGGAGACCGTGCGCAGGGACGCGGCGCAGGGCGAGATCGTGCGCAGCGCGGTCGTGATCCAGCCGGGCACGGCCGAGCCCGGTTCGGTGCGGGTGCGCGCCTACACGGCGGGCGTGCTCGTCGCGGACGCGGACCCGCCGCTGCTGGTCTGGGAGCACCGCTTCTACCCCCAGTACTTCTTCGCCCCCGGCGAGCTGAAGGTCGGGCTGCGCCCCGCAGGCCCCGGTCGCCGGTCCAGGAGCCTCGGGCCCAGCGAGCTGTTCGACGTCGTCGTGCCCGACGGCGTGGGGGAGACGGTGCTCGCGGGCGCGGTCCAGCGCTACCCGCGGGCCCCGCTGGTGGCCCTGCGCGACGCGGTGACGCTGGACTGGTCGGCCTTCGACACCTGGCTCGCCGAGGAGGAGGTGATCCACACCCATGCCCGTGACCCGTACGTGCGGGTGGACGCGATGCCGTCGAACCGGCACGTCCGGGTGGTGGCGGGCGGAGAGGTCGTCGCCGAGTCGCGTCGGCCGGTCGTGCTCGTCCAGACGGGGCAGCCGCCCCGGTACTACCTGCCGCGGACCGACGTGCGGATGGACCTGCTCACGCCCACCGACACGGTGAGCTACTGCGCGTACAAGGGCACGGCGGCGTACTGGACGGTGCGCGCCGGCGACCTGCGGCTGCGCGACGTCGTCTGGGGTTACGACACCCCGCTGCGGGAGGGGCTGCGGATCGCCGGGATGGTCTGCTTCTGGCAGGAGAAGAACGCGGACCTGGAGGTCTGGGTGGACGGCGTGCGGGTCGGCCGGCCGTAGACCACGCGCAAAAAACCGGCGAGATCGTCGGCCGGTTCCGTCAGGATGTCCGCCATGGACGAGGTGGAGGTCGTCGTCGCCCACAGCCAGCGCGCGACGCTGCGCGTCGGCGACGTGTTCCTGAAGGTCGACGGCGACCCGGCACACGCGGACGTCGAGATCCGGGCGATGGCCCTGGCTCCGGTGCCGACCCCGGAGATCCTGTGGCACGAGCCGCCCGTGCTCGCGATCGCCGCCGTGCCCGGGACGGCGCTCGGTGTGCTCGGCGAACCGTCCGCCGCGTCGCCGGCGGCGTGGGCCGCGGCGGGCGCCGCGATCCGGAGGCTGCACGACGCCCCGCTGCCGCCGTGGGAGGGGCGCAGGCTCGACGACGTCGCGGCCGAGCTGGAGCGCGAGTGCGCCTGGCTGCTCGACAACGCAGTCCTGCCCGCCGAGGTGGTCCGGGTCAACCGCGAGATCGCCGAGGGGGCGCTCCGCCCGTGGCGGCCGGCGTTCGTCCACGGCGATCTGCAGATCACCCACGTGTTCGTCGACGGCGACGAGGTCACCGGCGTCATCGACTGGTCCGAGGCCGCGCCCGGCGACGCCATGTTCGACCTCGCCATCCTGACCCTGGGGCACGAGGAACGCCTGGACGACCTGCTCGCCGGCTACGGCCCGGGTGCGGACCGCGACGTGATCAAGGCCTGGTGGTCGCTGCGCAGCCTGACGGCGGCGCGCTGGCTGGTCGAGCACGGCTTCGACCCGGACGCGCCGGGGTGCGAGTTCGACGTGCTCAGGTCCCGGATGCGGGAACCGTAGGGCCGGTCAGCTGCTGGTTGCCGAGGACGATCGCGAGCGCCAGCCGCTCCGCGTCCTCGGTGCCGGGCTCGCAGGAGTAGACCATGATCCGCAGGTCGTCCCCGGCGACGACGAGCGTGTCGCAGTCGATCCGGATGCGTCCGACCTCGGGGTGGTCGACCGTCTTCAGCTTCGCCGGCGCCTCCTGCGGGGTCAGGTCGATCGCCTCCCAGAGCCGCACGAACTCGGCGCTGCGTGCCCGGAGGTCGGCCACGAGCCGGTGGATGCGCGGGTCCGCGGGGTACCGCGTCGCCGTCAGCCGCAGGTCGGCCACGAGGTTCGCCACCAGATCGGCCTCCTCCTGCGGCGCGTGGACCACGCGTGAGGCGGGTCCGAGCAGGTGCCGCCAGACCGCGTTGCGCTCCGGCCCGCGCCACGCGGTGGTCCGGCCCATGAGGGCGTCGTAGGCGGCGTTGGCGGTCACGAGGTTCCACATCGCGTCGAAGACGACCACGGGGTGCCCGTCGAGACGGTCGAGCAGCCGCTGCACGCTGGGGGTGATGCGGGAGGAGACCAGGCCGCGCCCTGGGGCGGTCAGGCCGGCGAGCCGGAACAGCAGCTCCCGCTCGGGCTCGCTGAGCCGGAGGCCCCGGGCGAGTGCCTCCACGACCTGGTCCGACGGCGCGGTGGCTCGCCCCTGCTCCAGCCGCGTGAGGTAGTCGACGGAGATGCCGGCGAGCTGGGCCAGCTCCTCGCGGCGCAGGCCCGCGGCGCGCCGACGGGCGCCGACCGGTATCCCGGCGGCGTCGGGCGAGACGCGGTCGCGCCAGTGTCGTATCGCTGGTCCGAGCTCCATCGCTCCAGTCTGCGCTCCGCCCGCGCGCTTGTGGTGGCCCTGCCGGTCCTACGACAACCCGACGACTGCCCCGCGTCGTCCGGCCGACCCACGATGGCGGCATGACAACCTCGACCACCGGAACCGTGCTCATCACCGGACCGACCGGAGGCCTCGGCCGGTCCGCGGTGCTGGCCATGGCGGACCGCAGCCCGCAGAACCGTCCCGACCTGCTCCTCGTGGGGCGGCCCGGCCCGCGGCTCGACGCCATCACCGCGGAGGCCCGGGCGGCGGGCGCCACCGCCCACGCCATCGGGGCCGACCTGGCCAGCCTGGCCGCCGTCCGCGCGGCCGGGCGGGAGGCCGTGCGCCACCTGGCCGACGGCGACGTGCGGCCGTTGCGGGCGATCGTCGCGAACGCGGGGGTGTCCGTGGCGGACACCCGCACGGCGTCCGCGGACGGGTACGAGCTGACCTTCGCGGTCAACCACCTCGCGCACGCCCAGCTCGTGCGCGAGGTGGCCGGCGCGCTCGTGGCGCCTGCCCGGATCGTGCTGCTCGGTTCCAACACGTACTACCTGAACACCCCGCGCCGTCTGCTCGGCGTGCCGCCCGCCGAGTGGCGCGACCCGCTGGACCTCGCACGGCCGGCGGACACCGGTGCGCGGCCCGGCACGAGGGACGCGGGCGTCGCCTACTCGAACTCCAAGCTCGCGATCCTGTACTACGCGCACGAGCTGCAGCGGCGCCTGCCCGACGGTGTGGCCGTGTCGGTCTTCGAGCCGGGTTTCATGCCCGGCAGCGGCCTCTCGCGCGAGCACGGCCTCGTGCTGCAACGGGTGGGGCGCGCGGTCGGGCGCGTCCCCGGCGTCTCCACTCCGGAGCGGTCCGGCCCGCTGCTGGCGGCCATGGCCCTGGACGAGCGCTGGGCGCACCTGCGCGACGGCGCGTTCGTGGTCAAGACCGCCGAGCGCGAGGTGGAACCGTTCGCGCGGGACCGGGCACGTGAGGCGCGGTTGTGGGAGGTCACGGAGCAGCTCCTGGGCTGACGCACCGGGCGTAGCGGCCCGGTCCGGGCCGCCCGGCCCGGTGTCCGGGCTGGTCCTGCGCGGCCTGTTCGCAGAGCGGCCCAGGTCACACGCTTTTCGATTCGGACCCGACCCGTTCTGCGTGCTATGTTTTTCCACGCACCGGGAAGGCGGAAACGCCGAGAACGGGTCACCTGTCCGGGTGGCGGAATGGCAGACGCGCTAGCTTGAGGTGCTAGTGCCCTTTATCGGGCGTGGGGGTTCAAGTCCCCCTCCGGACACACACATCGGACGGCACAGCCGTCAACGGGAGCGGGCTCACTGACTGGTGAGCCCGCTCTTTTGTTGCGCTGTGGTGGGTGCGCCGCTCGCGCGCCCAGGCTCTGCCCCTGGTAACTGTGGGAACACCGACACACTGTTGTCGCGTCGGCGCCCGAGAGTGGAGCCATGACCGAGATCACGAAGCCCACCATCATCTCCACCGCCCGTCAGTCGCTCGACCTGTGGCTGACGATGTGGAACACCGACGGCGAGATCGCACGAGAGATCTGCGCCGACGACTTCCGCATCCACTTCGCCGTGACCGAGCGCGATGGGTCGACCCCCGCGGACGACATCCGCACTGCCGAAGACTTCGCCAGGTATCTGGCCTGGTGGCACGAGCAGCACCCGGGCGTCGTGTTCACCACGGTCGCCGATGCGATCGACGGCATCCACGGTCGACTGCTCTGGGACATCGACGCGAACGGGAACCGTGCGGGCGGCGTCGACGTGTTCGACTTCGCTCAGGACGGCCGGGTCCGACGGGTCTGGTCCGTCGGCGGGCAGCGGAGCATGAGGAGCTGACGAGCGGCACCGATCGAGGGCGATCCTAGGATTGAGGCATGAAGCGAGCCGAGCGGCAGTACGCCCTGGTCGACCTGCTCCGGGGGGCACGTCGGCCCTGGTCCGCCGCTCGACTCGCTGACGAGTTCGGGGTGTCGTCGCGCACCGTCGAACGTGACATCGCTTCGCTTCAGCGTGCCGGGGTCCCCATCTACGCGGACCACGGGGCGGCAGGCGGGTACTCGATTCTTCGTGAGTACTCGCTGCCGCCCCTGAACCTGTCCGCCGCCGAGTCGCTGGCGGTGCTCGCCGGGCTGGCACTGCTGGACTCTTCCCCGTATCAGGGGGCCGCTCGCCGCGCTCGCGCCAAGATAGATGCCGTCATGAAAGAAGAGCATCGTGTGCCGGTGCAGGAGATGCTCGGGGCGATGCGGGTCATCGACGCCGTCGCTGCGACGGAGGAAGTCGTGCCGCTCGGGATGCTCGCCGACGTGATCGCCGCGCGGCGCGTGGTGCGGATCACCTACCTGGGAGAGAACGAGAACGGCGGCCCTGATCCTGCCGGGACCACCGTGCGTGAGGTCGAGACGATGGGGCTCCTGCGTGCGGGCGACGCCTGGTTGCTCTCGGGTTGGTGCCGGCTACGTCAGGCGATCCGAGGCTTCCGCATCGAGCGGATAACCCGGCTCGAGATCCTCGGCGAGGCCCCGCCGGCCCGTGACCCTGCGTCCTGGGAGGCCGATCTCGCGCGGTGGCCAACTCGGCGCTTGGCCTGATCCCGGTTCCCCCGCCCGCCCTCCGCCTGCGGTACGCGCTCCGGGTCCTTGCGGCGCTGGCGGATGTCGGGCTGACGGCCCCCGCCGACCTCGCGGTGATCGGCTTCGACGACGGGGCCCGCGGGGCGCTGTGGCGGCCGGCACTCACGACGGTGCACATCGATGGTGAGAACTACGAGCGTCGCGCCGCGCGAGCGGCGATGGGGGAGGACCCGACGACGTCGATGACGATCCGCCGGTCGGCGACCACGTCGTCCTTCCGGCGCAGGAGGTCCACGCACGGGACCGTCACGACGGTGCCGTAGAGCCGCGTGTGGTCGACCTGGATGTACGCGACGAAGGACGTCGGGCGGTTCAGCGCTGTCGGACGACCAGCCGCTCCAGGGCGACCGCGCCTCCGTCGAGGCGTGCCCCGAGGCCGTACCGGTCCGGCTCATGGAACAGGCCGGCGCACCGCAGCGAACCCTCATGCCCCCGCGATGATCCGCCGGGCGACGTCCATGGCTCGGTCCATCGGCACGGCGAACCCGATGCCGATGTTTCCCGACCCACCGACCGTCGCGATCGAGGTGTTGATCCCGACGACTTGACCTGCCAGGTCGACCAGCGGTCCGCCGGAGTTGCCCTGGTTGATGGAGGCGTCCGTCTGGATCATCGGTCCGGGATAGTCCTCCGCGCTGCGGTCTACCGCGCTGACGACCCCTGCGGTGACGCTCCCAGTCAGGCCAAGCGGGGACCCGACAGCTATCACCGGCTGACCGATCTGCAGCGCGTCGCTGCGGCCCAGTGCCGCAGCGGGTGCGTTTCCCAGGTCGGCCTCGATCACAGCGATGTCGTTGCGCTCGTCGGCGCCGAGCACTCGCCCGCTGACCGACCGCCCGTCACCCAGGAGCAGCGAGACGGTTTCGGCCCCGACCACGACGTGCCCATTGGTCACGACGTGACGATCGTCGACGATCACCCCGGAGCCTCCGCGGGTGCCTGCGCGTACCTGCACCACGCTGGGCAGCACTCGTTGCGCGGCGCTCGCAGTCGTGGCATTGCCTGCTGCGACGGTGGCGGGCGGGGTTGCTCGCGGGTCGTTCTCGTCGACCACCAGCCCTGTCACGATGCCGGTCGTGGCCGATCCGAGCAGGGCGCCGAGAGCGAGGGCGGCGGCCAGCGTCGTGAGGGGCCGCGGACGGCCTCTGCGGGCCGGTTCCAGGGGTGGCGTCCGGTCGGGACGGTCGGTGGTGGGATCGGCGACGGGTGCGGCCAGCGGGGTGCGTGCCGGCTCGATCGTCGGCACGGCCAGGAGACGTGGCCGGTCGGGTGTCTTCGGCGGCGGTGACGCGGGCTTGCCCAGCACGAAGTTCCGCGGGCCGGCGGGGCGCCCCAGCCCGTGCGGGAGATCGGTGGGCGACGTCGTGTCCTGCTGCATGGAGTGGCTCCTTCGACGGGATGTGCAGTCCGGGCGGGTCAGAGCAGCCGGGAGAACCAGCGCAGGGACAGCGCGGTGGCGGTGACGGCGAGTGCGAGTCCGAGCAGCACCAGCGGTGTGGTGACAGGAGTGGTCTCGGTGCGCCAGCCGATCGAGGAGCCGATGTCCTCGTAGACCTGGTCGAGTTCGGCTCCGCTCTCGGCCTGGTAGAAGTGGCCGCCGGTCTGCTCGGCGAGGGTTCGGAGCGTGTCGTCGTCGGCGGGTACCGACTGGGTGCGGTAGGTGTTGCCGATGACGCCTTCGGGTGTTCCGTAGGCGATGGTGGAGACCGGCATTTGAGCCTCGAGCGCTGCGGGTACGGCTTCCGACGGGCTGCGTCCGGCGGTGTTGGACCCGTCGGAGAGCAGCACCAGGCGTGCCGGGATCGGTTCGGCGTCCACGGCACCACCCGGTTCATTGCCAGCCGTAGTGCCGGTGGTCGTCGCGGCGTTGGCGGTGGCCTGGCGGGCGACTTCCTCCACGGAGGCGAAGACGGCCTCGCCGATCGCGGTGCCGCCTCCCGACTGCAGGGCGTCTATGGAGCGTTCGACAAGGGCTCGGTCGGCGGTGACGGGTGCGATCAGGTCTGCCTCGCCGGCGAAGGCGACGACGCCAACCTGCACGGTGGGTGGCAGGTCGCGGACGAACTGGACTGCGGCCTGCTTCGCCGCGGTCATCCGATCCGGGGGCACGTCCTGGGCCTCCATGGAGCCGGAGACGTCGATCGCGACGATGACCGTGGCCTGTTCGTACGGCACGCGCAGGCGCATCTGTGGCCCGGCAGCCGCGACGGCGAACGCGGCGAGCGCGAGCAGCACGAGGGACGTGGTCAGGTGACGTCGCCACCGTGGGCGTGCAGGCGCTACCCGGTCGAGCATGGGCAGGGTGGCGAAGCGGACGGCGTAGCGGGTGCGCCTCCGCTGCAGCACCAGGTAGGCCACCGCGAGCGCGGCGACGGGCACGAGGGCCAGCAGGATCAGGGGGGCGGTGAACGTCATGGTGTCCTCCGGGAACGTCGCGCGGGGGCGCGACGACGGTTCTTGACGAACCGGGCGAGCTCGGCTGCCCAGTCCTGGTCGGTGCTCACCCGCAGGTGCTCGGCGTGGCAGGTGCGTACGGCCGCTGCGGTCTGGTCACGGTGCCGGGCCGCGACGGTGGCGTAGGCGAGGCGAAGCTCGGGGTCGGAGGTGGACACCTCGCGCTGTGTCCCGGTCTCGGGGTCGACGAGGAGCACCTCACCGACGTGGGGCAGCTCCCGCTCGCGGGGGTCGTCCACCTCGACGACGACGACGTCGTGCCGGGCGGTCAGCCGGCGCAGGGGCTCCTCCCAGTCGAAGGGGCGTTCGATGCTCCCGTCGGGGACGAGCAGGTCGGTCACGATCACGCACAGACCGCGACGCCGGGCGCGTGCACCGAGCGCGCGCAGGGCGTCCGAAAAGTCGACCGTCGTCGTGCCCTGTCGGTCCGCTGCGGGCAGCCGGGTGAGCGCGGCCGCGGCAGCGCGTCCTGGGCGCGGTGCGATCCATCTCAGGCCCGCCTGGTCGAGCAGGCCGATACCAAGGCGATTGCCAGGCGCGGCGGTGAGCAGCCCCACGGCGGCGGCCACCTGGTCGGCGATGTCGATCTTCTCGGTCAAAGCGGTTCCGAAGGCCATGCTGGGGCTGCGGTCCAGCAAGATCCACGTATCCAGCGCGTGCTGGGCGCGCGTGCGCCACAGGTGGGGCTCGCCGGTCCGCGCGGTCACGTTCCAGTCGATCCTGCGGGTGTCCTGCCCCGGGTGATAGAGCGTCAGCTCCTCCGGGTCGGAGCCGGGGCCGAGGAGTGTGCCGTCGACGTCGCCCTGCAGCAGTCCGTCAACGCGCCGACGGACCGTCAGCTCCAACCGCTGGAAGCGGCGGGCGGCGTCGTTCATACCGTCACGACCTCGTCCTCGGCGGGCGCGACCCGTGGCTGGGGCACGGCCGCCAGGACAGCGTCGACCACGGTACGTGGGTCGACACCGTCGGCGGCCGCGTCGAAGGTGAGCACGAGCCGGTGGGCCAGGACATCGCGTGCGAGATCGGTCAGGTCGGCCGGCAGCACGTAGTCGCGGCCGCGCAGCAGGGCCAGCGCGCGCCCGGCGGAGACGAGCCCGAGGCTGCCGCGGGCGCTGACGCCGTACTCCAGGACGGCGTCGAGGTGGTTCAGGCCGTACCGGTGCGGGTGGCGGGTGGCGAGTACGAGCGCGACGGCGTACTGCGCGACCGCGTGGTGGACGAAGACCTGATCGGCCTCCTGCTGGAGCTGGCGCACCATGGACGGGTCGAGCAGCGTCTCGGGGCGCGGGGGAGCGATGCTCATGCGTTGCACGATCGTCAGCTCCTCGAGCTCGTCGGCGTGGTCGACGTCGACCTTCAGGAGGAACCGGTCGCGCTGCGCCTCCGGCAGGGCGTAGACGCCGTCGCTCTCGATCGGGTTCTGGGTGGCCAGGACGAGGAACGGGTCCGGTAGGGCGTAGGTGCGTCCGCCGATGCTGACCTGACGTTCGGCCATGGCCTCCAGCAGCGCTGACTGGACCTTCGCCGGGGCGCGGTTGATCTCGTCGGCCAGAACGAGGTTGGCGAACACCGGACCGAGCTCGACGTCGAAGTCCTCCCGTGACGGCTTCCAGACCCGGGTACCGACGATGTCGGACGGCATCAGGTCGGGGGTGAACTGCAGGCGGGCGAAGGACCCGCCGGCCACGGTGGCCAGGGTCCGCACGGCGAGCGTCTTGGCGACGCCGGGCACCCCCTCGAGCAGCACGTGGCCGCGCGCCAACAGGCCCACCATGATCCGTTCGACCATGTGGTCCTGCCCGACGACCACGCGCTTGACCTCGATCAGGGCGCGCTCGATCAAGGCAGCGGGCGGCCGCAGGGGCGGGTACTTCGCGACGGCAGGGAGATCCTGGGTGGCTGGCTTGTGGTCGTCCATGGCACCGACTCCACCCGACAGGTGAGAAAACTGCGGGAAACCGGAGCGAAAGCCGACCGAAAGGGGTGCACTGGCAGGGCCTGTCAGTACCGACACGGTGTGGTTACTGTGCTGCTGTGCGGCTGCTGATCGTGGAGGACGAAGCAGGGCTCGTGAGCGCCCTGCGTGTTGCGCTGCACCGCGAGGGCTACGCCGTGGACCAGGCGCGTACGTGTGCCGAGGCGCGGGACAAGCTCAGCCTGAACCCCTACGACGTCGTGCTGCTGGACGTGACCCTGCCCGACGGGACGGGCTTCGACCTGACCCGGGCAATCCGCGCAGGGCAGGTTCCGCTCGCCGACAGTGAGGCGCCACGCATCCTCATGCTCACCGCCCGCGGTCGCCTCACCGACCGGGTGACCGGCCTGGACGCGGGGGCGGACGACTACCTGGTCAAACCGTTCGCCGTGATCGAGCTGTCCGCCCGGATCCGCGCCCTGCTGCGCCGCGAGCCTCGTGAGACCGCCGCCGTCCTGGTGCACGGCCCTATCCGGCTCGATGCCGCCCGGCAGCTCGCCTGGCGGGGCACCCGGGAGCTGACACTGACTCGCAAGGAGTTCGCGGTACTGCGCTACCTGATGAACCGTCCCGCCTACGTGGTACCAGCCGAGGAGCTCCTGGAGCACGTCTGGGACGAGAACGCCGACCCGTTCACGCAGACGGTGCGGGTGACCGTCGGCACACTACGGCGCAAGCTGACTCTCGACGAGGAGGAGCCGGCGCTGGAGACCGTCATCGGGCGCGGGTACCGGCTGCGTGAGCTGCCCGCGACCGTCGAGGGCGTCCCCGCATGACCTTCCGGGGGCTTCCCGGGTGGGCACGGACCGTGCGGATGCGCCTGGCACTGACCTACTCCGCGACGCTCTTCGGGATCACGACACTCATCCTTGCCGGCGTCTATCTCGCGGTCTCCCGCACGATCGTGGCCGCACCCCTGGACCCGGTGACGGTCAAGCGGTTCGAGAAGAAGTCCGACGGCTCCATCGCCTACAAGCCGGGTGAGCAGTTCCAGGCCGCCGACCTCGACACCGTGCAGCAGGCCGTGAACTACACCTCGCTGCAGAGCCTGCGGGACTACTCGGCCATTGCTCTGGCGGTGATGTTCGTGCTCAGCGTCGCCGTCGGCTGGTGGGTCGCCGGGCGGGCCCTACGCCCCGTCGAGGCCATTACACGTGCCGCCCAGGAGATAGGTGCCACCGACCTGTCCCGCCGCATCGCCGCGACCGGGCCGCGCGACGAATTGCGTACGCTGGCGGACACGATCGACGGGATGCTGGACCGGCTCGACCGCGCCTTCCAGGCGGAGCGCCGACTCATCGAGGACGTCTCCCACGAGCTGCGCAACCCCGTCATGGTGGTGCAGGCCAATGTCGAGGCCGTGCTCGGCGACGAGGAGGCCGACCACGCCCAGCGCGCTGAAGCGGCCGCCGCGGTCCTCGGCGCGACCGGCCGGATGTCCCGGCTCCTGGAGGACCTGCTGGCCACGGCACGGCTGCGTTCCGAGGCGTTCACCGACCACGAGGTGGACCTTGCGGACCTGGCCGCGACCGCGGTCCGGGAGAACCGGGCGGTTGCCGAGCGGCGCGGCGTCACGATCGCTGAACGGATCCATCCCGGACCGGTCGCCTACGGTGACGCCGATGCTCTGGCTCGGGCCGTCGACAACTTGCTGTCCAATGCCGTGCGGCTCGCTCCTGAGGGCACCACCGTTACCGTAGGTGTCGGCAGCCGGCAGGGCTGGGCATGGGTCGCAGTCGCCGACGAAGGACCCGGGGTGCCGCTCGGGGAGCGAGACCGGATCTTCGACCGGTTCTACCGCGGTGAGAACGGCTCCAGTACTCCTGCCGGGGCGTCGGCGCCGCCCGACGGCTCCGGGCTCGGGCTCTCGATCGCGCGCCAGGTTGCCGAGAGCTACGACGGCCACCTGCTGCACTCCGAGCACGGGCGTACCGGGAGCACCTTCACGGTCTGGCTCCCCGACCGGACACTGGACCGCGCGACTCACCGCGGGAACACGCCGCCGGAGGCGGACCCGCTTGGCACGTGAGGATCCGAGCGGGTCCCTGCGATGCGTTCGCCGGGTGCGCTGGTCAGCACACCTAGACGACCCTTGGCCCGTTGACGAACCCTTCTCGCGGTGGCAGTGCGCGACGGATGGGTCAGAGACTCGCTGGGTGTTTGCCGCAGCTGGCGCGGAGCGCCACGGTGACCGGGAGGCTCCTGGTCACGTTGCGGCGGGCGGGCTCCGCGATCCGGGCGGTGAGGACCTCCACTGCCGCGCGCCCGAGCTCGGCCATCGGTTGCTCCACGGTGGTCAGCGGCGGCGCGGACGTGCGGGTGGCCTCGATGCCGTCGAAGCCGGTGACCACCACGTCGTCCGGGACGCGGATGTCGTACGCCGCGAAGACGTCGAGGAGCCCGAGCGCCGTGTTGTCGTTGCAGCAGACCAGCGCGCCAGGCAGCGCCACGCCGCGGCGCAGTTCTGCGACGAGTGCCTCTCCGATCTCCCGCCCGCGCCCCCGACCCAAGTCACCCCGCAGCCGCGGGGCCTCGGGCGCCTCGAGGCCAGCCCGCAGCAGGGCGTGGCGGAATCCGCGGAAGCGTTCGTCGTCGTCGGGTGTGCCGGCCCACGCGCCCACGTACTCGAACGTCGTGATCCCGTGGTCCGCCACGAGATGGTCGACAAGGCGCTCCACGCCCTCCGCATTGCTCACGGTCACGCGGTCGTGGGCGGTAACCGGGCTCAGCCCGGTAAGGAGCACGACCGGCACGCGGCGGGCGACGTGCTCGAGCAGGTCCTCCGGGAGTGTCCCGCTGACGACGACCATGCCGTCGACCCGGCCGGCCATGTTGAGTACCCGCGCCTCGAGGTCGGGGGTCCGGGTCATCGCGACCGTGATTGCGAGCCCCGCGTCCCAGGCCGCGAACTCGGCGCCACGCACCACCTCGCCGAAGTACATGCCGCCCCAGGAGACGAGGGAGTCCGGCTCTGCGTCGACCACCATGGTCACCGCCTCGCCGCCCGGCGCGCCGCGCGCCGGGCCGGACGACCGGCGGTCCGCCAGGTCGGCGTCGGCCTCGACGACGGGCAGGCACAGACCGACCATCCCCGTGTGCCGCGACGCGAGGCCGCGTGCGGACGCCGACGGGACGTAGCCGAGCTCGTCGATCGCCTGCTTGATCGCCGCACGCGCCCCTGCGCTGACGAAGCCGCTGCGGCTGATGACGCGCGACACCGTCGTGGATGACACGCCTGCCAGGTCGGCGACGTCCCGCAGGGTCGGGGCACGTCCTCTCATCGATCCTCCTCCGCTCGTTCAGCTGGTGCGATCCCATCATGGAACCGCTGCCATCCTCGGCCCTGTGACCACGATGGACCGAATCAGGATGACCGCCCCTGCGAGCGCGGGGGAATGCTGCACGTACGGCCAGCCCTGGCTCTGTGCCGTCATCACGTCAACATCCTTGGCCGAGCGGCGCCCGAAGAGCCTTTCCGCAGGTCACGCCGCCGCCACAAGCAGATGATGGCGTGACGATACCTGCCAGGTCCCCTCCGGACACCACCAACAGAGCGGGCCCACTTGTCGTGGGCCCGCTCGTGTGTTGCGCCGTAGCGGATGTGCAGCTCACGAACGAGTGTCCTGCCGGGCGCGAACGCCTGCACGGTCCGGGCCGGTCGTCAGGTTCGCCGACCGTGCCGTGCGGGGCCAGGTCCAGGCGTACTTCAGGATGAGGGCGAGAACGATCAGTTCCAGGACGACGCCAAGGCCGTAGAAGTACAGCCAGAACCCGCCGGCCACGTTGAACACCGTGACGGGGACGTAGAGCGCGGCCACGACGAGGCTCGCGATGCGGCTCACCCGGGCGGGCAGCGTCATCGACAGCACGACCATGAAGATCGGGATGGCCATGAGGGTCAGCGCCGAGGTCGAAAAGGTCTGGGAGAGCGCGAACTCGAAGACCCGGCCGTCGAGGATGTCTTCGACGATGCCGGGCGTGAAGAAGCCGAGGATGTCGACGTAGGCGTACAGGAACATGAAGCTGGTCCACGCTGCGGCGAGCTTCGCTCTTACCGGGATCCGCGGGTCTTCCAGGGTGGTGGTGGGCTGCCGTGTGCTCATCATGGGCTCCGTCGTAGTGGTGAGGATCGATGGGTCCACGCTCGTCGAGCCCGGCGGCGTGCGCACCGGCCCGGAGGCCGGAGCTCACCTGGCCGATGGAACGGTCGCTCTCTCATGCTTTCGGCCGGTACGCCGAGGCACGCCGATCCCTAGGCTGGGGACGTGGTCACCTTCCGGCGCTCCGTCTGGCATGAGCCGCGGCCTGCTGACGCTCGGCCCGTCGGTCGGCTCGACTGGCTGCTGGTGGGCGTGTTCGCGGCCGCCGCCCTGGTCGAGGGCATCGTTCGGCCGGGCTTGGCCTGGCGCCCCCTGGTGACAGTCCTCGCCCTGGCGCTGATCCCTGCCCTGCTCTGGCGGCGGAGCCGACCCCTGACGGCCGCCCTGGTCGGTTGGGGCGTCGCCGGCCTGCTCTCGATCCTCCAGGTGACCGCGCACGCCGGGGACCTCGGCCTCTACTCCATGATCGCCGTCCTGATCCTGCTCTACTCCCTGGTGCGGTGGGGCTCGGGACGGGAGATCGTGCTGGGGACGGTGTTCGTGACAGTCGTCGTCGCGCTCGGGATGTATGCCACCTCCGCGGGCTGGGCCGACGTCTTCGGCGCGAGCGTCCTCCTGCTGCTCGTCGTCGCCCTCGCGGCGGTGTTCCGCTACCGCGCGGACCTCTGGCACCGCCAGCAGCGCGAGATCCGCAACCAGGAGCGGGTGGCGCTTGCCCGGGAGCTGCACGACACCGTGGCCCACCACGTCTCGGCCATCGCGGTGCAGGCGCAGGCTGGCGGCGTGGTTGCCGGCATCCAGCCCGAGAAGGCTGTCGAGGTCCTGGCCGCGATCGAGTCCGAAGCCTCGCGAACCCTGGCGGAGATGAGATCCATGGTGCGGGTGCTGCGTGAGGAGGAAGCCGTCGCCTGGTCACCGCAGCTCGGCGTCGCGGACCTGCCAGCTCTGGCACACACTGGCGCGATGCCCTCCGTCGAGGTCTCGCTGGGCGGTTCGTTGACCGGGCTGGCACGACCCGTGGACGCCGCGCTCTACCGTCTCGCCCAGGAGTCGCTGACCAACGCCGTTCGGCACGCACGGAGCGCGACCCGCGTCGGCATCGACGTCCGCCGGGACGGCGACGTCGTCAGGCTGCGTGTCTGCGACGACGGACAGACCGAACCAGGACCCGCCCCGGAGCCTGGGTTCGGCCTGCTGGGTATGGCCGAACGCGCGCAGCTCCTCGGCGGATCGCTCTCTGCGGGCCCGGGGCCTGAGGGCGGCTGGCTGGTCGAGGCCGTGCTGCCGGTGGAGGCGCCGGCATGAGCATCCGTGTCGTCGTGGCCGACGACCAGGACCTGGTCCGGACCGGCCTGGTGATGATCCTCGGCGCGCAACCCGACCTCGAGGTCGTGGGGGAGGCGGCCGACGGCCCCGCAGCGCTCGACCTGGCGACGCGGCTGCGTCCCGATGTCCTCCTCGTCGACATCCGGATGCCCGGGCTCGACGGCGTCGAGGTGACGCGGCGCCTGGCCGGGCCGGACGTGACCGACCCGATGGCGGTCGTCGTGATCACCACCTTCGACCTCGACGAGTACGTCCTCGGCGCCCTCCGCGCCGGCGCTCGCGGCTTCCTGCTCAAGGACGCCGGGCCGGAGCTCCTCGTGCAGGCCATCCACGCGGCGGCCGACGGGGACGCGCTGATCGCCCCCAACGTCACCCGCCGGCTGCTGGCGACCTTCGCGGACCAGGCACCGGCGGTACCGGTCCAGCCCGTCGACCCGCTCACCGAGCGCGAGGAGGAGGTGCTCGCGCTGGTGGCACGGGGCCGGACCAACGCCGAGATCGCCACCGTGCTCTTCGTCAGCCTGAGCACGGTCAAGACCCACGTCGCGTCGTTGATGACCAAGCTCGGCGCCCGCAATCGCGTCGAGGTGGCGATGTGGGCCTACGACACCAGACGCGTGAGAGCCGATTGACGCGACTCGCGCCCACAGGCGCGACCTGTCCGTCCAGGCTCGGCAGGGTGGCCAACGTGCCAGGACGCACGTCAAGCAGTAGCGGGCGTGGGTCGGTATCGCTGGGCGACCGCTCCCGACCGGAACTCATGACGGTCCACGAGCTCAAGCTGGATGCGCTCGCGCAGGCCGGCCATCAGCGTCGGCCCGCGCCCGGCAAGGACCGGCTGCACGACGAACTCGTACTCGTCGATCAGTCCCAGATCTGCCAAGGCCAGGGGGAGCGTCACGCCACCGACCCACAGGCCCGCGCCGGACTCCTGCTTGAGGCGCCGCACCGCTTGCTCCAGGTCGGCCCGTACCAGCTCGGCATTCCAGTCGACACCGCTCAGCGTGCTCGACACGACGTACTTCTTCGCCCGATCGATGGACTCGGCGAACGGGATCTCCCACTCACCCATCCAGTCGGGCCATGTGCCGCTGGCCGGCTTCCGCCACGCCGACTCCATCATCTCGTACGTCACGCGGCCGAACAGCAGGGCATCGGCTCGCTCCATCTCGGCGGTCCAGTAGCGCATCGACTCCTCGTCCGGAGGTAGCCCGGCCTCGTGATGGCAGCAGCCGTCAAGCGTGACGTTGATCGAATATCGAAGGGGTCTCATCTCGTTGCTCTCCCTTGCTGTGTACGCGCCCACCAGTGCCTACTCAGACGACGGCCGGCGTCAATCCTCATCGGCGCCTCGATCGCACCCCTTCGGCGCTTCGTGACGTGAACCGGTCCGCGGCCCGAGCGCGCGGCCCGATCCGGCGCTCGAGACCGGAGCGGGGGTGTGGCTGCGACACGTGCTCGGGACGCTGAGCACCCTGATGAGAGGAGCCGCGCCGCTGCCATGTCGCGGGCGACGTTCCTGCGCCACCTCACCCGCAGCACCGGCATGACCGTCGGCTCATTCCTCTCCCGAGCGCGCCTGATGGCAGCGGCAGAGCTTCTCCTGACCACGGACGCCAGGTGTGTGGGCGACGGACCTCGCGCGGCGGAGCCTGAACCCGCGAGGCACAGGCTCGCGCCGTCAGAGCTGAAGGGTCGACGTCGCCTGTGTTCTCGGCCGGAAAGCCGCCAGGGCGCGCTCGGCCACGCGTGACAGCTCGGCGCGGCTTGCGCCGGCCCCCGCTTGGACGGCTTGACCGCTGGTGACGGTGAGCAGGTATCTCGCCAGGTCTGCCGGGTCCTCGTCGGGCGGGAGGTCGCCGTCCGCGATCGCCTGCTCGAACCGGGCGGCGAGCCGCATCTCGACGCCGGCGCGGTGCACGTTGAGGAACTGCACCACACGCTGGTCGGCCCGCGAGCCGGAGACGCCGCCCTGGACGGTCAGGCAACCAGGCGGGCGAGCAGGATTGGTGCTGGCAAGGATGTGACCCCGAAGATACTCCGTGGCCACGCCGAGCGCCGTGGGCTGGGCCAGTGCCGTCTCGACGTAGCGCTGGTCGACCTGCGAATACCGTTCCACCGCCCGCTTGAACGTGGCTTCCTTGTCACCGAAAGCGGCGTACAGGCTCGGGCGGCTGATGCCCATCGCCCTGGTCAGGTCATCGAGCGTCGTCCCCTCGAACCCCTGGCTCCAGAACACGTTGATGGCCGCGTCCAGCGCCTGGTCCAGGTCGAACTCGCGGGGCCTGCCCCTACCTGCCATCTCGCACCACCACCATCAGAATGATCCGGAACTGTCCAGACACCTGATCTTAGGCGGGGGTGCGGTCGTGGACGGTGGTGGAGGCGCGGGTGGTCGCGCTCGGGTCGCCGAGCGGGGGATACCGGCCCGGAACCCGAACGCGACCACGGTCCGGGGTGTCAGACGTCCAGCTGGTCGCGCACTGCCTGCGAGTCGATGAGGTAGTTCATCTCGTAGAACTTGCCGTCGCGGACCTTGTGGAACGAGTACTCAGCGAACTCGACCGTCTTGCCCGTCGGCGCGACGCCGAACCACTCCTTGGTGTGGGTGCCCTTGTTGTACAGGCGGGCCGCGACGCGGTCCCCGTCGATGGCGATGTCTTGAGGCCGCCACTCGAAGTCCGGCACGGAGTCGCCGTGTGCCGTGAGCTCGGCGATGATGTCGGCGCGCGTGGCCGGCTTGCCGTTCTCGACGAGCTCGTCATGGACGAACTCGGTCATCCGCTCGAAGTCGTGGGCGTTGAGCGCCTCGATGTAGCGCTCGAAGACGTCCCGGATCTCGCTCTCGGACATAGACATGATGGTCTTCCTCTCTTCCCCGGAGGCTCGGGGCGTGCACTGCGCTGGTGACGGGTCACAACGTCCTCCGCGGTCTGGCTGCGGCGGCCGATGCAGTGGGTAGGAACTGCGACCTCGAGGATTCTATTCCTCGCGGTACATAATTCAGGTCGTGCGGATCGAACGCGACCGGTCGTACCCCGCTGCCTTGCTCCCAGCGACTTGTGGCAGGGCCGCCGTGTCACGTGCAGGCGCTCGAGATGTCACGGATGAGCCATGACCCCGTTGCACTGGCTGGCGGGTGTGCCGGCTGCTGGAATCGGGCGCATGATCCTGGAGCGAAAGTCCACGGCCGGCCACTCGAACGCACGCCCACCAGGTGCACCGCTGCGCAGGCCTGTGCTGGCCGCCCTTCTCGGTGCTCTGGTCGCGAACCTGCTTCCCGCCGGCGTGACCGCGGCCACCGCGTCGCCAGAGCCGGCGCCAGAGTTGTCGACAGACGCGGTGAGCTGGGGGGAGTGCCCACCCGAGGTCGCCGCACCCGGTCTGGAGTGCGCCACGCTGGATCTGCCGCTGGACTACGGCGACCCTGACGGGGCAACGATCGAGGTGGCTGTCTCGCGGCTGGCAAGCACCAACCCGGCGGAGCGACGAGGGGTGCTGCTGACCAACACCGGCGGACCCGGCGGCGAAGGCCTGGCCTACCCGGCGGGACTTCGTGACTACCTGAAGCTGCCGCAGGACCTGCTGGACCAGTACGACATCATCGGTATGGATCCGCGCGGCGTGGGTCACAGCACGCCGGTGACCTGCGACCTGACGCTGCTCGAACAGCCGACCAACATCCCGATGTACGCGCTGGACGCGGCAGGGGTCCGCGCGGAGGCCGCACGCGTGGCCGCTGTCGCGGAGAAGTGTGGTTCCGCGGAGACGGCGCACCTGCTGCCGCACATCACCACGGCCAACACCGCTCGCGACATGGACCGCATCCGGGTCGCGCTGGGGGAGCCGAAGATCTCGTACTTCGGCATCTCGTACGGCACCTATCTCGGCTCGGTCTACACCTCGATGTTCCCCGAGCACAGCGACCGGTTCCTGCTCGACAGCGCTACCGGCCCCGAGGGCTGGGACGCCGCGTTCTCCCGCACGTTCGGCGAGGGTTTCCAGGACCGGTTCCCGGACTTCGCGAAGTACGTGGCCGCCCGCCCGGAACTGGGCCTGGGCACGACACCGGCGCAGGTGAGGGCGAAGTACTTCGAGCTCGCGGCGAAGCTCGACAAGACGCCGGGCCCGGACGGCTACACGGGGGTCGCCTTCCGCTTCGCGACGTTCTCCAGCTTCTACTACGACAGCAGCCTCCCCGCGCTGGCCGAGACCTGGCGTGCGCTCGACGCCGGCACCCCGGTACCCGCGCAGCAGTCTGTGCCCGGCACGCTCGGGGACCTGGGCGCCGGGCATGGACCCGCGTCCACCGGGATCCCGGCGGACAACTACATCGCCAGCCAGCTCCACGTCATCTGCAACGACTCCGACTGGCCCGAGCAGGTGTGGCGCTACCAGCTCAACGTAGCGATCGACCGCATCCGCCACCCGATGTTCGGTGCGGCAGGAAGCAACGTCTCGCCGTGCGCGTTCTGGCCGGCGGAACCGGTCGAGCCGCAGGTCGAGATCACCGACGAGGGTCCGTCGAACGTGTTGATCCTGCAGAACCTGCGCGACCCGGCCACCCCGTTGTCCGGGGCGCGGGACCTGCGCGCTGCCTTCGGGGACCGGGCGCGCATGGTGACGGCGGACGAGGGCGGGCACGTCTCGTACCTGCGGTTGGGGAACGACTGCGCCGACGACATCGTGACGGCGTTCCTCCGCACGGGCGATCTCCCGGCGCGCGACGTCGCCTGCGGTACCGCCTGACCTGACTGGTCGCCTCGGGACGTGTCCGAGCGCCGGGACGGTGGGTCGCACCCGTGACCCGCCTTCCCGGGCATCCTCAGGCGAAGGACAGGAAGAGCTTCTCCAGCTTCTCCAGGTCGGCGGTGCCGTTCTCCTCGTCGGCCAGGCACTGCTTGAGCCCGGTGGAGATCACGGCGAAGCCGGCCCGGTCGAGCGCCTTGGAGACCGCGGAGAGCTGGGTCACCACGTCCACGCAGTCGGCGCCCTCGTCGACCATGCGCACCACCGCGGCGAGCTGGCCCTGGGCGCGCTTGAGCCGGTTGGCGACCTGCTTCATCGCGACGGGGTCGAGGTCCATGGCGAGCCTCCTCAGCGCCCGAACAGGCGGGACAGGAACGAGCGCTGCGCCGGCTCCGCGGCGTGGCCCTCGCACCGGTCACGACGGGGTACGCCGGCCATCACGTCGTCCACGTGCTGGCCGCAGCCGGCCCAGGTCGTCTTGCCGCAGGTCGTGCAGGTCACCGCTCGGCACATGTCGTTCTCCTTCTGTCGAGGTTTGGTCGAGAATACCCCCGGGGGTATATTCGCCGTCAAACCAGGGAAGGGAACTCCATGAAGACCGTCATCGTCGGGGGAGTCGCGGCGGGCATGTCGGCCGCGACCCGGCTGCGCCGCTTGGCCGAGAGCGCGGAGATCGTGGTGCTCGAGGCCGGCGACCACGTCTCGTACGCGAACTGCGGGCTCCCGTACTACGCGGGCGGCGTCATCGAGGAGCGGGACGCGCTCCTGCTGCAGACGCCGGCCTCGCTCGCCGCCCGGTTCCGGATCGATGTGCGCGTGCGGCACCGGGTGACCGATGTCGACGCGGAGGCGCACACCCTCGTGGTGCGCGACCTCGAGACGGGGCAGGAGCACGTCGAGACGTACGACAGGCTCGTGCTGAGCCCGGGGGCCCAGCCGGTCGTGCCACCGGTGCCCGGCATCGAGCGTGCGCTCGTGCTGCGCGACGTCGCCGACGTCGACCGGCTGGTCTCCGCGCTGGGCGTGCAGAGCGCGGAGACCGCCGACGGCGGCGAGGTCACGGACGGCCGGGCCCGCACCGCCGTCGTGATCGGCGGCGGTTTCGTCGGCCTGGAGATCACCGAGAACCTCGTCCGGCGCGGCCTCGCGGTCACGCTCGTGGAGCTGGCCGACCAGGTGCTCACGCCCCTGGACCCCGAGCTGGCGGTCCGGGTCCGCGACGAGCTGGAGGCGCACGGGGTGGCCGTACGCACGTCGACGCAGGTCTCGGCGCTGACGCCGGGCACGGCCGTCCTGGCCGACGCCGCGGGCGCGGTCGTGGACGAGGTGCCCGCTGACGTGGTGCTGGCCGCCGTCGGCGTCCGCCCGGACACGGAGCTGGCGGTCCTGGCGGGCGCGGAGCTGGGGCCGCGCGGCGGCATCCTGGTCGACGAGGACCTGCGCACCTCGGTGCCCGACGTGTTCGCGGTGGGTGACGCCGCGGTCAAGCGCGACGCCCTGGCCGCTGCCGGCGACCCGCAGCCGCACGCTCTCGTCCCGCTCGCCAACCTCGCCAACCGGCACGGGCGCCACGTCGCGGACGTCCTCCTCGGCCGGACCGGTATGCGGCCCTCGCTCGGCACCGCCGTCGTCGGCGTGTTCGGCCTGACCGCCGCGACCGTCGGGCGCAACGAGCGGCGGCTGCGCGCCGAGGGACGCCCCTACCGGGCGATCCACACGCACCCGAGCCAGCACGCCGGCTACTACCCGGGGGCGAGCCCGCTGGCGCTCAAGCTCCTCGTGGACCCGGAGACCGACCTGATCCTCGGCGCCCAGGCGGTCGGCCGCGACGGCGCCGACAAGCGCATCGACGTGCTCGCCACCGCGATGGCCGGCGGGCTGACCGCCTCGGACCTGGCCGACCTGGAGCTTGCCTACGCCCCGGCGTACGGCTCGGCCAAGGACCCGGTCAACATGCTCGGCTACGTGGCCGACAACCTGCGCACCGGCACGACGCGCAGCGTGCAGTGGCACGAGCTCGACGAGCTCGCGGACGGCGGCGCGACGCTGGTCGACGTCCGCACGCCGGCCGAGCACGGGGACGGTGCCGTGCAGACGGAGCGCGACGGCGAGTGGTCCTCCGCGCTGAACATCCCCCTCGACGAGCTGCGGGCGCGGGCCGGTGCCGAGATCCCGGCCGACCGCCCCGTCGTCGTCCACTGCCAGGTGGGCCAGCGCGGCCACACCGCGGCCCGGCTCCTGACCCAGCTGGGCTACGACGTCCGCAACCTCGACGGTGGTTACCTCACCTGGCGGGACGCCAGGCGAGCACGGGCCACCGGCAGTTCCCTGCGCACGGCCTGACGACGTGCTGACGGCCGGCCTGCTGACCGGCCGGCCTCAGCGCGATGAACCCGCCGTCGACGTAGAGCTCCGCACCGGTGACGAAAGACGCGTCGTCGTTCGCCAGGTAGGCGACCGCGGCGGCGATCTCCTCCGGTCGGCCGAGCCGGCCCCAGATCGCCGATGCCGGCGTTGTTCACCAGCACGTCCAGTCCGCCGAACGCCGTCACTCGTGCCTTCTCTGCTCGGGTCAGTCCTGGTGGTGGGCCACGACGACGGGGTGGTGCGACCGGCGGAGCACCGCGTCGGCGACGGAGTACCGAAGTCGCCCGGCCGTCGGGGAGTGCGGACGCCCGCCGAGGACGATCAGGTCGCCCGGACCGAGCTCGTCCAGGAGCACGTCCGCGGGGTTCCCGCCGCCGAAGACGACGGTCTGGGCGACCGTGGGGTACTTCTCGGCCCATCGGGTGACCTGTCGTCGCACGCCGTCCAGCTCCGCCTCCTGGTGCGCCGTGTCCGGTCCGCCGAGGTCGAGGCCCCCGGCGAGCTCGGGTTCCCGCACGTGCACCGCGACCAGCGAGCAGGAGCGCTGCCGGGCCTCGGCGAAGCCCAGGTCGAGCTGGGGTCCGGCGTCGGCGTTGCTCACCGCGACCACCACCCTGCTGGGATCGCCGGCGGACGCGCCGGCCGGGATCACGGCCACGGGCCCTGGCGCCGAGGCGGCGAGCGAGCCGGACACCGAGCCGAGCACCGCCCGGTCCAGTCCGCCGAGCCCGCGCCGTCCGACGACCACCAGGTCGGCGGACCGCGACCGTTGAGCGAGTACGTGGGCGGGATCGCCGTGCACGACCTGCTCCTCGACCATGTGCCCGCCCGGATGTGCACCGTCGAGCCGGGTGACGGCGTGTTCGACGGCGTCGTGTGCTGCCACGCGCAGGTCCTCGACGCTGACGCCCAGGGTGCCGGCCATGTTCGCCGGCGGGGTGACGTAGGCGCTCACCACGGTCAGCTGCGCCCCGTGGCGGTCCGCGGTCAGCGCCGCCCAGTCGAGGGCGGCCATGCTCGGCGGAGAGCCGTCGACCCCGACGACGATCCCGCGTTGCCAGGTGTTGCGCATGTTCGTCTCCTCGGTACCGCACCCGCTCCGGGTGACTCCACCAGCGGACCATCCGGTACCTGCACCGCAGCAGTGCTGTAGGGCCTTGGTGTCCCAACCTTCGTCCCGCGCCCGGTGGGACGTAGGTCCCTCGACGGCGCCACGGAGGAACCGCGCCCGGAGGCGCAGAGTGGTGTCATGGGCAACGGGCCGCTCGCCGTGCTGGACCTCGGGGTCGTCGACGCCGTGGTCCTCGACACGGACGGCGTCGTCACGGATACCGCACGGACCCATGCCGTCGCCTGGAAGCGGGCTTTCGACGAGCTCCTGCGCGATCTCGGCCGCCGGACCGGCGCCATGCCGCCACCGTTCGACGTCGAGACCGACTACCTCCAGTTCGTCGACGGCCGGTCACGCGAGGACGGTGCCCGGATGTTCCTTGCCTCCCGAGGCATCACGCTGCCCGAGCAACGCGGCGACGCCGCCGACGTCCGGGGGCCGGGGACGCTCTCGGCGCTGCTCGATCGGAAGACCCGTTACTTCCTGGACGAGGTGCGCACGGGCGGCGTCCGGGCGTTTCCCGGCACGGTGCGTCTGCTGCGCGAGCTCCGCAGGCGTGGTGTGAGCCTCGCCGCGGTGTCGGCGAGCCGCAGCTGCGGGACAGTCCTTCGTGCCGCTGGAGTGGCCGGCGACGTCGACGTGCGCGTGGACGGCCTCGACGCGTCGCGGCTGGGACTGCCCGGCAAGCCTGACCCGGCGTTGTTCCTGGAGGCGGCCCGGCAGCTCGGGGCCCCACCCGGCCGGTGCGCGCTGTTCGAGGACGCGTTGGTGGGCGTCGAAGCCGGCCGGCGTGGCGGCTTCGGGACCATCGTCGGCGTGGACCGGCATGGTTCGCTCCGCACCGCGATGCTCGACGAGGGCGCGCACCTGGTGGTCGGCGACCTGGCCGAGGTGACCGTCGTGGGGACGCGTTCGGCCTCCTAGAGCGTAGGGCGAACGTCCCCGGCACCTGGGACTGTCGACCCTCTCGGTACTGCCGCCGCCTGCGGCAGCCTTGAGGGAGATCACGGACACCGCGGACAAGGCGGTCCGGCGTCGGCGGGGGACGGCGACCACCGGGGGTCGTCGAGCACGAACCCCGCGGTCCCGCCGACGCGCCGACGTCATCGCAGGACGGTCGCCAGCTCGGTCGCCGTGACGGTCTGGGTCGGTGCGAAGTCGGCGCCTGCCATGTACTCCAGCAGGCTCCGCCGGAACTGACGTGCCGCGAGGCGGTCACCGCCGGCGTCGAGGTGGGGGTTGAGGTTGAGCGAGCTGACCATGATGCGGCCCGTCCCGATCCTCGCTTCGAGCAGCACACCGAGCCGCCGCGCCTCGAACCACGTGTCGATCGGCTGGGCGACGGGCCGGAGCCCGGCGGGAAGCCCGTCGAGCAGCATCGCCTTGGCGCCGTGCAGCAGCTCCCACCACTGCCAGTCGGTGGTGCCGCCGGTGGGGAACAGGCGGAAGGCAGGGTGTTGCGGGTCGTGCAGGACGCCGAGGGTGTGCGGCGCCTGCCCCTTGGTCCAGGCGGTGTTCCAGAAGGCCGGCGTGAACCCGAGCGCGACGTCGTTGCCGATGCTCCCTGCGCCGAGCTCGAGCAGGACGGCGGCGCCGTCGCTCGCCCGCTCGATCGCCTCCGCGAGGTCGCTCGTCACCACCACCCGCCCGGGGACCCTCACGTCCTCGGCGGCCGGGTAGACCCACAGGTCCCAGTCGTTCTCGTACCGGGCGCCCGCGGCGTCCTGCACCGTGACGGCCAGGGTGACCTGCGTGGGACCCGCGACCAGACCGGCGGGCACGCGGACCGGCCCGAACCGGGTGCCGTTGCCGACGGGGACCCGCACGCCCCGAGCGACCGGGCCGCTGCCGACCTCGGCGCCGTCCTGGTCGCGCAGCGTCCAGGTCACGTCCGCGTCGAGCGGCGCCGCGCCGAAGTGCGCCAGCTGCACCTCGAACTCGATCTCCTGGTCGGCGGACCAGACCCGGCGCGGCAGGCGGACCAGTGGGACGGTGGGGCCGCAGAACCGGGCGAACTCGTCGGCGGTCGCGTAGCCCTTCGACTCCCAGAAGGGGTTGAGCACGCCCACGAGTGCGGTGCCCTGGCCGGGGAAGTCGGTCAGCCCGAGCAGGTGGAAACCGCCGAATCCCTCCGTGCGCAGCGCCGCCTCGATGTCCTCCTTGTAGCAGAGCAGCTGGAGCCGGCCCGAGGCCTGCAGGAAGGCCCCGGCCTGGTCGGACATGCCGCCCTGCTCGAGGAAGTCCGCGAAGATGCCGAAGTTCTCGGGCCGCAGCAGGCCCGTGTACCGCGCCACCTCGTCGAAGTCGGGGTAGGCGCACCACTGGCCGATCTCGTGGCTGACGATCGGGCGCGGGCGGGACTCGACCCATTCGCGGTAGTCGGACCGGGTCTCCGGCGGCCGGCCGTTGAGCCGGGAGCTCAGCCCCTCGCCCCAGCGGTGGGCCCGGGGATCGGGGATGTTGTCGAAGTCGTTCTCGGCGAGAGCGGGCCAGCCCGCGCCGCTGGTGTACAGACGCCGGGGGTCATAGGTGCGCCAGGTGGTGACCCACGAGGCGAGGAACTCCGCGTCCCTGCCGCCGGGCTCGTTCCCGTGCGCCATCATGATGAACGAGGGGTGGTTGCCGTAGGCGTCCAGGATGCGACGGGTCTCCTCGAACAGGTACCCGTCGACCGGGCGTGCCTCGCCGAGCGCGGCACCCTGGTTGGCCCAGACCGGGCCCTCGACGTGGAGGTAGAAGCCGGCCTCGTCGGCGGCGACGAAGGCAGCCTCCGGCGGGCACCAGGAGTGGAAGCGGAGCAGGTTGAGGCCGTGCTCCTGGCAGACGGCGACGATGCGGCGCCACGAGCCGACGTCGGTCGGCGGGTAGCCCGTCAGGGGGAAGACGCAGGACTCGAGCGTGCCGCGCACGAACGTGCGCCGGCCGTTGATCGTCACCTGCGTGTCCTCGACCCCGACCTCGCGCAGGCCGAACACCGTGCGCGCGGTGTCGTGGTGCTCGCCCCCGCCCACCACCGTGGCCAGCTCCACGGTGACCTCGTACAGGGCGGGCTGGAACTCGTCCCACGTCAGGGCGTCGTCCCCCAGGGGCAGGTCGAGGTCCACGTGCGCGCCACCCGACGTCAGACCGCGTTCCCCCAGGTCACGGCTGTACTCAGCCTCGAACCCGACCTCGACCGGCCCGGCCTCGTGCTGCCCGGGCACGTTGAACCGCCGCGCCGAGACGCGCACGCTGCCCGTGCCCGCACCGGCGCTCCCGGCGGCGAGGTCGACCTTGACCCGGGCGGACCGCGCGGCGACGTCCGGTAGGACGCGGACCCGGCTGATACGCACCCGCGGCGTCGCGGTCAGGGTCAGGGAGCCGACGATGCCGTTCCAGTTGCCCTGGGTGTGGTCGGAGATGCTGTGCGCGTTCGGGCCCACGTCGATCACGGTCCGGTTGTCGACACGGACGGTGATCAGGTGGTGGCCGGGGGAGGGGCGGCCGAGGTCGAAGCGGTGGGCGGTGGTGAGGCTGCGCTCGCTCCCGACGAGGACGTCGTCCAGCCACACGGTGGACTCCCAGTGGACGCGTTCGAGGGACAGGACGACGTCGCGCTCCGACCAGCCGGACGGGATCTCGACCTCGCGCTGGAACCACGCGGCGCCGCGGTAGTAGACCCGGGGCTGCAGCCAGAACGGCACCGCGACGCTGCCCGGCTCGCGGTAGGGCGCGTAACGGTCCTCGGTGAAGAAGGAGCGGTCCACGATGCTGCCCGTCCAGGGCGTGTCCACGCCGACGGGGTCCCCGAGACCCTGGTGCTGGACGGATCCGGGGAGCGTCAGGGCCTGCGTGTCCCTGGGCAACCCCTCGCGGAACCACTGGCGGACCTCGCCCACGCCCTCGGGGTCGAGGGCGCAGCGCCACTGGCCGGCCAGGTCGAGCGACCAGAGGGACACGGATTCGTCGGTGAGCATGCCTCGACCCTAGGACCGGTCCCCGGAGCGCTGAAGGGACGATGCTCTGCACTGCATGGACGATCCTGTGATGCACCGCGCGGTCATCGTCCGGACCGCGGGCGCCGCGACGTCAGCGGTTCTTGCGTGCTCGATACTCGCTGGGGCTGACCGAGTGGATCTTGCGGAACTGCCGGGAGAAGTACAGCGGGTCCGGGTAGCCGACCTGTCGCGCGACCGACCCGATCGTGCGGTCGGTGGTGTCGAGGAGCTCGCGCGCCGACGCCATGCGCAGTCGGGTCTGGTACTCGAGCACCCCGAACCCGGTCGCCCTGCGGAACAGCGCCGCGTAGTGGGACGTGCTCAGACCGGCCATGGCCGCCAGCTCGGGGACGGAGACGCGCTCCGCGACGTTGGCCCGCAGGAACTCCAGGGTGGACTCGATCGGCGCCGTCCGCTCGGCAGCCGTGCTCCGGCCGGCGGCGATCAGGGCCAGGGCGTGCCAGGCGGCGCCGGCCGCGGCGATCAGGCTCGACGCCGTCTCGTCGCGCTCCATGCGGCGCAGCACCGTGTCGATCAGCGCGACCACGCGGGACGGGTCGGCGAGGCGGACGACCGGGCGCCGGACGGTGGCGTCCATCGCCTCGAACAGGCCGCCCGCGGCGGGACCGGTGACATGCATCCACCAGATCGTCCAGGGGTCGGACCGGTCAGCCTGGTAGCGGTGCGTGGTTCCCGCCGGGATGATCAGGGCGTTGCCCGCCTCGACCTGGTGCACGCCGGACGGCATCGAGCAGGTGCCGCTCCCGGCCGCGCAGACCAGCACGATGTGCTGAGGCGCCCCGTGCGGCCTGGTCAGGGAGTGGCGCGCCGCGCGGGGGAAGAACCCCACGTCCGTCACGAGGAGCTGTGCCGTGGCGGGCTGAGTCCTCGCGAGGGCCACCAGGGGCTCGGGCAGGACCCGCATCCGCTGGCCGGGGAAGCCCTCCCCGAGCTGAGGGGTCCACCGGTCGTCCACGGGTCGGACCGTCGTTCTGTCCATACCCTCCGCGGGATCGAGCATCCCCCGAGCCTAGCCGCGGCGCGTCAAGGACGGACGGCGTCCGGGTTCCCCACGCGACGTCGGCGGGCTGTTGCTCGTGCAGGCGGAATGTGCGAGTCGTCCTGCTTCATGGCACTGTGCCAGCAGAGGCGCGCGGTCCAGCACCGGCCGTGCAGCAGCGTTCCTGATACGAGGCGACGATGACCCACGGACCCACCAGAACGCGCACGTCGAACCGCCGGCCACGCGACGTCGCGCGCCCCGAGAGCTGAGGTGCGGTCAATGGTGCGTTCCTCCTGGTACTCCGACGCGGTCATCTACCAGCTCGACCCGCGCCTGTTCGCCGACTCGAACGACGACGGCTGGGGCGACCTGCGCGGGATCACCGAGCGGCTGCACTACCTGCGTGGGCTCGGCGCCACGTGCGTGTGGATGCTGCCGTTCTACGCCTCACCGTTCCGGGACGGCGGCTATGACGTCAGCGACCACCTCGTCGTCGACCCCCGCCTGGGCGACCTGGCCGACATGGCCCACCTGCTCGAGACCGCCGAGGACCTCGGGCTGCACGTGCTCGTCGAGCTGGTCACGCAGCACACGTCCGACCAGCATCTCTGGTTCCAGGAGGCACGGCGGGACCGGCGCTCGCCCTATCGCGACTACTACATCTGGGCCGACGAGCCGAGCAGCGACATCCAGCCGATGTTCCCCGACGTCGAGCCCCGGACGTGGACCTGGGACGACGAGGCGCAGCAGTTCTACCGGCACGCCTTCTACTCGCACGAGCCGGACCTCGCGCTCGACAACCCCCGGGTGCGCGACGAGCTGTACCGGATCGTGGCGTTCTGGCTGCGCATGGGGGTCTCCGGGTTCCGCGTGGACGCCGTCCCGATGATGCTGGAGCGAGCCCGGGCCGCCCGGCCGGACACGGACGGCCAGTGGCTCGTCCGGGACCTGCGGGCGGCCGTGTCCGGGCAGCGGACGGGGGCCGTGCTGCTCGGCGAGGTCGACGTCGCACCCGACGAGTACGCCCACTACTTCGGGGCCGACGGGCAGGGCATGACGATGCTGCTCGACTTCTGGCTCAACAACCACCTCTTCCTCGCCCTGGCCCGCGGGCAGGCGGAGCCGCTGGAGCGCGCGCTGCGCAACCAGCCTGCGGCCCCGGACGGCGCCACCTATGCGCACTGGCTGCGCAACAACGACGAGCTGAACCTCGTCCGGCTCTCCGCGGACGAGCGGGCGGAGGTGCTGGACACCTTCGCCCCGGAGACCTCGATGCGGGTCTACGACCGTGGCATCCGGCGCCGCCTGGCTCCCATGCTGGACGGCGACCCGCGCCGCATCGCCCTCGCGCACGCGGTGACCCTGTCGCTGCCGGGGCCCCCGGTGCTGCGCTACGGCGACGAGATCGGGATGGGCGACGACCTCGACCGGCCGGAGCGTGAGGCCGTCCGGACGCCGATGCAGTGGTCATCGACGCCGTCTGCGGGCTTCTCGAACGCCGTGCCGGACCAGTTCCAGGCGCCGGTGGTCGCCGGGCCCTACGGCCCCGAGCACGTCAGCGTCGACGAACAGAGCGTGCGCGACGGCTCCCTGCTGCACAGGGTCGGCGCCCTGGTGCGCGCCCGGCTCGGACTGAGCGAGCTCGGCCGGGTCCGCCCGGAACCGTGGGACCTGGGCGTGCCGTCCGTGCTGGCGCTGCGGTACCAGGTCGAGGAGTCCAGCGTGCTCCTGGTGGCCAACCTCGCGGACGAGGACGTGGTGGCCCGCCTGCCCGCCGGCGAGGTGGCGGTCCTCGAGGCGGGGCAGGCCCGCTACGTCGACGTGCACGTGGACCAGGACTACGCCCCCGTGGAGGCCGACGGACGCATCCCGGTCGCCGGGTACGGGTACCGGTGGCTGCGCCGCACGATCGACGGAGACGCGGTCGGCAGCACGACAGCCTCGAGCGAGGAGAACGCATGACGGTCGTCGGCTTCCACGTCTCGCACGAGCAGCTGCACCCGGCCGAGGGGCTGCGCGTCGCCCGGCTGGCGCAGGACGCCGGTTTCGACGCCGCGATGTGCTCCGACCACCTCGCGCCGTGGAGCGAACGGCAGGGCGAGTCCGGGCTCTCCTGGTCCTGGCTCGGCGCCGCGCTCGCCACGACCGGGCTGTCCTTCGGCACGGTGTGCGCCCCGGGTCAGCGGTACCACCCGGTGATCGTGGCGCAGGGCATCGCCACCCTCGGGGCGATGTTCCCGGGTCGGTTCTGGGTGGCGCTCGGCTCGGGGGAGTACCTGAACGAGCATGTGACGGGGGAGCCGTGGCCACCGAAGGCCGAGCGCGACGCGCGGCTCGCCGAGTGCGTCGAGGTGATCCGCGCTCTGCTGCGCGGCGAGGAGGTCGACCACGACGGCCGGGTCGTCGCGCGCCAGGCCCGGCTGTGGACGCTGCCGGAGGTGGTACCCGCACTGCTGCTTCCCGCCCTGACACCCGAGACGGCGGGCCGGCACGCGGCGTGGGCGGACGGCCTGATCACCGTGAACCAGCCGGTCGACCGCCTTCGACGCGTCATCGAGGCCTACCGTGAAGCCGGAGGCGCGGGCGACGTCGCCGTCCAGGTGCACCTCTCGTGGGCACCGACGCCGGAGGAGGCCGAGGCGGTGGCGCTCGACCAGTGGCGGACGATCACCAGAGGGCCCCAGGTCGCCGCGGACACCCCGACGACCGCCGCGTTCGACGAGCTCGGCCGCGACGTCGGCGTGGACGACGTGCGCCGCGCCGTACTGGTCTCGGCGGACCTCGGCGAGCTCACCGCACGCATCGCCGAGCTGCGCGACGCCGGCGTCGACCGCCTCTACCTGCACCATGTCGGACGACGTCAGGACGCGTTCATCGGGGCGTTCGGCGAGCGCGTCCTGCCCGCGCTGCGCTGACCGCGGCCTGGCACGCGGCTCCGTAGGCTCCTGAGGAGCCCGGTGGCCTGGTCGCGTGGATCGCAGAGGCTTTCCGGGGCGACAGCGCGATGAGTCCGCTTGTCAGGTAGCGCTCATCGCTCGGCCACCTGCCGGCAGACATCAGAGTGTCTCGGAGACCGTTCGCTCACGCAGTGCCTCGAGCCGCTGCGCGTCCCGAGAGCCGGGAACAGCCCAGTTCATGACGATGTGCAGGTCGGCGCGCTCGACGGCAAGGATGTCGCAGTCGACGGTGATCGCGCCCAGCTCGGGATGGACGACTGTCTTGTGCGATCCTTCCAGCGGCAAGGTCTCGTAGCGTGCCCACAGCTCGTCGAAGCGCGCGGACGCCCGTAGTGCCTGGACGAGTTCCGTGACGGTGCGGTCGTCCGGGTATCGGTCGGCACTGCGCCGCAGGTCGGAGACCATCATGCGCTCGAACGCCTCGGTGTGCGCCGCGTCGCGCTCCACGGGGGAGGTCCCCGTCGGGGCCTCGGCCGCGAAGTGTCCCCAGACCATGTTCCGAGTCGGTGCGTGGTCTCCCGCTCCTGCGTCGGTGGGCATCGGGCTCCCGAACAGCTCTGCCCACAGCGGGTTCCACTGCACGGCGTCCCAGGCGGCGGTGAAGACGGCCACCGGGGTGTCGCTCATCCGGTCGATCATGCGCTGGACACCCGCCGGGACCTCGCGCGGTACCGAACCCGAGGCAGGAGCCATGGAACCCGCCAGGCGGAAGAGCAGGTCCCGGTCGACGTCGCTCAGACGAAGCACCTCCGCCAGGGCCCGCAGGACCTGAGGCGAGGGGTTGGCGGCCCGCCCCTGTTCGAGCTGCACCAGATAGTCGAAGGAGATGCCCGTCATCGACGCCACCTCCTCGCGCCGCAGTCCGGGCACCCGGCGGCGGCCGCCGGCCGGCAGGCCCACGTCGGACGGGCCGACGCCCGCCCGCCAGGCGCGCAGTGCGCTGCCGAGCTCGGTCCGGGTGGGCATCTGCTCAGTATGAGCCGCCGGCTCGAGGGCTGGGTGGTACTGCAAGTCATAGCGAGGGCGGCGCCTGGTGCCTCCACGCCGGCGTGCAGAGGATCTGTCCCATGGCAGGGCGCCTCGCCGCCCTGCTGCCCGACAGATCCCGGCAGCGGTCATCGTCGCTGCCCCGCAGACGAAAGAACTCGTGATGACACAGACCATCGGAATCATCGGCTCCGGCCTGGTCGGCGGCGCGCTCGCCCGCCTGGCCGTCGACGCGGGCTACGACGTCGTCCTCAGCAACTCGCGGGGACCGGAGACGATCGCAGCCCTGGCCGAAGAACTCGGTCCGCACGCGCGTGCCGGAACCGTCGACGAGGCGATCGCGGCAGGAGACATCGTCGCGCTCCCGCTTCCCCTCGCCAGCTACCAGGCGCTGCCGGCGGACAAGCTCGCCGGGAAGGTGGTCCTGGACCAGACGAACTACTACCCCGAGTTCTGGCGCGACCCCGAGCTCGACAGTGGCGTGATCACATCGAGCGAGCTCGTGCAGCGCCATCTGAAGGACTCGATAGTCGTCAAGGGGCTGCACAACTTCGACTGGAACCACATCTCCGCCAACGCCCGCCCGAAGGGCGACCCCGACCGGATGACGATCCCGGTGGCCGGTGACGACGACGCCGCGAAGCGGCTCGTGGCGCAGTTCCTGGAATCGGTCGGCTACGACGTCATCGATGCCGGCTCGCTCGCCGAGAGCTGGCGCATCGAACCCGAGTCGCCGATCTACTTCTGGCCCTACGCGCCCGTGGTGCCGGACGGCCTCACCGAGGACGAGCAGAAGCGTCACTACCTCGAGGCCCCGGTCCCGCCTGTCTCGATGGAGGCCGCCCGGAAGATGATCGACAGCGCGGTACGCCCGTCGCCCGTCGGCGGAACGCTCGCCGGCATGCCTCCGGCTCACGTCGCCATCTTCCTGGAGCTCGCGAGCGGCACCACCGTGCAGAGGTAGCCCACCTCCACGTGCATGTCCTCCGGGCGGCTGTGCCCGGGGCCGGCTCGATGGTGCGAGCCGTCCGGAGGACCCGGCCACGAGCTGGGTGGTACGCGGATTCCTGGGGAACGGGGGCGCCTGGTACCCCGGCGCGAACGACCGAAGGATCGGTCTCAGGCCGGTCGGCCGGGCCGGACACGCGCGGCCAGGACCTGCCTGACAGTCGCGCCGATCCAGGCGCGATCCATCACCGAACGAGGAACGTCCTATGTCGCAGCTGCTTTCTGGGAAGACCGCTCTCGTCACCGGAGGCTCACGGGGTATCGGCCGCTCGATCGCCGAACGCCTCGCGAGCGACGGCGCCACCGTCGCGCTCACCTACAACGCGAGCAAGGCCGGCGCCGACGAGGCCGTCGCGGCCGTGGAACGGGCCGGAGGACGCGCCTTCGCGCTGCATGCCGACCTCTCCGACGCAGGATCGATCCCGGACCTGTTCGACCGGCTCGACCGCGAGCTCGGCGAGCGCACCGGGCGCCCCTCCCTCGACCTGCTCGTCAACAACGCGGGCAACTCCGGCTGGGGCGGTCTCGCGGACACCACGCCGGAGAGCTGGGACACGATGTTCGCGGTCCAGGCCCGTGCACCCTTCTTCGTGGTCCAGTCCGCCCTGACCCGGCTCACCGACGGCGGGCGGATCGTCAACGTCTCGTCCGCCGCGGGCGGACGGCCGATGCGGTCCGTACCGGTCTACTCGATGGCCAAGGCCGGCATCAACAACCTCACCCGCGCGCTCGCGATGGAGCTCGGGCCACGCGGGATCACGGTGAACGCCGTGGCACCCGGCTGGGTCCGGACCGACATGAACACGGCTGTCCGCGAGGACCGCGGCCTGGTGGCCGCGATCGAGGCGGACACCGCGCTCGGCCGGTTCGGCGAGGTCTCCGACGTCGCCGCGGTGGTCGCCTTCCTGACCTCCGACGAGGGCCGCTGGGTGACCGGACAGGTCATCGAGGCCAGCGGCGGTTACCAGCTCTGACCCTCATGCACAGCAACCAACCAGTTCCACCAGAGGAAGACATGCGCATCGGAGTAGTCAACGCAGGAAACATCGGCCGGGCTCTGGCACGACCATGGCTTGCCGCCGGACACGACGTCATGGTGGCCAAGGACGGCGGCCAGGAGAAGCTGGCCGCGTTCGTCGACGAGAATCCGCGGGTGCTGAGCGGCACGCCCGCGGAGGCCGCGGAGTTCGGCGAGGTGGTGCTGTTCTCGGTGTACTGGCCGCGGCTGGACGCGGTACTCGACGCCGTCGGCCCGCTGGCGGGGAAGGTCGTGATCGACACGATGAACCCGCTGCGGGTGAGCAGCGACTTCGAGCACTCCTACGACGCCGCCTTCATGGCGCAGTCGTCGACCAGCGAGGAGCTGCAGCGCCGGCTCCCGGACGCACGGGTGGTGAAGGCGTTCAACACCATGGCCTCCGACCTGCTCGCCGCGCCGCAGCGATGGTTCGCGTCGGGGTCCCTGCCGGCGGTGTTCCTCGCCGGTGACGATCCCATCGCCAAGGACCAGGTGCGCACGCTCGCACGGGACGCCGGCTTCACCGCGTTTGATGCCGGCCCTCTGACGTCCGCACGCAACATCGAGCAGCTCAACGTTCTCGTGCACCTGCTCGCGGACAACCAGTTCGAGGGGGCACTCGACCGGATCGCGCCGACCGTCGCGGTCGCGACCGGGCACTGACTCCGACGGGGCCGGGCCGTACCAGGCGAGACCTGGTACGGCGCCGGACGACCCTGGGGATCTCAGTACCACCCAGGTCCGCACTCCGCGGCCCATACTGGACAGATGAAGACCCACACCGAGCTGGGCGCGGCGCTGCGGGCGTGGCGAGGGCGGATCAGTCCGGCCGACATCGGCATGCCGGTCGGCGGCGACCGCCGGGTGCCAGGCCTGCGCCGTGAGGAGCTCGCTCTGATGGTCGGGATATCGGTCGACTACCTCGTGCAGCTCGAGCAGGGCCGCGCCACCAACCCCTCGTCCCAGGTCCTCGGGGCCTTCGCGCAGGTGTTCCGCCTGAACGCCGTGGACCGGGACCTCCTCTACCGCCTGGCGGGTTCGGTCGCCCCTGCCTCGGGCTGGGTGCCGAACGAGGTGCCCCGCGGCGTCCAGCGGATGATCGACAGGATGAGCGACACCCCGGTGGCCGTCTTCACCGCCGCGTGGGACGCCGTGCAGTGGAACCCGTTGTGGGGCGAGCTGTTCGGCAACCCCGCCGACGTCGGGCCCCGCACGCAGAACCTGGTCTGGGGCCACTTCGCCGCCGCCCGGTCGGCCGGCACGTCCCGCATCGAGCGCGACGCCGAGCACACCGACGCCTTCGAGCGCAGGATGGTGGCCGACCTACGGCGAGCCGCCGAACGCTACCCGGATGATCGTGCCGTGGCTGAGCTGATCAGTGGCTTACGCGAGGCGAACCCACGTTTCGCCGACCTGTGGGCCCGCTACGAGACCGTGCCCACCGGACGCTCGCGCAAGACGGTCGTCCATGCCGAGCTCGGAGAGATCACCTTGGACTGCGACATCCTCACCATCGAGTGCGCCGACCTGCACATCGTCCTCAACTGGGCCGAACCGGGCACTCCCGACGCCGACAAGCTCGACCTGCTGCGCGAGCGGACTGACGCGACCGCCCGTCACTCGGCTCAGGCCAGCGGCTCGGGGGTCCCGTAGCGGGCCAGGAACGTGGCGACCGCCTCGTGGGCGATGGCGTCCAGCTCCTCGGCCGGGTGCTGGAGCGCCTGGCCTGACCGGCGCCCGCGGGGCCCTCGATCAGTGGTGGTGATGGTGGGGTGCCGCGGACGCATCGTCGTACTCGTCCGGGTGGCGCAGACCGGGGCCGCCGACCTGGCGCCCGAGCGGCACAGCGCGCCCGTGCGGCTCTTCCCATGCCTCCTGACGGCCCAAGGCCGTGAGATCGAGCCAGGGGATGCCGTAGTGGAACTCCTGGATGCCGCGGCCGTAAGTCGAGTAGGTGTGGAAGATCTCGTCGCCGTCGCGGAGAAAGGCGCTGATACCAGGCGCGTCGCTGGGGGTGCGCCAGTCCTCGCCCCAGGGCAGTCCGACCTCGGCGAGCTCGGCCTCGTTCCGGTACTCGACCATGACAGGCGCGACGGCCGGGTCCATCGTCGCGTAGAAGTCGTAGTTGAAGTCGCTGCCCAGCGACGAGAACCAGGGGAACGTCCAGCCCATGTCGTCCGCGTAGGCGGTGAGCTTCTCGTAGGGTGCGCGTGAGACCGCGACCAGTGTCGTGTTCCGTGCGTGCAGCTGGCGCAGGTGTGCGGGGATCATGTCCGCGGCCGAGGCGCAGCTGGTGCAGCCGCGGTCCTGGAAGTGCTCGACGCCGTCGGCGTCGCGGTCCCACAACCACATGAAGTGGTGCATCACCAGCTGCGGGCGCCCGTCGAACAGATCCAGCAGGGAGACCGCGCCGTCCGGGCCCTCGAACTGGTAGTCCTTGTCGACGTGCACCATCGGGAGCCGACGGCGGTCCGCCGCCAGCCGGTCCTGCAGGCGGGTCAGCTCCTTCTCCTTGGCCAGCAGCTCCTTGCGCGCCACGAGCCAGTCCTCGGGCGACACCACGGCAGGCAGCTCGGTCCGCTCCATGGCAGGTCTCCTCCGTCGGTGATCGGTTCTCACACGGTAGGAGTGGTGTGGAGCGGCCGCGACGTGTTTCGGGGCAGTCCGAAGTGCGCTCAGCCGCCCTGGACTGCGCATCGGATGTCCGAGCGGCGAGTGGTCGGCTCCGCGTGCAGGGTGGAGAAACACCCGAGAGACGAGGAGAAGCTCGTGGCCAGCATCACGCAGTCGATCGATGTCGACGTCCCGGTTCGCACGGCATACAACCAGTGGACGCAGTTCGAGGAGTTCCCCCGGTTCATGCAGGGTGTCGAGCAGATTCACCAGCTCGACGAGACCCACACCCACTGGAAGGTGAAGGTCGGTGGTGTGGAGCGAGAGTTCGACGCCGAGATCACCGAGCAGCACCCCGACGAGCGGGTGGCATGGAAGAGCGTGTCCGGGCCCACGCAGGCCGGGGTGGTGACGTTCCACCGGCTCAACGACGCGCAGTCCAGGGTCACGGTGCAGCTGGACTGGGTGCCGGAAGGCGCGGTCGAGAAGGCCGGCGGTGCGCTGAACGCTGACGAGCACCGCGTGCAGGGCGACCTGAAGCACTTCAAGGAGTACATCGAGTCCCGAGGTGCCGAGTCCGGCGGCTGGCGCGGCGACGTGTCCTGACCCCGGCCCCGAAGAGAACGGAGCACAAGATGCCGGTATACACCCTGCCTGACCTGCCCTATGACTACGCCGCGCTCGAACCGCACATCAGCGGGCGGATCATGGAGCTGCACCACGACAAGCACCACGCCACGTACGTCGCCGGCGCCAACGCCGCGCTCGACGCGCTGGCCGAGGCGCGCGAGAGCGGCGACCTGGCCGCGGTGAACCTGCACGAGAAGAACCTCGCGTTCAATCTGGGCGGCCACATCAACCACACCGTCTTCTGGAACAACCTCTCGCCCGATGGCGGCGGCGAGCCGGACGGTGAGCTGGCGGCGGCGATCACCGACCAGTTCGGCAGCTTCGCGGCGTTCAAGGCCCATTTCGCCGCCACGGCCACCGGTATCCAGGGCTCGGGCTGGGCGGTGCTCGGCTGGGACAGCATCGGCGGGCGGCTGCTGGTGTTCCAGCTCTTCGACCAGCAGGCCAACGTGCCCCTGGGGATCACCCCGCTGCTCATGCTCGACATGTGGGAGCACGCGTTCTACCTCGACTACCTCAACGTCAAGGCGGACTACGTCGCGGCGTTCTGGAACCTCGCGAACTGGGCCGACGTCGGCGCACGGCTCGACCGCGCGCGGGCGACGACCAGCGGCCTGATCGTCGCTGGGCGATGAGCTTGCCGACGACCATGCGAGCCGCGCGGATCACCGCGCACGGTGGCCCTGAGGTCATCGAGGTGGCCGACGTTCCCGTGCCGACCCCGGGCTCGTCGGCCGCCGGGTGGTGGTGGACCCCGCGATCTACGACGGCGACGAGCCGGACGCGAACCCTGTGGGCAAGCCTTCCGACCGCCTACGGAACGGCGCTGGGCATGATCGAGCGCGGTCCGGGACGCCGGTGCCGACGAGGTCGTCGACCGGGCCGGGCCCGTCGTCGGACAGGTCCGCGCCGCCGCGCCGGAGGGGATCGACGTCGTGCTCGACGTCGTGGCCGGCGACCTGGTGGGTGACGGCCTGCCGCTGCTGCGCGAGGGCGGCAGGTGGGTGATCGCCGGGGCGCTGGGTGGTGACGAGGTGACCTTCGACGTGCGGCGGCTGTACCTGCACAACGCACAGGTGATCGGCTCCGCGATGCACACGCGCGCGCACTTCGCGCTCCTCATGGACCTGGCGCGACTCATGGACCTGGCGCGACGCGGGGAGGTCCAGCCCGTCGTCGCTGACGCGTTCCCGTTGGACGAGGCCGCTCAGGCCCAGGAAGAGCTGGCCCGTCGGCGGCACGTGGGCAAGCTGGTCCTGCACCCGTAGAGGGAGATGTCCCGTGCCGTGTCCGGTCAGTCGGGCGCTGCGCCGTCCGCCGACAAGCCCTGGGGCATCAGGGGGTCGTGCCGGTGCGGTGGGACGGCATCAGGAAGGTCCGGACATCCTCGAGCGAGCCCTGTCTGCTGGCGATCTCGACGATCTGCCGGGCGATCTCGCGTACCGCGACGTTCGTGACGTTGGAGGTGATGCGCATGCGCTCGAAGGCCTCCTCAGGATCGACGCCCAGGGTGATGGCGACGATGCCCTTGGCCTGTTCGATCGGAGCTCTGGTGGCGGCCGATGCCCGGATGGACGTGTCGGCGGCTTCGTTCGCCTGCCTGCTGATCCCCGCTGTCACGTCGACGAAGTAGCCCATCAGCTCGGTCACACGTCCCGTCCGTGGGTCGCGGCGACCTCGCCCGACCACGGTGAGCGTCCGCTCCTGCCCGGTGGCGTCCATGATGCGGTGGACACTGCTGAAGGGTTCCCCGGTCTGGGCGGCGTGCGCCAGGATCCGAGAGACCCGGGACCGGTCCTCGGGGTGCTTGTGCGCCAGGATGAGCGCCGTGGTCGGCACCACGTCACCGGGCTCGAAACCGTGGATCCGGTACACCTCGTCCGACCACCACCACTCACCGGTCGTCAGGTCGTAGCGGTAGTGCCCGACCGTGTGGTTGGCCCCGAGCGTCAGGGCGCGCTCGATCTCCAGTGGTTCCGCGCTCATGTTTGCAGCCTCCCGGATGCATCGTGCGCTGAAGAGCCGCGTCCTGACTCCTCTTGACCGTAGCGTCAATGCTTTGTCACCGACAGTCCGAGGTAAGGGTGTCCACACTTCAACCGCTCTCCGTCGGTCAGCCTGCCCCTGAGAGTTCGGCGGTGACATCCGACCAAGGATGTCGCCCGGCCGATCGTGCGACTGGGAACTCCTGGTGTGAGTGTGGGCGTAGGAGGGGGTGAACCGACGCGTGGATCCGCCTGAACTCTTGAGCCTGCTCGCACGGTCCTTCGAAGACACTGATTCGAACCGACCGCTGCCGATCCGGTTGTGCGACGCGTGCGTCGACACCTTTCAGGCCCAGGGTGGGGCCTTGACGGTGGTGCTCGCTGCGGGAGACCAGGTAGCCGTCAGCACACCAGGCGTCTTCGAGCAGCTCGAACCACTCGAGGAGGTCCTCGGTGAGGGTCCGGTGCACCAGGCTCTCGCCGAGAACCGGCTGGTGGTCATGCGGATCGGCGCGATGATGGACGAGTATCCCGTCTTCTCCCGTCTGGCCGGGTTCGTCGGCGCCGGGGCGACTCTCTACGCGGTGCCGATGCAGGTGGGGGCACGCATGGTCGGCGTGCTCAGCCTGTACGCCCTTCCGGGGCGGAACGGCCGGAGGGCGGAGGACCTCCAGTTCGCTGCCGACGTCGTCGGGGCTGATCTGCTGAGGAATGCCGGCATGTTCAGCTGGCCCGAGAAAGCGCCGTTCCACCAGGCCACCGGAATGGTCGCTGTCCAGCTGGGCATCCGGCCTGATGATGCGTCTGCGCTGATCCGGGCTCGTGCCTTCCTGCGCTCGACGAGCCTGCTCGCGGTGGCGCAAGAGGTTCTCGAACGCCGAGGGATCTCGTTCCGCGACACGTGATCGACGCTGGCTCGTACGGCCCGTGCCTCGTCCACTCGGCGAACCGTCGGCCGGTCGCGTAGAGCTGGTGGCCGGCGAGCGTGTCCCGGTTGTACTCGGCCCAGCGCAGCAGCTCGACCTTCATGTTGTCGTGCGCCGATGGTTGTCACCCGGGTCGTGCCGCGCCCTCCCGCCGTCGAACCGGAGCTGCTCCACGTGGGCTCGACGAGCCCAAGGAGCCGGGACCTCCGCAACCCCAGGCCGGCGGTCCCAGCTCCTGCCCGAGCGCAGGCCCAGACCCCGTGCTCGGGTCCCGGCCCGGGAAGGATCCCGGGCCTCTGCCCTGCCGGGAGCCTACGTGGGTCGTGGGTCCTGAGTGCGGTCCGGGACGGGTGAAATAACCGACCGGACGATGGTGCGCTGGTCAGGCTCGTCGGCGTGCGACGGCTCCCCAGATGGCGAGGACGATGAGCGAGCCGATGAGAGCCCAGAACCACGTCGTCAGCGAGAAGAAGGACTCGTTGACCTGGACGTCGAAGAGCACTCCACCGATCCAGCCGCCCAGCAGCGCGCCGAGAACTCCGACGACGAGCGTGATGAACCACCCTCCGGCGGCTCTGCCGGGCAGGATCGCCCGGGCGATCGCGCCCATGATCAGTCCGATCAGGATCCAGCCGATGATTCCCATAGCAGCTCCGTTCGAGAGCGCGTCCCCCGATGCGTGCGGACGCTCTGGCTCAGCCCCGGAAGACGATCTGTTGTGCACCACTTTCACCCGGTGGGCCGAAGCTCGCCAGGGGAGAGCCGGGGCCCTCGGGGTGTCGGCTCGAACCTCGGTCCCGCCGAGTCGTCACGACCTGTTGCCGGGCTCGTGGCCGCTGGCGTGCTCGTGGGCCTCGGCGGCGAGCTCGGGCCAGTCCTCGGCGTCCGAGATCGTCACCCAGTCGGCGCCGGGGTCGTGCCGGAGGAGCTCCGCGATGCCGCGCTCGATCAGATCGTCCGCGCGGCCGGCAGGCAGACGGACGGCGAGCGAGCTGCCGGCCAGGAACGCGAACGCCGTCTGACGGACCACGAGGGCTCCTTCACGCACGGTGACGTCGCGGTCGGGGTCCTGTTCGAGGGCGGTCCTGAGAGCTTCGTATCGGGCATCCATGGTCATCGTGAAGTCTCCTGTCGTACGCCTTCGAGTGGGTGCGGGCGTCATGCACCGTCGATCTCGAACACGGTAGCCGTTCGTGCGGGTCACCGGGCGGTGTCGCCCTTGCTCGCCGTCCTCGCGCACCGTGCGACCGGGGACCGCCTACGTGTCGCGAGCAGGCGTGAGCCGCTCGAGGATTGCGTGTGCGACGGGCTTGTACTGGGCGTAACGGTCGGGGTACGCCGAGACCTCGACGGCCTGGGCGGCCACCCCCGGGCGCAGGTCCTTCCACCCGTGGATGTCGAGCAGGCCTCGCGGCGAACCGCCGTTCGGTCCGTCCGGGCCACCGAAGAAGGCGGCTGCCTGGTACTTCGGTCGCATGAGCTGTCGGACGCTGCCCCAGTCGGCGGCCGGGCGCATCTGGAACAGCCCGAGGCTGTCGAAGTCCTGGCCGACGCCGTCGTGGGGATGCTTGACCGAGGCCGGGTAGGCACCGGGGTTGGCCAGCATCTGCAGGTGTGACTCGGTCAGGGCGGCCATGAGCGCGACGAGGATCCCGTCACGCCCGACGCCCTCGGTGCGGGAGCCCACGGAGATGATGGTGGCGGCGTGGCGCAGCTGGCTCCGGTCCAGGGACACCGGTATGCCGTCGACCGTCTTCGCGGTGAGCCCGGTGGGCAGGCGCCGCACCGTTGCTCGGTTGCCGCCGCGGTCGGCCCGGTCGGCCCGGTCGGCCCGGTCGGTCCGGTCGCGGCCGCTGCCGTCGCGGCGGTCCCGGTCTTGGTCCTGGTCACTGTCGCCGGCACGGTGGTGACCGTTGGCGGGACCCTCGACCGTTCCGCCGGCGCCACCGGAGGAGGACGCGGAGAGGGCGTAGGTGACCGGGGCGGTGGCTGGTCCGAACAGCAGCACCGCGAGGAGGAAGGTTGCGACGATGCGGGTCAGGGAGATCGGTCCGGGAGCGTGGATTCGCAGGGGGTTGAGCTGCTGGCGGGTAGGCATGGGGAAGAGCACCGGCCAACGATGCCCTGACAGGTGGAAAAAACGTGTGAGGCGAACGTGTGAGTAGGTGGCTGCTGTGGTGCGAGCGCGGCAGCCCGCGCGAAGCCGTACCGACCGGGGCGTCGGGCGAGAGCGGGCTTCGCCGCAGGCCGCGCAGCCCGGAGGCGATGTCGCAGGTGAGCCAGCGCCCGAGCCCCACGGCGACCACGAAGGACCTCGGCGGAGTGTGGTCCGCGCCACGGGGGAATCGGTGAAGTTCGGACGTGGCAGCCGAACCTGACGGCGGGACCGGCCGCGGAGCCTGTGTGTGCGCGTCGTCGCTGGGAACAAGCCGCCCGCGCAGCGAGGTCGACGAGTCCATGGCCGAGTGGCGTCGTTGACCGGTCAGGTCCGCATCCCCTAGCCTGACCGCCGGACGTTCAGGCCCTGTCCGGGTCAAAGGAGACTTCGCGAGGCAGGGCGTGACGAGGGGAATCGCTGCTGATGCCTGATCGTCGCGCACCGGGATGACAGCGCTGACATCGGCCGTCGAATGACCGAGCACCACCGAACGAAGGAGCGAACGATGAGGTTCACCAGAGTTGCCGCTACGGTCGTCGCGCTGGCCTGCGCGCTGGGGACGGCGGCCCCCGCCGACGCTCAGCAGGGCGGCGCGGAGCAGGGCGGCGCCCCGGTGGTGTCGCACCGCGCGCAGGTGCAGCGGGCGATCGCGTCGTACGACGCGATGCAGGAGTACATGGCCGCGGGCGACGGTTCCGGCCTCTTCCGCGAGCGGTACCCGAGCGGGGCCGACGACCGCACCTACTCGTTCGAGTGGCCGCACTCCCAGGCGCACGTCGCGACGCTCGACCTCACCGGGCTGCCCGGGGCCGTGGGGCGGTCGTTCGAGGACGACCTCGCCGACGTCGCCCGCGGGCAGGAGCACTTCTGGAACGCCGACGGTGGCACCACCGGGCTGCCGGGCTACGACTCGTACCCGCGCGCCCCGTACGGCGGTGGCGGCGACATGTTCTACGACGACAACGAGTGGGTCGCGCTCGCCAAGGTGCAGCAGTACCTGGCGACCGGCGACGAGGCGGCGCTCGGACGCGCCGAGGAGATCTTCGAGCTCGTGGTCTCCGGGTGGGACACCGACCCGTCGCACCCGGCGCCCGGCGGCGTGTTCTGGACCCAGGCCACCTGGAGCACCGACCGCAACACCGTCTCCACGATGCCCGGCGCGCAGCTCGCCACGCGCCTGTTCATGATCACGGGGGAGCGCGACTACCTCGACTGGGCGCAGCGGATGGTGGGGTGGACCGACGAGCACCTGCTCGCGCCGAACGGCCTCTACTGGGACAACATCAAGCTCGACGGGACCATCGATCGCACGCAGTGGTCGTACAACCAGGGCGTCCCGCTGGGCACCTACACCCTGCTGTACGAGGCGACGGGCGACAAGAAGTACCTCACCAAGGCGAAGGCGATCGCGGCGGCGTCCTACCGCTATTACGTCACCGAGGGGCGGCTGGCCGGCCAGCCGATGTTCTTCAACTCGATCTGGTTCAAGAACCTCCTGCTGCTGGAGTCCGTGACCGGCGGCACGAAGTACCGGAACGCCATGGCGGACTACGCCGACCACCAGTGGCGCACCGAGCGTGAGCCCGCGACCGGGCTGTTCAACGCCGGGGACGAGCACACCGAGCTGCTGGAGCAGGCCGCGATGGTCCAGATCTACGCCACGCTGGCCTGGCCCCGCAAGCAGGCGTCCATCCTGTACTGAGAAGGTTCCGCCAGAAGGAGTCGGCACCGAGGAACGGTGGTCGACCGAGCTGACCGACCGGGCGGTGGCCCTGCTCGAGGAGCGGGGCCAGCATCCCCATGACGCGAATGCCCCCAGAGAACGGGATGCATGGTCCGCCTGCCTCGGCGTGCGCCGCACAGGCAAGGAGCGCGGCGCACGCCGAGGCAGGCGGCACGGCCATCGTCACCACCGCCGTCGTCACTCGCACGCCGACGGCGCACCGGCGTGGGGGCACCGGGCGTCCGGCGAGCACGTCGTGCCTGCGTTGCGCAAGGCCGCGCGCGACGGCCGGCTCACGCTGACGCGTGTGTCCGGCGACGCGACAAGTTGCCCCCGGAAACTACCTGACCTGCGGAAACACCGTGCGAGAAGCCCTGTTTTCGCGAGACACGCGAGCGCCTGTATCCGGTGTTACCGTGCAAGTCCGGGGCTCATGCGATGCGACGACGCACCGTTCGCTCGTCCCGATCTGCGAGGAACACCATGGACGACAAGCTCACATTCGCAGCGGTCCTGCTCGGTGGGTACCTGCTCGGCCGGACCAAGAAGCTGAAGCTGGCGCTCGCGGTCGCCGGCGCCCTCGGCGTCAGAGAGCTCAGGGCACATCCGGACCTGCTCAAGGCTGGAGGCGCCGCCCTCTCCACCCCGGCGATCAAGAAGCTCACCGACGAGGTGTCCGGGCGGCTCGTCGAGGCGGGCAAGACCGCCGTCGTCGCGGCCGCGACCAAGCGTGTCGACAGCCTCGTCTCCAATCTCGAGGAGCGTGCGGCAACGCCCCTCGCGTCGCGCGGCGCGGAGCAGCCGGCGGACGAGGAGGCCGGCGACGAGCCGCCACCCGAGGAGGAGGCGTCGCCCGAGGAAGCCACGGCGGGATCGCGGTCCGAGAACGACGAACCCGAGGACGACGAACCCGAGGACGAGCAGCCGCAGGACGAGGACGAACAGCCCGCCCCGAAGTCGGGCGCACGCCGTCGACGCGCGACAGCGGAGAGCTCGTCGCGCACTTCGGGCCAGGGCCGGTCCAAGCAGGGCGCCTCCGCCGGGGGCGCCAAGAAGTCGACCGGGACGAGGTCCACGACGAGGTCGACCAGCGGGAAGTCGACCAGCGGGAAGTCGACGAGGAAACCGAGCTCCCGCTAGATCGACGCGCCTGGTGCCGCACGCGGCGCCGGGAAGGAGTTTCCCATGAGCAACCAGTCCTCCGAGACGACCAAGGAGGCACCCCAGCCGCTCGCCGCTCTGCGCGAGTCGGCCGGAGGCTACGTCAAGTCGCTCGCCGACCACGCGGTCGACAACCTGACGGAGAAGGTCAGCGGCCTGACGGACCGGCTCACCCGGTACGCCGAGGGGTCCGGCGCCGAGGAGGGCGGCGCCAAGGCCTCCGCGGCCGCGAAGGGTGCCGAGGAGCTCGCCCAGGGTGCGTCGCCGGTCAAGGCGGGCCTCTCCGCCGCGGTCACGGGCGTCAAGGAGAAGGTCAAGGACGTCTTCGGCGGCGGGAAGGGTGGGGGCGGCGGTAGCGCCAAGAAGTTCAAGTTCAACAACATCGTCGAGGCGATCGACGTGGGCGCTCCGCTCGGCGTGGTCTACAACGCGTGGACCTCGTACGAGAAGTGGCCCGAGTTCATGAAGAAGGTGGAGCACACCGAGCTGGACGAGGAGACCGGCGAGGTCCAGCTGAAGGGCAAGGTGTTCTGGTCCCACCGCCAGTGGGACACCGTCATCACGGAGCAGGTGCCGGATCGACGGATCGTCTGGGAGTCCAGCGGGGCCAAGGGGCATCTCAGCGGCGTCGTGACGTTCCATCCGTTGGGTGACGACCTCACGCGACTGGTCATCGTCATCGCGTACTACCCCCAGGGCTTCATGGAGAAGACCGGGAACATCTGGCGGGCGGTGAACCGGCGCGTACGGCTGGAGCTCAAGTACTTCGTGCGCCACGTCATGACCGAGTCGGTGCTGCGCCCCGAGGACGACGAGGGATACCGCGCCGAGATCCACGACGAGGAGGTGGTCCGGAGCCACGAGGAGGTCGTGGAGGAGGAGCGTGCCGCCGAGGAGGACGAGGACGAGGAGGGCGAGGACGAGGAGTACGAGGGCGAGGACGAGGAAGAAGACGAGGGCGAGGAGTACGAGGACGAGGAAGAGGACGAGGACGAGGAAGAGGGGTCCGACGAGGAGACCGAGACTGAGAACAGGTAGGGGGTCGCGATGACTGCAGTGACCACGAGAGCCCCGGGGTCGGGGTACCTCGAACGTCCGTCGTCCGCCTCGCTGGCAGACGTCATCAACATCATCCTCGACAAGGGGCTGGTGATCGACGTCTTCGTGCGGGTGTCGCTCGTCGGCATCGAGGTGATCACCATCGACGCCCGCATCGTCATCGCCAGCGTCGACACCTACCTCCGGTTCGCCGAGGCCACCAACCGGCTCGATCTCACCCGGACCGGCGGCCGGGACCTGCCGGAGCTCATGGAGGGACTCTCCGAGAGCGGTGCCCGGGGCAAGACCAAGGGCGTGCTGAAGACCGCCAAGGAAGCTCTCGTCGGCAGCGGGAAGGACGACGAGGACCAGGCCGAGGACGAGGACGAGGACCAGGCCGAGGACGAACGGGCGGAGGCCGGGAGCGACGCCGACGACGAGCGGCGTGAACCGGTCGCACGCCGTGCCCGACGTCGCGTCTCCACGTCCTGACGGACCGGGAACGCCCATCGCTGCGGGGAGGGAGCGTGCTGTACCTCTATGGACTCGTGCTTCCCGACCTCGATGTGCCCGACGACGTGGCCGGTCTCGGGGCGAGAGGAGTGCGCGTGATCGGACTGGGGGAGGTCGCAGCCGTGGTGTCCGACGTCGACACCGACGAGTTCGTCGGGACGCCCGCCGAGATCCGTGCTCACGTCGCCGTGCTCGACGCGGTGGCGGCCGACCACACGGTGCTGCCGATGAGATTCGGGACGGCGGTGCCCGACGAGACGGCCGTCGACCGGGCATTTTCGGCCGGGCGTCGGGCGGCGTTCGCCGCCGAGCTGCGCCGGCTTGCCGGTCTCGCTCAGCTCACCGTCCGGGCGAGGTACGTCCAGGACGCCGTCCTGGCCGAGCTGGTGGCGGAGGACGTCAAGATCGCAAGCCTGCGCGAGGCGTTGCGGCACCTGCCCCCGCACGCGCTGCGTGACGCCCGCATCCGGCTGGGCGAGCTCGTCGTCCGAGGATTCGCCCGCAAGCGGGCGCGGGACATCGATGTGGTGCTCGACGAGCTTGCCCCGTTCGCCGTCGAGATCCATGAGAACGAGACGCGGCAGGTCGACGAGGTGCTGGAGCTTGCGGCGCTCGTCCGGCGGGCGGAACGGGCGACGTTCGAGGCCGCGCTGGAGGGCATCGCCGAACGCGAGCACGGCCGCATCACCTTTCGTCTCGTGGGACCGCAGGCCCCGTACGACTTCGTCGAGGAGCGGTGAACCATGGGGCTGCTGAGAGGGCTGCTGTCCGTCCCGCTGGCTCCGGTCCGCGGCACCATCTGGGTGGCCGAGCAGGTGCGCGACGAGGCCGAGCGCCAGTACTACGACGTCGGGACGCTGCGCCGGCGGCTGGAGGAGGTCGACCAGGCGCGCGACGACGGTGACCTGTCCGACGACGAGGCCGACGCGCTGGAGGCGCAGCTCGTCGCCCGACTGGTCGAGGCGAACCGCCGCGCCCGGGAGAGGGGAGAGCGATGAACGACTCGGACACCCGCACGGGTGAGCGATCCCGGCGCCGCCCGGCGAGCGAGCGACGTGGTGGTACGGGCGGCGGACGGTCGCGCCTGACGGCGGTGCAGGCGGCCCGCTCGGCGGTCGAACAGCTCGTCGAGCTCACCGGGCGCCGCCTGGAGAGCGTCGTCGGGATCCGCTCCGAGGACGAGAAGTTCGTCGTCGTGATCGAGGCCGTCGAGGATCCGCGCGTGCCGAGCACAGCGGACGTCATGGCCGAGTACGAGGTGGAGCTCGACGACCACGGCGAGCTTCTGGGCTATCGACGCACGACCCGCTACATCCGCGGGAGCACGGACGACGGGTGACGCGGCGCGACAGCTGCGGCCACGTCGGGCAGCGGACCCGGCGAAGGAGGTGACCTGGAATGAGCGTGGTCGGCGGTCACGACCGCTCGATGGAACCGCAGCGCGACCCGGACGGGTCGCTCGTCAACGTGATCGAGACGCTCCTGGACAAGGGCCTCGTCGTCAACGCGGACATCATGGTCTCGCTGGCCGGCGTGGAGCTCCTGGGCATACGGATCCGGGCAGCTCTTGCCTCCTTCGAGACCGCAGCGCGCTACGGCCTCGAGTTCCCGGCCGGTACCAACACCGAGACGCTCGCCTGGCGGCGCGCCATCGAGCAGAAGGAGACCTGCCCCAGGTGCGGCAAGACGTCGCCGCGCTCGCAGCTGCTGAACGACTTGTGCCCGTGGTGCGGCTGGCGCAGCGCCCTGGCGGAACGACGGGTGGACCGGGCCGAGCTGGACAGGCCGGGCACGGACGAGGAGCGCCCTCGTGACCCGTGATCCCGGCGCCCAGGCCGGTGGCGCGCCCGGGATGGAGCCCACCCGCGACCTGGGTGCGACCCTGCCCGACCTGCTCGACGTCATGCTCGACAAGGGTGTCTACCTGGATCTGGACGTCATCATCTCGGTGGCGGACATACCGCTCATCGGTGTCAGCCTGCGGGCCGCCGTCGCCGGTATCGAGACCATGCTCGAGCACGGTCTGATGCGTAGCTGGGACGAGCAGACCCGGCAGTGGGCCCGGCGCAAGGCTGGACGGACCGTCCCGCTGGCCGACGGCGAGGCGGTCGTCCTGCGGATGGCGGGCGGGTATCTCCAGGCCGAGCCGTACCGGAGCTGGCGCCCGGGGATCGTCTACCTGACCTCGAGGAGGCTCGTCGTCTGGCGGGCCGACCCGCGCGAGATCCTCTGGCAGACGCCGCTGGAGGACCTGGTCGAGGTCGACCTGCGGCCCGAGCCGGACGTCGACGGTCCGGACCGGCTACGGGTGCGCGTGCTCGTGCCCTCCGGGCACGTGTGGCTCTCCGCCGCTGCTCCGCAGCGCCTCCACGACGCACTGCGGGAGACCGCCGGGGCCAGGGAGGAGGCCCGCGATGGAGATCGATGAGAGCAACCTGAAGAACGGGCTGCTCACCCTCGTGGTCACACTGGTCGAGATCATCGAGGAGGCGCTGGAGAGCCAGGCGATCCGTCGGCTGGAGGGCGGCGAGCTGACCGAGGAGGAGCAGGAGCGGCTGGGTCAGGCCCTGCTCGACCTCGACGAGGCGATCGGGCAGATCAAGGACGATCACGGGCTGGAGGCGTCCGTCGCGGACCTGAGACGGGGGTTGGACGACGTCGTCGACGACATCGTCCGCGGCCTCACCGTGCAGCGGGGGGAGCCGGGGCTGCCCGGCCGGCCCCGGCAGCCCGGACTGGGGGGCCCGTGACCGGGGACCACCTCTATCTCTACGGCATCGTGCCGGCCGCGCCGCCGGACCTCGGGACGGGTATCGACGGGGCAACCCTGCACGCGCTGGCCGGCCCGGACGGTGTGACCGCCGTCGTCCACGAGCACGACGGCGGTCCGTACCAGGGGCCGGACGCCGACGTCCGGCGCTGGGCGGTCGAGCACAGCGTCGTGGTCGAGCGCGTCTGGCGCACTGCCGGCACGGTGCTGCCGGCCAGCTTCAACGTGATCATCGCGCCCACGGTGGACACGCCGGCCGGGCGGCGGCTCAAGGAGTGGATGGAGACTCGCGCGACCCCGCTGCGGGAACGCCTCGACGCGCTCAGCGGGCGGGTCGAGCTCCACGTGGAGATCAGCCTGGACCGGCAGGCGACCGCCCAGGAGCATCCTGACGTGGTCGCTGCCCTGGCCGACCTGGGGACCCGGCCACCGGGTGTCCAGCGGCTGCTCCGAAAGCGCGTCGACCAGCTGGAGCGCGAGATCACCGAGGCGCGGGCCCAGGACCGGCACGCCGTCTACCGCCGGCGCCTTGCGGCGGTGAGCGAAGGTCTGGACGAGAACCGCCGTGCTCACCTCGCTGCCGGGACCTCCCTCGTCCTGTCGGTGGCGCTGCTGGTACCGACCGACGACGTGCGTGGTGTGGGCACCGTCCTGACGGCGATCCAGGGTGAGGAGCCGGCGGCGCGAATCCGCTATGTCGGCCCGTGGCCGCCGTACTCCTTCGCCGACGTGAGCGCGCTGGGACCACCGGGATTCGAACCCTGACGTGACCGCAGCGTGGTCAGCAGGCTGCGGCCAGGTGTCGGCCAGGAGACCTGGCGGCCCCGCAGGCCTGGTCAGCGCTCGGCCTCAGGGCGGAGGTGGCTGGTCAGGGCGGCCACCAGGGCCTCCGGGTTCTCCTCGGCGACGTGATGGCCCGAGGGGATGCCGAACCCGTCGAGGTCTTCCGCCCAGGTGCGCCAGATCGCCAGCGGGTCGCCGTACAGGTCCTCCAGGTCGTCCTGGAGCGACCACAGGACGCGCAGGGGTGCCGCGAGGCGCCGGTGGGCGGCACGGTCGGCCTCCTCGTGCGCGCGGTCGATCGAGAGTCCGGCGCGGTAGTCCTCCAGCATCGAGCGCACCACCTCCGGCCGCCGGACGGCGGCCATGAGCTCGGCGTGGTTCTCGGCGCCCATCGTGCCGGCGTCCGCCTTCGGCCCGTACCACCCGACGGGGTTGGCGTTGATCACGCGCTCCGGGATGTCCGGCTGGGCGAAGAAGAACCAGTGCCACCAGCGTGTGGCGAAGTCCGCGGTCACGCGGCGCAGGTGCTCGCTGATCGGCAGGCAGTCGATCAGGACCAGTCGTTCGACCGCCTCCGGGTGGTCGAGAGCCAGCCGCAGCGCGACGTAGCTCCCGCGGTCGTGGCCGACCAGGTGGAAGCGCTCGTGGCCGAGATGCCGCATGACCGCGACCATGTCCCGGGCGACCGCCCGTTTCGAGTGGGCGGAGTGGTCGGGCGTCGGTTCAGGACCTCGTGAGCTGCCGTACCCGCGAAGGTCGGGGCACACCGCGGAGAACCCGGCGTCGACGAGCTGCGGAGCCACGCGGTGCCAGGTGGCGGACGTCCGCGGATGACCGTGCAGCAGCAGGACCGGTGCTCCCGGTCCGGAGTGCCGGACGAAGATCGACGCCTCGCCGGTGTCGACCTGCTCGGTCGTGAAGTTCTCGAACATGTGCCTGGGTCTCCGCTTCGGTGGGGCCGGGATGTGTTCGGTGCGGGTGTCGCGGTCGCCGGACGAGGGTGTCAGCCGGGGAGCACCTCGCTGGTCCACCCGTGGGCGAGCCGGCGATAGCGCACCCGGCGGCTCGGCCCGTCGTCCGACCCCGCCCAGAACAGGACGTCGACGGGCTCCACGGCGTACCCGGTCCAGTCCGGCGGCGGGTCCAGCACGGGATGGTCCGCGTCGAAGGCGGCCCAGCGGCGCTCCCGCTCGGACCGGGCGAGGCCGGCGAGCTCCGGGGTGTTGAGCCAGGCGAGCAGCTGCAGGTACCGCGACTGGCGTGCGTACGCCGCCCGGCTCTCCTTCGCCGACGTCGCCGACACCGTGCCGCGCAGCACGACCTGCCGTGCCTGCTCGTCCCAGCGGACGACGAGTGCGGCACGGGGATGCGCCCGGAGCTGACGCACCTTTCTGCTGCGGGCGTCGGTGTGGAACGCCACGGCATCGTGGCCGACGCCGGTCAGGAGGACCGTGCGCGCGTCGGGCAGACCGTCGGCGTCGACGGTCGCCAGGGTGGCGAGGGGCGCGTTCGGCGCGTCGTCCGCGGGCGCCCAGAGCCTGAGCGGGACGAACGGGTCGTCGGGCAACGGCCCGTCGTCCTGGACGAATCCTTCCGGCCACTTCGAAGACACATGTTCCTCCAGCTCGTCCGTCTACCGACCACCGTTCAGCCGACCACCGCCCCGCCGTGGCTGGTCTGTCATCGGCTCAGCTCACGAGGGCCTGCGTGGCCGACTCCTTCAGCCTGCCGCTCGCCCACCGCGCCTGGCGCTGCGTCTCCGCGCGGCACCGCTCGGCCAGGCCGAGCAGCCCGGTGTCGCGGATGCCCTGGGCCGCCTGGGCGAGCATCTGCCAGTCGGCGGCCACCCCGGTGGCCGCGAGGTAGACGCCACGCAGGTCGCGGAGCAGCACGAGGGCCGGCTCGTCCGTGCCGGCGAGGGGTCCGTCGCGGGTCTCCGGGGCGTGGCCCGACGACGTCCCGGGCCGGCCGTCGACCTCGACGCCGTAGTCAGGGGCGATCGCCGCGACGTCGTGGGCGTGCCGCCGGGACCACACGGCCAGGTCCCGGCACACGTGGAGGACGTCGTGCTCCGCCCGGTGCTGGTCGGCCAGCCGCAGCAGGTCGTCGGCGAGGTCCGTCTCCGACCAGTACACGTCGCGCAGCACGATGCCGATCCTCATCGCGCACCTCCCGCCCCGGCGGCGGGCATGCGCTCGCCGGTCACCTTGCGCACCCGGGCGGCCGCGGTCTTGAACAGCGGCTGCCGGGAGCACGGGTCCCAGGCGGTCAGGGTGAGCTCGTTGGCCGCCCGGTGGTGGCCCCCGTCGCCGGTGTCGACGTCCCAGTACCCGTAGTGGAACGGCACGAAGAGCACCCCGGGTCGCACCGCGCCGACCCGGACCCGGGCGCGGACCGCCCCGCGCGGTGTGGTCACCTCCGCGAGGTCGCCCTCGCCCAGGCCGAGGGCGTCGGCGTCGTGCGCGGAGACCTCCACCCACACGTCCGGTGCCGCCGCCTGGAGCTGCGGGACCCGGGCGGTCTTGGTGCGCGTGTGGAAGTGGTAGAGGGTGCGCCCGGTGATGAGCTGCAGCGGGTACTGCGCGCCTGGTACCTCGTGCGGTTCGACGAAGTCGGCCGCCTTGAGGATCGCCCGGCCGTCCGGGTTCAGTGCGGCGTAGTCCGTCGCGTCGAGCGGCGCGCCCGTGGCCAGGTCCCGGCCGTAGGTCTCGCACTCGTCCGCGCGGCTCCAGAAGCGGCCGTCGGTGTACAGCCGCTCGGTGCCCTCGGGGTGTTCCTCGGTGCAGGGCCACTGCACACCGCCGCCGCGCAGCCGGTCGTAGGTCAGGCCCGTGTAGTCGCACGGCCGCCCGCGGCTGCACTCCTTCCAGGCCTCGAAGGCGGACTCCGGGTCGTGCCAGCGCACCAGCGGTCCGCCGTCCTTGTCCCGCAGATCCATCCGCCGCGCGAAGTCGAGGAAGATGTCGAGGTCGGGCCGGGCCTCGCCCGGAGGGTCGACGGCTTTCTCCGACAGGTGGACCGTGCGGTCGGCGTTCGTGAAGGTGCCCGTCTTCTCGCCCCAGGTCGCGGCGGGCAGCACGACGTCGGCGAGCTGTGCCGTCTCGGACAGGAAGACGTCCTGGACCACGAGGAACAGCCGGTCCTGCGACAGGATCGCCCGGATGCGGTCGAGCTCCGGCAGGGAGACGGCCGGGTTGGTCGCCTGGACCCACAGCATCCGGATCGAGCCCTGCTCGGCATAGCGCATGATCTGCATGGCGTGGGTGGGCGCCGTGTAGTGCGGGATGGTCATCGGGTCCACGTTCCAGACCCGGGCCAGGTCGTCGACGTGCTGCTTGTCGGACCAGTTCCGGAACCCGGCCAGGTCCCCGTCTGCCCCGCACTCCCGGGTGTTCTCGGCCGTGGGCTGACCGTTCATCTGCAGCAGGCCGCAGCCGGGCCTGCCGAGCATGCCCCGCACGAGGTGGACGTTGTTGACCTGCACCGCGGCGGCCGTGGCCTGGTGCGACTGGTAGAAACCCTGCAGCACGGTGGACAGGAGGCGCTCGGCGGTGCCGACGAGCCGGGCCGCCTCGCGCAGGTCGGCCTCGGGCACGTCGCAGATCCGTGCGACGCGCGCCGGGTCGTAGCCGTCGACCGTCCGCACCAGGTCGTCGTAGCCGATCGTGTGCTGGTCGACGTACCGCTGGTCCACCCAGCCCTGGGCGACGATCTCGTGCAGCAGGCCGTTCATGAGGGCGAGGTTGGTACCGGGCCTGGGGGCGAGGTGCACCGTGGCGGCACGGGCGACCGGCGTCGTCCTCGGGTCCACGCAGATCAGTGCGGGCGGGCGGGGGCCCGCCAGGCGGTCCAGCACGCGCGACCACAGCACCGACTGCGTCTCGGCCATGTTGTGCCCGTACAGCGCGATCACGTCCGCGTGGTCGACGTCGGCGTACGAACCAGGCTGGCCGTCGCAGCCGAACGACTCCTTGAGCGCCTCGGCCGCGGTCGCGGTGCACAGGCGGGTGTTGCCGTCCACGTGGTTGGTGCCGATCCCCGCGTGCGCCACGAGGGCCAGGGTGTAGCACTCCTCCAGGAAGAGCTGGCCCGAGGTGTAGAAGCCGATCGCGCTCCCGCCCTGCTCCGCGAGCAGCCGTCCGGCCTGGGCGGCCACCCGACCCATGGCGTCGTCCCAGGTGGTCTCGACCAAGGCTCCGCCCCGGCGGACCAGCGGCCGCGTCAGCCGGTCAGGAGAGCCGTTGGCCTGCCAGCCGTAGAGGTCCTTGGGGCCGAGCCGGCCGTGGTTGACCCGGTCCTCGGCCCGGCCCCGGACGCCCACGATCCGGCCGTCCTTGACCGCGATGTCGAGGGCGTCGCCGTTCGAGTGCAGCAGCGACGCCGACTGCGCCCACCGGTCGACCTGTTCGGGCCGTACGCCGTCGGCCAGGACGGTGTCGACGCGGACCGGCCACTCCTGGCCCGGGCCGTAGGGGGTACGAGCTCCCCAGGGCTCTGCGATGCGATCGGTGGACGTCACGCGTCCAGCGGATCGCCCCGTGCCGTCGCTCGCAACCGCTGGCGGGCGGTTGTCGCCGGGCTCAGCCGTTCCCACCCGCTCACGACCGCGGCCGGATGAGGCCCGCACCGCCGCCCGTCGTCGGCGTGAGGACGCCGACCAGGAGGCCGACCAGGTCCGCGGCGAGACTGCCGTCCGGGTCGAGGTCCGGGTCGAAGACCGTGAGCTGCAGCCCGACGCAGCGCGGCGAGGCGCACAGGGCGCCGAGCACCCGTGCCAGCTCGTCGAGCTCGAGGCCTCCGGGATCGGGGCTGTCGACCGCGGGCATGATCCCCGGGTCGAGCACGTCGGCGTCGACGTGCACCCAGAACCCGTCCAGCTCGCTCCGCTCGAGACGGTCCAGCGCGGCACGGGCCGACGCGTCGGCTCCGTCCGCGCGGATCCGGGCGACGTGCCGGACGGCGACGGCGGTACCCGCGAGCTCGGCGGAGTACTCGTCGTCGTCCCGGATGCCGAGCACCGCGACGTCGTCGTCCCGCACGTAGGGTCGCAGGCCGTCCAGGTCGGTCACCTCTGCCGCGCCCCGCCCGGTGACCAGGGCGAGGTCCTCGCCCGCGGCGGCGCCCACGGCCGCGGAGTTCCCCGGGTGACGGAAGTCCGAGTGCCCGTCCAGGAAGGCGAGGCCGAACCGGCCCCGCCGGCGCAGCGCCAGCGCGGTCCCGAGCAGGATGCTGCAGTCACCGCCGAGCACCAGCGGGAACCGGCCGTCGTCGAGCAGGGCGGCGATGCGGTCGGCGAGGCGCCCGGAGTACGCGGCGATCTGTGGCGCGTGGGCCACGCCGTCGCCAGGTTGCCAGCCCTGCCGGTCGTACCGGGGCGGGGTGACGCACCCGGCGTCCCACGCCCCCAGGCGGTCGAGGAGCCGGTGGTCCCGCAACGCTCCCGGTGCCTTGTACGTACCGGGCGCGACGCCGGGACCCGGAGGTCGCAGGCCCAGGTTCGAGGGCGCGTCGAGCACCGCGAGGCGGCGCACCTGGTCGTTCGTCGTCGTGGTTGCCGTGCCGGCGGGTTCGCTCATGGGCCCATCCTGGGTGCCGGCCGCCGGCGGCACCAGGTAGCCGGTGCCGGCCGTGGCGCACCCGGGACGGATCCCGGGTGCGCCCAACGTGGTCGTCAGTGATCGTCCGAGACGGCCGGTCCGGCCGGTCCGCCGGGCCTCAGAGCTGCACCTCTCCGCCGTCGACGAACAGCTCGGTGCCGGTCACGAAGCTGGCCTGGTCGGAGGCCAGGAACAGCACCGCGTTCGCGATCTCCTCGGGCTGCCCGAGCCGGCCCAGCGGGACGTTGCCGGCGAGCGCGGTCAGGAGTCCGGGGGCCTGGGCGGGCTCGGGCGCCAGGCCGCTGAGCCCGGGAGTCTCGGTGGGTCCGGGGGCGATCGCGTTGACGCGGATGTTGCGGCCGGCCAGCTCCCCGGCCCACGTGCGGGTGAAGGAGCGCAGGGCGGCCTTGGTCGCCGAGTAGACGCCGAACGACGCGGCTCCCTTGCTGACGGCGGTGGAGCCGGTGATCACGACGGAGGCGCCGTCGTTGAGCACGGGCAGGGCCTTCTGCACGGTGAACACCGTGCCGCGCACGTTGATGCCGAAGGTCTCGTCGAAGCCTGCCGGCGTCAGCTCCTGAAGGGTGGCGAACCGGCCGCCCCCGGCGTTGACGAACAGCACGTCGAGCCCGCGGCCGCGCGCCGCGACCGCGGCGAAGACCCGGTCGAGGTCGTCGAGGTCCGCGACGTCGCCACGGATACCGGTGGCGTCACCACCGAGCTGCGCCACGGCGGCGTCGAGCTCGGCCTGCCGGCGGCCGGTGACGAAGACGTGCGCCCCCTCTGCCGCGAACCTGCGGGCCGTGGCCAGGCCGATCCCCGACGTGCCGCCGGTGACCAGGGCGGTCTTGTTCTGGAGCTGTCCCATGTCGATCTTCTTCTTTCGTGGTGGTGAGGGTAGGTAGGTGGTAGGTGGGCGGTAGGTCGTCAGGCATCGGCGAGCGTCGGCGCGAGCGTCGCCAGCTCGCGCCAGGCCGACAGCGGAAGGTCCGCGGAGCCCAGGACGTGGACGGCGACGTGGTCGGCACCGGCGTCGAGGTGCTCCCGCAGCCGCGCCTGGATCGCGTCGAGGTCGCCCCACGCCACGAGGGAGTCGATGAGCCGGTCGCTGCCCCCGGGGACGAGGTCGTCGTCACCGAAGCCGAGCCGGCGCAGGTTGTTCTGATAGGCGGGGAAGCCGACGAACGCCCCGACGCCCGCCCGGGCGGCGGCCCGCGCGCGGTTCGGGTCGGTGTCCAGGACGACCGCCTGGTGCGGCGCGATCAGGGGGTCGGGCCCGAGGTCTGCCCGCAGGTCCGCGGAGTACCGCGGCGTGACCAGGAACGGGTGGGTTCCCGCCGTGCGCGCCGCCCCGAGCGCCGCCATGCGGGGCCCGAGCGCGCCGAGCAGGAGCCGGTTCGCGGCCACGGGCGTCGGCGCGGCGTCCAGGTCGTCGAGGTACCGGGTCATGGAGTCGACGGGCCGGCCGAACCGCTGCCCGTGGCTGCGCGCCGACCGGGGATCGCTGATCCCGAGGCCGATCACGGTCCGGGGCCCGTGCAGCCGGTCGAGCGCGGCGACCTGGTGCGCGACCTCCCCGGCCGGCGTGCCCCAGATGCCGAGGACGCCGAGCGCCACCGTGCTGCGGGGCGCGGCCCGGAGGAGGTGCTCGGCGTCGCCGAGCGCACCGGTGCCGTCGAGCCCCGGGATCCACAGGGTGCGCAGCCCGCGCTCGTCCAGCTCGGCGGCCGCGTCCTGCACCTCCGGCCGGTCCGCGGACCGTAGCTGCATGCTCCACACGCCGAGCGGGCCGAGGGTCCTGGCCAGCTCACGTCCTGCCGTCATGGTCGTCTCCTAGTTTCTAACCGAGCGGTTAAGAACTGGAAGGTAGCACTCGATGCCCACGGTGCGCAAAGTTTCTGAACGGTCGGTTGTAAACTGGTGCGCAGCAGACGTGGAGTCACCCTGGAAGGAGTGCTCATGGCAGGCGGAAGACCACGGACGTTCGACGCCGAGGCGGCGCTGGACCGCGCGGTCGAGGTGTTCTGGCGACAGGGCTACGAGGGCACGGGCGTCGCGGAGCTGACCGAGCGGATGGGCGTGAACAAGCCGAGCCTGTACGCGGTGTTCGGCACCAAGGAGGAGCTGTTCCAGCAGGTCGTGCGGCGCTACGCCGAGGTGGAGCTCGCCTACTTCCGCGACGCCCTCACCCGCCCGACGGCGATCGAGGTGGTGCGCGACTACCTCGACCGCAACGCCGCCGCGCTCACGCAGCCCGACCGCCCGCCCGGGTGCCTGTCGATCCAGGGCGGGCTGTCGGCCAACCCCGCCCACGACACCGTCACGCAGTTCCTGGCGAGCAGCCGCCGGGCAGGGGAGGACGCGCTGGCCGAACGGCTCGCCCGCGCGCGTGCCGAGGGTGACCTGCCCGCCGACGCCGACCCCGTGGTCCTCGCCCGGTACGTCATGGTCGTATCCGAGGGGCAGGCCGTCCACGCGTCGGCCGGCGCCACGCGTGACGAGCTGAGGCAGTCCGCCGCGATCGCGCTCCAGGCGTTCGAGCACGCACTCGCGCCGGCGGGCTGAGCGGGCGCGGCGGGGCGGGTGGGCGAGTCGGGGTGGGCGCGGCAGGCGCTGTGCCGCATCCTGCGCGACATCCCGGCCGCGCGCTCAGGCTTGTCCGTCGCGCGGGGCGCCGCTAGTGTATCGATAAATTTGCCGCTGCCCGCGTGTCTTTCCGCAACAACGATGTTAGCGCTCACACGTCCTGACCCGCGCAGCAGGTTCCTCCGGAGCCACGGTGCCGACCGCACCGTCGGCAGCGGCAGTACGCAATGCCCAGGCGCGGCCGACGGCGGCCGCGCCCCGACAGGCAAAGGAGCGAAGGATGAGGAAGTCCATCGCACGTCTCGTGCTCGGGCTGGTCGCGGCCCTGGCGCTGGTCCCGGCAGTCGTCGGGCCCGCCGAGGTCCCACCGGCGGCCGCGGCGAGCAGCAACCTGCTCACGAACGGGGACCTGGAGATCGGTACGACCGGGTGGTCGGCCTTCGGCGCCGGGACGGTGACGTCCAGCACGAGCCCGGTCCATGGCGGAACCCGGTCGCTGCTGGCGACCGGTCGTACCGCGGCGTGGAACGGCCCGGCCCAGACCGTGACGTCCGTGCTCACCAACAACACCAGCTACACGGCGAGCGTGTGGGTGCGCTCCCAGAGCGGCACGCCGACCGGCCGGGTCACGCTGGCCGTCACCGCGAGCGGCACGACGAGCTATGTCAACCTCGCCCAGGGCGCCATGAGCTCCTCGGGCTGGACGCAGCTGACCGGCACCGCGACGGTGTCCTGGTCCGGAACGCTCTCGTCCGCCACCTTCTACGTGGAGACGGCGGCGGGCACCGACGGTCTCCACATCGACGACGCATCGCTCGTGAGCAACACGGCCTCGGCCTGCGACCTGCCGTCGACCTACCGCTGGACCTCGACCGGGGTCCTGGCGAACCCGAGGTCCGGCTGGGTCTCGCTCAAGGACTTCACGGTGGCGCCCTACAACGGTCAGCAGCTCGTCTACGCGACGACGCACGACACGGGCACGTCGTGGGGCTCGATGAACTTCAGCCTCTTCTCCAACTACTCGCAGATGGGGAGCGCCTCGCAGAATGCCATGTCCTCCGGCACGGTGGCCCCGTCGCTGTTCTACTTCGCCCCGCGGAACATCTGGGTGCTCACCTACCAGTGGGGTCCGTCGCCGTTCATGTACCGGACCTCCAGCGACCCGACGAACCCGAACGGCTGGTCGGCCGCGAGCCCGCTGTTCACCGGATCGATCTCCGGCTCCGGCACCGGCCCCATCGACCAGACGATCATCGGCGACGGCACGAACATGTACCTGTTCTTCGCCGGGGACAACGGGAAGATCTACCGGGCCAGCATGCCGATCGGCAACTTCCCGGGCAGCTTCGGCAGCTCCTACCAGACCATCATGAGCGACACCACGAACAACCTGTTCGAGGCTCCGCAGGTCTACAAGCTCAAGGACCAGAACAAGTACCTGATGATCGTCGAGGCGATCGGCGCCAACGGGCGGTACTTCCGCTCGTTCACGGCGAACAGCCTCTCCGGGTCGTGGACACCGCAGGCCGCGACGGAGAGCAACCCGTTCGCCGGCAAGGCCAACAGCGGCGCCACCTGGACCAACGACATCAGCCACGGCGAGCTGCTGCGGACCACCGCGGACCAGACCATGACGGTCGACCCCTGCAACCTGCAGCTTCTGTACCAGGGTCGGTCGCCCAGCTCGGACGGTGTGGACTACGGTCTGCTCCCGTACCGGCCGGGGCTGCTGACGCTCCAGCGTTAGGCCCTCCGGGGCGGAAGCGCCAGGCCCCCGGGCGGACGGCGCGTCCTCTCGTCAGCGTGAGCGCGGGCGGGAGGACGCGCCGTCGGCGCGCCCGTGATCAGGGCAGTTCGGGTCAGACTCGCTCGAGCCGGATCATCGACCAGGAGACGGGCGGCAGGTCGACGTGCGCGCGGTCGTCGGAGACCTTGGCCGTCGTGTTCGCGCGCGGCAGCACCGAGGTGGCGTCGTCGGCCGTGGCCGACCACGTGTGGTCGGGGTTGGCCAGCGTGAGCGCCTCGACCACCCGGAGACCGGGGAAGCCGCGCAGGTCCACGTCGAGCGCCACGTCCTCGGTGAGCGACCGGTTCACCGCGAACAGGACGACGCCGCCCGTCTCCGGGTCGTGGGTCGCGACCGCGTCGAGCACCGGCACCGGGCCGAACTTCGCCGTCTCCTGCACCGGCGCGTCCACCGCCAGGCGCAGCACCTCGCCGGCCGCGTGCCGCGCGGTGAGCGCGAAGGGGTGGAACGTCGTCTGCCGCCAGGACCGCCCGCCCGGCTCGGTCATGATCGGCGCGATGACGTTGACGAGCTGGGCCAGCGACGCGGCGTGGACGCGGTCGGTGTGCCGCAGCAGCGAGATGAGCAGGTTGCCGACCACGACGGCGTCGGCCACGTTGTAGCGGTCCTCCAGCAGCACCGGGGCCACGGGCCAGTCGTCGCCCGACGGCGGACGCGACTCCGCGCGCTTCTGGTACCAGACGTTCCACTCGTCGAACGACACGTGGATGTGCTTGGTGTGCTTGCCGGCCGCGCGCACGGCGTCGGCGGTCGCGGCGACGGCGTCGACGAAGTGGTCCATGTTCACGGCGGAGGCGAGGAAGGAGGCGAGGTCGCCGTCCTCCTCCCAGTAGTACGCGTGCGCCGAGATGTGGTCGACGTGCTCGTACGCCTCGGTGAGGACCGTGTGCTCCCACTCGCCGAACGTGGGCATCTGCGAACCCGACGAGCCGCACGCCACGAGCTCCAGGTCGGGGTCGACCATGCGCATCGCCCGTGCGGTCTCGGCCGCGAGGCGGCCGTACTCCTGCGCGGTCTTGTGGCCGATCTGCCACGGGCCGTCCATCTCGTTGCCCAGGCACCACATCTTGATCCGGTACGGGTCCTCGGCGCCGTTCGCCCGGCGCAGGTCGCTCCAGGTGGTGCCGCCCGGTACGTTGCAGTACTCCAGCAGGTCGAGGGCCTCCTGGACACCGCGGGTCCCGAGGTTGACGGCCATCATCGGCTCGACGCCGGTCCGGGCGCACCACCGCACGAACTCGTCGACGCCCACGAGGTTGGGGTCGGTCGAGTGCCAGGCGAGGTCGAGGCGGCGGGGACGCTGCTCGACCGGTCCGATCCCGTCCTCCCAGCGGTAGCCCGAGACGAAGTTGCCGCCGGGGTAGCGCACCGTCGTCACGCCCAGCTCCCGGGTGAGCTCGACGACGTCGCCCCGGAACCCGTCGGCGTCTGCCGTCGGGTGGCCGGGCTCGTGGAGGCCCGTGTACACGCTGCGGCCGAGGTGCTCGACGAACGAGCCGAACGTACGGGGGCGCACCGGTCCGACGACGAACGCCGGGTCGATGGTGACGGATGCGGACAGCATGAGAGATGTTCTCCTCGGTGGTTGGTTCGTGAGGCGTGGCGCGCGCAGGCGGGGCGGCCGCCGTGGCTGGATGCCGCGACCGCCCCGCCTGTGCGTGCGTGACGGCAGGGCCCTACTGGCCCAGCTGGTTCTGCAGGTCGGCCTGCGTCTGGTCGAGGGCTTTCTGGACCGGCGTGCCGTTCTCGTAGATCTCGTTGAGCGTGACGGTGCGGAACGTGTCGTCGACCGTGGGCCAGTTGGGGTCGCTGAACGACTCGAAGTGCCCGATGCCGTCCTTGACCTCGTTCAGCACGTCGAACAGGTTGGTCTGGAAGTACTTGTTGAACTTGTTGTCCGGGTTCTTGGTGACTTCTTCGTCCTCCCAGACGGCCATGTTCACCGGGTCGAAGCCCAGTACCTCCCAGACGGCGACGTTCGCCTCGGGGGAGAGCTTGGCGAACGCGAGCCACTGCGCGGCGAGGTCCTTGTTCGGCGAGACGGCCGGGACGGCCGCCCCGGTGCCGCCGCCGCCGATGGTCTGCACGACGGCGTCGTCGGGCACCGGCGCCGGGGCGATGGCCACCTTGCCGGCGAGGTCGGGCATGTAGTCGACGAACCGGGACGTGTACCAGGCCGGGTAGACGATCGCGGCGTAGTCGCCGTCGTTGATCGCGCCGTACGCCTCCTCGGAGTCGGGGCTGCCGCCGGGGATCGTGGAGATGGCACCGGCGTCCTGCATGTCCTTCATCATCGAGAGGGCCTCGACGACCTCGGGGCTGTTGACCTGCACGTTGCCGTCGGCGTCGATGTACTGCCCGCCGAGCTGCGCGGTGATCAGCGGCTCGAGGAACATGACGCTGGTGCTGGCGACGCCGAACGCCTTGCCGGTCTCCTCGTGGTACTTGACCCCGGCCTCCTGGAAGTCGTCCCAGGTCTTGATGGTCGTGTAGTCGATCCCGGCGCCCTCGAGCGCCTCGGTGTTGTAGAACGTGGTGAACGCGCCCACGTGCGTCGGGAACCCGTAGATCGTGCCGTCCTTGCTGTACAGGTCGAGGCGGGCCTGCACGACGTCGTCCTTGTACGGCGCCGCGTACTCGGTCAGGTCGAGGAGCGGAGGGTTCTCGCCCTTGACGAAGTTCGCGAACTTGTTCACCTCGATGTCGACCACGTCCGGCAGGCCCTCACCGGAGTTCACCGCGAGCTGCAGCTTGTTGTGCATGTCGTCGTAGGGGTAGACGGTGACCTCGAGCTGGATCTCCTGGTCGGGGTTGGCCTCGTTCCACCGCTCGGCCATCTCCTCGTAGTACGTGGCGTGCACGTCGGCGAACGTCCACATGTTCAGCGTCGTGGAGCCGTCGGCGTTCTTCACGGGTGCCTCGGGCTGGCTCCCGCCGCACGCGGCGAGCGCGGTCACCGCGAGTGCGGCGGTCAGCATGGACACCGTCGTCCGTAGCCTGGTCATGTTTGTCTCCGTTCGATCTGAGGTGCGATCTGAGGTGCGGTCAGCCTTTGACCGCGCCCGCGGTGATTCCTTCGATGAAGAAGCGCTGGAAGGCGAGGAAGAGGACGAGGACGGGGATCAGGGAGAAGAAGGCCCCGATGATCAGCAGCTCGTAGTTGTTGCCGTAGGGCGTCAGGAGCGTGTTCAGGCCGATCGGCAGCGTGAACTTCTCCGGGCTGCGCAGCACCAGCAGCGGCCAGAGGAAGTTGTTCCAGCAGAGCATCCCGTTGAGGATCGCCATCGCGGCCATGGCCGGCTTGGTGATCGGCAGGACCAGCCGGAAGAAGATGCCGAACTCGCTCACGCCGTCCACGCGCCCGGCCTCGAGGATCTCCTTCGGTATGCCCAGGAAGTACTGGCGGAAGAAGAAGATCGTCACGGCCGACGCGAGGAACGGGAGCGCGATCACCACGTAGGTGTCGGCCAGCCCCATGTCGTTGACCTGCACGTACAGGGGCAGCATGAGCATCTCGAACGGGACGGTCATGACCAGGAGCACCATGATGAACCACAGGGTCTTGGTCCGGAACTCGTACATCGCGAACCCGTAGGCCACGAATGCGCTCACCAGCAGGGTCCCGGCGACCTGGCCGACCGTCAGCAGCAGCGTGTTGGCGAACCAGCGGAAGTAGGGACCCGAGTCGGTGAACAGCAGGACGTAGTTGTCCAGGCTCAGGGTGCCGAGGTCGACGGCGAACGTCATGCCGCGCCGGATCACCTCGTTCCCGTCCTGGAACGTGCCCACGAAGATGGCCAGGAGCGGGACGAGCGAGATCAGGGCCATCACGACGAGGAAGACCGACTGCATCCACGCCGCGGCGGACGGACCGCGGCGGCGTCGGGCGGAGGTGGCAGGAGCGGTCGTCACCCGGTCCTGTTCCTGGAGAGCGGCCATCACGCGGCCTCCTTCCTGAAGGTGCCGCTGGCGACGAGGTAGGAGATGTTGATCGTCATCACGATGACGAGCAGCACCACGCCGACGGCGGAGGCGAAGCCCAGGTCGTTCTCCTCGATGCCCTTGCGGTAGAGGTATCCGACGACCGTGAGGCCCTGGTTGTTGGGCGAGTTGTTGCCGGCGTAGAGCATGAAGCTCTCGAGGAACATCGCCAGGCCGCCGTAGACGCTGATCGTGACGACGTAGACGATGGTCGGCCGCAGGTTCGGGACGGTGATGTGCAGGAACTGGCGGAACCTGCTCGCCCCGTCGATGGAGGCGGCCTCGTAGTACTCGGTCGGGATCGCCTGCATGCCGGCCAGGAAATACATCATGTTCACGCCGGTCCACCGCCACAGGGCGATGGCCAGCAGGGCCACGAGCCCGGTGACGTCGCCGCGCAGCCAGCGGACCGGGCCGAAGCCGAAGAACTCGGCGACCTGGTTCATGATCGCGGTGTCGGACTCCGCGAAGATGAGCCGGAACACGATGCCGGCCACCACGACGGAGGTCAGCGCGGGCACGAACATCGACGCCTTGAAGAACCCCTTGATGCGGGCGCTACCGATGTTCGAGTTGATCAGCGCCGCGAGCGCCAGCGGGATCGGGATGAGCAGCACGAGGGTGAGGACCATGTACCGCAGGCTGTTGAACAGGGCCTGCCAGAAGATGCGGTCCTGCCAGAGCCGTTCGTAGTTGTCGAGCCCGATGAACGTGGCCTGGCCGTAGAGCACCTCCTGGGTGCTCATCACGAACGACCGGCCCAGCGGGACGACCCAGAAGACGGCGAGGGTCACGAGCTAGGGAAGGATGAAGAGATAGGGCGCGAGCCTCTTCGAGTACAGGAGCTGCTTCACGGCGGTTCGGATCCTCCTTGATCAGAGCCACGGGGTGACACCGGCACGGTCGGACGCTGGCGTCGGACGCGGGGTGCCATGATGGTCGGCGTGGTGAAGATGAGTGACGTGGCACATGAAGCGGGCGTCTCGACGATGACGGTCTCGAATGTCATCAACGGGCGGCCGGGAGCCAGTGAGGACACCCGTGCCCGTGTGCTCGACGCTGTGGCCCGGCTCGGCTACCGGATGAACGCCACGGCGCGGCAGCTGCGCGTGGGCCGGAGCGGTGCCATCGGGCTGCTGGTGCCGCACCTGGACGGGCCCTACTACTCGCATCTCGCCGCGCGGCTGGACACGCTGGCGCACTCGCGGGGCTACCACGTGATCATCGAGCGGACCGGTGCCAGCAGGGAGGGCGAGCTCGACGCGATCACGCCCGAGCGGGTAAGGCCCTACGAGGGCGTGGTGTTCAGCCCGGTGCAGATCGACACCGCGGACGTGCGGGCGGCCGGCATCGAGGTCCCGGTGGTCCTGCTCGGCGAGCGTCGGCTGGCCGGCTCGTTCGACCACGTGATGATGGACAACGTCGGCGGTGCCGAGCTCGCGGTCGCGCACCTGCTGGAGCACGGCGCGCGGCGCATCGCCCTGATCGGCGGCCGCCCGGACCGCGGCGTCGACAGCATGGCGACGCTGCGCAGCCGCGGTTACCGCAGCGCGCACGCCAAGGCTGGCGTGCCGGTCGACGAGCGCCTCGTCGTGGACGCCGCCTCGTTCACCACGAAGGACGGCTACGAGGCGGTGATGCGCCTCCATCGGGACGGCGTCCCGTTCGACGGCGCCTTCGCGCTGACCGACGCGGCGGCCATGGGCGCGCTGCGGGCGCTGGCCGACGTCGGGCTGCGCGTCCCGGAGGACGTCCAGGTGGTCGGCTTCGACAACGACGCGGAGGGGGAGTACCTCATCCCGCGCCTGACCACCATGGACCCCGACAACGACTCGATGGCCGAGCGGATCATGGAGCTGCTGCTGCGGCGGGTCGAGGCGGGCGAGACGGGTGCGGCGCCGGACGGCGACGTCGTCGAGGCCGTCATGTCGGCCCGGATCGTCGTGCGCGAGTCGACGCTCGCCCGCGCGTCTGCCTAGTCGATCGGTCACTGGTTCTCTTCCTCGAGCAGCCACCCCGGTGATATTTATCGATAAAGTAGAGGGGATGGCGCCAGGTGTCAACGGCGCCCTCGAGGTTTCGCCCGCCGGGTGCGTCCGGCTGCGTCGACCCGCCCTACCGGGGGCGGGCCGGGGGTGCGGTGGAGTCGCGGACCGTCAGGCTGGTGGCGAGCTGCACGTGCCGTGACGCGGGCTGGACGCCGTCCGCCATGGTCAGGAGCGTCTCGACGGCCATGCGGCCCATCCCGGCCAGCGGCTGGTGCACCGAGGTGAGCGGCGGCGACGTCCAGCCCGCCTGGGGCGTGTCGTCGAAGCCCACGACGCTGAGCCGCCCGGGCACCGGGACGTCCAGCTCCCGGGCCGCGGCGAGCACGCCCACGGCGATCTCGTCGTCGCCCGTGACGATCGCCGTGGGTGGTTCGGGCAGCGTGAGCAGCGCGCGGCCGTGCAGCAGGCCCGTGTCGATCGCGAACGAGTCGCTGCGGACCAGGGCCGGCTCCAGCTCGATGCCCGCGGAGTCCAGGGCCGCCCGGTAGCCGTGCAGGCGTTCCCGGGCGGCCGCCGACGCCGCCGGGCCGCCGATCCAGCCGATGCGACGGTGCCCGAGGTCGAGCAGGTGTTCCGTCGCGGTGCGCCCGCCCGCCCAGTTGGCCGACCCGACGCTGACGGTCCGGGGGTCCTCCAGGTCGACCGGGTCGATCATGACGAACGGCATCCGCACCTCCTTCGCCGCCTGGAGCACGGCGTTGGGCGCCGCGAGCGTGATGCCGACGATGCCGACCACGCCGGACTCCTTCTGCTCGGCCATCCAGGCCCGGGCGGCGGCCCGGGTGGCCCGGACCGCGCGGTCGGGTGCGGAGCGCACCAGCAGGTTGGCCCGGGCGCTCGTGGTCGCGGCGAGGACGCCGTCCAGCACGTTGGCGACGTAGGGCGAGGCCAGTGCGTCGAAGACCGCGGCGATGGTGCGTGTGGGCGGGGGCTCCCACTGGGTGGTCGGGCGGTAGACGAGGGCGGCGACGGCCTCCAGGACGCGCTCGCGCGTGTCCTGCGCGATGTCGTGGCGCCCGTTGAGCGCCTTGGACGCGGTGCTCGTGGAGACCCCGGCGTGTCGCGCGACGTCGGCGAGCGTCGCCCGCTCCTTCGATGGCCGACCCACCATGGCTCTTTCCCTTCGTCGAAACTATTTCGGAGCCTAGTGATCGCCCCGGGCGACGTCAATCGGGTCGATTGCGTGCGAAGGGGCCGTTGACGCCCGGCCCGAGCCGCCGTTACAGTCCGTGCTTGATCGATAAAGTTGCGAAACTATTTCGCAACCTCTCAACGAGGAGGGACAGGGTGATGAGGCTTCTTACCAAGGCGTGGACGGTCGGTGTCGCGCTCGCGACGGCCGGCGCGCTGACCGCGTGCTCGGGTGCGGGCGGGACCACGGCGAGCGCCGGTGGCGGCAGCGCCGACCAGCCGGTGAAGCTGACGGTGTGGAGCTGGGACGGCACGGTCGAGCTCGCGGTTCCGGGCTTCGAGAAGGCCAACCCCGGCATCGAGGTCGAGGTCGTGAACGCCGGCTCGTCCTCCGACGAGTACCAGGCGCTCGACAACGCGATCCAGGCTGGATCGGGCGTGCCGGACCTCGTGATGTTCGAGTACTTCGCGGTCCCGTACTTCGCCGTCCCCGGCAAACTCGCCGACCTCGGCCCGCTGGGCGCGACCGAGCTGGCGGACGACTACGTCCCGTCGGCCTGGAACAACGTCACGATCGGCGACGGCGTCTACGCGTTGCCCTCGGACTTCGGGCCGGCCGTCATGTTCTGGAACGAGGCGACCTTCGCCAAGGCGGGGATCGACGAGGCGCCGACGACCTGGGACGAGTACTACCAGGACGCCAAGAAGATCCGGGCCCTGGGCGACGACTACTACATCACCCAGGACACGAACGACCTCTTCTTCCTGCTCTCGCTGATCTGGCAGGCCGGCGGTCGCCCGTTCGAGGTCGACGGCACCACGGTGCACATCGACTTCTCCGCCCCGGAGACCCAGAAGGCGGTCGCGTTCTGGCAGAAGATGATCGACGAGGACCTGGTCGACACCACGATCAGCGCCTGGTCCGACGACTGGAACCGCGCCCTGAACGACGGCACGCTCGCCTCGCAGAACATGGGCGGCTGGCTCACCTCGACCCTGCCGGAGCGGGCACCGGACGCCGCCGGCGACTTCCGGGTCGCCCTCATGCCGCAGTGGGAGAAGGGCGAGAAGGTCGGCGCCGAGAACGGTGGCTCGTCCTTCGGGATCCCGGAGGCCGCGGCCAACAAGGAGGCGGCGTACAAGTTCCTCGAGTACTTCACGCACGGCGAGGGCCTGCAGCCCCGCGTCGACGCCGGCGCGTTCGTGCCGAACAGGTCGGTGCTGGACAGCCCGGAGTTCCAGGACGTGAAGAACCCCTACTTCGGTGACCAGAAGACCGGCCAGGTGCTCGCGGAGGCCTCGAACATCGCCGCTGTCGGCTGGCAGTACCCGCCGTTCTTCGAGTGGGCGCGCAGCACCTACGGCGACATCGCCACGCCCTTCTACACCTCGGGCGAGGGCTCGCTCGCCGAGGTCCTGCAGACCTGGGAGCAGCGCTCGGTCGAGTACGGCAACGAGCAGGGGTTCCAGGTCGACTGACCCGCCCCCCCGGCGGCGTCTCGTGCGACAGCTTGAGCGCGAGACGCCGCCGGCGACCTCACCGACAGACCAGAAAGGACCAGTCATGAGCGCGACGGAGCGCATGACACGCCCCGCGGCGGCGAGCGTGCCCCTGCCCGGCGGGGCGCCGCAGCAGTACCGGCGACGACGCACGCGACAGATCGGCTGGGCGTTCGTGGCGCCCTTCGGCATCCTGTTCGCCCTGGTGTTCATCGTGCCGATCACCTACGCCGCCTACCTCAGCCTCTTCCAGGACCGGATGGTCGGCGGATCGTCGTTCGTGGGCCTGGCCAACTACACCAAGCTGTTCGGCGACGCGCAGTTCTGGGACGGCGTCTCCCGCGTCGTCTGGTTCACGCTGATCCAGGTGCCGATCATGCTGGTGCTGGCTCTGGTGCTGGCGCTCGCGATGGACTCGATGCGGCTGCGCGGCATGCGGTTCATGCGGGTGGCCATCTTCCTGCCCTACGCGGTGCCGGCCATCGTCTCCACCCTGATGTGGGGTTTCATGCTCGGCGTCCGCTACGGGCTCTTCGGGAGCATCAACGGCTGGCTCGGCACCGACATCGACCCGTTCCGGCCGAGCACCACGCTGATCTCGATCGGGATCATGGTCACCTGGGCCTTCACCGGCTACAACATGCTGATCTTCGACAGCGTGCTGAAGGCTGTGCCGCAGGAGCTGTACGAGGCGGCCGCGATCGACGGCGCGGGGGAGCTCCGGGTGATCCGGGCGATCAAGCTGCCCGCGCTGCGCGGCTCCCTCGTCATCACCGTCATCTTCTCGATCATCGGCACGTTCCAGATCTTCAACGAGCCGCAGATCCTCCCGTCGATGGTGGCCAACAGCGGGATCACCACCTACTACACGCCCAACCTGTACGCGTTCAACCTCGCGTTCACGGGCTCGCAGCAGGGCTACGCGGCCGCTCTCGCCCTCGTCATGGCCGCGTTCACCATCGCCATCGCGTACGCGGTCCAGATCCGGGGCATGCGCCATGCCCTCGACCAGTAGCAGCCGGAGACCTCTCATGACGACCACCACCGCCGGTGTCCCGCGCCGCGGGCGCCTGCACACCCTCGCCAACCCCCGCAAGAGCGGCACGCTCACTTTCCTGACGGGGCTGTTCACCCTCTACTGCCTGGTGCCGCTGATCTGGCTCACGATCAACTCCACCAAGTCCCAGGCCGACTTCGTCTCCAGCTTCGGCTTCTCCTTCGGCCAGCGCTTCGCGCTCGTCGACAACATCGTCGAGGTCTTCACCTACGACGGCGGCATCTTCTCGCGCTGGCTGCTCAACACGGTGCTGTACGTGGTCGTCGGGGCGGTCGTCTCGACGTTCCTCGCCGCGCTGGGCGGCTACGCGCTCGCGAAGCTGGAGTTCACCGGCAAGCGGGTCTTCCTGTTCGTGGTGCTCGGCGCCATCTCGGTCCCCGGCATCGCCCTGGCCATCCCGCAGTTCCTGCTGTTCGCCCAGCTGGGCCTGACGAACACGCCGTGGGCGGTGCTGATCCCGTCGTTCCTCAACCCGTTCGGGCTCTACCTCATGTGGGTGTTCGCCGCCGAGGCCGTCCCCACCGGGCTGCTGGAGGCCGCGAAGATCGACGGCGCAGGGGAGTTCCGCACCTTCTGGCAGATCGCGCTGCCGATGCTCGTCCCGGCCACCGTGACCGTGCTGCTGTTCTCGTTCGTGTCGATCTGGAACAACTACTTCCTGCCGCTGATCATGCTCAAGGACCCCGACTGGTACCCGCTGACCGTCGGCATCAACCAGTGGAACAAGCTGGCCTCCACGGCTGGCAACGGCGAGCTGCTCCAGAACCTCGTCGTCACGTCGTCGCTGCTCACGATCATCCCGCTGATCATCGCGTTCATCTCGCTGCAGCGCTTCTGGCAGTCCGGCCTCAGCCTCGGCGCCGTCAAGGGCTGACGCCGTCCGCGGCGCGCCTGAACCCCACGTCGCCCGAACCCCACGTAGAGAAGAAGACAGAGGAGAACCTTGGACACCCACACGACCCCCGGCCTGACGATCGACGGCGAGGCGACCACCGCCGTCCCGCTGCGGCATATCTGGAACGAGTGCGTCGGCGCCGGACGGGCCAACGAGGCGCTGCGCGCCGACTGGCAGGCTCACTTCCGCGAGGCGGTCACGCGGCTGGGAGCACGGTTCGTGCGCTTCCACGGGCTGTTCCACGACGACATGTTCGTCTACCGCGCCAACGACGGCGGCGGCTTCGGGCCGCCCGTCCCGCTCGACACCCCGGTGCACACGTTCAGCTACGTCGACAAGGTGTTCGACTTCATCCTGGAGACCGGCGCACGCCCGTTCGTCGAGCTCGGCTTCATGCCGCGCGAGCTGGCCACCGAGACCGAGACGCTGTTCTGGTGGAAGGCGCACTGCAGCCCGCCCACCGACATGGCGCGGTGGGTCGAGCTGGTCACCGCGACCGTGAGGCACTGGATCGAGCGGTACGGCCTCGACGAGGTCCGGCAGTGGCGGTTCGAGGTGTGGAACGAGCCCAACCTCGTGCCCCACTTCTGGACCGGGACGCGGACCCAGTACTTCGAGCTCTACGAGGCCACGGCCCTGGCGATCAAGGAGATCGACCGGGAGCTGAAGGTGGGCGGACCGTCCACGAGCGTCTTCGTGCCCGACGACCGCTACCGGGGGGAGTGGGAGGACCGGTCCGTCGAGCACGCGACCGCCGAGGCGGAGGACGTCGACGCCCTCGACTGGCGCCCCGTGTGGATCGAGGAGCTCATCGACTGGTGCGCCGCACGCGACGTCCCCATCGACTTCCTGTCCACCCACCTCTACCCGACGGACGTCGCGTTCGGGGCCAACGGGCAGATGCGGCACATCCGCCGCCACGTGGACGCGACCTACGACGACCTGGTCGCCCTCCGCAAGCTCATCGCCGGCAGCCCGTTCCCCGACGCCGAGCTGCACATCACCGAGTGGTCGAGCTCGCCGTCCAGCCGCGACTCGATCCACGACACCCTGTTCGCCGCCACCTACATCACGCGCGCCTACCTGCGGAGCGCGGCGCTCGCGGACTCGATCTCGTACTGGACGTTCACCGACGTGTTCGAGGAGGGCGGCGCGGGCATCGGACCCTTCCACGGCGGGTTCGGGATGGTCAACGAGCAGGGTCTGCACAAGCCGACGTTCCACGCGTTCGAGATGCTGTCCCGGCTCGGCGACACGGTCCTCGCGGCCCTGCCGTACGGGACGATCACGCAGGACGCGGCGACGCGCGAGGTCTCCGCCGTGTTCTTCAACTACCCCGACGACATGGGCCGCCAGGGGGTCGGGTCCGAGCTCACCTACGCGGCCACCCGGGGGCTGGCGGAGCGAGGTCCCGTCCGACGGGTCCGGCACACGGTCGGGGGCCTCACGCCGGGCGCCGTGTTCTCGGTCGAGTCGATCGACTGGGACCACGGCAACGTGGCCGAGGCGTGGCACCGGATGGGGGAGCCGCTCAACCTCACCCGGGAGCAGACGGCGGAGCTCCGCGACACCGCCGACGCGCTGCGGAGCACGACCCTCACGGTGTCCGGGGACGGCGTGCTCGACCTCGACCTCGAGCTGCCGGCGTGGTCGGTGCTGTCGATCACCCCGGCACGCGGCTAGGGCGGCGAGAGGTGGGGAGGCGATTCGAAAAGTTTCGGATCGCCGACTCCGCTTCGTGCGGATCCAGGCCCGTGGTTCCGCGGAAAATGGGGCGTGGAGCACGCTCGTCGAGGGCTGATGCGTGAGATCGGCACCTTGTATTTTTCGGAGCCAGGCGATAAAAACGGTCGGAACGAGGAGGCAGCCTTGACGAAGAAGACCGGGCCGGCACGTCCCAACCTCTCGGCCGTGGCCGCGCACGCGGGGGTGTCCACCGCCACGGCGTCCAAGGTCGTGAACGGGCGGCCGGACGTCGCCGAGGACACCCGGGAACGGGTCGAGACGGCGATCACCGCGCTCGGGTACCGGGGGCCGTCCCGGACCACCACGGCGCACACGGTCGAGCTCATGGTCGACACCCTGGACACCGCCTATGCGTCGCAGATCCTGCGGGGCGTGGTGCTCGCGGCCGAGGAGCTGGGCCTGGAGGTCGTCGTCGGGCGGGTGCGCCGCAGGTCCGCGAACGGGGTGCCGGAGTCGAGCGCCGCCTGGGCCCAGCGGCTCGCCGCCGCCGACCGGGTGGGTGCGATCGTGCTCACCTCCGGGCTCGGCCCGGACGTCTACGCGAGCCTCGCCCGCGCCCGCGTCCCGCTCGTGGTGATCGACCCGCTCGACGTCACCGAGGAGGGCGTGGTCTCCGTGGGGTCCACGAACTGGCTCGGCGGGCGGAGCGCGGCGGAGCACCTGGTCCGGCTCGGGCACCGGCACCTCGCGGTGGTGGCCGGGCCGGCGGAGTCCCTCAGCGCCGTCGCGCGCCTGGACGGCTTTCTCACGTACTGCCGGCAGCAGGGTGTGGAGATCGAGCCCGAGCTGGTCCGCCCGATCCGCTTCGACCACGACCAGGCCGTCCAGGTCGCGGAGCGGTGGTTCCAGCGTCCCGACCCGCCCACCGCGGTCTTCGCGGGCAGCGACGCGCAGGCGATGGGGGTGCTGGAGGCGGCCCGGCGCGCCCGCCTGCGGGTCCCGGAGGACGTCAGCCTCGTGGCCTACGACGACACCCCGCTCGCGTCATGGGCCAACCCGCCCCTGACCGCCGTCCGGCAGCCGCTGGAGGAGATCGGACGGCGGGCGCTGCTCACCGTGCAGCAGCTGCACGAGGGCAGGCCCGTCGACTCCCACCACATCGAGATCGCCACCACGTTCGTCGTCCGGGACTCGACCGCCCCGCCCCGGGACGAGCTGCTCCGGACCGAGCCGCTCCCGGACGCGCGGGGCTGAACCACGCACACCTGCACCATCCGCCGGGCGATCCGCCCGGCGGCCGAACCACGATGCCGCGCGGCATCGCAGATCGACGGAGATCACACATGCGCACAGCCGAGAACTGGCCCATCGCGGCCAACATGCTGTCCTTCGGGTCGACGACGGCGGACGGCACCCCCAACGTCCACGCGCCGGCCGAGGCCTGGCGGGAGCAGCTCCAGCAGGTGGCAGACCTGGGCTTCTCGCACGTCGACCCCACCGACGCCTGGCTGTCGATCGGCGAGCTGAGCGACGCGCGGTTCGCCGAGCTGCTCGCCGTGCTGAAGGAGACGGGGCTGTCGGTCCCGTCCGTGTCCACAACCCGCCGCAGCGTCATCGACGCCGCGCGGGGCGAGGACTACCTGCGCTTCGGCCACACGATCATCGACCGCGCCCCGGAGCTCGGGGCGGAGGTCGTCAACTTCGGCTTCATGCAGGCCCTGACGCCCGCCCAGGAGCGCGCCCTGTGGTTCTGGCTCGCCGAGGGGCACCACGACGACCTCGACGACAAGGACGCCTACGACCTCGCCGTGGGCCGCATCCAGGAGCTCGCCGACCACGCACGCGACCTCGGGGTGCAGGTCAGCCTCGAGATGTACGAGGACACGTACATCGGCACCCCGGACCTCGCGGTCCGGTTCGTGCAGGACGTCGACCGCGACAACGTCGGCATCAACCCAGACCTGGGCAACCTGGTGCGCCTGCACCGGCCGATCGAGGACATCCCGACGATGTTCGAGAAGGTCCTGCCCCTGACCAACTTCTGGCACATCAAGAACTACACGCGGGACTTCGACCCGGCGACGGGGGCCTACGCCACCCACCCGACGCCGCTCGTCCAGGGCGTCGTGAACTACCGCGCCGTGCTCCGCCGCGCCCTCGACCTGGGGTTCGAGGGGGTCTTCGTGTGCGAGCACTACGGGTCGGACAGCCTCGGCGTCGCCGCCCTCAACCGGGAGTACATCCGTGAGGTGCTCCGGGGCGCCGGGCGGTAGCCGTCGTCGGCAACAGGTCCCCAGAACAACAGGTCCCCGAGCAAAGGTGCAGGTGAGATGACCTACGTCCACAACAGACCGGAAGACTTCGTCCCCGAGGCCCTCCGCGGCCTCGTCAAGGCCCACCCCGGCCGGCTCCGCCAGGTCCCCGGCGGGATCGCCCGCGCGGAGGGCACCCGCCCCGGCAAGGTGGCGGTCGTCGTCGGCGGGGGATCGGGCCACTACCCGGCCTTCGCCGGCCTGGTCGGCGACGGCCTGGCCGACGCCGCCGTGTGCGGCGACATCTTCACGTCGCCGTCCACCCGCCAGGTGCTCGACGTGTGCCGGGCCGCCGACGCCGGAGCAGGCGTGTTCGTCACCTTCGGGAACTACGCGGGCGACGTGCTCAACTTCGGCGCCGCGGCCAGCCGGCTGCGGGCCCAGGGTACGGAGGTCACCATCCTCCTGGTGACCGACGACGTCGCGTCCGCTCCCGCCGACCGGGCCCACGAGCGGCGCGGCGTGGCCGGCGACCTCGTCGTCTTCAAGCTCGCCGGTGCCGCCGCCGAGGAGGGCGCCGACCTCGCGGAGGTGAACCGCCTCGCCGCGTGGGGCAACGCACGCACGCAGTCCTTCGGCGTGGCGTTCGACGGCTGCACGCTGCCCGGCCAGGACCACCCCCTGTTCAGCCTGGAGCCCGGGACGGCCGGCTGGGGGCTCGGCATCCACGGTGAGCCCGGCGTCGGGGAGGAGGCCAGGCCCACGGCGGCCGCGCTCGCCGTCGAGCTCGTCGACCGGGTGCTCGCCGAACGCCCCGCCGACGCGGACGGCCGGGCCGCGGTGCTGCTCAACGGCCTCGGCGAGGTCAAGTACGAGGAGCTGTTCGTCCTGTGGGACAGCGTGCACGACCTGCTCGTGGAGCGCGGCATCACGATCGTCGCACCGCTCGTGGGCGAGTACGTGACCAGCCTGGACATGGCCGGCTGCTCGCTGACCGTCACGTGGCTCGACGACGAGCTCGAGCGCCTGTGGCTCGCACCCGCCGACACGCCCGGGTTCCACCACGGCGCATGGCGCCCCGCACCCGCGTCGGTTCCCGCACCGCTGCCCACCGAGCCGGAGACCGAGCTGGTGCGCGCCACCACGCCCGAGGGGATCGCCGCGGCGGGCAGGGTGACAGGCATCCTGCGCCGGGCCCAGGGCGCGCTGCACGACGCCGAGCAGATGCTCGGTGACCTCGACGCCGTGGCGGCGGACGGCGACCACGGCCGGGGCATGTGCCGCGGCATCGACGCCGCCGTCGCCGCGGCCGACGCCGCCCTCGCGGCCGGGGCGGACGCGCCGTCCGTGCTGCGCCGGGCGGCCGACGCGTGGGCGGACAAGGCCGGTGGAACCTCCGGCGCCCTGTGGGGCGTGGGCCTGCTCGCGCTGGCCGACGTGCTCCCGGCGGACGCCCGCGTCGGCCTCGACCACCTCGTCGCCGGGATCGCCGCGGCCCGGGACCACGTGCAGGAGGTCGGCGGCGCACAGGTCGGCGACAAGACGATGGTGGACGCACTGCACCCCGCCGTCGAGGCGCTGACCGCGGCCACCGCCGCGGGCGCCGCGCCCGCCGACGCGTGGCGCGCCACCGTCGAGGCCGCCCGCGAGGGCGCGGCTGCCACGAAGGACATCGCGGCCCGCCGGGGCCGCGCGCGAGTGCTCGGGGCCAGGTCCCTGGGCGTCCCGGACCCCGGGGCGACCTCCCTCGCCCTGCTGCTGGGCGAGGCGGGTGCCGAGGCAGGCATCCCAGCGCCCACGACCTCGAAGGTGGAATCCTGATGGTGGACGGCCTGCGACTGGTGATCGGCTGCGACGACGCCGGGTACGAGTACAAGGAGATCCTGAAGCGGGACCTGGAGGCGGACGAGCGGGTCGCCTCGGTGGTCGACGTCGGCGTCGGCAGCGACGAGCACACGGCCTACCCCTACGTCGGCGCCGCCGCGGCGCGCCTGGTCGGCGCGGGGGAGGCGGACCGGGCGCTGCTCGTGTGCGGCACGGGTCTCGGCGTGGCGATCGCGGCCAACAAGGTGCCCGGCGTGCGGGCGGTGACCGCGCACGACTCCTTCTCGGTCGAGCGTGCGGTCCTGTCCAACGACGCGCAGGTGCTCTGCTTCGGGCAGCGCGTCGTGGGCATCGAGCTGGCCCGGCGGCTGACCCGCGAGTGGCTCGGCTACCGGTTCGACCCGGCGTCGCCGTCCGCGCCGAAGGTGATGGCGATCGGGGAGATCGAGGACCAGGCCGCGGGGAGCGAGCCGGCGCCGAACCCGGCGTCCTGCGGCTGACTGCTGTTGGTAAACGTTTCAGATCGGCTTTATCAGTTCTGCTCTCAGGAAGGACATCATGGTCACGAGCATCAGTTCGGTCGCCGTCGTCGGGGCCGGGTACATGGGCGGGGGCATCGCGCAGTCGTTCGCGCTCGCGGGCCTGCCCGTCGTCATCGCGGACGTCTCGGCCGAGGCGACGCAGGCCGCGTACGCGCGGCTGCTCGCGGAGGCCCGGGAGTTCGAGGACGCGGGCCTGTACGACCCCGGCGCGACCGAGACGATCCAGGCGAACCTGCGGACCGCCGGCTCCATCGAGGAGGCCGTCGTGGACGTCGACTTCGTCGAGGAGGCGGTGTTCGAGTCGGTCGAGGTCAAGCACGACGTGCTCGGCCGGATCTCGGCCGCGGCGCGTCCGGACGCGATCATCGGCAGCAACACCTCCACCATCCCCGCGCGGGTGCTGGTCGAGGCGGTGACGCACCCCGAGCGGTTCCTCACCGTGCACTTCTCCAACCCGGCCCCGTTCATCCCGGGGGTCGAGCTCGTCCTCAGCGACCGCACCGACCCGGAGGTCGTGCCGGTGGTGCGCGAGCTGCTGGCGCGGGCGGACCGGCAGGGCGCGCTGGTGGCCGACGTGCCGGGGTTCGTGCTGAACCGCCTGCAGTACGTGCTGCTCAAGGAGGCGATGTCGATCGCGGAGGAGGGTATCGCGTCCCCGGAGGACATCGACACGGTGGTGCGCACGACGTTCGGGTTCCGTCTCGGGTTCTTCGGGCCGTTCGCCATCGCGGACCAGGCCGGGCTCGACGTCTACGCGGGCGGGTTCCGCACGTTCGAGGAGAACTTCGGTGAGCGGCTCGCGACGCCGGACCTCATCAAGGACGCGGTGGCGGGGGACCGCAAGGGTGTGAAGAACGGCCGGGGTCTGACGCGGGACTACACACCCGAGCAGGTCAAGGCGCTGGTCGCGTACCGGAACAAGGCGTACGGGGAGATGGGCCGGCTCCTGCGGTCCCTGGGGCCGGCACCGGCCTGACGAAGGCTCCAGGACCGGGCCGCCAGACCCTGACCCTGGGCACCTCGGGCGAGCGCACCCTGGTGCGGCACGACTTCACGCACCCGGGTCCGCTCGCCGCGGTCCTCTGACAGGCCTGCGAGGACGAGCGCTTCCCGCCGGCGTCCTGACCCGCGACCTCCCCGGGGGCTCGACCCGCCCGCGTTGTGGACGATTTCTGGATCCAGCGCGCGGGTCCGGTCCGGGCCGGGTGCGAGGCTCAGCGACCCAGCGCGGTCTCGAGCGCGTGGGCGATACGGAGCAGCGCGGCGTCGCCCCACCGCGGGCCGACGAGCTGCACACCGACGGGGAGCCCGGCGGCGTCCGTGCCCGCGGGCAGGGAGATCGCCGGCAGGCCCGCCATGGAGACGCCGTAGGTGTACCGGACGAACGTCTCGAACGTGTCCACGGCCCGTCCGTTGTGCCGCATCGTCGTGTCCTGGGTCAGCGGAACGGCGGTCGCCGGGGTCGTGGCCGTGAGCAGTACGTCGACCGTGGTGAAGGCCTCGGCGAACGTCCGCCGCAGCGCGGGGAGCGTGTCCGCCAGGGCCTCGGCGTACCGGAACGCGGGTACCGGGTGCGGCTCCGGCCCCACCTGCGCTCCCAGCGCCGCGCGCACGTCCGACCCGAAGCGGTCGAGGTGCGCGCGGACGCCGCCGTCGAGCCCTGCCGTCCGCAGGGCGCGCTCGGTGAGCACGACGGCCTCCGGGACGACGGTCACGAAACCCTGGACTGTGGCCTCCTCGACCCCGTCGAGCTTCACCGGCACGAGCGTCGCTCCGGCGTCCTCGAGCACGCGGTGGGTCCGCGCCAGCACCCGGTCGACGTCCGGCGCGGCGTCCACGGCGAGAAACCCGTCCGGGATCCCGATCCGCGCACCGCGCAGCGCTCCGGCGCCCTCGCCGAGGGCCGCGGGGATGCCTGCTCCCGCCGGTTCGTGCTCGGCGCCCGGGTCCAGCGCGTCCGGGCCGGACGTCAGCACGCGCAGCAGCGCGGCGGCGTCGGCGACGGTGCGGGCGATCGGCCCCACCACGTCGCAGGTCCACGACAGGCCGAACATCCGGGCCCGGCTCACGCGGCCGAGCGTGGGCTTGAGGCCCACGACACCGCACAGCGCCGCCGGGATCCGCACCGACCCACCGGTGTCGCTGCCGATCGCCGCCGAGCACAGGCGCGCCGCGACGGCCGCGCCCGACCCACCGCTGGATCCTCCGGGGATCCGGCCGGGGTCGTAGGGGTTGCGGACGGGTCCGTGGTGCTGGTTGTTGCTCGTGATGCCGAAGGAGCACTCGTGCAGGTTGGTCTTGCCGAGCACGAGCGCGCCGGCGGCTCGGAGCAGCCGGACGGCGGCCGCGTCGTCCTGCGGCACGAACCCGTCCAGCACCGCCGTGCCGTTCGAGGTCGGGGTGCCCGCGGTGAACAGGTTGTCCTTGACGGCCAGCGGGATGCCGTGCAGCGGCCCCAGGGGTCGGCCCGACGCGCGGAGCCGGTCGAGTCGCGTGGCGTCCGCCAGCGCCTCCTGCCCGCGCGACAGGACGAACGCGTTGAGGGTGTCGTGCCGGTCCAGCGCGTCGATCCGTTCCAGGTAGGTCCGGGTCAGCTCGAGGGCGGACAGGTCGCCGCGCCGGAGGGCGGCGACCTGGTCGAGCATGGACGGCGAGACTTCGGCGGCGTAGGGGCCGGCCGTCGCCACGGGCGGCGGCGGGACGATGCCGGGGCCGGCTGTGGTCGGCGGTGCTCCGCTCATCGGGTCACGCACGGGTGCCAGATCGTCATGCGGACGACGCTAGGCCGGTGCGCTGGACGGACCGTTGACCGGAGGTGGACGGTCAGTGGACCGGGTGCCGGGGGAGCGGTCAGACCCGGAGGACGGCGGCCTCGAGCCGCTCGGTGATCCACCGCACGGCCCGGTCCACACCCCAGCCGAAGGCGTCGCTGGCCAGGGCGAACTGGTCGTACCTGAAATGGAAGAAGATGATCCTGACGGCGTCGTCCACCGAGACGCCGTCGGCGAGGTCGCCGACGTCCTCGATCCGCTGCACGATCTGACGCAGGGCCTCCTGGTGCCGCTCGTCGGCGGTCTTGAGGAACGCCTCGGCCACGGGCACGCTGGCGGCCGCCCGCTCCACGATGCGGATGATGTCGCCGGACTCCTCGTAGATCGCGACGTACCCCTCGGCGAGCACCTCCAGCTTTGCCCGGCCCGTGTCCGCCGCCTCGCATGCGGCGATGATGTCGCGCACGATCTGCGCGGCTGTCCACATGTCGATGAGCGTGCCGAGCAGGCCCTCCTTACCGCCGCACTGGGCGTACACGGTGGCCGGGGAGACCCGGGCCCCGCGCGCGATCTGCCCGACGGTCGTGCGGGCATAACCCTGCTCGGCGAACAACCGGCGGGCCTCCGCGACGATCTCCCGACGGGTCATCTCGGCGTACTGGTCGCGCCGAGTCGGAAGCGGTGTGTGGCCGGCCACCCAGTCTCCGTCCTCGGGTCGGTGCGGTGCGCGCGCCCATGCTGCGGGACACCGTACCGCCCAATCTACCGAGCGCCTTGCCCCGTTGCGCAGCCCTCACCAGGTGGTTTGAAACCGGGGCTGTTCCCGTCGCCAGACGAGGGGGTGAAGATCTCGCTGGAGGTGAACTCCAGGGACTAGAGTCTGGCTACGGCCTGCGCTGTGCGTGACGTCGGTGAGCCGCACGATGCCGGTCCTGCCGGGACTTCTGTCAGCTCGATCGAGGGTGTGATGGACGTGCGCGTGTCCACCTTGCCTGCCGCCGCAGATGCGGAGGCGCACTCAGCCGGTGGCTCCACCCTGCGCATCCAGATCCTCGGCCCGTTACGCCTGTGGCGCGGTGGGGTCGAGCTCGACACCGGGCCCCGCCAGCAGGCCTACCTCTTGGCCCTGCTCCTGGCGCACCAGGGTCTGCCCGTCAGCAAGACGGAGCTCGTCGACCTGATCTGGGGGGACAACGCGCCGGACAGTGCCGTGAACGTGATCCACAAGTACGTCGGCACCTTGCGACGCCTGATGGAGCCTGCGCTGCCGGCCCGCGGACGTAGCTCGTACCTGGTGCGGCGGGGCGCCGGCTACCTGTGCACCGCCGGGGCGGGGATCCTCGACCTCGCGACGTTCCGGGAGCTGGTCGGATCGGCGCGCGCCTTGGGCCGGGACCGACACGGAGAGGCCCTCGACCTCTACGAGCGGGCGCTGCGCCTCTGGCGCGGCTCCGCGGGCGACGGGCTGGCCTGCAGCCCGGAGGCCATGCCCGTGTTCGCCGGGCTGAACGACGAGTTCTTCGACGCCTGCACGGCGGCGGCCGAGGTCGCCGTCTCGCTCGGCACGCCGGACCGGGTGCTCGCGCCGCTACGGCTCGCGGCCTCGATCGGCCCGCTGCACGAACCGGTCCAGGCCTGCTTCGTCACCGCGCTCGGCGCGGCCGGCCGGCAGGCGGAGGCGCTGTCCGTGTTCCAGACCGTCCGGGTCCGGCTCTCCGAGGAGCTCGGCATCGACCCGGGCGCGCTGCTGGCGCGGGCCTACGAGCAGGTGCTGCGTCAGGAGGTCACCGTGGCGCCGGGACCCGAGGTGACGCCGGACGCGAACCTGAACCCGAGCCCCCACCTGAACCCGAGCCCCCACCTGAGCTCGAGCCCGAGCCAGGACCCGAGCCGGGCCGTGGGGCCGGGTCCGGCGCCCGCGCCCGCCCCGGCCGTCGTGGCCGGTCCTGCCGTCCTGCCGGCCGGGGCCCTGGTGGGCCGGACCGAGGAGCGGGACGTCCTGCGGGACGTCTCCCTGCGGGCCGCGGTCGGCGGCAGCGGGCTCGCCGTCGTCGAGGGTGAGCCCGGCGTCGGCAAGACGCGACTGCTGGAGGAGGTGGCGGAGGAGGCGGGTGAGCGAGGCATGCTCGTCGCCTGGGGACGGTGCGTGGAGGGTCGGGGCGCTCCGTCGATGTGGCCGTGGGTGCAGGTCGTGAGCGCGCTGCTGGACGTCGAGGCAGCCCCGGACCGCGCGGCCTGGCTGCGGACCGGGATCGGCCGGCTCCTGGAACCGGAGGAGGACGCACTGAGCGGCCAGGTGCTGCCCGGCGGCAGCGGCCAGTTCCGGCTGTTCGAGAACGTCGTCGCGCTGGTCGCCGGCGTGGCGGCGCGGCGACCGGTGATGATCATGGTCGACGATCTCCAGTGGGCGGACGTGGCCTCTCTGGACCTCTTCGGTCACCTGGCCGCCCGCCTGCCGTCCGGGACCGTCGTGCTCGGCGCCCTGCGGGACCACGCACCGACACCAGGGTCGCAGCTGGCACGGATGCTCGCGGGAGTGAGCCGGTCCTCCGGCCACCGCAGGCTCCAGCTCGGACCGCTCGGCGGGGCGGACGTCACCGAGCTCGTCCGCCGCGAGATCGGGCACGACCCCGACCAGCGCGCCGCGCGAGCCATCCACCGCCGGACCGCAGGCAACCCGTTCTACGTCCGTGAGCTCGCCCGGATGCTCGCCCGCGGAGGTATCGACGGCGCTGCCGCCGGGGGTGCCGGCGTACCGTCGACCGTGCGTGACGTGGTGCGCGACCGGATGGCGGACCTCGACGACCAGGCCAGGAGCCTGCTCGAGATCGCGGCGCTGATCGGCCGCGACGTCGACCTGGGCCTGCTCGCGCGCGTCGCCGACGTCGATGTCGCCACCTGCCTCACCAGCCTGGAGCCCGTCGAGGCGCTCGGCCTCCTGGCACCTGCGCCGGGTGACCCGTACTCGGTCCGCTTCGTGCACGACCTGGTCCGGGAGTCCGTCTCCGAGACGACCTCGCCCCGGCACGCGGCCCGCCTGCACCTCCGGGTGGCAGACGCCCTGGAACAGACGGTTCCCGACGGCGAGTCGGTGCCCGAGCGGGTCGCTCATCACCTCTGGGCGGCGGGGCCCCTGGCCGAACCGGCGCGCACCTCGGCCGCCCTGGTGCGCTCGGGACGCCGGGCGGCGGCGAAGTCCGCCCTGGAGGCGGCCGAGCAGCAGCTGCGGCTGGCCGCACAGGTGGCCCGGACCGCCGGCCTGCCGGAGTCGGAGCTGGCCGCGCTCTTCGAGCTCATCGCGGTGGTCGGCATGCGTTCGATGTACGCGGGCGCGGAGCTGGAGCTGCTGGAGCGTGCGGAACACCTGGCCCGCGGCCTGGGGCTCGAGGCGGAGGCCGCCGGGCTGCTCTACTCCCGATGGGCGGCCCACATCCAGGGCATCGACTTCGACCGGAGCGGCCTGCTGGCGCAGCAGTTGCTCGAGCTGGGCAAGTCGTCGCCGGACCCCGTCGTCCGCGCGTACGGGCTGCAGGCCTGGGGCATCCACCAGTACCACGTCGGCAGTGTCGGGGAGGCGTTCGCGTATCTCCATCGGTCCGAGAAGGTTCTTCTCACCGGTTCCGGCGACAGCGAGGGAAACCCGGTCCAGCACGACCTCCAGCTCCTGACGACGGGAATGCTGGCCGAGACCACGGCGGTGCACGGGGACGTGGCCGGGGCGCGCGAATTGCTCGGTCGCCTGGAGTCCGCCGGGGACGACCGCTACACCGTCACGGTCTGGGCCACCATCGGCACGAGGATCGCGGTGGTCGCAGGGGACTCCGCCTGGGCGCTGACCGCCGCCCGGCAAGGCATCGCCGTCGACCCCGACTTCTCCTACACCTTCCTCGGCACCTACCAGCGGCTCGCCCGATGCTGGGGCCGGGCGACCATCGGCGACGACCCGGCCGGCGCCGCGGCGGAGGCCGAGCGCCTCATCGGTGCGAACCTGCTCGATCCCGTGCGCTCGGGCGTCTCCACGTGGCATGCGCTGCTCGGCGACATGTGGCTCGCGGCCGGGGAGGTCGAGCGGGCGGCAGCGGCCATGGACCAGGCGGACCGCTACCTGCGCGCCCACGGGCAGCGCTACTCCGAGGGTCTGCTCCTGCTTCTCCGTGCCCGGTTGCTGCGGGCACAGGGGCAGCCCGTCGACGTCGTCCGGGCCGCGGTGCAGAAGGCCCGAGGCGTGGCGGCCCGGCAGGAGGCCGGGTTGTTCGTCCGGCGCGCCGACCAGTTCCTGGCCCAGGTGGACGACGCGTCTTCCGCGCGCTGACCAGCGCGGATCCACTCGGTATCTACTGGCCGTCAACAGGGCGCCCCTAGCGTCGACCCCGTCGGAACGTTCCTTCTGCGTCGACGGGGTGAGCGATGAAACGGCACGTCGTGTTCGTACATGGCCTGTGGATCCACTCGACCTCCTGGGAACCCTGGCAGGAGCACTTCGCCAAGGAGGGCTACGAGACCCTCGCGCCGGGCTGGCCCGGCGACGCCGACACCCCTGCCGCCACGCGCTCCGACCCGACCGGGATGGCCGACGTCGGGGTCGACCGGATCACCGACGCCTACAGCGAGATGCTGGCCATGCTGGGGGCACCGCCCGTCGTCGTCGGGCACTCCTTCGGGGGGCTCGTCGCCCAGAAGCTCCTCGAACGAGGCCAGGCCGTGGCCGCCGTGGCGATCTCGCCGGCCCCGGTCAAGGGGATCCGCGTCCTGCCGCTCAGCCTGCTGCGTTCCAGCTTCCCGGTGCTGTCCGACCCACGGAACAAGCACCGGACGGTGGCCCTGACCGGGAAGCAGTTCGCCTACGCCTTCGGCAACGCCCTGTCCCGCGCCGAGTCCGACCTGCTGCACCAGCAGTTCGCGATCCCCGGGCCGGGCCGCCCGCTGTTCGAGGCGTCGTCGGCGAACTTCACCCCTCACGCACCCACCACGGTCGACACCCGCCGGGCCGACCGTGGGCCCCTGCTGCTCATGGCCGCGGGCAAGGACCACACCGTCCCGGCCGTCGTGGTCCGGGCGGCCTACCGGCTCTACTCCGCCTCGAGCGCCGACACCGAGCTGGTCGAGTACCCCGAGCGCGGCCACAGCGCCGCCTTCGACAACGGCTGGCGCACGCTCGCCGACGCCTCCCTCGACTGGCTCGCCCGCCGGGGACTGTGAGGACAGGTCGAGGCGACACGCACCCGAACGACACGCACCCGAGCAGCACCCACCCGAGCAGCACGCACCGAAAAGAGAGAGACACGACCATGAGCACGTTCAGCACCCCGGACGGCACCGAGATCTACTACAAGGACTGGGGCTCCGGGCAGCCGATCGTCTTCAGCCACGGCTGGCCCCTGTCCGCCGACGACTGGGACAACCAGCTGCTGTTCTTCAAGGACCAGGGGTTCCGCGTGATCGCGCACGACCGGCGCGGTCACGGTCGCTCCGCCCAGCCGGCGGACGGGCACGACATGGACCACTACGCCGACGACCTGGCGGCGCTCGTCGAACACCTCGACCTGCGCGAAGCCGTCCACGTCGGACACTCCGCGGGCGGGGGTGAGGTGGCGCGCTACCTCGGTCGGCACGGGGAGGACCGCGTGGCGAAGGTCGTGCTGATCAGCGCGGTCACCCCCTCGACCGTGCAGTCCGACAGCAACCCCGACGGCGTGCCGCCGTCCGCGTACGAGGATCTGCGGGCCCAGCTCGCGGCCAGCCGGGCGACGTTCTTCCGGGCGCTGCCGGCCGGCCCGTTCTACGGTTTCAACCGTCCGGGCACGCAGACCATCGACGCGGTCGTGGACAACTGGTGGCGCCAGGCCATGATGGGCGCCGCCAACGCCCAGCACGACTGCGTCCTCGCCTTCGCGCGCGAGGACTACACCGAGGACCTGGCCGGGATCACGGTGCCCGTTCTGGTCATGCACGGCGAGGACGACCAGATCGTCACCTACGCCGACACGGCACCCCGGACCGCGAAGCTGGTGCAGAACGGCACGCTGAAGTCCTATCCGGGGTTCCCGCACGGCATGCCGACGACCCAGGCGGAGACGATCAACGCCGACCTGCTGACGTTCATCCGGTCATGACGACGCACCACCGGTATGCCGTGGTCGCGGGCCGGCGGCTGTTCTACCGCGAGGCTGGCCCGCCCGACGCCCCGACGCTCGTGCTGCTGCACGGCTTCCCGAGCAGCTCGTTCATGTTCCGGGACCTGATCCCGCGGCTGGCCGACAGGTGGCACCTCGTGGCGCCCGACCTGCTGGGTTTCGGGCTCTCGGACGCTCCGCCCGCGGGCGAGTTCGCCTACTCGTTCGACGCGCTCGCGGACCTGACCGCCGGCCTGCTCGATCAGCTCGCTGTCCGCCGGTACGCCGTCTACGTCCAGGACTACGGCGCGCCCGTCGGGTGGCGGCTCGCCCTGCGCGACCCGACGGCGATCACCGCGGTGATCAGCCAGAACGGCAACGCCTACGAGAAGGGTCTCCAGCCGGAGTTCTTCTCGGCCGTGCGGGCCTTCTGGGAGCGGGAGACACCCGAGACCGAGGCTGGCGTGCGCCAGGCCCTGACGCTGGACCTGACGCGCTTCCAGTACCTCACCGGCGTGGCCGACGAGAGCCTGGTGGACCCGGTCACCTGGACGCTCGACCACGCGTTGCTGTCCCGGCCCGGCAACGACCTGGTGCAGATCGCCCTGTTCCGCGACTACGCCACCAACCCAGTGATGTACCCCGAGGTCCAGCGGTGGTTCCGGGACAGCCAGGTGCCCCTGCTGGCCGTCTGGGGTCAGGGCGACCCGGTCTTCGGGCCCGACGGTGCACGCGCCTTCACCACCGACCTACCCGCAGCGCAGGTGCACCTCCTGGACGGCGGCCACTTCCTCCTAGAGAGCGCGCTCGACGAGGTGGTCCCGCTGGTCCGGGCGTTCCTGACGGCGTCGCTCTGACGGCGTCCGCCTGGCGTCCGGCGACGGCCGGCCCGGTCCTGCCGGTCCCGCCGGTCCACCGGCCGTCCACCGCCGGTCAACGGTCTGGTCAGCGCGCCGCCGTAGCGTCCGGGAGATGAACACCCCGACGAAGGTCCTGATGGTGCTGACCTCCCACGACGAGCTGGGCGACACCGGCCGCAAGACCGGGTTCTGGCTCGAGGAGCTCGCCGCGCCCTACTACCAGTTCCGCGACGCCGGCTGGGACGTCACGCTGGCCTCGCCGAAGGGCGGGCGCCCGCCGCTCGACCCGAAGAGCGACGAGCCCGCGTTCCAGACCGACCAGACCCGACGGTTCGAGGCGGACGCCCAGGCCGAGGCGCAGCTCGGCTCGACCGTCCGGCTGGATGCCGTGTCCGCGGACGACTTCGACGCCGTGTTCTACCCCGGCGGTCACGGCCCCCTGTGGGACCTGGCCGAGGACCCGGCCTCCATCGCGCTGATCGAGCGGATGGCGCGGGGGAACCGCCCGCTCGCGCTGGTCTGCCACGCTCCCGGCGCCCTGCGCCACACCACCGCCGCCGACGGCTCCCCGCTCGTGGCCGGCCGGCAGGTCACCGGGTTCACGGACAGCGAGGAGGAGGCGATGGGCCTGACGCAGGTCGTGCCGTTCCTGGTCGAGGACGAGCTGGTCGCCGGCGGCGCCGTCTTCTCCCGGGTCAGTGACTTCGGGCCGCACGTCGTCGTCGACGGGATGCTGGTCACCGGCCAGAACCCGGCGTCCTCCGGGCCGGCCGCCCAGCAGCTGATCTCGCTCGTCCCCGCTCGTACTTGACGGAAACTGGATCGCGGCCGCCGCGACGCTTGATCCGCGGTGCTTCACTGCCCGTCCACCGAGCGCTCCTAGCTTCTCCCTGACAGCGCAACACCAACGAGGGAGAACGTCATGGCAAAGATGAAGGCGGCGCAGATCTGGAAGTTCGGGGAGCCGCTCCGATTCGTAGAGGTCGACATCCCGACGCCCCGGCCCGACGAGCTGCTGATCAAGGTGGGCGCCTGCGGGATGTGCCGCAGTGACTACCAGCAGATGCACGGCTACTTCGAGGTAGCCCTGCCGAGCGAGCTGCCGATCATCCCGGGCCACGAGATCGCCGGCCACGTCGTGGGCAAGGGTTCGCTCGTCCCCGACGGGGTGCTCGACGAGGGGGACCTCATCGCGGTCGACCCCGGCTGGGGCGACGGCACCTGTGAGCAGTGCGTCAAGGGCAACACGCAGCTCTGCACCGGCAGCGGACGCTGGCTGGGGTTCGGCCCGCCCGGAGGCTACGCCGAGTACGTGGCGGTGCCGTACCAGCACGCCATCAAGGTCAACCCCGGCGAGGGGCAGGGCCCGGAGTTCTTCGCGCCGCTGACCGACGCGGGCGCCACGCCGTACCGGGGCATCAAGAAGCTGGTCGAGCGGGGCAAGTTCACCGCGGGCCACACGGTGGTCGTCGCGGGCATCGGCGGCCTCGGCAGCTACGCCGTGCAGTACGCGCGGCTGTTCAGCGGCGGCGCAGACATCGTGGCGTTCTCCCGCACGCAGGACAAGCTCGACCTCGCCCTCGAGTACGGGGCCGACCACGCGATCAACACCCGGGACGCCACGCCCGATCAGGTGCAGGACCAGCTCGAGAAGTTCACCGGCCGGCGCCGCGTCGACGCCATCCTCGACTGCGCCGGCGGCCAGGACTCGCTCGACATCGACTTCCGCATCCTGAACTCGGGCTCCGACGTGGCGCAGGTGGGGCTGATGGCCAGCGACGCCACGCTCCCGGTCAACCTCGTGGTCGGCACGGAGCAGACCTGGCACGGCTCGTTCTGGAGCAACCACCAGGACATCTCCGAGGTGCTCGCGCTGGCCGCGGCCGGCAAGATCCACAACACCATCACCCCGGTGAAGTTCGAGGACGTCAACGAGAACCTCGAGAAGGTCGCTCGGGGCGACGTCGTCGGCCGCCAGGTGATCGTCTTCGACTGAGGAGGCCGTCGTGCCCATCGCAACGATCAACCCGACCACCGGTGAGACGGTCGAGCGGTTCGAGCCGCACGAAGCGGCCGAGGTCGACCGCCGGCTGACCCAGGCCGACACGGCGGCGGCCACCCTCAGGCACACCAGCTTCGCCCGGCGGGCGGCCTGGATGAGAGCCACGGCGGACGTGCTCGCGGGGGAGGCCGAGGTGGCCGCCGCGATGCTGACCCTCGAGATGGGCAAGACACTGGCCGCGGCACGGGAAGAAGTGGGCAAGTGCGTCCGCTGCATGCGGTACTACGCCGACCACGCGGAGCGGTTCCTGGCGGACAGCCCGGTGGACGACCCGTCGGCCATCGGGGCGCGCAGCGCCCGGACGGTGTGGCAGCCCCTCGGCGTGGTGCTGGCCGTGATGCCGTGGAACTTCCCGCTCTGGCAGGTGATGCGGTTCGCCGCGCCCGCCCTCATGGCCGGCAACTCGGGGGTGCTCAAGCACGCGTCGAACGTGCCCCGGGCCGCCCTCTACCTGGACACCCTGTTCGAACGGGGTGGCTTCCCGTCCGGCGCGTTCCGCACCTTGCTGATCCCCTCGGCCGACGTCGAGCAGATCATCGAGGACCCGCGCATCCGCGCGGTGACGCTCACCGGTTCCGAGCCGGCCGGCCGTGCCGTGGCGGGCACGGCCGGCCGGCAGGTCAAGAAGACGGTGCTGGAGCTCGGCGGTTCCGACCCGTTCATCGTGATGCCGAGCGCCGACCTGGACGGCGCGGCCATCACCGCCGTGCGGGCGCGGATGCAGAACAACGGCCAGTCGTGCGTCGCGGCCAAGCGCTTCATCGTGCACACGGACGTCTACGACGACTTCCTGGACCGGTTCCTCGCCGAGGTCGGCAGGCTGGTGGTCGGCGACCCGATGCGGGAGGGGACCGACGTCGGCCCGCTCGCCACCGAAGGGGGACGCCGCGACATCCAGGTGCTGGTCGACGACGCCCGGGACAAGGGCGCGCAGGTGCTGGCCGGCGGCTCCGCCCCGGACGGGCCGGGGTGGTTCTACCGCCCCACCGTGCTGGCCGGGCTCACCGACGACATGCGCATCGTGCAGGAGGAGGCGTTCGGGCCGGTGGCCTCGATCTACCGGGTCGCCGACCGGGAGGAGGCCGCCCGGGTGGCCAACCAGACCCCCTTCGGGCTCAGCTCGGCCGTCTGGTCCGACGACGAGGAGGACCAGGAGTTCTTCGTCCAGGAGCTGCAGGCCGGCGGCGTCTTCCTCAACGGCATGACCGTCTCGTACCCCGAGCTGTCCTTCGGCGGCGTGAAGAACTCCGGGTACGGGCGGGAGCTGACGTTCGCGGGCATCCGCGAGTTCTGCAACCTCAAATCAGTGTGGAAGGCCTGATCATGGCGATCCCCTACGACCCCTACGACTTTCTGCCCCCGCTGCCGGGCTTCACGCTCACCTCGGCCTCGTTCGAGGACGGGCAGCAGCTCCCGCTGGACCAGGTCGGCGGCGTGCTGGGCGGCGACGGCAAGGACGTCTCGCCGCAGCTGAGCTGGTCGGGTTTCCCGGCGCAGACCCGCAGCTTCACCGTCACGGTCTTCGACCCCGACGTGCCGACCGTCTCCGGCTTCTGGCACTGGGCGGTGACCGACCTGCCGGTCACGGTGACCGAGCTGGCGGCGGACGCCGGGAACGGCTCGGCCCTGCCCGGCGGTGCCCGCACGCTCGCCAACGACGCCGGCTACGAGCGCTACCTGGGCTCGGCACCGCCGCCGGGCAACGGCCCCGACCGCTACTTCTTCGCCGTGCACGCGGTCGACGTCGAGCACGTCGAGCTCCTCGAGCCGGCCACGCCGGCCTATCTCGGCTTCCAGCTGTTCACCCATGCGATCGCCCGGGCGACGATCGTCGGCACCTACGAACGCTGAACGGGCGGCGGACCGACGGCAACCGGACGTCGAAGCGGCGTCGATCGACTGTCGACCGGCTGTCGATCGTGACTCGTGAGGATCGGGGCGTCGAACCCCACCGAACGGAGCACTTCTCGATGTCCTCGAACGAACTCGACGTACCCACGCTGCGCGCGCAGCTCGACGGCGGCCTCGTGCTGCCCGGCGATCCCGACTGGGACGCCGCGCCAGGCGTGGCAGCTGACCGTCGACCAGCACCCGGAGGCCGTGGTCCTGGCGGCGAGCGCGAGGGACGTGGTGACCGCCGTGAACGCGGCTCGTGCGACGCGCCTGTGCGGGGCGGCGCAGGGCACCGGGCACAACGCGAGCCCGCTCGGCCCGCTGGCCGGCACCGTCCTGATTCTGACAGGGTCGGGCCCACGAGTTATCTGACGCGGCCGGCTCTGTCCGACGACTTGACGGCCGCCCCCGCCGTCGTCGCGGTGTCCGTGGTCTGCACCGTCGGTGAGATCATCTACGCGGGCAGCGCCACCGCTCTCGTCACCGTCCTCGCCCCGGCCCACGTCCTGGGGCGCGCCCTCGCCCGGTTCCAGCTCTCCACGGGCTTCGGCCTCGCCGTCTCCCCGGCGATCATCACCGCTCTCGCCCCCCACGGCCCGGCCGTGCTCTGGGGCGGTCTCGCCGCCGCCACGCTCGCCTCCGCCTCCGCCGTCGTCGTCGCCGTCGACGAGGTCTCTACGCTGTAGCGCTGGGCGTCGTCTCCGGTGCCGTGCGTGCCCGGTCGCGGTACGCCGAGGGGGATGACCCGACGACGCGGCGGAACGCGGTGCTGAACGCGCTCTCGGACTGGTAGCCCGTGGCCCGGGCGAGCTCCGAGATCGAGAGCGTGCCGCGGGCGAGGGCGTCGCGCGCGAGGTTCATGCGCCAGCGGATCAGGTAGTCCAAGGGCGGGGTGCCGACGTGGCTCTTGAAGGCCTGGGCGAACGCGGAGCGCGACATGTGGCTGAGGTCCGCGAGCTCCTGAAGCGTCCAGGAGCGCGCCACATCGGCGTGCACGGCGCGCAGGGCGGCGCCGATGCCGTCCTCGTTCAGGGCGCCCAGCCAGCCGGTGGGCCGGTCCGTCCGGCCGGCGTGCGCCCGCAGCATGTGCACGAGCAGGATCTGCGCGAGGTGGCTCTGCACCAGCGGGCCGCCGGCGGCGGTGGCCTCGACCTCGGTGGCCAGGAGCGTGATCAGCTGTCCGAGCGCCAGACCGCGGGGGTCGGCCGCGCGGACGATCACGAGCGGCGGCAGGAGGTCGGTCAGGAGGGCGGCGTTGCCGTCGTCGAACGCGATGTGCCCGACGCAGAGGTACAGGTCCTCCTCGGGCTCCGGGCCGATCCGGACGGAACCGTCCTCGGCGCGGGCCCATACCTGCTCCGCGGGACGCGTCCGCGCGCCGGGCGTGCTGGCCAGCACGTAGGGCGGCGGGTTGCCCAGCATGAAGGTGTCACCCTCCTGCAGCAACACGGGCTCGTGCCCGTCCAGGACCAGCCAGCACGTGCCGCGCACGAGGCCCCCGATCCGCACGTGCGGGAACTGGTCGAACCGCAACCCCCACTCGCCCGCGGCGTGCAGGCTCGGCCCGACCACAGTGCGGGGGCGGAGCAGGCCGATCGCGTCGGCCACCGGATCACTGAAACCGAGCACACCGCACTCCCTGGACGATCGGTAACGAATCGTGGACTATGCGTTATGGATGATACCTCCGCGGTCCCGCAGGATCGAGGCCTGAGCAGATCCGCTACGAAAGGCGACGGGGAGATCCACATGGGACAGCTTGAGGGCAGGACGGCGGTCGTGACCGGCGGCAGCACCGGCATCGGCCGAGCGACCGCGGTGCGGCTGGCGCAGGAGGGCGCGTACGTGTTCGTCACGGGGCGGCGCGAGGCCGAGCTGAAGGCGGCCGTCCGGGCCATCGGGGAGGACCGGGCCACCGCCGTCGTCGGCGACATCGCGGAGCCGGCGGACCTGGACCGGCTCTACGCCGCGGTCCGGGCCCGGGGCCAGGGGCTGGACGTTCTCGTGGCGAACGCGGCGATCGGCTCGTTCGTGACGCTGGAGGCGACCACCGAGGAGCACTTCGACCAGACCTTCGCCGTCAACGTGCGGGGCACGCTGTTCACCGTGCAGAAGGCGCTGCCGCTGCTCAACGCCGGCGCCTCGGTGATCCTGACCGGGTCCACGGCCGCCGACCGGGGGATGGAGGCGTTCGGCGCGTACTCGGCGTCGAAGGCCGCGGTCCGGTCGTTCGCGCGGACCTGGTCCAACGAGCTCAAGGGGCGCGGCATCCGCGTCAACGTCGTCTCGCCGGCCTGGATCGAGACGCCCGGCGGCACGGCCGCCTTCGGCGACGAGGAGACCGCCCGCGCCATCAAGGAGCAGGTCGCCACGACCGTGCCCAAGGGCCGGATGGGGCAGCCCGAGGAGGCCGCCGCGGTCGTGGCGTTCCTCGCCTCGGAGCAGAGCAGCTACGTCGTCGGCAGCAACCTCTACGTCGACGGCGGCACCAACCAGGTCTGAGCACCGGGCCGAGACCCGGAGACCGTTCCCCTCGTCGGGGTCAGGCGTCTTCGCGCAGGTACAGGTCGCGCAGCAGGCCGATCTCTCCGCCGTGGTGCGACACCTCGACCAGGGCGTGCAGCGCGAGCTTCAGGTAGGTCTCCTCGGCCCAGCCGCCGGGACCCCGGCCGATCGGCGCCAGCAGGCGCTCGTCGTCCATGGCGGCGATCCGGGAGATGAAGTGCTCCCAGTCGTCGTCGAGCGCCTGGATGCCCTCCATGGCGGTGCCCGGCCACTCGTGGCGGTCGGGGAGCTCGGGGGCGTCGTCGAAGAAGTGGATCACGTAGCCGCGCAGGCAGAGGCTGCCGATGTGCCAGATGCGCCAGGCGATCGTCGTGACGGGGTCCGGCTCGTCCGGGCCTGGCTGCGGAAACAGGTCGGCGACGCGGTAGACGCCGTCGTCGCCGCGGCGGATGCTGAGGGACTCGCTGACCGGCTCCCAGTGGTACTCGGCGTCGGTGAGTCCCTCCAGGCGTCCGAACAGCCGGTTCCGGGCGCGCTCGAAGATCGCGAGGATGTCCCGCGTGGCGGGTCCGTGCGTGGTCAGGTCTGCCATGTCGGCTCCAGCTTCGGTGGTCTCGGGTGGGTCAGGTCGGTCGGACGGTCGAGCCGCGGGGCGCCGGTCGCTCAGAGCCGGGCGCCTTGCCGGACGACGACGGGCGAGCCGTCCGCGACGAACGCCGAGAACGGCGCGGCGGCCAGGCTCTCGGCGAACGGCCGGCCGTACACCTGCTCGACGTCGCACTCCAGGGCGGCGTCGCGGGCCTGCCGGACCTGCCAGCTCGGGTGCTCCACGCCGTACTCGACACAGCCGCCGCCGCGCTGCGCGGCGTATCCCCAGTAGTGCTCGGTGACGAACTGCTCCTGGGAGCCCGCCACGAGCGGCCGCGCCGGGCCGTCGGTCGTGGCGCGCAGGTGGTGCCAGTTCCCGGCGTCGTGCCACGCGTACTCGACCAGGCCGCCCGCGGTGACCTCGCCGTCGTGCAGGTCGATCCTGTGCCGCATGGGCCGCGCGACGTACTTCTCGCCGTACACGACGCGGGCGACGGTGGCCAGCGCCCACCGGGGCACGATCTCCTTGACGAAGACGACGCCGCGCCGCCAGCCGTCGTCCGCCCGGCGGCGCACGTAGAAGCGCAGGTTGATCTCGTCGAAGTCGCGGTGGAAGGGGACGGGGACGCCGAGGAGGCGGGTGTCGAGGAACTGGAACCCCACCATGCTCACGAGGTGCCGGCCGTCCCAGGTGTCGAGCTCGACACCGCGCGGCACGAGCGGGCGCAGCGCGTCCGGATCGATCTCGTAGCTGAGCATCAGCAGCCGGCGCCACTCGGCGGAGAGGAACCGGCCGGTCCGCGGCTTCGGGCGTGCGTTCTCCGAGGTCACGCCGAGCAACGTACCAAGCAGGGGCGGCCGGGTGGGGGAGGAGGCTCGGTCCGCAGCCGACAAGGTCCGGTCCGCAGCCGCCTCAGCCGACGACGGACAGCGCCAGGGCGGCCAGGCCCACGGTCGGCACCGCCGCGACCAGGCCCCAGGCAGCGAAGCGGCGCCACGGCACCGGGACGCCGAGCGCGACGACGCGCTGGTGCCACAGCAGGGTCGCCAGCGACGCCCACGGCGTGACCAGCGGGCCGAGGTTCACGCCGATCAGGAGCGCCATGAGCACGACGGGGTCGCCCGCGGCGATCGGCTCCAGCACCAGGTAGGCGGGCAGGTTGTTGATGCCGTTGGCGGCCAGCGCGCCGAGCCCCGCGACGCGCAGCAGCTCGCCCGGGCCGTGGCCCGCGCCGGTCACCGCGGTCAGCAGGGCGGTGAGGCCGTGGGCGTGCGCCGTCTCGACCACGACGAACAGGGACGCGGCGATCCCGAGGGCCTGCCACGGCACCAGCGCGGGCCGCAGCGCGCTCCGCCGTCGGACGAGGAACAGGACGACGAGCGCGACTGCGGCGGCCGTGGCGGGGACCCACACGTGCGGCGTGAGCGCGAGCAGCGGCAGCAGCACCAGGAGCACGAAGCCCGCGCCCCAGAAGAGCACGGGGTCGGTGGGGACGCGCTGCGGGGGGACCTGGTAGGTCGAGAACAGGACGCGCCGGTACCGGGCCGTCAGGATCGCGACGGGCACGACGACGCCGACGAGGGCCGGCGCCCAGCTCAGCGCCAGGAACGCGGAGGGGTGGTCGCCCATCGCCGGTGCGGCGAGCAGGTTGGTCAGGTTGGACACCGGCAGCAGCAGCGAGGCCGTGTTGGCCAGCCAGATGGTCGCCAGCGCGAACGGCAGCGGAGAGATCCGGATGCTCTGCGCGAGCAGCACGACGAGCGGCGTCAGGATGACGGCGGTGGTGTCGAGCGAGAGGAACACGGTGCTGACCACGGCCAGCAGCACCACCCACACCCACAGCACGACCATCCGTCGCCGGCCCCAGCGGCCGAGGAGCTGCGCGAGCACCTCGAACACCGAGGCGTCGCGCGCCAGCTCGGCGACGATCGTGACGGCGACCACGAAGCCGAGCACGGGGGCGGTGCGTGCGGCGACGGCACGGGCGTCCGGTGCCGGCAGCAGGCCGCTCAGCACGCAGGCGGCCGCGAGGACGACCATCGCGAGAACGACCCACGTGCTCGGACGAGGTCGGGTGCGCGCGCCGTTCACGGGCTGAGCATACGGATCCGCAGGAGGGCGGCCGGCCACGGGGCCGGCCGCCCTCCCGCAGGTTGCGAGCCTGTCAGACGCCGTCGCTCACGGCGCCCGGGTCCGTCATTGCGCCGGGGTCTGTCCCTGCGTCAGCCCGGCGGCCCGGTCCGCACGCTGGACCCCGGCCCACCACGTGTCGAAGTCGACGCCTCGTTCCTTCGCCAGCTTCTCCAGCCTGGCCTTGGTCGGGGGCTGGAAGAGCTTCGGCTTGATCTTGCGGTCGGCCGTGGCGTACTTCTGCTGGAGCTTCGCCTGCTCCGCCGCCCCCGCCTCCGCCTCGGCGAGCACCGCAGCGGTCGCCGCGACGCTCGCGCCGGTCAGCACGCCGCTGACCAGCGGCAGGTAGCCGTTGGCGTGACCGAGGCGGTTGGGGTGGTACGACTCCTGGACGGGGTTCGAGAAGCCGTTGATCCACTCCGTCGAGTCGCACACGGCGTGGCCGGTGAACCGGCTGACCGGGTTGACGAACGTGAACCCCCTGGCGGAGGCAGCCGTCGAGAGGACCGAGTTGATGTGCACGACGGCGTTGTTGAGCGCCGTCTCGTCCTCCGGGCTGAAGAAGGTCGCCAGGTTGCAGTCCTCGCCCATGAAGATCTTCGGGTAGCCGACGACGACCACCTTCGCGTTCGGCGCCCGCGTCCTGATGGCGGCGTAGAGCGTGTTGAGCCGGCCCGGGAGGGTGCCGGAGATGAACGCACGGGCCGCGGCGACCGTTCCCGCGCAGTCGCTGGCCCACGCCGGCAGGGCGCACTCGGTGAGCACGTCGGCGAATCCGGCGTCGTTGCCGCCCACCGAGATCGTGACGTACCGCGTGCCCGAGCCCAGCGCGCTGATCTGGGTGCTCGTCACGTCGGCCACGACCGCTCCCGAGCAGGCCCGGAAGTTGAGGCTGTAGCCCTTGGCCGCCGCGGTCAGGCTGGCGTAGGCGTAGGTGGAGCGCAGGCACTCGGTGCCGTCGTTGATGTACGTCCTGGTGCCGGTGCCCGAGGAGTAGGAGTCGCCGAGGGCGACGTAGGACTCGCCGGCGGCGTACGACGGCAGGGCCGGCGTCGTCACCAGCCCGACCGTGACGAGACTTGTCGCCGCCAGGGCGGCGAGGACGCGGAAGAGACGTTGCTTCATGAGGCAGCTCCCCTAAGGGTCCGTCGAGCCACGCCAGTTGTGGCTCGATCGCTACCTTTATAGGAGGTTTCACCCCACCTACACAATGTCTGGCGCATGAATAATTCAAGTCAGGGTCAACAACATGCCATCGCGTGTCGCCGGGTCAGCCGGGTGGTCCGACCAACCCGCTGACTCGGGGATCCGGCGTGCGGGTGTTCCTCGGCGCGCTGCTCCCGGCCGGGCCTGCGACAGTGGGTGGGAGCGCAACTCGTCAGGGGGACGGTCCGTGACCGGCGGTGCCTGCGGGCGGGAGGAACGGCCATGCCAGACCAGGCAGTCGTGGCCCGCGGCATCGAACGACACTTCGGGGACAACCGGGCGGTGGCCGGCGTCGACCTCAGCGTCGAGGCGGGCGAGGTCTACGGCTTCCTGGGCCCCAACGGCGCCGGGAAGTCGACCCTCACCCGGGTGCTCTGCACGCTCCTGGCCCCGACCCGAGGTACGGCACAGGTCGCCGGGCACGACGTGGTCGAGGACGCCACCGCCGTCCGGCTGCGCATCGGGGTGGCCCTGCAGGAGGCCGCGCTCGACGACAAGCAGACCGGCCTGGAGCTGCTGCGCCTGCAAGGCCGGTTCTACGGGCTGACCACGCGGGAGACCGCGCAGCGGGTCGCCGCGCTGCGCGAGCTCATCGACATCGGTGACGCCCTCGACGACCGCGTGGCGACCTACTCCGGGGGCATGAAACGTCGCCTCGACGTGGCGCTCGCGCTGGTGCACAACCCGGAGGTCCTGTTCCTCGACGAGCCCACCACCGGGCTCGACCCGATCAGCCGCGCGGCCGTCTGGGCGGAGATCCGGCGGCTCAACCGGGACCTCGGCATGACCGTCTTCCTCACCACCCAGTACCTCGAGGAGGCCGACGCCCTCGCCGGCCGCGTGGGCATCATCAACCGCGGCCTGATCGTCGCCGAGGGCACACCCGAGGAGCTGAAGCGCACGATCGGGACCGACGTCGTGGTCGTGGACGTCGTCGACCGGCCCGGGTCGGCACGCTCCGCGCTGGCCGGTGTCGGCGGTGTCCGGAGCATCGACGTCGACGCCCACCGGCTGATGATCTCCGTCGAGGACGGCGCCCAGGCCATCAGCCCGGTGGCGCTCGCGCTCGACCGCTCGGGCATCCAGGTCCGCGAGCTCGCCCTGCGGCGTCCCACGCTCGACGACGTGTTCTTCCGGGTCACCGGCGAGCGGATCGGGGACGACGACGAGAAGGGGCGGCCTTGAGAAGGGGACGACCATGAGAAAGGGGCGGGCATGAGCACCGAGCGCACGACGCCCGACGTCCGGCAGGAAACCGTCCACGGCCGCCCGGCCGGCTTCTGGCGGGACCTCTCGTCGGTCGCGATCCGCGCCCTGCGGCAGATCCCCCGGGAGCCGGAGGCGATCATCCCCGCGCTCGTCATCCCGCTCTTCTTCTTCGTCGTCAACGTCGGCGCGCTGTCCGACGTCGCCACCGTGGCCGGCATCGACGACTTCAAGGCGTTCCAGATCCCGGTGGCGATCGTCTTCGCGGTCACCGGCATCTCCCGGGCGAGCGCGCTGGTCACGGACATCACCGGGGGCTACTTCGACCGGCTCCTGCTCACGCCGATGCACCGCACCTCGCTGCTGCTGGGCCTGATGGTGGCCGACCTCGTCCTGGTCGTCGCCCTGTCGGTCCCGGTACTGGCGCTCGGGTTCGCGCTCGGCGTGCGGTTCGCCACGGGCGTGGCCGGCGTCCTCGCCTTCCTGGTGCTGGCCGGGTTCTGGGGGCTCGCCTTCACCGGGTTCCCCTACGCCATCGCGCTGCGCACCGGGAACCCCGCCGCCGTCAGCTCCAGCTTCCTGCTCTTCTTCCCCTTCGCGTTCCTCACCACGTCCTTCCTCCCGCTGGACGCGCTGACCGGATGGCTGGCCACCATCGCCGTCTACAACCCCGTCACGTACCTGCTCGCGGCCCTGCGGTCCCTGATCATGGACGGCTGGGACGGCACCGCGCTCTGGCAGGGGGCCGCGTCGATCGCCGCTGTCGCGCTGGTGAGCTTCACCGTCGCGTTCCGGGCGCTCGCGGGGCGCACGTCGCGCGCCTGAGCCAGCGCACGGCGGACGGCGCCGCCGTGCGGCGGCCGACACCGTGCGGCCGGCACCGGGTGGTGCCGCCCGCCGCGGGCCGCGCGGACCTACGGCTGCCCGATCCGCTCGCCGTCCACCCAGACCTCCAGGTCGGCGCTCTTCTCGGGCCAGAAGCAGACCAGTCCGGCGACTCCCGCCGCCTCGCGCAGCGGGGTCTCGTACCCCCAGACCGCGTCGTGCACCTTGAGGTCGCCCGCGGTCACGGACCAGTACCGCGCCGTCCCCTTGTACGGGCAGTAGCTCACGGCGTCGGTCGGGCTCAGCAGGTCCATGCGTACGTCGACCCGCGGCAGGTAGAACCGGGGCACCAGGCCGGTCTCGGTCAGGATCACGGGCCGGCGCGACTCGGCGACGACCTCACCGCCCAGCACCACCCGCACGTGGCGGCTGGAGTGCAGGGTGTCGACCCGCACGTACGGGCTGCGCGCGTGGAAGTGGATCACCTCGTCCTCCTCGAGCCAGGTGTCCATGGCCGTCCACGTCAGCGTGTACGCGCCGCGCATGCCCGCGGTCGGCGCCTCGGGGTACCGCTGGGCAGCACGCATCAGGACGCGGTTGCCGAGCATGACGTCGAACAGCTCGCTCGGCCCGAGCACGCGCGAGCGCTCGCCCTCGCCCGCCGGGCGGAACTCCGCCCGGACGTCCTCGGGCGCGAAGAAGTACCGGGGCGCGTACGAGTACTCCCACACCAGCAGGGGTGCAGCGGCGTCGGCTACCACCTCGCCCTCGCTCAGGGCACGGATCCGGGTCAGCCCCGGCTGGACCGTCCCGGGCTGGATCGCGAACGGGTTCTGCACGATGTCGGTCACTGCTCACCTCTCGTCGTCGGTCGCGCCCTCGCGATCGCGTACGAGCACGTCCGCGGGCACCTCACCCGGACGCCAACCCTGCGGACGGCGGGAATATTTCACCCGATATCGCCAGTCCCGGGCGTCCCTGGCTTTCCGGGTGATCTTCGGGTGAACTCGGGCGCCGTGGCCATCAGCGCCGTCCCGCGGGCGCTCTTCCCTGTCAGCGGCCGCGTCCGCGGTCGGGAGAGCGAGCACGACCATGGACCACGACTGCGGATGCGGCGACGAGGCCACCGCCGCACACCACCACGGGCACGGAAGCGGGCACCACACCGCCCCCCTCGAGTTCGACGCCGACGGCCAGCTCGTCGTCGGTCCCGTCATCCGGCCGGAGCTGCTCACCCGGCCGTGTCCCATCGGCACGCTGGACGGCTCGTGGCTCCTGGAGCTGGAGCGCCGCACGGTGTTCGGTCCCGAGGTGCGCGGCGCGCTGCGCATCGAGGTCGGCAGCTCGTCGCTGCGCGTCTCGGGCGACATGTACTCCCGACGGGTCTTCCCGCCCGTCCTCGAGCCGCGCCTGCCGATCCCGAGCCCGTTCCCGATCCCCGACCCGGGGCCCCTCGCGGGCGCCGTCGCGGGCGCCGCCGCCGGTGGCACGCCGGGCGGTGACGCGGCCGGCCCGGACACCGCCGGCCCGGACACCGCCGGCCCGGACGCACAGGGGATCGACCCCGGGATCCTGGCCGAGATCCCGTCGCTGAGCTTCCGCTGGTACCCCGCCTTCCCCGCGTCGGAGTACTCCTGGTACTTCCGGTCGAACGGCGCCACCTACGCGGGCGGCACGCTGACCGTGCAGATCGTCCGGCACCTGTGGAACCGCACCACGCAGGAGTTCGTCTCGACCGACACGGGCACCCTCACCCTGAGCTGCCGCCGGCCGCTGGTCGTGACGACGGCGTCCAGGTTCCTCGGCCCCTCGGACCGGATGACCGGCACGCTGTCGATCGGCGGCACCGTAACCGACGTCACGGCGCGCAAGACGTCGCCGATGTACCGCGGCTGTCGCATCGAGGTCGACGCCATGGTCAACCGGGTGTTCCCGGCGTCCGCCACCATCGGCTCGGGCGCGACCGCCACGGTGCGGTCGGTCTACGCGACGGCCGGCTGGGACGTCACGGTCGTGACGGACGAGATCAACGTGCCGAACGACAACGACCTCACCAACGCCGAGCTCGCGACCCTCATGACGGGACACCGGCAGACGGTCCCGGGCGAGGGGTGGCGGCTGTGGCTGTTCGTCGGCTCGTCGCAGGGCGGCCTGTTCGGGATCATGTTCGACGACGACACCGTGCCCCGCGAGGGCGCCGCCGGCTTCGCCGACGTGCGGCTCGGCAACGACTCCGTCATCGCGGCCCCGGCGCGCGGTCGTCCGCTCGACGAGGTGCCCGCGGCGTTCCTGCGCACGCTGGTGCACGAGGCCGGGCACGCGTTCAACCTGTGGCACCCGAAGCACGACGTGCACAACCCCGGCATCGGCATCGAGATCATGAACCAGACGGGCGACGTCATCGGCTTCGCCACCGCGGCCAACCCGTACCCGGGCAACGCGGCGTTCGTGTTCTCGGACCACGACCGCACGTCGCTCATCCACTCGCCCGACCCGCAGGTGCGGCCGGGCTGGAAGAACTTCGGGTGGGGGCACGGCGACCTGTCGGCAGGCCTCCCGGCGCCGGTCGACGTCGCCGGGCTCGGCGGCGACACGGGCGACGAGGGCCTGGAGCTCACCGTGGCGATGCCCGCCCAGGCGTACGTGGGCGAGTACGTCACGGCGGAGGTCGCGCTGACCAACGTCTCGGACCAGCCGCGCACGGTCACGACGCTGATCAACCTGTCGGAGGGCGACCTCGTCCTCCTGCACACGCCGCCCGACCACTCGCTGCAGCACCTCGTCGACGTCGCGATCGGCTGCGGCCCGCGCCCGACGGTCGTGCTGCAGCCGGGGGAGTCGCTCCGCAACCACGTCCAGGTGTTCTTCACCAACCAGGGCGTCACGTTCACGGAACCCGGCCGGCACACCGTCGCCGCGCAGCTCGAGGTGGACCCGCTGACCACAGTGCGTTCCGCGTCCGTCACGGTCGACGTCCGCGGCCCGGCCACCGACGCCGAGGTCGACATCAGCGCGAAGACCCTGACGCCCGGCGTCGGGCGGGCCATCGCCCTGGGCGACTTCGCCACCGACGTCGCGGCCCGGGCGGTCCTCACCGACCTGGCCGAGCAGCACAGCGACACCGACACCGGCGCGGCCGGGGCCCTCGTGCTCGCGAACTCGCTCACCCGCTCGTTCACGGACGTCCGCGCCCAGGACGTGCGGATCGCGTCCCCGGACGAGGCCTCGCACTTCCTCGAGCTGGCGCTGTCCGGGCGGTCGGCGGAGCGTGCGGCGGCGCTCGCGGTCACGGTGGCGAGCCCGACCGAGAAGAACGCGCCGGTCGTGGCCGACACGATCGCCGCGCTGAAGTCGCGGTCGAAGGGCGGCGCACGCACGGCCGCGGGGAAGGACCTCGCCGCCGCGCAGCGCGTCGCGGCGGACTTCACCGAGCCGCAGGGCCGCTGACCGGGTGACACCTGGACCGCACGGGGGAAGGATCGACACCGTGACAGAGACAGTCCAGGACGGCGGCGGGCTGGAGCTGCGGATCCGGCCCGCCGTGGCCTCCCTCCCGCTCGACCGCATCGCGTTCGCGGACGTCGAGCTCGTCGCGACCGGCGCCCCCGCCACCGTCAGCGCCCGGCTGAACCTGGTCGAGGGTGACCTGGAGATCGAGGTGGCGGGCGCCGGGGGCGCGCCGGTGCGGGCCACGTGGCCGTGGCCCGTGGACTCCGCACCGCGATCCGTCGACCTGCCCGCGGGCGGGCGTCTGGTCGCCGCGGTGCCGCTGCTGTCGTCGGGGAGCGTGCCGCTGTTCCCCGCGCCGGGCAGGTATGAGCTGACGGCCCGGTTCGCCGCGCGCCGGGGGGAGAGCGTCGGTGCGCGTCCCGCCGCCCTCGTGCGCACGGCACCCGAGGACGCCGTGCTCGCCGGCCTGCTCGGCGACCGTGACGTGCTGCAGTCCGTGCTCGGCGCCGGGGTGCTCGGCGCCGCGGCGCTGTCGCTGGAGCTGCTGGCCGCCTCGCCCGACGCCGGGACGGCGGCCGCGGCGGACCTCGCCCTCGGTCGCACCGGCGTCCTCGCCGACGCGGCGTCCGACCCGGCGGTGGTGCGCGCCGTCGCCGCCCTGCTGCCGCCCGGTGCCAGCGGGCAGGACGACCGGCGCGACGCCGTCGTCGCGCGTGCCACCGTGCATGCGACGGCGCAGGCGGCCCCGGGCGCCGACACGGGTGCCGGCACAGGTGCGGGCTCACGTGCCGGCGCCCGTCCGACCGAACGCGACGTCGCCGCCCTGACGGGGCAGCCGCTCGCGGGCTGACCGCGCCGCGCGGGGCAGTCGCTCACGGAGTGAGGGGAGTTGTCGGGAGAAGCGCCGCGCCGCTAGGGTCCGCCCTGGACAATTCGCCCATAACAAAATTGGGAGCATGGCGATGACGGCTGACGCGCCGACGGTAGCGCCGACGACAGCGGCAGAGCCGCCGACCACCCCGCGGCCCGCCGCCCCGGAGCAGGCACTGGCTCCGGCTCAGGCTCCGGCGCAGCCCGCAGGGCAGGCCCCGCCGCCCACCACGTTCGGCGCACCGTGGATCCGGACCACCGGCGAGCTGGCCTGGAAGCTGGTCGGCATCGTGGCGGCCGTGGCCATCGTGTTCTACGTGGTGGGCCTGGTCCAGGTCGTGTTCGTCGCCCTGTTCCTCGCCCTGGTCTTCACCACCGTGCTGCTCCCGCTCGGCGACCTCTACGACCGGGTCATGCCGCGCGGCCTCGCCATGGCCGCATCGCTCCTGACGGCGGTGCTCGCCGTGGGCGCGCTCGTGACCTACGTGGTCACCTCCGTGGTGAGCCGGTGGGAGGACCTTGCCACCGAGTTCGGCACCGGCCTGACCGACCTCGCCGAGCTGCTCACCGGCATCCCGATGCTGGCCGGTCTCGGCACCCCCGGCGACTGGCTGAAGGACGGCGGCGCCTGGCTCCAGTCCCACGCGGGCGACTACGCGGGCACCGCCGCCGAGAGCGCCGGGTCGATCGCCGAGGGCGCGACCGCCGTCGTCCTCGCGATCTTCTGCACCGTGTTCTTCCTGACCCAGGGCAGCCGCATGTGGCGGTGGGCGCTCGACTTCGTCCCCGCAGACCGGCACGACCGGTGGGAGGCCGCGGCAGCCGCGGGCTGGAACTCGTTCTCCGGCTTCACCCGGGGCATGTTCTTCGTCGCGCTGTCCGACGGCATCCTCGCCGGGATCTTCCTGTCCGTCGTCGGCGTGCCCCTGGCGCTGCCGCTGTCCGTCGTGGTGTTCCTCGGCGCGTTCATCCCCATGATCGGCCCCGTCGCCGCCATCGTGATCAGCGTGCTCGTCGCGCTGGCCGCCAAGGGCCCGGTGCTGGCGCTGGTCGTGCTGATCGGCATGGTCGTCGTCGCGCAGATCGACGCCAACGTGCTCCAGCCGCTGATCACCGGCAAGCAGGTCTCGCTGCACCCCGTGGTGATGGCGCTCGTCGTGGCCGCCGGCTCGGTCCTCGGCGGCCTGCTCGGCGCCGTCGTCGCCGTCCCGCTCACCGCGGTGGCCTGGGCGGTGTTCAGCACGCTGCGCGGGGCGGCGCCGGTGCAGTGCAAGGCACCGGAACAGGCGGCGGATCAGGCGCCGGAGGAGAGCACGGCCTCAGCAGGGACGGCGCCCGTACAGAGCACAGCGGCCCCCCATGAGGCAGACTGACTCGGTGCCTGACCCCGCACCACACCCCGCACCGCACGGTTCTCCGGACTCCGCACCACGACCAGCCGCACCGCGGGCGGCCGGCCCGGAGCAGCGCGACTCCGCGCCGCCGCCCTGGCTCCGCACCTCCGCCGGCTGGTCGTGGCGCCTGATCCTGGTGGTCGCCGGGGTCGCCCTGGTGTTCTGGGCCGTCACCCAGGTGCTGCTCGTGTTCGTCGCGGTCTTCCTGGCGCTGGTCTTCACCGCGGTGCTCAACCCTCTGACCGACCTCTACGACCGGGTGATGCCCCGCGCCCTGGCCACCGCGGCCGCCATCCTGTCCGGCATCCTCGTGGTCGGCGGACTCGTGACCTACGTCGTCGTCTCCGTGGCCGGCCAGTGGGAGCGGCTCGCGGGCGAGTTCAACACCGGCATCGACCAGATCGTGCGCCTGATCGAGAACAACCCGCTCCCGGTCGACGTCCAGGTCGACACGCGCGACCAGTGGATCGACGACGCCGCCGACTGGCTCCAGGAGAACGCCCAGACCCTCGTCGGCCGGGCGGCCGAGAGCGCAGGCTCCATCGTCGAGGGCATCGCCGTGCTGGCGCTCGCGATCTTCTGCACGGTCTTCTTCCTCGCCTCCGGCGGCGCGATGTGGCGCTGGTTCATGCAGCAGGTCCCCGCCCGCACCCGCAGCCGCTGGAGCGACGCCGCCGACGTCGGCTGGTACACCTTCTCCGGCTACACCCGCGGCACCGTGCTCGTCGCCATCACCAACGGCATCCTCGCCGGGATCTTCCTCACGATCCTCGGCGTGCCCCTCTCGGCCCCGCTCGCCGTGCTGGTCTTCATCGGCACGTTCATCCCGCTCATCGGCGCCCCGCTGGCCATGATCATCGCGGCCGTCGTGGCGCTCGCGGCGGACGGTCTGCTGACCGCCCTGATCGTCACGCTCGGCATCGCGGGCATCGGCCAGCTCGAGGGCCACGTGCTGCAGCCGCTGATCATGGGCAAGCAGGTCTCGCTGCACCCCGTCGTGGTCGCCCTGGGCGTCACGTGCGGCACGGTGGTGGGCGGCATCCTCGGCGCGATCGTCGCCGTCCCGCTCATCGCGGTGGCCTGGGCCGTGTACAGCACCCTGCGCAAGCCGGTCGACGACGGCGCTGACGTCGGCGCTGACGGCGCCGCGGACGAGGCGCCCGGCGCGGCCCACGACGGGGACGACGACGTCGGCGAGGCGTGACCGACGTCACCGGCCCGACGTTCGCGAGGAGCCGCCCGAAACGGTAAACCTGCAGGTAGGGGCGTGTTTCTGTGGGACCATCGAGGGATGGAACCGTTCGTCCTGGCCACGGAGCACGTCCGCCTGTCCGTCCCGACCTACTCGGACGTGGACGCGATCACCACGGCCTGCCAGGACCCCGCCGTCGCGGAGTGGACGGTGGTGCCGGTGCCCTACGAGCGCAGGCACGCCGAGAGCTTCGTGCGGTACCACGTGTCCGAGGGCTGGGCGAAGGGCTCGGTGTACACGTGGGCGGTGCGCGCCCCGGGCGACGCCGACGGGCCGTTGATCGGCATGGTCGGCCTCACCTGCGAGGGCACCCCGGCGGAGGAGCGCGCCGGGGAGCTCGGCTTCTGGATGACGGCGGACGCGCGGGGCAGGGGGCTGTGCACCGAGGCGTCCCGGCTCGTGGTCGACTGGGCCCTGGACCCCGAGGGGCTCGGCCTGTCCGTGGTGAGCTGGGTCGCCTACGTCGGCAACTGGGCGTCCCGCCGGGTCGCCTGGCGGCTCGGCTTCCGGCACGAGGCCACCCTGCGCCGGCACGGCCTGCAGCGCGGCGTGCGCCGGGACGCCTGGGTCGGCACCCTCCTGCCCGAGGATCCGCGGGAGCCCAACGAGCCGTGGCCCGCACACGCGCCAGATCTGCACGTGGGCGTCGGTGAGCACGTGGGTGTCAGTGAGCATCCGTAGGCTGGGGCGGTGTTCGACGACCTCTTCAGTACGGTGACGACCGATACCGCGGGTACCCCCACCGCGCGGGCGTCGTCACCCCTCGCCGTGCGGATGCGCCCGGCCTCGATCGACGAGATAGCGGGACAGGAGCACCTCCTGGTCCCCGGGTCGCCGCTGCGGCGGCTCATCGAACCAGGTGGGGGTGGCCGTGCCGCGCCGTCGTCGGTCATCCTCTGGGGGCCGCCCGGTACGGGCAAGACGACGCTCGCCTACCTCGTGGCGACCGTGTCCGGGCGCCGCTTCGTGGAGCTGAGCGCCGTCACCGCGGGCGTCAAGGACGTGCGGCAGGTGGTCGAGGACGCCCGGCGCCGGCTCGCCACCGGCGGCGACGAGACCGTGCTGTTCGTCGACGAGGTGCACCGGTTCTCCAAGTCGCAGCAGGACGCCCTGCTGCCCAGCGTGGAGAACCGGTGGGTCACCCTCGTGGCCGCGACCACCGAGAACCCCAGCTTCTCCGTCAACTCGCCGCTGCTGTCCCGCTCGCTGCTGCTCACGCTCAAGCCGCTGGAGACCGAGGACGTGCGCGCGCTCGTGCTGCGCGCGGTCACCGACGAGCGGGGCCTCGGCGGCGCGGTCGAGCTCGACGAGGACGCGACCGACCACCTGCTGCGGCTGGCGGGCGGCGACGCCCGCAAGGCGCTCACCGTCCTGGAGGCGGCAGCGGGCGCGGTGCTCTCGGACGACGACCCGGCGACCGGCGCCGACGGCTCCACCCCGCTGATCGGCCTGGCCGACGTCGAGCGCGCCGTCGACGTCGCCGCCGTCCGCTACGACCGGGACGGCGACCAGCACTACGACGTCATCTCGGCGTTCATCAAGTCCATCCGCGGCTCCGACGTCGACGCCGCCCTGCACTACCTCGCGCGCATGGTCGCCGCGGGGGAGGACCCGCGGTTCATCGCACGGCGCCTGGTCATCTCCGCGGCCGAGGACGTCGGCATGGCCGACCCCTCCGCCCTGCAGACCGCGGTCGCCGCGGCCCAGGCGGTGCAGCTCATCGGCATGCCCGAGGGGCGCATCGTGCTCGCCGAGGCCGTGGTGCACCTGGCCACCGCCCCCAAGTCGAACGCCGCCTACCTCGGCGTCGACGCCGCGCTGGCGGACGTCCGCGCGGGCAAGGTGGGTACGGTGCCGCCGCACCTGCGCGACGCGCACTACGCGGGCGCCAAGCAGATGGGGCACGGCGACGGGTACCGGTACGCGCACGACTGGCCGCACGGCGTCGCGCCGCAGCAGTACCTGCCGGACGTGCTCGCGGGCTCGCGCTACTACGACCCGAGCGACCGCGGCTACGAGCGGCAGGTCGCGGAGCGCCTGGAGCGCATCCGGGGCATCCTCGGGAGCGACGGGTGACCGGTCGCGTGACTGTGCACGTGACTGCGCGCGTGACCAGGCCCACGGCGAGCCGGAACGCCGACGTGCGGTAAGATCTTCAGGTTGCCCATGGCAACGCCCTGGGACCTCGGCCCCGCGAGCATGGTGCTCACGCACCCCGCTCCATCGGCTGGTCCCGCACCCGGTGTGGTCCCCCTTCGTGGGGGAGCCGTGTCCGGGTGTGACCTTCAATATCTACAGGACAGGACATCACAGTGACTTCTGTGACCCGTGCGCGCCGTCAGGTGCGCCTGAGCCGCAAGCTGGGCCTCGCGCTCACGCCCAAGGCCGTCAAGCACTTCGAGAAGCGTCCGTACCCGCCCGGTGAGCACGGTCGTGCCCGCCGTCGGACCGAGTCGGACTACGCGGTGCGTCTGCGCGAGAAGCAGCGTCTGCGTGCGCAGTACATGCTTCGCGAGAAGCAGCTTCTCAAGGTCTACGAGAACGCCCGCAAGCAGGCCGGCCTGACCGGTGAGGTCATGGTCGAGGACCTGGAGACCCGTCTGGACTCCGTGGTGCTGCGTGCCGGCTTCGGCCGCACCATCCTGCAGGCCCGCCAGCACGTGACCCACCGTCACATCCTGGTGGACGGCAAGATCGTGGACCGCCCGTCGTTCCGCGTGAAGCCCGGCCAGACCATCCAGGTCAAGCCGAAGAGCCAGACCACGGTGCCGTTCCAGGTCGCCGCCGCGGGCGCGCACCGCGACGTGCTGCCGACGCTCCCGGGCTACCTGGACGTGCAGCTCGAGAAGCTGACCGCCACGCTGACCCGTGCACCGAAGCGCGCCGAGGTCCCCGTGACCTGCGACGTGCAGATGGTCGTCGAGTTCTACGCTCGCTGATCGCACCCAGCAGTACCGGACGGCCCCGTCCGCGCCCCGGCGCGGACGGGGCCGTCCGCATTCCCGGGACGAGCCGCCGTCGCTGCTGCTGCCGCCGCCGCGGCCGCTGTCGCCGCGGCAGCCGTCGAACGTAGGACTGGTCGCGCTCTGAGGGCTCAGAGTGCGACCAGCCCTACGTTCGGTGTCCGGGCCGGGCGACCCGCGGGCGCATCCGGGCGGGCACCGCGGGGCGACGGGCGAGGGTGGCCGGGAGCGGGATAGGGTGATCGACGTCCCCCGGCAGCCAGCGGCGCCGGACATCTGCGAACCTTCCAGGCAGGAGCTTGCGCATGACCCTCGGCGACATCGGAGACGTGGCGGGACTGATCGCGGCGATCGCGTTCGTGCTCCTCGTGGGCTTTCTCGCCGTTCCGTTGTGGAAGCTGGGCAAGCTCCTGGACGAGGCGCGGCTGAGCGTCCGCGACGTCACCGAGCACTCGGTGCCGATCCTCGACGAGGCCGCCAGCACCGTGGCCTCCGCGAACACGCAGCTCGTCAAGGTCGACACGATCACCACGTCCGCGGCGTCGGTCAGCGAGAACGTGTCCGCGCTGACGGGCCTGTACGCGGCGACGCTGGGCAAGCCGCTCGTCAAGGTCGCGGCCTTCTCCTACGGCGTGCGGCAGGCGTTCGGGCAGGCCAAGGGTGGCGGCGGCCGGCACACCGACGGTGACCCGAGCACGAGCACCGGAACGAGCGGGGCCGGCGCATGATCCGCCGGCTCTTCTGGGTCGGCGTGGGGGTGGCGGTCACCGTCGTCGTGATCCACAAGGGCCGCCAGGTGGTCGCGCGCTACACGCCCGAGGCCGTCAGCGAGCGCGCGGCGGCGGCGGTGGACGACGCCGGGGTGCGCCTGGGCCGGATGGCGCGCACGTTCCGGTCGGAGTTCACCACGGCGCGCGCCGAGCGCGAGGCCGAGCTGATGGCCTCCCTCCGGGGCGAGCTGCAGAACCACCAGCGGTAGCGTCCGCCCCGGCCTGATCATTCAGTTTCCGTCTGCCGCGCTCCCGGCGGCAGAATAGGTACGTGCCCGGACATCCGTCCCGCACCAGAATTCGTGCACCCTCCAGCACGACCCATCAGTACGACCGAGAAGAAGGACCACTGACCTCATGCGCACCGCCGAGATCCGCAAGCGTTGGCTCGACTACTTCGAAGCTCAGGGCCACGCGGTGGTGCCGTCGGCGTCGCTGATCTCCCCGGACCCGTCGACGCTGTTCACCATCGCGGGCATGGTGCCGTTCATCCCGTACATGACGGCCCAGCAGACCCCGCCGTGGACGCGCGCCACCAGCGTGCAGAAGTGCGTGCGCACGCTCGACATCGACGACGTCGGCAAGACCACGCGGCACGGCACGTTCTTCCAGATGAACGGCAACTTCTCGTTCGGCGACTACTTCAAGGCCGACGCCATCCGGTACGCCTGGGACTTCCTGACCGGCTCGCTGGAGGACGGCAAGCTGGGGATCGACCCCGACAAGCTCTGGGTCACCGTCTACTACGAGGACGACGAGGCCCGCCAGCTCTGGAAGGACATCGTCGGCCTGCCCGACGAGCGCATCCAGGGCCTCGGCAAGAAGGACAACTACTGGTCCACCGGCCAGCCCGGCCCGGCCGGACCCTGCTCGGAGATCTTCTACGACCGCGGCCCGGCCTTCGGGCCCGACGGCGGCCCGCTGATCGACGAGGGTGGCGACCGGTTCGTCGAGATCTGGAACCTCGTGTTCATGCAGTACGCCATCGACGACGTGAAGTCCAAGGAGGACTTCCGCATCGTGGGCGAGCTCGCCAAGAAGAACATCGACACGGGTATGGGTCTCGAGCGTGTTGCCTTCCTGCTGCAGGGCAAGGACAACATGTACGAGATCGACGAGGTGTTCCCCGTCATCGAGGCTGCCGAGCAGCTCAGCGGCAAGAAGTACGGCGAGAACCACGACGACGACGTGCGTATGCGCGTCGTGGCCGACCACGTCCGCTCGGCCCTGATGATCATCGGCGACGGCGTGCGCCCCTCGAACGAGGGCCGTGGCTACGTGCTGCGCCGACTGCTGCGCCGCTCGGTGCGCGCGATGCGCCTGCTGGGCGTGGACGGCGTGGCCCTGCCGTCGCTGCTGCCGGTCTCGAAGGACGCCATGGCCCCGTCCTACCCGGAGCTGGGCACCAACTTCGAGCAGATCTCGGCCGTCGCCTACGCCGAGGAGGAGGCCTTCCGCCGCACGCTGGCCTCGGGCACCACGATCCTCGACAGCGCCGTGGCCGGACTGAAGAAGCAGGGCGGCGAGCACCTGGTGCTGCCCGGCGAGGCCGCCTTCCAGCTGCACGACACCTACGGCTTCCCGATCGACCTCACCCTCGAGATGGCCGCCGAGCAGGGCGTGCAGGTGGACGAGCAGGCCTTCCGCTCGCTCATGCAGGAGCAGCGCACGCGCGCCCGCGCCGACGCGCTGGCCAAGCGCACCGGCGGGGCCGACGTCGCCGCCTACGAGGCCCTGGAGAAGGAGCTCACCGCCCCGGTCGAGTTCCTCGGGTACACGCAGACGGACGCCTCGGTCCGTGTCGCCGGCCTGCTCACCGGCGGCGTCCCCGCCCCGGCCGTCACGGCCCCGGCCGAGATCGAGGTCGTGCTGGACCGCACGCCGTTCTACGCCGAGGCCGGCGGCCAGCTCGCCGACCACGGCACGATCGTGCTCGACGGCGGCGCCACCATCGAGGTGGACGACGTGCAGCGCCCCATCAAGGGCCTGAACGTGCACCGCGGCCGCCTGATCGAGGGCACGGTGGCGCTCGGCGACCCGGGCACCGCCCAGATCGACACGGCCCGCCGCAAGGCCATCAGCCGTGCCCACTCGGCCACGCACATGATCCACAAGGCCCTGCACGAGCTCGTCGGCCCGGACCGCACCCAGGCCGGCTCGGAGAACGCCCCGAGCCGCATCCGGTTCGACTTCCGCTCGCCGTCCGCCGTCTCGGCGTCCGCCCTGACGGAGATCGAGGAGCGCGTCAACGTGCGCCTCGCGGACAACCTCGACGTGACCGACGAGCTCATGCCGATCGCGAAGGCCCGCGAGGCCGGTGCCATGGCGCTGTTCGGCGAGAAGTACGGTGACGTCGTGCGCGTCGTCTCGATCGGCGACGACTGGTCGCGCGAGCTGTGCGCCGGCACGCACGTCAAGCAGACCGGCCAGCTCGGCCGGGTCACGCTGCTGGGCGAGTCGTCGATCGGCTCCGGCGTGCGCCGCGTGGACGCCCTGGTGGGCGACGGCGCGTACGGCTTCCAGGCCAAGGAGCACGCCCTGGTGGGCCAGCTCACCGGGCTGCTCAACACGCGCCCCGAGGACCTGCACGAGCGCGTCGGCTCCCTCGTGACGCGCCTCAAGGAGGCCGAGAAGGAGCTCGCCACGCTGCGGCAGGGCCAGCTCCTGGCCGTCGCCGGCAAGCTCGCCGCCGAGGCTCCGCGCGTCGGCGACGTGCGCGTCGTCACGCACGACGCCGGCGAGGCCCAGGCCGACGACCTGCGCGCCCTCGTGCTCGACGTGCGCGGCCGCCTCGGCGAGGCCGAGCCGGTCGTCGCCGCCGCCGGCGGCGTGTCGGGCGGTCGCCCCGTCGTGGTGGTCGTGACCAACGCCGCCGCCCGTGCCGCCGGCTACAAGGCCGGCGACCTGGTGCGCACCGCCGCCCAGACGCTCGGCGGTGGTGGCGGCGGCAAGCCGGACATGGCCCAGGGCGGCGGTACCGACCCGGCCAAGCTCGGCGAGGCCCTCGCGGGCATCGCCGAAGGCGTGCGCCTGGCCGCGGTGGGTGCCTGACGTCGTGACGGACACCGGAACCGAGCCGGGCCTCCCGCGGGGGGCCCGGCTCGGGGTCGACGTCGGCATGGCCCGGATCGGGCTGGCCGCGAGCGACCCCGACGGGCTGGTCGCCACCCCCGTGGAGACCGTGCCGCGGGTGCTGGCGAGCGCGAAGCAGGGTGGACAGAAGCAGGGCGGACCGAAGCAGGGGGCCCGGAGCGCCGACGGCACCACGGCCGACGTCGCGCGGATCGTGGACGAGGCGGTCGAGCGGTTCGCCGCCGTCGTCTACGTGGGGCTGCCGCGGCACCTGTCCGGCAAGGAGGGTGCGGCCACCGCCGACGCCCGCCGGTTCGCTGCCCGGTTGACCGTCGCCCTGGCCGCCGCGGGCGAGCGCGCCGAGGTGCGTCTCGTGGACGAGCGGATGACGACCGTGTCGGCGCACCAGGCGCTCCACGCGGCCGGCAGAAAATCCAAGAAGCACAGGTCCGTGATCGATCAGGCCGCAGCCGTTATCATTCTGCAATCTGCACTAGACGCGGAGCGGGCGAAGGGGGAGCGCGCCGGCGAGCTCGTCGAGGTGCGGACCGTGCACGACACGCACGAATGAGCTCAGCGCCACCCCCCAAGGACACCCCCCGACGAAGGACAGTGAGTCTCCGGTGACGGACCTCTTCACGGCGCCCCCGCGCTCCCAGGCAGATCCCTCGTTCCCCGGGCCGAGATCAGGCCGGAGAGCCCAGCGGCGGCGTCGGCGCAACAAGCGCGGCCGCGCGCTGGTCGTGCTGCTCGTCGCCCTCGTGCTGGTCGGCGGGTCGGGCTACGCGATCTGGAGCAACCTCGACTCCCTGATGGGGCTGACCAACCCGCTGGAGTCCAAGGACTTCCCGGGTCCGGGCGGCGAGCAGGTCGACGTCGAGATCCCCGAGGGCGCGACGGGCACGGTCATGGGCCAGGAGCTGTACAAGGCCGGCGTCGTCGCCAGCGTGTCGGCGTTCACCACCGCCTTCGAGGCCAACCCGGACTCGATGTCGATCCGCCCCGGCACGCACGCCATGCTGGAGGAGATGCCCGCGCGGGACGCCGTCGCCCTGCTCGTGAAGAACGAGATGGTGGACCTGCAGCTCACCATCCCCGAGGGCTACACGGTCGACCAGATCGTGGAGCGCGCCGTGCAGGTCACGGGCCTGCCCGCCGAGGACTTCGAGGCCGCCCTGAAGAAGCCGGCCACGTTCGGCCTGCCGAAGCAGGCCGACGGCGACCCCGAGGGCTGGCTCTACGCCGGCACCTACGCGCTCAAGCCGGACAAGGACTCCGCGGCCGGGCTGCTGACGCAGATGGTCGACCGCACCGAGCAGGCGCTGCGGAAGAAGGAGATCCCGGGCGGCGACTGGGAGGACGTGCTGACCAAGGCCTCGCTGGTGGAGCGGGAGGGCCTGCACGCCGAGGACAAGCCGAAGATCGCCCGCGCGATCGAGAACCGGCTCGAGGACGGCATGATCCTCCAGATCGACGCCGCGGTCGCCTACGGGGCCGGCAAGCCCGGTACCGAGCTGACCAAGGAGGACCTGCGCAACGAGAAGAACCCGTACAACACGTACGAGCACACGGGGCTGCCGCCGGGGCCGATCGCGAGCCCGGGGGAGACGTCGATCGACGCCGTGCTCCACCCGACGCCCGGCGACTGGAAGTACTGGATCACGGTCAACCTCGACACGGGCGAGACCAAGTTCTCGGAGACCTACGAGCAGCACCTCGCCTACCAGCAGGAGCTTCGCGACTGGCAGGCAGCCAACGGCTGAGGGTGACGAATCCCCGGAGTTGGCCGGGAATGTACGGATCGGGGTAGCGTTCGCGGCACCCGGCCCGTGATGCGATCGTGACGTGCGGTTGCAGTGTCGTGTTCCCGGTTGGTGACCAGCGTGGTTCGTCCAGTGATCCGCGCACCGTAGAGGATGGAGCGAGCGCGTGACCCAGGCCCTTCCGGGAGTGAATTATCAGGGGCCACCGAGGCACGCCAGCGGCTCGCGCGGTCGTCGGGGGGACCGCGACGGCAGCCACCGCCAGGGACGTCGGAGCGGGGGCCGGAGCCGCGGCGGGCGCGGCCCGCTGCGCCCGGTGCTGATCGCCGTCGTCGCAGCGCTGGTCGTCGTGGGCGGCCTGGGCGCGTGGACGGTGAAGAACGACGGCTACCTCTTCGGGATCGAGACGCCGCTCGCCCCCGCCGACTACGAGGGCACCGGCGGCGAGGCGATCGCCGTCGACATCCCCGAGGCGGCCAACGGCTACACGATCGGCGCCGAGCTCGAGGCGAAGGACGTCGTCGCGAGCGCCGAGGCGTTCGTCCATGCGTTCAACGCCAACCCGGACGCCGGCGGGATCCAGCCGGGCACGCACCCGATGAAGCTGCAGATGAGCGCGGAGTCGGCGGTGGCCCTGCTCGCCGAGAACAAGATCGATCGGGCCGGTTTCACCGTGCCCGAGGGTTATACGGTCGACCAGATCCGGGCGAGCATGATCGACAAGGGATGGCCCGAGGCGGACGTCACCTCGACGTTCGAGGGCATCGCCTCGCTCCTGCCGGCCGAGGCCGGCGGCAAGCCCGAGGGCTGGCTGTTCCCGAGCAGCTACGAGGTCAGGCCGGACCAGACCCCGGCGAAGGACGTCGTCCAGCAGATGATCGCCCAGACCAGCGCGGTCCTGGAGCAGCTGAAGGTCCCCGCCGACCAGCGCGAGACAGTGCTGATCAAGGCGTCCCTCATCGAGCGCGAGGCACGGATGGCGGAGGACCGGCCGATCATGGCGGCCGCCATCGAGAACCGGCTGGCCGCGAACGAGTGGCTCGGCATCGACGCCTCGCTGCTCTACGGCCTGGGCCGGACCAGCGGCGGGCTGACGAGCGCCGAGCTGGCGGACGGTTCCAACCCGTACAACCTGAGCGTGCGGGGCAACAAGGGCCTGCCGCCCACCCCGATCGCCGCGCCGAGCCGTGCGTCGATCGAGGCGGTCATGAAGCCGGCCGACGACCCGGATGTCTTCTTCTGGTGCACGGTGAACCTCGAGACCGGCGAGACGAAGTTCGCGAACACCCAGGCGGAGCACGACCAGAACATCGCCGAGCTGCACGCGTGGATGGACGCCAACCCGGGCTGGAACGGCTAGAGCCGATCGTGCTGGATGATCTCCGTATGAACGTTGCTCTGCGCCGCGCCGCCGTGCTCGGCCACCCCGTCGCGCACTCCCTGTCCCCGGTGCTGCACGCCGCCGCCTACCGGGCCCTCGGCCTGGCCGGCTGGGACTACGGCGTGCACGACGTCACCGAGGACACCCTGGCGGGCTTCCTGGACGGCGTCGCCGGCGACCCGGCGCGCGCCTGGGCCGGGCTGAGCCTGACGATGCCGCTGAAGCAGGCGGTCATCCCGCTGCTGGACCACGTCGAGCCGCTCGCCGAGGCGGTCGGCGCCGTGAACACGGTGCTGTTCACAGCGGTCGGCGGCGTGGTCACCAGCACCGGCACCAACACCGACGTGCACGGCATCGTCGCGGCGCTGCGGGAGGGGCTGGGGACGGGCACGGCCACGAGCACGGGCACCGGTACGGACGCGAGTGCGCGTCCCGTCGCCGAGGCCGTGGTCCTGGGCGGGGGAGCGACCGCGGCGTCGGCCCTGGCTGCCCTCGCCGAGATCGGCTGCCCCTCGGCGCGGGTCTTCGTGCGCTCCCTGGACCGCATCGGTCCGCTGCGCGAGGCCGTGGCCCGGATGGGCGTCAGCCCCTCGTTCGAGGTGTTCGACGACGCGGCGACGACGTCGGCCCTGGTGGCCGCGGACGCCGTCGTCTCCACGACGCCGAAGTACGCCGCGGACGTCTGGGCCAAGCTGCTGACCGATGGCGCGGCTGGCAGCGCGCCTGGGAACGCGGCGGGCGATGCCGGTGAGGTACCGCGCGGCGTGCTCCTCGACGTCGTCTACGACCCCCGGCCCACCGCCCTGCAGTCGGCGTGGACGGCGCTCGGCGCCCGCGCCGTGGGCGGCGAGCGCATGCTGCTGCACCAGGCCGCCGAACAGGTGCGCCTGATGACGGGGCAGGCGGCGCCGCTCGCGGCCATGGACGAGGCCCTCCGCGCGGCCCTGGCCGTTCCGGCCCGCTGATCTGCCTCACGATGTCGGTGATGTCGCCCGAGGACGCGGTCGGTCTCGCGATCGAGACCGCTGAGGTCGGACTGGCGAAGGGTGAGATGCCGATCGGTGCCGTCGTCCTGCGGGGCGATGTCGTCGTCGGCCGGGCGCACACGGAGGAGATTCGGCAGCGACGTCGGATCGTGCATGCCGATCTCCTGGCCATGGAAGCGGCGGACCGCGCGCTCGGCCTTGGCCCGCAGCGCGAGCCGCTCACGCTCGCGGTCAACCTCGAGCCCTGCTTGATGTGCCTCGGCGCTGCCGTGACTCTCCGGATCGACCGGATCTGCTTCGGACTGTGGTCGCCCGACGACGGCGGGGTCGACCTGATCCGCCACTGGAAGCCGGCCAACGAGCTGGCGTTCTTCAAGCCTCCACGAGAGATCGTCGGCGGCTACGGGGAGGACCAGATCCGTGACCAGTTCCGCCGGTACGCCGCTGACGAGACCCGTCCTGCCGGCATGCGGGAGTGGTGCGCAGGTCTGGCGTCGGGCTGACCTCGATGGCGGGCGCCTCGACCTCTCGGGGGACGACGTAACCCTCCTGGGAGGGTTACGGAGAGTAGACATTGCTACGTCTCCGTTACCTCCTCGGGAGCCACGTCTCTGCCCCGCGCGACACGCCGAGGCCGGAGCGTCGTGACCGTCGGTGTGTCGCCCACCGGACCGGTGCGCCGACCCCGTCACGCGCGTGAAACAATCCGACCATGCTGCGTTGGTTGACATCGGGTGAGTCGCACGGTCCCGCACTCGTGGGCATGATGGAGGGTCTGCCCGCCGGGGTGGAGCTGACGACGTCGGACATCCAGGGCGCCCTGGCGCGCCGCCGCCTCGGCTACGGTCGCGGCGCCCGGATGAAGTTCGAGCAGGACCAGGTGCGGGTGCTCGGCGGGCTGCGTCACGGCCTCACGCAGGGCGGGCCGCTCGCGATCGAGATCGCCAACACGGAGTGGCCCAAGTGGACCGACGTCATGTCGGCCGACCCGGTGCCCGCCGAGGCGCTCCTGGTCGACGCCGGCACCGGCGACGAGCGCGAGGTGGCCCGCAACCGGCCGCTGACGCGCCCGCGTCCCGGGCACGCCGACCTCATCGGCATGCGCAAGTACGGCTTCGAGGACGCGCGGCCCGTGCTGGAGCGCGCCTCCGCGCGAGAGACCGCGGCCCGCGTGGCGCTCGGCGTGGCCGCCGCCAAGTTCCTCGAGCAGGCGCTCGGCATCCGTCTCGTGTCGCACGTGGTCGCGATCGGCGAGGTCGAGGTGCCCGACGGCGCCGCGCTGCCGACCCCGGACGACGTCGCCGCGCTCGACGCCGACCCGGTGCGCTCCTTCGATGCCGCCTCCTCGAAGCTCATGGTCGAGGAGATCGACCTCGCCAAGAAGGACGGCGACACGCTCGGCGGCGTCGTCGAGGTGCTCGCCTACGGCGTGCCCTCCGGCCTGGGCACCTACGTGCAGGGCGACCGCCGGCTCGACGCACGGCTGGCCGCGGCCCTGATGGGCATCCAGGCGATCAAGGGCGTCGAGGTCGGCGACGGCTTCCGCACCGCTCGCCGCCGTGGCAGCGCCGCGCACGACGAGATCGTCCGCGGCACCGCCCCCGACGGCCGCCCGGGCATCGAGCGCACCACGAACCGGGCCGGCGGCATCGAGGGCGGCATGTCGAACGGCGAGATCGTGCGCGTGCGCGCCGCGATGAAGCCCATCTCGACCGTCCCGCGGGCGCTGCCGACCGTGGACACCGCCACGGGCGAGCCCGTCACGGCCCACCACCAGCGGTCGGACGTCTGCGCGGTGCCGCCCGCCGCCGTCGTCGCCGAGGCCATGGTGGCCCTCACCCTGGCCGAGGCGGCCGTCGAGAAGTTCGGCGGCGACTCCGTGGCCGAGGTGCGGCGCAACCTCGAGTCCTACGTGGCCGCCATCCCGGAGCTGCTGCAATGACGCGCTCCGCCCACGCGACCCGCCCCGTCGCCGTCATGATCGGACCGCCCGGTTCCGGCAAGTCGAAGGTGGGCCGCACGCTCGCCGCCGGCCTCGGCGTCACGATCCGCGACACCGACGCGGACATCGAGGAGGGCGCCGGCAAGCCGGTCAGCGAGATCTTCGTGGACGACGGCGAGCCCCGCTTCCGCGAGCTGGAGTCCGCGGCGGTGCTCACCGCGCTCGCGGAGCACGACGGCGTGCTGTCGCTCGGCGGCGGCGCCGTGATGAGCCTGGCCACGCAGGCGGCCCTGACCCGGTACGCGGCCGACGGCGGGCACGTCGTCTTCCTCGACGTGCCGCTGGCGATCGCGGCCCAGCGGGTCGGCATGAACCAGGCCCGGCCGCTGCTGCTGGGCAACCCGCGGGCGCAGTGGCAGAAGCTGATGACCGAGCGGCGTCCCACGTACGAGCGCCTGGCGACGCTGACGATCGTGTCGAGCGACCGGCCCGGCGAGCAGGTCGCGGCGGAGATCATCGAGGCCCTCGGCCTGGAGCTGCGCGTGCCGGAGCTGATGGACCCGAAGCGGGCCGAGGAGCACAGGGCCGAGGAGCAGGCCCAGGAGAACAAGACCGAGGAGAACGTCACGTGAGCACCGACAGCGCCCCCACCCGGATCACGGTCCGGGGAGACGCTCCCTACGACGTCGTCATCGGCCGCCACCTCCTGGGTGAGCTGCCGGGGCTGGTGGGCAAGGCCGCCAAGGTGATGGTGATCCACCCCGCCGCGCTGTCGGCGACGGCGGACGCGATCGCCGAGGACCTCAAAGCGGCGGGGTACGAGGCGTTCGTCGCGGAGGTGCCGGACGCGGAGTCGGCCAAGACGCCGCAGGTGGCCGCGTTCCTCTGGGGTCTGCTCGGGCAGCTCGACTTCACGCGCTCGGACGCGATTGTCGGCGTCGGCGGGGGAGCGACCACCGACCTCGCCGGCTTCGTGGCGGCGACCTGGCTGCGCGGCATCCGCGTGGTCCACGTGCCGACCACGCTGCTCGCGATGGTCGACGCGGCCGTGGGCGGCAAGACCGGCATCAACACGGCCGAGGGCAAGAACCTCGTGGGCGCGTTCCACCCCCCGGCGGGCGTGCTGTGCGACCTCGCGGCGCTCGCCTCGCTGGACAAGTGGGACCTCGTCGCGGGCATGGCCGAGGTGGTCAAGACCGGCTTCATCGCGGACCCGGTGATCCTCGACCTCGTCGAGGCGCACGTCGACGAGCTGCGGAACTGGGCCGGCGCGGACGCCACGGACGAGACCTGGGCCGTGATCGCCGAGCTCGTGGAGCGGTCCGTGCGGGTCAAGGCCGAGGTGGTGGGCGAGGACCTCAAGGAGGCCGGCCTGCGCGAGATCCTCAACTACGGGCACACGCTGGGCCACGCGATCGAGCTCGTCGAGCGCTACCAGTGGCGCCACGGCGCCGCGGTGAGCGTGGGCATGATCTTCGCCGCCGAGCTCGCCCGGATGGCCGGCAAGCTGCCCGACGACGTCGCCGACCGGCACCGCGCCATCCTCGACTCCCTCGGGCTCCCGGTGCACTACCGGAGCGACCGCTGGGACCAGCTGCTCGCCGCGATGCGCCGCGACAAGAAGGCGCGCGGCGACCTGCTGCGGTTCGTGGTGCTGGACGATGTCGCCAAGCCGGTACGGCTGGAGGGGCCCGACCCGACCCTGCTGGCCGCCGCCTACGCGGAGGTGTCCAAGGAGCCGCCGACGAAGGGCCCGGGCACCCCGGTCACGCTGACGCTGGGCTGAGGCGCCCGCCGAGCCCGCCGGCCCCGCCCGATCACCTTTGAGGCCCGGGTTTCTTCGCTTTGCGCCAGCTCAAAGCGAAGAAACCCGGGCCTCAAAGGTGACGACATTCGCAGCGCTCGGGCGAACCGGACATTAGCCTCGGGGCATGAGCTTCGATCCCGGTTTCCGGGCCGCCCGCAAGGCCGGCTCGCCTGGCACGTTCCGGCTGCTCTTCCCGCTGGTGTTCCTGGGCCTCCTGGTCCTGTTCGCGGGCCCGTTCTCGTCCGACGACGGCTTCGGCACGCCGACGCCGTTCCTCGTGGTCGCGGGGATCGCGGCCCTGATCGTGCTGTGGATCTTCGTCAAGGGCGCCCGGCGCTGGGCGCGCAACCGCGGCGCCTGGTCGCGCGCCGCGCGCGGCGCGGTGTCCCTGACCCTGAACGGCGAAGCCGTGGCCGAGCAGCGGAAGGTGTCCGGCCGGCCGATGCGGACGGTGGTGGTCGAGCACCGTGGGCACCAGCAGTACCTGCACCTGTTGTTCCCCCAGGACGCACCGGTCGACACCATCGTTCCCGGTCGGGTGACGGTCGAGTTCTTCGCCGGGGACACCGTCGAGGGCCCGGCGCGGCTGCTCCTGGCCGACGGCCGCACGCTGTGGGCCTTCACCGCACAGCTCGGGACGCGGGCACAGCCGAAGCGGGCGACCCGGTCCGGCGCGACGTCCGGCCTGACCGGCACCGCGTCCGACGGGAGCGCTGCTCTGCTCGTGCCGGCGACGTTCGGCCCGGCTGCGCCCGGCGACCGGGAACGGGGCGACGACGGAGCCGGTGACGCGGTGCCCTCGCCCGACCCCTCGCCCGACCCGTCGGCGGGCGGGGTGTGGTCGGGCGGCGACGGCTGGACGGGCGGCAGTTCCTGGGGCGGCGACTCGACCTGGACGGGCTCGGACGGCGCCGCCGCCGGTGGGCACAGCGGGGGCGGTGGTGACGGCGGCGGCTGGTTCGGCGGCGGCAGCTCGGACGGCGGCGGCTGGTCCGGTGGCGACTCCGGCGGCGGTGGCGGCGACTCGGGCGGCGGCGGTTCCTGACGGCCGGCGGTTGCTGACGGCGTCGGTCCCTGACGGCGTCGGTCCCTGACGGTGTCCAGACTCTGACGGTGTCCAGACTCTGACGGCGTTCGGTCCCGGACTGCATACGCACGGACCCCGCGCGGGCGATCCTTGGGTGATCTTGTCCCGTTTTCTGTGCAATGCGGGCGGTGGGCGCCTAGCGTCCGAAGGGCAGGGGTGCACAGCGCGCGCGGTTCGGCCGCGTGCCGACTGAAAGGTGCCCCGACATGCGCAGGGTCTACAACCTTCCACCCGGCTGGCCGGTCCCGCCCGAGGGCTGGAAGCCGGATCCTGAGTGGCAACCGAACCCCCAGTGGTCGGTCCCGGCGGGCTGGCGGCTGTGGGTCGACGTGCCGGACACGGCTCTGATCGGCAAGGACGCCGTGGCCGTGGATGTCCCGGACGAGCAGCCGGCGTCCACCCGGAACCGCAGGGGATGGGCGATGGTCGGCGGTGCGGGCGCGGCCCTGCTGATCTTCTTCCTGGGCGTGGGCATCGGCGGCATCGGTGGCGGCCAGGGCGACGGCCCGGTCGCCGGAGCCGAGGCCTCGGCGTCCGCCTCTGCGGCGTCGGCTGCCGTGGCCGAGGAGCGCGCGCAGCTCGAGAGCGAGCAGGCCGACCTTGCCGAGGCCCAGGCAGCGCTCGAGACCGACGAGGCCGCGCTGGCCGACGACCGTAAGAGCCTGGACAGCCGGGCCGACGACGTGGCGAAGAAGGAGAAGAAGCTCCGGACGCGCGAGGCCGACGTCAAGACCGCGGAGGCCGAGGTCGACACACGGGAGTCCGACGTCGCCCAGCGGGAGGCGGCCGTCGAAGATGCGGAGGCTGCCGGGCTGGTGGGCGGCGCCACCGGGGACGGCGGGACGGCCGACTCCGGCGGCACGGCCTACTACGAGAACTGCGACGCCGCGCGGGCCGCAGGCGCCGCGCCGGTGTACAGCGGCGACCCGGGCTACGGCTCCCACCTGGACCGGGACGGCGACGGCGTCGGCTGCGAGTAGTGCGGGACGGCGCTGTTCCCGACGGCGCTGTTCCCGACGGCGCTGCGCCACGTTGCTGTGACCGACGCGCTACTCCCAGAGCCCCCGCTCGATCAGCACGTCCTTGAGCAGGTCGGCGCGGTCGGTGATCAGGCCGTCCACGCCGTCGTCGATGAGCTGCCGCATCTCGTCCGGGTCGTCGATGGTCCAGACGTGCACCTTCTTGCCCAGCGCGTGCGCCGCGGCGATCGACGCCGCGTCCACGACCGTGATCGAGCCCTCGCGCACCGGGACCTGCAGCGCGTCGACGTCGCGCAGGGCCCGCCGGGACAGGGCCGGCACGTGGACGCGGACCCCCGTCAGGAAGCTCGCGATCTCCTTGCGTCCGGCCGACGTCGCGACCGGGCGGGACAGCTTGGTGAGCGTCGCCCGCCGTCGGGCCACCTCGAAGGACGTGACGCACACGCGGTCCCAGGCGGAGGTCCGCTCGATCGCCCGGGCAACCGGACCGACGCTGGAGGAGTGCTTGACGTCGATGTTCACACGCAGGTCGGGCCACCCGCCCAGCAGGTCCTCCAGCAGCGGAACGGGCTCCACGCCCCCGATGCGGGCCTCGCTCACCTCGGACCACGGCAGCTCGGCCACCAGACCCGTCCCGTCGGTGGTGCGGTCGAGCGACTCGTCGTGCAGCGCGACGGCGACGCCGTCCACCGTCCCGTGCGCGTCCGTCTCCACGTACCGGTAGCCGAGGTCGACGGCGGCGCCGAACGCCGCCAGGGAGTTCTCCAGCCCCTCGGTGCCGGCTGACGCGTGCGCGAACCCGCGGTGGGCGAGGGCCTGGAAGGGCCCCTCGAAGTAGGTCACTGGCTGTCCCTCACGACGTCGAACCTCACGAACTGGAACTCAAGCATCGATGCTGCTGTCGGTCCATTTCAACATGCCGTCGAGGTACGCCTCGCGCGGCCCACGGGCCGACAGCGACAGGTCGTGCACACCGCCCGGCACGACGAGCTCGGTGACGTCCAGCCCCAGGCCGGGCGCGAGCGCGGCCATCTGCCGGACGTCGAGCACGGTGTCCTGGGCGTCGAGCAGCGGGTTGTCCAGCGAGTCCGGCCCGGACGAGTCGGACCGGGCGAGCAGCACGGGGCACGCGATCTCCAGCCCGGCGGCGACGCGTGCCTGCCCGCGCCGGATCGCGACGAACCAGCCCACGCGGCCGGGTAGGCCCTCGGGACGCTTGAGGGTCGTGTCGAACTCCCAGCGCCCGCCGTTGGCGGCGAGCAGGTGCTCGGCGTACCGGGACGGGCCGTCGCTGATGATCGCGGTGCTCGCGAGCCGCCCCACCGTGTCGAGCACGCGGGTGCCGACGGTGCGCTGCCAGTGCGGCGCGCGCAGGTCGAGGAACGGTGAGTTCAGGACCAGCACGTCGGGACCGGCGTCGGCCCCCGCGGCGTTGCGGTGCGCGTGCGCCCACAGGGAGGCGGTCAGCCCGCCCGTCGAGTGGGCGTGCACCACGAGCGGCAGGCCCGGCTCCAGGCCGCGCACCGCGCGGGCGGCCGCCGCGATGTCGCTCGCCTGCTCGCGCAGGTCGAGCACGAAGTGCGGGATCTGGTCGGGCTGCAGGGAGCGTCCGGCGGCCCGGAGGTCGACGGCGTAGAACGCGTAGCCGGCCGCGGTGAAGGTCCGGGCCAGGTGCTCCTGGAAGAAGTAGTCGTTGTAGCCGTGCACGTGGATCACGGCGGCCCGGGGTGCCGGCCGGTCGGCCGGGTACGGGTAGCGCACCAGGGTCGCCGGGCCGAGCGGGGCCTCCTGGAACGGCTCGCCGAGCAGGTGGTCGGTGCGCCAGTCGAGCGCGTCTTCCGGGGAACCAGGCACCTGGGGATCGTATGTCGAGGACGGCCCTGGTCGCAGGTCGCCACGTTCTGGGACGTCCGATCTCCCGGGTACCGGCTCAGGCCGGACGCAGCCCCGCCAGCAGGATCTCCAGGTACGGCCCGCGGTCCGACGTCGCGCCCAGCCGTACCGCGTGCTCCATCCCGCACACCAGGTGCTCGACCTGCTGCGTGGACAGGTCCGGCCGGACGACGCCGGCGGCGCGGGCCCGGACCAGGATCTGCTCGAACCCCGCGCCGATCTCCTGCTTGGCGGTGCGTACCTCGTCGTCCTCGTCCTCGGCGGACAGGAGCACGGGCTGCAGGCCGCCCTCCTCGAGCTGGAGGTCCAGCGCGGCGTGCAGGAGATGCGTGATCGCCGTGGCGGGGTCGGGCTCCGCGACGGCCTCGCGGACCAGTACGCGCAGCCGTTCCAGCGTGTCGAGGGTCAGGGCCTCCACGAGCGCGTGCGTGGTGGGGAAGTGGCGGTAGACCGTGCCGACCCCCACGCCGGCCTCGCGCGCGAGGTCGTTGAGCCGGAGCGCCCCGGGGTCGTGGCGCCGGGCGACCTCGAGGATGCGCGCGCGGCTGCGGGCGGCGTCGGACCGGAGAGCGGGCATGGGACGAGCCTACCGCAGAAGTGGATGGAACATCCGTTTCGGGTGCTAGGCTCAAACGGATACATCATCCGAATGTATGCCGAGGTCGTGTGCCAAGGATGCGCGCCGAGGCATGCCCAGAGACCTGAGGACCGTCATGACTGCTGACAGCCCCGCCGATCGCTCCGCCGACCCGGCCTGGGACCCCGCCCGCCTGCCCGACCAGACCGGCCGCACGCACGTCGTGACCGGCGCCACCGCCGGCATCGGCTACTTCGCCGCCGAACAGCTCGCCGCGGCCGGCGCGCACGTCGTGCTCGCCTCCCGCTCCGCGGGCAAGCTCGACACGGCCGTCGCCTCGATCGAGCGGGAGGTGCCCGGCGCGCGCCTCGACACCGTCGTCGTGGACCTCGCGTCCCTGACCTCCGTGTCCGACACCGCCGCACGGATCGCGGCCCTGCCGCGCGTGGACGGGCTGCTGCTCAACGGCGGGTCCGTGGCCCTGCGGCGCGACGCGACGACGGCCGACGGGCTGCCCCTGATGCTCGGCACGCACGTGGTCGCAGGAGTCGCGCTCCTGGCGGGCGTGCTCCCGGCGCTCGCGGCCACGGGCGAGCGGACCGGCACGCCGGCACGGGTGGTGCACACCTCCACGGGGTTCGTCACGCAGTTCCCGACGGCGGTCGACGACGTCCGCCGGGTGCCGCGCGTCGCCCTCAGCGCCTACACGAAGGCGAAGACGGTGACCGAGGTGCTCGCGTTCGAGCTGGCGCGCCGGCTGGAGGCCGCGGGGACGCCCGTCTCCTCGCTGGTCACCCGGCCGGGCGTGGGCGTCGACGCCCGGACGCCGCACCGTGCCGGCATCCGCGACGCGACCACGCCGTACCAGCGCAACCCCTACACGCCCTGGGCCCAGGGCAAGGACACCGCCGCCTGGTCGGCGGTGCGCGCCCTGACCGACCCGCTGGCGCGCAACGGCGACTACTACGCGCCGGCCGGCCGGCTGAAGGGGCTCCCCGTGCGGGTGGACCCGACGCCCCGGACGGCGTCACCCGAGGGCGACCTCGCGGCCCGCGTCTGGGACCAGGTCGAGGCGCTCGCGGGGACGCCGCTGCGGATCCCCGGGGCTGCCGGGGAGCGGGCCCGGGGGTAGGCGTCCGCGGGCCAGGCCATGCCTGCTGACATGGCCGCTGACATGCCGACTGACATGCCGGCTGACATGCCCGCCGACATGTCCGCAGAGCACGACGGCCGATCACGAGATGGCAGGATGTCCGACATGCCTACTCATGGCGGGATCAATATCGGCCGGACGGTGCAGTCGGCGATCTACCGCGACGGCGTCTACGGCCGCCGGCCCACGGTGCCCACCGATCCCGGCGCGCTCGCTGCCGCCGCCCGCCGCCGCATGACCCGCACCGGCTGGTCCTACGTGGCCGGCGGCGCCGGCGCGCAGCGCACCGTCGCGGCCAACCGGGAGGCGTTCGGCAGGTACCGGATCGTGCCGCGCCAGATGGTCGACGTCGGCGAGCGGTCGCTGGCCACGACCCTGCTGGGCCGCGAGCTGCCCGCCCCCGTGCTGTTCGGGCCGGTCGGCGCCCTGGAGCTCGCCGTGCAGCACCAGCGCGGTGGCCGGGCCGCGGCGCCACGCAACGCCGAGCCCGCCCTGGCCCGCGCCGCCCGCGACCTCGGCCTGCCCGTCGTCATCTCGTCCCAGGCGTCCACGCCCATGGAGGACACGGCCGCCGCCCTCGGCGACAGCCCGCGCTGGTTCCAGCTCTACTGGTCGTCCGAGGACGCCCTGGTCGAGTCCTTCGTCTCCCGCGCCGAGGCCAGCGGCTGCGAGGCGATCGTCGTCACCCTGGACACCCACGTGCTCGGCTGGCGCACCGCGGACCTCGACCTGGGCTACCTCCCGTTCGCCCGCGCCGAGGGCATCGCCCAGTACCTGAGCGACCCCGTGTTCCGCAGCCTCGTCGAGGCGCGTGTCACGGCGTCGGCGGCGTCGGAACCTGCGCCGTCCAACCGGCCCACGGCCGCCGCCGTCCGCTCGCTGCTGTCCATGGCGCGCCACCACCCGGGCCCCACCCTGCGCAACCTCACCCAGCCCTACGCCCGGGCCGCCGTGGAGACCTTCCTGGACGTCTTCTCCCGCTCGACCCTCACCTGGGCCGACCTCGCCTGGCTGCGCGAGCGCACCACCCTCCCGATCCTCGTCAAGGGCATCCAGCACCCCGACGACGCCCGCGCCGCCCTCGACCACGGCGCCGACGGCATCGTGGTGTCCAACCACGGCGGCCGGCAGGTCGACAACGCCGTCGCCTCGATCGACGCCCTCGGGCCCGTGGTCGACGCCGTGCGGGAGTGGACGGGGGCGTCCGGTTCGGAAGCGGGCGGCGCCGTCCCCGTGCTGTTCGACTCCGGCATCCGCACCGGGGCCGACGTGTTCACCGCGCTCGCCCTGGGCGCCGACGCCGTCCTCCTCGGCCGCCCCTGGGTCTACGGCCTGGCCCTCGCCGGGGCCGACGGCGTCCGCGCCGTCGCCGAGCACGTCCTGGCCGAGCTCGACCTCACGATGGCGCTCGCGGGTGTTTCCGGGACGGACCAGATCGGTCGGCACAACCTGGCGCTCTGACCCGCGGGTCGGTATGAGATCGTGACCGCTCCAGCACCCACGATTCATGCGACCCGGGCAGACTGCGGCCATGACCGACGCCGTACCCGGACCCGACGCGCAGCCTTCCTCGGCGAGCGAGACACCGACGCCCCCGAGGATGGGCCTGGAGCTGCAGGAAGGCGTGCGGATCCCGCGGCGCCGGGTGTTCTCCTGGGCGCTGTGGGACTGGGGCACCCAGCCGTTCAACACCGTGATCCTCACGTTCGTGTTCACGGCCCTGTACCTGACCACGGAGTCGTTCCTCGACCCCTCGGTCGCCGCGCTGGGCGAGGACGACCCGGCCTTCGTGCGCGGGATCGCGGAGCTGACCGCCGGCCTGGGGCTGTGGAACTTCATCGCCGGACTGGCGATCCTCCTGCTCGCCCCGGTCCTGGGCCAGCGCGCGGACGTGTCCGGCCGCCGCAAGGCCTGGCTCGGCGGGGCCACCGCCGCCCTGGTGCTCTGCATGCTCGCGCTGTGGTTCGTCGAGGAGGACCCGGCCTACTTCGTGTTCGGCGCGATCATGATCGCGCTGGGCAGCGTGCTCAGCGAGATCGCCGGGGTGAACTACAACGCGCTGATGGTCTCGGTCGCCACGCCCAAGACCGTCGGCAGGGTGTCCGGCCTCGGCTGGGGCCTGGGCTACGTCGGCGGGATCCTGGTCCTGGCCCTCGTGGTCGTCGCCAACCTCTCGGAGTGGTGGGGCATGCCCACCGACAACGGCCTCGCCTACCGCATCATCGCGGTGTTCTGCGCGATCTGGGCCCTGGCGTTCGTGTGGCCGATCTTCGCGTTCGTCCCCGAGATGCCGGCGTCGAGCGGGCGGCCCAAGGTCGGCTTCTTCGCCAGCTACGTGGTGCTCTTCCGGGACATCCAGGGCCTGTGGCGCACCTCGCGGCGCACGTTCTGGTTCCTGCTGGCGAGCGCGGTCTTCCGGGACGGCCTGGCCGGTGTCTTCGCCTACGGGGCGATCATCGGCAAGGCGAGCTTCGGGTTCACCACGGACCAGGTGATCATCTTCGGCATCGCCGCGAACCTCGTGGCCGGCGTGAGCACCATCCTGGTCGGCCGGGCCGACGACCGGTTCGGGCCCCGCTCCGTCATCCTCGCCACCCTCGGCGTCATCGTCGTCGCCGGCCTCGGCGTCGTGTTCCTGCGTGACCTCGGCCCGATCGTGTACTGGGTGGGCGGGCTCCTGCTGTCCGCGTGCGTCGGACCGGCGCAGGCCGCCTCCCGGTCCTACCTCGCCCGCGTGACGCCCGCCGGCAAGGAGTCCGAGATCTTCGGCCTCTACGCCACGACCGGCCGTGCGACGTCGTGGATGTCGCACGGCCTGTGGACCCTCATCATCGCGATCACGGGCGCGACCATCTGGGGCACCCTCGGGATCATCGCGGTGGTGCTGGTCGGGCTCGTGCTGATGTGGTTCGTGCAGGAGGCACCGGTGGCCGACGCCGGTACGACCGGCGAGCCGACGCCGGACGCGGCTCCGGACGCCACGGGCGTGGTCTAGCGGCCGCGACGGGCGCGGTCTGGCGAGTGCGGTCTGGCGAGTGCGGTTCGGGTGCGATCTAGCGAGTGTGGCCGGCGGTCTGTCGGGCGGCAGCCTGACGGGCCGCCGCCCGTGCGGCGAGCGCGCTCCTGAGGGCGGCCTGGAGCCGGTCGAGATCCGCGAGCTGCCCCAGGTGCCCGAGCTTGTCCGGGTTGATCACGCCCCGGATACCGACGAGCAGGCCGCCGGAGACCTCGAACGACCACGTGCCGATCAGCCCGCCGCCCACGACGTCGTCCGCCACGATGAGCAGGCCGGGCTCGCCGCCCACGAGCGCGCGCTCGAAGTGGAGCGGCGCGCCGCGGCCGATGAAGGCCGCGAGCATCCGCGCGACCGTGACGCGGCCCGCGACAGGGCGGGCGATCGACATGCCCTGGGGCACGTTCCCGCCGCCGTCGCCCGTGAGGACGACGTCCTCGGCCAGGAGCTCCAGGAACGAGTCCACCGCACCCTCCTCGCACGCTGCGAGGAACCGGGACACGAGCTCCTCGGCGCGGGCCCGGTCGCTCGCGGTACGGGGCCGCGCGGGCAGGGCGTGGTGTGCGGGCTGGTCCTGCTCCGCGTGCTGCTCCGCGGGCTGGTCCTGCTCCGCCTTCTGGGCCGCTACGGGGTGCGGTGCTTGGGGCTGTCGTGCCTCGGACTTTCGTGCTTCGGACTGTCGTGTCTCCGACCGCGGCGTCGCTGAATGCGGCGTCTCGGACCGTGGCCCCACGCGCCGCGCGATCCGCCGTCGGGCGCGCGAGGCGAGCTGGCGCGCGGCCACCTCGCTGGTACCGATCACGTCGGCGGCCTCGCTGTGCGGAAAACCGAGCACGTCGTGCAGCAGGAACGCCGCGCGCTCGGACGGCGTGAGGGTCTCCAGCAGCACCAGGAACGCGGTGGAGAGGTCGTCGGCGAGCTCGGCGTGCCGCGCGACGTCCGGCGACGGCGTCGCCATCGCGACCGGCAGCGACGGGACGGGACCGACCAGCGGCTCCGGGAGCCACTCGCCCACGTACTGCTCCCGCCGCACCCGCGCCGAACGCAGCACATCGATGGCGATGCGCGTCGTCACCGTGGTGACGAACGCGTCGGGGTTGCGCACGTCGGGCGCCTGCGAGACGCGCGTCAGCGCCTCCTGCACCACGTCCTCCGCCTCGGCCACGCTGCCCAGCATCCGGTAGGCGACCGCGAACGAGAGCGGACGCAGCCGGGCCAGCGCGGCGTCGTCCAGGACGGCGCCGGTACCGGGCGCGGTGCCGGACGGCGTCGTGCCGGCTGTCGCGTCGGATCTACCGGCAGCCGCGGCGGTCGGCGAGGCCAAGGGCTCGGTCATGCGGACATGCTCTCGCGTCATACCCCTCTGACGGTATCGGGGCGGCAGACGTGACACCTCCGCGCGATCTGCGCCGGATCGAAGAGGGCAGTCCGGGGCTCCGGCCAGAGGAACGTGGGGACGCCCGGAGGAACGCTGGGACGACGCGTGAGCCCTGGTCACCGGGTGCGTACGCTGGCGCGCGTGAGAACTACTGCCCTCGTCGTGCGCTTCCTGCTCGAGCTCGCACTCGCCGCGGGCGCGGGCTACGCCGCCTGGAACCTCGCGGACGGCGGCTGGCGCGTCGCAGCCGTCCTCCTCGCGCCGGCCGTCGTGATCGCGCTCTGGGCGACGTTCCTCTCGCCGAAAGCGCCCGTGGCGGTCCCGGCCTGGGCACAGGTCGTGATGGAGGCTGCCCTCTTCGGCGGCGTCGGATACCTGTGCTGGCGCGCGGGAGCCTCCGCACCCGGCGTGGCGCTCGCGGCCGTGTGGGCGGTCGACCGGCTGGTGCTGTGGCTGACCCGGAACCAGCGCAGCGTGCTGGAACCCGAGCGCGACCCCGGGCCGCGCCGGGCCGACTGAGGCGAGGCGCTGGGCGCTGGGCGCCCGCACGTCCCCGGGTGGGGTGCGACGTGGCCGCTCGACCGGGCTGCTCGACGTGGCTGCTCGACGTGGCTGCTTCTCGAGAGGGCGCAGCGTGGCTGCGCAGGGTGGCGGTTCAGCGTGGCCGTGCAGTGCAGCGTCACGGTTCAGCGTGACCGCATGGCGTCGATCTCGTCGCGGCGGAACAGCACGAGGCGGTCCAGGACGTCGTCCGGCAGCGGCTGGTCCGGTGTGAACCGCACGGTGCCCTTCGACGTCGAGAAACCGGCCAGGTCGGGTGCGAGCGCGTCGATCGCGGGCGGGCTGAACGGGTACAGCCCGATGTGCTTCGCGGTGGCGCGCGCAGAGACCAGCGGGCTGCCCCGGTAGCGCAGGGCGGCCATGCCGTAGCCCATACCCTCCTCGGCGTCCGGCACGAGCTCCAGCGCCCGCGCACGCACGTGCTCGACGGCGTCCTTGGCCGGCCCGTCCAGGCCGGCGATGTACTCGGTGAACTCGCCCATGGCCACAGCCTCGCGAGGTCCGGCAGGTTCCGCGAGGGCAGGGGTGTCGGACGGCGTTGGCGCAGCCCTCGGCGGCGCCCCTCCGGAGTGCGAAGAGTTATCCACAGATTGGAAGTGTGCCTCGCGATGCGTATGAATGTTCGAGACAATGGTGTCAGGCGAACGAGGGGGTGGCACGGTGGACTCGAACGGGATGGCGTCGGGTGGTGTGTCCCCGGGGTCGTTGGAGGTGGTGCTGGCCCGGATCGAGACGGCCGTGGGCGAGCTGGCCGATCTGGTGGCACCGGGTGTGTTGGATGGTTGGGGTGCGCCGACGGTGGCCCGGTTGATGGAGGCGCACACCCGGATCCGGCGGGTGACGGGCCGGTTGGACGGTGTGCGGTTGACCGTGTTGCCGCGGATCGAGGACGACGGTTCGTGGCGCAGTGGTGGTATGTCGCGCACGTTCGCGTCGTGGTTGCGGCTGCGGGAGGGTGTGGCGGCGTCGACGGCCCGTAAGGACGTGGCTATGGCGCGTCGTCTGGCGCAGGCCCTCCCGGTGACGCGTGAGCGTCTGGTCGCGGGGATCCTGGGTGTGGATCATGCCCGGGTGATGGCGGAGGTCGCGCCCACGAGTCAGACGCGTCAGGACGCGTTGGCGTGGCTGATCGACGCTCGCACCGGCGAGCCCACGTCACCGGAGGCGTTCGTGGACACGGTCGCGGTGGATCTGCCCGACCCGGCTGATGACCCGGACGGCTCCCGCACCCGTGACCAGATCACCCAAGTGCTGGAGACCGCGATCTCGGAGGGAACCGTGGTGACGGGTGAGGGTCTGGTCCTGCGGGAGGCGGGGGTGTTGAACGCGGACCAGTTCCGGGTGGTCGCGCGCCGGTTCGCCACGATCATCGACCCGGACACGGACGAGGTGGAGGATGACCGGGCGGCCCGGGGTGAGTTCCTGGACGTGTCCAAGACGTTGGGCGGGTTTCATGTGGCGGGGTTCCTGACCGATGAGCACGGCCTGTTGCTGACCACGGCTTTGAATGGGGTGGTGGGTGCTCCGGCTGCTGAGGACTGCAGGACGCCGGGTCAGCGTCGTGCGCAGGGTCTGGCGGATGTGGCGCGTGTGGTGCTGGATGCGAACGTGGTCTCGCCGGGTGCGTTGATCCGGCCGCACCTGAGTGTCACGGTCTCGTGGTCGGAGCTGGTAGCCCAGGTCACTCGCACGCGTGAGGGCCTGTGCCTGACCTGTGGGCAGAGCGTCCCGGGCCGGCCGGGCGCGTCGCACGCGGGTGCGTTGAACGCGAGCGGGTCGTGCCTGGGGGCGCCGGGTACTGGTGCTGGTCCGGTGATCGTGGCTGGTGCTGGTGCTGGTGCTGGTGCTGGTGCTGGTGCTGGTGCTGGTGCGGGTGCGGGTGCGGGTGCGGGTGGGCTGGGTGCGGGGGCTGGGGTGTCGGGTTCGGGGTTGCTGGCGTCGGGTGGTGCGGTGTTCACGGAGTCTGGTTCTCGGGTGCCGTCGGGGTTGTTGCGTCGGTTGGCGTGTGACAGTGCGGTGACGCGGGTGGTGTTCGGGCCCGATGGTGCGGTGTTGGATGTGGGGCGTGCGCGGCGGACGGTGTCGGGGCAGATGCGGCGTGCGGTGATCGCCCGTGATGGGCGTTGTGTGTTCCCGGGGTGTGATCAGCCGCCGTCGCGGTGCGAGGTGCATCATGCGGTGACGCACTGGGCTGAGGGTGGTGCCACGTCGGTGGCGAACAGTGCGTTGTTGTGCTGGTTCCATCACCAGATGGTTGATGCGCGGGGGATCGCTATGTCCTGGCAGGGCAAGCCCGCGACCGCCAATGTCGGGGGTGTGTTGGTGGAGACGGGGTGGGTCTTCACGGACGCGCGGGGTCACCGTATCCGAGTGCCCGATTCCATCGACCCACCCGCCGACCCACCCATCGACCCACCCGCCGCACCACGGGCCACCGCCGCGTGATGTCCGGTGTCCGCACGGCCACGGCCGCTGTCACCAACAGCGGCCGTGGCCTGATCGACCGCACGCGGAGGGTCAGCGGAGGGTCAGAGTCGCGCCACCGCCGGCCGAGCGTGCTTACCTTCGACCGGCCCTGCTCTGCGCTGCTGCGCCACCCACTGCTGTGCCACGTGCTGCGGTGCCACGCACTGCAGCGTCCCGCGGGGCTCCGTGCGGCCGTCCCACGCTCACGGCACAACCTGCGGAACGTCGACGCGCGTCCTGCCCGCGAGCGCGAGCGCAGTCGCCGCCAGCAGCCCGGTGAGCCCCAGCACGACGGCGTAGGCGGGCAGCCCGGCGACGTCGTACAGGGTCCAGAGCAGGGCGCCGGTCGCGGACGACGCGACGGCGGCCGCGACGGCGTCGGCCACCTGGAGGGCAGACGACGCCGAGCCCTGCTCGTGCGGCGGCGCCAGCTCCAGCGTGAGGACCGACAGCGTCGGGTACACCAGACCCATCCCGCTGCCCGAGAGCACCCAGAACGCCATCCCGACCCCGGCCGGCACATCCGGGAGCACGAGCATCGCCGCGCCGACCATCCCGAGGGCGAGCAGGCCGCCGCCCAGCCGCACATAGCCGGCGTGGCTCAGGTGCAGCAGGTTCCGTCCCCGCACCCACGACGCCGCGGACCAGCCCAGCGCCCCGACCGTCAGGATCAGCCCGGCGCCGCCGGGGCTCAGGTGTCGCTCGTGCACCAGGAGCAGCGGCAGCAGCACCTCGGCACCTGTGAACGCCGCCGAAACCAGCGCCCGCACCGACACGACAGCGGGCAGCCCGCGTCCCGCATGCAGCACGGACAGTGCCAGGCGCAATGCGTGCCGCAGCGGACGATCGGCCTGCCCGACGTCGGAGGGCGGGCCGGCGGCGGGAGCCTCCACGGCGTCGGCGGAAGCCTCGACGGCACTGCCGCTCGCCAGGGTGATCGGGGCGCCTACGCCCAGCTCGACTTCCGGCACTCGCTTGTTGCCCGGCACATGCCCGTCGTCCGGCGCACGCCCGTCGTCCGGCACGTGCCCGTCGCTCGGCGCACGCCCGTCGCCCGGCGCGCGCTCGGCGTCGGACCCGTGCCCCGCGCCCTGCGCCGCCGTCAGCCCGGGGCGCATCAGGATCGCGGCCGGGACGGTGAGCGCGGCCGCGCCGAGGAAGACCCAGCGCCAGCCGAGGTGGTCGACGACGAGCCCCGCCAGCCCCGGGCCCACGATCGCGGGTACCACCCACGCGGCCGCGAACGCCGAGAAGACTGCCGGACGTCGTTCCGCGACAAAGACGCGTGCCACCAGGACGTACAGCGCCACGCCGAAGAGCCCGCTGCCGACGCCCTGGACCGCGCGTCCGGCGATGAGCGCGCCCATTCCGGTGGCGGTCCCCGCGACCACCAGGCCGACCACGAAGAGCGCCACGCCGGTCCACATCGCCGGCGCCGGACCGGTGCGGTCGCACCAGCGTCCCGCCGTGAGCATGCCCACCACGCTGGTGGCGAAGACCACCGCGAAGGCGAACGTGTAGTGCCGCAGCCCGTTCAGGTCGACGGCGATGGTGGGCATCGCCGTCGCCACGGCGAGGGCCTCGAAGGCCCCGAGCGAGCAGAGCGCGACCATCCCGATCAGGACGAGGCGCTGCGCGCCTGGGCTCAGGGTGCCCGGCGCCGCGACCGTCCGTGCGGTGGAGACCGCCGCGGTCACACCAGCACCACCTTGCCGGTGGTGCGGCGCTCCTCGAGCTCGCGGTGGGCGCGGGCGGCCTCGGCGAACGGCACGCGGTGCGTCACCACCCGCCAGCGACCCGAGGCTGCGTTCGCCAGCGCGCGCTCCTGGTACGGCCGTTGGTCGCCCATCGGCGGAGCCGCGGGCCCGACGGCGTAGCGCACCTCGACCGGTGACTCGATCCGGTCGGCCTCGGCCCATGACGTGTACCGGTTGGCCGTCCCGGACGCCCAGCCGTACGCGACGAGCCGGCCCGGCGCGGCGCCGTCGCGCGTGCTGCCGCCCGAACTGCCGCCCGAACTGCCGTCGCCAGCACCGCGCAGCAGACCCGTGGCCGCGGTGCCGAGCTCGCCGCCCACGCCGTCGAGCACGAGGGTCGCGGGGGAGCCACCGAGGGCCGCGCGGGCCGCGTCGGGCCAGCCCGGGACGGAGTAGTCGATCAGAACGAGCCGGTCCGCGTCCGGCAGCAGGTCGCGCAGGACCTGCAGCTTCGCGGCGCCGCCGGCGAGCGCGACGACGCGCGCCCCGGAGTGCAGCGCCTCCTGGACGAAGAGCGTGCCGAGCCCACCCGCTGCGCCCGTCACGACCACGACGTCGTCCGCCGTCACCGCGGCGAGGTCGAGGGTGTAGACGGCCATCCTGCCGGTGCCGATCATCGTGATCGCGTCCGCCGGGGCCAGCGGGGCGCCGTCCGCGCCGTCGAGTACGGCGTGCAGCTTCTCCGCGCCGACGGCGACGCGCCGGGCGTACCCACCGCCGTCGGGCACCGGCCCGAGATGTGCCGCCACGGGCCGACCGATCCACGAGGGGTCGACGTCCGGCCCGACGGCGACCACGGTGCCCGCGATCTCGCGGCCCGGCACCGTCGGAAGGCTGGGCAGGGGGAGCGGCGGGCCCGCCTCGCCGCGCCGGTGGCTGGTGTCCAGAAGGTGCACCCCGTGCGCGACGGCGTCGACGAGCACGTCGCCGGGGCCGGGAACGGGGTCCGGGACCTGCTCGAGCACGAGGACCTCGGGCGGTCCGAAGGAGTGGTGTCTGATCGCGTCCATGCGCTCATCCTTTAACCTGAACCAAAGTTGAGGTCAACACCGGTCCGAGCTGTGTTGGCGGAGCCCCTGCCCCCAGCTCGCCGCAGTGCCCGTTGACCGGTGTACCCGAGTTCTCATGAGTCGTGGAGGTCACGCATGGAAGCGCCCAACCCCGCCGTCCCCTGGGATCGTGACGAGCTTACCGTCGGCGATCTCGCGGCCCGCAGCGGTGTCGCGGTGTCCGCGCTGCACTTCTACGAGCGCAAGGGCCTGATCACGAGCCGGCGGACGTCGGGCAACCAGCGGCGCTACCGGCGCGAGACGCTGCGCCGCGTCGCGTTCATCCGGGTGTCCCAGCGGGTCGGGATCCCGCTCGCCGACATCGGCGCGGCGCTCGACACCCTGCCGGGGGACCGGACGCCCACCGCGAAGGACTGGCGCCGCATCTCACAGGCCTGGCACGACGACCTCGACGCGCGGATCGAGCAGCTCTCCCGCCTGCGCGACCACCTCACGGACTGCATCGGCTGCGGCTGCCTCTCGCTGCGCCGCTGCGCGCTGACCAACCCGCACGACGCCCTCGCCGAGGCCGGACCCGGCCCGCGGACGCTGCTGGTGGAGGGTCTGGAGCCCGACGGGGCGTGATCGAACGGGGCGTGATCGGACGAGGCGTGATCACCGGCGGGGTCCTGGTCGAGGTGTGTCACCGGCTCGGGCGTACCGAGCAGAGATGTCAGTGGCGCGGGGTAGCGTGCGCGACGCCGGACATCAGCAGCAGCCAGCCGAAGGGGAAGCCGTGGGGACGTACTTCGAGTGGGTCGCAGACCTGGACGCGACCGAGGCCGAGGCCCGCGACCTGGGACAACGGGTCGTGGACGCGCTCGTCGCGCGTGGGGTGCTGTTGCCGGAGGTGTCCCCGGCTGCGGCCCTGGGCGGCTCCGGGTACCCGCCGGGTCCGGGGTGGACGGACATCCTCGCCCGGTCAGCCGCCCGGTCGGGAGCAGGGTCTGGAGCAGGCACGGTCTCCGGGGAGGTCCCATGGGGCATGTCGGTCGGGGTGGGGCGCGAGGTGTATGACGGCGGGCAGAGCAGCGTCGACACGGTGACCTGTCCCCAGTGCTCGGTCCGCAGGTCGTTCTTCGGGCCGCCCGAGGAGTTCGGCCCCACGTGCTCGGACGAGGACGGGCTGCGCTGGTTCTACGACGCGGCTGCCGCCTGGCGGGACGGCGACGACGGCCTCGTTGACGGTGACGGACACGCTGGCGGGCACGACGGCGGGCACGGTGCCGGCGACGCGACGATCGACCTGGTGTGCCGCGAGTGCGGCGCCGCGTCCCCCGTCACCCAGTGGTCGGCCGACGGCGCTGCTCTGGCCTGCCTGGGTTTCACCTTCTGGGAGTGGGACGAGCTGCGCCCCGAGGTCCTCGACTGGATCTCCGAGGCGACGGGCGGCCATCGGATCGTGGGCGGCAGCGGCAAGGTGTGAGAGCCCGGTGCGTCCGAGATCCAGCGCGTCCGAGATCCGGTGCCTCCGAGATCCGGTGCCTCCGAGATCCGGTGCCTCCGAGATCCGGTGACGTCAGGCGCGGCGGCCCACTAGGCTCGCGGCCATGGTTTCTGCACTGCCCAGCGTCCTGGTGCTCAACGGTCCCAATCTCGGCCGGCTCGGCGTCCGCGAGCCCGAGATCTACGGCCACGCCTCGATGGCGGACCTCGAGGTCGCGGCGGCGAAGTGGGGCGACGAGCTCGGCCTGGCGATCGAGGTGCGGCAGACCGACGACGAGTCCGAGATCGTCGGCTGGCTGCACGAGGCGGTGGACGCCGGTGCCCACGTGGTGCTCAACCCCGCCGCGTTCACGCACTACTCGTACGCGCTGCGGGACGCCGCGGCGCAGGTCACCACGGCGGGGCTGCTGCTGGTCGAGGTGCACCTGTCGAACCCCGCGACGCGCGAGTCGTTCCGGCACTACTCGGTGGTCGCCGGGATCGCGACGGGGACCGTGGCCGGATTCGGGTTCGACTCCTACCGGCTCGCGCTCTCGGCGATCGCGACTCGGCTCGGGGAGCAGCGGGGGGAGTAGCTGGGGAGTGGCAGGGGGAATGGCAGGGCGAGCGGTTCGGCCCGATATCTTCCACACAAGGCTCAAGACTTGACTCGACCTCATCAAGTCTCAAACCTTGAGCACCTTGACTTAAGGCTCTAGGCTTGAGCCATGATCGTCCTCACCGTCGACCAGCGGGGCTCGACCTACGCGGCCGACCGCGTTCCCGAGGTCCTCGCGGAGCTCGCGCGCCTGACGCGCTTCCGCGAGGGGGTCGTCGTGGGGTTCGAGCGCACGGTGGGTGACGAGGTCCAGGGCATCCTGGCGTCAGGCCGGGCGGGCGCCGAGCTCGCCGTCGACCTGTCCCTGCATCTCCTGCGGGACCAGGGCTGGAGCGTCGGTATCGGCGTCGGCCAGGTCGAGGGGCCGCTGCCCACGGTGTCCCGCGAGGCGCGCGGCTTCGCGTTCTACCGCGCCCGCGACGCCGTCGAGCGGGCCAAGACGCGCGGCAGGGGCACGTCGGTCGCGGTGGAGGGTCCGCCGCCGGGTGCGCCGGACCTGAGGACCGTTGTCCGGGGCGGAGCCGACCCGGGTGCGGACCGCGACCCGGCGCAGCCCGACCTCGCAGGCGAGGTCGAGGCGCTGCTCCGCCTTCTCGCGGCGATTCGCGCGCGCCGTACACCCCACGGCTGGGAGGTCGCCGATACGCTCGCCTCGCTGCCGGACAAACCGGGACGACAGAGGATTGTCGCCCAGTCCTTGCACGTCAGTGAACAGGCGGTGAGTCAGCGCGTCCGAGCGGCGCTCTGGCAGGAGGAAGAGGCGGTGCGGCCGGTCGTGGTGCGGCTGCTCGCCGAGCTGAGTGGCTCGGTGGGCCCGGACCTGGTTCCCGGTCCGGACCCTGTTCCTGAGCGGGACCAGTAGCCGACCGGGAGCAGAAGCCGACCGGGGCCGGCTGAGAACGAGCCGTAGCCAAGAGGTGCCGCGTCAAGAGCTGGCGCGAGGAGCTGAAGGGGAACGTCACGCCGTGACCTGGGAGATGCTGGACTACATCGACGGATGGCAGTGGGTCGCTGCCGTCGCGACCTGGCTGGTCACGTTGGCGCTGAGCGTCATCGTGGGCTCCTGGGTGGTGCCCTGGGTGCTGCGCCGCGCGGGCCGCGGAGACCTGCCCTGGGCGCGCTACAAGCCGCCCGTCTACCCGCAGGCCCTGGAGCCGGGCGAGGGCGGCGAAGGCGAAGGCACTGCTGGTGAAGGCGCCGCCGGCGAGGGGGCAGCCGGCGAGGCAGGGGCGACCGAGAAGGGATCCGGCTCGGGCGCCGACGGCGGTTCGGGTTCGGCGAAGGGGTCCACCGGCGAGGAGTCGCCCACCGGCACGATGCACCCGGACGCCGTCGCGATCCTCCGGGGCGGCGCGTGGCTCGGCGTGCTGGAGCGCCTCGCGATCACGGGTTCCCTGCTGGCCGGCTACCCGTACGGCATCGCGATCGTCGTCGCGATCAAGGGCCTCGGGCGGTACGCGGAGCTGCGCGACCAGCCCGTCGCGTCGGAGCGGTTCGTCGTGGGTACGCTCGCCTCGTTGATCTGGTCGGTCGCCACCGGACTCCTGGGACTTGTCGTGCTGAATGCGCTCGTCCTCTGACCCGTCCGGTAGACTTGACCGCTGCTGCTTGACACCTCGCTTGATCACCCCAGCCGCCGGCCTCTCGTCGGCGTGCCCCGGGGTACACCCTTCACCCGACACAGGAAGACGAACGTGGCTACCTCCAACGACATCAAGAACGGCACCGTGCTCCGCATCGACGGCAACCTCTGGTCCGTCATCGAGTTCCAGCATGTCAAGCCGGGCAAGGGTGGAGCGTTCGTCCGCACGAAGATGAAGAACGTGCTGTCCGGCAAGGTCGTCGACAAGACGTTCAACGCGGGCATCAAGGTCGAGACGGCCAACGTGGACCGCCGAGACTTCCAGTACCTGTACATGGACGGCGAGGACTTCGTCTTCATGGACAACGACACGTACGACCAGATCAACGTGTCGGCCGCGACCGTCGGCGACGCGAAGGACTACATGCTCGAGGGCATGAGCGTCATGCTCGCCTCGAACGACGGCACCCCGCTGTACATCGAGCTGCCGGCGTCCGTCGTGCTGGAGATCACCTACACCGAGCCGGGCCTGCAGGGCGACCGTTCCACCGGTGGCACCAAGCCGGCGACGCTCGAGACGGGTGCCGAGATCCAGGTCCCGCTGTTCCTCGAGCAGGGCGTCAAGGTCAAGGTCGACACCCGCACGGGCGACTACCTCGGTCGCGTCACCGAGTGATCATCGGCGGCGGGCCCGTACCGGGCCCGCCGCGGTTCGTGTCACGGCTCGTCGCCGAGCCGACCTGACCGACCCGAGCCGACTTCCAGCCGAGCTCGTAGCCGGCTATCGCAACTGAGCTTCCGCGACAGAGAGAGACCATGGGCGCACGCACCAAGGCGCGCAAGCGCGCCGCCGACATCCTCTTCGAGGCGGAGCAGCGCGGCATCGACCCGCTGACGCTCCTCGCCGACCGTGTGGCCGTGCCGCACACCGAGGCGGCCGTGCCGCAGTACGCCGTCGACATCGTGGAGGGCGTGGTCGCGCACCGCGACCGCATCGACGAGGTGCTGGAGACCTACTCGCAGGGCTGGACCCTCGACCGGATGCCGGCCGTCGACCGCGCGCTGCTGCGGATCGGCTCGTGGGAGGTCCTCTTCAACGACGACGTGCCCGACGCCGTCGCGCTGGACGAGGCGGTCGACCTCGCCGGCGACCTGTCCACGGACGACTCCCCGGCCTTCGTGAACGGCCTGCTCGGCCGGGTCAAGGACCTGAAGCCGACGCTGCTGGCGTGACCTGCCCCGCACGCCGGCAAACTGGCCGGTACGCAAGCCGGTACGCCGGCGGGCGAGCACTGTGAGCACCGGTCCCGGCGCTGGACGGTTCGACGAGCGACGTCTGCTCGTCGCCCTGTTCGGCGCCGGGACCGCTGCGTTCGCCCAGCTCTACGCCCCGCAGTCCGTCCTGCCGGACGCCGCCCGCGAGCTTGCGACGTCGGCCTCCGCGACGTCGCTCCTCGTCTCCGCCGCGACCCTCGGCCTGGCCGTGGGTGTGCTGCCCTGGGCGTCGGTGGCCGACCGCGTCGGGCGGGTCCGAGCGATGACCGTCGCGATGCTCGGCGCCACCGCGATCGGGCTCGTGGTCCCGTTCGCGCCGTCGTTCGAGCTGCTCGTCGCCGGTCGCGCGGTGCAGGGGCTGTTCGTCGCGGGCGTGCCCGCCGTCGCGATGGCCTACCTGACGGAGATGCTGATCGAGTCGGGGGCGGCGGCCGCGGTCCCGCGCGCCGCCGGGACGTACGTGGCGGGCACGTCGGTGGGCGGCCTGCTGGGGCGGATCGTGTCCGGCGGCGTGGCCGAGCTGTTCGGCTGGCGCGCGGGCGTGGGCGCCGTCGCCGTGACGTGCCTGGTCGCGACGGGTGCGTTCATCTGGCTCGCCCCACGGGACCGGGGGCCGCGGGCGGCGCCGGGGGCGGGGACGGCGGGAGCGGGGTGGGGTGACGGCGCTGCTCCCGACAGCCCAGCCCTCGACAGCCCAGCTCCCGACAGCCCAGCTCCCGACCCCGCCTTCCCCGAGCGAAGTGCTCCTCGCGGTCGGCTCGGGTGGTTCCGTGCGCTGCTGAACCCGCGCCTGCTCGTGCTGGACGCGCAGGGCTTGCTGCTCATGGGCGGGTTCGTCGCCGTCTACAACTACCTGGGCTTCCGCCTCGCCGCCCCACCCTTCGACCTCTCGCCCGGGGTGGTGAGCCTCGTGTTCCTCGCCTACCTGGCCGGGACCTGGTCGTCGGCGCGGACGGGCCGGCTCGTGCTACGGCACGGGCGGCGCCGGGTGCTGATCGTGTCGACCGGAGTGATGGCGCTGGGGGTGGTGGTCACGCTGTCGGGCTGGCTGCCGCTCGTGCTGGCCGGGCTGGTCGTGCTGACCGCCGGGTTCTTCGGCGCGCACGCCGTGGCCAGCGGGTGGACGCCGGTCGCGGCACCTCAGGCCCGGACCCAGGCCGCCGCCGTCTACAACCTGGCCTACTACGCGGGGTCCAGCCTGTTCGGCTGGCTCGGCGGGATCGGATTCGCGCTGGCGGGCTGGCCCGGGACGGTGGGGATGGTGCTCGCACTGGTCGCGGTCGCGGCAGGCCTGGCGGCGGTGGTGCTCCGGGACGAGGCAGGCAGCGCGCCGTAGGTAGGGCGGCACAGGCAACGCAACCAAAGGGTTGCGCATCGGCGAGCGAGGGTGCATCGTAGAAGTGCAATCAAATGGTTGCGCTATCCTCGATCGATCGAGCCGTTCCCGGAGGACCCCATGACCACCACCCAGCCCCGCGCCAGCATCGACCTCGCCGCACGTTCCGTCACCCGCACCGTCCGGGTCGCCGCCGGACCCGACGAGGTCTGGCGGGCGATCTCCGAGCCCGAGCACGTCGCCGGCTGGTTCGGCGACGGCTGCGAGACCGACGACGGCGGCCCGCTCGCCGCCGGCACCCGCGGCCGGCTGCACTTCGAGGGCTACGGCTGGTTCGCCTTCGAGGTCACCCGGTCCGAGGCCGGCCGCGTGCTCGCCTACCGCTGGGGTCAGTCGGCGGACGAGCCCGAGCGCATGACCGAGGCCACGTTCACCCTGGAGCCCGACGGCGCCGGCACCAACCTCACCGTCCACGAGACCGGCTTCACCGGCGACACCGACGACGCGGTGCGCTCCGCGCTGGACGGTAACCGCGAGGGCTGGGACGTCGAGCTGGACGAGCTCGTCGAGTACGTCGAGTCGCGGTCGTGGTGACGTCGGGGGCGGCGGCTGCACCGTCCGGAGCATCGGCACCGTCGCCGGTCGCCGCGTTCGCGGCGCTCGGCGACGAGACTCGCTGGGCCGTGCTCCAGGCCCTGTCGGGCGGGGAGCCGGCCGGGGCGCTGAGTGGGCAGCCGGGCGGGGAGCCGGCCGGGGAGCCGAGTGGGCACCCGGGCGGGCAGCCAGGCGGGGAGCCGAGCACGGAGCCGGCCCGCGCAGGCACCGTCGACGCCGCCTCCGGTCTGACCGCCTCCGTCCTCGCCGCGCGCCTCCCGGTGACGCGGCAGGCGATCGCGAAGCACCTCGCAGTGCTGGAGGCCGCCGGGCTGGTCGAGTCCTGGGTCGTCGGGCGCGAGCGCCGGTATCGCGCGCTCGGCGCGGAGCTGACGGCGCTGGGCCGTCGGCTCGAGCGCATCGGGGACGCGTGGGAGGCGCGGCTGGGTCGCATCGCCGGTATCGCGGAGCGTCTGGAGCGCGGCTGACGCCCCGTGCGCCGTCGGTGCCCGGGATGTGAGCAACGCCCCTCCCGGCGGGCGCCGACGTCGGCATCCGGCACAGGGACGGCGCGTTATGGTGGTGGCTGTCAGACTCCCTTTAATCCCGTCCGGTGAGGCGGAGAAGGAGGTCGCCAGATGAACCCTGGCACCCGCATGCCCGAATCCAGCGAGACCCCGAGCGCCGCCGCCGAGAGGACGGTGCTCGGCGAGGCCGACATCGCCCGGGCGCTCACCCGCATCGCCCACGAGATCGTGGAGCGCAACAAGGGCGCCGCCGACCTGCTGCTGCTCGGCATCCCGACCCGCGGCGTGCAGCTCGCCCGCCGGCTGGCCGAGCGGCTCGCGCAGATCGAGCCCACCTTCAGCGGTGAGCACGGCACGCTGGACGTGACCATGTACCGCGACGACCTGCGTCGTCAGCCCACGCGCGCCGTCGGACAGACGGTCCTGCCGGGCAGCCTGGACGGCACGATCGACGACAAGGTGGTCGTCCTCGTGGACGACGTGCTCTTCTCCGGCCGCACCATCCGCGCCGCGCTCGACGCCCTGAACGACCTCGGCCGCCCCCGCGTGGTGCAGCTCGCCGCCCTCGTGGACCGCGGGCACCGCGAGCTCCCGATCCGCGCGGACTACGTGGGCAAGAACCTGCCCACCTCGCGCAGCGAGCGCGTCCGGGTCCGCCTGGCCGACGTCGACGGGGGAGCGGACGCCGTCGTGATCAGCGAGGCCGCGCCGACCGCCAGCCCTACGACGGCGAGCCCCACCAGCACGAGCACCAGCCCCGCCCCCGCGAGCACCGAGAGGGGCGCCCGATGAAGCACCTCCTGACCACCCAGGACATGTCCAAGGACGACGCGATCCTGCTCCTGGACACCTCCGCGCAGATGGCCGCGACCCAGTCGCGCGAGAACAAGAAGCTGCCGACGCTGCGCGGCCGCACCGTCGTGAACCTGTTCTACGAGGACTCCACGCGCACCCGGATCTCGTTCGAGACGGCGGCCAAGCGCCTGTCGGCCGACGTCATCAACTTCTCGGCCAAGGGGTCGAGCGTCTCCAAGGGCGAGTCGCTCAAGGACACCGCGCTGACCCTGCACGCCATGGGGGCGGACGCCGTGGTCGTGCGCCACTCGGCCTCGGGCGCGGCGCACCAGCTCGCGCACGCGGGCTGGCTCGACGCGGGCGTGCTCAACGCCGGCGACGGCATGCACCAGCACCCCACGCAGGCGCTGCTGGACGCGTTCACGATCCGCCGCCACCTCGTGGGCCGCGTGGGTGATGACGGCCGCGGCGTCGACACCTCGGTCGGCGCGGACCTCGCCGGCCTGCGCATCGCGATCGTCGGCGACGTGCTGCACTCCCGGGTCGCGCGGTCCAACGTCTACCTGCTGCACACCCTGGGCGCCGAGGTCACGCTGGTCGCACCGCCCACGCTCGTGCCGGTGGGCGTGGAGACCTGGCCGTGCCGGGTGTCGTACCACCTGGACGAGACGCTCGAGCAGTGGCAGCCGGATGCGGTCATGATGCTGCGGGTGCAGCGTGAGCGGATGTCGGGCGGTTCGGGGTCGTTCTTCCCGAGCCCGATGGAGTACAGCCGCAAGTTCGGGTTCGACGCCCGCCGGCTCGCGGTCCTGCCGGACCACGCGATCGTGATGCACCCCGGGCCGATGAACCGCGGCCTGGAGATCTCGGCGGCCGCCGCCGACCACCCCCGCTCCGTGATCGTGGAGCAGGTGGCCAACGGCGTCGCCGTGCGCATGGCCGCCCTGTACCTGCTGCTGTCCGGCACCGGCAGCACGAGCACCGACAGCAGCGGTACCGGCAGCACGAGCACCGACAGCACGAGCACAGTTTCCAGCACCGACGAGAGGAACGTCCTGTGAGCACCGCGAGACCGCAGACCTATGTCCTGCGAGGGGTCCGTCCCTACGGTACGGACCCGGTCGACGTCGTGCTGGCGGACGGCGTGATCGCCGCCCTCGGGGCGCCCGGCACGGTCGAGGTGCCCGACGGCGCGCACGAGATCCCGGCGGAGGAGCATGTGCTCCTGCCCGGCCTCGTCGACCTGCACACCCACCTGCGCGAGCCGGGCCGGGAGGACGCCGAGACGGTGTTCTCCGGCACCCGCGCCGCCGCCGCGGGCGGCTTCACGGCGGTGCACGCCATGGCCAACACGACGCCGACGCAGGACACCGCGGGCGTCGTCGAGCAGGTCCACCGGCTGGGCGAGCAGGCCGGCTGGGTGGACGTGCACCCCGTGGGCGCGGTCACCGTGGGCCTGGGCGGCGAGAAGCTCGCCGAGCTGGGCGCCATGGCCGACTCCGCCGCCCGCGTGCGCGTCTTCTCCGACGACGGCAAGTGCGTGCACGACCCGGTCCTGATGCGCCGCGCGCTGGAGTACGTCAAGGCGTTCGACGGCGTCGTCGCGCAGCACGCGCAGGAGCCGCGCCTGACCGAGGGCGCGCAGATGAACGAGGGCGTCGTCTCCGCGCAGATCGGCCTGACGGGCTGGCCCGCCGTGGCCGAGGAGTCGATCATCGCCCGCGACGTGCTGCTGGCCGAGCACGTGGGCTCGCGCCTGCACGTGTGCCACCTGTCGACCGCCGGCTCGGTGGAGATCGTCCGCTGGGCCAAGGGCCGCGGCATCGACGTCACCGCCGAGGTGACGCCGCACCACCTGGTGCTCACGGACGAGCTGGCCCGCGACTACGACCCGGTGTTCAAGGTGAACCCGCCGCTGCGCACGGCCAAGGATGTCGAGGCGGTCCGCGAGGGCCTGGCCGACGGCACCATCGACATCGTCGCCACCGACCACGCGCCGCACCCGGTCGAGGACAAGGACTGCGAGTGGGCCTCGGCGGCCTTCGGCATGACCGGCCTGGAGACGGCGCTGTCCGTGGTCCAGCAGACCATGGTCGACACCGGTCGCCTGACCTGGGCCGACGTCGCCCGCGTGCTGTCGGAGAACCCCGCCCGCATCGGCCGGATCGGCGCGACCCAGGGCCGCCCGATCGCCGTCGGCGAGCCCGCCAACCTGGTCCTCGTCGACCCGGCCGCGACCCGCGCGATCGACGGCCGCAGCCAGGTCACCGCGAGCGACAACACCCCGTTCCAGGGCATGGAGCTCCCCGGCCGCGTGGTCGCCACGTTCCTCCGGGGCCGCGCGACGGTCCTGGACGGCGCGCCCGTCGACGGCACGGTCGCCGACGGCGCTCTCGAAGGAGCCGCCCGATGACCACCCTGGCCGTAGTCCTGCTGGCCGTCCTCGCGGTCTTCCTCGTCCTGTACGTGACGCTCATCGGACGCCGCCGGCTCGCGCAGCGCACCACCACGGTCGTGCCCGTGCCGCCGGCGCCGCCCGCGGACGGCGCCGCGGATGGCCCCGCGGACGGCCCTGGCGAAGTGCGCTCCGGACCCGTGGAGGCGATCTACGTCTCGACCACCCTGCACGGCGACTGGCTCGCCCGGGTGGGCGCCCACGGCCTGGGCGACCGTTCGCACGCGGTCGTCACGGTGCACCAGCACGGCGTCCTCATCGAACGTGACGGCACCGACGACCTGTGGCTCCCCGTGAGCACCATCCGCAGCGCGGGCCTCGCCCCGGGCATGGCGGGCAAGTACGTCGGCGCGGACGGGCTCGTGGTCCTGACCTGGGCCGTCCCGGAGGCCGACGGCGTCCCGGCGGCCCTGGTCGACACCGGGCTGCGCCCGCGGCGCGCGGAGGACCGCGGCGGCCTGGTGGACGCCGTCCGCCACCTGCTCGCGGCCCAGCAGAGCCCGCACGGCCCGCAGAGCCCGCACGGCCAGCAGGGCCCGCAGAGCCAGCAGCACCCCGAACAGCAGTACCCGCACCAGCAGTACCCGCACCAGCAGTACCCGCACCAGCAGTACCCGCACCAGCAGGAGGCCCGGTGACCATCCCGACGACGTCCGCAGAGATGTCCGCAGAGGCGGCAGCACAGCCGTCCGTAACTACCGCAGCGCTGGTCCTCGAGGACGGCACCACCTACCGCGGCCGCGCCTACGGCGCCACCGGCACGACGTTCGGCGAGATCGTCTTCTCCACCGGCATGACCGGTTACCAGGAGACGTTGACCGACCCGTCCTACCACCGGCAGATCGTCGTCATGACGGCGCCGCACGTCGGCAACACCGGCGTGAACGACGAGGACCCCGAGTCGGGCCGCATCTGGGTCTCCGGCTACGTGGTGCGCGACCCCGCGCGCCGGGTCTCGAACTGGCGCGCGCAGCGCTCGCTCGGCGAGGAGCTCGCCGCGCAGGGCGTCGTCGGCATCTCCGACATCGACACCCGCGCGCTGACCCGCCGTCTGCGCGAGGAGGGCGTGATGCGCGCCGGGATCTTCTCCGGCGACGACCTGGTGCGCGGCGGCTACCCGCGCCCCGTCGAGGAGCTCGTGGCCGAGGTGCAGGCCTCGCCCCAGATGGCGGGCGCGAACCTTGCCGGGGAGGTCTCCACGAAGGAGGCCTACACGGTGGAGCCGGCCGGCGAGTGGCTGGAGAACAACCCCGGGCGCACCCCCGTCGCGACCGTCGTCGCCGTCGACCTGGGCATCAAGTCCATGACGCCGGCGCGGCTGGCCGAGCGCGGCGTGCGCGTCGTCGTCGTGCCGCAGTCCTCGACGATCGACGACGTCCTGGGCGCCTTCGCGGGCCTTCCCGACGACGCGCCCCGCGGCGTGTTCTTCTCGAACGGCCCCGGCGACCCCGGCGCCGCCGACCACGAGGTCGAGCTGCTGCGCGCGGTCCTGGACCGCCGCATCCCGTTCTTCGGCATCTGCTTCGGCAACCAGCTCCTGGGCCGCGCGCTCGGCTACGGTACGTACAAGCTCGGCTACGGCCACCGGGGCATCAACCAGCCCGTGCTCGACCGCACGACCGGCAAGGTCGAGGTCACCGCGCACAACCACGGCTTCGCGGTCGACGCGCCCGTGGTGGACGACGCCGGCGCCCCCGCCGTCTCGCAGGCTCCCTACGACGCCAGCAGGAACGACGCCAGCAGGAACGACGACAGCAGGGCCGACGGCGGCCGCTACGGCCGCGTCGTCGTCTCCCACGTGGGCCTCAACGACCAGGTCGTGGAGGGGCTGACCTGCCTCGACCTGCCCGCCTTCTCGGTGCAGTACCACCCCGAGGCGGCCGCCGGCCCGCACGACGCCGCGTACCTGTTCGACCGGTTCGTCGGCCTGCTGACGAACCCGGCGGCGTGGCCGCCGGCCCTCAAGACCCAACCCACCGCAGCAGCACAGCTCAACACCGAGGAGAACCACTGATGCCTCGCCGTAACGACCTCTCCTCGGTCCTGGTCATCGGGTCCGGCCCGATCGTCATCGGCCAGGCCTGCGAGTTCGACTACTCCGGGACCCAGGCCTGCCGGGTGCTGAAGGAGGAGGGCCTGCGGGTCATCCTGGTCAACTCGAACCCGGCCACGATCATGACGGACCCCGAGTTCGCGGACGCGACCTACGTGGAGCCGATCACCACCGAGGTGCTGACCACCATCATCGCCAAGGAGCGCCCCGACGCCCTGCTGCCCACCCTGGGCGGGCAGACGGCGCTGAACGCCGCCATCGCGCTGGACGAGGCCGGCGTGCTGGAGAAGTACGGCGTCGAGCTGATCGGCGCCAACATCCCCGCCATCCAGAAGGGCGAGGACCGCCAGCAGTTCAAGGACGTCGTCGAGAAGTGCGGCGGCGAGTCGGCCCGCTCGGAGATCGTGCACACGATCGACGAGGCCCTCAAGGCGGCCGAGATCCTGGGCTACCCGATGGTCGTGCGCCCGTCGTTCACCATGGGCGGCCTCGGCTCCGGCCTGGCCTACGACGAGGCGGACCTGCACCGCATCGTCGGGCAGGGCCTGCACTACTCGCCCACCACGGAGGTGCTCCTGGAGGAGTCCATCCTGGGGTGGAAGGAGTACGAGCTGGAGCTCATGCGCGACAAGGACGACAACGTCGTGGTCGTCTGCTCCATCGAGAACGTGGACCCCGTGGGCGTGCACACCGGCGACTCGGTGACCGTGGCGCCCGCGCTGACGCTCACCGACCGCGAGTACCAGAAGCTGCGCGACATCGGCATCGCCGTGATCCGCGAGGTCGGCGTCGACACCGGTGGCTGCAACATCCAGTTCGCCATCGACCCCGCCGACGGGCGCATCATCGTCATCGAGATGAACCCCCGCGTCTCCCGCTCCTCGGCGCTGGCCTCCAAGGCGACCGGCTTCCCGATCGCGAAGATCGCGGCCAAGCTCGCCGTCGGCTACACGCTCGACGAGATCCCGAACGACATCACCAAGGTGACCCCCGCGAGCTTCGAGCCCACGCTCGACTACGTCGTGGTCAAGGTCCCGCGGTTCGCGTTCGAGAAGTTCCCCGCCGCCGACGACACCCTGACCACCACCATGAAGTCGGTGGGCGAGGCCATGGCGCTGGGCCGCAACTTCACGGAGGCGCTCGGCAAGGCCCTGCGCTCCATCGACAAGGGCGGCGTGCAGTTCCACTGGGACGGCGACGCCCCGACGGGCGACGAGCTCGCCACCCTGCTCAAGGAGATCGAGCGGCCCACCGAGCAGCGCCTCGTGCAGGTCCAGCAGGCCCTGCGCTCGGTCGGCACGCCCGGCGGCACCACGCTCGAGCAGGTCTTCGACGCGACCAAGATCGACCCCTGGTTCCTCGACCAGATCCAGCTCGTCAACGAGGTCGCGGCCGAGGTCGCGGCGTCGCCCACGGTCACCGAGGACCTGCTGCGCCACGCCAAGCGGCACGGCCTGTCCGACGCCCAGGTCGCGCGCCTGCGCGGCATGGGTGCCTCCGGCGAGTCCACGGTGCGCGAGATCCGGCACGCCCTGGGCGTCCGCCCGGTCTACAAGACCGTGGACACCTGCGCGGCCGAGTTCGCGGCCAAGACCCCGTACCACTACTCGAGCTACGACTCCGAGACCGAGGTCGCGCCCCGCGAGCGGGAGGCCGTGATCATCCTCGGCTCCGGGCCCAACCGCATCGGCCAGGGCATCGAGTTCGACTACTCGTGCGTGCACGCCACCCTGGCGCTGGCGGAGAAGTACGAGACCGTCATGGTCAACTGCAACCCCGAGACGGTGTCCACGGACTACGACACGTCCGACCGCCTGTACTTCGAGCCGCTGACCTTCGAGGACGTCCTGGAGGTCTACCAGGCCGAGCTCGCGGCCGGACCGGTCAAGGGCATCATCGTCCAGCTCGGCGGGCAGACGCCGCTGAGCCTCGCGCGGCGTCTCGCCGAGGCCGGGCTGCCGATCCTCGGCACCAGCCCCGAGGCGATCGACGCCGCGGAGGACCGCGGCATCTTCGGCCAGGTGCTGCTCGACGCCGGCCTCCCGGCCCCCGCGTTCGGCACGGCCCGCTCGCTGGCCCAGGCGCGCGACGTCGCCGAGGGCATCGGCTACCCGGTGCTCGTGCGCCCGTCGTACGTGCTGGGCGGGCGCGGTATGGAGATCGTCTACAGCGAGGACCAGCTCACCGGCTACGTCGAGCGCGCGCTGACCGAGAGCGCGGCCGCGGCCGCGCTGAACGGGGCGCCCGGCACCCTGGCCGCGCCGCTCCTGATCGACCGCTTCCTGGACGACGCGATGGAGATCGACGTCGACGCCCTGTACGACGGCGAGGAGCTGTTCCTCGGCGGCGTCATGGAGCACATCGAGGAGGCCGGCATCCACTCCGGCGACTCGGCCTGCGTGCTGCCCCCGGTCTCGCTCAGCGAGGCCGAGATCGCGCGCATCCGGCGCTCCACCGAGGCCATCGCCAAGGGCGTGGGCGTGCGCGGCCTGCTCAACGTCCAGTACGCGCTCGTCAGCGACGTCCTGTACGTCCTGGAGGCCAACCCCCGCGCGTCGCGCACCGTGCCGTTCGTCTCCAAGGCGACGGGCACGCCGCTGGCCAAGGCCGCGGCCCGCGTCATGGTCGGCGAGTCCATCGCCGACCTGCGCGCGGCGGGCGTGCTCCCGGAGCACGACGGCGCCACGCTCGACCTGGGCGCGCCGCTGGCCGTCAAGGAGGCCGTGCTGCCGTTCAAGCGGTTCCGCACCCGCGAGGGCCTGGTCGTCGACTCCGTGCTCGGCCCGGAGATGCGCTCCACGGGCGAGGTCATGGGCTTCGACAAGGACTTCCCGCACGCGTTCGCCAAGTCGCAGGCGGCGGCGTTCGGCGGGCTGCCGACGTCGGGCACGGTGTTCGTCTCCGTGGCCGACAGCGACAAGCGGCACGTCGTCTTCCCGGTCAAGCGCCTGGTGGAGCTCGGCTTCAAGGTGCTCGCCACGGCCGGCACCGCGAACGTGCTGCGCCGCAACGGCATCGAGGCCACCGAGGTGCGCAAGCACACCGAGGGCCGCGGGCCGGACGGCGAGCTCACCGTCGTCGGGCTCATCACCGAGGGGCAGATCGACCTCGTGGTGAACTCGCCGTCGGGCCAGGGCGCCCGTGCGGACGGCTACGAGATCCGCGCGGCGACGACGGCGGCCGACAAGCCGATCGCGACCACGGTGGACCAGCTCGCGGCGGCGGTGCAGGGCATCGAGGCGGTGCTGGCGGGCCCGTTCGAGGTGGCGAGCCTCCAGGAGCACACGGCCGCCACCACCGCACGCCGTGCGGCCGCGCAGGTGGGCGTCGTGGCGCCGACGGCGGGGGCGCACGCGTGAGCGCCGGTTCCGGAGGCATCACGCCGTTCGGCGCCCGCCTGGCCGCCGCCATGGACGAGCACGGGCCGCTCTGCGTGGGCATCGACCCGCACGCGTCGCTCCTGCACGCCTGGGGCCTGTCCGACGACGTCGCCGGCTTGCGGGAGTTCTCCCTGCGCGTCGTGGACGCGCTCGGGGGCCAGGTCGCGGCGTTCAAGCCGCAGGCGGCGTTCTTCGAGCGGCACGGCTCGCGCGGCCTCGCGGTGCTGGAGGAGGTGCTCGCGGCTGCTCGCTCCACGGGTTCGGGCAGCGGTTCGGGCAGCACAGGCACGCTGACGATCGTCGACGCCAAGCGCGGCGACATCGGCTCGACCATGGGCGCCTACGCCGACGCGTTCCTGGCGGACGGCTCGCCCCTGGCCGGCGACGCCCTGACGGTCTCGCCGTACCTCGGCTTCGGCTCGCTGGAGCCCGCGGTCGAGCTCGCCGCGGCCACGGGCCGCGGCCTGTTCGTGCTGTGCCTCACCTCCAACAAGGAGGGCTTCGAGGTGCAGCACGCGGTGCGCCGCAGCGCGGGAGCGGGCGCCGAGGGCGAGGGCACCGGCGAGGAACACGGTACGTCGGTCGCCGCCCTCATGGCGGCGCACGCCGCGGTGCTCAACGCGGGCGCCGAGCCCATGGGCTCGGTGGGCCTGGTGGTGGGCGCCACGATCGGCGACGCGGTGGCCGCGACGGGCACCGACCTGGTGGCCGTCAACGGCCCGCTGCTGGCTCCCGGCGTCGGCGCGCAGGGGGCGGGGGAGCGCGAGCTCGCCACGACGTTCGGCGGCGCCCGGCGGAACGTGCTGGCGTCGTCGTCCCGCGGGGTGCTCGCGGCAGGACCGGACCCTCAGGCGCTGGTGAGCGCCGCGCGCGCGGCCGCGCGGGAGGCGACGGAGGCGTTGCGAGGCTGATTCTCGCGTTGAACCGCGTGTTGGACAAAGCGCCCTCGATCCCTACGGATCGGGGGCGCTTTGTTGTGAAATGTACTAATTGCCTAAAAGCGCATGTGCATGAGTTTTCACGAAGTGGCGTTCTGCGATTGCCGACCTCTGAGGCGATGGCTACTTTCGATGCAGCAGTTCACACCAGACCGGTTGCGGGCCAGGTCACGGACTTGGGCATCGGGCCCGAGCGAGGACCGGACGTCCCGAGTCAGAAGACCGGTCGAGACACGAGTAGGTGACTTGCGTGGCACTACCACCCCTCACACCCGAGCAGCGTGCGGCAGCACTCGAGAAGGCAGCCGAGGCGCGACGCGCGCGGGCAGAGATCAAGAACAAGCTCAAGTACTCGCAAGGTTCCCTGAGGGAGGTCATCGAGCAGGGCCAGAAGGACGACGTCGTCGGCAAGCTCAAGGTCGTCTCGTTGCTCGAGTCGCTGCCCGGGGTCGGTAAGGTTAAGGCCAGGGCGATCATGGAAGAGATCGGGATCGCCGAGACCCGCCGCGTCCGAGGCCTCGGACCGCACCAGTCGGCGGCGCTCATCGAGAGGTTTGGCTGAGATCAGTACGACACAACCCGCACGGCTGACCGTGCTCGCAGGTCCCACCGCGGTGGGCAAGGGCACGGTCTCCGCCGACGTGCGGGACCGTTATCCGCAGGTCTGGCTCTCCGTGTCGGCGACCACCCGGTCGCCGCGCCCGGGCGAGGTGGACGGAGTGCACTACCTGTTCGTGTCTCCGGAGGAGTTCGACCGCATGGTCGCCTCCGACGAGATGCTCGAGTGGGCGGTGGTGCACGGTCGTAACCGGTACGGGACGCCACGGCGACCGGTCGAGCAGAAGCTCGCCGCCGGGGTCCCCGTGCTCCTGGAGATCGACCTCCAGGGCGCGCGCCAGGTGCGCGACGCGGTCACGGCCTCGGGCCTCGAGGCCCGGTTCGTCTTCCTCGCCCCGCCGAGCTTCGACGAGCTCGTCCGACGGCTCGTCGGTCGCGGCACCGAGGACTCGGAGGAGCGGGAGCGGCGGCTCGCCACGGCGCGCGTCGAGCTCGCCGCCGAGGAGGAGTTCGACGTCACCATCGTGAACGACGACGTCCATCGCGCCACGGACGCGCTCGTCGCCTTCATGGGTGTGGGTTCCACCACACCGGTCGGCTGACCCGGCGTGCTGCCTGCCACCTCCGGGTGACAGAGCAGGTAGACTCGTTCCTCGGACTTTCCCCCGTCACCCAAGACTTCTGGAGCTTCACCATGGCCGGAACCGTCGCCGCCCCTGAGGGCATCACCGACCCGCCGATCGACGAGCTGCTCGAGCGCATCGACTCGAAGTACGGCCTCGTGCTGTACGCGTCTATGCGCGCCCGTCAGATCAACGCGTACTACTCGCAGCTCAACGAGGGCCTCCTGGAGAACGTGGGCCCGCTCGTCGAGACCCGCAACCAGGAGAAGCCCCTCTCCATCGCGATGCGCGAGATCACCCAGGGCCTCCTCACCATCGAGGAGGTCGACCCGGCCGAGGTGCAGGCGCAGGCGGACGCCGCTGCCGCCGCGAAGGCCGAGCAGTCGCTGCCCGAGTTCCCGGCCTGACCGGACGTGACCGGCAGGCCGCTGGTCCTTCGGTCCACGGGCATCTCAGGTCGACGTACATGCTGACGGACGTGGAGGGCGACCACCGATGAGGATCCTCCTCGGCGTCTCCGGTGGGATCGCCGCGTACAAGGCGGTGCTCCTGCTGCGGCTCCTGCGCGAGCAGGGGCACGCCGTGCGCGTGATCCCCACGCGCGCGGCGCTGGAGTTCGTGGGCGCCCCGACGTTCGAGGCGCTGTCGGGCGAGCCCGTCAGCACCGAGGTGTTCGACGACGTCCCCGGCGTGCAGCACGTGTCACTGGGGCAGCACGCCGACCTCGTGATCGTCGCGCCGGCCACCGCAGACCTCATGGCGCGTGCCGCCACGGGGCTCGCGGACGACCTGCTCACCACCACGCTCCTCGCCGCGCGCTGCCTGGTGGTGCTCGCCCCGGCGATGCACACCGAGATGTGGGAGCACGCAGCCACCCGGGCGAACGTGGCGACCCTGCGCGAGCGGGGCGTCCACGTGATCGAGCCCGCCTCGGGCCGCCTGACCGGCACCGACACCGGCCCGGGGCGGCTGCCCGACCCCGAGGACATCGCGCGCGAGGCGCTCTCGCTGGTCGACCCCTCGCTGGTCGACCCGCCGGTGGTTGAGCCTGCCGAGACCGCCCCGGCGGGCGTGCCCGTCGAGAACCTCGACCTCGCCGGCCGTCGCGTCGTCGTGTCCGCGGGCGGCACGCGTGAGGCCATCGACCCGGTGCGGTTCATCGGCAACCGGTCCAGCGGTCGGCAGGGCGTGGCGCTGGCGCAGGCAGCCGCCGCGCGCGGTGCCGACGTGACGCTCGTGGCCGCGAACCTCGCGCAGGACGTCACCGACCAGGTCCTGGCCGGCCCGCGGGCCTGCTCCGTCGTGCAGGTGGAGTCCACGGTGGAGCTGCGCGACGCGGTCCGGGCCGTGGGCGCGGAGGCGGACGTCGTGGTGATGGCCGCCGCCGTGGCGGACTTCCGCCCGGCCGTCACGCCCGACGCCAAGATCAAGAAGGTGCCGGGGCAGGGTCCCGCGCCCATCGAGCTGGTCGAGAACCCCGACATCCTCGCGGAGATCGCGCACGACCGGCTGCGTCCCGGCCAGGTGGTCGTGGGCTTCGCCGCGGAGACGGGTGACGCGTCGGGCAGCGTGCTGGAGCACGGCCGGGCCAAGGCCCGGCGCAAGGGCGCCGACCTGATCGCGGTGAACGCGGTCGGTGCGGGGCGCGGTTTCGGCACCGAGAGCAACGAGGTCACGATCCTGGACGGGGCCGGCGACGTCGTCGGACTGGCCTCGGGGAGCAAGCGCGAGGTGGCGGACGCCCTGTGGGACGCCGTCGCCAAGCTGCTGCCGTGACCCCCGTCTCACCTGCCAGGATCGACTTCTCGCTGTGCGAGACCGTAGGCTGGTGCCCATGAGCGAGCTGCGCCTTTTCACGTCCGAGTCCGTGACCGAGGGTCATCCGGACAAGGTCTGTGATCAGATCAGCGACGCCATCCTCGACGCCCTGCTGGAGCAGGACCCCACGTCGCGCGTCGCGGTGGAGACCATGGTCACCACCGGGCTGGTGCACGTCGCGGGCGAGGTCACCACCGAGGCGTACGTCGAGATCCCGCAGATCGTCCGGGACGTGGTGCGCGGCATCGGCTACACGTCGTCCGCCATCGGGTTCGACGGCGACTCGTGCGGCGTGTCCGTCTCCATCGGGCAGCAGTCGCCCGACATCGCGCAGGGCGTCGACAAGGCCCTTGAGATGCGCGACGACACGAGCGACCTCGACCCGCTCGACGCCCAGGGCGCCGGCGACCAGGGCCTGATGTTCGGCTACGCGTCCGACGAGACGCCCGCCTACATGCCCGTGGCCGGCTGGCTGGCGCACCGGCTGTCGGAGCGGCTGGCCGCCGTGCGCAAGTCCGGCGAGCTGCTGGGCCTGCGCCCGGACGGCAAGACCCAGGTGACCATCGGGTACGACGGCGACCGGCCCGTCGCCGTCGACACGGTGGTGCTCTCCACCCAGCACGACGCCGACGTGCTGCAGGAGAAGCTGCACGTCGAGGTGGCCGAGATCGTCATCGCCCCCGTGCTGGAGTCGGCGGGGCTCGACTGGGCCGGCGCACGGCAGTTCGTGAACCCGACCGGCAAGTTCGTCATCGGCGGCCCGCAGGGCGACGCCGGCCTGACGGGCCGCAAGATCATCGTCGACACCTACGGCGGCATGGCGCGGCACGGCGGCGGCGCCTTCTCGGGCAAGGACCCGTCCAAGGTGGACCGGTCGGGTGCGTACGCCATGCGCTGGGTGGCCAAGAACGTCGTGGCCGCCGGGCTCGCGCGGCGCTGCGAGGTGCAGGTCGCCTACGCCATCGGCAAGGCACACCCCGTGGGCCTCTACGTCGAGACCTTCGGCACCGAGACCGTGCCGGTCTCGAAGATCACGGCGGCGATCCACGAGGTGTTCGACCTGCGTCCCGCGGCGATCGTGCGCGACCTGGACCTGCTGCGGCCGATCTACCGGGCCACCTCCACGTACGGGCACTTCGGCCGCGACCTGCCCGACTTCACGTGGGAGCGCACCGATCGGGTCGAGGACCTGCTGAGCCTGTTCTGACGGCATCTGTACCCGAAGGGTCCTGAGGTCGGCAGCCCGCTGTTCGGGTGCTTCGAGGTCGGCACAGGCCTGGACCGACCTCGAAGCAGAGTGCCGACCTCGCCGCGTCGTGTTCAGCGCCATGCGTGGTGCCGGCCTCGCCATCGGACTGACCGGCACCTGTGCCCGCCCTCGTGCCGCCGCCGAGTGTGGGTGGCGCATGGTGGGATAGGGAGGTGAACGGGGACGTGGACGAGGCGCTGCTCGGGCTGGACGAGGTGGGCGGTGTGCCCGCACGCGGCGGGAGCAAAGGCGTCGGCAAGGCCAAGTCTCCGGGCCCGCTCGACCATGCCGAGACCAACGGCATCCCGATCGCGGAGAACCTGCCGGTCGCGCGCGTCGTGCTGGACCTGCAGCCGGCGCACCTCGACCAGCCGTACGACTACCTCGTCCCCGCCGCGATGGCCGACGACGCCCAGCCTGGCGTGCGGATCAAGGCGCGGTTCGGGCGGCAGGACGTCGCGGGGTACGTCGTCGCGCGCCAGGAGACGTCGGACCACGACGGCCGGCTCGTGCCGCTGCGCAGGGTGGTGTCGGGCGAGCAGGTGCTGACGCCACAGGTGCTCGAGCTGTGTCGGGCCGTGGCCGACCGGTACGCGGGCACGCTCGCCGACGTCCTGCGCCTGGCCCTGCCGCCGCGGCACGCGCGCGTGGAGAAGGAGCCGGAGAAGGAGCATGCGCCGGAGGCTGCCGACGTCCCTGCAGCTGACGTCCCGGCCGACCCTGCCGTCGCGCCGTCGTCGTCCGCGTGGGTCCCGTACCGGGGCGGCGAGGCGTACCTGCGCCGGATCCAGGCGGGCGAGGCGCCCCGGGCCGTGTGGTCCGCGCTGCCCGGCGTCGGAACCGGGGCGGCCTCCGGCCCCAACCCCAGCTCCGGCTCCGACACGGACACACGTACCCCGCACTGGGCCGCCGCCGTCGCGCAGGCCGTGCGGGCGTGTGCGGCGGGCGGGCGCGGGGTGCTCGTCGTCGTGCCGGACGCGCGGGACGTGGCGCGTGTGACCGCAGCCCTGGAGGGCGCCGGGGTCGCCGACGACGACGTGGTGCGGCTGCTGGCCGACGACGGCCCCGCGCCCCGGTACCGGGCGTTCCTGCGGGCGTTGCGGGGCGACGCGCGGGTGGTGGTGGGGACCCGGGCCGCGATGTTCGCGCCGGTCGCCGACCTCGGCCTGGTGGTCCTGTGGGGCGACGGCGAGGAGACGCTGGCCGAGCCGCACGCCCCGTACCCCCACGCGCGTGACGTGCTGGCGCTGCGGGCCGAGCGGGAGAACGCGGCGTTCCTGCTGGGCTCGCCGGGTCGCACCGTCCAGGCGCAGGCGCTGCTCGCCTCCGGCTGGGCGCGGGAGCTCGCCGCGCCCCGGGACGTGGTGCGGGCCCGGGCGCCCCGGGTGCGCGCGCTGACGTCCGTCGAGCTGGCGCGGGAGGGCGCCGCCGCCGCGGCCCGGCTCCCGTCCACCGCATGGCGTGCCGCGCGCGAGGCCCTGGACCGCGGTCCGGTCCTGGTGCAGGTGCCCCGCTCCGGCTACCTGCCGGTCGTGGCGTGCTCCCGGTGCCGCGTCGCCGCCCGCTGCGCGCACTGTCACGGGCCCCTGGGCCTGCCGCACGCCGACGGCGCCCCGCAGTGCACCTGGTGCGGTCGCCTGGCCGGGGGCTGGCGGTGCGAGGAGTGCGGGTGGACGGGCCTGCGGTCGGTCCGCGTCGGCTCGGCCCGCACCGCGGAGGAGCTCGGCCGGGCGTTCACGGGCGTGCCGGTGCGGCTGTCGGCGGCGTCCGCCCCGGGGGGCGTGATCGACGCCGTCCCGGCCACCCCCGCGCTCGTCGTGGCCACCCCCGGCGCCGAGCCCGTCGCGGACGGCGGCTACGCCATCGCACTCCTGCTCGACGCCGCCGTGATGACCGGCGGCACCGGTCTCGCCGCGGGCACGGAGGCCCTGCACCGCTGGCTCGCGGCGTCGTCGCTGGTCCGCCCTGGACCGGAGGGACAGGTGCTGCTCGTGGGCGACGGCGCGCCCGGACCCACCCAGGCCCTGGTGCGCTGGGACCCGGCCGGCTTCGCGGGGCGGGAGCTCGACGAGCGCGCCGAGCTGCACCTGCCGCCCGCCGTCCGGGTCGCTGCCGTCACCGGGGACCGGACGGCGGTGGACGCGGTCGTCGGCCGGGTCGGGCTGCGCGAGGACCTGGGCGCGGGCTCGGGGGCGCTGGGCCCCGTCGAGATCGACCCGGAGACCCCCGGGCGGGGACCGGGCGGCCGGGGCACGGGCGCGCCGTCGGGCCGCCGGGGCGTGGGCAGCCGGGGCGGCCCGGGAAGCAACAACGGCCCGGGTGGCGGCGCAGGCTTCCAGGCGCTCGACCTGCCCGTGCGGACCGTGCTGCGGGTCCCGCTCGCCCAGGGCGACGAGCTCGCCCGTAGGCTCAAGGCCAGCCTCGCCGTGCGCTCCGCGCGCCGCGAGGGTGGGACCGTCCGTGTACAGCTCGACCCGAAGGAGATGCTGTGACCTCAGCCGACCCCGTGACCGGTGTCCCCGCGACCGACGCCCCTGTGACCGACGTTCCCGTGCCGGGCGCGCCCGTCATCGACACCGTCGTCTACGACTTCGGCAACGTCCTCATCGGGTGGGACCCCTTCGGGCCGTACGCGGGGCGTCCGCGGGCGGAGATCGAGGCGTTTTTCGAGGCCGTCGATTTCGGGTCGATCAACCACGCCGCGGACGCCGGGACGTCGTACGCCGTGCTGCTGGAGCGCGTGGGCCGGACCCACCCCGAGCAGGTCGAGGACCTGCGCCGGTACGTGGAGCACTACGAGCTGTCGCTGACCGGGCCCGTCGAGGGGTCGGCCGAGCTGGTGGCGGAGCTGAAGGGGCTCGGGCTGCGCCTGTACGGGCTGACCAACTGGCAGGCCGAGACGTTCCACAGCGCCGAGCCCGCCGCGCCCGCGATCGGGCTGATGGAGGACGTCATCGTGTCCGGCCGCGAGGGCATGGCCAAGCCGGACCGGCGCATCTTCGAGCTGGTGGTCGAGCGCTTCGGGGTGGACCCGTCCCGCGCCGTCTTCATCGACGACAAGCAGGTGAACGTGGACGCCGCACGCGGCGTCGGCTTCCACGGCGTCGTGTTCACCGGCACCGACGCCCTGCGCCACGACCTGCGCGCCCTGGGGCTCCCGGTCGCTGTGTAGCGCGCGGTCTCGCCCGTCGCGGTCGATCATCCGTCGAGGAAGACCTCGATCGTGCGCTCCTGCCCCGCCGCCGCCCGGAGCTCGTCGAGCGTGGTCGCGTCGATCTCCGGGTGGGAGTCGGCTGGGTTGTTCGCGGCGATCGCCTCCGCCACGGGCCAGGTGACCGCCCCACGGTCGTGCACGTCGCCCAGGAATGCGTCGTCGAACACGACGACCCACTCCGGCGGCGGCCAGGACTCAGGCCCCACGTGGTCCAGGAAGAGCACGACGTCGTCCAGCGCGAGCAGCTCGTCGGCCACCCGGTCACGGTCGGCCGAATCGTCGATGCTGATGTGCACCGTGACTGTCCTGCCCTCGAGCGCTGTCCCGTCCTGGTGCACAGTCAGGCCACCGAGCGAGTCGATGACCTCGTCGACCTCGAACGTCAGGTCGATCATCTCCAGGCTCGGATGCGCCGGTTCGCCTGCCTCCCAGCTGGTGAACCGGCCGAGCGCGGCCAGCTCGGAGGCGTACGCCTCACCCCCGTCGAGGTACCGGACCGACGGCAGGGCCTCGGTGACCGACCCCGGGTACCAGGCGTAGTCGGCGGACGCCGCAGGCAGGGCGAGCACCTCGGCGAATCCCGCACCGACGTCGTCGGTCCCCGGGCCCGGCCCGCCCGCCGTGCACCCGGCGCACCCTGCCAGCGCGACGGCACAGAAGAGCGCGCATGTCGCCCGGGGGACGGACGTCACCGGTCCGAGAAGCTTGAGACTGCGCATCGCGGTCCTCCAGGCGGTCCGGTCTGATACCACCCCTGTGTGCCGAGGGACGCGAACCTTGCGGGACAAGCCCGCCACGCTGCCCGCCGCGTCACGGTGCCCTTCGGCGACGGGCGAATCACCTCCCCGCCGCCGCCGGGCGGTGCCAGGCTCGCGCCATGACCTCGCCCGCCTCGAAGACCCCGGCGTCCTCGCGGACCTCCCCGGCCGCGCTGCTCACGCGCGCCGTCCGCACCAACCCGCCGCTGGCCCTCACCACCCTGCTGACGGCCGTCGTGCTGCTGGTGTGCCTCGTCGGCCTGGCCGCCGACCCGCGTCAGGTGCTCGGCGAGCCCACCTGGCTCAAGCCCGCGAAGTTCGCCGTCTCGATCTGCGTGTACAGCCTCACGCTGCTCTGGTTCCTCACCTACGTCCGGGGCCGACGGCGCCTCGTGGTGACCGTCTCCTGGATCGTCGCGGCCGCGCTGCTGATCGAACAGGCACTGATCGTGCTCCAGTCGGCGCGGGGGCTGCGCAGCCACTTCAACGTGAGCACCCCGCTCGACCAGACGGTGTACTTCACCATGGCGGGCGCCATCGCCACGCTGTGGGCCACCAACGTCGTCGTCGCCGTCGTGCTGCTCGCCCAGCGGCTGCACGACCCCGTGCTCGCCTGGGGCCTGCGCGGCGGCCTCGTCGTCGCCGTCGTCGGCATGGCCGTCGCCTTCCTCATGACCGACCCGACCCCCGCCCAGCTCGACGCCCTGCGCGACGGCGGGGACCGCGTGCTGATCGGTGCCCATACCGTGGGCCCGGCGGACGGCGGGCCTGGCCTGCCCGTGCTCGGCTGGTCCACCGTCGCCGGCGACCTGCGGGCCGCGCACTTCGTCGGCATCCACGCCATGCAGGCCCTGCCGCTCGTGGCCTGGCTGCTCGCCGTCGTGCCCGCCACCTGGCTCACGGTCCGCGACCGCACCTGGCTCGTGATCGTCACCGGCGGGACGGCGCTCGCGGTGGTCCTGCTGCTGGCCTGGCAGGCCCTGCGCGGGCAGCCGCTCACGGGCCCGGACACGCTGACCCTCGCCGTGGCCGCCGCGATCGCGCTCGGGGCCCTCGCCACCGCGGGGAGTGTGGTGCTCGTCGCCCGACGTCGCGCCGTGCCGAGCGAACCGGCCCGGCAGGGCCCCACACCTGGTGCACACCTAGACTGACCCGGTGCGTCTTCTCTTCGCCGGAACCCCCGAACCAGCCGTCGCCTCCCTGGAGGCCCTGCTCGCCTCGCGTCACGAGGTCGTCGCCGTCCTGACCCGCGCCGACGCGCCGTCGGGCCGCGGCCGCAAGCTCACGCCCAGCCCGGTGCGCGCCCGGGCCGAGGAGGCCGGGATCCGCGTCATCACCGACGTCCCGCGCGGGGACGAGTTCGTCGCCCTGCTCGAAGAGCTCCAGATCGACGCCGCCCCCGTCGTCGCCTACGGCCACATCCTGCGCCCCGCCGTGCTCGCCGTACCCCGCCTCGGCTGGATCAACCTGCACTTCTCCGTGCTGCCCGCCTGGCGCGGCGCCGCCCCCGTGCAGCGCGCCCTCATCGCGGGCGACGAGGTCACCGGCGCCACCACCTTCCTGCTCGACGAGGGCATGGACACCGGACCCGTGCTCGGCACGGCCACCGAGACCATCCGCCCCACCGACACCTCCGGCGACCTCCTCGGCCGCCTCGCCGTCTCCGGCGCCGAATTGCTCGTCGCCACCCTCGACGCCCTCGAGGACGGCACCCTCCAGCCCCAGCCCCAGCCCGCCGACGGCGTCTCCGTCGCCGCCAAGCTCACCACCGACGACGCCCGCGTCGCCTGGACGGACCCGGCGCTCGCAGTCGATCGCCTCGTGCGCGGCTGCACGCCCGCGCCGGGCGCGTGGACCGTGCTGCCGGACGGCTCCCGTCTGGGCCTCGGGCCTGTCTCGCCGCGCCCCGACGTCACCGACCTGCGGGCGGGGGAGGTGCGCGCGCTCAAGCACGAGGTGCTGGTCGGGACGGCGACGCACGCCGTGGCGCTGGGGGAGGTGCGGCCGTTCGGCAAGAAGGCCATGCCCGCGCCCGACTGGGCCCGCGGCGGCGGCCGCGCGCTCGTCGAGGCCGGGCTGGTGCTGGGCGGGACGACGCAGGACGGGTCGGCGGACGCCGGCACGGCGTCGGCCACGAACACGACGGGGGCCTCCGCATGAGCGGCTACGACGGCGATCGCGGAGGCCGCAGCGATCGCGGCGGCCGGGGCTTCGGCGACGAGCGCCGCACCTCCGCGGGACGGCAGCGCTCCGCGTCGCGGTCCCGGGGCGACCGGTCCCGCACGTCGCAGGCGCCCTCGGAGCGCCGCAAGGGCACCGACCCGGCGCGCATGGCTGCCTTCGACGTGCTGCGTGAGGTCGACGAGTCCGACGCGTACGCGAACCTGGTGCTGCCCCCGCTGCTGCGGGAGCGGCGCATCCGTGGCCGCGACGCAGGCTTCGCCACCGAGCTCACCTACGGCACGCTGCGGATGCGCGGCCGGTACGACGCGATCCTGGCGACGTGTGTCGATCGCCCGCTGTCGGGCCTGGACCCGGCGCTGCTGGACGTGCTGCGGCTCGGCGCCCACCAGCTCCTCGGCATGCGGGTGCCCGGGCACGCCGCGGTCTCGGAGACGGTCGGGCTCGCGCGCAACCGGGTGGGCGCCGGGCCCGCGCAGATGGTGAACGCCGTGCTGCGCCGGGTCTCGGAGCGGCCCCTCGACGAGTGGCTGTCGATCCTGGAGAAGGAGGCGCCGGACGCCCTGAGCGGCCTCGCGACCACCGAGTCGCACCCGCTGTGGATCGCCCGCGCGCTGCGCGAGGCGCTGGCGGGCAACGGCCGCGGCGCCGACGAGCTCGGCGACCTCCTGGCCGCCGACAACGCCGCCCCGCGCGTCACCCTCGTGGCACGGCCGGGCCTGGTGGAGGCCTCCGACGAGGACGCCTGGGGCGACGTCGACCTGGTCGCCGGCCGCTGGGCGCCCACGGCGCTGCGCCTGGAGGGTTCGGACCCGTCGGGCATCCCCGCGATCCGGGAGGGTCTCGCGGGTGTCCAGGACGAGGGATCGCAGCTGGTCACCCTTGCGCTGGCCGGCGTGCCGCTGGACGGCGCCGACCGTCGCTGGCTGGACCTGTGCGCCGGCCCGGGCGGCAAGGCCGCCCTGCTCGGCGCCCTCGCCGCCGAGCGGGGCGCGACCCTGGTCGCCAACGAGGTGGCGCCGCACCGCGCGCGCCTGGTCGCGGGGGCCCTGGCCGCGCTGCCCGACGGCGTGGTCGAGGAGGTGCGCACCAGCGACGGGCGCGAGGTCGGTACAGAGGAGCCCGGGGCCTACGACCGTGTGCTGGTCGACGCGCCGTGCACCGGCCTGGGCGCGCTGCGCCGCCGGCCCGAGAGCCGGTGGCGGCGCACGCCGTCGGACCTCGCCGCGCTCACCGGGCTGCAGCGCGAGCTGCTCGCCTCCGCGCTGGACGCCGTCCGGCCCGGGGGAGTGGTCGCGTACGTGACGTGCTCGCCGCACCTGGCCGAGACGCAGCTCGTGGTCGCCGACGTGCTGAAGAGGCGCGCCGACGTCGAGCGGCTGGACACCCCGGCCGCGGTGCGGTCCGCGGTGCGCCCCGGCGCGGACATCCCGCTGTCCGACCGTGACGACGTGCAGCTCTGGCCGCACGTCCACGGGACGGACGCGATGCACCTGACGCTGCTGCGGCGCACGGCGTAGCAGCAGCGGCTCGTCCGGGGCCGAGGGGGCGGGCCTCCGCGCAGGGGTCAGGTTGCGGAGAGTGGACAGCGTCTACTCTCCGCAACACAGTCCGCAGCGCTACTTGCTCTGCGGGCGCGCATCGACAGTTCGCCTATGGGTGAGCCTGTCGGGTCGGGGCCGCCGGACGAGGGCGACAACAGCCATCGGGACCGTCAGCACCGCCGTCGCCGCGAACACGCCGAAGAAGGCAACGGGAATCCAGGTGTCAGCCGGAAGGGCTTCCTGGTCGGCAAGCCGGGCGATATGTGGCGCGGTCTGCGCATAGATGATGCTGACGGACTCACCCTCGTAGTGCACACGGCCTTGGGCGTGGACAGAGGCGCCGGACTCCCTTCCGTCAGGGAGCCTGAACGTCACGTCGAGCCATCCGCCGTCGTCGGCCGCCCAGGTGCTCTCCTCGACGATCGCCTGGGTGGCGACTCCGGAGGTCTCGAGCGCATCCGCCCTCTTGATGGCATCCGCGGCGAACAGCCCTGAGATCACGGTGCCGGCGACAGGCGCGACGATCAGGAGCAGCAGGATCTGAGGGGGCTCCATGCCGGCGAGGAGTCGGCGGCGCGGCTTCGCGGACAGTTCAGCTTCCGGTGGCCGCCGAGCCGGCGCGGGAACGCCGCGGTAACGCGCCCAGGCGCGGCGGCAGAGTTCGCCGAGCGGCAGGAGCAGACCGAGCAGGGCCAGGAGACACGCCAGGTCGATGGCGACGAAAACGAGGTCGCTGCTCGCGATCAGTGGCTGGTCGACAACGGCGATTCGTCCTGGAGCGAGGGGGTCGACGACCACGTCGACCCGGTCGCCGACGGAGAAGCCCTGCCCGGGGTCGAGGACCGACTCGAAGTACGGCGGGTCAACGGGTCGGACGTCGGCCGTGTCGGCGGAGCGGCGCATCCGGTTGACCTCGGTGACCTGTGCCTCGACCTGTACCCCGCGGTCCGCGAGGATCTGCCGGTCCCTGAGGTGTTCGTACGTGAGATAGGCAGGGAGCGTCGTGGCGAGGACCACGAGGACGACGGCACCCACCAGCCCGCGGGTGCTGGCTCTTCTGAGTCCGGTGAGGTCGATCCTCACCGGAGAGGTGCCTGATGCTCGGTCACGCAGCGGAGGCTAGCGCCTCACGTGTCGGTTTCGGGGTGATCGTCCGGACGACGCGCGGGTGAACCTTCGCACCCGGCCTCTGGTGGTAGGGCTACACGCCCGCCGGCGGCCACACCCCGATGATCACGGCCATGACCAGGATCGTGACCAGCTCGTGCGCCAGGTTCAGCGTGGTGAGCTGCGGCGGGCGGCCCTCGAAGGCGTCGTGCGTGATCATCCGGGCCGCGGTGAAGCCGATCCAGAGCAGCACGCCGGTCACGACCGCCGCGCTGAAGAAGCTGCCCTCGTAGAACCGCCAGGCGATGAAGACGGCGCCGGCGAGCACCCACGCGGTCAGGAAGCTGACGATCACCGTCACGACGATCGGCCAGACGCCGCGGGCCTCGGCGGCCTCCCGGTCCACGTGAGCCAGCCGCATCCAGCGGGTGCCGAACACCTTCGGCGTGTACCAGACGGAGCCCACCACGAGCGTGGAGAGCGTGGCCACGATCACGGCCCAGTAGTTCACGTCGGGGATCATCGTCGCTCCCTGTCGGTCGGCCTCTAGGCTGGCATCATGGCAGCACTCATCGCCCCCAGCATCCTGTCCGCCGACTTCGCGAACCTCGAGCGTGACCTCGGCCGGATCGCCGACGCCGACTACGCGCACGTCGACGTCATGGACAACCACTTCGTGCCGAACCTGACGCTGGGGCTGCCGATCTTCGAGCGCCTCGCCAAGGTGTCGCCGATCCCGCTCGACGCCCACCTCATGATCGAGAACCCGGACCGGTGGGCGCCGGCGTTCGCGGAGGCGGGGGCGGCGTCCGTCACCTTCCACGCGGAGGCCGCGCAGGCGCCCGTCCGCCTGGCCCGCGAGCTGCACCGGCTCGGCGCGCGCGCGGGCGTGGCGCTGCGCCCGGCCACGCCCGTGGAGCCGTTCCTCGACCTGCTGGCCGAGATCGACATGATCCTCGTGATGACGGTCGAGCCGGGCTTCGGCGGGCAGTCGTTCATCGAGGGCACGCTGCCCAAGATCCGGCGCGCGCGCCAGGCCGTGAGCGAGTCCGGGCTGGACGTGTGGATCCAGGTCGACGGGGGAGTGTCGCGGGACACGATCGAGCGTGCGGCCGACGCCGGCGCGAACGTCTTCGTGGCGGGCTCGGCGGTGTACGGGGCCGAGGACATCCCGGCGGAGATCGCGACGCTCCGCGAGCTGGCGGACAAGCACACCCACTGACAGTCCCGGTCACCCCCTCCCGCTGAGTGCTGGGTATTCGCGTTCTTTCGTGTGCCAGAAAGGCAGATACCCAGCACTCAACTTTGGCCCTCCCGGGCAGAAATAGTGTGCCAAGCGCGTCGCGCAACGCAGTCGGGTTCGCGGCGGCCGCACCAGGCAGCCCCGGCAGGGGAGGGCGGCTCGTACTTCTGGCTGATCCCGCGCGGCGGCCGGCGCTCGTAGCATGAGGCCGTGTCCGCCATCCGTCCGGTCTGGGACGAGCCGCAGCCCGCCGACGTTCCCGCGCGGGCGTGGTGGGACTGGGCGCTGGTCGGCACGTTCGTCGCCGCGGCGCTGATCGAGGGGATCGCGCGCCCCGACGTGCCGGGGCGCTGGCTGCAGGTCGCCACCGTCGTGGTGCTGGCGCCGACCCTGCTCTGGCGCCGTGCCTACCCGCTTCTGACGGTCGCGATCGCGTTCGTCGGGTCCGGGATCCCGGCCGTGCTCCTGGGCCGCGAGCTGGACCTCGCCGCCGGCGTCTTCCAGCTCGTGCTCGCGTACGCCCTGTTCCGCTGGGGGAGCGGGCGCGCGGTGGTGCTCGGCGGCGCGCTGATCCTGGCCAAGGTGGGCGTCAACGCCGCCCTCGGCTTCCTGAGCTGGACCGACGTCGCGGCCGGCCTGCTGATCCTCGCCGCAGCCTTCGCGCTCGGCCTCGCGTTCCGCTATCGCGCCGGCGCCCGCCGCCGGGAGCGCGAGCAGGTCGCCCTCCTGGAGCGCGAGCGCCTCGCGCGCGATCTGCACGACGTCGTCGGACACCACGTCTCGGCCGTCGCGGTCCGGGCGCAGGCCGGCATCGCGGTGTCGCGCACCGACCCCGCCGCCGCGGTCGAGGCCCTGCGGGTCATCGACGGCGAGGCCACGCGCGCCCTCGCCGAGATGCGCACGCTCGTCCGCACGCTCCGCTCGGACGAGGCACCCGCCGCGGGCCCGGGCCTGCCCGCCGAGCGCGCGCCGGGTCCCACGCTGGCGGACGTCGAACGGCTCGCCGACACGGCGCCACCGCCCGTCGAGGTGGCTCTGGAGGTGGCCGCGGAGGGCGACGCCGGCCGGGTGCCCGCAGCCGTCGCCGCCGCGGTGCACCGCATCGCGCAGGAGTCGGTGACCAACGCCCGCCGGCACGCCCGCGGCGCCACGCGCATCGCCGTCCTGGTCACGGTCGGCGAGCGGTCCGTGCGGCTCCACGTGTCCGACGACGGGGCCGCGCCGGCCCGGCCTCCCCGCGACGGGTTCGGGCTGGCGGGGATGCGCGAGCGTGCGGCGCTGCTCGGCGGCGCGCTGTCGGCCGGGCCGGACGACAGCGGCGGGTGGACTGTCGAGGCTGAGCTGCCGCTGTCCGGCAGCGCCCGTCGGCAGGCGCCCCGGCCGGGTGGAACCGCATGACCGCCGACGACGCGGCCGCTGGGCCCGCCGCTGCGCCCGGCACTGAGCCCGTTACTGCGCCCATCACCGTGCTCGTCGCCGACGACCAGGAGATCGTCCGCACCGGGCTGGCGATGATCCTGGACGCGGAGCACGACATCCAGGTGGTCGCCCAGGCGGCCGACGGGCGGACGGCGGTCGAGCTGGCGCGCCGGCTGCGGCCCGACGTCAGCCTGCTCGACATCCGGATGCCGGGGCTGGACGGGATCGAGGCCACGGTGCTGCTCGCCGGGCACGAGGTCGCCGACCCCCTTGCCGTCGTCGTCATCACGACCTTCGACCTCGACGAGTACGTCTACGCCGCCCTGCGCGCCGGGGCGCGCGGGTTCCTGCTCAAGGACGCCGGCGCCGCGCTGCTGGCCCAGGCCGTCCGGGCCGCCGCGGCGGGCGACGCGCTGATCGCGCCGAGCGTCACCACGCGGTTGCTGCGGGCCTTCGCCGACGCCGCCCCGCCCGACGGCGCAGGAAGGGCCGGCTCAGGGCGGAGCGGCACGGGAGAAGCCGGCACGGGCACGACCGACGCGACCGGCGGCGTCCCGCAGCCGCTGGACCCGCTCACCGCCCGCGAGGAGGAGGTGCTCCTGGCCGTGGCCCGCGGCCGGACCAACACCGAGATCGCACGCGAGCTGTTCGTCACGCTCAGCACGGTGAAGTCCCACGTCGCCAACCTGATGACCAAGGTGGGCGCCCGCAACCGGGTCGAGGTGGCGCTCTGGGCCTACGACACGGGACGCATGCGCCCGCGCCGGCCCTGACGGGGCGCGTCTCGTACTTTCGGCCGGTCCGAAGACTGTTCCGCGGACCGATGACCCGGCCCCGCCGGGCCGCGACGCTCGGTACATGACCACACCTGAAGCGGCACCCGAGGCGGCAGCACTATCCAGGACCGCACCCGTCCCGGCACGCCGAGCCGGCCGCCACACCTGGCTCGTTCCTGCGGGCCTGCTCCTGCTGTCGGTGATCCCGGCGCTCGGCGGCTCCGCGCGACTCGCCGAGCTCGCCTCCGACCCGGTGCTCACCGAGGAGAACGCACGGTTCGTGAGTCAGCCGCTGCCCGTCGTCGTGCACATCGTGTGCGTGACGGTCTACAGCATGCTGGGCGCCTTCCAGTTCGTGCCGGGCCTGCGCCGCCGCCGCTGGCACCGGTGGGCCGGGCGGGTCCTCGCCCTGGCGGGGGTCGGCGTCGCGGTGACCGGGCTCTGGATGACGGCGTTCTACGACCTGCCGGTCAAGGACACGGCCGTGGTCAACGGCATGCGCTACCTGGTGGGCACCACCATGCTGGTGGCGATCGTGCTGGGGGTCCGGGCGGCCCTGCGCCGGGACTACGCCACCCACTCCGCGTGGATGACGCGCGCGTACGCGCTGGCGATGGGCGCCGGGACGCAGGGGCTGCTGCTCGGGCCCCTCGTGCTGGTCACCGGGAGCCTCGACCCGGTGACCAACTCGATCGGGCTGACCGCGGGGTGGGTGGTCAACATCGCGGTGGCCGAGTGGGTGATCCACCGCCGTCGGCTGCGGGAGCGCGGGTAGTCCGAACGGCCCGGCCCCGTATGTGACGCAAGCCATGGCTCCGCCGCCGGCGACGTGTGGCATGCTGACGAGCAGCAGTACGCACACACGTGCTCCGGGGTCGGTGTAATTCCGAGCCGGCGGTGACAGTCCGCGACCCGCGTCCGTCCGCAAGGACGGGCCGGTTGACCTGGTGGAATTCCAGGACCGACGGTGAAAGTCCGGATGGGAGGAAGCACGTGCGGCGGCGCCGTCCCCTGGGGCGTGCGACGCCGTGACGTCGTGCGCGCGGTCCGGGCCTTCGTGGCCCCCGGTCCGTGTACCCGTCGTCCACCCCGGAGCACCGACGCTCGGGGAGGACGGCATGAACCAGGCACCCACGGATCAGGCAGGCACGGGCCGCAGGACCGCTGATCAGACAGCACCGCACGGTCTCGAGCCCGCGGGTCTCGAGCCCGCTGGTCTCGACGCGGTGATGCGCCGCGCCCTCGCGCTCGCCGCGCTGGGCCCCGCCCACGGCCCCAACCCGCGCGTCGGCTGCGTGCTCCTGGACCCGGGCGGCCGCACTGTCGCCGAGGGGTACCACCGTGGCGCCGGCACTCCGCACGCCGAGGCCGCCGCCCTGGCGGACGCCCGGTCGCGCGGCGTGGACCCGCGCGGCACGACGGCGGTCGTGACCCTGGAGCCCTGCGCGCACCACGGCCGCACCGGCCCCTGCGCCGACGCCCTGACCGACGCCGGCGTGGCCGCCGTGTACGTCGGTGTCGGCGACCCGAACCCCGTCGCGACAGGCGGCGCGGACCGGCTGCGGGCGGCCGGGATCCCGGTGACCGTCGGCCTGCTCGCCGACGAGGGCGAGAAGCTGCTGCGCACCTGGCTGCACGCCGTCCGCACCGGCCGCCCCTACGTGACCCTGAAGCTCGCCACCAGCCTCGACGGCCGCGTCGCGGCAGCGGACGGCACGAGCCGCTGGATCACCGGCGCCCAGGCCCGCGCGCACGCCCACACGGTCCGCGCGCAGGTCGATGCGATCGCCGTCGGCTCCGGGACCGCGCTCGCCGACGACCCGTCCCTGACCGCACGCCGTGCCGACGGCGGCCTCTTCGAGCACCAGCCGCTCCGCGTGGTCCTCGGCCGCCGCGAGGTGCCCGACGACGCCCGCCTGCGCGGGCTCGGCGGGCCGCTGCTGCACCTGCAGACCCACGACCTCGACGCCGCCCTGCGCGCGCTCGGCGACCGCGAGGTGCGGCACCTGCTCGTGGAGGGCGGCCCGACGCTGGCGACCGCCCTGCTGGCCGCGGACGCCGTCGACGAGCTGCACGCGTACGTCGCGCCGGTGCTGCTCGGCGCGGGCGCCACCGCCGTCGGCGACCTCGGCGTGACCACCATCGGCGAGGCCGCGCGGTTCGCCACCGGCGACGTGACGCGGCTGGGCGACGACGTCCTGCTGGTCGCGCGTCGGCTCAAACCTGCTGCGGACCAGTTCGCTGAAGACGAGTCAGCGGCAGGCCAGTCAGCAGCAGACCAGTCAGCAGCCCTTTCCGCACAGGACGGCCGCCCCGGCCGGCGCACCCAGGAGGAGATCTGATGTTCACCGGAATCGTCGAGGAGCTCGGCTCCGTCGTCGCGCTCGTCCGTCCCGACGGCACGGACGGCGCCGCGCCCGACGCCGTCCTGACCGTCGCCGGGCCGCTCGCCACGTCCGACGCGCGTCCCGGCGACTCTATCGCCGTCGACGGCGTGTGCCTCACCGTCACCTCGGTGGCCGACGGCGCGTTCGTGGCCGAGGTGATGCCCGAGACCCTGCGGCGCACGTCGCTCGGCGGGCTGGTGCCTGGCGCCCGGGTCAACCTGGAGCGGGCGCTGCCCGCGAACGGCCGGCTGGGCGGGCACGTGGTCCAGGGGCACGTCGACGGCGTGGCGACGCTCGTGCGGCGCACGCCCGGCCCGCGCTGGGACGACCTGGAGTTCTCCGCCCCCGCCGCCCTGACCCGGTACGTCGCGGAGAAGGGCTCCGTGGCGCTGTCCGGGGTCTCGCTCACGGTGACGTGGGTGTCGGACGACGGATTCGGCGTGTCGCTCATCCCGACGACGCTCGCCGCCACGACGCTGGGCGGGCTGGCCCCGGGGGACGCGGTCAACGTGGAGGTCGACGTGCTCGCGAAGTACGTCGAACGGCTCATGGCGAGCGGGGTCGCCCGATGACCGGCGTGCGGGCGGCGGACCGCACGGGCACGGACACGCGGGGCGCGGACAAGCGGGGCACCGGTCTCGTGGAGCGCGCCCTCGTCGAGCTCGCCGCCGGGCGTCCCGTGCTGGTGGCCGACGACGCCGGCCGGGAGAACGAGGTGGACGCCGTCCTGGCCGCCGGCGTCGCGACGGCGGAGTGGGTGGCGTGGACGGTACGGCACTCGTCCGGGTACCTGTGCGCGCCGATGCCGGCGCACCGGGCCGACGCCCTGGAGCTCCCGCTCATGGTGGAGCGCAGCGAGGACCCGCGAGGCACGGCGTACACGGTGTCGGTGGACGCCGTGGGCGTGTCGACGGGCATCTCGGCCGCCGACCGGGCGCTGACCCTGCGGGTCCTCGGTGACCCGGGCTCGGGCGCGCGCGACCTGATCCGGCCCGGACATGTGCTGCCGCTGCGGGCCCGCCCCGGTGGCGTGCTGGAGCGGGCGGGGCACACGGAGGCGGCGGTGGACCTGGTGCGGCTGGCCGGCGGTACGGCCGCGGCCCACGACCTCGGCGAGGTGGGCGCCATCGCCGAGCTCGTCCGGGACGACGGCGCCATGATGCGCCTGCCGGAGGCGCAGGCCCTGGCCCGGGAGTACGGGCTCGTGGTCCTGACGGTCGCCGACCTGGTCGCGTGGCGGCGGGCGCACGACGAGGCTCCCGTCGGCGCGGCCGAGGAGCACGAGGGCGGGACCGCGCAGGCGCAGCCGGCGGACCCCTGGGTCGAGCGGGTCGCGGAGGCCGCCCTGCCGACGCAGTACGGCGACTTCCGGGTGGTGGCGTACCGCGACCTGCGGTCGGGCGCGGAGCACCTGGCCCTGACGCCCGTGGACCCGGGCCGGTCGCCGGCGTCAGGGTCAGGGTCAGGGGCGCAGCACGCGCCGGACGGCCGGCCGGCCCCGCTGGTGCGGGTGCACTCCGAGTGCCTCACGGGCGACGGCCTGGGCTCGCTGCGCTGCGACTGCGGCCCGCAGCTCGAGGCCTCGCTGCGGGCGGTGGCCGCCGAGGGCGGCGCCGTCGTGTACCTGCGCGGGCACGAGGGCCGCGGGATCGGCCTGGCGGCCAAGATCCAGGCGTACGCGCTGCAGGACGCCGGGCTGGACACCGTGGAGGCCAACGTCGAGCTGGGGCTGCCGGTGGACGCGCGCGAGTACGGCGCGGCGTCGGCGATCCTGGCGGACCTCGGCCTGGACGGCGTGACCCTCCTGACGAACAACCCGGAGAAGGTGACGGGCCTGCGCGCGGCGGGCACGGACGTCGTCGGGCGGCGCGGGCTGGTGGTGGGGCACGGGGTGCACAACCACCGCTACCTGGAGACCAAGCGGCTGGTGATGGGGCACTACACGAACGAGCACGAGCACGGGTACCAGGACGAGCACGAAGGAGCATGCGCATGAGCGGGGCAGGAGCACCCAAGGTGACGGTCGACGGCACGGGGCTGCGGGTGGTGGTGATCGCGGCGAGCTGGCACGAGCAGGTGATGGACGGCCTGCTGGCCGGTGCGCGGCGGGCCCTGGCGGCGTCGGGCGCGGAATGGACGGAGCTGCGGGTCCCGGGCTCGTTCGAGCTGCCGGTGGCCGCGGCGCGGGCGGCCGGCATCGGCGGGGGACCGGCGGCGGACGCCGTCGTCGCGCTGGGTGTCGTGATCCGCGGGGGCACCCCGCACTTCGAGTACGTGTGCTCGGCGGCGACGTCCGGCCTGACGGACGTGAGCGTGCGCACCGGGGTGCCGGTCGGCTTCGGTGTGCTGACGTGCGACACCGAGCAGCAGGCGCTGGACCGGGCCGGGCTGGAGGGGTCCAGCGAGGACAAGGGCGCGGAGGCCGTGGAGGCGGCGATCGCGACGGCGGTGACGCTCAAGGGCCTCGCAGCGACGGCGGGTCTGCAGGGTCGATGATCGGCTGCTGGGCGGCGGCGGGTGCCACGTGCCGCCGCCCGGGCCGGGAGGTCTGAGTTTCTCCTGGTCCTGATCCCCGTCTCCTCCTGGATAAATAGTGTGCCAAGCGTCTTCACACTCCCCCCAGCCAGGTACACACCGCACCAAGCAGCCGCAAGAAAGAGCCTGGTCGGCACACTGGCTGGGCATGAGAACCTCACGCGCCCGGCGGGCGGCAGCGGTACTGGTGACGACAGCTCTGGTGGGAGCTCTGGCGGGCTGTGCCTCCGAGGCTCCGGCCGGCGGGTCGCCGGGCACAGCCGGAGGAGCAGCAGGGGGAGCAGCAGGGGAGACGTCGGAGGGGGCGACCGAGGAGGCCGACCTGGTCGACGGGCTGCCCCAGGACGGCGTCGCGTGCGTCGACTGGATGCGTTTCCTCACCCCGACCGAGGCGGCGTCCGACGCGGGCGCCGTCCTCCTGGGGAAGGTCGTGCGGCACGACGGGACGGCACGGCTGTACGGCGTCGAGGCGAACCGCTGGCTGTTCGACGTCGAGGAGGTCCTGGAGCGCCCCGACCCCGAGGATGCCCGCGCGAACCCGGCCGCCGAACCGCCACCGGAGCTCGAGGTCTCCGTCGGCGATCGGGTCACGGTCGTCTCCACTCCCGAGACCTGCGGGGGAGCGGACGCCGCGTACCCCGGTGGCGACCCGCTCGACCCGGACGTGGGACAGGGCTCGGGGCCCGTGATCGTGCTGTTGTCCGGCTCGACGGACGACGGGTCCACGGACGAGCCCGTCGGGTTCCACCTGATCACGCCGTACCAGGGCGTGGTGATTCCGACGGACGACGGCGGGCTGCCGGCGGAGTGGCCGGAAGCCTCCTGAGCGACCACGGGAGCCGATGCGCCGAACGAGAGTCTGGCCACAACGTGGGACGGCAAGCGGTGGTGCCCCCCTCGCCCGACTAGGCTGAGCAGGTGAAGACCTTCGAGACCCTGTTCGCCGAGCTGACCGAGAAGGCCGAGACCCGTCCCGCGGGTTCGGGCACCGTGGCCCAGCTGGATGCGGGAGTCCATGCGATCGGCAAGAAGGTCGTGGAGGAGGCCGCCGAGGTCTGGATGGCGGCCGAGTACCAGTCGGACAGCGAGACCGCGGAAGAGATCTCGCAGCTCCTGTACCACCTGCAGGTCCTGATGGTCGCCAAGGGACTGACCCTCGAGGACGTGTACACGCATCTGTAGCGAGGCTTCCGGGTCTCGACGGGCTCGACCCCCGCTGGTCGAGCCCGTCGAGACCCCGGACCTCGCACCCAGACCCGTCGTACACCCCAGAGAGGAACCAACCACATGCTGCGCATCGCCGTCCCCAACAAGGGTGCCCTGTCCGGCCCCGCCTCCGAGATGTTGAGCGAGGCGGGCTACCGCCAGCGCCGGGACACCCGCGAGCTCGTGCTCGCCGACCCCGAGAACGACGTCGAGTTCTTCTTCCTGCGCCCGCGCGACGTCGCGGTGTACGTGGGGACCGGAACGGTCGACGTCGGCATCACCGGCCGCGACCTCATGCTCGACTCGGGCGCGGACGCCGTCGAGCACCTGGGCCTCGGGTTCGCCCGGTCCACCTTCCGCTACGCCGCCCCCGCGGGGCCCGGCGCGACCGACCCGGTGACCGAGATCGCGGACATCGCCGGGCGCCGGGTGGCGTCGTCGTACACCACGCTCGTGGCCCAGCACCTGGCGAAGCAGGGCGTCGAGCCAGCCGCGATCGTGCACCTGGACGGCGCCGTGGAGTCGAGCGTGCGGCTCGGCGTCGCGGACGTCATCGCGGACGTCGTGGAGACCGGCACCACCCTGCGGGCCGCGGGTCTGGAGGTCTTCGGCGACCCGATCCTGCGCTCCGAGGCCGTGCTGATCCGGCAGTCCGACGCCGAGCCGCCGGCCGGCCTGGACGTGCTGACCCGCCGCCTCGAGGGCGTGATCACCGCCCGGGAGTACGTGCTGATGGACTACGTGGTCCCCGAGTCCCGGCTGGAGCAGGCCGTGGCGATCACGCCCGGCAAGGAGTCGCCGACGGTCTCGGCGCAGCACCACAGCGACGCCCGTGCGGTGCGCGTCATGGTGCCGCGCAGCGAGACCAACCGGATCATGGACGCGCTGTACGACGTCGGGGCGCGCGCCATCATCGTGACCTCGATCCACGCCTCGCGGCTGTAGGACCGATGGCCGCCGGGTCGGGGAGCAGCGCGATCGGCCGCGGCCGGCGCGACGACCACTTCCGCACCTTTCGCGGCCGGTTCGGCACGCCCACGGCGTACGGCATCGCGCTGCTGTTCGCCGGCGGGTGCACGTTCGTCGCGCTGGCGGCGAGCGGCCCCGGGGCGGACGCCGCCAACCGCATCGCGATCATCGTGTTCGGGCTGCTGGGCGCCCTGGTCGCCTGGCGGTTCGGCGCCGTGCGCGCCGTCCCCGACCCATCCGGGCTCACCGTGGTCAACTACGCGACCAGCCGGCGGCTCGCCTGGCCCGAGATCGTGACGGTCCGGTTCGGGCCCAACGACCCGTGGGTGCACCTCGATCTGGCGGACGGCGACGTGCTCGCCGTCATGGGGATCCAGCGGGCCGACGGCGAGCACGGGATGGCCGAGGCGCGTCGCCTGGTGGCCCTGATCGCGGAGCTGGGCGAGGCCGCGGAGCCGGACCAGCGGTAGCAGAAGCGGGAACTGAAGCGGAAGAGAACAAAGCAGAGCGCCTGCCCCACTCGGGGCAGGCGCTCTGCTTGTCGGTCACGAGCGTCAGCGGCTGCTGCGCGCCTCGTAGTGGGCCGGGCCGCGGCCGCGGGGGCCACGCTCGCCGTCCGGACGGCGGTGGTCGCCACCGCTGCGGGGGCCACGCTCGCCGCCGCGCGGGGCGCCGCGGTCCAGGGTGATGCGCAGCGGCTTGCCGGCGACACGGGCGCGGGCCAGGCGGTCGAGCGCCTCGTTGTCCAGCGGCGCGATGATGTCCACCAGCGAGAAGTTGCCGAAGATGTCGATCTTGCCGACGTCGGCGCCGGTGATGCCACCCTCGCCCGTCAGGGCGCCGACGATCCCGCCCGGCTGCACGCCGTGCGTGTGGCCCACGGCGATGCGGTAGCGGGTGCCCCGGGCCGGACGGCGGATGCCGCGGTCGCCCTCGGAGCGGCCGCGCGTGGGCCGGTCGCCCGACCGGTCGTGGCGGTCGCCCTCGCGGGTGTTGCGCCGGGCGGCGGCGGCCTTGGCCTCGGCCCGCTCGCGCTCGTACTCCTCCTGCTCCGCACGGGCACGCGGGCCGTCGTCGCCCACCGCGAGCGCCGCCATGGCGGCTGCGACGTCGATGGGGTCGGTGCCGGTCTCGTCGGCGTAGGCGCGGATCATCTCGGTGTACATCTCGAGGCGGCCGGCCTCGCGGCGGGCGGCGACCTTGCCGAGGGTGCGCTTGACCTGGTGGGCGGAGACGTCCCGGGGGGAGGGGATCTCGACCTCTTCGAGCTGGGCGCGGATGGTGCGCTCGATGGAGCGGAGCTTGCCGCGCTCGTGGGGGGTGACGAAGGTCAGGGCCTCGCCGGTGCGTCCGGCGCGGCCGGTGCGGCCGATGCGGTGGACGTAGGCCTCGGGCTCGCCGGGGACGTCGAAGTTGACGACGAGTCCGATGCGGTCGACGTCGAGGCCGCGGGCGGCGACGTCGGTGGCGACGAGCACGTCGAGGGCGCCGGAGCGGAGGCGCTCGACGATCTTCTCGCGCTCCTTCTGGGCGACGTCGCCGGAGATGGTGGCGGCGGAGATGCCCTTCTCGATGAGGGCGGAGCCCACGTCCTCGGCGGCGCCGCGGGTGCGGGTGAAGACGATGGCGGCGTCGGCGTCGGAGGTGGCCAGGACGCGGGCCAGCGAGCCGACCTTGTGGCGGAAGGGTACGACGGCGTAGGTCTGGCGCACCGCGGTGACGGTGGAGGACTGCCGGGCGACGGCGATCTGGACCGGGTCGGTGAGGTGCTGGTCGGCGACCTTGCGGATGGCCGGGGGCATGGTCGCGGAGAAGAGGGCGACCTGGCGCTCGGCGGGTGCCTGGCCGAAGATCTCCTCGACGTCCTCGGCGAAGCCCATGCGGAGCATCTCGTCGGCCTCGTCGAGGACGAGGAAGCGGATGTCCTCCAGGCGCAGGGCGCCGCGCTCGAGGTGGTCCTTGATGCGGCCGGGGGTGCCGACGACGACGTGGACGCCGTCGCGCAGGGCGCGCTGCTGGGGCACGTAGGGGGAGCCGCCGTAGACGGGCAGGACGCGGACGTCGTCCATCTTGCTGGCGAACGACTCGATGGCGTCGGCGACCTGCATGGCGAGCTCGCGCGTCGGGGTCAGGACGAGGGCCTGGACCTTGCGCAGGGCGGGGTCGACGGCGGCGAGGAGCGGGAGGCCGAACGCGGCGGTCTTGCCGGTTCCGGTCTGGGCGACGCCGGTGATGTCGCGGCCGGCGAGGAGCTCGGGGATGGCGCGGGCCTGGATGGCCGAGGGCGTCACGAAGCCGAGCTCGGCGATGGCGGCCATGAGGGGCGCGGGCAGGTCGAGGCTCGCGAAGGTGGGGCCGGTGGGCTCGGCCGGGGCCTGCTCGGTCGGGGTCTCAGTGCTGGTGGAAGTCGCGGAGCTGGTGGCGGCCGCGGGGGCCGTCCGGTCGCCGGAGTCGGCGGTGACCTGGTCGGTCTCCTGCTCGGCAGGCGCGATCAGGTCAGGGGTGTCGATAGACATGCAGTGCTGCACCGTTCGTCGTCGGGTGGGAGTCAGGGCCGAGGTGAGGGCCCTCGCGTCGCTCGCTCCCGACACACCTTCCCCGCAGCCGAGGCTGCGGGCCTGTCTCGCACGTTGCGTGCACACACGGGAAGACGACGAACTCCAAGGGGATGTGCCACCACTGTATCGGTTGCGGGCGCCCTGAGCACAGAGGCTGGGGGCGTGACGTGCAGCACCCGGGTGATGTCGTCCGTGGTGAGGGCGTTGTGGGCGGGGTCAGGGGAGTGGCTGGTGGGGTGTGTCGTCGGCTTCGTGCCGGGCGTGTCCCGGGCGTGTCCCGGGTGGTGCGAAGGTGGTGTGCAGGGTGGTGTGCGGGGTGGTCCTGCCCGTGCGGACGGCGTGCCCGTGCGTATACGCAACGGTCGCGCCGTAGGATGGCGGCCGAGACGAACCGGCGTGAGCAAGGGCGGTGTGCGTGTCCACTGGGGCGGAGATGAGCTCCCGGGTGCTGACCGTGCCCAACGTGATCAGTATGGTGCGGCTGGCCCTCGTGCCCGTCTTCGCCGTGCTGATCGTCGTGGGCGAGGACGGTTGGGCGCTGGTGGTGCTCGCCGTCTCGGGTGCGTCGGACTGGCTCGACGGAGTGCTGGCCCGTCGCCTGAACCAGGTCACGCGGCTGGGGCAGATGCTGGACCCCTTCGCGGACCGGCTCTTCATCTTCGTGACCCTGATCGGCCTGGCCTGGCGTGAGGTGGTGCCGCTGTGGCTGGTGCTGGCGATCGTGGCGCGTGACGTGCTGCTGGCACTGACGGTGCCGGTCCTGGCCCGCCTCGGGTACGGGACGTTGAACGTGACGACCGTCGGCAAGGTCGCGACCTTCGCCCTGCTGTACGCGTTCCCGTTGCTGCTGCTCGCGGAGGTGCCGGGCTGGGTGGGCGCCGGTGCGCACGTGGTGGGCTGGGCGTTCACCTGGTGGGGTGTGGGCCTGTACTGGCTGGCGGGTCTGCAGTACGTGGCGCAGGTGCGCCGGCTGGTGGCGCAGGGATGACGGCCCCCGCGGCGGGCGGCCCTGCCGACCGTACGGCGCCGCGTCGTCCGGACGAGTCGATGACGCTCCTGCGGGAGGTCACCGAGCGTCCGCTGGACCCGGGGTACGCGGAGATGGCGCGGCGGCGAGCGGAGGCTGGCCAGGCGTCCGGCCCGGTGGCGGGGCGCCGCGTGTCGAGCGTGGTGACGATGCTGCTGGTGGCGATCGTGCTCGGTGCGGTGACGGCGGTGGCGGTGCGTGACCTGCGAGCGCCGCAGCCGACGGTCACGAAGGGGCGGTCGGTGCTGATCGAGCAGATCCAGGACCGTAGTGCGCAGGTGGAGGCGTTGTCGGCGCGGGCGACGGCGCTGGACGCGCAGGTGGACGGGTTGCAGAGCGGTGGGTTGCTGCCTTCGGCGCTGCAGGAGGTCAACGAGCTGGACCGGTTGGTCAGCGGCGCTGTGCCGGTCGAGGGGCCGGGCATGGTGGTGTCGCTGACCGACGGTTCCGGTGGTGGGCTGGTGGAGCCGGGTGACGCGCCGGCGGAGTCGCGGGTGCGGGACGCGGACGTGCAGTTCGTGGTCAACGAGCTGTGGGCGGCGGGGGCGGAGGCGGTGGCGGTCAACGACGAGCGGCTGACGTCGCTGTCGGCGATCCGGAACGCGGGGGACGCGATCCTGGTGGACCTGCAGCCGTTGAACGGTCCCACGTACCGGATCGAGGCGATCGGCGACCCGGAGGACATGCAGGTGGAGTTCGCGCGGTCGGCGGGGCTGGGCTTCCTGCAGCTGTTGAGCGCGGAGTACGACATCAAGAACGACGTGAGCACGAGCGAGGGGATGTACCTGCCGGGTGCGGGCTCGCCGACGCTGCGGTTCGCGCGGGTGCCTTCGGGCACGGCACCGGGCGGCACGGCAGGCAGTACCGATGGCAGTACGGCAGGCAGTTCGGCAGGCAGTTCGGCAGGCACGGAGCAGGACCGACCCGAGGAGGACAACGGATGATCGCGATCATCGGGCTGGTGATCGGGGTGGTTGCGGGGCTGGTGCTGCAGCCGACCGTTCCCCTGTTCCTGCAGCCTTACCTGCCGATCGCGGTGGTGGCCGCGCTGGACGCCCTGTTCGGCGGGCTGCGCGCGATGCTCGACGGGCTGTTCGACGACAAGGTGTTCCTGGTGTCGTTCCTGTCGAACGTGGTGGTGGCCGCGTTCATCGTGTTCCTCGGTGACCAGCTCGGTGTGGGCAGCCAGCTGTCCACGGCGGTGGTGGTGGTGCTCGGGATCCGGATCTTCTCGAACGCCGCCTCGATCCGCCGGCACATCTTCAAGGCGTGAGCATGGGCCGGGACAAGAACGGGGCGGGCGCGAAGCCCGACAAGAGCGGGTCGAACAAGCCCGGGCCGAAGCCTGTCGCGGACGTGCCGGACGCCGCCGCCGCCGACACCTCGGACGTCCCTGCGGGGGATGCACCCGACAAGGCTCCGGACGCGACCCCGGACACGACCCCAGCCCCCGCCCCTACTTCGGAGCCGGAGCCGGAGCCGGAACCGGCGTCCGGCTGGAAGCGGGTGGTGCAGCTGCTGCGCCCGCGCGGTACCCGTTCGGAGCTGCTGACGGGTCTGCTGTGCCTGGCGCTCGGGTTCGCCCTGGCGGTGCAGGTGGGGCAGTCGACGGGGGACCAGCTCAGCAGTTTGCGGCAGGACGAGCTGGTGCGGCTCCTGGACGAGGTCACGCAGCGCGCCGACCAGCTCGACGCCGAGGTCTCGGACCTGGAGGAGATCCGGGACGACCTGCAGTCGGAGGACGGGCGCGACCAGGCGGCGCGGGATCTCGCGCAGCAGCGTGCCGAGCAGGAGGGCATCCTGTCGGGCCGGCTCCCGGCCCAGGGACCGGGCGTGCAGATCCACGTGGCCGACGGCGCCAAGCCGCTGGAGGCGCAGGCGCTGTTCAACCTCCTGGAGGAGCTGCGCAACGCCGGCGCCGAGGCGATCGAGGTCAACGGTGTCCGGCTGGTCACCACCAGCTACTTCGTGGACTCCGGCGGCGGCGTCGTGCTCGACGGCGCCGCGATCGCCTCCCCGTACGAGTGGACGGCGATCGGGGACCCCGACACGATCGACCGCGCCCTGGAGATCCCCGGGGGCGCGCTGCCCCGGATCCGCGAGGAGGGCGGCGAGGCGACCACCACCACCTCGGACGAGGTGCTGGTCGACGCCGTCCGCATCCCGGGTCAGCCCGAGCACGCCGAACCCGTCGCGCCGGGCGACGAAAAGTGACCCCCGCCACGTTCCTGACCTGCTCGGACACCGGTTGCGGACCAACCTGCTGAACCGGCATGCGGAACCGCCCGGAGGTAGGTAGTTTTATCCGGGTTGGTTCCCGACATTGGTTTTCGCCGCTACCCCGATCGGGGTAGGTTGAGTGGAACCCGGACGATGCCCCGGCCGTTGTCCCAACGTAGTCACCCCGTTCCATCAACATCGCACCCGAGGAGACCTGATGACGGACCCCAGCGCCCATCCGGTCGGGCCCGATACCACGGCCAACCTGGGTCGCATCGCGTTCCCGACCTCCGACGAGCAGGCGCCTCGTACCGCTCTGAGCCCGGAGGAGGCGGCCGCGGTCGCCGCTCTGCCCCGGCACTCCGCACTGCTCATCGTGCAGCGCGGCCCCGGGTTCGGCGCCCGGTTCCTGCTGGACACCGGCCGTTCGGTCGCCGGCCGCAGCGAGCAGGCGGACATCTTCCTCGACGACGTCACCGTGTCGCGCAAGCACGCCGAGTTCGTCCGCGAGGGCGACTCGTTCGTGGTGCGCGACATCGGCTCCCTGAACGGGACCTACGTCAACCGGGGCCGGATCGACGCCGCGACGCTCGTGACGGGCGACGAGGTGCAGATCGGCAAGTTCCGCCTGACCTTCCACGCCAGCCCGCAGTCGCCGGCTCAGTGGGGCCCGGGAACGCCCGCCCCGTGACCGGCGGCGCCGCACGCGACCATGACCGTGACCGTGCGCACGGTCATGACGCGGACCTCGACGCGCCCTGGCCCCGGGGTATCTCCCGGCAGGCCACGATGCGGATCAGCGACGTCCTGCGTGCCCTGGGCCAGGAGTTCCCCTCCGTCTCGCACTCCAAGCTCCGCTTCCTGGAGGAGCAGGGCCTGATCGAGCCCGTGCGGACGCCGTCCGGCTACCGCCAGTACAGCCAGGCCGACGTCGAACGCCTCCGGTTCGTCCTGACCGAGCAGCGCGACAGCTACATGCCGCTGAAGGTCATCAAGGAACGCCTGGCGGCGATGGACGCCGACCCCGACTCGGCCGAGCACCCCGCGCCACGGCTCGCCGCGAACGGGTCACCGGCTCGCCGCCGCTGGACCGCCCCCGCGGTGGCCGAGGCGGCGGGCGTCACCGAGGAGTTCGTGCAGAGCCTGGCCCAGGCCGGGCTGCTGCCCGCGTCCGGCAGCACGTTCGGGCCCGGAGCGGTCGAGGTCGCCCGCATCGCCGGAGCGCTCGCCGAGTTCGGCGTCGAGCCCCGGCACCTGCGCACCTTCCGTACCGCGGCCGACCGGCAGGTCACCCTCGTGGACCAGGTCGTCGCCCCGCTGCGCAGCCAGCAGGCCAGCGCCGGCCGTGGCCGCGCCGCCAGCATGGCCGGTGAGATGGGCGAGCTCTTCACCCGCCTGCACACCGCGTGGGTCAGGCAGGGCATCGAAGACCTCGGGTAGTCCTCAGCCGGCCCGACCGTAAGTTTTGCCGTCGGCGCACCCGGCCGTGACCAGGAATTTGACCCGAGCGCGCGACGAGTGGTGGCAGGACGCCGTACGGTGAAAGCGTGAGGCCGGACGACGTGCCGATGGTCCCCGTGGAGATCCTCGGCGTTCGACAGCAGCAACGCGATCAGGAGATCGTCGTGCTGCTGCTCGACAGTGCCGCGGACCTGGCGATCCCGATCGTCATCGGGGCGCGCGAGGCCAGCGCCATCGCCATGGCGCAGGCGGGTCTCGCCACGCCCCGGCCCATGACCCATGACCTGCTGCGCGACGTGCTGGGCGCCGTCGGCGTGGCGCTCGAACGGGTCGAGATCGTCGCCCTGGAGGGCGGCATCTACTTCGCCGAGCTCGTCCTGAGCAACGGCGTCCACCTCGACTCGCGCGCCTCCGACGCGATAGCGCTGGCCGTGCGCACCGGCAGCCCCGTCCTGTGCTCCGCGGAGATCGTCGCCCTGGCCGGCGTCGAGATCGTCGACGTCGACCAGCAGGCCGAGGTCGAACGGTTCCGTGACTTCCTCGACCACGTCACCCCCGAGGACTTCTCCGGCCCACCCGGCGGAGGGTCCCAGGGAGGTGGGCGGACCGGCTGAAAGGCGGCTGAACCGCGACACGCCGAGACGTTTCACGGCGCGCATCTTTGAAATCACCTTCGACGCGCCATAGCGTGGTCACGACACCCCAGGAGGCACAGTGAACACCAGCGGTGAGAGAGCCACACGCGCTACGGTCCCGCACGGCGCGCAGGGTCTCCTCTTCGGTGAGGACCTGACGGAACAGGACGCCACGACCGGCTACCGAGGCACCACGGCGTGCCACATCGCCGGCATCACCTACCGGCAGCTCGACTACTGGGCACGCACCGGACTCGTCGAGCCGAGCATCAAGCCCGCCACCGGGTCCGGCACCCACCGGCTGTACAGCTTCCGCGACATCCTCGTGCTCAAGGTGGTCAAGCGCCTCCTCGACACCGGCGTCTCCCTCCAGCAGATCCGCACCGCCGTCACGGCCCTCCGGGAACGCGGCGTCGAGGACCTCGCCCAGATCACCCTGATGTCCGACGGCGCCAGCGTCTACGAGTGCACCTCACCGGACGAGGTCGTCGACCTGGTCGCCGGCGGCCAAGGCGTCTTCGGCATCGCCGTCGGGCGCGTCTGGCGCGAGATCGAGGGCACCCTGGCCGAGATGCCCACCGAGACCCTCGACCCGGGCGAGACCGGCGAGGTCCCCGAGGTCGAGGGCGACGAGCTCGCCCAGCGCAGGGCCGCCCGGTCCGCCGTCTGACGGCCCGGAACCACACCTGACCCACCACCCGACCCGCTCCTGACCCTGCCGTCTGGCACGGGGTAGCCACCGCACCCCGACCAGACGGCTCGCTGTTGTCCTCCCTGACTCCCGTGGCCTGCTCACCCTCGCGCACGGGCGTAGCCTGCGAGCATGCAGCTCACCTTCCACGGACACGCGTGCGTCACCCTCGGCCTGCCCGGCGCTCAGCCGGGCGACACCGGCACGATCGTGATCGACCCCGGCACCTTCGCCGACACCACCACCGCCCTGACCGGCGCCCGGGCGGTCCTGATCACGCACGACCACTTCGACCACGTCGACGCGCCCGCCGTCGTCGCCCACCTCACCGCCGCCCCCGACACCCAGGTGTGGGCCACGGGCCCGGCCGCGAGCGCCCTGCGTGAGGCGGGCGCGCCGGCGGACCGGGTGCACGAGGTGACGCCCGGGCAGGTGCTGGACGTGGAGGGCGCGCGGGTGACGGTGGGTGGTGGCGAGCATGCGCTGATCCACCGGGAGATCCCGCGTGCGGTGAACGTGACCTACCTGGTGGAGGTGGACGGCGGGAGCGTGTACCACCCGGGTGACTCGTTCGACGCGCCGGCGGGGCTGCCGGAGGGCGGTCTGGACGTGCTGCTGGTGCCCGTGTCGGCGCCGTGGCTGAAGACGGGGGAGTTCATCGACTTCGCGCGGTCGGTGCCGGCGCGTGTGGCCGTCCCGATCCATGACGTGTTCCTGTCGGAGATCGGGCACGGTGCCGTGGGTCGGTGGCTGGACACGGCGCGGCTCGGCGGCGACTACACGTACACGCGGCTGGCGGTGGGGGAGTCGCTGACGGTGTGACCGAGCGGGGAAGGGCTCAGTCGAAGCGGAGCGTGTCCGGGCTCGGCCACTCGTCCGGTGGCGTCTCCGTGAACCAGGGGCGTTCGACGCCGGTCAGGCGTCCGTCGGTCACCCAGATCAGGAGCTCGCCCACGAGGTCTCCGTGCTCGTCGTACAGCGCGGGGACGGGTTCGATCGGGCCGTCGGGAAGCGACAGGAGCGTGGGAGGTGACACGACCTGGACGTTGAGCATCCGTCCTGGCACCTCGTCGACGACTGTGGCCCGTTCCGCCTGCTGGACGAGAGCTGCCGCGTCGTCCTGCTTGAGCTGAGCCGCGACCGCGCGGACAAGAGTGAGGACGTTCGAGGACAACGTCATGGTGTGAAGGCCGTTCCTATGCGTGGGACGCCGTCGATGACGATCCCGCGGATGATGACTTTCTGTCCCGCGACTGTACGGGTTACCGCAAATCTTCCTTCGGCTGGAAGCCCTGGCCCCTGCACAGCGCGAATCAGGTGTTCCATTGCGTTCTCGCGCGTCCCGTAGCGCGCGACAAGCGGCTCGAACTTGTGCTTGGGAACGAAGACGTGGTCCAGCTTCGCTGGTCGAAGCGCGTCTGACAGTGCAAGGTGCTCGGCACGTGAGAGGGGGCGCGCGACGTCGTCGACCGATGTGACGTGGCTCGGGCCTGTGGTTGTGACAGACCCTTGACTGACCGTGCTCGTTCCCGGTCTCGTGAGGGTCCTGCGGCGGGTGGCCAACCACGCTGCGGGGTCGGCGACGAGGTCGTCGGTCGTGGTGCGCAGGATGCGGCCCGTTGCCGCGCCTGCGAAGTTGCCCGGGAGGAAGGTCAGGGCGACGCCGGCGGTGTCGGCGGCGAGCTGGGCGGGAGTAGCGGTGGCGAAGTAGTCGCGGGTGGCCATGTCGGGGTCGCGGACGAAGGTCGCGATCCCCGCGGACTTGTCCAGGCCCCAGGTCAGGACGCCGGAGACGCCGAGGGCGAGGCCGAGCGACCCACCCGACAGGACGACAAGGGCGGCGATGCCTGCGCCGATCGCTAGCTGGGTGAGCAGGGGCTGGTCGTGCCACCAACCGGCGAGGGAGTCGAGCACGCCGGCGAGCCACGGTACGGTGCCGGGTTCGGTCGGTGCTCCGGTGTGGTTGTCGAGACTGGGGAACTCGAAGTCCGGGTCCAGGGACGGGAAGTCCTCCGGGTCGAACGTCGGGAGGTCGCTGGGCAGGCCCGTGGGCAGATCAGTTGGTAGACCGACAGGTGGCTCTGTCGGCAGGTTGGCAGGCGGGCCCGACGGGAGGGTCGGGAGGTCTTCGAGGCCGGGGCCGAGGTCGAAGACGTCGTTGGTCGTGGTCCCGATCTCGCCGGCGGCTGCGGGCGCGGCGGCGAACACCAGCCAGCCCAGTCCGGCCAGGACCGCGACGGCGGCAAGGCGGCGCGCCCAGGGATGGATCCGCGTGGCGGCGTGCTCGAAGGCCAGCTCACGCAGAGCTCGTTGACCGGAGACGAGCGCCGCGCCCCGGGCGGCCGCGTCCCGGCGTGGCTCCGCTGCGCGCAGCACGCCCGGCGCGCCCGACGCACCCGGCACACCGACTGAGGACTGGACGGGGCCCTGCGCAGGCTGCCGCGCGAAGCCCGCGAGCGCCTGTCCGACGTCGCGCACCACGATCCAGACCAGTGCCGTGACGGCGCCGAGCACCGCCTGGACGGCCGTGGGCGCCGTCGGCGCGGGCTGGGTGACCCAGCCCGGCGCGGGACGTTCGGTGAGGTTGGCGGCGGAGCGGGTGGCCAGTCGGGCGGCGTCCACCAGGAGGCACACCACGACCAGGGTGAGGAAGACCGCGACCCGGCCGTGTCCGTGGCCCAGGAGGGACCAGGGTACGCGGAGCCACCAGGGGATGGTCGTGGTGTCGGGGTCGAGCCAGGCGGGGGTGCCGTCGTCGCCGGGCAGGGCGCTGAACAGGTCCAGGCCCGCGTTGTACATCGCGTGGTCGGCGATCGCTGACCAGAGGGCCGCGACCGGCAGGACGGCCAGGGCGAGCCCGGTGAGGCGGCGTCGGGCCTGCCAGGCCGCGAGGGCCAGCCCGAACAGCGCGGTGATGAGGGCGGTGATCAGGGCGTGGCCGCCGAACTCGGCGGCGGTCGTGGGTGCCAGGAGGGCGCCGTCGGCGCTCATCGGGGTGGGGACCGGGACGAGGCCGAAGGTGACGTAGCCGGGCGGGAGGACGACGTCGGTGGGTGACGTGAGGAAGCCGCCGAGGCCGGCGTTGCCGGTGGCGAGCGCGGTGCGGCGCAGGCCTTCCTCGACGGCGAGGAACGCGGTGCCGGACGCGAGGCCGAGCAGGAGCCAGTCGATGGTGGTGAGCCGGGCGGCGCGGCGTGGCGCGAGCAGGGTCAGGACGACGACGGGGACGAGCTTGCCGACCTCTTCGACGATGCCCGCGACGGCGATCTCGGCGCCGGCCTCGGACACCCCGAGCGCGTCGTGCGGGCCGGCCTGGGTGGCGAGCGTGGTGGTCAGGACGCCGATACCGACGGACCAGGGTACGCAGGCGGTGAAGAAGCCCAGGTATCCGGTCCAGGTCAGGGTCTTGGTGCGGGCCAGGGCGAACCAGGCGACGACGACCCAGAGGCAGCCGAGGTAGGCGCGCAGGCCCAGGCGCAGCTCGGGCAGGAACAGCCACAGTCCGGCGAGCCACACCAGGGACAGGGCCAGGACGACGGTGCGGGTCACTGCCCAGGTGCGGGCGATACGGGGGTGCGTCGTCAGCCAGCGGGCGCGGTGTGCGGCCAGGCGCTGCCACCACCCGCCCCGTGCACGTCGGGAGCGCGCTATCGGTGCCACGCGTTCCGGGCGAGGGCTGGCGGGTGTCGCGGTGGGTTACAACGTCACAGCAGGGCGTTACAGCAGGGGCCGCAGCGGGATGAGCAGGTACTCGCCGATCTTGGCCAGTGCGCCGCGTTCCTCCCACTGGGCGAGGGTCAGCTCCTGCGCGTTGGACAGGTCCATCGCGAAGACGTCCTCCATGCGGGAGGCCAGGCCGGGGTCGACGATCTCGAGGTTGACCTCGTAGTTGCCGGTGAGGCTGAGGCGGTCGATGTTGGCGGTGCCGATGGTGGTCCAGCGGGCGTCGATGGTGGCGGTCTTGGCGTGGACCATGGCGCCCTGGTACAGGAAGATCCGTACGCCGCCGCGCAGCAGGGAGGCGTACTGGCCGCGGGCGAGCCAGTCGGCCACGACGTGGTTGGAGCGGTGGGGCACCAGGACGCGGACGTCGACGCCGCGGGCGGCCGCCGCGAGGAGCGCGGCGTGGATGTCGTGGTCCGGGATGAAGTAGGCCTGGGTGATGTAGACGTGGTGCGTGGCGCGGTCGATCGCGTCGAGGTAGATGCCGCGGATCGGGAACACGAGCTCGGACGGCGCGTTGCGGGCGGCCTTCAGGTGTGGCAGCCAGGTCCCGGAGCCGACGTCGGCCAGGATGGGGTGGCGCGGCTTGCGGTGCCGGTTCCAGAAGTCGACGAACGCGTTGCGCAGCTCCCACACCGACGGGCCCTCCAGCCGTACGTGGGTGTCGCGCCACTGCGTGGCGTACAGGGAGCCGATGTTGTAGCCGCCGACGAACCCGATCTCGTCGTCGACCACGAGGATCTTGCGGTGGTCCCGCCCGGACTTGCGGACGTTGAGGTAGGCCATGCCGGGGCGCAGCGCGGGGAAGCGCAGCATGTGCACGCTGGGCGGGAAGCGGAAGAACGAGTAGGGCACCACGAGGTTGGCGAAGCCGTCGACGATGACGTAGACGTCGACGCCGCGGGCGGCGGCGTCGATCAGCTCCTGCTTGAACTGCTGCCCCACCTCGTCGTTCTTCCAGATGTACGACTCCAGCATCACGGACTTGCGGGCTCCGCGGACGGCGTCGAGCATCGCCTCGTACAGGTCGGCCCCGTAGGTGTAGACCGTGGTGGCCGTCTCGTCGATGTTCTCGGTGAGCGGCTTCTCCGTGGGGAACTTCGCCGTGAGCGGGTGGATGCGGCGGCGGACCATGTCGGTGACGGTCAGCGCGAGGGCTGCACCGACGGGGACGGCGGCCGCGACGATCGCCGCGCGGGTCGCGAGCGAGCGGGCACGCTGCAGGAAGTCGGACGGGATGTCCAGCGTGAGCTTCGGAAAGTTGCCGGGGATCTTACGTGAGGCCACCCGCTCACGGTACCCGGTCTCACGTGCTCGGACCTGGGATATCGAACGGGGCGCCCCCGCACGGTCGCGGTGCGGGTCAGTGGAACGTCGTCGCGTAGTACGACTGGCGGTCCACGGTCTCGACGGTGACGTCCTGCGTGCGCTCCAGGTGGCGGCGCAGGTTGTCGGCGAACCGCAGCGAGTCGTCGTTGAACCGCGACACGTCGTAGGCGCACACGACCCGGTGCTCGGCGAGGTGCCCGACGAGGGCGTCGATCATGTCCATGAACGTGCGGGTGGCGCGCCGGCCGGGGTGCGCGAGCGTGAACCCGATGTACCACAGCGCCCCGCGCGCGGCGTGCTCCGGGTAGCGGGCGGCGAAGAACTCGGGGCTGACCCACGGGACGGCGGCGAGGTCCGTCGCGAGCGTCGTCAGCCCGACGGCGTCCCCCTGGTCGTCGCGCACGAGGAGCTTGGTGACGCGGGGGTCGGCCATCTCCGCGTCGAACTCCTCCCGGTACAGCACGTGGCGGGCGGCGGCCCGGGTGCGCAGCGGTTCGAAGGCGTCGAGGTAGAGGGCCCAGAACCGTTCGGCGTCGTCGCCGTCCACGACCCGTTCGAACGCGACGTCGGCGCTCACCGGCGCTCTCCTGCCACGCCGGTCTCCTGCCCAGCGGGTTCCTGCCACCCGGTGCGCCGGAAGGTCGCGACGACGACGGCGCACACGGGCAGCGTGACGCAGGTGATGCCCGTGACGCGGTGGCCCTCGGCCCGGTACCGGCCGCCCCGCGTCGCCGACAGGTCCTCGAGGCTGTGCGTGAGGTCGGCCAGGACCTGCTCGTGGGAGGGGCCCTCGTGCTCGACGAACAGGCCCGCACCGGTGCCGTCGTCGCGCCGCGACCACGCGACCCCGGCCCAGGCCTCGTGCCCCGGCAGGGAGGTGTGCGCCCTCGCGTACACGCAGTACAGGAGGTCGCCGTGGTCGCCGCGCAGCTGTGCGGGACCCTCGACCTCCACGACCCGGCTGCCCGCCGGCACGATCGAGCTGAGCCGCACGAGGTTGAAGTCGCTCACCCCCGCGGCCGCCAGGGCGGCGTCGAACGCCGCCAGAGGCGTGCGCCCCGAGCCGCTGCCCGCGCTCACCCGGATCGTCAGGGGCTGCGCAGAAGATTCCGTCAGGGGTCGCGCAAGGGGTCGCGTCATGGGTTCCTCACCGTGGGGTTCTGTCCGGGCCGGCCGGCGTCGCCGGCCCGGCCCGCCGCGACGTCCAGGAGGTCGAGCACCGAGCGCAGCACGGCGTCGGGTGCCGCACGGCCCTTGGTCAGGAAGACGGTGCGGCCCAGGCGGAGGCCCGCCCGGTCGGAACGGCTGACCTCCGCGCCCGTGTACACCACCAGCGGCACGCGCCGCAGCCGGCCGTCCCGGCGCAGGTCGGCCACGAGCTCCCGCCCGCTGCCGTCGGGCAGGGTGAGATCGAGGACGACGAGGTCCGGGTCGGCGCCCCGGGCCAGGGCCTCGCGTGCGGCGCCCACGGAGCTCGCGGTCGTCACCACCAGGCCGGCGTTGCGCAGGACGGTTGCCACGACGGTCCGCAGCTCCTCGTGGTCCTCGACCAGCAGGACCCGGCCGTGGTGGGGCTGACGCCGGATGACGTCCCGGACGGTATCCACGATCCGGTCGGGGTCGACGGGCTTGACGAGCCAGTCGTCCGCGAGCGCCGCGGTCTCCAGTGCGTCGTGGGGGCGGGTGCCGGACAGGACGACGACGGGGACGTCGGAGGTGGCGGCGGACTGGCGCAGCCGGCTGAGGACCTCGGCGCCGCTGGTGCCGGGCATCGCGAGGTCGAGCACGATCGCGGCGGGGTGCTCGTCCTCGACGGCGGCGAGCGCGGCGCGTCCGTCGGTGAGGCCGATGACGTCGTACCCGCGTTCCTCGAGGACGGTGCGCAGGACGTCGACGACGTACTGGTCGTCGTCGACGACGACGACGCGGGTGGCGGCGTCGTCGGACCGTTCGGGGGGCGGGTGGGGGGTGGCGCGCCACAGGGTGAAGCGGAAGCTGGATCCGGTGCCCTCGCCCTCGCTGACGGCCCAGAGGCGGCCGCCGTGGCGTTCGACGATGCTGCGGGCGATGGTCAGGCCGAGCCCGGAGCCGCCGCGTTCGCGGGTGTCGGAGGCGTCGACCTGTTCGAAGCGCCGGAAGACGGTCTCGAGCTTGTCGGGCGGGATGCCGCGGCCTTCGTCGTCGACGCGGATCTCCACGAGGTCGCCGACGGGGGCGGCGGTGACGCGGACGGTGCTGCCGGGCGGGGAGAACCGGACGGCGTTGCCGAGGAGGTTGGTCAGGGTCTGCACGACGCGTTCGGCGTCGGCGCGGACGATCTCGGTGGTGCTGGTGGGTTCGAGCGTGATCCCGGCGTCGTCGGCCAGGACGGCGACCTGGTCGACGGCTGCGGCGACGAGGTCGTCGACGGGGTGCTCGACCAGCTCGAGCTGGGTGGTGCCGGCTGCGAGGCGTTCGGTGTCCAGGATGTCGTCGACGAGGCGGCCGAGGCGTTCGCTGCTGGTCAGGGCGACGCGGACCATGCGCGCGGCCTGCTCGGGCGAGTCGTCCAGGGCGTCGCTGTCCAGCAGGGAGAGCGCTCCGCGGATGGCGGTCAGCGGGGTGCGCAGCTCGTGGCTGACGACGGACACGAACTCGTCCTTGATCCGTTCGACCTCGCGGCGTTCGGTGACGTCGCGGAAGACGACGACGGCGCCGCGGATGACTCCGTCGTCGCGCAGGGGGCTGGCGGTGACCTCGACGGGGACCTCCTTGCCGTCGAGGCGGAGGTAGACGTCCTGCTCGGCGGTCACGGTGACGCCGTCGCGCAGGGCCTCGGCGATGTAGCAGCCGTCGGCGGGCAGCGGGGTGCCGTCGGCGGCGGGGGCGTGGAACGTGGCGTGGGCGTCGCGGCCGACGAGGTCGCTCGCGGGGGCGCCGAGGGTGGAGGCGGCGGCGGTGTTGACGAAGGTGACGTGGCCGTCCGGGTCGACGCCGTAGATGCCGTCGGCGACCGACTCGAGGGTGCGTTCCCGTTCGCTGGCGAGGGAGCGCAGCTGGGCGGTGCGTTCCTGGACGCGGCGTTCGAGGCCGTGGCGCAGCGACTCGTTGTCCACGACGACGAGGATCTGGCGGGCGACGACCGCGACGAGGACGGCGACCCAGAGCGCGTTGGCGACCGTGGGGAGGGTGTGGTTGCCGGACTGGGCGACGCGGACGAGGGCCGCGGCGAGGAACAGGCCGAACGTCACGACGGTGCCGAGCACGGGTGTGCCGTGCTCGGCACGGTCGACGAGGGGGCTGCCGGACGCGGCGGGGTGGCGGGCCGCGAGCGCGATGGCGATGTAGCCGCCGGCCCAGGCGGCGTCGACGGGGCTGCCGAAGGTGAAGCCGCCCGCGGCGGACAGCAGCGCGAACGCGACGTCGGCGACGGCGTAGAGCACGAACCCGCCGCCGACGAGCACGAGCGGTACGCGTTCCGCGGCGTTCGAGCGGGTCATGACCTGGACGGCGAGGGTGGCGAGCAGGGCGTCGACGACGGGCAGGGCGTAGGCGGTCAGTGCGGGCTCCGCCTGCGGGGTGTCGGCGCGCAGGGCGACGGCGAACAGCGCGATGTAGAGCACGGAGCCGCCGACCACGACGCTGTCCAGCAGCATGCGTACGAGCTCCTGGCCGCGCGGGCGGACGGCGGGGAAGTGGGAGAGGCCGACGACGCCGAGCAGGAGGGCCGCGATGTAGGCGACGTCGCCGGTCTCGGGATCGCCGACGAGCCCCGAGTAGATGTTGCCGGCCAGGCCGACGACCCCGCCGAGGGAGAGCAGGGACCAGGCTCGTCGTCGCCGGCCCGTGGACCGGGCGGCACGGTGCGCGCAGCTGACGGCGGCAGCGACCCCGGCGGCGGCGATCGCCGTCATCGAGATCTGCTCGCGCGTGGTCTGGTCCAGGGGGCTCAGGAGCGCCAGGACGAGCAGCACCACTGCGGTGCCGGAGACCCAGCACCAGCGCAGAAACCTGTCTCGTGACTGCGCAGCACCGCGCTGCGACACCATGTGCCCGACAGTAATTCACCCGTGCCGGGGCCGCAGGTCAGCGGCGCCAGCCGAGGAGCCCGGCGATCTGGTCGGGCAGCGTGAGCGGGTCGAACGGCTTGGCGAGCACACCGGCGACGCCGAGGTCCTCGTACTGCCGCCGCTCCACGGGCTGCACCTTCGCGGTCAGCAGGATCACGGGCACACTGCGGGTGCGGGGGTCGGCCTGGAGCCGCGCGAACGTCGTCGGCCCGTCCATCGTGGGCATCATGACGTCCAGCAGGACGGCGTCCGGCGGGTCCTCACCGCACAGCGTGATGGCCTGCTCCCCGCTGCAGGCCAGGCGCACCGACCACCCGGCGACCACCTCCAGCCCGGTGCGGACGACCTCGCGGATCGCCTCGTCGTCGTCGACGACCAGGATCCGACGGCTCACCGGGCCGCCGCCGTGCCGGCCGTCCTCGGGTCGAGTGTCCTCACCGTGTGCTCACCTGCACCGTTCGTCCGTGCACTGTTCGTCCCGTGTGCCGTTGGTCCCTCTCGCGGGCTCTCATCGTGCCACGGGCGGTGACCTCGCACCGAGGTCTCGCGCGTCACTCGATCGCGGCGGCCAGGGGGTGGGAGCGGATGGCGGCGGCCAGCTCGCCCTCGATACGGTCCAGGTAGACGCCGGTGGTGGCGATCGACGCGTGCCCGAGCAGCTCGGCGACGACCTTCACGTCCCACCCGTCCGCCACCAGCAGGGTGGCCGTGGTGTGCCGCAGGGCGTGCGGGGTGGCCTCACGCTGGTAGGGCGCGGGCATGCGGCGCACGGCGCGGGCCAGCAGGGCGCGGATGGCCTGCGTGTCGATGCGCCGTCCGCGCCATGACAGCAGGAGCGCACGCTGCGCGTCGGCGTCCTGCGGGCGCTTGGCGGCCAGGGCGGGCCGCAGGTTCGTCAGGTAGTCCTCCAGGGCGCGCGCCAGCGGCGGGGACAGCGTCACCGTGCGGGTGTTGCCGCCCTTGCCGCGGATGCGCCACGTGGTGCGCTCCGGCTCCCGGGCGACGTCGTCGACGTCGGTGCGGGCCAGCTCCGAGACCCGCGGCCCCAGGACCAGCAGGAGCGCGACCACGAGCCGGTCGCGCAGCGCGAGGTCCTGGTCCGTGCGCGCGGGGGTGTCCGACGGCGGGGTGGTCAGCAGGCTGCGTGCCGCGCTCGCGGACAGGGCCGTGCGGGCGGTGCGCAGGGTGCCGCGCACCTTCGCGGGCGGCGCCGCCCACTGCATCGGGTCGGCCTGCACCCAGCACTCCCGGGCCGCGTACGCGAAGAACCGCGTGACCGACTGCCGGAACCGGTTGACCGTCGCGGTGCTGCGACCCGGCCCGGCCTTGCGGTCCGGGTCGGTGTACCGGGCGTCCGGCGCGGACTGGTACCGCACCAGCACGGTGTCGACGTCGGCACCCGTCACGTCGTCCAGGATGCGCTCCCGGCCCGTCAGGCGGCCGAACTCCGTCACGTCGCGCGTGTAGCTGCGCGCCGTGGCGGGGGACAGGACACCGCGGATCGTCTCGACCTCGACCGCGGCCAGGTAGCGGCGGGCGGCTTCGTCGACGGTGATGCGCTCGAGGCGCGGAGGAGCGACCATGTCCGCCACCCTAAGCGCGACCACTGACACTCCCGATATGCCGGAATAGGCTGCTGACCTGCGACGAGACCTCACGCGAGGTCGCGGCGACGCAGCACCACCAGCACCACGGCGCACAGCCCCACCACGTACGCCACGACCGTGACCACCGCCTGCCCGCCCGGGACGACGTCGAGCACCCCGGGCGTGCCCGTCCCCGTCCCCGTGAGCGAACCGACCAGGGACCCGGCGGCCGTGCCGGGCAGGTAGTGCGTGACCTGCTCGACGGCGTCCAGGAGCGACCCCACGCCGCGCAACAGGTTCTCCACCACCAGGGCCCACACCAGCCCGAGCCCCACCGCGAGCGCCGGACCGCGCGCCAGGACACCGACGGCGTACCCCAGCAGGGCCCACATCTCCAGCACGAGGAGCCCGCTGCCGACGGCCTGAGCGGTGGCGCTCGCGGCGGGCCAGACGACCGCCTGGTCCTCGGCGAGGGCGATCCCGGCCGAGACCGCGGTGAACAGGGCCAGGGTGGCCACGACCATCAGGAGCACGAAGCCGGTCAGGGCGGTCAGGGAACCGCCGACGACGGCGGTGCGGGAGGGGCCCTGGGTGAACGCGGTCTTCCACGTGCCCCAGCCGAAGCCGTTGCCCGCGACCAGGGCGCCGAGCACCATCGCGAGCGCCCCGCCGAACATGGGCATGCCCTGGACCAGGACGTCGGGCACCGCCTGGGGGAGGAGCCCGGCCAGGAGCGCGTCACGGGCGGCGGCCGCGCCCTCGGTGGCGAAGGACTCGGTGCCGGTGGCCCAGGTGACGTAGTCGAAGACGTAGCCGAACGTCAGGGCGAGGGCCACCCAGGCGCCGACGGTGATCCAGACGGCGGGCCAGCGGCTCAGCCGGAGCAGCTCGGCGCGGGCGGCGTGCAGGACGGCGGTCATGCGACGGGCTCCTTCCCGGTGGTGGCGCCGGCTGTGGCGTCGGCGGGTGTCGTGCCGGGGCCGGTCGTCGTCAGCTCGAAGAAGACCTCCTCCAACGTGCGTTCGCTGGGCGCCACCTCGTGCACGTCGGCCCCGGCCGCGACCAGCGCCCGCGTCAGGTCAGGTGCGGCGCTCGCGGGCAGGTCCACGCCCAGCGCGCCGTCGGGCAGCGGGCGGACGGCGCCCGCACCGGCCAGGCGGGTGCCCACCGCGAGCGCCGTGTCGTACGGGGTGGCGCGCACCCGCATGGTGACGCCGCCGCGCAGGTCGGCGACACGTGCCTCCCGCAGCAGCCGGCCGTGGTCGATGATCCCGACGCGGTCGCAGATCTCCTGCACCTCGGCCAGCAGGTGGCTGGACAGCAGGACGGTGCGCCCGCCCCGGGCCAGGGACACGACCAGGGCGCGCATGTCCGCCATCCCCGCGGGGTCCAGGCCGTTGGTGGGCTCGTCCAGGATGACGAGCTCCGGGTCGCCGAGCAGGGCGGCGGCCACACCGAGGCGCTGCTTCATGCCCAGGGAGTAGCCCTTGTAGGCGTCTGCGCCGCGACCGGTCAGGTCGACCAGGTCCAGGACCCGGTCGACCTCGGTGCGCGGCAGGTGCCGGTACCGGGCCAGGACGCGCAGGTTGTCCCGGCCCGACAGGTACGGGTAGAAGCCCGGACCCTCGACCAGGGCACCCACCCGCGCCGTCACCGCGGGACGCCCCGCCGGCCGGCCGAGCACCGTGGCCCGCCCCGCGGTGGGGCGCACCAGCCCGAGCACCATCCGCAACGTCGTCGTCTTGCCCGCGCCGTTGTGCCCCAGGAAGCCGTACACCTCGCCCCGGCGCACCGTCATGCTGACCCGGTCGACGGCGGTCCGGCCGCCGTACCGCTTGGTCAGCGCGTCCGTACGCAGCACGAGGTCGTCCGGGGGCGCCGTCCCCGTCGTGTGTGTCGTGTCCCTGCTCTTGATGTCCATGGCCCCACCGTCGCCCCGCCCCGGCAGGCCCGGCGTCCGTCACGGAGCGACACCCGAGTACGCAGGTTTGCGTACGAGCGGCTTCGCCCACCGACGAATGTGGTTGTGCCCACCGGGCGCGCACAGTTGCCTGGACCCAGGGATACGCCCAGGACGGAGAGCCCCGTGAACAGCCTTGTGAACAGCCGCGTGAACAGCACAGCACCCTTCCGCTTCGGCGTCGTCGCCTCACCGGCACCCACCGGCGCCGCCTGGCTCGACCACGCACGACACATCGAACGCCTCGGCTTCGACACCCTCGTGCTGCCCGACAGCATCGCCCACGGCCTGTCCGTGCTCCCCATGCTCGCCGCGGCCGCCACCGCGACCACCCACCTGCACCTGGGCACCTACGTCCTGGCCAACGACTTCCGCCACCCCGTGCTCGTCGCCAAGGACGCCATGACCCTCGCCGTCCTGTCCGACGGCCGCTTCGAGCTCGGCATCGGCGCCGGACACCCCGGCACCGGACCCGACAACGCCATGCTCGGCCGCACGTTCGACAAGCCCGGGGTACGCGTGTCCCGCCTCGCCGAGTCCGTCGGCATCATCCGCCGCCTGCTCGACGGCGAGACCGTCACCACCACCGGCGAGCACTACACCACCACCGACGCCACCGTGACCCCGTACGACACGCAGCCACCCCACGTACCGCTCCTGATCGGCGCCGGCGGGACCCGCATGCTCACCCTCGCCGGCAGGCACGCCGACACCGTCGCCCTCGGCATCCCGCTCGACGCCGACGCGAACACGGCAGACAAGCTCATCGACCACGTGCGCGACGCCGAACGCACCCGAACCACAGCCGTCCCCACACCCGTCTCCACACCCACCGCCCTGCCCACACCGGTGGAGCTCAACGTCAACCTCATGGCCGTCGGCGACGCCGTACCCCGCTACCTGGCCGACCGCATCGACCCCACGGCGCTCGCGGCCTCGGGAGCGGTCTCCGTGGTCGGCGGCTCGCCCCAGGACATGGCCGACCAGCTCCGGGAGCGCCGCGAGCGCCTCGGCATCTCCTACCTCGTGGTGTCCGAGGAGCTGGTCGACGCGTTCACGCCGGTGCTGCGCCTCCTCGCGGGGGAGTGACGGGGGTGTCGGTGCCGCGTGGTTGAATCCGCTCGTGCGAGCGATCCTCTTCGACGAGTTCCAGGGCCCCACCTCCGTCCGGGAGGTCCCCGACGTGAGCGCCCCCGACGGCGGCGTCGTCGTCCGCGTGCACGCCACCGGGCTGTGCCTGAGCGACTGGCACGCCTGGGCCGGGCACGACCCCGACATCCCCGCCCTGCCGCACGTGCCCGGGCACGAGCTCGCGGGCACCGTGGCGCAGGTGGGCGCCGGCGTCACCCGGTGGCGTGAGGGGGACCGCGTCACCGTGCCGTTCGTGAGCGGCTGCGGCACCTGCGAGTGGTGCCGGACCGGTCAGGCCCAGGTCTGCCTCGACCAGACCCAGCCCGGGTTCACGCACTGGGGGTCGTACGCCGAGCTCGTCGTGCTCCACGCCGCCGACGCCAACCTCGTCGCCATCCCCGAGGACGTCACGTTCGAGGCGGCCGCGAGTCTCGGCTGCCGGTTCGCCACCGCCTACCGGGCCGTGGCCGGCCGCGCGCGAGTCCAGGCAGGGGAGTGGGTGGTGGTCGTCGGCGCGGGCGGCGTCGGGCTCAGTGCGGTGATGATCGCCGTGGCCCGCGGGGCGCACGTCATCGCCGTCGACCGCTCCCCGGGGGCCCTGGACGCCGCCCGCCGGGCCGGCGCCGAACGCACCGTGCTGGCCGACGGCCTCGACGTCCCCGCCGTCGTCCACCAGCTGACCGACGGCGGCGCGCACGTCGCGCTCGACGCCGTCGGGAGCGAGCAGACCTGCGCCGACGCGATCCTCAGCCTGCGCCGACGCGGCCGCCACGTCCAGGTCGGCCTCTTCCCGCCCGTCGACGGCGGCCCGCGCGTACCGATGGGCCGCGTGATCGGATGGGAGCTCGACGTGCTCGGCAGTCACGGCATGGCCGCCGTCGACTACCCGGAGATGCTCGACCTCGTCGCATCCGGCGCACTACGGCCCCAGGACCTGCTCGACCGCGTCGTGGGCATGGCCGAGGCGGCAGCCCTGGTGCCGACGATGGACTCCGCGCCCCGCGCCGGGATGGTGGTGCTCGACCCACGGCGGGCGTGAGGACGGCACACGTCAGGTGGCCCAGCGCAGCAGCGCGTCGAGCGGGGCCGGAACCCGGTCGAGGGGGAGCGTCTCGGCGAGGCGCCGCCCGTAGCGTTCCTTGCGGCCCCCCTTGGAGCCGATGAACCGGTGCAGCTGCTGGGTGGTGGTGCGCTCGCGCTGCGCGGGCTGGCCCCGCAGCCGCTCGAAGCTGCGCAGCTCGCCCTCCGCCTCGATCAGGGCCAGGAACCCGTCCGTGCCGACCGCCCGCATGAGCTCGTCCTCGAGGTCCCGGTCGCACCGGAAGAAGCCGTGCTCGGACAGGGGAGTGGTGGCGGCCTCCGGGCGGAGCCCGACGCGGTCGAGGCCCTTGATCACGAAGCGTTCCTCGGCGGCGTCGTACAGGCCGCCCACGCGGAAGGTGCGGGCGGCGTCGGGCAGGCTGGTGCCCGGCAGACCGGACGACTGACCGGTCACCCGTCCGGGAGCTGGGCGCTCACCGGACACGGCGACGAGGTGGTGGCCGATGTTGGTGATCCCGCCCATGGCGACGACCTGCACACCGAGGTCGGCGAGGGGGAGGCCCAGCCGCGCGGCCAGCGCCTCGACGGCGACGCGGTCGCTCTCGCCCTCCACGAGGACGGCGGTGCTCGTGGAGGCGGCGAGTATCCCGGCGAGGTTCATCGTCTCGGAGCGTATGCCCGCGGTGCGAGGCGGCGCCGCAGAAAATCGGCTCTGCTACCGTGATGATCTTGCTTGATGGTGGAAGACGGTTGTGTTGCGCTATACACACTGCTTTAAGGTTCTTGGGCGGTGGGTGCCGGGTAGGGGTGGGGCGGCCTGGGTGAGCTGAAGGCCCGCAGGTTGGGGCTGAAGACCTGCAGGTTGGGTGAGCCGAGGACCCGCGGCCGCGCCATGGGTCGAGCCTCGCGCTCGCGACTCGGCGTCGGATCACCTTTGAGGCCCGGCTTTCTCCGCATTGAGTCCTGTCAAAGGCGAGAAAGCCGGGCCTCAAAGGTGATGAGGTGAGACACCCGCAGCCTGAGGGGTCGCCTCAGGGGTTGGCGGCCGCGGCTCGCGTCCGTGCCCGGCTGGGTGGCGATTCGACACGCCGTGCCGTTCGACACGTCGCGCTGTTCGGCACGTCGTGCCGTCGTGCCTGGGGGACCTGTTCCCAGGGCCTCTTCGCGCCGTAATGACATAATGTGCATTATCGGATCCATCTCGGAAGCGGCGGATCTCAGCAGTTGTCGCGATCCCTGGGGTCGGCACGACACTGTGCCACGCTGTGCTCGTGCGTCAGGATCCCATCGTCATCCAACCTCACGACCCGCACTGGCAGCATGACTTCGACACCCAGCGGCTCGCCCTGGAGCGCGTGCTGGCCGGCTACCTGGTCACACCCGTCGAGCACATCGGCTCCACGTCGGTGCCTGGACTCCCGGCCAAGCCGATCATCGACATGCTCGCCGTCGTCGACGACCACGAAGCCTTCGGCCCGGCGCTCCCTGCGCTGCTCAGGATCGGCTGGGTGCACGCCCCGGAACCTCGCGACGCCGAGCGGCGCACGTGGTCGGTCTGCTTCCCGTCGGTGGAGCATCGCACGCACCACCTGCACGTCGTCGAACGCGACTCGACCGGTTGGCGCGACTGGCTGCTGTTCCGCGACTACCTGCGTGTTCATCCCGCGGCGGCGCACCGCTACGCGGCGCTGAAGACCGAGCTCGCGGCGCAGGACCGGCGCGATCGTGTGCGCTACCGATCCGGGAAGGCGCCCCTGATCGGCGAGCTCATGGACGAGGCGCGCGCCTGGCGCTCCCAGGGTTCGCTGACATAACGACGCCCCGGCGCGCTCCTGGCGGCAGAATCACCGCGTGACCTCTCGACCCGCCGCCCCACCGGCCGTTCCGGAACCCTCGATCCCTGACCTCGCCGACACGCTCCGCCGTCGTCCCACGGTGCGCCTCGGTGCGGACGTCGAACCGGGCTGGCATGACGCGCTCGCGGGATGGGCTCGCGCGCACGGGCTGGAGGTCACCGACGGGGATGCGACGCTCGCGATCACGACGGATCCGACCCAGGCGGTCCGCGCCCCCTGGGTCCACTCCCCCTTCGCCGGCGTCGAGCACCTGGCGCCGGCTCTGCCGGACGACGTCGTCCTGACCCGCACCACCGGCACGATGCCCGAGCGGATCGCCGAGTACGTGCTGACCTGGGTGCTCGCGGAGCGCTGGCAGGTGGCCCGGTACCTCGCGCAGTCGACGACGGCGACCTGGGACGCGTCGAACCCGCCCGCGGCGCCCGACCGTCGTGAGGCCGTCGTGGTGGGCACCGGCGCCATGGGTGCGGCGATCGCCCGGACCCTGGCGACTCTCGGGTACCGCGTCGTCGGGCTGAGCCGGACCGGCCGTCCCGACGACGCCTTCGACGCCGTGCTCCCCCTCGCCGAGGCGTTCGGCGCCGCGCCTACCGCACAGGTGTTCGACGGGGTGCGCGCGGACGTCCTCGTGCTCGCACTCCCCCACACGCCGCAGACCGACGGGCTGGTCACGCCCGCGTTGTTGCGGGCCTTCGAGCGGGTGCACCTGGTCAACATCGGGCGCGGCTCCGCGGTCCGCACCACCACGCTGCTGGACGCGCTCGACACGGGCCGGCTGCGGCACGCCACGCTGGACGTCGTCGAGCAGGAGCCGCTGGAGGCGTCGTCGCCCCTGTGGCGGCGGCCCGACGTCACGATCACGCCGCACGTCTCCGGGCTCACCCTGCCGTCTGACGTCGTCGCCGGCCTCGACGCGGCGCTGACGGCGATCCGGGCGGGGGCCCGTCCGGCATCGGCCGTCGCCCGGGACCGCGGCTACTGACCGACCCTGCCGGCTGCCTCTACGGACCAAGCCTGCCGACGGCCCCTACTGGCCGTCCTGGCTGTCCTGGCCGGGCGCGAACGGCCACTCCTCGAACGCGCTGCACCGCCCGTCGTCGTCGAGCTCCACGATCCAGAGGTCTCGCCACCGGTCCCCCGGCTCCAGGTACTCCACGTTCACGCGGACCACGGCGGTCGGCCCGTCGACGGCGAGCACCTGTGCCGTCAGCGTGAACTCCTCGTCCGGGCCGTCGCGGTGGCTCTCCCAGAACTCCGCGAGCGCCGGGAGCCCGACGACGGGTGGTGCCCAGGGTGAGGGCAGGTAGGTGGCGTCCGGGGTGAAGAGCTCGGCGAGGGCGTCGGTGCCGGCGGTGCGCCAGAGGCGTTCGTAGTCGCGGATCCAGGTCTCGACGGTGGTTCGCTGGGTCATCTCCCGAGGTTACTCAGCGAGCGCCGTCCGGGCCTGGGGTGCGTCCGGGGTGGTGGGTTCGGGTCGGTCGATCTGGTCGGCGAGGTGCTGTGGGGCCTGGATGCAGTAGGAGTCGGTGAGCAGCTCGGTCAGCTCGTCCCAGTCGGTGTGCTGGTCGAGGATCAGGCCGACGACGTTGCTGCCCCAGTCGGCCTTGAAGTACTGCGGGCCGAGGTGCTGGAACGCCGCGACCTCGTCGGGGTCGGCGCGGAAGGTGATCCGGACCAGGCCGTCCTCGCCGCCGAACACGTGGGCGACGGTGGCGTCCCTGGTCTTCCAGGCGACGCCGGTCCAGGCGTCGTGCTCGCGGCACTCGGGCAGGCGTTCGAGGATCGTGGCGAGCCGGTGGACGGCGTCGGCGGGGACGGGTGCGCGTTCGGTCACGTGCGTGAGTCTTGCACCCGCCACTGACATGCCTGCGGGGTGCGGTCCGGTGCGTCAGACGAGGCCGAGCTCCCGGGCGCGGACCCCGGCCTGGAAGCGTGATCCGGCGCCGAGGGCGTCCATGAGCTCGGCGACGCGGCGGCGGTAGGTGCGTACGCCGAGCCCGAGCGTGCGGGCGGCGGTCTCGTCCTTGATCCCCTGGCCGAGCAGGTCCAGGACCTGGGGTGCGAGCTGGCGGATCTCGGCGATCCGGTTGTCGTAGACGTCCAGGTCGGTGGCGGAGCGCCAGGCGGCCTCGAACAGGGACGTGACGCCCTGGACGGTCTCGCGCTGGGTGATGACGCTGTAGCTGCGCTGCCCGGCGCGGACGTCGCCGGCGAGGATGACCAGGCGGCGGTCGAGGATGATCGTCTCGTTGATCTCGTCGCTCGTGATGCGGATCTGCGCGCCGTGGCGGTCGCGGTCGCGGGCCAGTCCCTGGGCGGCGACGGGGTCCAGCAGCAGGGCGGAACGGTAGACCTTGCGGATGCGGACGTCGCCGGTACGTCGGGTCCGCATCGCCTCGGCGAGCTCGCCGGAGGCCTGCGCCCTGGCCCAGGTGGCGAGGTCGTTGGCGGCGCAGGCGACGTCGGTGGCGGAGGCCATCAGGTGCGCGGTGCGCTCCATCAGCTCGCGCTCGCCTTGCACGATGGTGACCATCTCGCCCGTCTGCATGCCTTCGATCATGCCCGTGGGCGCGGGGCGGCACCAGGCGTGGCCTCGGGGACGGCAACAACCTGCCAACACCGTGGGATCGGGCGGGTGCGGCGCGAGGCTGGCTTCATGACGACAGACATGACGACAGGCATGATCACCCCCAGCACCTGGCAGCTCGGCGACCGCACGGTCAACCGCATCGGGCTCGGCGCCATGCGGCTGATGGGTATGCCCTGGGACGAGACGCCCCGCGAGCGCGGCTCGGCGCTCGCCGTGCTGCGCCGGGCCGTCGAGCTCGGCGTGAACCACATCGACACCGCCGCGTTCTACTTCACCCCCACCCGCTCGGCCAACGAGCTGATCAGCACCGCCCTGCAGCCCTACGCCGACGACCTGGTCATCACCACGAAGGTGGGCCCGGCCCGGTCACGTGACGGGCAGATGGAGCCCATGGCGCGTCCCGACCAGCTCCGTGGCCAGGTCGAGGAGAACCTGCGGCAGCTCGGCCGCGACCACCTCGACGTCGTCAACCTGCGCTGGGGCACGCGGATGGCGGGCGAGGGCCGCGCGTCGGAGTCGGTCGCCGAGCACTTCGGGGCGCTCGCGGAGCTGCGCGAGGCGGGCCTGGTCCGGCACCTCGGCGTCTCCAACGTGCTCGCCGAGCAGCTCACCGAGGCCCTGACCATCGCGCCCGTCGTGTGCGTGCAGAACCAGTACGGCCTCACGCACCGGGAGGACGACGACCTGGTCACCCTGTGCGGCGAGCGCGGCATCGCGTTCGTCCCGTTTTTCGCCGTGGGTGCGGCCGTCCCGGGCGCGTCGCCCGTGGGTGGCGTCGACGACACCGGCCGGGCCGAGGTCGAGGCGATCGCCGCGGCGCACGGCGCCACCCCGGCGCAGGTGCGGCTGGCCTGGACGCTGCACCGCGGCCCGCACGTCCTGGCGATCCCCGGGACGGGCAGCGTGGCGCACCTCGAGGAGAACGTGGCCGCGAGCGCCCTGCGGCTGAGCGCGGACGAGCTCGCAGTGCTCGACGGGATCGCGTAGCCCTCTGCCTCCTTCCCCCGGAGCGGCGCCGACCGTCGCGCCGGGCCGGCGCCGCCGCTCCCGTACCCTGACCTGCGTGAGGATCGCGGTCACCGGCTCGACCGGCACGCTGGGCAGTCAGGTCGTCAACCTCCTGGCCGCGAGCGCCGGGCACGAGGTCGTGGCGCTCGCGCGTCGTCCGGAGGCGGTGCCGGCGAGGTTGAGCGAGCGGGTGCGGCGGTCGGGCGTGGTGACCGCGGTGCGTGCGGACTACGACGAGCCGGGGTCGCTGGTGGCGGCGCTGGGCGGTGTCGATGTGCTGGTGTTCGTGTCCGGGGACGGTGAGGCCGCACGGATGCTGGTGCAGCACCAGAACGTGGTGCGGGCCGCGGTCGATGCCGGGGTGGGGCACGTGGTGTACCTGAGCGGGGTGGATGCCGATCTGTCGTCGCCGTTCTGCTATGCGTTCACCAACGGGTGGACGGAGCGGCTGCTGGAGGGCAGCGGGCTGCCGTTCTCGTTCGCTCGGGCGTCGTTGTTCACGGAGTTCTTCGCGGCGTTCCTGCGTCCGGCGCTGCGTTCGGGTGAGCTGCGGGTCCCTGCCGGGGAGGGTCGGGTGTCGCTGGTCTCCCGGTCGGACGTCGGCCGGTGCCTGGCCGCGCTGGCGCTGCTGCCGCCGAGCGGGCGGCACCACGACCTGACGGGGCCGGTGTCGTCGACCCTCGGGGCCGTGGCCGAGGTGCTGAGCGGGGTCGCGGGGCGGCCGGTGCGGTACACGGACGTGCCGCCGCCGGCCCTGGCGGAGGAGCTGGCCAGGGCCGGCGAGGACCCGTGGTGGACGTACGCGTACTGCAGCATGTTCGCCTCGGTCCGTGAGGACCGGTGGAGCCGGGTGTCGCACGAGGTGCGGCGGCTGACGGGCCGGGCCCCGGCGTCGCTGGACGTCGTCGTCCGCGCGAGCGCCTGAGCCGGCCCGTCCTGCCTCCCCCGGTCCTACCCCCGGGTCCTGCCCCCAGGGTGGCTGCCCGGTGGGTTACCGGTACTGCGCGACGATCGGGCAGTCCATCGGGTCGGCGTGGCCCAGGCCGACGCGGTTGAGGTACTCGACGATGATCCCGTAGGACTCGAACAGCCCGGTCTCGGTGTAGGGGATGCCGCGCTCGGCGCAGAACTCCTGCACGATGGGGCGGACCTGGCGGAGGTTGACGCTGGGCATCCGCGGGAAGACGTGGTGCTCGACCTGGTAGTTCAGGCCGCCCATGGCCCACGCGACGAACCGTCCGCCGCGGATGTTGCGCGAGGTGAGGACCTGGCGGCGCAGGAAGTCGATGCTGGTGTCCTTGGGGAGCAGCGGCATGCCCTTGTGGTTGGGGGCGAAGGTGGCGCCCATGTAGACGCCGAAGGTGGCGAGCTGGACCAGCATGAACGCCAGGCCGAGCACCGGGCCGAGGGTGAGGAAGACGAGGGTCGGGAAGCCGATGAGCCGGATGCCCAGGAGCACGCTCTCCGCCGCGCGGTGCTTGATCGCCGGGGTCGTGGCGAGGGTCTGGACCGAGTTCGCGTGCAGCACGGGGCCGAACAGCGCCAGCATCGGGAAGAACAGCCAGCCCTGCCGCCGGGTGACCCAGCCGAGGAACCCGGTGCGCCCGGCCTCCTCCCCCGGGACGAACACGAGCGCCCCTGTGGCGATGTCGCCGTCCTTGCCGATCACGTTGGGGTTGCCGTGGTGCTTGTTGTGCTTGCGGTTCCACCAGCCGATGCTCAGGCCGACGCCGAGGTTGCCGATGATGCGGGAGAACCACTCGTTGTGCTTGCCGGTGGCGAAGATCTGCTGGTGGCCGCCGTCGTGGGCGAGGAAGGCGCCCTGGGTGAACACGATGCCGAAGAAGGCCGCGACGGCGAGCTGCCACCATGTGTCGCCCAGGGTGAGCAGCAGCGTGAGTCCGACCGCGAGCGCCGCCGCGAAGCCGATGGTGCGGCCGACGTACCAGCCGACGCGACGTCCCATGAGGCCCGCGGCGTTGGCGCGTTCGACGAGCTCGAAGTAGTCGTTGGTCTGCGCGTTGCGGGCCGTGCGTCGTTGGCGGGCCGGGCGGGGCGGGGCTTCGGTCGTCATGGGCGTCAACCTAGGAACTGGGTCGTGCGCCGCGCGTCCCCCGCAGGAGCCAATCTCACCCCCTACGCAGGTAGCGGGTCAGGGTCCTCGACGGGCAGGGTCGCGGCGAGCTCGAACCCGCCGTCGGGCGTGGGGCCGGCGGTGACCGTGCCGCCGAGCGCCGCGACCCGTTCCCGGATGCCCGCCAGGCCCAGGCGGGCGCCCGGGGTGGGCTCGTCGTCCCGGTCGGGGGGCGTGTTGGTGACGCTGACCCGCAGCTCGTGCCCGTCGTCGGTGATGGTGACGGCGATCGCCGAGCCCGGGGCGTGCCGCAGGGCGTTGCTCAGCGCCTCCTGGACCAGCCGGAACGCGGTGAGCCCGACGACCTCGGGCACCTCGGCGGCAGCCTCGGTGTCCGAGGCGCCGTCCCCGTCCGTACCGGTGCCGGCGTCGGCGTCGGCGTCGGCGTTGTACGTGATCGCCACGCCGGAGGCGCGGGTGGACTCGACCAGCCCCGTGACGTCGGACAGGCCCGGCAGCGGCGCGGTGGGCGCCGTGTCGTGGCCGCGCAGGATGCCGAGCAGCCCGCGCATCTCCCCCAGGGCGCGCCGCGAGGAGGCGGCGATCTCCTCGAACTCGCGCTGCACCGCCTCGTCGAGGCCGGGCTGCCGGTACCGCGCCGTGGACGCCTGGACGGTGATGACCGACATGCTGTGCGCGACGACGTCGTGCAGCTCGCGGGCGATCCGGTTGCGTTCCTCCAGCTCCCGGCGCCGGCCGGTCTCGGCGGCACTGAGCCGCTCGGCCTGTTCCATACGCAGCACGCTCAGGCTCCACAACCGCATGATCACGCCGACCAGCGCGAAGCCGCCGCTGAGCGACACGAGCACGACGCCGTTGGCGAACGCGGCCGGGTGCCCGCCGTCGCTCAGCGCCGCGGGCGCGAGCACGGTCAGCATCGCGCCGGCCAGCCAGAGCGACGCGGCCCAGTACCAGGAGTGGCGCAGCGCCAGCACGAACACCGTCAGGCAGTGCGCCAGCAGCACGGTGACCGGCCACGGCCAGGGCCACTCGGGGGCCGCCCCCGCCGTCACGATCGTCAGGGCGGCGGACCCAACGATCGAGGCGCCCAGCCCCGCCCACGGCCAGCGCACCGCCAGGATCGCGGCGGCGCAGTTGACCAGCGTGAACGCCATCGCCGCCGCGGGGTGGGTGCCGTAGCCGGACGCGGTCACGGGCCAGCCGACGGCGACCAGCGTGACGGCCGCGAACGAGACCACCGACCACAGCCACACGATCTCGCGCCGGGCGATCGAGACCGCGCTGACATCCAGCCGGGTCAGCGAGCGCAGCCGGTTGAGGGAACGCGGCCGCGGCGGCGTCTCGGGTGGGTGATCCATCACGCGCAGGCTATGCGGTCGTGCGCCCGTGGCGCGTCACCCGTACGACGGACCCGGTGTCATACTTTCGGGTCGCGTTCACCCCTGGGGCGACGGGCGGTTCTCCGTCCTCGGTTAGGTTTGTCCCCATGCCACCACCTCCCGACGTCGCCGGGCGCGACATCCGGGTCCTGATCGTCGACGACCAGTCGATGATCCGCGCCGGGTTCGAGGCCCTCCTGAACGCGCACGAGGGGATCACGGTGGTCGGCACGAGCGACGACGGCGCGGGCATCAGCGACGTCGTGCGGCGGGTGCAGCCCGACGTCGTGCTGATGGACATCCGCATGCCCAAGGTCAACGGCCTGGACGCCGCCCGCACGATCCTGGCGATGCCCGGCACCCCGCCCAGGGTGATCATGCTGACCACGTTCGACGCCGACGAGTACGTGTTCTCCGCCCTGCGCGCGGGCGCGAGCGGGTTCCTGCTCAAGGACTCCCCGCCCGAGGAGCTCACCCACGCCGTCCGCACCGTCGCGGCCGGCGACGCGCTCCTGTCCCCCAGGATCACCCGGGCCCTCATCGCGGACTACGCCGCGCGCCCGGCCACACCCGCCTCGGTGGCGGCCAGCCTGGGCGGGCTGACCGACCGTGAGCTCGACGTGATGAAGGCCGTGGCGGCCGGGCGGTCCAACGCCGAGATCGCGACCGAGCTGCACCTCGCCGAGCAGACCGTCAAGACGCACGTCTCGCGCATCCTGAACAAGCTCACCCTGCGCGACCGGACGCAGATGGTGGTCTGCGCCTACGAGTCGGGCCTGGTGCGCGCCGGCCGCTGACGTGTCGGACGTCCAGGTCACCCGCGTGACCTGGACGTCCGACACGTCAGGAGGTGCGGACGTACTCGGCCAGGTGCTGGCCCGTCAGGTTCGGCTCGCCCGCCTCGGTCCGGGCCACCAGGTCGGCGGGCGTGCCCGCGAAGACGACGCGGCCGCCGTCGTGCCCCGCGCCGGGACCCAGGTCGATGATCCAGTCGGCGTGCGCCATGACGGCCTGGTGGTGCTCGATGACCACGACGGACTTGCCTGACGCGACCAGGCGGTCCAGCAGGGCCAGGAGGTTCTCGACGTCGGCCAGGTGCAGGCCCGCCGTGGGCTCGTCCAGCACGTAGACGCCGCCGTCCTCACCCAGGTACGTGGCGAGCTTGAGGCGCTGCCGCTCGCCCCCGGACAGCGTGGTCAGGGGCTGCCCGATCTTCAGGTACCCCAGGCCGACGTCGGCCAGGCGCTGCAGGATCTTGTGCGCCGCCGGCGTCCGGGCCGGGCCCGACCCGAAGAACTCCTCGGCCTCGGCCACCGACATCGCCAGCACCTCGGCGATGTCCTTGCCGCCGCCGGCCCCACCACCCGAGCCGTCCGCCGAGCCGTCGCCCGAGCCGCCGAGCTTGTACTCCAGCACCGCCGCCTGGAACCGCTTGCCCTCGCACTCCTCGCACGTGGTGGCCACGGTGTCCATGAAGCCGAGCTGCGTGTAGACCACGCCGGCGCCGTTGCAGGTGGGGCACGCGCCCTCGGAGTTGGCGCTGAACAGCGCGGGCTTGACGCCGTTGGCCTTGGCGAACGCCTTGCGGACCGGGTCCAGCAGCCCCGTGTAGGTGGCGGGGTTGGAACGGCTCGAGCCCTTGATCGCGGTCTGGTCCACCACGACGACGCCGTCGCGGCCCGCGAGGCTGCCGTGGATGAGGGAGCTCTTGCCCGAGCCCGCGACGCCCGTGACGACGCACAGCACACCCGTGGGCACGTCGACGTCGACGTCGCGCAGGTTGTGCGTGCTCGCGCCCCGGATCTCCAGGGCGCCCGTGGCAGCCCGCGGGGACTCCTTCAGGGCGGCCCGGTCCGCCAGGTGCCGCCCGGTCAGCGTGCCGCTGGACCGCAGCCCCTCGACCGTGCCCTCGAAGCACACGGTGCCGCCGTCGCTTCCGGCGCCCGGCCCCAGGTCGACGACGTGGTCGGCGATCGCGATCGTCTCCGGCTTGTGCTCCACGACCAGAACGGTGTTGCCCTTGTCCCGCAGCTGGAGCAGCAGGTCGTTCATCCGCTGGATGTCGTGCGGGTGCAGGCCGATCGTGGGCTCGTCGAACACGTAGGTGATGTCCGTCAGCGCCGAGCCGAGGTGGCTGATCAGCTTGGTGCGCTGCGCCTCGCCGCCGGACAGCGTGCCCGAGGGCCGGTCCAGCGACAGGTAGCCCAGCCCGATCTCGACGAACTTGTCCAGCAGGTGCTGCAGGTTGGCCAGCAGCGGCGCGACGGACGGCTCGTCCAGGCCGCGCACCCACTCGGCCAGGTCGCCGATCTGCATGGCGCACGCGTCGGCGATGTTGACGCCCCGGACCTTGGACGCCAGCGCGGCCTGGGCCAGGCGGGTACCGCCGCAGTCGGGGCAGGTGATGAACGTGACCGCCCGGTCCACGAAGGCGCGCAGGTGCGGCTGCAACGCGTCACGGTCCTTGGTGAGCATCGAGCGCCGCACCTGCGGGACCAGGCCCTCGTACGTCAGGTTGGCGCCGCCGATCTTGCGCTTGGTCGCGTCCCGGTACAGGAAGTCGTGCCGCTCGGTCTCGTTGTAGTCGCGGATCGGCTTGTCACCGTCGAGGAACCCCGACTCGGTGAAGAACCGCACCGACCAGCCGCCCGCCTTGTACCCGGGCACCGTGATGGCGCCCTCGTTGAGCGACTTGTCCTCGTCGACGAGCTCGCTCAGATCGATGTCCGAGACGGTGCCCCGGCCCTCGCAGCGCGGGCACATCCCGCCGTGGTACGTCGCCTCGCGCACGATCTGCTTCTCGCCCGTGGACGACGTCATCACACCGCTGGCCGTGCGGGCCGGGACGTTGAACGAGTACGCGACCGCCGGGCCGGCCGACGGCGTGCCCAGGCGGCTGAACAGCAGCCGCAGCAGCGCGTTGGTGTCGGTCACGGTGCCCAGCGTGGAGCGCGGGTTGGCGCCCAGCCGCTCCTGCCCGACGACGATCGCCGTCGTCAGCCCCTCCAGCAGGTCGACGTCGGGCCGCGACAGCGACGGCATCATGCCCTGCACGAACGCGCTGTAGGTCTCGTTGATCATCCGCTGCGACTCCGCGGCGACAGTCGCGAACACCAGCGAGCTCTTGCCCGAGCCCGAGACCCCGGTGAACACCGTCAGGCGGCGCTTCGGGATCTCCAGGTCCACGTCCTTGAGGTTGTTCTCCCGCGCGCCGTGCACCCGGATCAGGTCGTGGGTGTCCGCCGGGTGCGTCCCGGACGGCGGTGCGTCCGTGCCGGCTGCCGTGCGGGTGGTGGCGCTGGTGGCTGTGCTCGCCGTGTTCATGCTCGGCCTTCCGTGTCAGTCGTTGCGGAGGCGGACACCAGCGCGGGCCGGGGTTCCGCGGACGGTCGGGTGTCGGCCGGCTCGGTGTCGGACAGGTGGGTCTCGGCCGCCCGGAGGTAGGCCGCCAGCCCAGGGACGCACATGCGTCGCTCAGAGCTGCTTGATGCGGACGGTGTTGCCCGCCGGGTCGCGGAACGCGCAGTCGCGGAACCCGTACGGCTGGTCGACCGGCTCCTGCATCACCTCCGCGCCGCTGGCCTGCACCCGCTCGAACGCCGCGTCGAGGTCGGCCGCGCCCAGGATGACGGCGGCGTACGTGCCCTTGGCCATCATCTCGGCGACCGTGCGGCGCTCGTCCTCGGTGACGCCCGGGTCGGCCCCCGGCGGCGTCAGCACGATCGAGGTGTCCGGCTGGTCCGCCGGGCCGACCGTGATCCAGCGCATCGCGCCCTGCCCGACGTCGAGGAAGACCTCGAAGCCCAGCGCGTCCCGGTAGAACGCCAGGGACGCCTCCGGGTCGGTGTGCGGCAGGAACGTCTGGTGGATCGTCAGGCCCGTGCTCTTGCTCGTCGGTGTGCTCATGACGATCACGCTAGGTCCGAACCCGGGGGTTGCGCTTCTCGATTCCTGACGGGGTTCCGCACGGGCCGGGTCACCTGCTTGGCGATGCACGCCGGCAGACCCGCGGTGTCGACCTGCGCGCCCGCGAGCACCGGGTCGGCGCGGTACACGCTCGGCGGCACCCCGACCAGCTCGGTGAACCGCGTGCTGAAGGTGCCCAGCGACGAGCAGCCCACCGCGAAGCAGACCTCGGTCACGCTCAGGTCCCCCCGGCGCAGGAGCATCATGGCGCGCTCGATCCGCCGGGTCATCAGGTAGCTGTACGGCGACTCCCCGTAGGCGGCCTTGAACTGGCGCGACAGGTGCCCGGCCGACATGTGCACCCCGGCCGCGAGCGCCGCGACGTCCAGGGGCTGGGTGTACTCGCGGTCCATGCGGTCGCGGACGCGGCGCAGGAGCGCGAGGGTGCGCAGGTGCTCGGTGTCGTCGGCGTAGGTCGTCACGCACGTGATGCTGCCATGTCGTGCCGTCTTGCTCGCGCGGCGCGGCCGACCGGCGGAGATGTCCGGCGGGAGGTGTTCGGCGTGTCAGTGGGTGAAGGTACGTTGACGAGATGCCTCCGCCGTCGCGAGATCGGTCGCCACGAGACGTGTCTGCCCTGGCCCTGGAGAGGTTCGGCGTGCGCCGGTCCGGTGGCGTATCGCCTGCCGATGCCCGTTCGGGTGCGGGGATCCATCGTGTCGAGCTGGTGGGTGGTGGGAGTGCGTACCTGAAGGTCACCGCGGCCGCCGACGGCCGGTCCCGCGCCGCGGCGGAGCGGGAGCTGCGGTTCTACCGGACCGTGGCGCCTGCCGCCCCCGTGTCCACTCCTGCGCTCCTGGGCGCACTGGTCGTCGACGAGGGCGTCGCGCTGCTGCTGGACGACGCCGGCGTGCAGCGTGACGTCGCTGCCTGGTCGCCGGAGCGGTGGCGGTTGCTCGGCCGTGACCTGGCCCGGCTGCACGAGATGGCTCTGCCGGCGGGCGACTGGGTACGCCCGGACGACCTGCTGTCGGCGCTCGCGGTCCAGGATCTCGCCCCCGTCCTCGGGTTCTGGTCGGCCCATCTTCCGCAGCTCGACACGCTGCTGGCCGGCCGGACCGCGCTGGGTGACTACCTGGGCGCGGTGCCGGCGGTGTTCGTCCACGGTGACTGTCACACCGCGAACGTCGTGCACCATGCGACCGTCGCGCACGGTACGGACGGCGGGCAGGGCGCTCTGGTGTTCTGCGACTGGCAGGCGGCCGGCGCCGGGCGGGCGACGTCGGATCTCGCCCTGCTCAGCGTCCGGGCCACCCCCTCAGGTGCTCGTGTCCCGGCCGTCCTCGTCCAGGAGTACCTGGCGCAGCGGGCACGGGCGGGCAGCGCGACGGACGTCGCCGGGTTCCGCAGCCGGCTGGCGCTGGAGGAGCTGGCCATCCTGGTCTTCCAGTGGCCGGCGTACGCGGCCTACAACGGTCCGGACGCGGTTGCCCGTGTTCGGCGGCGGGCCCGGTACCTCGCGGCCCGGTATCTCAGGGAGCGGTACCGCACCCGGTACCGCACGGAGCGTGTCAGCGGCTGAAGAACTGGAGGTAGTTGGTGTCGCCCCAGCCGTTGTCCGCGCCGTCGGCCTGGAAGCTGACGGCGACCGGGCCGCGGGCGTTGACGGCGACCTCGGGTGCCGTGCCGTAGCCGTAGGAACTGACGACGACGTCGTTGAGCGGGGTGCTGGTGCGGTCCAGGGTGACCAGCCGCAGCGTGCTCCGGGGGCAGCCGCCACGCGCGACGACACCGAACGCGACGTAGGAGCGTCCAGCGGGTGCGACACCGACGCCGGTGTTGACGAGCTCCCGGCACAGGAGGGGCACGCCGGCTGCGTAGCTCTTGGCCCACACGGTGGTGGTGGATCCCCAGCCCTCGCCGGCGGAGGTCTGCGCGAAGTGGCGGGTGCGGACCGAGAGGTAGCGACCGTTCCGGTAGGGCCACACCACGCGGGTGTCGGTGGCGCCCGCGGCGAGCTGGGCGTCCTGCCCCACGGCGAACGCGTAGGCGGGGGTGGAAGCGGTGGTCTGCTGCCGCCAGAGCTTGTCGCCCGCGGTGATCGTCTCGCGCCCCTGGCCGTCGGTCACGATGCGGGGCGCGCCGCCGGTGGGCGAGACGGTGCCGAGGGTCTGCGGCGCGGTCCAGGTGGTGGCGCCGGGGCGGAGCACGGTGCGCCGGACGACCTGGGTGGTGGTGCCGGTGGCCTCGGCCCAGACCACCGTCACCTTGCCGGCGTCGTTGATGGTCGCGGCGAAGTACCCGTTCTCGGGCACACCGGTGACCGGGAGGGTCGTCCAGGTCGCGCCCCGCGGGTGGAGGCCCGCCATGAGGCCCTCGGGAGCACGCCAGACGACGACGGCATCCCCGTCGGTGTTGGTGACGAAGCTCGTGGCCCGCTCGAGCTCGCCGATTGTCTCCGGCGCGGTCCACCGGCCGCCGACGAACTCTCGGGACACCAGGAACGAGTCGGGCCCGTAGGAGACGGCGATCCCGTATGCGCCGGAACCGGCGCGGACGGTGCCGCCGTACCCGGGGATCTCGGTCGGGGCGGGCCAGGTCCCGTTGTACGTCGACCTCAGGTTGATGACCTCGGAACCCTCGCCCGGCACGGGGTGCGCCACGGTGTGCACCCGACCGGACTGGGAGACCGCTGTCGACCAGGAGCCACCACTGTGCTGCGTGGGCCAGCCGGGGGCGGGGTCGCCAGGCGCGGCGTGCGCGGGCAGGGGTGTCGCCGCCAGCATCAGTGCTGCTGCCAGGGCGCCCACGATTCGTCGTCGCATCCGGGCTCGCCTTCCTCGGGGCTCAGCGGTCTCCCCGCCGAGGTTAGCCCCGAGTTCACCTGTACGGACGGGAGAGACCGGGTGAACTCGGCCGCCGTGAACGCAGGAACACCACACCAGCTCCGTAGGAACGACGCAGGTCGGGGCACCCGATCGGGAACAAATCGGGCCTCGTCGCACGTTACGGAAGCAGCAATGAGCAACTGTCCGATGTCGGTGGCCCAGGGCTCTCCCCAACCCTTGACGTGCGTCGGCGCACTCGTATCTCCCTGGCTCGACATCCCGGTCCGCGAACCCGGTCCAGCGCCCTCTCAGGGCGCTCCCGGTGATCCTGGATCGGCTCGCGCGATGCTGCTCACCCGGCCCCCTACGTATGGAGGACCACGTGACAACACCCGCCCCACTCCTGCGTCCTGTTCCCGACTCCCCTGACTTCCCCGACTCCTCCAGTCCTGCCGGCCCGCTGCTGATCGTCGTGGGCGGCGTCCCGGGCGCCGGGAAGAGCACCCTGCTGGCCAACGTCGCCGCGGACGTCCCGCGCGCGGTGGTGCTCGACCCCGACCGCTACCGGCGCCGGATCGCCGCCCGCCTGCCGTCCTGGGTGCCGTACGGCGCCTACCGCTGGGTGGCGCACACCCTGCACGCCGTCGCGACCGTGCTGAACCTGCTGGCCGGGCCGCGCTCCGGCCGGCCCCTGCTGGTGCACGACACCGCCACCCGCGAGCGCCGTCGGGAGCTCCTGGGCCTGCTGGCGCGGTGGTGCGGGTGGGACCCGGTGCTGGTGGCGGTGGACGTGTCGCTGGCAGAGGCGCTGGACGGGCAGCTGGACCGGGGCCGTGTGGTGCAGCCGGACGAGTTCGTGCGGCACTGGGAGCGGTGGACGGCGCAGCGTTCGCTGCTCGCGGCGGCGGCCGGCGGCCCGCGCGGCCCGTGGTCGGCGGTGCACCTGATGGAGCGGTGCGACGCGTTCGGGCAGGTGCGTGACCTGGTGCGGCGGCGTTCGGTCGTGGTGGCCGCGAACCGCCCGGAGCCGGCGCCGGCCGGCGCCGCGGCCGCCAACCCCTGCGCGGCGTAGCCGGCCGGGCCCAGCAGGTTGGGCAGGCTGGGTAGGCCGGCCGGGAGCTGCTGGTGGCCCCGGCGTTCACATGCCCGTCAGCAGCGCCTCCCGGAGGCTGTCCGGCAGGTCGGGCGGGACGTCGGGCGGCACGGCGAGGGCGTGCAGCGCACGGCTGAAGTAGTTCCGGGCGGCCGCGGCGAGCACGACGTCGACGATCTGCCGGTCGGTGAGCCCGAGGTCACGCAGCCGCTGCGTGTCCTGCTCGGTCAGCGCGGTCGAGTCGTGGCTGATGCGCTCGGCGAGCTCCATGGCGGTGACCTCGAGCTCGCTGAGCCCGGCGGCGTGGTAGTCGAGGGCGATGCGTTCGAGCTGGGCGTCGTCGAACACGGTGCGGGACTTGCGCCCGTGGGCCAGGCGGCAGGCCTGGGACCGCAGGGCGCCCGCGGCGGCGAGGGTGACGAGCTCGTACAGGCGTAGGCCGATGCTGGGCACGATCGCGCCGGTCAGGTCCTCGAACGCGCGCTGCGCCTGGGGGTTGACGGCCATGACCCGGGTGTGGCTGGGCACGTAGCCGAGCTCGCGGAGGTCTCCGGCGTACCCCTCGGCCCAGGCGCCGGTGGCCTCGGCGGGCTCGGGCGTCCTGATGATGGTCATGTTCGCAGCGTCCCACCGCCGTCGTCGGCCCGACAGCCGGTGGGCGGGTGAGATCACCACCCGCCCGGCCGGGCCGACGACGGTGCGGTCACCGCCAGCCGAGCGCCGGCGCCACGTGCTTGACGATGTTCTCGATGACGTGCGCGTTGTAGTCGACGCCGAGCTGGTTGGGCACGGTCAGCAGCAGCGTGTCGGCGGCCGCGACCGCCTCGTCCTCGCGCAGGTCCTCGACCAGCGCGTCGGGCTCGCCGGCGTACGTCTTGCCGAACCGGGCCGGCCCGGTGTCGAGGTGGCCCACCTGGTCCTCGCTGTAGACCTCCATGCCGAAGTACTGACGGTCGCGCTGGTCGGTGATCGGGAAGATGCTGCGGCTGACGGACACCCGCGGCTCGTGCTCGTGGCCCGCCTCGGCCCAGGCGTCACGGAACCGCTGGATCTGCTCGGCCTGCAGCCGGTGGAACGGCACACCGGTGTCCTCGGTCAGCAGCGTGGACGACATGAGGTTCATGCCCTGCGCCGCCGTCCACTCGGCTGTCGCGCGGGAGCCCGCACCCCACCAGATGCGCCGCCGCAGCCCGTCGGAGTGCGGCTCGACGCGCAGCAGGCCCGGCGGGTTGGGGAACATGGGGCGCGGGTTCGGCTCGGCGAAGCCCTCGCCGTCGAGCAGCTCCAGGAACCGGGCCGTGTGCTCGCGGGCCAGGTCCGCGCCGCCGGCGTCCTTCGCCGCGGGCTCGTACCCGAAGTGCCGGTAGCCCTCGATGACCTGCTCGGGTGACCCGCGGCTGATGCCGAGCTGGAGCCGGCCGCCGGAGATCAGGTCCGCCGAACCGGCGTCCTCCGCCATGTACAGGGGGTTCTCGTAGCGCATGTCGATCACGCCCGTGCCGATCTCGATGCGGCTGGTGCGCGCCCCGATCGCCGCCAGCAGCGGGAACGGTGAGGCGAGCTGCCGCGCGAAGTGGTGCACCCGGAAGTAGGCGCCGTCGGCGCCCAGCTCCTCGGCGGCCACGGCCAGGTCGATCGACTGCAGCAGCGCGTCCGACGCCGAGCGGGTGCCCGACTGCGGATGCGGTGTCCAGTGACCGAAGGACAGGAACCCGATGTTCTTCACGCTGACCTCAACTCCCCCGGGGTGCTCGTCCCGTCCCGGGACGGTACGACCGTTCCCGAACCGTTATCGGCACACGGGCATCGTTTCGTGCCCGTCGAACGTCTTTACCAGTGTGAGCAACAACGACGCCTTCCTCGACCGCACCACCTCCGCGCAGCCCGACCACTTCTACGGTCGTACCCAGCCGGAGACCGTGCGCTGGTGGATCCCTCTGGTGGCTTCCACCGGCGCGCTGCTCGTCCTCGTCCTGGGCACCGCTGCCGTCGTCAGCGGCATCGTGAACTCGACGATCGGCAGCATCGGCGGCTGACCGTCCCCGCTGGGGGCGCCCGGCACAGAGGCCCGTCCGGGCGGCGCACCGCCGTCCGGTCGGGCCTCCGTCGTGTCCGCGAAGCTGTCGTGTCCGAGAAGCTCAGGCCTGCTTGCGCACCGCGTCCGCCACGGCCTCCGCGACCCGGTGGTCGAACACGCCCGGGATGATGTACGCGCTGTTCAGCTCGTCCGGCGCGACCACCTCGGCGATCGCCACGGCCGCCACGCGCAGCAGCTCCGTGGTGATGTCCGTGGCGCCCGTGTCCAGCAGCCCCCGGAACAGGCCCGGGAAGGCCAGCACGTTGTTGATCTGGTTGGGGTAGTCGCTGCGCCCCGTGGCCACCACCGCTGCGGACTCGGCCGCCTCCAACGGGTCCACCTCCGGCGTCGGGTTGGCCAGCGCGAACACGATCGCGTCCTCCGCCATCTGCGCGATGTCCGCACCCGACAGGATCCCGCCCGCCGAGACCCCGACGAACACGTCGGCGCCCTTGAGGCCCTCCTGCAGCGTGCCGGAGAAGCCGTCGACGTTGGTGTTGTCCACGAGCCAGCGCCGGTGCGGGTCGTCCGTGACCACACCCGGGTGCAGCGCCCCGTCCCGGCCGAACGCCACGATGTGCCGCGCGCCCTGCGCCTTGAGCAGCCGGATGATTGCGTTGCCCGCCGCGCCGACGCCGGACACCACGATCCGCACGTCCGCCAGGTCCTTGCCCACCACCTTCAGCGCGTTGACCAGCGCCGCCAGCACCACGATCGCCGTACCGTGCTGGTCGTCGTGGAACACCGGGATGTCCAGCTCCTCGCGCAGCCGGGCCTCGATCTCGAAGCAGCGCGGCGCGGCGATGTCCTCCAGGTTCACGCCCCCGTAGACCGGCGCGATCGCCTTGACGATCCGCACGATCTCGTCCGTGTCGGTCGTGTCCAGGCACACCGGCCAGGCGTCCACCCCGCCGAACTCCTTGAACAGCGCCGCCTTGCCCTCCATGACGGGCAGCGCCGCGGCCGGGCCGATGTCGCCCAGGCCCAGCACCGCCGTGCCGTCCGTGACCACGGCGACCGTGTTGCGCTTGATCGTCAGCCGGCGCGCGTCCTCGGGCTTGTCCGCGATCGCCAGGCACACCCGCGCCACCCCCGGCGTGTACGCGCGCGACAGGTCCCGGCGCGTCTTGAGCGGCACCTTGTTGGTCACCTCGATCTTGCCGCCCAGGTGCATCAGGAACGTCGAGTCGCTCGACTTGAGCACCTCCGCGCCCTCGACGGCGTTGACGGCCGCCACGACCCGCTCACCGTGCTCGGCGTCGATCGTGTCGCACGTGACGTCCACGACCAGGCCGTGCGACGTCGAGTGCGCGATGTCGACGCCCATGACCGCCGCCCCGGCGTCGGCTACCGCCGCTACCACCGTGCTCGTGGCGCGCTGCGACGCGGCCACCTCCACGCGCAGGGTGATCGTGTAGCTCGGGCTGGGCAGCGACATCGTTGTTCTCCTCGGTCCTCCGGCCCACGTCGGCCGGCACAGGCGCACGGGCGTGCGCGCACCTGGAGATTCCTACCCCCGCGACGTGACGTGCGCCACACGAGCCCGGCATGCGGACGGCGCCCGCGAGCGCCGGGCAGGACAGCGGGGGGTGTGCAGGAGAGGGGGCGTGCAGGATAGGGGCGTGAACGTCTCCCCCGACTCCCCCGCGCGCGACGACGTGCTGCTCCTGCTCGACGAGCACCTCACCGACATGTTCGCCACCTCGCCGGCCGAGAGCGTGCACGCCCTGGACCACACGGCGCTGCTCGCCCCGACGATCACCTTCTGGACCGCCCGGGACGACGACGGCACCCTGCTGGGCTGCGGGGCGCTCAGTGCGTTCGGCGAGCGGGAGGGCGAGATCAAGTCCATGCGCACCGCCGGCCACGCCCGCGGCCGCGGCGTCGCCTCCGCGCTGCTCGACGCCGTCCTGGCGGAGGCGACGCGACGCGGGTACGAGCGCGTGAGCCTGGAGACCGGTACGCAGGACTACTTCGCGGCAGCCCGCCGCCTCTACGCCCGGCACGGGTTCGTCGAGTGCGGGCCGTTCGGGAGCTACACCCTGGACCCGCACAGCGTGTTCATGACGCTGGAGCTGCCCGCTGCTCCGCCCGCCGGGGAACCGTCTGCCGGGCGGCAGACGACCGGCCCGGCTACCGCAGGCGCTCCCGCAGGTTCGTGATGCGCGCCTCGTCCAGCCCTGCGTACCGCAGGTAGGCGACCGGGTCCAGGTCCGCCAGCCACTCCAGCAGGGCCGCACGGCGCTCGCCGACGCGTTCGTCGAGCTGGCGGGCCGTCCAGGTCTCGCCGCGGTGCTGCACCCAGGCGCCGCGTTCGACGTCGTAGGCCACGCCGCCGCCGCGGTGCGTGGTGCCGCGGAACGCGCGCTCGTAGTCCTGCGCGATCGCCTCGTGCTCCACGCCGGTCAGCGAGAGCAGGAGGGCCGTGACCATCCCGGTGCGGTCGCGTCCGGCCGCGCAGTGCACCAGCACCGGCCCGGGGGCGTCGGCGACCGCCCGGAAGACCCCGGCGAACAGGTGCGGGTACATCGCGATGTTGGGCGCGTAGGAGCGTGGGTGGTCGAGCCAGGGGCCGCAGGTCTCCAGGAAGTGCGGGTCGCCGGGATCCTCCGTCGGGGTGTTGCGCGTGACGAGCTCCCCGGGCCGCGCGGCGTCGGGCATGAGGTCGTGCGCCTGCTTGACCTCGGCGGAGTTGCGCAGGTCGACGACGGTCGTGAGCCCGGCGTCGACGGCCTCCGCCCACCCGGTCTGTGTCATGGGTTCGGGAGCGCCCGAGCGCCAGACGCGCCCCGCGACGGTGGTCCCGCCGTCCTCCAGCGGCAGGCCACCGAGATCGCGGAGGTTGACGGCGCCGTCCCAGACCTGGAGGTTCACCGGGTTGCTCATGTGCGGCATCGTGGTTGGCGGTCCACGGGCAGGTCAACGGGTAGAACTGCCCGTGGACAGCGGGACCTGGTCAGGCGTCCAGGTCAGGCGTCCAGCTCGATGACGACGAGCGCGTAGTTGTCGGGCGCGCCCGCCTCCTCGACGGCGTCGGCGAGCTCCTGCCCGACGGCGCCGGGGTCGCCCTCGCGGGTCAGGAGGGCCGCGAGGTGGTCGGCCGCCAGCACCGCGTGGACGCCGTCGCCGGTCAGGACGAGCCGGTCCCCGGGACGGACCTCGGTCGTGGCCAGGTCGGGCCCCTCGTCGGAGTGCCCGCCGGTCCCGGCCGGGACGAGCGCCCGGTTCAGGAGGTTGCGGTCCTCGTGCGATCGCGCCTCGTCCTCGGTGAGCCGGCCCTCCTCGATCAGCGCCGCGACCACGGTGTGGTCCCGGGTGAGCTGCTCGGCCCGGCCGTCCCGCACGAGCCACAGCCGTGAGTCGCCGACGTGCGCGCTGAAGAGCGTCGAGCCGACCAACAGCGCCGCGGTCATGGTGGTGCCGAAGTGCCTGGGATCGGCGAGCGTGGCGGCCTCGGCGGTGATCGTGCGCTGCGCCTCCGCGAACGCGGCGCCCAGCGCGGCCGCCGGGTCGCCGTCGGCCGCGTTCCAGCGCTCGTCCATCGTGGCGAACACGTCGACGGCCAGGCCGGCGGGCACGGGGCTGTCGTGCGGTCCGAACCCGTCGGCGACGACGAACAGGCAGCCGCCCGCATAGAGGGCGTCCTGCTGGGCGGCGCGTGCGCCCTGGCCGAGCCGCCAGGCGCCGCGGGCCGTGAGCGTGGGGCCTGAGATCTGCATGATGGTCTCCTTCGTGCGCAGGTGTTCGACGACGGAGGCGACGATGTCGCGGCGCGAGGCCGTGTCGGCCTCGACCTGGCGCCAGTACGCCCGCACCTGGTCTGCGGCGACGCCCGCCGGCGCCGACGCGACCTCGCGGATGCGGGCCAGGGGCATGCCGATCAGGCGCAGCCGCGCGACCAGGCGGGCCCGGTCGAGCTGGCCCGGCGCGTACCAGCGGTACCCGGTCAGCGGGTCCACCCGGTCAGGCCGGAGCAGGTCGAGCTCGTCGTACAGGCGCAACGCCTTCGGCGTCAGGCCGGACGTCCGGGCAAACTCGCCGATGCTCAGGTACTCCACGTCGTCATCCTCGTCCCCGGCGTGGGTCGCCGGTGCTCAGGAGACTGGTGGTTCCCCCAGGGTGAAGGTCAACCAGGGTGAAGGACAATCAGGGTGAAGAACAACGGGTGGAGCGGCACGGGCCTCACCGCCGCCGCGGCACCGCCACCCGGTCCAGGTCGGCCGCGACCGTGAGCTTGCCGTCGAACACCGTGCGGGCCTCCCTCTCGAACTCGTCCGGGTCGGTGTACCGCTGCGAGAAGTGGGTCAGCACGAGGCTCCGGACCCCGCACCGCGCGGCCACCGTCGCAGCCTCCAGCGCCGTGAGGTGCCTGTGGGCGTGCGCGAGGTCCCGGTCCCGGTCGAGGTAGGTCGACTCGATGACGAGCAGGTCCACGCCGTCGGCCAGGTCGTCGACGGCGTCGCACATCCGGGTGTCCATGACGAACGCGAACGACTGGCCGGGCCGCGGCTCGCTGACGTCCTCCAGCCGGACCACGCCCCGCTCGGTCCGCAGCGTGCCCTCCTGCGCGAGGCGTCCGACGTCGGGTCCCGAGATACCCGCGGCGGCCAGGCGCTCCGGGACCATGCGGCGGCCGTCCGGCTCGTCGAGCCGGTACCCGTAGGCCTCCAGCGAGTGGTCCAGGCGCGCGGCCCGCAGCACCGCCGGTCCGTGCAGCTCCCCGGGCACGCGCGGCACGACGCCGTCCCGGCTCAGCCCCTGCAGCGCGAGCCGCTCCTGGTGGTAGTACGCGGTGGAGTCGCACAGGTTCTCCACCCAGCGGCGGCCGGACGCCGGGAACGTGATCGGGATCGTCTGCGGCACCGCGTCCAGGCTGATGCGCTGCACCACGCCGGCCAGGCCGAGGCTGTGGTCGCCGTGCAGGTGCGTGATCGCGATCCGGGTCAGCGCCGTCGCGGAGACCCCCGCGTGCAGCATCTGGCGCTGCGACCCCTCGCCCGGGTCGAACAGGATGACCTCGTCGTCCCAGAACAGCACGTAGCCGTTGTGGTTTCGGGTCCTGGTGGGCACCTGGCTCGCGGTGCCGAGCGCGACGAGCTCGCGGCTCGAGACGCGGTGGTGGGCCGGACGTTGGAACACGCTCGCATTGTGTCCCGGGCGCCCGCTGTCGGCACGGGAAAATCTCCCGATAACGACTAGGTCCTTAACTTTCCAAAGATCACCCGCAGCCGGGCAAGACGTTCAGCGGGTCGCACCCGTACCGCGCCTGGGCCAGCACCAGCACCGCCCAGCAGAAGCCCGCCAGCATGGCCCCGCCCACCAGGATGTTCAGCACCGGGTAGGCCCCGCCCTGGATCGCCGGGGTCAGCGCGAGGCCTGCGCCGGCAAGCAGGCAACCCAGTGCCACAATGGTGATTGGGCTGGTCAGAGCGTCGGAAGCCGAGAGCTGCAACCACCCGAACCGATCACCCAGCAGTGTCAGCGCGACGTACGGAAGAGCGAACGCGAGCGCCGCGATGGCGCGCCAGTCCATGACCGAAAGCTTCGCCAGCATCATGACCTCCCCTTTTGCCCTGCCCCAGACGGTGGCCAAACACCCACCGTAAGTGTTAATAATCGGGGGGCGGTCCGCTATCTTTGGTAGTGATTTTCACAGAATCCGACATATTCGTACGATCTCCACTTTCAGGACTCTCGCGCAGATGGCACCCTGTGGCGCGTCGTAGCGCCAACGGCGGCACGGCTGTCGAGAAAGGACGCGCATGGCGAGGGACGAACGCGTGGGCAAGCCCGCGTACGCAGCGGTGTCGACCCGGATCACCGGGATCCAGCTTGCTGGGGCGCGCCTGCGAGAGATAGCCGTCGTGCGCGTCGACGAGCGCGGCGGGGTGGTCGACGAGTGGTCGGCCGTCCTGCACCCCGACGGCGCGTGGATCGCGCTGGCCGACGTCGCCGCCACCCTGCGCGAGCGCCTGTCGCAGATGGCGATCGTCACGCACAACGGCCGGCTCGGCGTCGAGGTGCTGCGCAACGAGCTGTCCCACCTGGGCTGGGAGCTGCCCACGCTCGCCCAGCTCACCATCATCGACGCGAGCTACCACTACCTGCCCGGCCTGGTGCACCGCCGGCTGTCGGACTGCTGCACCGCCGCAGGGGTCCCGTACGAGGGCGGTCTGCCGAACTCCAGCCCGCTCAGCGAGGCGCGGGCCGTGGCCGGGCTGCTGGCCCGGTTCGTGCAGAGCGCGACCGGCCTGCCGGACCTGCCCGAGCTGCTGCAGGTCACCCTGCGCGCGTGGGTCTACCCGTGGCCGGAGGGGCCCACGCGGGCCGCCGACGCCCCGCGGCCGTGGCCCGGCCGGCGGGGTCCCGGCGTCCTGACGACGCTCGGCGGCCAGCCGCTGGCCGACGCGATCGCCGCCGTCGCCGACGTGCGGACCAACGGTTACCTCTCGCTCCTCGCGGAGACCCTCCAGGACGGGCGGCTGACGCCGGAGACCGCCGCGGGGCTGGCCGAGGCCGAGCCGCTGTACCGGCTGACGCCCGAGGCCGCCGCTACCGCCCGGAAGGCGTTCTTCGACGCGCTGGTGCGCCAGGCGATCGAGGCCGACCGCTACCACCTGGAGGCGCGTCAGGAGCTGTGGCGGGTCGCCGACACGATCGGCTGCGCCCGGGACTCGGTGATCGAGCCGATCGTCGAGGCCACGCCGGTGGACTTCCCCAAGCTGGTGGACGAGTCGGGGTCGAAGAAGCCCACCGACGGCCGCGGCCGGGCGACCCCGGCGCAGATGCGCGCCTGGGCCATCGCCAACGGGTTCGACGTCGAGGGCTACATCCGCCTGCCCTGGTCGATCGTGCGGGCCTTCGAGGAGGCGCACGCCGAGCCGGTGGACCGCACGATGCGCCAGACGGTGCGCGAGGAGCCGGCGGCGAACGAGCGCACCTCTCGCCAGGACTCCCGCCAGGACTCGCGGTCCGCGCTCGGACCGGAGCTGCGGCCCATCCTGATGCCGGCTCCCCGGACCGACGCCCGCGCTGATTCCAGGGCTGATTCCCGGCCGCCGCTCGGCCCGGACCCGGACGAGGGCGTGCCCCAGCTCGACTTCGACCGGCTGGAGACGCCCCCGATCGGCAACCCGCTGGTCTGACTGGTCCGGCTCCGGCGACGTCGCCGGGGTCGGACCTGGGTCAGGCGGTGCCGGCCGGGCTCAGCTGCCCGGGAAACCCTCGGGGTTCTGAGACTGCCAGCGCCAGGTGTCGGCGCACATGTCGTCGATGGTCTTGGTCGCGTACCAGCCGAGCTCCGTGTTGGCGCGCGTCGGGTCGGCCCAGAAGGCGGGCAGGTCGCCGGCGCGGCGCGGACCGATCTCGTACGGCAGCTCACGGCCGACCGCACGCTCGAACGCCTTGAGCAGCTCCAGCACCGACGTGCCGGTTCCGGTCCCGAGGTTGAACGCCCGCGCGGGTTCCACCATGTCGTCCAGGTGCTCCAGGGCCGCGACATGCCCGGCGGCGAGGTCGGTGACGTGCAGGTAGTCGCGCTCGGCCGTGCCGTCCGCCGTCGGGTAGTCGTCCCCGAAGACGGTCAGCCGCTCGCGCCGGCCCACCGCGACCTGCGCGATGAACGGCATCAGGTTGTTCGGGATGCCCTGCGGGTCCTCACCGATGTCGCCGCTCGCGTGCGCGCCGACCGGGTTGAAGTAGCGCAGCAGCGCGACCTTCCAGCCCTCGGAGATCTGCGCGATGTCCGACAGGACGCGCTCGATCATCACCTTGGTCTGCCCGTAGGGCGACGACGAGGACAGGTGCTCGTAGTCCTCCCGGTACGGCACGGGGGCCTTCTCGCCGTACACCGTGGCCGACGACGAGAACACCAGCTTGGTCACCCCGTACTTCGCCATCGAGGCGGCCAGGGCGAACGTCGAGTCGAGGTTGTTGCGGTAGTACTCCAGCGGCTTCATCACCGACTCCCCCACCGCCTTGAAGCCCGCGAAGTGGATCACGGCGTCGATCCGCTCGTGCGCGAACAACCGCTCGGTCTTGTCGGCGTCGGTCAGGTCGAAGCCGTGGAAGGGGATCGCGCGACCGGCGAGCGCCTCCAGGCGGCCCTGCACCGAGGGCTTCGAGTTCGAGAAGTCGTCGACGACGATGACGTCGTGACCGGCGGCAACCAGGGCAAGGACGGTGTGTGAGCCGATGTAGCCGGCTCCACCGGAGACGAGAACGCGCATGCCTCCAAACTACCGGCTCGGTTGCGCCGGACGGGCACTGGTACGTTCGCGCGCGTGACGATCCCCGAGGCGATGCTGTTGTTCGCGCTGGTCGCGATCCCGCTGACGATCATGCCGGGCCTGGACAGCGCGCTGGTGCTGCGGACCGCCGTCGTCAGCGGCCGCAGGCACGCCTACGCCACGGCGCTCGGCATCAACGCGGGCTGCCTGGCCTGGGGCGTCGCGGCCGCCGTCGGCGCGACGGCGGTGCTCGCCGCCTCCGGGACGGCCTACCGGGCGCTGACCCTGGCGGGTGCGGCCTACCTCGCGTGGCTCGGCGGCCGGATGCTGTGGTCCAGCTTCCGCGCCGGGCGGTACGACGCGCTGCCCGACGCGCTCCCGGATGCTTCCCCGGGTGCTCTGCCTGGTGCTCTGCCTGGTGACCTGCCGGTTGTCGAACGGTCGGCCTGGCGCTCCTTCGCGCTCGGCGCGACGACGAATCTGCTGAACCCCAAGGTCGGCGTCTTCTACCTGGCCACGATCCCCCAGTTCCTGCCCGACGACGTGCCGCACCTCCTGATGGGCCTGCTCCTGGCGGTCGAGCACGACGTGCTCGGGCTGATCTGGCTCGCGCTGCTGATCAACGCGGCGGGCCTGGCGAAGCGGTGGCTGTCCGGGCGCGCGATCGCGCGGGTGACCGACCGGGTGACCGGCGTCGTTCTGCTGGTCCTCGGCGGGCGGATCGGCTGGAACGCGCTGACGGGGCAGGCCCGGGCGATCTAGCCGCGCCCGGGCTGCCCCGTCTGTGCACGCCCGGTCTCCGCGCGGACGGCGTCCAGCATGTCGTCCACGGAACCCGCCGGGTCGGTCACCGGCGCCTGGACCCGGCGCACGGTGCCGTCGGGCGCGATCAGGAGCGTGGTCCGCTTGAGCCGGTCCGTCCCGGCGGCGCGGAACACGGGCAGGCGCAGGGCGGACGCCGCCAGGCCGTCCTGGTCCGAGGCCAGCGCATAGGGCAGGCCCGCATGCGCCGCGAAGGCCGCGAGCTGGTCGGGGCGCTGGGTGGACACGCCGAGCACGCGGGCGCCGGCGTCGGCCAGCGCCGCGGTCCGTCCGGCGTACGTGACGCACTCGAGTGTGCAGCCGCGGGTGCCGGGGATGTCGCTCCAGCCGGCGGGGTACCCGTCCGTGTCGGGGGCGTAGGCGCCCGGGAAGAGGAAAAGCACGGTCCAGCGGTCGGGGTCCGCGAGGCTTACGGTGCCGCCGTCGTGAGCCGTGAGCGTGACGTCGGGTACCTGCGTTCCCACGAGCGCGTGCACGCGCCGCGCCTCGGCGTCGCCGACGGCGCCCGAGACGCTGCCGTCGCCCATCACGTGACGCGTCCCCCACTCCTGCAGCGCCACGAGCACGGGTACGAGCCCCTCGCCGCGGCGGGTGAGCCGGTAGTCGAACCGGGGCGGGTGCGCCGAGTACGGGACCCGCTCCAGGACGCCGTCGTCCACGAGCCGGCCGAGGCGTTCGGTCAGTGCGCGTCTGCTGAACCCGAGCTCGTGGGCGAGCGCGTCGAAGCGTGAGACGCCGGCCGCGGCCTCGCGCACGATCAGCAGGCTCTGCCAGTCGCCGATGACGCCGAGCGACTGCGCGATCCCGCAGTCGGCGTCGGCCAGGTCCTCCTTGCGCATGCGGCCCATCCTCTCGCACGTCGTACCTCTCGTACGGAATTCCCCCCGCACGCCACTCCTCTCGCACGGCATCGCCCGGGTGCCGTCTCCCGGTCCCGGTATCCGGGCCGCGTTGCGCCCGCCGCCGTCCTTCTGCCACTGTACCGCCAGTGGGTTTCAAAATGGAACTCACTCGCCCCGATCGAACTCATCGGCTCACCGTGGAGGCACACCATGACGACGACGGTCCCGACCGCCGCACGCTCCTTCTGGACTTTCTGGGCGGCCACGACGACCAGCAACATGGGCTCGGCGGTCACGACGATCGCCCTGCCCCTGACCGCCGTGCTCGTGCTCGACGCCGGACCGTTCGAGACCGGACTGCTCGCCGCGGCGTCCTACCTGGCCTGGATCGTCATCGGGCTGCCCGCCGGCGCGATCGTGCAGCGCTGGCCGCTGCGGACCACCCAGATCGTCACCGACCTCGTCCGGGCGCTCGCCATCGTGTCGGTGCCGCTGGCCTGGTGGGCCGGTCACTTGACCCTGGCCCAGCTGTTCGTCGTCGCGCTCACGCTCAACTTCGCCGAGGTGCTCTTCTTCAGCGCCAGCACGACGTTCATCACCTCCGTCGTGCCGCGGGACCAGCTCACGAGCCGCAACTCGCTCATGTCCGGCACGCACGCGGTGACCGAGCTCGGCGGGCCCTCGCTGGGCGGGCTGGCCGTCCAGCTCGTCGGCGCCGCGCCCGCGCTCCTGCTCGACGCCGTGTCCTACGTCGCCTCCGCCGTGCTGCTGCGCACCCTGCCCGAACGCCGCCAGCCGGGCGACGACGACCCGACCCCGCTGCGCCGCCGGATCGCCGAGGGCTGGCGGTTCGTCACCGCCCACCCCGTCCTGGCGCCGTGCACCTGGTGGGCGTGCGTGGTCAACACGGTCTGCGGCGCCCAGCACGCCCTCTTCGCGATCTACCTGGTTCGGGAGCTGGACGCACCCGCCGCCGTCGTCGGGCTGCTGCTGGCCACCGAGGGCGTCGGGGCCCTGCTCGCCGCCTGGGCCACGCCCTGGCTCGTCCGGCGGATCGGCTCCGCCCGCGTCGTGCTCCTCGTCGGGCTCGTCGGATTCGCGGGCGCGCTCCTGATCCCCGCCGGCATCGGCCGCTGGGGCTGGGTCTGCTTCGCCGTCGGCAACCTCGTCTTCGCGGCCAGCGTGGTCCCCGGCAGCGTCGTCACGCGTACCTACCGGCAGGTCGCGAGCCCGCCCGAGCTCCTGTCCCGCGTCATGGGCACCGTGCGCTTCGTGTCCTGGGGCTGCATCCCCCTGGGCGGCCTGATCGCCGGCGCGGTCGCCGAGACAGCCGGGACCCGTGCCGTGCTGCTCGGGTCGGCCTTCGTGCTGCTCGCCGGCCCCGCGATCCTCGCGGCGAGCCCCGTGCGGCGCCTGCGGAACCTCGAGGACCACGAGCGCGAGCCGCAGCACTCCGCGGCGTGAGCAGTGCACGACACGCCGCACCCCGACACGCGCGCCCCGACACGCACTCCGACACGCACCGCGCGACCATGACCAGGCGGAACGCCCCGACTACGCTGCCCCCGTGGCGTACACCGAGCAGCGCACCGACTCCGACGGCCGCACCGGCTACATCGGCCGGTACCGGGTCGACGGCCGCCTGCGCAGCACCCGCCGCTTCACGGTGCGGCGCGAGGCGCTCGCGGAGGCCCGGCGGCAGGAGGAGGCGGGCAAGCACGCCGAATGGATCGACCCGTCCGCGGGCCGGGTCACCGTCGCCGAGTGGTTCGCGACCTGGCAGGAGGCGCGCGTCGACCGCGCGCCGCGCACCATCGAGGCCGAGCGCGAACGCTTCCGCTCGCTGGTCGCCCCGGCCTTCGGCGAGCGGCCGCTGCGGCAGGTCACCCACGAGGACGTCGCCCGCTGGGCCGCCACCATGGTCTCCCCCACCACGGGACAGACCGCCTCGCCTGCCCGCCGTCGGGACGCGGCCCGCCTCCTGGTGGCCCTGCTCGACGCCGCCGTCGACGCGCGCCGCCTGCGCACCAACCCCGCGCGGACGCCGTCGGGCAAGGTGCCCGCCCTGCCCCGCGCCCCGAAGACCAAGCCGCACCGGTACCTGTCCCACGAGCAGCTCCGGCGCGTCGCGGACGCGACCACCTCCGCCCAGACGCGCACCCTCGTGCTGCTCACCGCCCTGACGGGCCTGCGCTGGGGCGAGGTCAGCGCGCTGACGGTGGCCGACGTCGACCCGCTGCGCCGCCGGGTGCACGTCACCAAGGCGTACACCCGCCTGGACGACGGCACGCTGCTGCTCGGCGACACCAAGACGCACGCGCGTCGCGAGGTGCCGCTGCCGTCCTCCCTGGCCCCGGCCGTGGCCGAGCAGGCGGCGGGGCGCGCGCCCGGCGACCTGCTGTTCACCGGCGCCCGGGGCACCGCGCTGCGGCGCGAGAGCTTCGACCGGTCGGCGTTCCGGCCCGCCGTCCTGGCGGCCGGCCGCGCCGTCCGCACCCTGCGCGAGGCCCTGGGCCTGGGCGGCGCCGGGCCGGGTGCCGCCGGACCGCACGCCAGCGGCCTGTACGACGAGGGGGTGGTCGCCGCGGTGCGCCGGCTCCAGTCGGACGCCGGCCGGGAGGCGACCGGGATCTGCGACCCGGCGACGTGGGCCCTGGTGGCCGACGGGGACCGGGCGCGCGAGACGATGACGCGAGGCGAGAAGGTGAGCCGGACCCGGCTGCTGACGGCGTTGTCGCGCACCACGCTGGGGCCTGGCGCCGAGGACTTCGACACGCTCACCCTGCACGACCTGCGCCACACCGCGGCGTCCCTGGCCATCTCGGGCGGCGCGACGGTCAAGGCGGTGCAGCGGATGCTGGGGCACGAGTCGCCGGTCCTGACGCTGTCCACCTACGCCGGGCTGTTCGAGGACGACCTCGACGCCCTGGGCGAGACGATGAGCGCCGCGTTCCAGGCGGCCGCCGTCGTGCCGGGGGCTGACGGGGGTGCGCACGGCGGCGGTGGGCCGGCGGCGGTCACGCCGATCCGGGCCGTGCGGAGCAGGGCGGGCTGAGGAGCAGGGCGGGCTGACCTGCGCGTCCACACGGTCCAACTTTTTTCTCGCGGATCGACGATCCTGATGTCGAGAACGCGAGAAGGGCTCCGTCCTAGGGTCGAGGGCGCGAGACCGCGTCCGTACCGAGTTCGGACGGGCCCCACGGGGCCCGGGACCCAGGGAGAGAACCATGGCGAAGTACCTGCTGCTCAAGCACTACCGGCGCGGCGGCCCCGAGTGGGTGCCGGGCACCGACGTCCCGATGGACCAGTGGACGCCCGAGGAGATCACGGAGCACATCGACTACATGCGCCGGTTCGCGGACAAGCTCACCGAGTCCGGTGAGTTCGTCGGCGAGGGCGCACTGTCCCCGGAGGGCACGTTCGTCCGGTACGACGGCGAGGGGCGCCCGCCCGTGACGGACGGGCCGTTCGCCGAGACCAAGGACCTCATCGCCGGCTGGATGATCATCGACGTCGAGTCCCAGGAGCGCGCCTACGAGGCCGCGGCCGAGCTGTCCGCGGCGCCCGGCAAGGACGGCCGGCCCATCTACGAGTGGCTCGAGGTGCGGCCGTTCCTCGGCGAGGACCTGACCATCAGCGAGTGACGGTCAGCAAGTAACGGTCAGCGAGTGAGAGGCCTGGTGTGGACCACGACGCAGTGAACGACCAGATGCGGACGCTGGCGCCGCAGGTCCTCGGCGTCCTCGTCCGTCGCGGAGCAGACTTCGCGACGGCCGAGGACGCCGTCCAGGAGGCCCTCATCGAGGCCGTCCGGCACTGGCCCGAGGACCCGCCGGACGACCCGAAGGCCTGGCTCCTGCGCGTGGCCGGCCGCAAGCTGATCGACGCCCAGCGCTCCGAGGCCGCCCGACGACGGCGGGAGGAGCGGGTCCACGACGAGCCGCCGCCCGGGCCCACCGAGCAGTCGGACGACACGCTGCTGCTGCTGAGCCGCTGCTGTCACCCGGCGCTGAGCCCGGCGTCGGCGATCGCGCTGACGCTCCGGGCGGTCGGCGGGCTGACGACGGCGCAGATCGCGCGGGCGTTCCTGGTCCCCGAGGCCACGATGGCGCAGCGGATCTCGCGCGCCAAGCGCACCATCACCGGCGAGCGGTTCGACACGCCCGGCGACGTCCGCGCGGTGCTGCACGTGCTGTACCTGATCTTCAACGAGGGGTTCACCGGCGAGATCTCGCTCGCGGACGAGGCGATCCGGCTGACGCGGCAGCTCGCGGCCGCCTCGGCGGCGCGTCCCGAGGGCGCAGATCCCGAGATCGCCGGCCTGCTGGCCCTCATGCTGCTGCACCACGCCCGCCGCCATGCCCGGTACACCGCCTCCGGCGAGCTGGTCCCGCTCGACGAGCAGGACCGCTCCCGGTGGGACACCGCGATGATCAGCGAGGGGGTGGAGGTGCTGCAGGACGCGCTCGGGCGGGACCAGCTCGGGCAGTACCAGGTGCAGGCCGCCATCGCGGCGCTGCACGACGACGCCCCGACCGCGGACGAGACGGACTGGTCGCAGATCCTCGAGTGGTACGACGAGCTGGCCCGTCTCACCGACAGCCCGGTCGTCGCGCTGAACCGGGCCGTCGCCGTCGGGCAGGTCGACGGCCCGCGGGCGGGCCTGGCGGCCCTGGCCGAGATCGACCCGGGGCTGTCCCGGTGGGACGCCGTGGCAGCCCACCTGTACGAGCGTGCCGACGACGCCGCCGCGGCGATCGACCACTACACGGCCGCGGCAGACCGGGCGGCGAGCTCGGCCGAGCGCACGCACCTCATCAAGCAGGCGGCGCGGCTGCGGGCGGCTCGCTGAGGTAGGCGTCCAGCGCGGCAGCCCCCATGAGCATCGCCCGCCCGCGGTCGGTCAGGCGCCCGTGCCACTCGTGCAGCGTCGCCTCCAGGGGCTCCAGCCCGCCGGCCGCGCGGACCCGGCCGACCAGCGGGACGATCTGCTCCAGGAGGTACCCACCGCGCCGGAGCTGGTGGGTCAGCCGGGCGTCCCGCTGCGCGGCCTCGTCGTAGACCCGGTAGCCGGTCTGCGGATCGCGCCGTGGACGCACCAGGCCGGCCCGTTCCCAGGTGCGCAGGGTCGCGGGCCGGATCCGGAGCGCGGCGGCGAGCGGACCGATGAAGGTGTCGCCGGGTCGCGGGGCGTCCGGCGCCGTCCTTGCATCGGCAGAAGGGTTGGCACCTGCGTTGGCACCTGCGTTGGCACCGGTGCTGGTGGTGACCGTGGTGGCGCCGCGTCCGCGGTTCGCGTGGGTGTCCGTCCTCGCGAGGTCGAGCTCGCGCAGCGCGTCCTCGACGGCGCGGAGCGTCCGGCGGTCGTCCAGGAGCTGGGCGTGGCTCTCGTCGATCAGGCGGAACGCCTCGCCGGCCGCCCCGTCGTGCACGGCTCGCAGGATCGCGGCCGCCGTCCGGTGCCCGTGCCCGGGGACCAGGGCGAGGAACGCGCGCAGGGCGCGCGCGTGCTGAGGCGTGTAGGTCCGGTACCCGGACGGCGTGCGGACGGCGGCCGGGAGGATGCCGGCGTCCTCGTAGTTGCGGACCGCCTGCGTGGACAGACCGTGCTCCCGTGCCAGGTCGACGGGCCGCAGCCGATCGACGCTTTGAGGGTTGGGCCGCATCCACCTACCTGTTCCGGGCGTTCCTCTGGGCTTTGTTCCGGCGGGTGCCGGCCCCAGGTCTCAACCGAGACGTCAACGATACCGTTGAGGGAATGGTGAGAGACCTCGAGCACACCGTTCATCCCCTTGATGCCACTGCCGTCCTGCGCCTGTTCCCGGGCCGGCCGCGGATCCTCGCCCTGGGCGAACCCACCCATGGTGCGGGCGCGCTGCTGAGGCTGCGCAACGAGCTCTTCCGGCAGCTAGTCGAGCAGGAGGGCTACCGCACGATCGCCCTGGAGACCGACTGCCTCGCGGGGCAGGTCGTGGACGACTACGTCGCCACCGGCGAGGGCGATCTCGACGACGTCATGGCGCGTGGGTTCAGCCACGAGTGGGGTTCCTTCCCGGCCAACCGCGAGCTGGTGCGCTGGATGCGCGCCTGGAACGAGCGTGCTGACGGCGAGCATGCCGGCGATGCGGGTGCCCACATCGTTCGCGCCGGCGCGGAGGGCCGGCCCGATGCCGGACGGCTCCGGTTCGCGGGCTTCGACGGGCCGCTGGAGATCCACGCGGCCGCGAGCCCCCGGGCAGCGCTCACCGCCCTGTACGAGTACCTGTCCACACGTATTGACTCCGATCTGCTGCCGTGTGCCGCGGACGTGCTCGACCGGATGATCGGTGCGGACGCCCGCTGGACCGAACCCGCCGCCATGATGGACCCGGCGCGGTCCGTGGGTCAGTCCGCCGAGGCCAGGGAGCTGCGCCTGCTCGCCGACGACCTGGCGATGCTCCTCGACACGCACGCACCACAGCTCATCGCCACCTCCACGGCGCAGGAGTGGGACCGGGCGCGCCTGTACGGACGCACCGCGACCGGGCTGCTGCGCTACCACTTCTGGATGGCCGACCCCTCGCCCGCCCGCATGACCCGGCTGCTCGCGGTACGCGACGCGATGATGGCCGACAACCTGCTGGGGCTCGCCGAGCGGGGCCCTCTGCTGGTCAACGCGCACAACAGTCACCTGCAGCGGGGCATGAGCACGATGCGCATGTGGGACCATCCGCGGCTGGAGTGGTGGGGCGCCGGCGCCCTGGTGGGCGCTCGGCTGGGTGAGCGGTACGGGTTCCTGGCCTCGGCGGTCGGCACCATCCGGCACCAGAGCGTGGACGACGCGCCGTCGGACAGCATCGAAGGGCTGCTGTCCGCGCTGGGTGCGGACCGGTCCGTCGTCGACGCCCCGGGACTGGCCGCGCTGATCCCGGACCCGGTGGCGCGGGTGTCCCCGTGGTTCGGTTACGCGCCGCTGGACCCGGACCAGCTCGCCGACCTGGACGGGATCGTGTTTCTCCAGGACGTTCCTCAGGACGTTCCTGGGGAGTGATCCTGCGTCCGCGTGTCGGTCCGGTCGGATCGTCGGCCCAGGTGCCGCGGATCTGAGACCGATCCCCCGCCGGATTCGATGCTCACTATCTGCTCCTCGGGTGCCGAGTAGTGCCCTGACAGAGCCAGCTAACCCCTGTTGTTTGGCCGATTCTGTGTCCACTGCGCACCCGCTTCAGGAAAGCGGGTGCGCAGTGTGTGGCGCAAAAGTAGGAGTAGGATTACGCTACTACTCGTACTACTACGGGGGACGGCGGCGGTCTGAAATACGGACAGTCGAGACGACGACGTGAGCGGGGAACGACGTGCGAGACAGGGAACGGGTCTTCCAGGCGGCGGACGCACTGGCGGCCGAGGGTGCGGCGCTGACCGTGACGAACGTGCGCGAGCGAGCTGGCTGCTCCAACGCCACGGCGACGAAGTACCTGCGGGAGTGGCGTGACGCGAAGACCGCCGAGGACGACGCGCGCAGCGCGCTCCCGGACCTGCCCGCCGCGGTGAGCGCGCTGGCGGAGCGCGGTCTGGACGCCCTGTGGGGTGCGGCCGTCGAGGCGGCGCGGGCTGAGCACGAGGCGGCAGCAGCGGCGTCGGACGAGGCGCTGAGCGCCGTCGTCGGCGAGGCGGACGCCCTGGCGGCGCGCGTGGACGAGGCCGACGCCGAGCTCGCACAGTTCCGCGCCCTGCTGGAGACCGCGCGCGAGCAAGCGCGCTCGGTCCAGGACGAGCGCGACGCGGCCGAGGAGGCCCAGGCCGACGCCGCGGCGTCGGCCGCCCGGCTGCAGGGCGAGCTCGACGCCGCGCGGCGAGCGCTGGAAGCCGTGCGCGAGGAGCTCACCGAGGTGCGGGCGGGGGCTGCGGCCGCAGAACGTGCGCGGTCCGAGGCGGAGTCGGCGCGCGCACAGTCGGACGGTGCCGCCGTGGGCCTGCGCGAGTCCCTGACGGACGTGCGCGGAGCGCTGGAGGTCGCACGTGTCGACGTCGCGCAGGCGAACCGGGACCGGGCCGACGCCGAGGCCGCGCGCGCCGGCGCCGAGGCCTCCGTGGCCCGGCTGGAGGGCGAGCTCTCCGCGTCGCGGGACGCGCTGGAGTCCGCGCGCAGGCAGGCGGCGGAGGCCGAGCAGGCGCGCGCGGCTGCGATCGCCGGCCAGGCCCAGGCCGAGGGCACCGCTGCCGGGCTGCGGGAGGCGCTGAACGCGGCCGCCCGACGCGGCGACCCGTCCGGGACCGAGTCCGCCGTCGCGGCGCAGGCGGGGTGAAACAAGGGCGAAAGTGCGGTTGAAAACCGCCCCTGAGCACCAAGAACACCCGCAGTTCCCGGCGAGTGTCAGTGTCCGGTGCTGAGATGGCGGCATGAGCCTTCGAGGATTTTCCACCATCAACTACTGGGCCGACGACGTCGCCGCTGCCTCCGCCTGGTACACCGAGGTGCTCGGCGTCGAGCCCTACTTCCAGCGCTCCGGACCGGACGGCACGCCCGCCTATGCCGAGTTCCGGATCGGGGACAACGAGGCCGAGCTCGGGATCGTCAGCCGGGCCTACGCGCCCCCGGGGCTGCCCGACCAGCCCGGGGGCGCGCTCATGTACTGGCACGTCGACGACCTGGAGGGAACGGTGACCCGGCTCCTGGAGCTGGGCGCCACCGAGTACCAGCCCGTCACCCCGCGCGGCGACGGGGGCTTCGTCACCGCGGCGGTCGTCGACCCCTTCGGGAACGTGCTCGGCATCATGTACAACCCGCACTACGTCGACCAGTTCGGAGCGGCCGCCAAGGCCGGGTAGCACCCTCCGCCCCAAGAGTTGTCCACAGATTTCATCTTCGCCCAGCAGATCAAACACATGTTCGATAAGGTCGGAGGGTCGACACAGCAACGGAACAGGCGGGGGTGGCAGGAGATGGACTGCACGCCGGTGCCTCCACTCTCACCAGCTCCGGTGTGCGGTCCTCGTGCCCTCGAAACCGTGCTGAGCGAGCTGGACGTGCTCGCCGACGAGCTGGTGGCCTCAGCGGGCCCGGACGCGGTCGCCGGCATCGGCGAGTCCACCGGTACGGGTGGTATCGCGGTCCCCCGGCTCGTGGACGCCGCGCCGCGGCTGCGTGCACTCAGCGCCCGCCTGGACACGGTCCGACTGACCTGGCTGCCCGTGATCGAGGCCCGGCATCCCTGGCGGGCCACGGGTGCGCGGACCTTCTCGGCATGGCTCGCCAGAACGGAGAACGTCAGCACCACCACCGCCAACCGGGAGGCCCGCACCGGCCGGGTGCTGCGCGACCACCTGCCCACGACCCGCGCAGCGGCGCTCGCAGGCGGCATCGGCGTCGACCACGTCCGTGCCCTGGTGGACGTCGCACCGACGAGCGAAGCGCGCAAGGCGGCGCTGGCCGCGCCGATCGAGCCGGAGGAACTGCCGGAATCGTCCGTCGAGGCCCCGGAGGTGCCGGGCGACGGCGGGGATCGTGCCGAAGACACTGCGGATGACTCTGCGGATGACTCTGCGGATGAGACTGGCGCCGAGCTGGTTGACGACGCCGTCGACGACAAGGCTCCGGTCGATCTGGCCGCCACAGACGTCGACCTGGCGACGAACGGTGACTCCCGAACCGCTCCCCCGGTGATCACCGGCGAGGAATACCTGACCGGGCTCGCCGGTGCCTGCGACCCGGCACGCTTCCGTCGGGTGCTGAAGCGGTTCGGCCAGGTCGCGGACCCCGACGCGGACGACCGCGGCTACCGTCAGTCGACCGAACGGGAGCACCTCGAGGTCTCGCCGACGTTCGGGGGCTGGCACCTCAACGGCTTCCTGACCGACGAGCACGGGCACCTGCTGTCGACGGCGCTCAACGCGATGACGGGCGCTCCGGCCGCCGGCGACGACCGCACACCCACCCAGCGCCGGGCGCAGGCGCTCGCCGACCTGGCACGGGACGTCCTGGACAACGGCCGTGTCGGCTCGGGTGCCGCGGTGCGTCCGCACGTCCACGTCACCGTGTCCCTGACGGAGCTGCTGCGGAGCGGGCGGACGAACAGCTACGACGGACGGACCGGAGCCGAATCGTCGAATGCTGACGCGTCGAATGCCCGCCCGAGCCAGGTTCCTGACGCGTCCGGCTCGCGGCACGGGTCCGGCGTCACCGGGCCAGATCTCTCCGCCGTACCGCTGGCGGTGGCGGCGCGCTCCGTCCCGGCGACCTGACGGCGCTCACCTCTCAGCCCGCAACGTTCACCGGGGCGTCCACGACCGGAAGCGTCGTTCCGCGCGACCTCCTGCGCCGGCTCCTGTGCGACGCCGAGGTCACACGCGTCGTGTTCGGCGCCGACGGGACCGCGATCGACGTCGGACGCGCCCGGCGCACGGTGACCGGGCAGATGCGCAAGGCCGTGATCGCCCGTGACCAGCACTGCGTCTATCCCGGCTGCGACCAACCGCCCAGCCGGTGCGAGGTGCACCACGCGGTGCGGCACTGGGCCGACGGCGGCGAGACGTCCGTCGCGAACTCCGCACTCTTGTGCTGGCATCACCACACGCTCGTCGACACCACCGGGATCACGATGGCATGGGAACCGAGCGCGACACCGGACCAGCCGGGGCGATGGGGTTTCACCAGCCGCCATGGTCACCGGATCGAGTTGCCCTGGGCTCGGGACAGGGCAGCCTGATGACGGCTGCGAGCGGTCACGCCGCTAGGTTGCCTGAGTGACTTCCGCACCCGTGCCCGCCGTGCCTTCGAACCCAGTGCCCTCCAGCCCGGTGCCCTCGAACTCAGCGCCCTCACCTGCAGAGACCCCGCCTGCCGTGCCCCTGACCTCCGCGCCGGAGATCATCGGTGCCCTGCTCGACCTCACGGCCTGGGCCGTCTTCGACGTCGATCCGGAGGGGCGGATCCTCGCAGGGAACGACGAGTCCGGGAGCATGCAGCTCGTCGAGATCGCGCCCGACGGCACCCGAACGCAGCTCACGGCCCTGCCCTCGCGTTGCTCCGGCCGCTATGTGCCGGGCACTCGCCGCGTGGTGGTGCAGCACGACACCGGCGGCGACGAGCAGATGCAGCTCAGCCTCCTGGACATCGAAACCACCGACATCAAAGCCACCGATGTCGGGGCCACCGCGTCGCCCGCCGATCCACCCGCAGCCTCCTCCGCAGGCCTCTCTGTAGGTCTGCCCGCCGGCCGGCCCGCTCGTCTGCCCGCCACGCTCGCCGACCTGACTCCTCTGGTCCACGACCCCGCGTACAAGCACGACCTGGCCGACGTCTCCGCCGAGTCCGTGGTGTTCCTGACCAACCGGCGCGACGGCGTCGACTTCGACGTCGTGGTGCACGACTTGGCGACCGGCTCCGATACCACGCTGTACGACGGCGGCGGGTATCTCGTCGACGCCGTCGCCTCCCACGACCGGAGCTCCGTGGCGATCACCACCCTGAGCAGCCGGCCGCGCTCCACCCAGGTCCTCCTCGCCGGTGCGGCCGGTCCCGTCGCCGTCACGGCGGCCGACGAGGCGCTGGTCATGGCGTCGGACCACGACCGGGAGTACGCCGCCGTCGTCCGGGTGTGCCCCGCCGGCGCTCCCGGAGCGGACGGAGCCGACCGCACCGCGTGGGAGACCCTCGTCGAGGCCGACGACCACGACCTTGAGGTGGTCCTGTCCCTCGACGGCTCCGCGATGGTCCTGGGCCATCACCAGGACGGCGTCACCACCCTGGCTGTCCACGAGCACGACGGCACCCACCGCTGCGACGTCACGCTGCCCGACGACGGCGTGCCCACCATCATCTGGGCCCCGGACTCCTCACGGTTCGCCGTGCACCTGACCGCCTCCGGCGACCCTGGCTCGATCCACCTCGTCGACGCCGCCACCGGTACCGCTGACACCCTGGTCGACGGGCGCGCCCAGATCCCCGCTGGCCTGCCGATCTCGCTGCCCACGGTGCACCGCGTCCCCACCCCGGACGGCGAGCAGATCCCCTGCTTCGTGTACCGGCCGAAGGGCACGGCGATTCCCGGCACCAAGGATTCCGGCACCAAGGGTCCTGACGCCGAGAGTCCTGACCCCCAGAGCCCGGGCACCGGGGACAACGGCACCGCGAACGCCACCGGCACCATCGTCGTGGGCGCCTCCGTGGTCCTCGTGCACGGCGGACCCGAGGGAGAGGCGACTCGCCTGTTCTCCCCCGTCATCCAGGCACTCGCCGGCGCCGGATTCACCGTGCTGGTCCCGAACGTCCGCGGCTCGTCCGGCTACGGCAAACGCTGGGTCAGCCTGGACGACGTCGACAAGCGCCTCGACTCCGTGGCCGACCTCGCGGCCCTCCGCGCCTGGCTGCCCGAGCTCGGTCTCGACGTAGAGCGCAGCGCCCTCTGGGGCGGCTCCTACGGCGGCTACATGGTGCTCGCCGGCACGACCATGCAGCCTGACCTGTGGGCCGCCGGCGTCGACATCGTCGGCATGTCGTCCCTCGTGACCTTCCTCGAGAACACCTCCGAGTACCGCCGCGCCGCCCGCGAACGCGAGTACGGCAGCCTCGAGCACGACCGCGACTTCCTGGTCACCGCGTCCCCCATCACCTACCTCGACCAGCTCCGCGCGCCGCTCTTCGTGATCCACGGCGCCAACGATCCGCGGGTGCCGCTCTCCGAGGCGGAGCAGATCGCCGCGGCGCTCGCGGACCGCGGCATCCGTCACGAGCTGCGGGTCTACCACGACGAGGGGCACGGCCTGGCCAAGCGGGCGAACCGGAAGGACGCCTACCCGGCCGCGATCGAGTTCCTCACGGAGATCCTGGGCCGCTGAGCGGCCTGATCGCAGGCCGTCAGCCGGCGCACCGCGGCGCACGTGGCGCGCACGGCGGGGTCAGCGGGTCAGCATCAGCATCCCCGCGGGACAGCATCCCCGCAGGTCAGCGATACGGCGTGACAGCGATACGGCGTGACAGCGATACGGCGTGACTGCAACGCCGTGAGCCAGTCCTGCAGCGGAACAGCATGCAGCGGGGCAGCATGCGACGGGGCAGTCGTGATGCCAGGCGCCCGCGAGGCCGGGTCATCCCGGCTTCGGCGGGTCCGGGCGTGGACCCTGTGCTCCGCCCGGACCCGGGACTAGCCTCGGTGCGTGACCCGCGAGGAGCGCCGCCTGCGCCTGTCGATCGACGACCAGATCGAGAACCGGTACCTCGAGGTGCCGTTCGAGATACCGGCGGGGCGCGGCACCGACGCCCTGGAGGTCACCCTCGCGTACGACCGGGACGCCGCCGTCATCGACCTGGGGTGCTACGACCCCCAGCGGTGGCGCGGCTGGTCCGGCGGTGCCCGGTCGCGGTTCGCGATCACCCCGAACGCGAGTCCCGGCACCGCCTGGCGTGACGGGCAGGACCGGCAGGACCGGCGGGACCGGCGGGACCGGCGGGACCGGCGGGACCGGCAGGGCACCGCCACGCCCGGGTACGAGCCCGGCGAGATCGTCCCGGGCCGGTGGGCGGTGGTGCTCGGCCTGCACGGGATGCCGGCCGCACCGATCGACGTGACCGTCACGATCGCCACCGGGGCCGACGCCGGCCCGGTCGAGGACGAGCCGCCCGCGCCCGCCCCGCCGTCGGGCACCGGAGCCCTGTCTGCGACGTCCGGTTCAGCGGCAACCAGGTCGGGCCTTCCGGGCAGCACCGGCACCCGCGGCCGGACCCGGCTGGGGCGGGACCTGCCCGCGCCCGATGGGCTGACCTGGTTCGCGGGCGACCTGCACGCCCACACCACGCACTCGGACGGGACACTCAGCATCGCGCAGCTCGCGGCGGCCGCCGTCGGCCGGGGCCTGGACTTTCTCGCCGTGACCGACCACAACACGGTCTCCCATCACGCGCACCTGCCCGGGGTCGGCGCCGCGTACGACGTCTGCCTCCTGCCCGGGCAGGAGGTCACCACGCACGCGGGCCACGCCAATGCGTTCGGCGACATCGGCTGGGTGGACTTCCGCCGCCCGGCGGCGCAGTGGTTGTCCGACGTCGAGGAGCGCGGCGGCCTGCTGTCCGTGAACCATCCGCTCCAGGACGACTGCGGCTGGCAGTTCCCCCTGCGCACCGGGTTTCTGGAGCTGTGGCACATCTCGTGGTTCCTCGACCTGACCGCGACCGGACCGTGGGCCTATCTCCGGGGCTTCGGCGGCTCGGCCGATCGAGCGGGCGCCGGGTCAACCACCGAGCCAGCCGCCCAGTCGTCGGGAGCATTCGGGGTGTTGGGCGCCGGAGCAGCCCGACACCCCGTGTTCCTGGGCGGCAGCGACTTCCACACGCCCGACCAGGGCTTCCCGCCCGGCACGCCCACGACCTGGGTCGCCGCCGAGGACCGCACGCCCGAGGCGATCCTGGACGCCATCCGGCACGGCCGCACCGCGATCAGCCGGTTCCCGGGGCCGGGTGAGCCCGTCCTGGTCCGCGTGGGCGACGACCTGGTCGCGATCGACGCCGACGGCACGGTGCTGGTCGAGGGCCTGCCGGACGGCGGCACCGACCGCAGGCGGCGGGTCCATGGTGACCGCGTGACCTTCCCCGCGCCGGCCGAGCACGGCCCCTACCGCCTGGAGGCCGCCGACCGGACCCTGCTCGCGATCAGCGCGTGAGGGGCGCGTCGCCCGCTTCGCCGCCAGCCGCACCGCTGTCGCCGGCCGCACCGCCGTCGGCTGCTCCGCTCGCGGGAGCGTCGCCTGACGCTCCACCCACCGCCTCCGGCGCCGCCGGCAGGCGGATGAATCGCGACACCACCGTGCCGAGGACGAGCAGCGCGAACGGGTAGACGGACAGGTACACGCGGAACGCCTGTCCCGGGTCCGGTCCGGGGTCCGCGCCCGACCGGTAGCCGAACCACAGCGCGAGCGACGCCAGCGCCGCCGCCGTGATCAGGCCGTTGAGCCGGCCCAGCACGCCGAACGCGGCCAGGAACAGGCCGCTGCGGTGGGTGCCGTGGCGGGCGGCGTCGGCGTCGAGGACGCGGGCGATCACCAGGTCGTTCGTCGCCAGCACGCCCGAGTACCCGACGGCGACCGCGAGCCCGGCGAGGATCCCCGTGAGCAGGTCCGTCGCGAAGTACAGCGGCACGAACCCGACGGCGGCGACCGGCAGCGCGAGCCGCCACGTCCAGGCCGCGCCCCTGCGGCGAACGACGGCGGCCCACATGCTCAGCATCCCGATCGACACGGCGATCACGACGAGCTGCAGGATGCTGGCGTCCAGCGCCGAGCCACCCAGCGTGTGCTCCACGTACAGCTGCAGCCCGCCCAGCACCAGGGCCATCGCCGCGCCGTAGCAGGCGTTGACCAGCCCCACCGTCCAGAAGTGCGACGTCGACAGGATCTGCCCCACCGACCGGAAGAACTGCGGCTTGGGCTCGGCGTCGAGCGCCGGGTCCTCCCGCACGCCGAACGCCGTCCACAGGATCACCGCGGCCGCGACCACGCCGAAGATCACCGCGAGCCGCCCGTACCCGACGGCGGAGCCCTCGGTGCCCAGCACGTTCCGTGCCAGCACCGGCGTCAGCGCCAGCGCGATCACCAGCGCGACGAGCTGCGCACCCTGCCGCACCGCGTTGGCCGTGGCTCTGCGCCGCTCGTCGGTGAACAGCTCCGGCAGGAGCGCGCCGTAGCTGGCGTTGATCAGGGAGTCGGCCATCTCGGTGGTGATCGCGAACACGGCGAACCACACAGCCAGCCCCACCGCCGACTCCGCCACGGCGCCCGGCACGGAGAACAGCGCGATCGTCGTGGCCGTCAGGACCAGAGCGCCCACCACCAGGTACGGCCGACGCCGCCCCCAGCGCGAGCGCGTCCGGTCCGACAGGTAGCCGAACACGGGGTTGTCCAGCGCGTCCAGCACCCCGTAGATCGCGTACACGGTCGCGTAGACGACGGCGTCCAGGCCGAGCAGCTCCACGTACACGTAGAGCATCGAGCCCTTGACCAGGTTGATCGGCAGCGAGGTGCCGAACATGCCGGCGCCGTACCGTAGCGGCGACGTCCTGCCCGCGCCACTGCCCCGAGCGCTGCCCGACGCCGGGTCCCGCCCGGCGGACCGCGACGGGGCTCCTGCCTGCGGCGCGTCCACGGCGTCCTCGGCCTCCACGCGGGTGAGCCTACTCACCACTCGCTGACCAGGTCGATGCCCTCCCGCTCGATCTCCCGGATGAAAACCGGGTCGCCGAGCAGCCGCAGCTCCCACGTCCGCTTGCGCCACCAGGTCGCCGACGTCTTGCGCAGCCGCGGGGTGTCGGGCGCCGGGTGCAGGAAGATCTCGCTCGTCCCCTCGGGCAGCCGCCCCAGCAGCCGCAGGTAGTGGTCCCGCAACGACCCGTAGTCCTGGGCCTCCGCGTCACCGCCGCGATGCGTGGCGATCACCTCGGGCAGGCGTACCCCCGCCGCGTCGGCGGCGACCACGGCGCTCGCGTGCCGCGCCCGGACGTCGGTCGTGGCCAGCACCGGGTCGCCGTCGCCGTACAGGTCCAGGCTGCGGGGCAGGCGGAACGCCAGTCCGTGCCCCGCGCAGAAACCGATCGCCTCGCCCAGGTAGGAGCGGCCCTGCAGGCCGTACAGGCTGCCCTGGTGCGAGTCGAGCCGCCGGGGCGGCGGCGCGCCGACGGCGGCGGTGGCTCGCGTCAGCGTGTCGACCTGGGTCGTGATGCGGTCGACGACGTCGTCGAGACCGCCCGCCGGCCCCGTCGCCGGGAGCACCACATGCACCCCGGGCGCGACATCGGGCGCGGACCGGGCGATGAGTCCGACGGCCCGCACCGCCCCCGGGCTCTCGCGCTGGATCGGATTCTCGTTCGGGCCCGGACCAGCCGGTCCGCCCTCGTCGTCCGGCTCCGTGGTGATCACCCCCACTGCTGTCAGCGGTGATCCGGCCAGGAGGGCGGCGATCTCGCGGTCCGCGTCGGGGTCGGTCCCGGCGTCGTCGGCGGTGAGGACGAGGCTGCGCGTCATACGCCCAGTCTGGCCCAGCGGACCCCGGTACGAACCACAGCACGGACCACAGCACGGACCACGGGACGGACCACGAGTCAGCCCCTGTCCCAGGCGTCTGACCTGGAACGTTCTTGATTCAGGCCGTGTTCAGGCTGCGCTGCCCGGACAGCCGGCTCAGGTCTCGCCGACGTCGCTGGTGCCGAGCACCGCCCGCGCCTTGCCGAGCGTCACCTCGAGCTCCCAGGGGGTGGTCACGTGCGGGATGTCGGACGTCACGCAGGACGGCTTGCCCGTGTGCAGCGTCAGGCTGGTGCCCAGGCTGTCTGCGCGCCAGACGCCCGGCCCCACCACCTCGAACTCGCCCGCGTCGTTGCGGTGCAGCACCACCACGTACTCGCGACCGTTGCGCAGGATGGACGGCAGCTCGCCGCCCGGGGGCGACGCGGCCGAACCGACCTGGGTCACGGCCAGGACGGCGTCCTGGCCGAGCGCGCCGAGCAGCACCTTGCGCAGCTCCAGCTCGGTGCGGGTGTACGGCACCCGGTCGACGACGTCGACCCCGGAACGGCCCGCCTGCACGAGCACGACGGCATCGGCGTCCGCGACGAGCTGCTCGACCGACCCGTATTCCTCCGGCACCGTGAAGTTGGCGACGCTGGCGTCCGGGCCACAACCGCTGAGCAGGCCAGCGACGACGGCGCTCGCGACGACCCCGCTCACAGCGAGGAGGCCTAACCTGGCCCGCGTGCGCCTGGGCATCAGCCGCTCCCGCCCTTTTGTCGTCCTGGTCGTCGGATGCCTGTTCGGCACCCACTGTCGGCACCTACTGAGAGAGAGCGACAGGTCGCGGCGCGTGGTGCGGCTGCTTCGTGTACTCGCTTGCAGTGCAACGAATGCTCCACTGTGGCAAGAACCCAGGACAAGGCCCCACCAGGGCGAACCCATGCGGCCGGGTCTCTTTTTTTGCCGCTATCTGGAAACTCGGTGGGGAACCGCGGAATCGACGGACAACAGTCGGGCAGCAGTCGGGCAGCGACCGGGCAGCAACCGGGCTGAAGACGGTCAACAGACGACAGAACGGCCGGGTGGCGCCGCGGGTCCGCGGTGCCACCCGGCCGTCTCAGGACGGATGCCGGGTGCTGGAGGGCTCGGGTGTCAGTCCGTCGTCAGGCGGCGTGGGCGCTGCCGATCGCCCGCACGAGGCCCGACGTCGAGATCGATCCCTTGCGATACCGCTCGACGGCGGCCGCGAGTGCCTCGCCCACGTCACTCGGCACGCGCGAGGACCGCGCCGACGGGTACCAGATCTCCCGCTCGAAGACGGCGGTCCGCCGGGCCGGGCCGCGGAACAGCCGCCCGGCCAGCGCCGGCGGCGGGGGTACGGGAGGTACCGGTCCCGGCGGCGGGGGCACGGGCGGCAGAGGTGCGGGCGACACGGGCGCCGACGACGACACGGGTGCCGACGACAGGGTCGCCGGCGGCACGGGGACCGGCTGGTTCGCAAGCTGCGACGCGCGGTAGCGGGCGCCGGGGTTCCAGCGCAGGGTCGGCGTGCGCGGCGTGGTGAACCGCACCCCGCTGGTCGCGCGGCGGGGTGCCGGGGGTTCCGGTGCGACGGTCTCGGTGCCGGCATCCGCCGGTTCGGTGGCTGGTTCGGCGGCCTGCTCGACGATCTGCCCGGCAGGCTGCTCAGCCGCCCGCTCGACGGAACGGGCTGCCTGCTCGGCGTGCGCCTTACGCAGCGCGGCGACGATCCGGGCGACCCGTCCGGTGTCGGGCTGCAGACCGGCGTCGGACGACAGGCTGCTCGCGGCGGTCGATGCAGGTTCGGTCGTCACGGCTTCGGCAGCCACCACTTCGGCAGCCACGGCCTTGGCTTCGGTGGCGTCGGGAGCTGCGGTCTCCGGGACGGCCGCCTCCGGGACGACCTCCTGTGGCGCGTCAGTGCCGTTCGAGTCCGAGACCTGGTCCTGTGTGTCGTCCGCCATGACCGCGCTCCCTCACCATCGACCTGCCCACGACCCGTTGCGGTGGCTGTCCCATATGTTCCCTGCCGGGCCCTGGGCGTGCAAGCCCCGGACCCGGCACGCAGGATCAGATCTCTCCAGATCGGCCCAGATCTGTCCAGATCCGCTGGGCTCAGCCCCAGTCGGCCCGCGAACCCGCAGGCCGACCCCGCCGGTGGATCACCGTGGCACCTCGCGGTCAGTTCCCACGGTCAGTTCCCAGGGCCAGATCGGACAGACAGATCCGACAGGCAGATCCCGGGTCAGTCCCCGCCCAGCATGTCCAGGAAGCTGGGCGTCGTGGCGAACGGGTCGTCCGGCTTGGCGTGCTCCCCGCGTGCGGAGACGATCGCGGCCAGCGACCGGCCGGCCCGCTCGATGCGCTCCGGGAGGGAGCTCGCGCCGTCGTCGTGCCGGGTGCGGTCGCCCCCCTGGGCCCAGTCGTCCGTGGCCGCGAAGACCGACGTCGTGACGACGTCGGCCCGCAGGTAGGTGAACAGCGGGCGCATCGAGTACTCGAGGGCGAGCGAGTGCCGCGGCGTGCCGCCGGTCGCGCCGAGCAGCACGGGCATCCCCGTGAGCACTTCCTTGTCGAGGATGTCGACGAACGACTTGAACAGCCCCGAGTAAGTGGTGGTGAACAGCGGCGTGACGGCGATGACGCCGTCGGCCTGGGTGATCGTCTCGATGTCGCGCGCCAGGTCCCCCGTAGGGAACCCGGTGAGCATCGCGTCGATGATCGCGTGACCGTGGTCGCGCAGCTCGACGATCTCGACGGTCACCTCGTGGCCCAGGGCCTCCAGCTCGCGCGCCGTGGCGTCGGCCAGGCGGTCCGCCAGCAGGCGCGTGGACGAGGGCTGCCCCAGCCCCGCGTGCACGACGGCGATCGTGCGGCGGGGCCGGTCCTCGACGGGAGGTACCAGGGAAGCGGTCCGGCCCGTGATCTCGCGGCCCGTGATCTCGCGTTCTGTCATCTCAGAGAGCCTCCTCGGCCAGCGTGCCGGTGTACTCGTCGCCGCCGTCGCCCACGTGCGTGGCGCCGGCCGCGCCCTTCGCCTGCGCCGCGGCGACCCGCTCGGCGTGCGTCGGCGGGTTGGCCGGCACGTCCTCGGGGAGCTTGGCGTCGGCGATCTTGCGCAGCTCCGGCACGACGTCGGAGGCGAGGATGTCGATCTGCTCCAGGACGGTCTTCAGGGGCAGCCCGGCGTGGTCCATGAGGAACATCTGGCGCTGGTAGTAGCCGACCTCGTCGATGAACGAGCCGTACCGGTCGACGACCTCCTGCGGGGAGCCGACGGTCAGCGGCGTGTCGCGCGTGAAGTCCTCCATGGTGGGGCCGTGCCCGTAGACGGGCGCGTTGTCGAAGTACGGCCGGAACTCGCTGACGGCGTCCTGGCTGTTCTTGCGCATGAAGACCTGGCCGCCGAGGCCCACGATCGCCTGGTCCGCGCGGCCGTGGCCGTAGTGCTCGAACCGCTGGCGGTAGAACTGCACCATCTGCTTGGTGTGGCTCATCGGCCAGAAGATGTTGTTGTGCAGGAACCCGTCACCGTAGTAGGCGGCCTGCTCGGCGATCTCGGGGCTGCGGATCGACCCGTGCCACACGAACGGCGGCACGCCGTCCAGCGGGCGCGGCGTGGCGGTGAAGCCCTGCAGCGGGGTGCGGAACTTGCCCTCCCAGTCCACGACGTCCTCGGTCCACAGGCGGCGCACCAGGGCGTAGTTCTCGATGGCCAGCGGGATGCCCTGGCGGATGTCCTGCCCGAACCACGGGTAGACGGGGCCGGTGTTGCCGCGGCCCATCATGAGGTCCATGCGGCCGTTGCTGATGACCTGGAGCATCGCGTACTCCTCGGCGATGCGGACCGGGTCGTTGGTCGTGATGAGCGTGGTGGCCGTGGACAGGGTGATGTCCTTCGTCACGCCCGCGAGGTAGCCGAGCATCGTCGTCGGGCTCGAGGCCACGAACGGCGGGTTGTGGTGCTCACCGGTGGCGAAGACGTCGAGGCCTGCCTCGTCCGCGTGCTTCGCGATGGTGAGCATGGCCCGGACGCGCTCGGTGTCGTCCGGGGTGTGCCCGGTGGTCGGGTCCGTCGTCACGTCGCTGACACTGAAGATCCCGAACTGCATGATGCTGTGCTCCTCGATCGTGGTGCTGAGCTGGTTGCCGCACGTGCTGTGTGTCACCCACGCTGTTCATGCATCTGCATGAACATGGGTCCTAACCCGCGGCTCGTGCCGATTGTTCCCGGGCGGAATGCTCCCACCTGCCGCGACGTACGTGAGATCGCGCACATCCACACCCAGTTTGCCCGGAGTGCGCTTGCGGGCGCACGTCCGATCGGTAGCCTGGTTTGGCACGGCTGGTCGTCAGACCGCTGAAACATGGGCTGGAACATCACAGAGGGTCCCTGCGTTGGCTATACGGACCTTTTTCCGCCACCTATCCCGACAACCCTCTGGAGGACATCGTGCCTGACCGGTCCCTGCGCGGTATGAGCATCGGTAGTAAGAGCATGGAGTCCGACGAGGGCGTGGACTTCGCCCCTCGGTTCCAGGCCTACTACGACTGCCCCAACGGCCACACCATCATCCTGCCCTTCGCCACCGACGCGGACGTACCCCCGATCTGGGAGTGCCGCTGCGGCGAGGAGGCGCTCCTGCGCGACGCCGAGAAGCCCGAGCCGAAGGCGACCAAGCCGCAGCGCACCCACTGGGACATGCTGCTCGAGCGCCGCACGGTGAAGGAGCTCGAGGATCTGCTCGACGAGCGCCTCGAGCTGCTGCGCGCCGGCAAGCTCCGCCGCTCGGCCTGAGCAAGGCTCAGCAAGCGAGTTTGAGCACGCGAGTCTGAGCAGGACAGCCTGAGCAGGACAGCCTGAGCAGACAGCAAGAGGCCGCCGGCCCGAACCCCACGGTTCGGGCCGGCGGCCTTTTCTTGTCCGCGTCTCTTTCGAGCTCCGTGTCTCTTTCGAGCGCACAGGTCCCGAGGCGGACGCGCCCTACCCCCGGGCCCGACGGCGCGCGCCGATCCCGCCAACGACGCCAGCCACCACCAGCACGAACGCGAGGCCACCGACGATCCAGCCCGGCCAGTACCCGGCCGCCACCGCCGGCGTGATCGAGGACCGCAGCGGCAGGTCCACCACGAACTGGTCGGCCGTGAACAGCTCCGTGTCGCGCACCACGGTCCCGTCCGGCGTGATGACGCCCGAGACGCCCACCGTCGAGATCTGCACCGCGGCCCGCCCCGTCGTGATCGCCTGCAGCCGCGACATCGCGAGCTGCTGCGTCGACTCCGCCGTCCACCCGAACGACGCGTTGTTCGTCGGGATCACCAGCACCTGCGCACCCTCCAGCACCGCGTCCCGGATGATCTCGTCGTACGCGACCTCGAAGCAGATGATGGTGCCCAGCCGGTACGCGTCCTGACCCAGCCGGCTCGGCACGTCCACGTACGGCGGGTTGACCCCCGGGATCATGTCCGTGGTCACCCGGTCCACCTGGTCGGAGAACAGCCGCAGGATCGACCGCAGCGGGATGTACTCACCGAACGGCGCCGGGTGCTGCTTCGCGTACCGGGCGATCACACCCTGCCCCGCCTGCCACAGCAGCGACACGTTGTACCGGCCGCCGGTCTCCGGGAACTCCTGCGCCCCCACCAGGATCGGCGCCCCCACCGCCGTCGACGCGTTGTCCAGCCCGCGCGCCACGTCCGGCGTCGTCTGCGGGTCCAGGTCGCTGCCGTTCTCCGGCCACAGCACCACGTCCAGCTCGCCGGCGAAGTCCTCCGCCAGCACGTACGTGCCCTCCAGGTGGTTGTTCAGCACCTCGGCCCGGTTGGCGAACGCCCCCAGGCCCGGCTCCCCCACGTTGCCCTGCACGGCGCCCGCCCACAGCTGCCCGTCCTCCGCCAGGTCGCTCCCGGCGTCGTACACCTCCTGGCCCTCCGGTGTCTCGACGGGACCGGCGCTCGCGGACGTGGGCAGCGGCAGCACCAGCGGCACGACGGCGACCGCGACGCCCAGCGCGAGGGCTCCGACGGAGCGGCCGATGGAGGAGCGGACGGTCGCAGCGCCGGCCGGCGCAGAGCTGCCGGTGACCGCCCTGCCACCCTCCTGCTCTGCCGGCGTCACCCGCGCAGCGCCGGCCGCGCGGGCGGTACGGACGGCCCGGACCAGACCCGCCACGGCCAGGGCGAGCAGCGCCCCGGCGAAGGCGACCAGGAGGCTGACGGCGACGGTGCCGCCGAGCCAGGCGGCGCGGCCGGTCGGGGTGCCGGCCATGGTCCAGGCGAGGCGGCCCCAGGGGAACCCGCCGAAGGGGATCTCGGCGCGCCACTGCTCGACGGCGACGAAGAGCACGGCGAACGCGGCGGCCAGCCGCCAGCCGCGGCGGCGCAGGAACCGCGCGCGGCGCACCCAGGTCCACAGTGCGCCGAAGCCGCCGATGAACAGCGCCTCCAGTGCGGACAGCGCGATCCAGGGCGCCGTCTCGGTGGACTCGTGGGCCCACCACAGGTGCGGCAGGAAGAACGAGACGCCGAACAGGAACCCGATCAGCAGGTTCCACCAGGCGTTGTCGCGCCCGAGGGCCCAGTACAGGACGGCGACGGCGACGAACGCGGCGGGCCACACGCCGGCGTCGGGAAACGCGGACCAGAGGACGAGGCCACCGGCCACCGCGAGGAACAAGGACAGCAGCCGGGACGGCTCACGCAAGCGCACGATCGCAGCCTACCGGCGCGCGGGGGCCCCTCAGAGCGTGTCGGGGCGGTGCGTGTCGAGGCGGTCAGAGCGTGTCGTGCAGGACCACGCCGTCGCGCAGGGTGTGCAGGCACTCGGGCTGCACGGCGTCGGGCGAGAGGTCGGGCAGGAGTGGTGTTCCCGCGCGGGCCTCCTCGCTCCAGGAGCTGAGCCGCCCGGGGGCGGCCTGCACGCCGAGGTGCTCGGCCCGCCAGACGGCGAGGTGGGCGGGGGCGCCCACGCGGAGCTGTCCGGCGCCGGTGTGGTCCAGGCCCGCCAGGCGCCAGCCGCCGCGGGTGTGGGCGCGGAACGCCGCGCCCGCGGAGATGCGCTGGTCGGGGTCCTCGTGGCGGGTCGCGGCGCGCACGCCCTGCCAGGGGTCGACCGGGGTGACGGGCGTGTCGGAGCCGAACGCGAGCGGCACGCCCGCCTGTGCGAGGTCGGCGAACGGCATGATCGACCCGGCGCGCATGGCGCCGAGCCGGGAGGCGTAGACGCCCTTGGCGCCGCCGAACGAGGACTCGAACGCGGGCTGCACCGACAGGCCGATGCCGTGCACCAGGAGGGCGGCGAGCGTGACGGCGTCCACGAACAGGGCGTGCTCGATGCGGTGGTGCCCGGCGCGCAGGGCGCTCTCGCCGCTGGTCTGGGCGGCGATCTGCAGCCCGAGCACCATCTCGTCCATGGCGCGGTCGCCGATGACGTGGAACGCGGCCTGCACGCCGGCGGTCCCGCGGGCGCCCTGCACGGCGCTCAGGTGGTTCGCGATCTGGTCGGCGGTCAGGTACAGGTTGCCGGTCCACGGCGAGCCGTCGGGGTTGGTCAGGGCGCCGGCGAAGGAGCCGGAGGACGGGTCGGCGGGCAGGTCGGAGTAGGGGCTGCGCATGGCCGCGGTGCGCGACCCGATCGAGCCGTCGACGTTGAGGTCGCCGCCGATCCCGGTCAGGAACGGCAGCTCTTCCAGGAGCGCGCGGGCGTCGTCGGCCGTGGCGCACAGCTCGCCGCGGTAGGCGGCCAGGTGCGGCAGGGCTAGCGCGTCCGGGTCGGCGAGGGCGTCGGGGGTGACGGAGTCGGCCGACAGGGCGTACAGCTCGGCCAGGCCCGCGCGGGTGTCGAGGTGCTCGCCGCTCATCTCGTGCACGGACACGACGCCGCGGGCGGCCCAGGCGGCCAGGGTCTCGCGGTACAGGCGGGTGCGCCGCTCGGGCGAGAGCGCGTGCGCGACGTCGCGCACGGTGTGGTGCAGGTCGGCGGTGACCAGGCCGGTGTCGGCGGGGGCGTCGGACCAGCCGGATCCGGCCAGGCCCATGCCGGTCCAGGCGGGATCCCGCTCGATGCCCGCCCGGGCGGCCAGCGCGGACGAGATGACCGCCGAGTGCACGTCGACGCGCGCCGCGTACACGGGACGGCCGGCGCACGCGGCGTCCAGCTCCTGGCGCGTGAAGGCGCGCCGTTCGGGCCAGGCCTGCTCGTCCCAGCCGAAGGCCAGCAGGACCTGCTCGCCGGACGGGTCGGCCGCCGCGAGCCGGCGTGCACCCTGGTGCAGGGCGGCCAGCGCGTCAGCCAGGGAGTGCACGCCGCCGGCGTACGTGAGGTCCACGGAGTCGGCGGACAGGCCGGTCTCCAGCACGTGGGCGTGCGCGTCGACGAACCCGGGGGTGACGAGCGCGCCGTCGAGGTCGATCACCCGGTCGGCGCGGGCCGCCAGCCCGGCGGCGGTGTCGTCGGCGCCGAGCCACGCCACCACGCCGTCGTCCACGAGGATCGCCTCGGCGAACGGGTCCGCCCCGGAGTGGACGACGCCGTTGCGGTACAGGATGGATCGGACAGGCTGGCTCACGGTGGGAACTGTATGCGATGCGGCGGGTCCACGCCCTGGTCAGCAGGGCGTGGACCCGCACGTCACCCGCTCACAGTCACCCGGTCACAGGCTCGAGTAGGCCACCACCCCGCGCAGGACGGCGTCCTGCGCCTTGCGCGCGGTGGCGCGCAGCCGGTCCGACGGCGCCGCGCCGCCGAGCTGGTCCAGGACGTCCACGACCTGCTTGCACCAGCGCACGAAGTCGCCGGCGGCCAGGTCGGAGCCGCGCAGCACGCTGTCCAGGCCCTTGCCCGACGCCCACCGGTACATCGCGCCCACGAGGCCCAGGTCGAGCTCACCGGTCGCGTCGATGCCGTGCGCCTCCTCCAGGTCGTCGACCTCGGACCAGACGCGCTGCGTCTCGTCCAGGACGCCCGCGAGGCGGCCGGTCGGCCCGCCCGGGATGTACGGGTCGGGGGCGTCGTCGCGCCGCCCCTGGTACACGACCGTGGACACGACGGCGGCCAGGCCCGCGGCGTCGAGCCCGTCCCACACGCCGCGGCGCAGGCACTCGGCCAGCAGCAGGTCGTTCTCCGCGTACAGACGGCGCAGCCACCGGCCGTCGTCGGTCACGCGGATCCGGCCGCCCGTCTGCCCGGCAGTTCGTGCGGCCGTTCGTCCGGCACCGCCCGCGCTGGTGTCGCTGCCGGTGCGCTGCAGGTACCCGAGGGTGAGCAGCACGTCGAGCGTGCGGTCGAAGGTGCGGGCGATCGACCCGGTGCGGCCCTCGACGCGGCGCACGAGCTGGTCGTGCTCCCGCTTGAGCTTGTTCCAGCGTTCGGCCCAGCGGGCGTGGTCGTCCCGTTCCGGGCAGGCGTGGCACGGGTGGGCCTTCAGCGCCTTGCGCAGGCGCGCGAGCTCGGTGTCGGTGGCGGCGTCCGACCGGCGTCCGACCGCGGCCCGGCTCGCCGCGCTGCGCGACGGCGAGGTCGTGGAGTGCGCCGACGGTACGTCGTCCGCCAGGACGCCCAGCGCGTTGCGCATGGTCGAGACCAGGTCGCGGCGCGCGTCGGGCTTGCGCGGGTTGAACGCCTTGGGGATCTTCACCGTGGTGACGGTCTCCAGGCCGTCGGGCGCGTCGGCCAGGGTCAGCTTCTTGACCTGCCGCTCCTGGGTCAGCACCGTGGGCCGCGGCCCGTCGAACCCGCCGGGCTCCCCCGGGTCGAGCACGAGCACGTACCCGCGCCGGCGCCCGGACGGGACCTCGACGACGTCGCCGCGCCGCAGGTTCTCCAGGGACGCGACGACCTCGGCCCGCCGCGCGCCCGACGCGGCACGGGACAGCTCGCGCTCGCGGTCCTTGATGGCGCGCCGCAGGTCCATGTACTCGCCGAAGTCCCCGACGTCGCAGGACATGGCCTTGGCGTACCCGTCGAGGGCCTCGGCGTGCGCCTGGGCCTGCTTGGCCAGGCCGACGACGCCGCGGTCGGCCTGGAACTGCGCGAACGAGGTCTCCAGGACCTCGCGGGCGCGGTCGCGGCCGACCTGGGCGACGAGGTTGACGGCCATGTTGTACGTGGGCCGGAAGCTGGACTTGAGCGGGTAGAGGCGCTTGGACGCGAGGCCGGCGAGGGCCACGGGGTCCAGGGCCGGGTGGTCGACGACGACGGCGTGGCCCTCGACGTCGATGCCGCGGCGCCCGGCGCGGCCGGTGAGCTGGGTGAACTCGCCGGGCGTGACGGGGACGTGGCTGGAGCCGTCCCACTTGACGAGCTTGTCCAGGACGACGGACCGGGCGGGCATGTTGATGCCGAGCGCGAGAGTCTCGGTGGCGAACACGACCTTGACCAGGCCGCGTTCGAACAGGTCCTCGACGGTCTCCTTGAACACGGGCAGCATGCCGGCGTGGTGGGCGGCGATGCCGCGCGCCAGGGCCTGGGACCAGGCCCAGTACCCGAGCACGTCGAGGTCCTCGGGCGGGATGGCGGCGGTGCGCTCCTCCACGACCGAGCGGATCGTGGCCTCCTCCTGCGGGCTGGTCAGCCGCAGCCCGGCCTTGAGGCACTGGTCGACGGCGGCCTCGCAGCCCGCGCGCGAGAACACGAAGTAGATCGCGGGCAGCAGGGCGTCGGCGTTCAGGGCGTCGATGACGACGAACCGCGGCGGGGTGCGCCGCCCGGGCCCGACGACGCCGCCGGGTCGGTCGGCGGTGCGTCGCCCGTTGCCGCCGCGGTACCCGCGGTCGCCCCGGCCGCGCCCGCGGCCTCGTCCGCCCGGTCCACCACCATGGTCACCGGGGCGGCTACCGCCGCGCCCGGACCGGAACGCGGCGGTCAGGTCGGGGTTGATGGGCGGGTTGGTGCCGGGGTCGGTCGGGTCGACGTGCCCGGCGTACAGGTCGAGCATGCGGGGCTTGCCGCGCGGCTCGGGCGAGGACATGAGCACGTGCTGCCACAGGGGCACGGGCCGCCGCTCGGAGACGACGACGGCGGTGTCGCCGCGCACCATCTCCAGCCAGTCGCCGAACTCCTCCGCGTTGGACACGGTGGCGCTCAGGGAGACGAGCTGCACGTCGTCGGAGAGGTGGATGATGACCTCTTCCCAGACGGGGCCGCGGAAGCGGTCGGCCAGGTAGTGCACCTCGTCCATGACGACGTACGCGAGCCCGTCCAGGGTCGAGGACCCGGCGTAGAGCATGTTGCGCAGCACCTCGGTGGTCATGACCACCACGGGTGCCTCGCCGTTGATCGTGGAGTCGCCGGTCAGCAGGCCCACGTTCTCGGGGCCGTGCCGGCGCACGAGGTCGGCGTACTTCTGGTTGGACAGGGCCTTGATCGGCGTGGTGTAGAAGGCCTTGCGTCCGGAGGCCAGCGCCAGGTGCACGGCGAACTCGCCCACGACGGTCTTGCCCGCCCCGGTCGGGGCCGCGACCAGCACGCCACGCCCCTGTTCGAGGGCCTCGCAGGCAGCGACCTGGAAGTCGTCGAGCTCGAAGCCGATGACCTCCCGAAAGAGGGTCAGCTCCGGGTGCTCGGCCGCCGAACGGCTCTGGGACCGGAAGGCCGAGTACCGCTCGGCGGGGCTCAGGTCGTTCATGGTGCACAGCCTACGGTCCCTGTCTGACATGCCGGTATGACATGCAACTACGACACGCACGTACGACATGCGGGTACGACATGCATGTCAGACAGGGACCGCGGGCGGTCAGACCTCGGCGTCGGCGAACCGCTTCTCGACGCGCCGGTCGTGCACTATCGACACGCCGACGGCCGCGAAGTACAGCACGCAGATCGGCAGCGCGACCAGGACCATCGTCAGTGCGTCCGGCGTCGGCGTGATGATCGCCGCGAACGTGAACGCCACGAGGATGGCCCACCGCCAGCCGCCCAGCAGCGCCTTGCCCGACAGCAGGCCGGCGAAGTTCAGGCCGACCAGCAGCACCGGCGACAGGAACGCGAGCCCGAACGCGATCAGGAGCCGCATCACCAGCGACAGGTACTCCTGGGCGTTGGTGAACGCGGTCGCGTCGTCCGGCAGGAACCCCGACAGGATCTGGATCGCGTGCGGGAACACGAGCCACGCCATGTACGCCCCGCCGAGGAACAGCGGGAACGCCGCGCCGACGAACCCGTACGCGTACTTCTTCTCGTTCTTGTTCAGACCCGGCGTGATGAACGCCCACACCTGGTACAGCCACCACGGGCAGGTCAGGAACACGGCCAGGAACAGCGAGGACTTGATCTTCAGGTCCAGTGCCGCCATCGGCCCGGCGAAGTTCAGGGTCATCTCGTTGCCCCGCATCTCTTCCGCCACGACGAGCGGACGCTGGAGCAGGACCAGCAGCGGGTCGTAGAGCAACCACCCGGCGATGGCACCCACCACCAGGCCGACGGCGATCAGGACGAACCTCTTGCGGAGCTCGAGCAGGTGCTCGAGCAGCGGCATCCGACCGTCGGACGCCCGTCTCGTACGTGCCACCGATCAGGCCTTGGGGATGTCGCGGTCCTTGTGGTCGATCAGGCCGGGGGTCGACCCCGTGCCTGAACCGGTACCGGGTCCCGTGGTGCTCGTGGTGGTGGTGGTCGAGCTGGTGGTCGCTGCGCCCGGCGCGTTGTCGGCAGCGTTGCCGTCGTTGTCGTTCTTGTCGTCGCGCAGGTCCTTGACCTCCTTCTTGAAGATCTTCATCGACTGGCCCACGCTCTTGGCCAGGCCCGGCAGGCGGCTGGACCCGAAGAGCAGCAGGACGACGACGAGCAGGACGATCCAGTGCCACGGTTGCATTGCGCCAGCCATGGTGACTCCTTACGGTGCGGTGCTGATTGTGGTGCGGATATGCCCGATCCTACGCGAACCGAGGGGGCACAACGGTAGCCGGTTGATGGACGTGAAATGGCGATCGCACGGGGAGAGTCACCCTCCCCGTGCGATCGCCGTCCCGGTATAGCTGTCCGGGTGTCACTGTCCCGGCGTTGTGCCCGATCCGGGCTCACGGCCCCTGGTAGGTCGACGCACCCCCTGTGCCGACCCGGACGCCCATCCAGCCGAGGTACTCGCCGGGAGGCAGCCCGATCGTCGCGGAGTAGCGCACGTTGGTGCGGCTGACCCGGAAGACGCGGTGGTCGCTCATGATGCAGCCGAGGCACCGGTGGTCGCGGCTGTTGGGGCTGTAGCTGGTGATGCTCGCGCTGGACCCGACGTACAGCCGCCAGGTGAAGCGGAACGACATCATCACCAGGCCGTTGTCCACCTTGGCCAGGCAGTTCGTGTAGGTGATGACGCGCGTCGACCCCGACGTCCGGCAGCCGGTCACGGAGGCCGGGGCCAACGGGGATGACGCGTCCAGAAGGGAGGCCGGGGCCGTCACGGAAGCCAGCCGCACCGGGTCCTGCGGGAGCGAGGTGCCCGCGACGGCGACGGACCCGTCGGCGAACGTGCTGACCGTCGAACGCATGCCGCCCTTGTCCTCGGTGCGCACGTCGGCGGGCTCGGCGCCCGGGGTCATGGAGAGCCACCGGCCCCCGCTCTCGTACGACGCGAGGAGCGCGTCCTGGTCCGCGCCGGCCACGTCGTACTCGTCGAAGAACGAACGCAGCTGCGCTTCCTGGTCAGCGGTCAGCTGCCTGCCGGACCCGCCGATCGTCACCGCTGCGTCCGCAGCGCCCCCACCCGCACCGGCCGGTGCGCCGACGCCCGCCGAGGCGACGGCGGGTTGGCTCCCGACCAGCACCGCCGCGGCAAGGAACGCGACCCCTACCAGCCTTCGTCTTGATCTCTTCAAAGCAGCCCCCTGGCGTGTCAGGAAGACCTTCCGGGGCGTGTCCCCGGATGGTCATGAAGCCTTCAAAGCATGGGGTGAATTCGGCCAAGGTGCCAAGTTTTAGCCCGGCAGGGCGGTGGCCTCGTGGCGACTACTCGTTGAAGTGCTTCCACTTCTGCCAGGTCGCGACGTTCCGTGCCCGCCGCGCGTCCCTGCGCCCGGCGCGGGCCACCCGTTGCGCGTGGACGCGCTGGTAGTGGATCGTCACGTCGTCGAACAGGCTCGGCCCGGCGTGCTGCGTGCTCGCCGCCTCCCGCGCCCGGTCCGACGCCTCCTGCAGCCGGTCGGCCGACTCGCCGAACCGCTGCGAGGCCCGGCCCAGTTCCTCCAGGAGCCCCCTGGCCGAACGCCACAGCGAACGGGCCAGGAAGAACGCCCCGACGAGGGTGCCCACGATCAAGAGGGTCCATACCCAGAACCACATGGTCGCCCAGCCTAGTGCTGATCGGCCGATGTGGCTGCGTCGCGCACACCGTCGTCCACGGAGTCGTCCCCGTACAGGGCCAGCGCGGCCGTGGCCGCACCCGCGACGTCCACGGCCAGGGCCTCCGGCGAGACCGACCGCACCAGCGGCGCGAGCCGGATCAGCGTGCTGCGCAGCCACCCCGGGTTCGTGACCCGCAGCGTGACCTCGAAGTCGCCGTCGGGCAGGTTGCGCACCGACTCGACCGGCACCTCCTCCGCGAACCACCGCGCCCGCGGCGCGAACCGGATCGTCGCCAGCGGCGACGAACCACCCGCGAACAGCGCACCGAAATCTATCTCCGGCTCCTGCCCCGGGTGCGCCTGCACCGGCACGTCCGTCTCCGTGGCCTCCAGGATGCGGTCCACCCGGAACGTCCGCGGCGCCTGCGCCCGATAGCACCAGGCCGCGAGGTAGGCGAACTCGTCCTGCGTGTGCAGCCGCACCGGGTCCACGTCCCGCTCACTGACCACGTCCGACGACGTCACATACCGGATCCGCAGCCGGTGCCGGTTCGCCAGCGCAGACGAGATCGCCGCCACGACCTGCTTGTCACCACCCGGCGCGAGCCGCACGTCGACAGCGCTCGCGGCCTCGCCGGTGGCGTCGGTGAGCTTGCGCAGCGCGGACTCGACGACGGCGGACCGCGCGGGGTCGGCCTGGACGGCGCCGGTCGCCTTCATGGCCCGCAGGGCCGCGACCAGCGCGACGGCCTCCCGGGTGCCGAGGCGCAGGGGCCGGGTCATGCCCCGCGCCTCGGTCAGGTGCACGACGCCGCGGTCGATGGACGCGGCATCGAAGTCGATGAGGTCGTCGGGCCAGTACCCGGGGGTGCCGGACACCCACAGGGCGTCGACGTCCTTCTGGATCTGGGCGGGGGTCGTGCCGAACCTGCCGGCGAGGTCGGCCACGGACACGGGCCCGGCGCCGTCGAGGTAGGCGACGATGCCCAGCAGGCGCAGGAGCCTGTCGTCGGCGCGCTCAGCCACGGGACACCTCCATTCGGACGTTCTCTGCGCCCAGCGCCGCGGCGGCGGCCAGCCGGCGCACGGTCTCCTCCCGCACGGACTCGGGTTCCAGGACGACGAGCGCGGCGCCGTACCCGGCGGCCTCGGACGCCATACCGGTCAGGGACCGGTAGGGCACCTGCAGGATGTCCCACCCCGTGGGTTCACCGGAACGAGTGGTCCGGGCCAGGCGCGCGTCGTAGGCGGTGCGTTCGCCCTCGGGCACGGCCTTGGCGCGGGCGCGCAGCGCGCTCGCCCGCTCGGGGCGGACGGCGACCACGGCCTGCCGCATCTCGCCGTGCGGGCCCTTGCCGAGCATCGCGTCGGTGTCGACGTCGGGCACCTCGTAGGCGTTCGCGGGGCCGACGACGCGCACACGGGACTCGATGCGCGACATGCGGAACACGCGCGGGGCCTGCCGGTCGCGGTCGAAGCACATGAGGTACCAGCCGCCGTCGCGCGCGGCGATGCGCCACGGCTCGACGTGCCGGGTCAGCACGGCCCCGTTGTACGCGGCGCGGTAGCTGAACGTGACCACGCGGCGGGCCTCGATCGCCTCCATGAGCGGCCCGTAGGCGTCGCCGACGGCGCGCACGGACGGCGCGAGCCCGGCCAGGGCGTCGGCCGACGGGTCCCCCGCCCCGGCGGCCCGCAGCTTGACCATGGCGCGCGTGATGTCGGTCTGCAGCGTCTTGTCCTGCCAGAACTGCGCGGCCAGCGACAGCACGCCGAGCTCGGCGGGCGTCAGGTCGATCGACGGCAGCGCGTACGCGTCCTGGTCGATCCGGTACCCGAGCTCGTCGGTGTGCCCGCCGGAGCCGACCGTCACCACGGGGATGCCCAGGGCCCGCAGCATGTCCTTGTCCCGCTCGAACATCCGCTCGAACGCCTCGTCGCTGGGCGCGTCCGAGTAGCCGGCCACGGCGGTGCGCACCTGCTGCTTGGTCATGGCCGCGTTCGTGTTCACGAGCGCGATGACGAGATTCAGGAGGCGCTCGGCCGGATTCAGCGCGGGGTTGGCCGGCTGGTTCGACGACTGATTGGACGACAGGGCCGACGGCGTGCCGGATGACGCACCGGGTGGCACCGTGGGAGACGAGGTGGGGGGCAGGTCGCTGGACATCAGGACAACGGTATCGGGCGGTAACCTCCACCGTGTGATGACGTGGCGGATCGGGACCGTGATTTCCACAGGCAAGTCGTGGCGAGGAGCCCTCGAGCTCCAGGTGACGCTCGACCGGCCCCTGCCCGGCCGGGCGGACGAGAGCGCGACCGGGGCGGCGTCCGGACCGCTGACGGTCCGCGCCCTGGCCTACACCGACCTCGTGGGCGAGCCCGCCGTCGGCGACGCGCTGCTGCTGAACGTGTCCGCGCTGGCCCGCGGCCTCGGCACCGGCGGGTACGCCCTCGTCGTCGGCCCGGCCACGCCCGGCACCACGCTGCCGGCCGACCCCGTCGTCGGGCCCGGCCACCTCGTCAAGGCGCGGTACACGCCCCTGCAGACCATGGTGCTCGGCGTCGACGAGCAGGAGTCGCCCCACCACACCACCCTGGCCGACGCCGACAGCCTCGACGGCATGCCCGTCGTCGTCGCCGACCTGCACTCCGCGCTGCCCGCCGTCGTCGCCGGACTGCGCCACGCCGCCACCGCGGCCGGACGCGCACCCGGCGACCTCAAGGTCGCCTACGTCATGACCGACGGCGGCGCCCTGCCCGCCGCGTTCTCCCGCACCGTCGCCGCACTGCGGGAGACCGGCTGGCTGACCACCTGCGTCACCGTCGGCCAGGCCTACGGCGGCGACCTCGAGGCCGTCACCGTGCACACCGGCCTCCTGGCCGCCCGGCACGTCGCCGGGTGCGACGTCGCCGTCGTCACCCAGGGACCCGGCAACCTCGGCACCGGCACCCGCTGGGGCTACTCCGGCGTCGCCGCCGGCGAGGCCGTCAACGCCGCCGCCACCCTCGGCGGCCGCCCCGTCGCCTCCCTGCGCGTCTCCGGCGCCGACCCCCGCGACCGCCACCTCGGCATCTCCCACCACTCCCTGACCGCCTACGGGCGCGTCGCCCTCGCCCCCGCCGTCGTCCCCGTACCCGTCCCCACCGCCGACGTCGAGAACCTGCCCGCCTGGGGCGCACCCCTGACCACCCGCGTCCACGACCAGGCCCGCGCCCTGGCCGACACCACCCCGCACACCCTCGTCGACGTCCCCGCAGACACCGCCCTCCTCGACACCCTGCGCACCGCCCCCGGCGGGCTGCGCACCATGGGCCGCGGCCTCGACGCCGACCCCGCCTCCTTCGTCGCGGCCGCCGTCGCCGGCGCCCACACCCACCAGCTTGCGACCGATTGATGCCACAGCCGACACCACGCACAGCGCCCCGGGCACGCCTCGCCCTGATCTGCGCGCTCGTCGCCGTCGCCGTGCTCGGCGCGGCCACCGCCACCCCCTGGACCTTCAGCACACCCCACCTGCCCACCGTCGAGATCTCCCAGGCCCCGCAGTCCCAGCCCGCACCGTCCGGCACCCCCGAAGCACCGCCCGCCCAACAACCCGACCCCGCCGACAACCGCTGGGTCGTCCTGGTCCTCGTCACCCTCGTCGGCCTGCTGATCGCCGCCCTCATCACCCTCGCCGTCCGCAAGCTCCTGACCATCCGCCGAGAACCCACCGACACCGACCCCGACAACCTCACCGCCGGCACCACCACCGACACCCTCGGCGAGGACATCGACCTGCCCGAGCTGCAGGACGCCGTCACCCGCGCCCTGAGACACCTCGAAGGACACGCCCGCCCCCGCGACGCCGTCGTCGCCGCCTGGGTAGCCCTCGAAGAAGCAGCAGCCCGCGCCGGCACCCGCCGCGACCCCGCCCAGACCCCCACCGAGTTCACCAGCACCGTCCTCGCCGCCACCCCCGCCCCACCCGACGCCGTCACCCGCCTGCGCACCCTCTACCAGCGCGCCCGCTTCACCGACCGCCCCATCGACACCACCACCGTCACCCAGGCCCGCGCGGCGCTCGCGGACATCGCCCGCACGCTCGACGTCGAGGGGCCTGGAGTCGAACAAGCCGGCCCCGGAGAGGAGCCCGGATCCCGATGAACCGGCACTGGAACTGGCAGCGCCTCACCGCGATCACGGTCACCGCCGCCGTCGTCGCCGCCGGGCTCGCCTTCTGGCAGATCATCGACCCCTGGCACGCCGCCGCGGCCGTGGCCGTCACGCTCGCCCTGGCCGCCCTGTGGTCCCGGACCGAGGACACGCCCCCCGACCCCGAGTGGCCCCACGTCGTCACCGAGGCCCGCGCCGGCGGACGGCACGACGTCTCCGACCTGAGCTGGTCCACCTTCACCCGCGACGGACGCGTCACCGAACGCGTCGTCCGCCGCGTCCGGGCGCTCGCCGCCGACCGGGTCCGCGCCCACGGCGTCGACCCCTCCGACCCGGCCGCGGTGCCCGACGTCGAGCGGCTGCTCGGCGCACGGGTGGTGCGGGGGCTCGCGTCCCGGCAGGCGCCGACGGCCCGGACCCTGCAGTCGTGGCTCGACGCGATCGAACGCCTGGGGGCCGCTCCCGCTGCACCCACCTCCAGCTCCGTGCCTGCCCCCAGCTCCGTGCCCACTCCCGAGGAGAACCGTGCCTGACCTGAACGAAGCCCCGGACGCCGCCGGCCCCAGCACGAGCACCGGCACCGCGAGCCCCCTGCCCGTCGCCGACGTCGCCGCGCTCGGGGAACGGGTCCTCGCCGAGGTCGGCACGGCCGTCGTCGGCATGCGGGACGCGCTCCAGATCGCGCTGGCGACCATCCTCGCGGGCGGGCACGTGCTGTTCGAGGACGTGCCCGGGCTCGGCAAGACCCTCGCGGCCCGGTCGCTGGCCGCCGCGCTGGGCCTCGACTTCGCCCGCCTGCAGTGCACGCCGGACCTCCTGCCGGCCGACATCACCGGCTCGTCCGTGTTCGACCCGGCCACCCGCACGTTCGAGTTCCGGCCCGGCCCGGTGTTCACCGGCCTGTTCCTCGCCGACGAGATCAACCGCACCGCCCCGAAGACCCAGTCGGCGCTGCTGGAGGCGATGGCGGAGCGGCAGGTCTCCATCGAGGGCACCAGCCGGCCGCTGCCCCGCCCGTTCCACGTGCTGGCGACGTCCAACCCCGTCGAGTACGAGGGCACCTACCCGCTGCCCGAGGCGCAGCTCGACCGGTTCATGGTGCGGCTTGCCGTGGGCTACCCCGACGCCGACCAGGAGGCCGAGGTCCTGACCCGCCGGCTCGCCCGCCGGCAGGAGGCCGCGCCCGTGCGCCAGGTCGTCGAGCCCGCGACGGTGCTCGCCATGCAGGCCGGCACCGAGGCCGTGGCCGTGGACCCCGACGTGGTGCGCTACTGCGTCGACCTGGCCGCGTCGACCCGCGGGCACACCGCACTGGAGGTCGGCGCCTCACCCCGCGGGTCGCAGAACCTCGTGCTCCTGGCCCGCGCCGTCGCCGTCCTGGACGGGCGTGACTACGTGCTGCCCGAGGACGTCAAGCGGGTGGCGGTGCCCGTGCTCGCGCACCGCATCACGCTCACCCCGACTGCCTGGGCCTCCGCGACCCGCCCCGAGACCGTCGTCTCCGACCTCCTGCGGGCCGTACCGACGCCTGCCACGGTCCGGTCGCGATGACGGTCGACGGCGCCCCGGGCTGGCAGCTCACGTCCGCGTACACCGCCGCCGTCGTGGCCGGCGTCGTCCTGCTCGCCCTGGGCGTGCTCGGCGGGCGAGCCGACCTCGCCCTGATCGGCGTGCCCGGCCTGCTCGCCGCGGCCTGGGCCCGGGCAGGGCGCCCGGGTACCAGTCCCGCCGCCGAGCCGCGCGGCACCCTCCAGGAGCCCGAGGGCTCGGCCGCCGCCGGCGAGCTCACCGCCACGCTCCGGGTCGTCCCCGGCACCGCCGACGTCGTGCACCTGCGGATCGGCGCCGCCGGGCACCGCACCACCGAGGTGGCCCTGCGCACGACCCCGACTTCGCCGTCGCACACCTCCACCCGCGACATCCCGCTGCGCCTGTCGTCCGTCCGTACCGGGCCGCAGGACACCTTCGCGATCGACCTGCGCGGCTCGCTGAACGCGACCTGGGAGCAGGAACCCGTCGAGGTCGGGGGCACCCGTCGCCTCGTCCTGCCCGCCGCCGCGCCCCTCGGCAGGCTGCCCCTCCCGCAGCGCCTGCGCGGCCTCACCGGCCCGCACTCGTCGCGCCGGCTGGGCGACGGCGCCGAGCTGCGCGACATCCACCCCTTCACCCCGGGCGACCGCCTGCGCCGCATCGACTGGCGCACCACCGCCCGCCGCTCCCCCGACCTCGACACCCTGTACGTGCGCCGCACCTACGCCACCGCCGAGGCCACCGCCGTGCTCGTCGTCGACTCCCGCGACGACGTCGGACCCGACCTGCACACCTGGCGCGGCTACGGCACCCTCCGCGTCGACGAACCCACCTCCCTCGACCTCGCCCGGCACGCCGCCGCCTCCATCGCGCGCGCCCTCGTCGAGGGCGGCGACCGCGTCGGCCTCGAGGACCTCGCGCGACGCCGCCGGCCCCTGCCACCCGCCGCCGGCCGCCGCCACCTGCGCCGCGTCGTGCACGGCCTCGCCCTGGCCCACCCCAAGGACCGCGCCGCCGGCCACCGGGTCCGCCCGCCGCAGGTCCCCGCCGACGCGATCGTCTACCTCTTCACCACCGTGCTCGACGACGAGCCGCTGCACCTCGTGCGCACCTGGCGCACCAAGGGCCACCCCGTCGTCGTCATCGACACCCTGCCCGACGTCCACCCCGTCACCGAGAACCACCTCCGCATCGCCTGGCGCATCGCCCGCCTGGAACGCGAGGACCGGCTCGCCGCCCTCACCGGGGAGGGCGTACCCGTCGTCCGCTGGGCCGGCTCCGAACGCGACCAGGCCACCATCAGGTTCGAGACGCTCGCCCGCGCCGCCGAACGACACGTCCCCGGACGGACCTGCACCCCATGAACCCCACCCGCCCCGCCGACTGGTCCCACCTCCTGCAGCTGACCCGCACCCGCCTGCGCCCGACCAACGACCCCACCGCGCGCCCCCTGCCCGAGATCACCATCGAGACCGGCCCCACACTGCGCGGCTGGACCCTGCGCCTCGCCCTCCTCCTGCTCGTCCCCGCACTGTTCCTCACCGCCGCCTCCCGCACCCCCGAGCTGTCCTCCGGGATCGTCTGGAGCCTGGCCGTCCTCTTCACGATCCTCCTCGTGGTACGCCCCACGCCCGCGACCGCGGCCGGCGCGCTCGTCCTGGCCGCCCTGCTCTTCTGGGGCCTGGCCCCCGGCCCGGACGACAGCCCGGCGTTCGACCCCTGGTCCCTCCTCGTCGCGCTCCAGGGCTACCTCCTCGCCCGCCTCACCTGGTGGGCCGCCCACGTCCCGCTCCGCGGCCGCGCCGAGATCGCCGCCCTGCTCACCGGCTGGCGACGCGACCTCGTCGTCCTCGGTGGCACCGCCCTGCTCGCGGCGCTCGCGATGCTCGTCTCCGGGGCCACCCTGCCGGGCGCCGTCCTCCTCGCCGCCCTCGGCGTGGCCGGGATCGCGTTCGTCGCGCTGGCGACTCACCGCTGACCGCGTGACGATGGACGCGTCCCACCGCCGGCCGGAACAGGAGGACCACCGATGTCCCCGAAGCTGCCCCGCTACACCGTCCCGTCCCTCACGCCCGAGCAGGGGGCGGAGGTCGCCGAGATCCTCCAGCAGCGGTTGCACGCGCTGAACGACCTGCACCTGACCCTCAAGCACGTGCACTGGAACGTGGTGGGGCCACACTTCATCGGCGTCCACGAGATGCTCGACCCGCAGGTCGACGCCGTGCGCGCCATGGTCGACCAGATCGCCGAACGCATCGCCACCCTCGGCGTCGTGCCCGTGGGCACCCCCGGGGCCCTCGTCGCCTCCCGCACCTGGGACGACTACGCGCTCGGCCGCGCGCCCGCCATCCAGCACCTCGCGGCACTCGACGACGTCTACGACTCGATCATCACCGCGCACCGCAACGCCGCCGACGCCACCGCCAAGCTCGACGACGTCACCAACGACCTGCTCATCGGCCACCTGCACGACCTCGAGCAGTTCCACTGGTTCGTCCGCGCCCACCTGGAGTCGACCTCCGGAGCACTCACGGAGACGTGAGCCGCCGCGCGCCCCCGCGCGACGATACGTAGGACGCCCAGGTCACCGAGGTGACCTGGGTGTCTCGCTCTCCCGCAGGACGGTGTCAGACCTGCTGTTCCTCCGTCACCAGCGGGTACACACCGTCGGCGTCGTGCACCTCACGCCCCGTGACGGGCGGGTTGAACGTGCAGATCAGCCGCAGGTCCGTCGTCGGCCGCATCGTGTGCTTCTCGTTGCCGTCCAGCAGGTACATCGTCCCGTCCGAGATCTGATGGCGCTCGCCGGTCTCCCGGTTCTCCAGCTCACCGGTGCCGCCCACGCAGTACACGGCCTCGATGTGGTTGGCGTACCACATCTCGGTCTCCGTGCCGGCGTACATGGTGGTCTCGTGGAACGAGAAGCCCACCCCCTCCTTGGCGAGCACCAGGCGGCGGCTCCGCCAGGTCTCGGACCGCACGTCGCGGTCGGTGCCCTCCAGGTCGGCCAGTCGCGTGACGATCACTTGTCTTCCTCTCCTCGGGGATCGGTCTGATGGACGGCGGCGTCGGAGATGACGCCGCCGGGGACAGTGCTGCCGGGGACAGCGCTGTCGTGAACGGTCGGTGCGCCCAGCACCTCCGCCGTCGCCGCCGCGATGATGTCCACGCCGGACCGCAGCTCGTCCGAGCCGATGGTCAGCGCGGGCATCGTCTTGAGCACCTCGTCCTCGGGCCCGGACGTCTCCACCAGCAGGCCGCGCTCGTAGGACGCCGCGGCGATCTTGGACGCCGCCGACGGGTCGGGGAACTTGATGCCGGTCAGGAATCCCCGGCCCTTGACGACGGCGCCGTCGTACCCGTTCGCGATCTGGGCCAGGCCGTCGTGCAGCTCGACGGCGCGGGCCCGGACGCCCTCGGCGAAGGTGTCGTTCGCCCAGAACTGGTTCAGTGCCGCGGTGGCCGTGACGAACGAGGTGTTCTGGCCGCGGAACGTACCGTTGTGCTCACCGGGCTCCCACTGGTCCAGCTCGGGGCGGATCAGCGTGAGCGCCATCGACAGCCCGAAGCCGGAGATCGACTTCGACAGGCACACGATGTCGGGCACGATGCCCGACTCCTCGAAGCTGAAGAACTCGCCCGTGCGGCCGCAGCCGGCCTGGACGTCGTCCAGGATCAGCAGGATCCCGTGGGTGCGGCACAGCTCCGACAGCGCGCGCAGCCACTCGGGCCGCGCCGCGCTGAGCCCGCCCTCGCCCTGCACGGACTCCACGATGATCGCCGCGGGCTTGTCGACGCCGGAGCCGCTGTCGCCCAGCACCCGTTCGAGCCACAGGAAGTCCTCGGTGGCACCCGAGAAGTAGTCGTCGTACGGGATCTTCGAGCTGTTGGTCAACGGCAGACCCGCGCCGTTGCGCTTCATCGAGTTGCCGGTCACCGACAGCGCACCCAGCGTCATGCCGTGGAACGCGTTGGTGAACGACAGGATGTGCTGCCGGCCGGTCACCTTGCGGGCGAGCTTGAGCGCGCTCTCCACCGAGTTGGTCCCGGTGGGGCCGGGGAACATCACCTTGTAGTCCAGGTCGCGGGGCGCCAGGATGCGGTCCCGGAACGTCGTCAGGAACTCCCGTTTGGGCACCGTGTGCATGTCGAGCGCGTGCACGATCCCGCCGCTGCGCAGGTAGTCGATCAGCGCGTCCAGCAGCACCGGGTGGTTGTGCCCGTAGTTCAGGGCGCCCGCACCGGCGAAGAAGTCGAGATAACTTCGTCCGTCCTCGGCCTGGATCGTGCTTCCGGACGCCGTGGTGAAGGTCGTGGGCCAGCTACGGCAGTAGCTGCGCACCTGGGACTCGAGCTCGTCGAAGACGCTCGTGCTGGCGCTGCTGGTCGACGGGCCGGTGGGCATGGTGGTGTTCGGGCGCATGGCTCCTTCTGCGGTCCGGCGCTGCTGGCCGGACTCGGCTGGGGTCGATCGTGTGGGGTTGATCCTGTGGGTGCTGCTGGGTCGTGCCGGGGTTTTCTGACCGGGACCAGGTCAGGAGAGTGGCCCGATGCGGAACACGAGCTCCGCGTCGTGACCGTCCGGGAACGCCTCCGTGGGGAAGACGGTCCGCACGTCGACGGGCGCACCCTGGGCCGACGCGAAGGACATGAACAGGGCGATCGACGCCGTGTTGTCCGAGGTGATGGTGGTCTCGACGTGGGTGCACCCGGGATGCTGCCCCGCGAGGTGCGCGAGCATCCGGGACGCCAGCCGCTGTCCGCGGTAGGCGTGGTCCACGGCCACCTGCCAGACCATCAGGGTGGTCGGCTCGTCGGGCCGGACGTACCCCGTGACGAACCCGGCAGGTTCGCCGTCGACGGTCACGACGACCGACGTCCGGGCGAAGTCACGTGCCCAGAGGAGGTACGCGTAGGACGAGTTGAGGTCCAGCGTCTTGCTGTCGCGCGCCAGGCGCCACATCGCTGCTCCGTCATCGACGGTGGGCTCCCTCAGCGCCACCGTGGTCTCGGTCGGATGGATGTGCTTGAGTTCCTCTTCGAGGTTCTGCATGACAAATCGACCGTAACGAACTTGGGTGATAATTGCACATTGCGAACCCGTGACGATCCCGTGACTGGCATGTTCCCGCGGCAAACTCGCGGTAACGCCGGCAGCGCACCGTGGCGCGTCAGTCTGCCGCGCTAGTCTGACGCGGTGAGCGAGCCATTCATCCGTCAGTACCACGTCGCCGACCGCGCCGACGTCGCCGACATCTGCGTCCGCACCGCCGCGGCCGGCACCGACGCACGCGGCGTCTACTCGTCCGACCTGATCATGCCCGACGTCTACGCGCTGCCCTACGTGGACCACTCCCCCGACCTCGCCTGGGTCGTCGAGCACGAGGGCCGCGCCACCGGGTACATCGTCGCCGCCGCCGACACCCGCGCCTTCGCACAGTGGTGGGCACGCGAGTGGACGCCAGGCTTCGTCGAGCGCCACCCCGCACCCGGCCCCGACACCGGACACCACCCCGGCTACACCGAGGCCCAGCTCCTGCGCGACGGCGCCGACCCCGACCGCATGGTCCGCGGCCTGCGCCACGGCGAGCTCGAGACGCACCCGGCCCACCTGCACATCGACCTCCTGCCCGTCCTGCAGCGCCGCGGCCTGGGCTCCCGGCTCATCGACACCCTCCGCGCGGCGCTCGCGGAGCGGGGCGTGCCGGGCGTGCACCTCGGCTACGCCGCCGAGAACACCTCGGCCGCGAAGTTCTACGACCGCTACGGCTTCCAGCCGCTCCCGTCGTCGACCCCGCAGTCCCCCCTGGTCGGCATCACCACCTCCTGACCCCTCGCTGAGTGCTGGGTATGTGCGCGTTCCTGGTGGCCAGGAGCGCAGATACCCAGCACTCGACGACGCTGTCAGCCTTCCTGGGCGGCGTCCGTCCAGGCTCGGCGGACCTGCTCGAAGCGGGTCGGCAGCGGCGGACGCAGCGCGCCGTAGCGGGCATTGGTCCGGTGCACGAACCTCCGCCACGACAGCACCAGGCCCTGCCGCGTGATCGGCAGTCCGGACGCGACGGTCGTCCCGTTGTCGTGCGTGTGGTGCACCGTCAGCAGCAGCGCACGCGGCACCGACCCCTCCAGCTCGGCCGCGAGCTCCTCGCGCACCACCATCCAGTGCTTGAGCAGCACCACGAGGTCGGCCGGCAGCAGGTGCCGGCGCGGCGTGCGGTGCTTGCCGTGCCGCACCAGCACGCTGCCCTCGGTCGCCTTGGCGCGCGCCGGCCCGAGATCGATGTCCTCGACCCGCACGCGCAGCAGGTCCCCGTACCGGGAGCCGGTCGCCCGCACCAGCCCCGTGATCACCGCCAGGCGCGCCGCCTCCGGCTTGGCCCCGGGCCGCATCGCCTCCGTGGACAGCTCCCGCCACACCCACTCGGCCTCCTCGAGGGTCACCGGCGGCCGTGGGTAGCGGCTGGGCTCCCCGGCCGGGGCTGATGGTGACGTGGTATCGGCACTGGTCATGGGTCTGAATATACGCTTGGCACACTATTAATCAAGGGGAACCACGGAGGATGAACCCGGTGTCTCATAGGCTCTTCCGGTGGACCTCCCCGGCACGATCGCCCGCCCCGTCGACCACGAGCTGGTCATCAAGAAGTCCCGGTTCCTGGCCCATGTCGCGCCCGCCCGCAGCGCCGCGGAGGCCGACGCCGTCATCGCGCGTCTGCGCAAGGAGCTCTGGGACGCGCGGCACCACTGCGTCGCGATGGTCCTCGGCATGCGCGCCGACCAGGCCCGCTCCTCCGACGACGGGGAACCCAGCGGCACCGCCGGCGTCCCGATGCTGGAGGTCCTGCGGCATCGCGGCCTCACGGACCTGGTCGCCGTCGTCACCCGGTACTTCGGCGGCGTGAAGCTGGGGGCGGGCGGGCTCGTGCGCGCCTACTCCGGCGCGGTCGCCGCGGCCCTGGACGAGGCCGCCGCGACCGGCGTCCTGCTGCGTCGCGAGCTGCTCCTGGAGACCGAGGTCCCGGTCCCCCACGCCGACGCCGGTCGGATCGACAACATGCTTCGCGACTGGGCGTCCGCGCACGGTTCGGTCATGGAGCCGCCGGCCTACGACGCCGTCGCGCGGCTGCGCCTCCTCGTGCCGAAGGACCAGGTCGAGACCCTGGTCGCGGACGTCGCTGCCGCCTCGGCCGGCACCCTGGCCCCCGTGGTCGGCGACGCCCGCGTCGTGGACGTGCCCGTCCCGGCGTCCCCGGCGCGTCGTCCTTGACTGGTCCCACGACGGGGTGAAGTCTCTGGGGCACCCAGCACGTGCCCGCAAGCAAGGCCCGCACCGTGGAGGGAACGACCATGCACCGTCGCATCCGCCCGTCCGTCGCCGTCGTCGCACTGACCGCCACCGCCGCCCTGCTCGCCGCGTGCGGCGCGCCCGCCGAGGAGCAGTCCGGGTCCATCACCTTCTGGACACCGCAGTCCACGCCCGAACGGGTCGCCGCCCAGGAGGCGGTCGCCGAACGGTTCACGCAGGAGACCGGCATCGAGGTCGACGTGGTCCCGCTCGCCGCGGCCGACCAGGACCAGGCCCTCGTCACCGGGGCCGCGTCGGGCGAGGTGCCCGACGTGATCCTCGCGGGGGCCTCGCAGGTCACCTCCTGGCAGTCCCAGGGTCTCCTGGACACCGACGTCGTCCAGGAGACCCTCGACGCCCTGGACCCCGCCACGTTCAACGAGAACGCGCTCGGCGCGGTCACCGTGCAGGACGTCGACACCGGCGAGAACACGATCGCCGCCGTCCCCAGCGACGGCTGGGTGCACCTGATCGCCTACCGCACCGACCTGCTCCAGGAGGCGGGCGTCGAGGTGCCCACCACAGTCGCGGAGCTGGCGCAGGCCGCCACGACCGTCAAGAAGGAGCTGGACGTCACCGGCATCGCCCTGGGCACGCAGTCCGGCACGGCGTCGGGCACGGAGGGGATCGAGTCGATCTTCCAGTCCGCGGGCTGCCAGCTCGTGTCCGACGGCGAGGTGACCGTCGACTCGCCCGAGTGCGCCGAGGCCGCGGGGCTCTTCAAGGAGCTGCGCGACTCGTCGGTCGCGGGCGACTACGACGTCGAGTCGGCGCGCGCCGCCTACCTGGCGGGTGACGCCGCCATGCTGCTGTTCTCGACCCACATCCTGGACGAGCTCGCGAACCTCGACGAGGCGGTGCCGCCGTCGTGCGAGCAGTGCGCCGACGACCCGGAGTTCCTCGCCAAGAACTCCGGCTTCATCACCGTGCTGGACCCGCCCGCTGCCGCGGCCTCGTCCGCGGACGACGCCGCGCCCGCCCAGTTCGGCGCCACCCTCGCCTACGCGGTCCCGGCCCACGCGAACGCCGACGAGGCCCGGCAGTACGTCGAGTTCGTGCTCGGCGAGGGCTACGCCGACACGCTCGCCGTCGCGACGGAGGGCCGCCTCCCCCTGCGGACCGGGACGCCCGAGAACCCGACCGAGTACCTGGACGCCTGGGGCGGCCTGGGGTTCGGGCCGAAGGTCGAGTCGTCGGTCGCCGAGGTGTACGGCGACGACCTGGTCACCGCCATGGGCGAGGGCATGTCCGCCGTCGCGCGCTGGGGCCAGGGCACGCCGGACGCGACGCTCGCCGGCCTCGTCGCCACGCAGGGCACCCTCGCGCAGCAGCTCGACCCGCTGTACCGCGGCACCGACCCCGCCGACGTGACCGGGCAGATGGCCGCCGACGTGACGGCGCTGCAGCAGGACCAGTGACGCCCTGGCGCGCGCCGGCGGCCCGCGCCAGGGTCGTGCACCCCGTCGCCGCCCGGACGACGGGGCGCGCCCGGCGCGAGAACCGCTCCGGCTGGCTGCTCGTCTCGCCGTCCCTGGCGGTCGTCGCCGTGGTCGTGCTCCTGCCGTTCGCGCTGGTGGTGGTGTTCGGCTTCTCGGAGATCCGGCTGGTCGACATCCCGTTCCTCGGCACGGAGCCGATCGAGTGGTCGCTGGACAACTTCCGGCGCGCGGCGGCGTCGCAGGCGTTCTGGGGCGCTCTGTGGACCACGGTCCTGTACGCGGGCCTGACGGCGGCCGGGTCGTTGGCCGTCGGCCTGGTGCTGGCCCTCGCACTGCGCCGCCCGTTCGCCGGCCGCGGGCTCGTCCGCGCCCTGCTGCTGGTGCCGTACGTGCTGCCCGTCGTCGCCGCCGCGACCATCTGGAAGACGATGCTGAACCCGCAGTACGGCGTCGTGAACGCGTTCGGACGGGCCTACCTCGGCTGGGACACGCCGGTGGGCTTCCTCAGCACCACCTCCGCCGACGTCTGGGGCCTCCCCGTGCCGGTCGCGCTGCTGGTGGTGGTGCTGTTCGACATCTGGAAGTCCGCGCCGCTCGCGTTCCTCTTCCTCACCGCCCGGCTGCAGTCGGTGCCCGGCGAGATCGAAGAGGCCGCGGCGCTCGACGGCGCGAACCGGCGCCAGAACCTGCGCTTCATCCTGCTGCCGCAGCTGCGGGCCGTGGCGCTGCTGCTCCTGCTGCTGCGGTTCATCTGGTCGTTCCAGAGCTTCGACGACGTCTACCTGCTCACCGAGGGCGCCGGGAGCACCCAGGTGATGGCCATCCAGGTCTACACGGAGCTCGTGACCAAGGCCGACATCGGCAGCGCCGCCGCGTTCGGGCTGCTCATGAGCCTGATCCTGGGCGTGCTGCTGATCGGGTACGTGGTGCTGTCCCGCCGGACGGACGAATCATGAGAGGCGCATCATGAGCGGCATCCGCCCCACCCCCGCGGCGCGCGCGGGCCGCGCCGTCGTCGTCGCGATCGCGCTGCTGTGGTCGCTGGGCCCGGTCGCGTACGGCGTCGTCCTCTCCCTGCGCCCGTACGGGGAGGTGACCCGCGACCCGCTGGGTCTGCCGACCACCCTGGACCTGTCCGCGTTCGGCACGGCCATGCGGGACGAGGCCGACGGCGGATTCGGGCTGGGCCGGTTCGTGCTCAACTCCCTGGGCGTCGCCCTGGGGACCGTCGTGCTGAGCATCGTGGTCTGCGTGCTCGGCGCCTACGCCGCCGCCCGTCTGCGGTACCGGGGCCGGGCCGTCACGAACGGCATCATCCTGGCGGTCTACCTGTTCCCGGGGATCGTGCTCGCGGTGCCGAAGTTCGTGATCCTGTCCCGGCTGGGACTGACCAGCTCCCTGGTGGGCCTGCTGATCGTGTACGTGGCGGCCACGGTACCGGTCGCGCTGTACATGATGCGGAACTTCTTCCTGGCGCTGCCCGCCAGCGTCGAGGAGGCCGCGATCATGGACGGCTGCTCGCTCGGCCAGCTCCTGGTCCGGGTGGTGCTGCCGATCGCCGTCCCGGGCGTGGTGGCCACCGCCATCTACGTGTTCATGATCGCCTGGAACGAGTACTTCTACGCCCTGCTGTTCCTGGTGCAGCACCGCGACCTCTGGACGGCGCCGCTCGGCATCGCGCAGCTCGGCGACTTCCAGGTGCCGGTGACGGTGCTGCTGGCCGGGTCCATCGCGGTGACGGTGCCGGTGGTGATCGTGTTCTTCCTGGCCCAGCGGTACATCGTGTCGGGCCTGGTCCAGGGGTCCGAGAGATGAAGGAATCCGAGAGATGAACGGATCCGAGAGATGAGGACGGCGCGATGACCTCAGCACTCCGCCTGGCCGTGCTCGGCGCCGGCGGCCGGGGCGCCGACGCCTACGGCCGCTGGGTGCGGGCGCACCCGGACCGGGCCCGCATCGTCGGTGTGGCGGACCCGGCGCCCGCCCGGCTGGACGCCCTGGCCGGCACGACGGCGGCCCGCTACGCCGACTGGCGCGACCTGGTGGCCGACCTCGGCCACCTGCGCCCCGACGCCGTGCTGATCGCCCTGCCGGACGCGCTCCACGTCCCTGCGGCCGCCGCGGTGGCACAGGCCGGCCTGCCGATGCTGCTGGAGAAGCCCGCCGCCCCCACGCTGACCGGGCTCGCCGACCTGGCCGAGGTGGTGCGCCGGACGGGTGCCCGGATCGCCGTCGGGCACGTGCTGCGGTTCGCGCCCTTCTGGCGCACCGTCCGCGCCGTCGTGGCGTCCGGCGCGCTGGGCGACCTCGCGACGATCGAGGTGCGGGAGAACATCGGGTTCTGGCACTTCGCGCACTCGTTCGTGCGGGGCAACTGGCGCAACGCCGCCGGGTCGAGCCCGATGGTGCTGGCCAAGACCTGCCATGACCTCGACCTGATCCGCTGGCTCGCGGGCGCCGCGCCCCGGGCCGTCGCCAGCGAGGGCTCGCTGATGCACTTCCGGCCGGAGAACGCCCCCGCCGGCGCGCCCGAGCGCTGCACCGACGGCTGCCCCGCTGCGGCGTCGTGCCCGTTCTACGCGCCGCGCTACTACGTGGACGCCCTGCGCGACGTCACGAGCCACCCGGTAGCGATGCTGGGCGAGGACCTCTCCCCCGCCGGCCGGCTCGCGGCCCTGCGCCGCGGACCGTACGGGCGCTGCGTCTACCGCTGCGACAACGACGTGGCGGACCACCAGCAGACGCTCCTGCGGTTCGCCTCCGGCCTGACCGCGACGCTCACGGCCACCGCGTTCACCGCCGAGAACACCCGGCACCTCGCGATCACCGGCACGCGCGGGCAGCTGCACGGGCACATGGGGTCGGGCGAGATCCGGGTGGACCTGTTCTCGCCGTCGGGTGCGCTGCCGGAGGCGCTGCTGGTCCCGGGCACGCTGCTGGTCCGTGGGTCGGACGTCGAGGTGGTGTCCTCCGGCGTCGCCGGACCCCTCGGGCACCCGACCTGGACGCTGGTCGCCCGCGCCGACACCGTGGCCGCGGACCACCGCGGGCACGCGGGCGGCGACGACGGGCTGATGGACGCGTTCTGCCAGGCCGTCGCGGACGGCACCGTGGGCACGGGCGAGCTGTCGTTCGCCACCGCGCTCGACAGCCACCTCATGGCGTTCGCCGCCGAGGAGTCGCGCGCCGGGGTCGGCGTGGTGGACTTCCCGGCATGGGCAACAAGGGCGCTGGGGTCGGCGGGGTTGGCGGGGCTGGTATGACGGGCCCGTCGTGGGCCGACGCCGTCCGCGGCGTCGCCGGGCGCGCGGGGCTCGAGCCGGCGCGCGTCGCGGTGGAGCTGCTGTCCGTGCACGGTTCGAGCGCGTCATCGGACGAGCGACCGGTGCGCGCCCGGCCGACAGACATCGACCCGTCCGACAGCCCGGCGGCGAGCGCGGCCGACTTCCGGGCCGAGGGCGGCCGTCTGACGATCCGGGCGACCGACCCGGTGGCGGCGTCGGTCGCCCTGGGCCGGTACGCACGCACGCACCTGGGCACGCGGATCACGTGGTCACGCCCGCGGGTGAGCGACGGACACCTCCCCGACGCCCGGCGCACCGCCGTCTCGTCCCCGCACGCCGTGCGGTACTACCTGAACGTGGTGACCTACGGGTACTCCATGCCGTTCTGGGGCTGGGACCGCTGGGAGCGGGAGATCGACTGGATGGCGCTGCACGGCGTGACGCACCCGCTCATGCTGGTGGCGCACGAGGCGGTGCTGGCCGAGACCTTCCGCCGGGCGGGCCTGCCGGATGCCGAGGCCGCCGGTTGGATCGGCGGCGCCGCGCACTTCCCGTGGACGTTCATGGGCGGCATGCACTCGTTCGGCGGTCCCGTGCCCGCGCGCTGGGCCGAGCACCGCGTCGACCTGGCCCGGCGGATCCTCGCGCGGATGCGTGAGCTCGGGATGACGCCGGTGCTGCCCGGGTTCGGCGGGCATGTGCCGCCGTCGCTCGCGGGCGCGGGTCCCGCTTCCGGCGGGTACGGCACGGACGGCGACGACGTGGACGGCGACGACGACGCGGACGGCTACGACGAGATCGAGTGGCAGGGCTGGCGCATCCCGCTGCTGCACCCCGAGTCGGCGCGGTTCCAGGGTCTGCACGCGACATTCGGCCGCGCGCAGCGCGAGCTGCTCGGTCCCGGGACCGGGTTCTACGCGGTGGACCCGTACATCGAGTCGGTCCCGCCGTCGGGCGACGCCGGGTACCTGCGCGCCGTGGGACGCGGGATGTACCGCGCCCTCGCGGAGGCGGCCCGCGCCGCAGGGGAACCCGAGCCGGTCTGGGTGCTGCAGGGCTGGCCGTTCCACTACAAGGGCGCGTTCTGGACGCCGGACCGCGTGGCGGCGTACCTGCGCGACGTCCCCGCCGACCGGACGCTCGTCCTCGACCTCTGGGGCGAGCACGTGCCGCTGCACAAGGCCCTGCTCGCCGACGGCGGCCCGCTCGCCGGCCAGCCCTGGGTCTGGTGCGCGCTGCACAACTTCGGCGGCCGGCCCGCCCTGTTCGGCGACCTCGCCGGGCTCGTCCGGGACGTGCACGCCCTGCCCGACGGCGTCGCGCATCTCCGGGGCGTCGGCCTCGCCCCCGAGGCGATCGAGAACAACGAGGTCTTCTACGAGCTCGCGACGGATCTCGCCTGGGACGACGCCCCGCGCTCCCCCGCCGACCTCGACACCTGGCTGGAGAGCTTCGTGGACACCCGGTACGGGCTCACGCACTCCGGGGCTGCCGGTGACCCGGTGCAGGAAGCCGCTGAGGTGGCGCTGCGCGCTTGGCACACTATTTATTCCATGCTCTACGGCCCCGGTCGCACCCGCTCGATCCCGACGCCGGTCATCGCCCGGCCCTGGGGCGCCGCGCTCCCGTTTCCGGCTCAGCGCAGCGCCGGCGAGGCGATCTCGGGTCCGCAGCCGCCGACGCCGTCGTCCAATGTCGACGCCGAGAACGACCCCGCGATCGAGGCTGCCCTCCCCCGCCTCGCCGACGCGGTGCGCGACCTGATGGCAGTTCGGGAGCTGCTCTCTCCCGGGGGATCCCGGCGGAACCGGTCGGCCGGCCGCGACGTCGGCACGACCCAGGGTGTCGGCTCCGGCCCGGACGACGACGCGACGGTGGGGGCCGCCGCGGCCCCTGGCACCGATGCCCTCGACGTCCTCGACGCCGACATCGCCGACCTGACCGGGCATGTCCTCGCCCAGGGCACCCGCGCGCACGTGCGGGGCATCCTCGCGGCGGCGCGGGACGGCGACCCCGACGGCGTCCGCGACCACATGGGACGCCTGCGGGCCGACCTGCTGGCGCTGGACGCCCTGGCCGCCGTCCGCCCGGAAAGCCGGGTGCGCACCTGGATCGACGCCGCCCGCGCCTGGGGCGACACCGCCGCCGAACGGGACGCGATGGAACGCGAGGCGCGCAGCCTGGTCAGCGTCTGGGGCGGACAGCACAACGGCCTGCACGATTACTCGGGCCGACACTGGCACGGCCTGGTGCGCGACCTCTACCTGCCGCGCTGGCAGGCCTGGGCCGACTGGCTCGCCGACGCCGCCACCGCAGGGCCGGTGCCCCCGGACGCCGACCCCACGGCGCTGCGCGAGCGCATCGTCACGATCGAGGAGACGTGGCGCACCACCACGTCGGACTGATACCCGCCGAGCAGTGGGGACCCGCCGAACGGTAGGGACCCGCAGAACAGGACGGTCGGCAGAAGGTCAGGTGGTCGGCAGCTCGGACTGCCGACCACCTGACCTTCTGCCGACCACCTGACGTCCTACCGACCACGCCCCGCCTTCAGCGCTTCAGAAGCCCTCGGCGCCGATCGTCGCGCCGTCCGGCACCGTGCCGCCCTCGCCCGACAGCTCGGCCTTGCCCTCGGCCCGCACGCCCGAACCGAAGGTCCAGTCGCCGCGGACGGTGAGCGAGTCGGCGGCGCGCAGCGACGGCGCGCCCGCGGCGAACCGCTGCGTGAAGCCGTCGATCAGCTTGTAGTGCGCCTTGTCGAGGTCCACGAGCGGCGCGGGAACCTGGGCCTCGAGCCGGTAGTCGGCCGTGAGGGTGTAGACGTCCGAGCGCAGCACCAGCAAGTCGTTCGTGGTCTTGACCGGCAGGAACCGGGACCGCTCCACCTCGATGGCGGTCGCACCCTCGAAGACGGCGACGGCGGCGCCCATGGCGGACTCGATCTGCACGACGGCGGGCGACGACGCGTCGGACGGGTCGACCGTCTTGTCGTTGCGGATCAGCGGCAGCTCGAGCACGCCGCCCGTGCGCTCCAGCTCCGCCGCCAGCGCCTGGAGGTCGAACCAGAGGTTGTTGGTGTGGAAGAACGGGTGCCGGGTGGCGTCGAGGGACGCGGCGACGTCGTCAGGGTGGGTCTGCGCGGTCTCACGCTGGACGATGCGGCCGTCGGCCTTGCGGACCACGAGCTGGCCGCCCTTGACGTCCGCGGCGGTCTTGCGGCACAGCTCGGCGGCGTAGGGGGCACCCGAGGCGGCGAACCAGCCGGCGATGGTGGCGTCGGGGGTGGCGCCGAGGTTGTCGGAGTTGGAGACGCACATGTACCGGAAACCGGCGTCCAGGAGGGCGGTGACGACGCCGGAGGCGTGCAGCGCCGGGTAGAGGTCGCCGTGCCCGGGCGGGCACCACTCGAGGTCGGGGTCCTTCTCCCAGGTGACGGGCGTGAGGTCCGAGGCCAGCAGCTTGGGCTCGCGGTTCTGCAGGAAGTCGACGGGCAGGCCGTCCACCGCGATGTCGGCGTACCGCTCCAGGGCGGCGAGCGAGTCGTCGCGGGTGCGGAAGGAGTTCATGAACAGCAGCGGGAGGCGGGCCCCGGTGGCCTGCCGGGCGGCGCGGACCTGGCCGACGATGATGTCGAGGAAGGTCAGCAGCTCGCCGTCGCCGTCGGGCGCCTCACGGACGGGCAGCAGCGACTTGGCCTGGTCCATGCCCATGGACGTGCCGAGCCCGCCGTTGAGCTTGAGCATCGCGGTCTGCGCCAGGGCGGCGGCCGCGTCGTCGTCGCTGATGGTGAGCTCGGCTCGGTTCGGGATGTCGACCAGGGGGTCGATGTCGTTCTCGCGGATCAGGCCGGTCTCGCCGGACTCCAGCAGGTGGTAGAAGCGCGTGAACGTCTCGATCGCGGCGGGTGCCACGCCTGCCTGGGTCATCTTGGTGCGGGCCTGCTCGAGCCCGGTGGGGTCGGTCATGACGCCCAGGCTATTCGAAACGGGCGGGGTCGCCGGCACCTTCTCGGACGACCTGTGGATAACCGTCGGACCAGTCGACGACGGTGGTCGGCTCGGTCCCGGCATCACCGCCGTCGACCACGGCGTCGAGCACGTGGTCGAGCTCCTCCTTGATGGTCCAGCCGTCGGTCAGGGGCTCGGCGTGGTCCGGCAGGATCAGGGTGGAGGACAGCAGGGGTTCACCGAGCTCGCGGAGCAGCGCCTGGGTGACGGCGGACTCGGGGATGCGCACGCCCACGGTCTTCTTCTTGGGGTGCGCGAGCCGGCGCGGCACCTCCGCGGTGGCGGGCAGGATGAACGTGTAGGGCCCGGGCGTGGCGGCCTTGATGGCCCGGAACGCGGAGTTGTCCAGCTTGACGAGCTGGCCGAGCTGGGCGAAGTCCGAGCACACCAGCGTGAAGTGGTGCTTGTCGTCGAGCCGCCGGATGCTGCGGATGCGGTCCGCGCCGTCGTGGTACTCCATGCGACAGCCCAGCGCGTAGGAGGAGTCGGTCGGGTAGGCGATCAGGGCGTCGTCGCGCAGCATCGCGACCACCTGCGCGACCGCGCGCGGCTGAGGGTCCACGGGGTGGACGTCGAAGTAGCGGGCCATGCGGCCGAGCCTAGTCGGGGGCGGGTCCGTCGGCAGCGGGCGCGCCGACGCGCTCCAGGGCGCGCCGCAGCTCGTCACCGCTCGCGTTCCCACCCGTGCAGACGACGCCGACGCGGCGGCCCGCGAACCGCTCCGGGTCGGCCAGGACGGCGGCGAGCGCGGCGGCCCCGGCGCCCTCGGCGACCGTGTGGGCTCCGGTGAGGTAGAGCTGCTGGGCATCGCTGATCTGCTCGTCGGTGACGAGCACGAAGTCGGCCAGGTGCCGGCGCATGAGCCCCTGCGTGACCTCGAACCCGCAGCCGACGGCGAGGCCCTCGGCGCGGGTGGTGTTGGCGCGCTCCAGGAGCGTCCCGGCGTGCCAGGAGTCGTGCGCGGCGGGTGACGCGGCGGACTGCACGCCGATCACCTCGGTGCCGGGCGCGACGGCGGAGGCGACCAGGCCCGCCGCGGCGGCACCGGACCCGCCGCCGACGGGGACCATGAGCACGTCGAGGCCGGGAGCCTGCTGGAACAGCTCGAGGTAGAGGCTGCCGACGCCGGCGATAATCGTGGGCTCGTTCGCGGCGCCCACCAGCCGTGCCCCGGAGGCGGCCGCGAGCGCCGTGGCCTGCGCGCGGGCGTCGTCGAACGTGGCGCCGTGCAGCAGCACGTCGGCGCCCTGGTCGAGCACGGCCCGGAGCTTGACGGGGTTGGGGTCGTCGGGCATGACGATGGTGCAGGCGGTGCCGGTCAGGCGGGCGGCGTAGGCGACGCCCTGGGCGTGGTTGCCGGTGGAGTAGGCGACGACGCCGCGGGCCCGTTCGGCGTCCGACAGGGACAGCAGGAGGTTGGTGGCGCCGCGGGCCTTGAAGGCCCCGGTGCGCTGCTGGTTCTCGTGCTTGACGACGACGGTGGTGCCGGCCGCCCGGTCGACGTCGGGGTACTGGCCCACCGGGGTGCGGACCACGGTGCCGTCGAGGCGCGACTGCGCGGCCAGCACGTCGGCGATCGAGACGTGCGTGCGGGAGGCGTCTGGAGCGGGCGCGACCATCATGAATCCAGCGTGACCCGCCCATGACCCATAGGTCCAATACTTGTTACTTGGACTTTCGATCGATAGCACCTATCTTTCTGCGCTAGCCTGGTGTCATGACCGCAGAGCTCGACCTCACCCGGCTGCGGGTGCTCGCGGCGGTGGCCCGTACGGGCTCCGTCACGGCCGCGGCGAAGGAGCTGCACTACGCCCAGCCGTCGGTGAGCCACCACCTGTCCCGCCTGGAGGCGGACGCCGGCATCCCCCTGCTGCAGCGGCACGGCCGCGGCGTCCGCCTCACGGAGGCCGGCCGTCTGCTCGCCAACCGCGCCGAGGAGATCCTGGGCCGCGTCGAGGGCGCGCGCCGCGAGCTCGACGCCCTGGCCGGGCTGCGGGCGGGCCGCGCCCGCCTCGCCGCCTTCCCCTCCGCCCTGGCCACCCTCGTGCCCGACGCCGTCGCCCGGCTCGTGCAGGAGCACCCCGGCCTGTCCGTGGGCCTGGTCGAGCACGAGCCGCCGGACGCCGTCGCCGCGCTGCAGTCCGGGGCGGTCGACGTCGCGCTGGTGTTCGAGCACATCGACGTGCGGCACGCCCGCTCCATGGACGACCTGTCGCGGTTCGAGTCGACCACGATCCTGGAGGAGCCGGTCAACCTCGTGACGGCCGCGGACCTCGACGCCGCGCCGGGGCCCGGCGTCGTCCCCGACCTGAAGGCCCTGGACGACGCCGACTGGATCGCCGGCTGCGAACGCTGCCGCGCGGACATGGTCGCCCGCTGCGCCGCCGTCGGCTTCGCGCCCCGCATCGCGTTCGAGACCGACGACTACGTGGCCGTGCAGGCCCTGGTCGCCGCCGGGGCGGGCGTGAGCCTGCTGCCGGGGCTGACCCTGCTGGCCCACCGGCACCCGGGGATCGCCTCCGCTCCCCTGCCCGGGGCGCTGCGGCGCGTCATGGCGCTCACCGTCGGCCCGCCCGCGCCGCCCGCGGAGGCCTTGATTCGGCAGCTCGTGACCGTAGGCGCTACCGTCACGATGTGACGCCGGCCACTCGGCCGAGCTCCACCGTCATGCAGCCACCCGCCTCGCGGCCCTGCAGCCCTCAACCCTGCAGCTCGCGACCCTCCTGCTGAGGACAGACCCGGCCCGATGCTCCTGCTGTCCACCTTCTTCTACTCGGCGGGCGCCGCCGTCGCGGCGTTCCTGGCCCTGGAGGCGTACCTCGCGGTCGCCGCCGCCGACCAGACGTACCCGAGCGTCGTGCTGGCCGCCGTCGCCGCCGTCGGTCAGATCACCGGCAAGCTGCTCTGGTACTGGGCCGGCGCCGGGACCACGCGACTGCCGTGGTTGCGCAGCAAGCTCGACTCGCCCAAGATCGCGGCCGCGATGACGCGCTGGCGCGACCGCACAGACGGGCGCCCCGTCTACCTCGGCGTGGTGCTCTTCGCCTCGGCGTTCGCGGGGCTCCCGCCGTTCATGGTCATGTCGGTGGTCGCGGGGGTGCTGCGCGTGCGGATGTGGCTGTTCCTGAGCACGGGACTGGTCGGGCGGTTCCTGCGCTTCTGGATCGTGCTCGAGGCCGCCGACTACGCGTGGTTCCTGTTCTGAGCTCCTTCTACAAGTTCTACGGGCTCCTGCTACAGGTCGGTCGCGCCGTCCAGCGCCTCGCGCAGCAGGTCCGCGTGTCCGGCGTGCCGGCTGTACTCCTCGACCATGTGCACCAGGATCCAGCGCAGCGTGACCCGCCCGCCGTGCCCGGCGTGGCCGGCCGGGCGCGCGACCTCCTGGTCCAGGCCCCCGCCCTGGCCCACCACGTCGCCGAGGATCCGCTCGGAGGCGGCGACGGCGCCGTCGAACAGCGCGGTCAGGCTCTCCGGGGAGTCCGTCAGGGCGCTGTTCCAGTCCCAGTCGCGGTCGGCGGACCAGTCGACCGTGTCCCACGGCGGCGCGGGATCGTTCCCCAGGAGCCGCACCGAGAACCAGAAGTCCTCGACGTACGCCAGGTGCTTGAGCATCCCGGCGAGCGTCATGGTCGACGGCGGGTGGGGCGTGCGGAGCTGCTCCGCCGCCAGACCCGCGCACTGGCGCCGGATCGTGGCACGGTAGAAGTCGAGGAACGAGCGCAGCATGGTGATCTCGTCGGCGGCCAGGGGCGGGTCGGTCCGGGGGATCTCGGTGCTCGTCGCAGGGCTGGTCTCGGCGCTCATGGTGCGACCGTACCGATCGCCAGGACGTGCTGGCTCATGTCCGCGACCCCGGGCGTGGTCGACAGGGCGCGGGCGAGCGTGAGAGCGGCGTCGATCAGCGCGGACGCCTCCAGGTCGGTGAGCGGCACCCGTTCCAGCGCCCCGCCGGCCGGTCCCTCGACCCCGTGCACGACGACGTCGGTCAGCCCCGCCTCGGTCGCCTCCCCCGCGAGCTCCGCGGCGTCGTGGAAGTGCGCCGCGGGGAACGCGATGTCGGACGGCGCCTCGCCGCGCTCCAGGACCGCTTGCCAGGCGGGCGGACCGAACTGCTCGTACCCACCGCCCACCAGCGCCGCGAGCCGAGTGATCCCCGCGGCGACGACCGTGCCGCCGGGCCGGGTCACGCGCACGGCCTCCCGCAGCGCCCGCAGCCGGTCGGCGCGCGACGCGAGGTGGTAGAGCGGGCCCAGCAGCAGGACGGCATCGAACGCATCGTCCGCCAGGGCCAGGCCCGGCGCGGCGAGGTCGCGGGCGTCCCCGACGCGCGCGGCGAAGGTGCCGTGCTCCGCGGCCCGCGCGACCTGTTCGGCGACGGGGTCCACGAGCAGCACGTCGTAACCGTCCGCGGCGAGCGGTGCGGCATGCACGCCGGTGGCACCCCCGACGTCGAGCACCCGCGCGCCCGGGGCCAGGCGCTGCCGCACCAGCTCCTGGGTCCTGCGGTGCTCGAGCGGGCCCTGCGCGGAGCGGGCGGTGAGCCGGGCGTGCTCGTCCCAGCCGGTCAGGCCCGCGTAGTACTCCTGGACCCGCGCGTCGAGCGCGAGCTGATCGCAGCCAGGGCTCTGCCTGGCGTTCTCCTGGGCGTTCTCCTGGATCTCCCTGGCATTGCTGTCGGTGCGCTCCATGGCCCGACGCTAGCGATCACCGGCCGACGGGCACCAAGTGTTTCCGGGAGGAAAATACTGGGTGATTTCGCCCGAGCCGAATCGTTACATATCCAGTACGCCCCTTTTGCTCGGAGTGTGACCGTGGCAACATTCGCAAGGTGCACCTGATCCGAGAATTCGCACCTGACGCCTACGAGTTCGCGCTGTCGTCCTGGTCGTGGAGAGGAACAGGTGGCAAGACGCCACGCTTCGCCTCCTGTTTCGGCGACATGTTCCTCGAGTCGCAGGACGGGTGGTGGTTCCTCGACACGGTCGAGGGCACGCTGGAACGCCGCTGGAGCTCGATGGACGACATGTTCGCCGACCTGGAGGGCGAGGACGGGCGCGCCGAGTACCTCCTCGAGGAGACGCTCAACGCGGCGCTCGACCAGGGGATGCTGCTCGGCGACGACGAGGTCTTCGCGTTCCTCCCCCCGCCCGCGGTGACGGGCACGATGTCGGTGGACTCCCTCGCCCCGCTGCGGTTCGCCATCGCCGCCAACCTCGCCGGCCGGATCCACGGCGAGCTGAACGGCGTGCAGCCGGACGCCGGGGCGTCGGCGCTGTTCGCGGCGCGAAACCAGTTCGCACAAGATCAGCTCGCACAAGATCAGCTCGCACAGAATCAGGCGGCCCACAGCCTGGCCGGCGCGACGCCGTCGTTCGACTCGCCGAACCCCCCGGCAGACCTCTGGCAGCCCGCCGCGCAGCAGGTGAACACGGGCGCCTACCCGTCGTACCAGCCGGCCGCCGACACCGTGACGCAGACCGGCGCCCAGCCCGGCTACGGGACGGGGTACCAGCCGACGGCATACCAACCGCAGTACGCGGCAGGCTCGGAGCTGGACTACGGGGTCGGCCAGCAGGCGTACGGCTCGGGCTCGTACCCGGGCGCGACCGCCGCGGGTACCGCACCGGCCGCGTACCCCGCACCCGCAGGGACGCACGCGGCGGCACCGGCCGCCGCTCCGGCAGCGCCGGGCGGCTACGGCACCCAGGGCAGCTACACCGAGTACGACTACGAGGACAACGCGCACACCCTCGACTCGGGCCAGTTCAGCCAGTACATCGCGGACCAGTACAACACCGGCCAGATGACCGCCGTCGAGCACGACGCGTCCGCCCCGGCGCAGCAGAGGCCGCGCCAGGACGGACGCTGGTCGTACGCCTGAGCGCGCCGGCTACGCCTCGTCCAGCCCGGCCACCGCAGCCAGGATGAGCACCGAGCCGACGATCCCGGCCGGACCGAGCCGCTCCCCCAGCACGACCGCGGCCGCGACCGCCGCCGTCACGGGCTCCAGCAGCGTCGCGACCACGGCTGCGCCGCTCCGGGTCGTGCGCAGCCCGGCGTAGAACAGCCCGTACGCGAGAGCCATCGTGCACACGCCGAGGTAGACCAGCGTGCCAAGCGCTACCGGGTCGCTCGTGACGAACGGCCCACCCCCGGCCAGCGCCGCCGGGACGAGGCCGACAGCGCCCGCCGTCGTCGCCACCGTGGTCAACGCGAGCGGGTCGACGTCCGGCGACGCGAGCAGGGTGCCGCCGAGCGCGGTCGTCGCGGCGTAGACCGAGCCTGAGGCGACGGCCAGCAGCAGGCCGAGCACCGGGCGGGTCCCTACTGCATCGGCGCCGGACGCCGCGCTGACCAGCACGAGGCCGGACAGCGCGGCGGAGACGACCAGCCCGAGGCGCAGGGTGGAGCGCCGGCGGACCGCCGTCCGCCGTCGGGCCCGGAGGAGGTCGACCGCGGCGAGGAGGACCGGCGCGAGGCCCAGGCTGACGACCGTGGCGACGGTGACGCCCGCGGTCGCCACGGACCCGAAGTACAGCGCCTGGTAGGCGCCCGTCCCCAGGCCCACGAGGACGGCGCGCGCCGGGTGCGCGCGCACCAGGGCCGCGAGCCGCGGCCCCCGGCGCAGGACGAACGACGCCGCGACCAGGGCGAGGGCGGCGATGAGCATGCGGTACGCGCTGACCGTGAGGACGGACATCGACGAGTGGCCGCGCAGGATCTCCAGACCGAGGCCGCCGGTACCCCAGAGGACGCCGGCGAGACAGACGAGAAGCAGCCCGCTTCGAGGTGATGACATGTGTGCTCCTGACGGGACCGGTAGGTCCCGGTGTGTTCCGAGGGGCCCGGAGGGCCGACGGGGAGCTCGCGCGAGGAGGTCCTGGGGTTCCGTCAGTCGTCCCGGAGGGTGGGAAAACGTCTCGGAGCACGCCCCGTAGCCGGCCCGTGCCGGGCCGGTCGTGGTGCCGCTCCGGTCAGACGACCGGGGGCGGCAGGACGGAACGGATCGGAGTCACGGACGGGATGCTAGCAGCGGTGTTCCGGCGGACGAGGTGGTGTCTCGCTGGGATCTCGCGCCGACTGGCGGGCGGCGGACCGGGCGTCGCCCGTGGGTGGGGCCGTGTCAGTGGGTAGAGCTAGGTTTTCCCGTGCACCGGCCACGACCGGCCGGCCTACTGCTGGGCCCGACCCGAGTCGCCGGAGCTGACCGCGCCAGGCGGGACAGGTTTTCCACAACTTCGGGTCTGGAGATGCGATCGCAAGACATCGAACATATATTCGATCTGTAAGTGATGTTTGAGATCAACTGTTGGGCGAGGCAGATTCGAGGAGGAGAGCATGGACAGGATTCAGGGCGAGGGCGAGCACCCACTCACTGCCGTCGAGCGGTCCCTGCAATCTCTCGCCGGGTCCGGCCTGAGTCCGACCGCGTGCGCAGCGACGCTCTCCCTCGGCTGGGCCTCGTTCCCCCTCGACCACCAGGCATCCGGGCCCCAGGTCATCGTCACCTGGACGGGCCACGACGATGCCGCTCGCACCAACGCCGACTCGACCACCTCGCCCACGAACACTGCCCTCGTCAATGCCACACCCTCGTACCCTCCCGGAGCCATCACCGCTTCGGCCGACGGGCTCGCTGCCGGCACCGATGCCGTCGACCTGCATGCGCCAGCCGAAGTGGCCCCTCCAGCCGAACCTCCGGGGCTCGACGGACTGCTGGGGCTCGATGGCATGCCGGTGGGTGCGGCGCTGGTCGCCGCCCTGGCACGGGTCGAGGTCGCGGACACCGACGACGCCGACCTGCTCGACGTCGCGGCCCGCTGGCAGGACATCATCTCCTGGGCGACCGCGATGCAGTCCCGCGCCACCGGCGAGATCGCTCGACGCCGCGGGTGGACCGCCGAGCACAACGCCGCCGCCGCCGAGATCAGCGCCCGCCTGCGAGTCCCGCAGACCGAAGCAAACAAGCTCCTCGCCCGCGGCACCGGCCTGGCCCAGCACCCCCAGGTCATGAACGCCCTCCACACCGGCACCATCGACACCGCCAAAGCCGACATCCTGCTGCACGCCGGCAACCCCCTCACCATCGCCGAACGCGACCAAGCCATCACCCACTACCTCCCCCAAGCCCCCGACCACACCCGCCGCTGGCTGCGCGACAAGATGAACCAGCACGCCACCCACCTGCACGGCACCACCGAGGTAACCCGGCACGCGATCACCCGCCGCGCCGTCTACCTCGACCCCGCCGACAACTCCATGGCCTGGATCACCGCGAACCTGCCCGCCACCGACGCGGCCGCCATCTGGGACGCGGTCGAACAAGCCGCCCACACCCTGCGCCGCACCCCCGGCAACACCCGCACCCTCACCCAAGCCCGCGCCGACGCTCTCGTCGCCATCACCACCGGCCGCATCATCGTCCCACCCACACCCGAATGCGCACCCGACCCCAGTGCTGCACCGGGCACGAGCACCAACGACACGACCACAGGCACAGTCACCGGCACGGGCACGGGCACGCCTGCGCCGAGCTCGGCACCGGATCCCGCTCTGCCGCGCACCACCGCGCCCGCGACCGGCTGCACCTGCGGCGGATGCCTGTGCGGCGGCACCAACGTCCAGGTCATCACCACACGACCACAGATCAGAGTCACCGTCCCGGCCACCACGCTCCTCGACCTGGACAACACCCCCGGCCACCTCGATGACTACGGCCCCATCCCCGCCGACACCGCCGCCCGCATCGCCACCGACGCCACCTGGCAACGCCTCATCACCGACCCGGTCACCGGCATCCTGACCGACTACTCCACCACCACCTACCAACCCGGCAAGACCCTCCGCCACGCCGTCACCGCCCGGGATCAGACCTGCTGCTTCCCCCACTGCGACCGACCCGCCCGCTGGACCGACCTCGACCACATCCACCCCTACGACCACCACCTCGACCCCACCACCCAACCACCCGGCACCCCCGGACAGACCCGCGCCACCAACCTGCAACCCCTGTGCCGCGCCCACCACCTCGCCAAGACCCACCACGGCTGGAACGTCACCCGCGACCCCCACACCGGAACCACGACCTGGACCGCACCCACCGGCCACACCTACACCCGACCCGCCACCCAGGTAGGCCACGTCAGCAACGACATCACCAGCCTCACCGACGACACCCGACACCTCCTCGGAACCCACGAGCGCCAGAGCGGACGCCGCCCGTGCCCCTCCGATGCCGACGACCCGGCCGCCGCCGCCGTGCGCACGGAGCCTGGTGAACCACCGTTCTGAGCCACCCCACCATGGGGTCCTCCGCCCTGTCCGGCGCACCGGGTCGACGAGGTGCAAGCCCGTCGGTCACACTCGTCCGGTCACGCCCGACCCCGTTGCCTCACCCAGCTCAGCGGCGCGTCGCAGGACGAGCTCCGGCACGTCCTCGGTGACGTAGTCCTCGGTGACAGGAGCCGAGGCCACCCGGCGCACCGGCACCAGCCCCGCCCAACCGGAGAGCTCCAGGTCGCCCGGCTCGAGCGTGGCCCCGCCCGCGCGCTGCTTCATCGAGGCCTCGGCCAGCGGCAGCGCGATCACGACGGTCGCCGCGAGCTCCTTGCGGGTCGCCGGCCGCAGCGTCGCGGCTCGCCCGGGCACCATGTGGTCCACGATCAGGTCGAGCGCGCGACGCCGCTCCCCCGGGTCGGTCACCCGGCGGGGCCGCCCGATCACCACGGCCGACCGGTAGTTCATCGAGTGGTGGAAGCCCGTCCGCGCCAGGACCAGGCCGTCGAGCTCGGTCACGGTCACGCACACGTCGTGCTCGAGCGCCGGCGCGAGCCAGCCGGCCGCGACGGAGCCGTGCAGGTACAGGGTTCCACCGGCGTCGGGCCCGGCGGGGTCGACGCCGAAGGCGGTCGGCAGGACCACCGGGTGCGTCCCGGCCACGACCCCCAGGTGCGCGATCAGTGCGTCGGCGAGCAACGCCATCAGCCGCTCCCGCTCGTCGACCTGACGGTTGCGACCGCGGGTCGGCGTCGTCCGTTCCGTGGGCGACAACGAGGCCGCGGCCGACCCGGAACTCGACGAGCCCGGCGCGGACAGGTCGGACGCGGGCATGACGGACGCGGACGGGGCGGGTTCGGGGCGACCGGGTGCGGCTGGTCCCGGCGTGAGCTGCTGTGTCGTCATACGGCTAGCCTGGGCCGTAAGTGGCTTACCGACACGGGCCATTTGGCGACCAGTTGAACAGGCCACTTATGCAGAGACATGGGCTACCGGGATCCGCACCGCCCCCGGATGACACCCGCACCACCCGACGCCCTACCTCCCACCACCCCGACCGGAAGGCCGCACCATGCTCCCCGTCCGCCTCGACCGTACGCGCGCCGAACCCCTCCCCGCCCAGCTCGCCGCCGCCGTCCGCGCCCTCGTGACCGACGGGACGCTCAGCACCGGCGACCGGCTCCCCTCCAGCCGCGCCCTGGCGACCGACCTGGGTGTGGCGCGTGCCGTCGTCGAGCAGGCCTACGACCAGCTCCTGGCCGAGGCATGGGTCTCCACCCGACGCGGCGCCGGCACGTTCGTCGCCTCCGGGGAGGCGCTCCCGGCGCAGTCGCGGCCGAGCCGGCCCGCCACCCGGGCGACCGGGTACACGCACCTGGACGCGGGCACACCCTGGATCGACCCGCGCCAGCTCGCGGGCTGGCGCCGGGCCTGGCGGGAGGTCTCCGCGACGACGCCGCCGCGGGGCTACCCCGACCCGGCCGGGCTCCCGGAGCTGCGCGAGGCACTCGCCGAGCGCCTCGCCCGCACCCGTGGCCTGACCGTTGGACCGGACGAGATCCTGCTGACCAGCGGTTCCACGGATGCCCTCCGCCAGCTCCTCGGGGCCCTCGGGCCTGGCGACGTCCTGGTCGAGGACCCCGGGTACCGGGCCGCCGTGGAGACGATCCGGACGGCGGGGCGCGGCGTCGTCGACCATCCGGCACTGAAGCCCGTCACGGACCTGACCGGGTGCGCCGCCGCGTACGTCACGCCCGCGCACCAGCACCCGCTGGGCCGGGTCATGCCCGCCGCCGACCGGCTCGCGCTGCTGGCGGCGGCCCGCGCCGCGGGTGCCGTGGTGGTCGAGGACGACTACGACTCCGAGTTCCGGTACGACGTCGCCCCCGTGCCCGCCCTGGCGGCCCTCGACCGGTCGTGCGTGGCCTACGTCGGGACGGCGTCGAAGTCGGTCAGCCCCGGCCTGCGGCTCGGGTGGCTCGTCGCACCGTCGGAGCTCCACGAGCGCCTTCTCGACCGCCGCGCGATCACCCACGACACCCCGCCCTGGCCGAACCAGCGCGCGCTGCTGACCCTGCTGCGCGACGGCTGGGTCGACAAGGTGGTGCGCACCGCGCGCCGCGTCTACGCCGACCGGGCGCCCCGGGTCGCCGCCGCCATGGCGCCGCACGCCGAGCTCGCCGGGCCGCTGGCCGGGATGTACTCGACGTGGCTGACCAGCCCGGAGGCGGCCGCCGCGGCGCGGACGTCGGCCCGCGCCGCGGGGTTCGAGGTGCGGCTCCTGGAGCTGTACTGCCGGACCGCCGACCTGACGGGCCTGGTGCTCGGCTTCGGCGGGGTGACCGACGCCGAGCTGGACCAGGCCCTGGCCGCGATCACGGCCGGGCTGCGCGGCCGCTGACCCGGCCCGGTCGAATCAGCTCAGACCAGCGAGTCCTGCCACGCCTCGTGCAGCCGCGCGTACCGGCCGTCGCCCGCGATCAGCTCGGCGGGCGTGCCGTCCTCGACCACCCGGCCGTGCTCCATGACGAGCACTCGGTCGGCGATCGCCACGGTGGACAGCCGGTGCGCGATGATGATCGCCGTCCGGTCGGCCAGCAGGGTCTGCAGTCCTCGCTGCACTAGCCGCTCGCCCGGCATGTCGAGCGAGGACGTCGCCTCGTCGAGCACCAGCACCGCCGGGTCCGCGAGGAACGCCCGGGCGAACGACAGGAGCTGCCGCTGCCCGGCGGAGACCCGGCCGCCGCGCTTGTTGACGTCCGTGTCGTACCCGTCGGGCATCTCCAGGACGAACTCGTGCGCGCCCACCGCGCGGGCCGCCGCCTCGATCTCGGCCTGGCTCGCCCCGGGCCGGCCGAGCGCGATGTTCTCGCGCACGGACCCGCTGAACAGGTACGCCTCCTGCGTGACCATGACGACGGCGCGCCGCAGGTCGGTCGAGGCCAGGTCCCGCACGTCGATGCCGTCCAGCCGCACCGCGCCGGTGGACGCGTCGTAGAACCGCGTCACCAGCTTCGCCACCGTCGACTTCCCGGCGCCGGTGGTGCCCACCACGGCCACGGTCTGGCCGGCCGGGATCGTCAGGTCCAGGTCCGGCAGCACCACGGGGCCGTCGCCGTACTGGAACCGCACGTGGTCCAGCCGCAGCTCGCCGCGCGCCCGTTCACCCGCGGCCGCGAGCGGCGTCGGGTGGGTGGGCTCGACGACGGTGGGCTCCTCGGCGAGCAGGCCCGAGACCTTCTCCAGCGCCGCCGTGGCGGACTGGAAGGAGTTGTAGAACATGCCGAGCTGCTGCACGGGCTGGAAGAAGCGCTTGCAGTACAGCAGCACGGCCGCGAGCACGCCGACCTCCATCGCCCCGTCCAGCACCCGCCAGCCGCCGACGGCGAGCGCCGCGACGACCGTCAGGTTGCCGATGAGGATCAGGCCCGGCTGGAACCGGCCGTTGACGCCGAAGATCTGCAGGTTGGCGTCGCGGTAGTCCTCGCCGAGCTTGCCGTAGTCCGCCTCCGTGGTGGGCTCGCGGCGGAACGCCTGCACGGCGCGCATGCCGGTCATCGTCTCGACGAACTTGACGATGAGCCGGGCGGACGCCGTCCGCTGCTCCCGGTAGTAGCGCTGGGACATCCGCTGGAACCAGCGGGTGAGCAGCCAGGCCGGGACGAACGCGACGGCGAGCACCAGGCCGGAGCGCCAGTCGATGAGCAGCAGGCTGACGAAGGTGAACACCATGAGCAGCAGCGACGAGACGACGCCGGTCAGGCCGCCGTCGAGCAGCTCGCGCAGCGCCTCCAGGTCGGAGGTCTGCCGGGAGATGATGCGGCCCGAGGTGTACGACTCGTGGAACTCCAGGGAGAGCCGCTGGGTCTGGCGGAACACCCGGCGGCGCAGGTCGAGCAGCACGGCCTGGGCGATGCGGGCCGCGGCCCGTACGTAGGCGCCGGCGGCGACGCCGCCGAGCACGGCCGCGGCGAGGTACCCGGCGCCCGTCAGGACCAGGGGCGTGACGGAGCCGTCCTGCAGCGCGGGCACGGCCTTGTCGATGGCCACGGCGACGAGCCACGGCCCGGCGACCTGGCCGAGCGTGGACGCGACCACGAGCACGGCGGCCCAGGCCAGGGCCCGCTTGTGGGGGCGCAGCAGGTCGCCGAGCAGCTGCATGGAGCGGCGCCGGACGGCGCGGGACGCCTCCTTGCCGAGGCGGGTCTCGTCGTCCGCCGCGGCGTCGGTGGGCCGACGGCGGCCCGCTGCGTCCGGCGTGGTCTGCGTGGTCGCGGTCATGACAGCGCCTCCTGGCTCTCGTGCTCGGCGTTCAGGGGCTCGGCGTTCCCGCCGTCGTGCGTCTCGTAGTCCTCCTCGAGGCTCGAGATGATGTACCGGTAGTGCGGGTCGGTGGCCAGCAGGTCGTGGTGCGTGCCGACGGCGGTGATGCGCCCGCCCTGCAGCACGGCCACCCGGTCGGCCAGGGCCACGGTCGAGGGGCGGTGCGCGATGATCAGGCTGGTCGTGTCCCGCAGCACGTCGCGCAGGCGGGCGGTGACGGCCTCCTCGGTGGTGACGTCGAGGGCGGACAGCGGGTCGTCGAGCACGAGCACGCGCGGCCGGGCGGCGATGGCGCGGGCCAGGGCGAGGCGCTGCCGCTGCCCGCCGGACAGGGACATGCCCTCCTCGCCGATGCGGGTGCCGACGCCGTCGGGCAGGTCCAGCACGAACTGGGCCTGGGCGACGTCGAGGGCCTGCGTCATGAGCGCCTCGCGCTCGGCCTCCGGCACGTCGTCGGACACGCCGAGCAGCACGTTGTCCCGGACGGAGGCGGAGAACAGGGTCGGGTCCTCGAAGGCGACCGCGACCCGCTCGCGCACCTGGGCGCGGGTCATGTCGCGCACGTCGACGCCGTCCACCTCGACCACGCCCGCCGTGACGTCGAACAGCCGGGGCGGGAGCATCGCCAGGGTGGACTTGCCGGAGCCGGTGAGGCCGACCAGCGCGGTGGTGGTACCGGGCGGCAGCTCCAGGTCGACCTGGTCGAGCACGGGCCGCTCGGCGTCGTCGTACCGGAAGGTGACGTTCCGGAAGGCGACGTGCCCGCCCCCGCCGCCCCGCGCCGTACCCGCGGCCGGGACCGTCGGGTCCGTGAGCGGGTTGACGGTCTCGATCACCTCGAAGAACCGGTCGACGGCGGTGCGCGCGTTGAGCGTCATCGACAGGGTCATGCCGAGGTCGACGACCGGGCCGTTGATGACCGCGGTGGTCGTGAAGAAGGCGACCAGGGCGCCGAGCGTCATGTCGCCCTGGGCCACCAGGTAGACGCCGACCACGAGCGCGACGCCCTGCGTGACCTCGGGGATCACGCGCAGCGCGGTGGTCAGGCCGGCGTCGGTCGTGGCCTTGCGGATCTCGGTCTCGCGCAGCTCGGACGCCTGGTCCGTGAACGAGTCCAGGGCGTCGGGGCCGCGGCCGAACGCCTTGAGCACGCGGATGCCGTGCACGGACTCCTCGACGGTGGTGGCGAGGTCGCCCGACTGGTCCTGCGAGAGCCGCGAGATCTTCCGGTACTTGCGGGAGAACCGGAACGCCAGGATGGTCACCGGGATCGCGCCGCACAGGAAGATGATGCCCAGCCAGCCGCCGGTGGCCACGAGCAGGCCGACGCCGACGACGATGGTCACGAAGCTGACCACGAGCTGCAGGATGCCGAAGACGAGCCATCGGCGCAGCAGGCCGAGGTCGCCCATGATGCGGCTGAGCAGCTGCCCGCCGGGCCAGCGGTCGTGGAACGCGACCGGGAGGTCCTGCAGGTGCTTGAACAGGGCCATGCGCATCACGGCCTCGACGCGCGTGCCGGGGAACATGACGAGCGTGCGGCGCAGCAGGATCAGGCCGGCCTCGCCGACGCCGAGCACGGCCACGAGCACGACGGACCAGATCAGGCCCGTCCAGTCGTGCTCGCGCGCGCCCGCCGTGAGCGGGCCGTCGGTGACCCACTGCAGCACGCGCGGGATGGCGAGCGCCATGAGGCTGGCGCCCAGGGAGGCAAGCAGACCGCCCACCAACCGCGGCAGCGCGGGGCGGACGTAGGGGTACAGGCGGCGGATCGAGGCGAAGGTGCTGCGCTCGTCGCCGGGCGGACTGCTGGGGTCAGAAGAAGGATCGGATCGATTCGAGCGTTCGTCTGTGGGAGGCATCACATCCATTATCCCGCGGGGCGCAAGTTGTTAGTTTCGGTAAGCACCTTCTTTGCTGTGACCTGCACCACAGGCGGACGGGCCTGGAACCGGTGTCACGAGCCCGTCAGCGCACCCGCACCGAGAGGCACGTGACGCAGCCCTCGAGCTTCTCGAACTCGGTGACCGGCGTGGTGCGCACCGTGAGCCCGCGCCCCCGCAGGAGCTCGGCGGTGGCCGGCGCGGACTCCGACAGCAGCACAGTGGCCGGGTCCAGCACGACGACGGCGGTGCCCTCCGCCTCCGGGACGGCCAGGAACGACTCGAACGCGCCCGGGTCGTCGACGAGCGGCTCGTACCCGATCACCGTGCCGTCCGGCAGGGCGGTCACGGCCGACTTGAGGTGCAGCGCCCGCGTCACGGGCACCTCGACGACGCGCCAGCCGCGGGGCTCCAGGAGCGCGCGGAGCTGGGCGGCGCCCTCGGCGTCGGTCCGGGCCGTGCGCCCCACGTAGACGGTGCGGCCGACCTTGAGGATGTCGCCGCCCTCCAGGGTGCCGGGCCCGGCGATCTCCGCGACCTCGCGGCCGGCGGCCTCGGCGACCGGCCGCATCGAGTCGATCTCGCCGCGCCGGGACAGCGCCCCGGGCCGGGTCAGGACCATCAGGTCGTCGAACACGACGACCGTGTCCTCCACGAACACGCCGTCGGGGTGGGCGTCGGCCGCGGGCAGCTCGCGCACCGCCCAGCCCAGACCGCGGAACACGTCCACGTACCGCGCCCACTGCCGGGCGGCCAGGTCCGCGTCGACGGGGACGCGCTCGAGGTGCGTCAGCTCGCCGTCGGCCAGGGCGGGCGACGGCGGGCGGACGAGCAGGGTGCGGTGCGCGGGCTGTGCGGTGACCATCCCGCGACGCTACCCGCCCGGGCGCGCATGCGGGTCACGAACGTTATCGGTCCAGGTACGCCAGCCGCGCCGTCTTCGGCCCCTGGGGCGACTCGAACGAGACCACCTCGCCCGCGGTGAACCCCATCGTCAGCATCCGGCGCAGCGCCTTGTCGTTGTGCGCGTCCGGCTCCCCGACCAGGCGGCAGGTGCCCGTCCCGGCGAACAGGAAGCCGCGCATCGCGGGCCCGAGCACCGACCAGGGGTCCGCGGGCGCCCCGTGCCGGGCGGCCGGGCCGCGGCTGCCGAGGAAGAAGTGCAGTCCGAGGTCGCCTTCCCGCACGTCGTAGGCGGTGCCGATCGGGTCGTGCTCCGGGTGGTACGCCTGCACGAGCACCACGGGCTCGCCGTCCCAGCGCACGAGGTAGGCGTGGTGGGTCTCCAGGGAGTCGACGAACGCGTAGGTGTCGCGCACCTCGTCGCGCGTGCGCTCCCCCATCCCCCAGAACGCGGCGCGCGGCCGGGTGAACCACCCGTGCAGCAGGTCGGCGTCGGCGTCCGGGTCCAGCACGTGCACGGTGACGACGCCGTCCGCGCCGAAGTCGCGGCGCCACACCTCTGCGCCGCGGGGCCCGTTGAGCAGCCGCAGGCTCGTGTCCGCGGGGCGCAACCGGTCCCAGTCCGTGACGACGGCGGCGGTGCGAGCGTCGGCCCACGTGGCGTGCTGGTCGTCGAAGTGCGGGCTGCCGGGCCGCCCGTCCGCGCCGAAAGGCACGCCCCACCGGCTGTTCGCGCGGTCCGACAGGTCCCAGACGTACCGCGCCACCGACGCGCGGTACGCGGTGGGCGCCACGCCGGGCGAGCCGCCCGTGCAGCGCACCGTCTCGTTGTTGCCCGAGACCGGCGCGGGCGTCACGCCGAGCGGGCGGCCCGGCACCGGGAGCAGCGGGGCGGGGACGTGCAGATCGCCCCAGGGCTGGTCCGTGAGCGCCACCTCGGCCAGCGCCGCGCTCGCCTCCGCGGCGGCGTCGACGCGCAGCAGCCGCCCGTCCGGACCCTCGACGACGAGCCAGTCGGCCGCGAGGATCCGCGCGAGCCCGGCCCCGACCGCCGTCGGGACGTCGAAGACGCCGCCGAGCACCGGCATCAGCGTCGGGTCCTGCCCGTGCGGCTCGTGCAGCGCGGCGAACACGGGGTGACCGGCGAGGCGGTGGGCCAGGGTGTCACGCCAGCGCATGTACAGGGCGGCGTCGGTTGAGTCCGCGTCCACGTGGGCGCCGTCGGCCACCCAGGCGCGCAGGCGGTCGGCGGCCGCGGAGGCGTCGTCGGCCAGGTGCTCGACGAGCCCGGCGGCCCCGAGGTCGCGGGTGTCACCGTGGATCCGGGCCTGCGTGGCGGGCGACTCCGGCCCGGTGGCCGCGGCGAGGAGCTGGCGGATGCGTTCCGCGCGGTACGGCGGGTAGGACCAGCCGAGGTCGTGCGCCTCCCGTCCCGGACGCAGGTCGCGCGGGCCGGACCCCGGGCGGCCGTCCTGCCCGGCGGGCCGCTGCGTGACCGGCCGCTCGTTCGCGTCGACGGCGACCTCGGTCACCGCCGCCGGCGCCGGGAGGTCCACGTAGCCGTCCGCCGGCTTGACGGTCGGCAGCGCCCGCTCCGGCGCGCCCGCCGGCACGTCCGGGACCTTGCCGGCCGTCAGGCTCAGCACCTCGCCGGTGCTGTCCGCGGTCAGCACCCGGTTGACGGGGTCCACCCACCCGCCGAACGCCGCGGCGACGTCCCGGGCGGTGCGGGCGTGCAGCAGCGCGCGCCAGGCCCCCACGCCGACGTCGGACAGCTCGCGGGCCGGCCAGTGCAGGCGCCAGCCCTCGGGCCCCCGGCTGTCCGCGCCGTCGGACACGACCTCGACGTGGTGCGCCAGGGCGTTGGTGATGCCCCAGGCCACAGAGGAGGCGTGCCCGAAGTGCGGCACGCCGGGCACGCCCGGGAAGGCGAAACCGACGACGTCGTAGGGCGCGGCCGGGTCGGTGCACGCGAGCCTGATCTGCTGGTACGGGCCGGGCAGCTCCAGCGTGCGGTGCGGGTCGCCCGCGACCAGCGGGCTGCCCGACTCGGTGAACCGGCCGTGCACCGCCCACGCGTTGGACCCGGAGCCGCCGTCGGCGACGAACAGGCCCAGCACCCGGTCCAGCGGCACGCCCGGGACGTGCAGGTGCCGGGCCACGTGCGCCCGCCACAGGATGCTCGGGAACCCGTTGAACAGGACGTGGCTCGCCAGGAAGACGCCGATCGGCGTCCACGGTGCCCAGGGCCGGAACGGCACGCCCGCCAGCTCCGGCACGTCGCGGCCGCCCGCCAGCAGCCCGGCGCTGACGCCGTCCGCGTACGCGGCGAGCCACGCCTGCTCGGGCCCGGCCAGGGCGTCGTGGATCGCGCGGGCCGTGGCGGCCAGCCGCTCCCGCGCGGCGAACGCGTCCCACGCCTGGCCCGCCGCGCCGGCGATCTCGCCGTACCGCTCCTCGGCGCGCATCCTGTCTGCCTCGACCTGCAGCCCACGGTCCTGGGCGGTCACCCAGCCCTGGCCGTAGGCCAGCGCCGTCTCGGTCGCGGCCCGCAGGTGCGGGATGCCGAGGTCGTCACGAAACAGGTCGAAGTCCACGTGCTCCATCATCTCTCCGGGGTCATCTCTCTCGTCTGCTCACCGGGTTGGCGAGCGTACCCGCATAGATCAGCGACCCGGACTGGTTGGTCAGGTCCACCATCTGCAGCGTGTTGCGCAGCTGCAGGCGGTTGAGGCATGAGTGCGCGAACCGCGCGGCCCGCAGGTCGATCCCTGTCCGGGCCCGCACGTCCGGGTGCTCGTCCGCGTGCCGGTCGATCGTCTCGGCCACCAGCGCCCAGAACCGGTCCTCGGCCAGCACGCCGTCCTCGGCGAGGATGCCCGCCAGGTGCCGCAGCACGCCGTCGAACACGTCGGTGAAGATCGCGAGCGCCTTCTCGTCGTCGTCCACGACGGACCGGATGCGCTCGACGCCGTCCGGCAGGGGGCCGTGGCCCAGCAGGGCGACCTCCTCGCCGATGTCCTTCATGATCGCGCGCTGCACCACGCCGTCGCGCAGCACCAGGATGAGGTTCTCGCCGTGCGGCATGAACGCGAGCTCGTGGCTCAGCAGGCAGTGCACCAGCGGGTAGACGTAGGCGTCGAGGTAGGCGCGCAGCCATTGCTCGGGCGCGACGCCGGACGCACGGACCAGACCCGTGGCGAACGACGCCCCGCCCGCGTCGCGGTGCAGCAGGCTCGCCATGGTCACGAGGCGCTCGCCGTCCGCCAGCCGGGGCACGGGCGACTCGCGCCACAGGGCGGCGAGCATCTTGCGGTACGGGTTGGGCTGGGGTGTCCGGTGGTAGACGTCGCCGGTGTAGCCGACGGAGGCCAGCTCGCGCAGCACGCCGAACCCGGCGCGGCGCAGGGTCTCGTCTGCGCCGACCAGGTCGGCGACCCAGTCGTTGATCGCCGGGGTGGCGCGCATGTAGGCCGGGGACAGCCCGCGCAGGAAGCCCATGTTCTGGATCGCGAGCGCCACCTTGACGTAGTGCCGTTCGGGGCGCGTGCGGTTGAACATGGTGCGGATCGACTGCTGGGCCTGGTACTCGTCCGAGCCGGGACCGAGCGGCACCAGGTCGCCGCGCGCGACGTCGGCCGCGAAGGTGACGGCCACGCGGTGCTCCCACTGCCAGGGGTGCACGGGCAGGTAGAGGTAGTCGGCGGGGTCGTGGCCGCGGGCGGCGAGCCGGTCGGCGAAGGCGGCGCGCTCGGCGTCGGACAACTCGCCCGGCGTGCCGGGGGTGCCGTAGTGGCCGGCCTCTGTCTGGTCGGCCGCGAGCGCGAGGTGGGTGTGCTCGCGGCGGGCGGCGAGCCACAGCATGCGCAGGCGCTGACCGCGTTCGGGGGCGTAGGCGCGGTAGTCGCGCAGGGAGAAGCCGATGCGGCCGTTGTTCGCGACGAAGCTCGGGTGCCCCTCGGACATCGCGGCCTCGACCTGCTGGAACGCCTCGGCGGTGGCGTGCGTGCCGGACGCCGTCCGGGCCGCCTCCAGCAGCCCGCGCACCGAGGGCGTGGTGCCGTCGAGCTCGCGCTCCCGCTTCGCGGCCGCGCCGGCCAGGGTCGCGGACAGCTCCTCGAGGTAGGTCGCGAGGAGGGCGTCGGGCACCTGGAGCAGCGGTTGCAGCTCTGCGATCAGCTCGAGCGCGTCCACGGGCAGGTCGACGGCGCCGCGCACCCCGGCGTCGGCCGTGCGGCGGATCGACGCCGGGTCGATCACCCAGTGCTCCAGGGCGTACCGGCGGGCGGTGAACCCGTAGGTGACGCCGTCCAGGTCGAGGCGGTAGGCGTCGTCGGTGCCGTTGTCCGGGCTGGTGTCCGGCTCCGGCGCGAAGAGCCGCTCGTGGGCGAGCTCCGCCAGGGCCTTGGCGGCCAGGTGCCGGTGGGCGTGCTCCATGTGCTCCGCCGTGAGGTGCGTGGCGACCATGGGGTCGGGCAGGTGGGTCGCGGGCTCGCTGTCGCCGGCGAAGCCGTCGCCCAGCGCGGACGCCGCGAAGTCGGCGCGGGTCGCGACGCTCAGGGCGGCGCGCTTGGCGTGCACGCCGCGGCCGAGGTCCACCTCGCGCAGCACGCGGAACCCGGCGGCCGCGTTCTTGGCGGCGATCTTCCGGTTGCCGACATCGGGTTCGACGACGACGCGGACGGCGCCGCGGCCCGCCCCCGCGCCCGCCCCCGACAGGCAGAACCGCATGACCGCCGTCATCACGGCGTCGGTCAGCCCGTGCCGCGGGGTCGCGGGCGGGGCCACCAGCAGGTGCATGCCGAGGTCGCCGGGCTGCGTGTCGTGGACGCCGTCGAGCAGCACGCGTGGGTCGTACGTCTCCGTCAGGAACACCGGCTCGCCGTCGAGGCGGCCGAGCCAGGCGTCCTCGCCGGGGCGGCCCTGGATGCCGGCCAGGTACTCGCGCACGTCGTCGACCTGCAGCTCGCTCATCTGCCAGAACGACGACGCCGGGTGCGCCAGCCAGCGCTGCACCAGCTCGGCGTCGCGCACCGGGTCGACGGGTTCGAGCGTCACCTCGCCGAGGCGGGTCGTGGTCGCGAACGTGGTCACCGTCGTCGGGGCGCTCACCGGGCGGCCTCCATCTCGTCGTGGGTGTCTTGCTCGGCCTGCTGCGTGCTGGTGGGCCCGGGCCGCCCGGCCGCGCCGTCGGGCAGGCCGAACTGCTGGAAGGCGATGCGGCGCTCGATCGGGTACGGCTCGCGGCCCGTGACGTTCGCGAGGATCACGGAGTTGCGCCAGGCGCCGAAGCCGAGGTCGGGCGCGGTGACGCCGTGGGTGTGCTCCTCGCCGTTGACCACGTGGATCCGCCCGTCGCCGTCCACCGTGTAGTCCCGGCGCACGGCGTAGCGGCCGCGGGCGTCGAGGTTGACCAGGCCGGGCGCCAGGAAGGCCGGCACCCCGGCGGCGTACCCCGTGGCGGCGACGATCGCGCGGGTGCGGTGCTCCGCCGTCGTGCCGAGCTGGGCGTGGCGGAGGGTGAGCACGTACTCGCCGGCGCCGTCCGCCCCGTCGGGGTCGAAGCGGGCCGCCACCACCTCCGTGTCGGACAGCAGCGTGGTCGGCACCTCGGCGCCCAGGGCCGACTTGCGGTACAGGGTGTCGTAGATGTCGTCGATCAGGTCGCCGCTGATGCCCTTGTAGAGGTTGCGCTGCTCGCGCCCCAGTACGTCGCGCTGCTCGATCGGGAGCGCGACGTAGTGGTCGGTGTACTCGGGCGACGTCATCTCGAGCGTCAGCTTCGTGTACTCCATCGGGAAGAACCGCGGGGAACGGGTCACCCAGTCCACGCGGTGCTCCCCCGGCCCGGTGCCGCAGCCCTCCAGCAGGTCGCGGTACACCTCGGCCGCGGACTGCCCGCTGCCGACCACCGTGACCGAGCCCGCCGCGGCGAGCTCCGCGCGGCGCGGCAGGTAGTCGCTCGTGTGCACGACGGGGCCGGCCATGGGGCCGGCTGCACCGCCAGCGCGGTGCGCGGCACCGTCCAGGCCGGCCAGGAAGTCGGGCAGCCGCGGCTGGGTGCCGGTGCCCAGCACGAGGTGCTTGGCACAGTATTTCTCGACGCCGTGGGCGGTCTCCGCCGTCACCTCGAACAGGTAGGCGCCGTCGTCACCCGCGGCGGCGCCCGCCGGGTCCGCCACCCGGACGACGCTCGTGACGCGCCGCCCCCAGCGCAGCGTCGGGAGCTGCTCGGCCACCCACCGGCAGTACTGGTCGTACTCGGCGCGCAGCGGGTAGAACGACTCGCGGATGTAGAACGGGTACAGCCGCCCCGTCGCCTTGAGCCACGCCAGGAACGAGTAGGGCGACGTCGGGTCGGCCATCGTCACCAGGTCGGCCAGGAACGGGACCTGCAGCGTGGTGCCCTCGATCAGCATCCCCGCGTGCCAGGAGAAACCGTCGCGCTGGTCCAGGAAGACGGCGTCGACGTCGTCCAGGGGCTGGGCGAGCGCCGCGAGGCCCAGGTCGAACGGGCCGATGCCGATGCCGAGCAGCTCGTGCATCTCTGCGTGCCGCGCACTCATCGGGCCTCCCCCTCCCCGCGCGCCAGCCGCGGGTGCACGTCCCGGCACGGCGGCTCGTCCGTGTCCGCGAGCGCCTCCCCCGCGAGCAGCCCGTGGGCGGCGGAGCGGACGAGCTCCAGCACGCCGCGGATGTCGGCGAGCGTGGCGTCGGGGTTGAGCAGGGTGAGCTTGAGGCAGGGGCGTCCGTCGATCACGGTCTTGGCGACCAGGGCGCGGCCGGAGTCGAACAGGACGCGCCGCACCTGGGGCACGAGCGCGTCGGCGCGCTCGGGGTCGAGGCCCTCGGGCTCGTAGCGGAACAGGACCGTGGACAGGTCGGTGGCCCCCACGAGGCGGAAGTCGGTGTCGTCCGCGAGGTCCTGGTGCACGGCGGCGGCCAGGTCGCAGACGGCGTCCACCAGCGCGCCGACGCCGTCCGCCCCGAGGGCACGCAGCGTGACCCAGAGCTTGAGCGCGTCGAAGCGGCGCGTGGTCTGCAGGGACTTGTCGACCTGGTTGAGGTCGGGGGTCGGTTCCCCGGACTCCTCGGCGGGGTTGAGGTAGTCCGCGTGCCAGGCGACGGGGGCGAGGTCGGACCGCTCGCGGACGATCAGGGCGCTGGAGGAGACGGGCTGGAAGAACGACTTGTGGAAGTCGACGGTGACGCTGCGGGCGCGCTCGATGCCGTCGAGGAGGTGGCGGCGCGTCGGGCTGACCAGCAGGCCGCAGCCGTAGGCGGCGTCGACGTGCAGCCAGGTGCCGACGGCGTCGCACAGGTCGGCGATCGGGACCAGCGGGTCGATGCGGCCGCGGTCGGTGGTGCCGGCCGTCGCGACGACGGCGACCACCGTGTCGCCCGTGCGCTCGATGTCGACGAGGGTCTGGCCGAGGGCGTCCGGGCTCATCCGGCCCTCGGCGTCGGTGCCGACCTCGACCACGGCGTCGTGCGGCAGGCCCAGCAGGAGCGCGGACTTGGCGACGCTGAAGTGGCTCGCGCCCGTGGCGAGGATCCGCATGGACTCCAGTCGGACGCCGTCGCGGCGGGCGCGCTCGCGCGCCAGGAACAGCGCCTGGAAGTTGGACTGGGTGCCGCCCGAGGTGAAGATGCCGTCGGCGCCGTCGCCGTCGCCGGGCAGAGCGAAGCCGATGCGGCCCGCCGTCCACTCGACCAGGCGCCGCTCCATGAGGGTGGCGACCGTGGACTGGTCGTAGGTGTCGACCGAGGTGTTGATCGCGGCGAGCATGGTCTCCGCGCCGACGGCGGGCAGCGCGACCGGGCAGTTCAGGTGCGCCGCGTAGGTGGGTTCGTGGAACCAGATCGCATGCTGCGCGTACAGGTCCGCGGCCTCGCGCAGCGCTTCCTGGGTGCCCGACGGCGAGCCGTCCAGGTCGACGGCGTCCACCAGGGCCTGCAGCTCGGAGCGGCTGGCGCCCGAGAACGGCTGGGTCACGGAGGTGAGCCGGGCGGCGATATCGTCGGAGACCGCGCGGACGGTGTCCGCATAGGTGCTCGCGGTGGCCCCGCGCAGCAGCGCGGTCGTGTCGTGGCTCGAACCCGAGGGTGCGGTGGGCACTGGCTGCGTCACTGCGGGCAGGTGTGAGGGCATGCGGAAGGCTCCTCGTGCAGGCGAAAGGAACGCCGCCCGGACCGGACGGCGTGGTGCGACTTAGGTTTGCCTGACCTAACTTAATCCTTCGGGCACCCGCGTCAAGCCATGCGGGGAACCCGGTACGTGGCGCCCGTCACTCCGCCGGCGGCCGTCAGCGCGGCGTCAGACCCTGCTCGAAGAGGTCGACGAGCGCCTGCGCGAAGTGCTCCGCGTCGAGGCCCGGGTCGTCCTCCCGCGCCTGCTGGTAGCCCTCGACCGCGCAGAGGATCGCATGCGCCGTCCACTCGACCTGGACCGGGCGGACCGTGCCCGCCGCGCTGCCGGCCCGCAGGACGCCCACGAGGGGGTCGCGGAGCAGCGCCTCGTCGAAGGCGGCGGGCTCCCCCGGGCGCTTCCATCCCGCGGACAGCCGCCACAGCGCGTTGACCCCGTCTCGGTGGGTGTCCTGCCAGCGCACGAAGGACGTCAGGTAGGCCGCGAGCCCTCCCTCGGGGGAGCCCGCGGCCGCCACGGCCTCCTCGATCGCGGCCACGCAGTCGCCCAGGACGGTGTCGCAGAGCACCGTGAGCAGCTCGTCCTTGTCCGCGAAGTGGTAGCTGATCATGCCCGGGCTGGACAGGCCGGCCTCGGCCGCGATGCGCCCGAACGTCGCCTTCGACAGGCCCTCGCGCGCGATCACGCGTACCGCCGCCTCGACGATCTGGGCGCGGCGCGCCGTGGTCGTGAAGGACCGGCCTGTCTGCATGACCAGGACTCTAGCCGGGCTACTGAGGCTCTTCCTGCAGCGCCCGCACCTCGATCCGGGACTGCAGGGCCGCCGACGCACGCTCGGCCCAGCCGAGCGCGGCCTCCTGGTCGGCGACGTCGACGATCCAGAACCCGCCGACGTACTGCGGCGCGTCCACGAACGGCCCCGGGACGCGCGTGGGCTCCGCGCCGGTCGCGTCGACGGTGACCGCCGTCGACGGCGGGTGCAGCCCGCCCGCGGTGACGAACGACCCGGACTCGTTGAGCGCGGTGTTGAACGCGTCGACCGCGGCGATCACCGCCTCGAGCTCGGCGGGGTCCATCTCCTGCATCGACTCCATCGTCGGCTCGTCGGCCGTGTCGTGCGGCATGGTCAGGAAGAACTGGGGCATGAGACGTGCTCCGTTTCTGTTCGGTTGACCAGAAATTAGGTCACCCGAGCAAGAGGCGCAAGGAAAACGAGCCGGTACGGGGAGTGCCGGCCCGGAGATCACCCGCCCTCGGCCGCCATGCCGCGCCACGCGACCCGGATGCCCTCGCGGCAGCGGGCCAGCGCCTCGGGGTCGTCCAGGGTCACGCCGCGCACCACGAACTGGTAGTAGAAGACCCCGTTGACCAGGTCGATGCAGGCGTCGACGTCGATGTCGGGGCGCAGCACGCCCCGGTCGATCCCGGCCCGCAGCACCGCGACCATGCCGGCGCGGCGCCGCGAGACGTGCGACCGCCAGTACGCCTGCGCGAGCTTGCGGTCCGTCATGGCCAGCCGCATGCGCAGCCGGAACCGCTCCTCGGAGTACGTCTCGCGCGTCGCGGTCGAGGACCCGGTGGACGACGACGTGGTGGACGACGACATGGTGGACGACGAGGTGGTGTACGCGTCGAGAACGTTCTGCAGGAGGTCGCCCTCCAGGGGGATGGTGTGCGGCGCGCGGCCCCGGTCCAGGGCGGTGGCGACGAGATCGGTCATGCTGGGCCACCGCCGGTAGATCGCCGCCCGGCTGACGCCGCTGCGCTCCACGACGCGGCTGACCGTGATCTCCTCGCCCCGCTCCAGGAGCTCGACGGCGGCGTCCACGATCCGCTCGTCGTGCCCCTGGGCGCGGGGGCGGCCGGGGCCCCGCGGGGTGTCGTCCGCCACCTACGCGGCGTCCGGGCCCGGGCCCGCGAGCGCGCGGGCCCGCAGCTGGGCGACGAGCCCGTCGGTCAGCCCGGCGGCGCGCAGCGGCGCCAGCGGGTCGCCGTGCCGCTCGGTGAGCGCCGCGAACAGCTCGCGCATGGGGGCCGGCGAGAACTCCGTGCTGACGGCGGCCAGGGCCGCGGCGTCCAGCTCGATGCCGAACCGGCTCATCAGCGGCTGCATCACGGGCGAGATGCGCGCCATGATGGCGGCGGAGTTCCCGCCGGTGCGCACGTAGTCGGCCACGATGTGGTCCTGGTCCGCGCCGAGCGCGAGCAGCAGCGACGCGGCGAGCACGCCGGTGCGGTCCTGGCCGGCGGCGCAGTGGAACGCGACGGTGCCCGGTGCGTGGGCGATGATCGCGAGGGCCGTGACGATCTGCGGGGCGGCACCCTCGTACATCCGCAGGTACATCCGGCCGAACCGGGTCTGGTCCATCATCTCGGCCGCCATCCCGGCGGGTTCGGCCTGGTGGGTCGCGGGGTCGCCGGCGGCCGCGCCGATGTCGGCCAGCAGGGGCACGTGGTGGTAGCTCACGTTCGAGTGCGTGCCGAGCGGGCCGCGGCCGGTCACACCGAGCTCGTCCGTCGAGCGCAGGTCGATGATCGCCCGCACACCGCCGTCGACCAGGCCGCGGGCGACGTCGTCCGGCACCAGGGCGAGGTCGTCGGCACGGAGGGCGAAGCCCTCCCGGACGACGCCGCCGGCGACGGGGATGCCACCCAGGTCGCGCAGGTTGACGGGGGCGCTGAGCGTGAGCGCGGGGGTGGTGGTCATGTGATCTTCCTTCGGATGACGGCGCTGGCCTGGTCGATGACCGTGACCAGCACGATGATGCAGATGACGATCGCGCTGAGATGACCGTAGTCGTACATGCGCATGGCCGTGGTCAGCTCCAGGCCGATGCCACCGGCGCCGACCATGCCGAGGATGGTCGCGCCGCGCACGTTGCCCTCGAAGAGCAGCAGCGTGTACGACACCAGCAGCGGACCGGCCTGGGGCAGCACCCCGTACTGGACGACCTGCCGCCGGGAGGCGCCGACCGCGCGCACGGCGGTCACGGGGCCGTCGTCGACGGCCTCCATCGCCTCCGCGAAGACCTTCCCGATCGAGCCGACCGAGCCGACGGTCATGGCGAGGATGCCGGCGAAGGGCCCCAGCCCCACGGCGGAGACGAACATCAGCGCGAACACCAGGTCGGGCAGGGAGCGGATCACGTTCATGACCCACCGCGTGGGGTAGTACAGCCAGCCCGGTGCGATGTTCGACGCCGCGCCGAAGGCAACCACCAGCGAGAGGACCGCGCCGAGCACGGTGCCGACGATCGCCATCTGCAGCGTCTCGACCAGCAGCTCGACGATGGTGCCGAACTTGTCCCAGGTGGGCGGGAAGAGCCGCAGCAGGAAGTCGCCCATGTTCACCGTGCCCTCGCCGAGCTTGGCGAAGTCGAACTCCGCGCCGACGAACGACCACACCAGCAGCACGGCGGCGACTGGCAGGCCCAGCAGGAAACGCGCGCGGGGCACGTTGACGGCGCGTTCCAGGCGGGCGCGCGTGCGCGGGTCGAGCTGCGGCTCCGGGGTGGTCGGGCGGCTCCGGCCGGTCCCGCCGCGCCGGGGCGCGGTCGGGGCGGCGGGATCAGACGAGATCGTCGACACGGGGAGCCTCCTGGTCGTACAGCACGTCGAGCGCCGCGGCGTCGAGTCGATCGGTCGGGGCCGAGACGAGCACCTTGCCGTGCCGCAGGCCCACGATGCGGTCGGAGTGCTCCAGCGCGAGCGGCAGCACGTGCAGGCTCACGAGCACGGGGATCCCGTCCTGGTGCGCGATGTCGCGCAGCAGCTCCAGCACGGCGTGCGACATCCTCGGGTCGAGCGAGGCGACGGGCTCGTCGGCGAGGATGATCCGCGGCTCCTGCATGAGCGCGCGGGCGATCGCGACGCGCTGCTGCTGCCCGCCCGAGAGGGAGCGCGCCTGCTCGGTGGCCTTGTGCGCGATGCCGACCCGGTCGAGCAGCTCCAGCGCGCGCCGACGGTGCGCGCCGGAGAAACCGCCGGCGAGGTTGAGCGGGCCGGCGTCGTGCAGCGCCCCGGTCAGCACGTTGGTGAGCACGCTGAGCCGGCCGACCAGGTTGAACTGCTGGAACACCTGGCCGGCCGACGCGCGCACGTCGCGCAGCCGGCGGCGCGGGAGGTTCGTCAGGTCGTGCCCGACGACGTGCGCCGAGCCGCCGGTGATCGGCGCGAAGCCCGTGAGGCTGCGCATCAGGGTCGACTTGCCGGAGCCGGACGAGCCGAGCAGCGCGACGATCTCGCCCGGGAACAGGTCGAGGTCGACGCCGTCGAGCACGAGCGGGCCGTCGCCGTAGGCGACCCGCAGGTCGCGCACCGAGACGAGTGCTGGGCCGGTCACGGTCAGCCCAGGTCCGAGATGTCGACGTCGGCGATCGCGGCGATGTCGACGAAGGGCTGGAAGATCGACGGGTCGGGGTCGACGATCGGCTCCGTGCCCTGCATCGCCTCGAACATCGCGCCGAGGGCGTCGGCGTTCTCCTCGACGAACACCTTCGGCAGGGCCTGCTGGAGCAGCTCGCGCTTGTCGTCGGCGAGCTCCTGGTCGGCGAGCACGGTGACGGCGACCGGCATCGACGCGCTCTCGCCGATCGAACGGGTCTCGCCCTTCTCGAACGGGAACATCGGGTCGCCCAGGCCAGCCATCGCCGGGAAGATCGTGGACGTGCAGGCCACGTCGACCTGCCCCTCCTTCAGGGCGGTGAAGCTCATGTCGTGCCCGCCGCTGAACATCGGGGTGTAGTCGGTGTCCTGCTCCAGGCCGGCGTCGTGCAGCATGGCGACCGGCATGAAGTAGCCGGAGCTGGACGCCGGGTCGGCGAACGCCACGACGGTCTCGGGCGCGATGTCGTCGAGCGACCGAAGGGGCGAGCCGTCGAGCACGAGGCAGGTCGAGACCGGGTCGTCGTTGCCCGGCCAGGCGACCAGCGAGTCGACCTCCCCCGTGTTGACCGCGAGTGCCGACGGGAAGCCGCTCATGAAGCCGATGTCGACGTGGTGGCTGCGCAGGGCCTCGACGACGGCCGTGTAGTCGGGCACGTCGACGATCTCGACCTCGCGGCCGGTCTCGGCCTCGACCAGGCCGGCGAACGCCTCGATGGGGTTCTCGGCGCCGGGGTCATCGCCGAGCGGGGTGGTGGCGAAGGTGATCGGGGCGTCGGGGTCCGACGCCGCGGAGTCGGCGGAGGCCGTGCCGGAGCAGCCGGTGAGCAGGACGGTGGTGCCGAGGGCGAGCAGGCCCAGAGCCGGGAGTGCGCGGGGGCGCATGGGCGTTCCTTTCGGGAGGCCGACCGGTGGCCGGCGGGATATCGCGACTGGCGATATCGATATGGAACCCCCCGCAGATGGCCGCGAATTACGAGACCGCGGTCCTGTATCGGAAGCGCGGATGAAGATCGGGTGTCGGTTGCGTCGTGCGGTGGTCGTACGGTGGTCGCTCGGTGTCCCGTGCGCACACGTCGGGGTGCCTCGGTCCCCGCTCAGAACGGCGGGTCGGCGGGTCGGCGCGGGGTGCCGGCTTCGGATGCGTGCGCCGGTGCGGGCTGCGCTGCGGACTGTGCTGCGGACGCTGAACCGGCCGTGGCGTAGGCGCGGGGCAGGCGGCGTCCGGTCATGGCACGCAGTGTGAGGTCCTGGCTGGTGCCCGGGTCGATTTGGTCCAGGTCGACCCGGGTGTCCAGGACCGTCGGCGGGCGCGTGTGCGTGCTGCCCGGGGGCGTGGTCCAGGTGGTGATCCCGCTGGCTGGGTCACGTTCGACGCCCCAGCCCGCGTGTGTCTTCAGAAGATGGTGCCGGCGACACAGAGCGTGCAGGTTGTCGGCACGTGTCTGGCCCCGCGCAGTTCTGCCCGCAGCACCGTGGCCGGTGTCCTGGTCGCGGTCGCGGTCGCGGTCGTGGTCGAAAGGCTCGATGTGGTCCAGGTCGCACCACGCCACGGGCTGCTCACAGCCCACGAACGTGCAGGTCCCGTCCCTGGCCTCCACCGCAGCCCGAAGCACCCTGCCCGGCTTGTAGGAGGTGGTCGAGTAGTCGACCAGCACCCCCGTCACCGGGTCGGTCACCAACCGCTGCCAGGTCGCTTCCTGGGCGATCAGCCGGGCCGTCTCGGCCGGGACCGGCCCGAACCCGTCAAGCTCACCCGGCGCATCATCCAGGCCCAGCAGCGTGCTCGCCGGGACCGTGACCCGCACGACCGGCCGCGTGGGCGTCACCCGCACCACGGGCGCCTGCACCACCGTCCCCTGATCAACCGGCTCCTGCGCCACGGTCGCCCGGCCACCACACGGACACACCGTCGGCGCCTGATCGGCGCTCGTGCCCGTGCCCGTGCCCGTGCCCGTGCTCGTGCTCGTGCTCGTATCGACTGTCGGGGTAGCCGGGCTCGCCGGGGTCACGCTCGCCCCCGCCGCCACTACCCCGACCCGCGCAAACCGGTCCGCAGGCACCAGCCGGCCCGTCACGATCCCGGTCAGACAGTCCGCACGCAACTGACCCAACGTCCGCTCCTCACCAGCGACGTACCGCAACTGGTGCGCCATGTCATCCACCACACCCCACACCGCCGCCGCGTCCACCGCAGGCAGATACGCCGACACCCACCCCATGTCGTTCTCCGCCCGATCCACCTGCACGTTACGGTCCAACGCCGCAGCCCGAGCAGACTCCTCAGCACCATGCCGCGCCTTCGCGAACGCCAACAGCTTGCTCCGCAACCACCGCCACGTCCGATACGGCGCCTGCGGCAAATACCTCACGATCGCCTCAGCCCGCTCAGCCACCGTCAGCTGCGCGGCAGACCGCAACAACGTGTGCGCCTTACGCACATCAATCCGACCCGAGACCAGCGCGGCAATCACCGTCGGATGCTCCGCACCCGACTCCGCACGCACCACCACCTCCGACCCCTCAACCTGCGTCACCACCAACTCCGCCGTGACCTGCCCGACCAACGACGCATGAGCCAACGGACTCGTCTCCCGCGCAGCCCGCTCCCCCACGACGAGCGCCTGCACGCCAGCCGCCCACGACTGCAACCGGCCACACGCGGTCATCAGCTCCGCCAGGAGGTCGTCGGACAACGTGTCGAGAGCGGCCGGCCCTGCCCCGGCGGCAGTGCCCGGGCCGGTGTACCCCTCGACCACCCACGCGAGCTCGGCGCCCGGCGCACCGGCCAGCGCCTCGACCGGCCACCGCTCGAGCTCGACAGGTGCGCCCAGGGCGTCATGCCTGTCACGCTCGCCGAACAGAGCCTCCCCCTCGGCGAACAGCGCGGCGAGCCAGGCGTCGTCGGGCATGGAACCGTCCGCGAGATCGTCGTCGCCGGCCATGACAGGCACAGACGGCACGGAACGCACGGACTGCTCGGCACGCGCCGGGTGTACGGCAGATGCCTCGCCCACGGCACCATCGACGCGCCCGATCGGAGCGCCGACCCGCACAGCCATCGCACGGGTGCCGCGTCCGTCCAGGGATGTCGCGGTTGCTCCGCCTCCGCCGTCGTCGCACCACTGCCCGCCCATACCGCCACCCCCCTCGCAGCCAAAACTTAAATCACATCATCATTCCACCGGACGTTTGTTCGATCCTATGGCCGGTCGCCGACAACCACTCGTTGTTCTGCCCGGCGCGTAAACAGCGCCGGTCGCCGCGCGCTGACGCCGTCGCACCGGTAGCCACGTCTCGGTCGTGGTGACGTCCCGCGGTCACGACGACGGCGAGGCCGACGGCTCCGGCTCGCCCACCAGCACGGTCACGGTGACACCCAGGCGCAGCACGGTTCGTGCCGGCGGAGCGCTGCCGACGACCGGGGTGCGCGGCGCCGACCCCGCGACGTCCGGCACCGCCTCGAAGCCGGCGGACTCGAGCTCGGCCGTCGCCGCGCCCAGCGTCATCCCCGCCACGGCGGGCACCGCGTTCCGACCGCTTGCCACGGTGACGTCCACGGCGGCACCGGGCGACGCGGTCCGGCCGGGCGCGGGCTCCTGCGTGAGGACCGTCCCGGCGGGTTCGGGCGAGTCCGCGCGGGTCACGTCGCCGAGCGACAGCCCGATGCCGTGCAGGGCCGCCTGGGCCTCGGCGAGCGTGCCGGTCAGCACGGGCACCACGACCCGGTCGTCCGCGAGGGGCGGTCCGGTCGTCGTCGCGGAGGGGGTGGCCGAGAGCGAGGCACTCGGCGTCGGCAGGACGGCGCGGTCGCTCGGGGAGGCGGACGGCGACGCGGCCGACGACGCCGAGGGCGACGGGCTCGGCGTCCGCGAGGGCTCCGGGGAGGGCGAGCCCGAGCTGCTGACGCTCGGTGAGGGCCCACCCCCGGCCTGCGGCAGTCCGGGGGCCGCGACGGCCGCCCACACCGCCACCCCCGCCACGAGCAGGCCGAGCACCACGGCGCCGACGCCGGCAACGCCTGCCCGGCGGGCGACGACCGGTGTCAGGCCCGACTCTGCCTCGACCGGTACCAGATACGCGAGGTCGCCGGTCCGGCGAGGTCCGTCGCCGGTGCCGTGGTCCCCCGGAACACCGGCAGACCGGCGCCCGCCCGGTTCGCCGCCGCCGCCCTCCCTCAGGCCGGCCCACGACTCCCCCGGCGCACCATCCCGCACCTGGCCTGCCGGGCCGCCCGCATCCGCACCAGGGAGCCCCACCGCACCGGCAAGACCCACCGAGCCCGTGGCCGCCGCCGTCCAGGCCGTGCGGCCCATGGCCTCCGCGAGCGCCGACCGCATCTCGTCGGCGTCCCGGAACCGGCGGACCGGGGTCTTGTTCATGGCCCGCGTCACCACACGATCGAGGGCCCGGGCGGCGGGGACCAGCGCGGACGGTACCGGCGGGGGCGCCGACACGTGCGCGTGGAGCACCTGGGCGTCGGTGTCGCGCGGGAAGGGCGGGCGGCCCGTGAGCAGGTGGTAGAGGAGCGCACCGGCCTGGTAGACGTCGCCGGCGACACGGACGGGTCTGCCCTGGGCCTGCTCAGGCGACATGAACTGTGGGTTGCCCACGACGGAGCGCCGCGCGTCACCCGCGGCGGCCGGGCGCGACCCGTCGGCCCCTCCCACCGGGCCGGCCACGACGGTCCGCCCGATCCCCTGCGCCGCGCCGAGCACCGTGGTCACGGCGGACCCGTCGGCGCCGGGTCCGGCCCGCAGCACGTCCTCGCCCGCGCGCAGGACGCCGCGGCCGACGGCGGTTCGCCCCGCTGCGTCGGCGAGGCCGAAGTCCACGAGCCGCACGTGCTCCGCCCGCAACACCTCGCCGGGACCCGCGCCGTGCAGCAGCACGTTCGCCGGCGAGACGTCGCGGTGCACCAGCCCCGCGGCGTGTGCGGCCGCGAGCGCCGCGAGGACGCCGTCGAGCACCGCGGCGGCCTGGGGTGGTGGCAGCGGGCCGACGTCGGCGACCCGCTCCCCCACGCTCCCGCCGGCGACCAGGTCCAGGGCGATCCACGCGAGCCCGACGCCGGCCGCCTCGTGGACCCCGGAGCCGCGCACGGCCGCGATGTTGGGGTGGCGTAGCTCCTGCGCGGCCCGGGCCTCGGCCAGGAAGGCGACGCGGGCCGCGGCGTCGGCGCCGAGGTGCGGGTGCAGGATCTTGACCGCGACCGGCACGCCCGGTCCGCTCGGCACGGCCCCACCCGCGCCGACGTCCTGTGCCGCGAAGACCGACGCCGTCCCGCCCACCCCGAGCAGGTCGCTGAGCTCGTACCGGCCGCCGAACAGCGCCCCGGACGGCCCCTCGTCCGAGGACCGGGTCGACGAACCGTCCGTCACCCGAACCGGCCGTTGACGTAGTCGTAGGTGCGCTCGTCCTGCGGCTCGGAGAACATCGCCTCGGTGTCGCCGTGCTCCACGATGGCACCGGGCGTGCCCTGTGCGGCGAGGAAGAACGCGCACTGCTGCGAGACGCGCTGCGCCTGCTGCATGTTGTGGGTGACGATCACGATCGTCACCTCCTTCTGCAGCTCGACCATGGTCTCCTCGATGACGCGGGTGGAGGTCGGGTCGAGCGCGGAGCAGGGCTCGTCCATGAGCAGCACCTTGGGCCGCACGGCCAGCGACCGGGCGATGCACAGCCGCTGCTGCTGGCCGCCGGACAGGCCGCCGCCGGGCTGGGCGAGCCGGTCCTTGACCTCTCTCCAGAGGCCGGCGGAGGTGAGCGACCGCTCCACCAGCTCGTCCTTCTCGTCGCGCGACGCGCGCACGCCCGTGAGCTTGAGGCCGGCCACGACGTTGTCGTAGATCGACATCGCGGGGAACGGGTTGGGCTTCTGGAACACCATGCCGATGTCCTTGCGGGCGTCCTGGATCTTCTTGCGGCGGTCGTAGATGTCCTCGCCGTCCAGGCGTACCTCGCCGGCCAGCGCGGCGATGGGCACCAGCTCGTGCATCCGGTTGAGGATGCGCAGGAAGGTCGACTTGCCGCAGCCCGAGGGTCCGATCAGCGCGGTCACCTGCCCGGCGGGCATGGTCAGCGACACCCGTTCGAGCACCTTGTGCGAGCCGAACCAGGCGGACACGTTCCGCGCGTCCAGCACCGACAGGCCCGGGTCCGGCCGCGCGACGTCGGGCCGCGCGACGTCGGGGCGCGCGACCGGCAGCGTGGCGGTCCGCCCGCCGTCGGCGGGCGCCGGGTCGGTGACGACCCCGGCAGCCGCCGTTCCGGCAGCCCCCGTTCCGGCAGTCGCTGTCCCGGCAGTGACAGTCCCGGCTGCGCCGGTCCCCGCGGTCTGGTCCTCTGTGGTCATGACTGGTCCTCTCAGAGCAGGTTCGGCAGCGCGTCCATGACGATGTCGGCGCAGGTCACACTGAGCGCGAGCAGCACCGGGACGCCGATCAGCCAGGCGTGCCACCGGCCCCACGACGTCCACAGCCACCACAGGGCCACGCCCGCGGCCGCGAAGAGCACGAGCACGAAGAACGCGGTGAACCAGGCACCGTCGTCGCCGGCCATCTCGCGCTCCTCGACCGGGAGCGCCGGCTCGGCGAGCACCTTCGTGGGGGTCTCCTGGACGTCGGAGACGAGCTGCGCGTCCACGTGCAGGACGCCGGACGGGAACAGCTCGAGCCCGTCGGCGGTCATCAGCTCCAGGCGACCCTGACCCTCGCCGAGCGGCGCGGGCAGCGGGTCGCCCGCGCGGCGCAGGCCGAACACCTGGAAGGTGTGCGTGCCCTGGCCGGTGGTCACCCGGATCTCGTCACCGGGCACGAGGCGGTCCAGGCTCCCGAACGGCCCGCCGTAGGTGAGCTGGCGCCCCAGGAGCACGGACGTCCCGGCCTGCCCCGGCAGCACGGAGTCGCGCCGGTGGCCGGGCCCGGACCGCAGCACCCGCGAGGTCGAGCCCTCGGCCACCACCTCGGTGACGCCCAGCGCCGGGATCTCCAGCAGGGCCACGGGCGTGCCCGCCTCGACGAGGTCGCCGTTCAGGTCGAGCTGGCCCACCGGTGTCTCCGCCTTGGCCAGCGAGGTCCGCAGCTCGTCGTAGGCGAGCACCTGGGCCCGGTGGTGCTGCGCCGTGGAGAACAGCGCCGTGTGGGACACGAACGCCAGCAGCAGCACGGAGACCGTCAGGAGGGCGGCCCCGGCCCACCATCGGGTGTCGCGCGGAACCTGCTGCCGGGGCGTCGCCGCGGCCACCGCCGCCGCCAGCCGGGCGGTCCGGCGCCGGGCGCCCCAGGTGTTGGGCACGGCGTACGGGTTCGCGGGGTCGGCGGACGCCGGGCTCGGGTTGTCCGGCAGGCCCTGGGCGTCCTGGTCCTTGGTGTCGGTCACCGGGTTGCTCATCAGGCCACCCCCGCGTTCCCGGCCACCGGCAGGCCGGCGCCGGGCGCCCGCATCAGCCGGAGCACGTACCAGCCGCCCACGCCGGCACCGGCCAGGCCGACGCCACCCCCGGTCCACCAGGCCCAGGCCGGGACGCCGGAGCCCGCGTCCGTGCCGGGCGAAGCCACCAGCACCTGCGCGAGCGCGACCCGTCCGCACCAGCCGGTGAGCTGCACCGCGCGCGGGCCGGGCGCGACACCGTCCGGGATCGTGAGCGTCGCCTCGACCGCGCCCCTGGCGTCCGCCCGGACGGTCGTGACCCGCTGCGGCTCGGCGAAGAGCACGACCTGCACCCGCTCGCGGTCCTCGAACCCCTTGCCGTGGACCACGAACCGCTCGCCCGCCGTCCGGACGCTCTCGTCGAGCGTCGCCGGCTCGCCCTCCGCCGCGGGCCCGGTGGGCACCGCGGGCTCGGCGGGCACGCACTTCTCCGGCGAACCGGGCGCGTCCGGAGGGTCGCCGGCCGGAGGGTCGCCGGCCGGAGGGTCGCCTGCCGGAGGGTTGTCGTCCGCGGGGTCGTCACCGCCCGCGCCACGGCCGTCGCTGCCGCCGTCCCCGGCACCACCCGGGCCGCCGCCCGCGTCGTCGCCGGGACGGGTCGGGTCACCGGTGGGGTCGTCCGTCGGCTCGCCAGTCGGGTCGTCCGTCGGCCGGTCAGTGGGGTCGACGTCCGGGATGGTCACGCTGATCCCGGTGTCCTCGGTCTCATCAGCGTGCCCGGCGCCCGCCGGACCGAGCAGCAGCGCGGCGGCAGCCAGCAGGACGCCGGCGAGCCGCAGGGGTCGCGGACTCATCGCAGGACCTCGCTCTCCTGGTCGGATGATCCGGTCGCAGCCCGGTCCTCGGCGCGTGCCTCCGCCCGGACGCGTTCCGTCCAGGCCGCCAGGTCCTCCGCCAGCAGACGTCGGGACCGGCGACGCCACGCCACCACCGCCCACACACCGCCGGCCAGGACCAGCACGATCCCCGCGAGCGGCCACGGCACGGCCCAGGCCTGCGCCGACGCGCGCACGGGCGCCGGCAGCGCGTCGTCGGCGTCCGCACCGGGGCGCTCCGCGGCGACAGGGGTCACGATGACGTCGGCGAACAGGAGCAGCGCGGGCAGCACCCCGGGCACCTCGGCGGTGACGTGCGCCGTGCCGCCGGGCACCAGGTTCTCCACGGCCTGGACCTCGACCCTGCCGAGGTCGAGGCCGAAGGGCCCGCTCACCCGCACCTCCGGCGCGCCCGAGATCCGGGTGTTGCCGGTGTTGGTCAGGTCGAACCCGGCGGTCGCGGTGCCGGCCCCGAACGGGTTGGCCACGCCGTCGAACCCGGCCACCACCCCGGTCACGGCGAGCTCGGGCGCGACCGGCCCGTCCACGCGCAGGTAGATCCGCGTGCCGACGCGCTGCTCCACCTGCACGGCCGAGCCGTCGCCGTCGGCTCCGCCGGAGCGGAACGACGCCACGATCCCCGCGGCGTGGTCGCCCGGCGTCGCGTCGTGCGGCACGGTGATGGTGAAGGGGAGGTCCGCGCGAGCACCGGGGTCGAGCTCGACGACCACGCCGAGCTCGGCCGCGCAGCCGGCCTCCGCGCCGTCGTCGGTGTCGGGGCAGACGGCGGAGCCGGAGTCGACCGACGTCCACGACCCCAGGCCGGTCGAGGCCTGGTCGGCGCCGATCAGCGTGAAGGCCCCGGTCTCGTAGTCGGTGGTCGCGTCGGCGCCGTAGACGCGGAAGGTCGCCGGGCGGTCCGAGAAGTTGGACACCGACACCCGGTCGCTCACGGTGGTGCCGGGTTCGACGTCGTACGTGAGCTCGGTGCGCCCGTCCGGACCCTCGGGGCCGGCGGGCTGCACGCTCCAGGTGACCTCGCGGTCGTCGGCGGACGCCGGCACCGCGGGCGCGAGGGCGCCGATCAGGACGGCGAGCACCCCGGCGGCGAGCGCGCCGCGCGCGAGAGGCCTTCGGACGGTCATCGTGAGGTTCTCCAGACCCGGTCGCGGCCCGTGCCGGACCGCGGGATGCATGCCGGCGTCGCTGGTCCCAGCGGCGCCGGCCCGGACACCCGAATCATCGTGAGGGGCCGTCCGGTCGGGCAAACATCGAGGAGGCGGAGAGCACGTTGCCGCCTGGCGACGCCCAGGTGGACGCCACATGGACGACGCCGGCCACGCTCGCCACAAACAGGCCCTGACCTGCGTCTTTATCTCAGACCCCCGGAGACCCGACGACGGCGGGCGGTGCCCGCCCGGCCGGGCCAGGACCCCAGGACCACCCGAAAGGAGGGGGTGATCCCCGCCCGGATGGGGGGTGGCCGAAGGAGGGTGGCCGAACGAGGATGGCCCCGGCCCGCCTCCTGCGGACCGGGGCCACCCCCACGGCTACGAGCGGCGCGACGTCAGCAGTCGACGCGCACCTTGTTCGACACGGAGCCGTCGTGCAGGGCGTCGCCCGCGTACTGCGCGCGGAAGGTGTACGTCTTCCACGGCTTGAGGCCGGTCACCCGCACGGAGGCGACGCCGTCGGTCACGGTGCCGGTGCCGACGACCTTGCCCGTGGCGACGTTCGTGAACGTCACCGTGCCGGTGGCCGAGGCCGGGCCGACCTCGGCGGTCAGCGTGGCAGAGGTCCCCCGCTGTGTTGCGGTCAGCGTGGTGGTCGTGACCTCCCTGACGTGCTCCCACGTGCCCGTGTTGGTCGCGTCGTCCCAGGTCAGGCGAACATCGACCGAGAAGTACCGCGAGGCCCCGACGCCGTCGCCGGCCGGCGGGAAGGTGTCGCCCGGCACGTCGCCCGGGTCGCAGGTGATGACGTAGGTGGCGACGCCGCTGTGGCCGTCGAACTGGCTGGCCGGGAAGCCGAACGCCGCCCAGCGGGACGCCGAGGTGCCGGTCCGCAGGATCGGTGCGCCGTCGAGGCCGGAGCCCGCGACCGGGGACCCGGCGAGCTGCACCAGCGCGGGCAGGCCCGTGTTGGTGCCGGAGACGGCCGTCGGCCAGGTGCCGTCCGGCCAGACGAACAGCACCCGGGACGAGCCGCGGTACCCCTCGGGGCACCCCGCCCCGGTCGCGAGGGACTGGGGGCCGCCGGCGGCGGAGATCTCGCCGGCGGCCTTGTCGAGGGTGATGCCACCCAGGCGGTTGTCGGGGTCGAGCACCGGGTGCACGGCCTGCGCGGCCGGGGCGGCCACCGCGGCCCCGAGCACGAGGGTCAGCGCAGCCGCGAGGCCCGCAGCCACACGGCTGACAGTGGTATGAGACATGAATCCTGCCTTTGTCGTAGAATTCACCCCAGAGGTCACTGCGACCTGTGCCCAGTCGGGCACTGCCCCTCACCCGGGATTGCGCCCCGGGTGAGGGGCATCCTCATGCGGGCGGGGACGGTACCCGCACGGGAGTCCGTGGGACCCGGCGGGCCGGGTCAGATGAGGGTCAGCGTGAGGGTCGCGGCGTAGTCGCCGGCGGGCGTGCTGGCGGGTGCCCGGAGCGTGATCCCCGCGCCGACGCGCGTCTCGGTCTGCGCCACGCCGTCGGCGGCCTGCGCGAGCGGCTTGTCGGACGAGAGCCCGCCGCCCGCACCCGGCGCGACGTCGGCGCCCGCGGTGCCCGCGTTGCCCGTGCCGACCAGCTCCGGTTCCCAGCCCAGCGCCGACCCGCCGATCGTCGCGTCACCCGGGCCGTCGAAGTCGGACGTGCGACCGTTGAGCGTCCAGCGCTTCCGGTCCGACCGGGTGTCGGTGACACGCACCTCCGCCAGCGTGCCGGTGGCGACGAACTCCTCGCCGTCGAGCTCTGCCTCGGCCAGCGCGACCCCGCCCGGGGTGACGGTGAACCGCAGCCCCTGCGCCGACGCCGGGATGGTCACCGTGACCTCGGTCTGCTGCGGCGGGACCGGCTCGCCCACCGTGGTCACCACGGCGTCGTTCGACGTCGACGCGTCGTGGAGGGTGTCGCCCGCGTACTGCGCGCGGAACGTGTACCGCGTGTCGGCCTCCAGGCCGGAGACGTTCACCGCGGCGCTCCCGCCGTCGAGCGTGCCCGTGCCCACGGTGGCGCCCGTGGCCACGTCCGTGAACGTCACCTCGCCGGTCGCGGCGGCCGGCGCGACGGTGGCGGTGAGCCGCACCGAGCCGTCGTTGCCGGCGGTCGGGGTCAGCGTCGTGGTGGTGTCGACCTTCTCGACCGGGCCGTCCGGGACGACCTCCCAGGTACCCACGTTGGTCGCGTCGTTCCAGGTGATCCGGACGTCGGTGGAGAAGTACTTCGCGTCGCCGACCCCCTCGGCGGCCGGCGGAAGGGTGCCGTCCGGAGCCTGTCCCGGGTAGCAGGTGATCACGTACGAGGCGACGCCGCTGCGCCCGTCGAAGTTGTTGCCGGTGAAGCCGGCGCCGTTCCAGCGGGACGCGAACCGGCCCGTGGCGTCGGTCGGGGTCGCGTTCCGGCGGTCGACCGGTGCGCCGTCCAGGCCGCTCCCGGCGGCCGCCTCGATGTAGGCGAAGGCGGGCGACTGCGACGAGTTCGTGGTCGTCCAGGTGCCGTCCGACCAGACGAACAGCACGCGCGAGGCCCCGCGGAACCCGGCGGGGCACCCGGTCTCGGTGGTCAGCCGCTGCGGGCCGCCCGGCCAGGAGATCTCCCCCTGGGTCACGTCGAAGGTGATGGCGCCGAGGCGGTCGGCCGGGTCCAGCCCGGGGGCCAGGGCCTCGGCCGTCGTCGTCGTCAGGCCGGACAGGGCCACCGCGACGGCGGTGGCCAGGGCGAGGCCCGCGCGGCGGGCCGTGGTCTTTCGCATCGTCATTCCTTGTCGTCAGTCGGGCTGGCTGGGCCGGTGCGCGCGGCGCGACCGGGGCGTCGCCCCGACGAGGTGCGCCTCGTCGGGGCGACGCGTGGAACGGTCGGGTGCGCCCGCCGCGGGGACGGGCACACCCGGTCAGCCGGAGCTGACGAGTTCCGTCAGTTGCTGCGCAGGGACGTGGTGTCACCGGCGCGGTAGGTCACGCCGTTGATCGTGACGCCGTTGACGCCGGTCTCGCGGTTGATGAGCGACCCGAAACCGAAGTCCTCGATCGTGAAGGTGTCCTCGTCGGAGACCGCCGAGTAGACGGCGCCGTCGGCGCCGGCGAACGCGGCCTCGAGGGTGGCGTTCGTGGCGAGCTCGGCGAACTGCACCACCGTGAACACCGGGCGCGCGATCGGGAACGCGGTGTTCAGCGACCCGTCGGTGTTGACCGGCGCGACGGCCGAGCCGCCGCTGGTGACGGTGTGCAGCACCGCACCGTGCCGGCGGTCCTGCACGTCCACGCCGTAGAGGGACGTCAGCGCGTCCGCGTTGCCCTGCGCGATGTGCTGGGCGATCGAGAACGGCGCGATGGAGCCGTCCACGGCCGCCAGCGCGGCGCCGTCGTGCTCCTGGACGGAGCCGCCGGAGTAGGTCCACGCCACGGCCGAGCCGAGGGTGGTCTCGCTCAGGCCGAGCTGACCGACGAAGAACGAGCGGGTGCCCGAGCCGGTCTGCGGCAGGAACGGCACGATGTCGGCGTTGGCGTTGCTCTCCAGGCCGATGGTGTAGGTCTGGCCGTTGCTCAGCGCGACGTCCTGACCGTTCGACGCGCTGTAGATCGCCGTCAGGTCGGCCTTGGTCAGGCCGTTCGGCACACCGGCGGTCGCCGAGGCGTAGGTGACGGCGTCGACCGCGAGCGGGATGTACGAGTACGCCCCGTTGGCCGCCGGCGTCGACGGCGCGCTGGAGGACCGAGCGAACGCGAGGTCCGCGCTGCTCAGCGTGACACCCTGCCACTGCCCACCCGTCTTGGCCGCCTTCAGCGCGGTCACGCCGTTGCTGGAGCCGTTGGGGCGGGCGAAGGACGGCCCGCCGGAGCGGGTCTGGATCGGCGAGGTGCCGGTGGCGTCCCACGAACCGAGGACCAGCTGGCCACCGTTCGTGACCACCGCGGCGAGACCGTTGTTCAGGTCCTGCGTGGTGTCGGAGCCGACGCCGTCGAGCGGCCGGGCAAGGTCGGTCTGGCCGGTCGCGGGGTTGATCGGGTCAGCCGAGGCGCCGAGCGCCCCGCCCAGGAGGAGCGCAGCGGTCGCCGCGCCGGCGAGGAGCGCACGGGCTCCCCGCAGGTGGTGCATGGACATGGCATGCCTTTCCATCTAGGGTCTCCCCCCAAAGGTCGCGTGCGACCCTGTGTCCTCGCGGACACGGCCCCTCACCCTGGTTTTCGCGCCCTGGGTGAGGGGCCTTCCACGTCCGGGCGGGGGGTGGTGCCCGTACGGGAAACCTGTGTGCAGTTGTGCTCGCCGCCGGACACGCCGGGGGCTCAGCCGGTCAGCTCGCGCCGCCGCATGAGGAACGGCGCGCCGACCATGCCCGCCAGCCCGGCCACGAGGGTGCCGCCCAGCGCGACCGACGCGGCCAGCGGCGCCGTGTCCTCGGTCGCGGCGGCCTCGTTCCCGGACGTGGAGCCGCCGCCCGGTCCGCCGCCGTCGCCCGGGCCGGCCGGCGGTCCGTCCTCCGCCGGGTCGTCGCCGTCCACGGGGACCGGCACGGTCGCGCCGGTGTCGTCGGGGTCGCCGGCGCCGTCGGGGTCGACCCCGTCGTCTCCCTCGCCGCCGGCCGGGCCGTCGCCGTCCTCGGGGTCGTCGCCGTCGCCCCGCGGGGCGCGGAGCAGGTCGGCGAGCGCGCGCGTGCGGTCCACCTGGTCGCCGGTGAGCGGCACGTACCCCTCCGGAAGGCCGCCCCGGGCGCCGGTGTGCACGTTCCCGTCGCCCGCCGCGTGGTCGAGCAGGCCGGCGTAGTCGGTGCGCGCGTCCGCCGTGAGGGTCTCCGACTCCAGGTTCACGACGCCGTACAGCGTGCTCGCCAACGGGTACGCGCCCGACGGCAGCGACCCCGGGTCGGTCACCGCGACGCCGGTGCGCGCGTCCACCCGCTGCGCCTCGATCGCGGCGCTGACCGTCTCGTCGTCGTAGGCGACGAACTCGCGCGCGGTCTCCACGGCGTCGGCATCGGTGACCTCGGACAGCGGCAGTGCGAGCCGGGCGGTGCTCAGCCCGTACAGCTCCGCGGCGGGCGCGGTCACCGGGCCGAGCGCCAGCCTGCCCAGGGTGCTGCCGGCCAGGTCCGGGGCGCCCACGGACCACACGCCGGTCGTGCCGACGCCCACGAAGACGTTCGGGTCCCAGGCGAACGTCAGCCGCCGGTCCACCCGGAGCACCCGGGCCGCGTTGGCGTCGAAGGAGCCCGAGTACGGGGAGAAGGCCGTCGAGTCGAGCTGCAGGCCGCGGTTCTCGGCGTCGGCCACGGACTTGCTCGGCGCCACCGACCGGTCGGCCTTGGGGAACGTGTCGAGCGGCGCGCTCAGCAGGTCGGTCCCGCCGCCGGCCGCGTCGGGGTGTCCCGGCGGCAGGTAGTACCGGTTGACGGTGTTCCCCCACGGGTCCGGGGCGCCGCCGAGGAACTCGACCGCGTCGGCGTCGGCGAGCACGTACTCCCACAGCAGCCGGATCGCGTCGTCGCCCTGGGGCCCGACGACCAGCCAGACGGCGCGGCCGCTGACGGGGTGGAGCTCGGGGTTGCCGAGCGCCTGCCACTCCTCGTCCTCGGCGATCGTGTCGCTGCCGAGGAACTCGTAGGACTCGCCGACGATCGACGACCCCCAGGCGCCCGCGACCTGCGGCACGTCGTACCGGAACGACTGGGTGAGGAGCTTCGCCACGAGCCGTGGCGTGAGCTTGAGGTCGGTGTAGACGGGACCGGCGGTGTTCTCCGCGATGTTCCGCGGCCCGTCCGCTACGAAGCCGACGGCCACCGACGTGTTCGCCAGGGGCGCGTACCGCAGGTCCGCGTCGTCGAGCAGCGCGGGGTCGGCGGGGCCGATCGTGTCCGGGGCCAGCGGCTCGGACACGGCGGCGAGATCGGCCTGGCCGGTGAGCAGCTGGGAGCGCGCCAGGTCGCCCGAGTTCGTGGTGAGGCTGAACGTGGCGCCGTCGTCGCCCGCGCACAGGGCCGGCTGCCAGGACGACGACGCCTCCGCGAACAGCTCGCTGCCCACGACGCGCCGCTCCGCGGAGCCCGGCGGGCAGGACTGGAAGGGGTCGTCGAAGTCCAGGGGCACGACGACGCGGTTGTCCCAGAACGTGCAGCGCGCGGCGACCGGAGAGCCCTTCTGCTCGAAGGAGACCTCGCCGAACGCCCCGGGCGAGAGGACGTCCATGCACGGCGTGCCGTCGGCGAGCGAGCCCGAGTGCGTGCCGCGAGGCACCACCACGAGCCAGCACCGCTCACCGGCCGCCTTCGGGTCGCCGCAGCCGAGGTAGGGCTGCGCGGCACCGGTCTGCACGACGAAGCTGGCCTTGGCGGTCCCGTCCGCCGCGACGGGGACGATCGGCAGCTCGTTCGAGGTGGACGCCACGTAGAAGGCGCCGACGCCGGCGTTCGCGCCCGCGCCGTCCGGCGGCACCACCGGCGTGCTGACGTCGCCCCCGACGCTGCGGAACACCGTGCCGTCCCGGCCGGCCGTCCAGCTCGTGACCTGCCCGAGCAGCTCGGAAGCCTTGGACGTCGTACCGCCCACGTCGTTGACGGAGTACCCGCCCCACTGGCAGGTCTCCGCGAAGTCCGCGGCGTTCGGGTCCGCGCCCCAGCACTGCATCACCTGGAGGAAGTTGTTGGCGCCGTTCGGCTGCCCGCGCAGCACGGTGGGGCTCATCCCGGACGCGGTGACCGTGACGGCCTGGTCGGTGAGGTGCTCGGTCTGCGACACGGTGACCTCGAGCTCCTTGAAGTCCTTCCAGTGCCCGGACCCGTCCGCGTCGTCGACCAGGTGCGCGCGGTCCGGCTGGAACCGCTGCAGGTCGCCGTTGCCGCCGGCCCACCGCACCGTCACGGCGGAGTCCGCCCCCTCGCCTGCCGCCCGCGCGTCCGACGGCGCGTACAGCGCCACGAGCCCGCCGGCCGAGGCCAGCGCGACGACCGCGCCGACCGCGCTGATCGTGCGGCTGGGGAGCTTCATCGGGGCTCTCCGTTCGACTCGGGTGCTGCGGGTCCCGACCCCACCGGGCCGGACGCGGAGATCATCGCGGGAAAGCACGCGGACCGGCAACCATTGAGCGGGTGGACAAGCCGTTGAGAAATGCCGACAGGGCGGCGGACGGCAGGTGAACGACACGTTTCCCATCGACCGGAAACGCTGCGACAACTGGCCTCCGCACTCCCGGCCTGCGCGCCACGACACGCCGGCCCCGCGCAGCGTCGCCGCAGGACACCACCCGAAAGGAGGGGGCCGTGCCCCTCCGTCCGCAGGGGGTGGCGGTGCGCGGCACCCTGGCACGGCGACCGCCGCACCGAGCATTTTTCATCCCTTTTTCTGACACCGCCGGGCGCATTCCGCTCGGCATTGTTCGGGCCACCTGGAAAACATCCGGAAATTCCGGAAGAAGATCCGGGAGAAACAGCCGCCGGAATCATCGCGTGGCACCTCCGGCCGGCACGGGAAGCTCCTTGCGGGCCCGCTTGCCGATCAGCGGCGGCAGCACCGCGGCGAGGATCATCACGACGCCCAGGGCGACCATGGCGAGCCGCGGCACGAGCCCGCCGTCAGCCACCGGGATCGACTGCGGGGTCGCCGCCACCAGCACCGGCTCGGCGTCGTCGTCCACGACCGCGGAGTCGCCCCCGCCGTCCGCGGCCGGGTCGTCCGCGCCTCCGTCCGCGCCGTCGCCGCCCCCGCCGCCCCCGCCGCCGGCGTCGTCCTCCCCGCCCGGACCGTCCTGTCCGCCGTCGGCGCCACCGCCCGAGCCACCGGAGCGCGGTCCGCCCGCGCCGCCGCCGTCACCCGCCCCGCCCCCGCCCCCGCCCGACGGCGCCGTCGGCGTGTCCTGGGAGCCGCCCGTACCCGTGGTGCACTGGGTCGGGCCCTGCTTGTCGCACGCCGGCGGGTAAGGCGCCTCCTGGGCGAGCCTGTTGGTGCCGTCGGGCGAGAAGGTCGGGTTGTTGCAGTCGTTGATCCCCTTGATCACCGGATCGCCGCCCGGGATCTTCTGGATCTGCTGCTGGCCCGCGCGGACCAGGTTGATCGGCAGCGGGGAGTAGCCCAGCGTGTCGGCCTGCTGCTGCCCCTCGCACAGGAAGTACGCGCCGAAGTCGGCGAGGGTCAGCCCCTTGTCGGGCGTGAACCCGGCGTCCTGCGAGGTGGGCAGGATGATGTACGAGTAGCTCGAGAGCGGGTACACGCGCCGGTCCGAGAACGTGTAGACGTCCTCCAGGTTCTGCGTCAGGTAGTCCGGTGAGCTGCGGTTCTCGTTGATCTTCGCCCGCAGGAGCGCCACCGCGACGTTCGCCGCCGTCGGCTCCGTGTAGTAGCCCGCGCGGTTGAGCATCTTGGCCACCGGGAAGCCGGCGTTCAGCGCGTAGGAGTACTCCACGAAGGTGATCGCGCCCACCGCGTGGGACTGCGCCACGTAGCCGGCCACGCCGTTCGACCCGGCGCGCGACACGAAGCCCGACCCCGGTGCGACCGGGTAGTTGGACGTCACGCCGCAGTGCCCGTTGACCAGGGGTCGGTTGACCTTGCCGCAGTACGCGTCCCAGGACCTGCTCTGCTCCTGGCGCATCCAGATCGAGAACTGGGCCGTGGCGCCCGAACCGTCCGAGCGCACCACCGGCACGATCGGGATGCCCGGCAGGGCGAGCAGCGGGTTGTCCTTCTTGATGTCCGGGTGGTCCCAGCGCGTGATCTCCCCCGTGAAGATCTCGGCGATCGTCCTGCCCGAAAGCCGCAGGTTGGTGACGCGCTTGCCGCCGACCTGCAGGTTGTACATGAAGGCGGTGCCGCCGGCGACGATCGGCATGTAGGCGAACTCACGGGCCGGGCGCACGTCGCCCTCGTTGGAGTTCGCGATCGCGTACGGGATCTCGCTGACGCCGAAGTCGGCCGTGCCGTTGGCGAAGCTGTTGCGGCCCTGGGTGGAGCCCGACTCGGAGTACGTGATCTTCCACTGGTAGTTGGACCAGACGTTGCGGATCCACTGCTGCAGCGCGTTCGCCGACCAGGTCGAGCCTGCGCCGTTGATCGGCGCGTGCACCTTGCCAGCGGCGGGGCGCACGTCCTGCTGCACGCCCTGCTGCACGTCGTGAGGCGCGGCCTGCGCCGGGACGACGGCGCCCGCGACCACGAGCAGCACGCCGAGGGCCGCGACCAGGGTCTGGACCCGCGGGAGGCGGGGGCGCGGGGTGGTGGCGGTCATCGTCCGGCCTCCGTGCCGTCGGTGGTGTCATCGGGCCTGATCTCTCCCGCTGCGCCGGCCGGCACCGCCGTCGCCCGCCCGCCGTCCCGGAAGCGGGCGGCGACCCGGGCCGAGGCGCGCTGCGCCCGGCGCGCGCCGCCAGGGCCGAGGACGCCCGCGCCCTTGCCGCCGATCAGGCGGGCGAGCAGGAACAGCACGAACACGAGCACCATGAGCACCGCCGCCGCGCCGAACCCGCGGGCGATCTGCGCGGGCTCGGGGCTCTTGACCAGCGTGAAGGTCGCCAGCGGCAGCGAGACCATCGGCCCGTCGAACGGGTTCCAGCTGTAGTAGGTGGTGTACCCGGCGACGAGCAGGATGGGGCTGGTCTCCCCGATGCCGCGCGCGGTCCCCAGCACGATCGCGGTCATGAGGCCCGACTTGCTGGTGGGCAGCACCACGTTCCAGATGGTGCTCCAGTGGCTGGCGCCCATCGCGAACGACGCCTCCTTGAGCGTGGCCGGGACCAGGCGGAGCACGACGTCGGCCGACCGGATGATGATCGGCAGGATCATGATCGTGATCGCGAGCGACGCCGCGAAGCCGGACTTGGGCGCGCCGAGGAGGAGGATGTACGTGGCCAGGATGAACAGTCCGCACAGGATGGACGGCAGCGCCGTCATCGCCTCGGTGACGGTGCGCACGATCCGCGTGAACGGGCTGGGGAACTCCGCCAGGCACACGGCCGTGAGCAGGCCCAGCGGGATCGAGATCAGCAGGGCGAAGGAGATCATGATCAGGGTGCCGACGGCGGCGTGCGCCATGCCCCCGACCGTCAGCGGGTCCAGCGGGCCGGCCAGCGAGAGGTCCTGGGTCCAGAAGTTGAGCTGCGTGAACGCCGGCCGGCCCTCCGCGAGGGCGAAGACCACGACCACCACGAGCGCCAGGAGCAGCACGACCGCACCCGAGTGGATGAGCACGCCCGCGACACGGTCCTTGATGGTGATGCGGTCGTCGTCGAAGCCGATCAGCACCACGAAGAAGCCGAGGAACAGCAGGTAGGCGATCAGCACGAACGGCAGGCTGCCCTGGAACGGCAGGACCTGGGTGAACAGCCACGCCGTGGCCGCGATGCCCGCCGCGGCGGCGCCGACCACCCGCAGCACGTCCTCGCGGCGCAGGCCGGACAGCTCGCGCCGGACCTCCGCGCCCGCGGGCGTGATACGGCCGTCGCGGCCCGGGAGGTGGGTCCGGGTGAACCGCCCGGGCCGGTCGGCGCGACGAGCGCCGTGGGGGGTGTCGGTGACTGTCATGGTGTCCTCAGCTCGCAGCGCCCGACCGGGAACGCTGGATGACGAATCCGGCGACGAAGTTGATCAGCATCGTGATCAGGAACAGGACCAGTCCCGCGGCCATCAGGGCGGAGACCTCGAAGTCGTTGGCCTCGCCGTGCTTGAGCGCGATCAGCGAGCTGATCGAGTTGGTGCCCGTGCTCAGCACCTGCCAGTTGATGACGAACAGCGGGCTGATCACCAGGTAGACGGCGATGGTCTCCCCCAGCGCCCGCCCGAGGCCGAGCATGGTGCCGCCGATGATCCCGCCGGTCCCGAACGGGTAGACCACGTTGCGGATCACGCCCCACTTGCTGGCGCCGAGCGCGAGCGCCCCCTCGCGCTCCCCGACGGGCGCCTGGTCGAACACCTCGCGCATGATCGCCGCCGAGATCGGCGCCACCATCATCGAGACGATCAGGCCCGCGAGGATCGCCGACGCCGTGAACACCGTGGGCGTGGCCAGCGGGTCGTCGGGGTCGAACTGGGACACGGCGAAGATCGGGATCCAGCCGAAGTACGTGGAGACCCACTCGGCGACGGGCAGCAGGTTGCCCTCGAGCCAGTACGCGCCCCACAGCCCGTAGACGACGCTCGGGATGGCCGCCATCAGGTCGATGACGCCGATCAGGAAGCGCTTGATCCCTGCCGGCGCGTACTCCGTGATGTAGGTGGCGGTGACCAGGGCGAGCGGCACCGCCACGCTGATGGCGGTCAGGCCGATCACGACGGTCCCGAACAGCACGGCCGCGATGCCGAACCGGCCCGAGTTGGGCTCCCAGTCCTGCTCGGTGACGAAGTCCCAGCCGGCGACGTCGATCGCCTGGGCGCCGCGGAACAGCAGGAACACCCCGACGAGCGTCATGATCAGGAGCACCAGCGTGCCGCCCGAGTGGGCCGCCGCGCGGAACAGGGTGTCCTGCCAGCCGCGCCGGCTCACGAGCGGGCGGGTCGGGTCCACGAGCGCGTCGCGCGGGGCCGGCGACGTCTCCAGGCCGAGCTCGCGCAGCTCCGTGCGCTGGCGCTCGAGCTCGGCGACCGCCGCGTCCCGTGGGGCGGCCGTCGCCCCCGGTGACCGGTCGCTCCCGTGGTGCTCGCGCACCGGTTCGTCGGGGTCGGGGCTCATCGTGAGGTCCTCCTGACCGGGTCGCGGGGCTGCCGCGGAAGGGGCGCTGGGTGGGCTGGCTGGACGGTGGCATCATCGTCAGGCGCCGACCCGGCGGGCAAACAACGCGGACGCGGCGATCAGATGGACGGACGGCGAGGTCGAGATGGACGCAAGGTGGACGACGGCGCAGCCGGGTCCGGAGACCGGCGAGAAACCGCGGTTCGTGGCGTCCCCGGCCGCGGCCCGCCGGGCCCGGCGGGCCGCCCGCCGAGCCGCGCGGGCCCGCAAGGACCACCCGAAAGGAGGGGCACCGGCCCCTCCGACCGGATGGGCCGGTGCCCCCGCCCTCACGCTCCGCCTGACCCGGTGGGTGGGGCGCGACGTCGTGGCCGTCCTGTTCGTGGCCAACATCGCCGCCTACCTCGGGGCGCTCGCGCTGCTCGACCGGACCGGCGCCGTGCACACCGCGCAGCGCGAGGACTGGCGCGTGGTCGTGGTGGTGCTGCTGGTCTCGTTCCAGGCACTGTGGCTGCACTGGCTCCAGCGCCAGGCGTTCGGGACCCTCTGCGCGTCGCTCGTGCTCTGGTTCGGCGCGCTCCTGATCGGCGGGGCGGACCCGCTCCTGCTGCAGCCGGGCGTGCTGCTGGCCGTGTTCAGCTTCGCCGCGGAACGGTCCGGCCGCTGGCGCGGCACCGTCGTCGCGGGCCTGGTCCTCGCCACGGCCGCGGTGCTGGTCGCGGACGAGGCGCTCCGTCCCACACCGGGGGCACCCGGCTGGACGGCGCCCGCGATGCTCACGGTGTGCGTGCTCGAGGCCGCCGCCGTCGTCGCCGGGCCTGCCCTGCTCGGCGCCTGGTACGCGCAGCTGCGCGACCGGGCCGAGCGGATCGCGGCGCTCGCCCACGAGATCGCCGGCCGCGAGGCGCACCGCACCGCGGACGCCGTGGCCGCCGCCCGGCGCACCGTCGCCCAGGAGCTGCACGACACGTCGTCGGCGCACCTCGCCGCGATCCTCACGCTCAGCACCGCCGCGGAGGCGGCCGCGGCGTCCGGCGGCGCCCCCGACCCGCGCCTGATCGCGCAGATCCGGGACGAGGGCGAGCGGCTCTACCAGGGGTTCGAACGAATGGTCTCGCGGATGCGGCAGGACGACCGCACCCTGACCAGGGTGCCCCAGCAGGGGCAGGCGGCGGGCCAGCAGACGGTCGCCCAGATCGCGGACCTCGTCGCCGAGCACCACCAGGCCACCGGCGTCGTGGTGACCCTGGAGCACGAACCCGGACTCGCCGAGATCGACCAGCGGCTCGGGCCGCTGCGCAGCCACACCGCCCACCGCGTGGTCCAGGAGGCGCTGAGCAACGTGCGCAAGCACGCGCCGGGCACGGCGGTCGCCGTGACCATCGCCGACGACGGCGCCAGCCTGCTGCTCCGGGTCGAGAACGAGACTTCACCCGGCGGCGAGGCGCCCGATCGTGGTGGTGCGCGGGTCGCACCGCATAGCCTCGGCTACGGGATCGACGGCATGCGTGACCGGCTCGCCGCCGTCGGCGGAAGCCTGCGCACCGGCCCCCGGCGCAGCGGTGGCTGGGCGGTGCAGGCGCTGCTTCCCCATCCCCCGCACCGCACCGACGTCAGCGACGGCTAGGCACATACCGGGCACGCTCCCTGGAGGGACGATCGTGATCACAACGCTCGTGGTCGACGACGCCGGGAGCGTCCGGCGGTCGCTGCGGCTGCTGCTGGAGACCACCGACGACATCCGCGTGGCCGGCGAGGCGAGCAACGGGGCCGACGCCGTGCGGCTGGCGCGGCTGCTGCGCCCCGACGTGGTGCTCATGGACCTGCGCATGCCGGGCGGGGGCGGCCTCGACGCCATCGAGGCGCTGAGCGGCCCGGGCGTCGCGGAGCCGATCCCCGTGATCGTGTTCACCACCTTCCACCTGGACGAATACCTCTACGGCGCGTTCGAGCGCGGCGCCGTCGGCTACCTGCTGAAGAAGAACCCGGGCGACATCCCCGCCGCGATCCGGGCCGCCGTGAACGCGAGCGCCCTCCAGTCGCCGGCCGTCCGGGAGCGCCTCATCGCCGAGTACGCGCGCAGCCGGGGCGCGGCGCCGGGCCCGACGGGTACGGCGCCGGCGGAGACGATCGGCGCGCTCCTCACCGACCGGGAGCTGGAGGTCGTCGCCGCGCTCGCCGAGGGGCTGAGCAACAAGCAGATCGCCACGCGCCTGAGCCTGGGCGAGAACACCGTCAAGTGGCACATCGGGAACATGCTCGACAAGACCGGGACGCGCGACCGCACGCAGCTCGCGATCTGGGCGTACCGGCACGGGCTCAACCCGTGAGCGTCAGCCCACCGCCGGCCGCGGCTCGGCGGCGGACCAGGACGCGAGCAGGCGCAGGCCCTCGGCCGACGGCGAGCCGGGCTCGGCGCTGTAGACGAGCATCACCTGACCCGGCTCGGCCGTGAGGGCGAGCTCCTCGTAGACCAGGGTCAGGTCGCCCACGACGGGGTGCCGGAACCGCTTGGTGCCGGCGCCGTGCGTGCGGACGTCGTGCGCGGCCCACAGCGTGCGGAACGTCTCGCTGCGCGTCGAGAGCTCGCCGACGAGGTCCTGGATGCCCTTGTCGTGGGGGTCACGGCCGGCCTCGGCGCGGATGATCGCCACGCACATCCCGGCGAAGAGGTCCCAGTCCGGGTAGAACTCGCGGGACGCGGGGTCGAGGAACTGGAAGCGGGCGAAGTTCGGCGTCCGGCCGCCGTCCCCGATCAGGGGCGAGTAGAAGGCGCGCCCGAGGGCGTTGACCGCGACGAGGTCCTGCCGCTGGTCACGGACGACGGCGACCGAGTCGGTGACGGAGTCGAGCATCCACTGCAGGCTCGGCCGGGGCACCCCCGGGCGGGCGGCCCGACGGCGGCTGCGCCCCGAGGACGGGATGCCGTCGGCGGCCCGGGCGAGGTCGAGGAGGTGGGCGTGCTCGGCGTCGTCCAGGTGCAGGGCGCGGGACAGGGAGTCGAGGACCGCCGCCGACGCGCCGCCCAGGGCGCCGCGCTCCAGCTTCGCGTAGTACTCGACACTGACGCCCGCGAGCGCCGCGACCTCGCTGCGGCGCAGGCCGGCGACCCGGCGCTGCGTCCCCGCGGGCAGTCCCGCCGCCTCCGGCGAGACGCGGGCACGGCGGGTCATGAGGAACTCGCGAACCTCGGCACGGTTGTCCATGCCTCCAGGCTAGGTCGGGCGCCCGGGGCGCGGGGTGCCCTGTCGGTACACCCCACGCCAGGGACTCCCTCTCCCCCGCACCGCCGCCAAGACTGAGGGCGTGCCACCCACCCTGAACCCGCGGACCGTCACCGGACGGATGCCGCCGTCCCTGCTCCTGCTGCTGACGGTGTTCGGCCCGATCTCCATGGACCTCTACCTGCCGGCGCTGCCCGCCCTCACCGCGGAGCTGGGCGCGGCCACGTCCGTCGCGCAGCTGACGGTGACGGCGTGCCTCGTGGGGCTCGCCGTGGGCCAGCTCGTCGCCGGGCCGCTCTCGGACCGCTTCGGACGGCGCGGCATCCTGCTGGTCGGCGTCGCCGCGTACGTGCTCACCTCGGTGCTGTGCGCGCTCAGCCCGAGCGTCGAGACGCTCGTCGCCGCCCGGTTCGTGCAGGGGCTGGCGGGCGGCGTCGGCATCGTGATCGCCAGCGCCGCGGGGCGCGACGTCTACTCCGGGGGCGCGCTGATCCGGTTCTACGGCCGCCTCACCGTGGTCGGCAGGTTCGCCGCGGTCGTCGGACCGCTGCTGGGCGGGCTGCTGAGCACCTGGGTCGACTGGCGCGGCCTGTTCGTGTTCCTCGCCGTCGTCGGCGCCGTGATCCTGGCCGTCGCCGCGCTCGCGTTCCCCGAGACGCTGCCGGTCGAGCTGCGCGTGGCGGGCGGGTTCGGGCAGACCGTGCGCGACTACCGCACGCTGCTCACGGACCGGGCCTTCCTCGGCGCCCTGCTGAACCAGGGGTTCCTCTACGCCGCCCTGTTCGCCTACCTCGCCGGCGCCACGTTCGTGCTCCGGGACGGCTACGGCCTCTCGCCGCAGTGGTACGCCGCGGCGTTCGGGTTCAACTCCGCGGGCTTCATGACGGCGGGCTGGGTGGCAGGCCGCCTCGCGGAACGCTGGAGCGTGCCGGGCACCCTCGCGACCGGGGTCGCGGCCACCGGGCTCGGCGCGGCGGCCCTGCTGCTCGCCGGCCTGACGCCGATGCCGCTGTGGGTGGTCGTCGCCGCCCTGTTCACGCTGGCGAGCGGCGTGGCGATCTCGTCGCCCCCGGCCACCACGCTCGCCCTCGCGGGGTATCCGCGGACGGCGGGCACGGCCTCGTCGCTGCTCGGCATGGTCCGGTTCGGGTTCGGGGGGGTCGCAGCCCCGCTGGTGGGCGTCGCGGGAGCGGCCGCGATCCTCCCGCTCGGAGCCGTCACGTCGGCGGCGGTGCTGCTCGCGGCGGCGTCCTGCCTGCTCCTGGTCCGGCGTCACGACCCGGCGGACGACCACACGGCGCGCAGGGTGGTGATCACCATCTGACCGGCGGCGGCACCACACGCACCACACGCACACGCACCAACCGAAGGACACACACCATGAAGGCCACCGTCATGTACGGCGCGGGCGACGTCCGCGTCGAAACCGTCGCCGACCCGACCCTCCTGCTGCCCACCGACGCCGTCGTGCGCACCGTGCGCACCTGCATCTGCGGCTCCGACCTGCACCCGTACCACTCGATGCCGGGCACGGAGCACGGTCAGACCATGGGGCACGAGCTGCTCGCCGTCGTCGAGGAGGTCGGTTCCGCCGTCACCGCCGTCCGCCCGGGCGACCTGGTGATCGCGCCGTTCGCGTTCGCGGACAACACCTGCCCGATCTGCCGGGACGGCTTCCAGACCGCCTGCCCGCACGGCGGCTTCTACGCGACCCCGGACACGCCGGGGCTGCAGGCCGAGCTCGCCCGCATCCCGCTCGCCGACGGCAGCCTCGTGCCGGTGCCCGGCGTCACCGAGAAGGACGAGGCGGTCCTGCCGTCGCTCCTCACGCTCTCGGACGTGTACCTCACCGGGTACCACGCCGCGTACCTGGCGCGGATCCGGCCCGGCCAGACGGTCACCGTGATCGGGGACGGCGCCGTCGGCCTCTCCGCGGTGCTCGCCGCCCGGCAGCTCGGCGCCGAGCGGATCATCCTCATGGGCCGCCACCAGGCCCGCACCGACCTGGGCCGGGAGTGGGGCGCGACCGACGTCGTCGCCGAGCGAGGCGAGGAGGGCATCGCGCAGGTCGTCGACCTGACCGGGGGCGAGGGCTCCCACGTCGTGCTGGAGGCCGTGGGACACATGCCCGCCTACACGCAGTCGGTCGGGGTCGTGCGGGCCGGCGGCGTCATCTCCCGCGTCGGCGTGCCGCAGTACGAGGACGCGCCGGTCGGCTTCGGCTCGCTGTTCGGCCGGAACATCACGCTCACCGGCGGGCCCGCCCCGGTCCGCGCCTACATGGAGCAGGCGATCCCGCTCGTGCTCGACGGCACGATCGAGCCGGGCAGGGTGTTCGACCGCACTCTGTCGATCGACGACGTGCCCGCGGGGTACGCCGCGATGGACGCGCGCGAGGCGCTGAAGGTGCTCGTCACCGTGTGAGCGCCGCGCCTCCTCCGGCGGTCAGCACCTCCACGCCCAGCTCGTGGACCTGCCGAAGGACCGGGTCGCTCGGGTCGGCGTCCGTGATCACGCCGGTGACCTGCCCCCAGGGCAGCACCCGGAACCGCGACGCCGTCCCGATCTTCTCCGACGAGGCGAGGACGTAGGTCTCCGCGGCCCGCGCCGACAGGGCGCGCTTCATCGCCGCCTCCTCCGCGTCCCCCGTGGTCAGACCCGCCTCGGGATGCACCCCCGTGACGCCGACCAGGCAGAGGTCGGCGGAGACGTTCTGGGCCGCCTCGACGGCCGCCGCGCCGTAGGCCACCGCCGAGTGCTTGAACACCCGGCCGCCGAGCAGGTAGATCTCGGCGGCCGGGTGGTCGAGCAGGGCCACGGCGATCGTCGGGCTGTGCGTGATCACCGTGCACGCCAGGTCCGGCGGGAGCGCCCGCGCGACGGCGAGGGCCGTGGTGCCGCCGTCGAGGATCACCGCCCCGCCGGGCCGCACCAGACCGGCGGCGACCGCGGCGACCGCACGCTTGCCGTCGGGGGCCACGGAGCGCCGGGCCGCGTAGTCGACCACCGCCGGCGAGACCGGGAGCGCGCCGCCGTAGACCCGTTGGACGAGGCCCTCGGCGGCCAGGTCCCGGAGGTCACGGCGCACGCTGTCCTCGGAGATCCCCAGGTCGGCGGCCACGTCCTTGGCGACGACCTTGCCCTCACGAGCCAGTAGTCCGAGCAGGTGATCTCGGCGTTCCGCTGCCAGCATCCGCACTCTCTCCCGTTGTTGCACGTTTCTGCATGTACGGTAGCACTCGTGACCGACGAACCGCTGCCCCTTCACGCGATCAGCCGCCCCGGCGTCGACGTCCCGGACCACCGCGGGCGCACGGGTCTCGACCAGGCCGGGCGCGACCTGGACCGCAACCCCCGCGTCGTGGTCCGCGACGTCGAGCTCACCTCCCAGGGCTGGCACGTCCTGCGGCGCACCACGTACGACTACCGGCGCCGTGACGGGCGGTGGGAGAACCAGCAGCGCGAGACGTACGACCGCGGTAACGGTGCAGTCGTCCTGCCCTACGACGTCGGGCGCGGCCGCGTCCTGCTGACCCGGCAGTTCCGCTACCCGGCCTACGTCAACGGGCACCCCGACGGCATGCTCGTCGAGGCGGCCGCCGGGCTGCTCGACGCCGACGACCCCGAGACCGCCGTCCGCCGGGAGGCCGCCGAGGAGCTCGGCGTCACGCTCGGGGAGCTCACCCACGTGCTCGACACCTACATGAGCCCCGGCTCCGTCACCGAGCGGCTCCACTACTACGCCGCCCCCTACACGCCGGCCGACCGGACCGGGGCCGGCGGCGGGCTCGAGGAGGACGGCGAGGACATCGAGGTCCTGGAGGTGCCGTTCGCCGAGGCCCTCGCCATGGTGCGTGACGGTCGCATCGTCGACGGCAAGACCATCCTGCTGCTGCACTGGGCGGCGCTGGACGGTCCGTTCGCCCGGGTCGCATCATCGTGAGGAGGACTCGTCGTGAGTTCTCGTCGTGAGGAGGCCGACGGGGTGACTGTTCCGTTCACCGACGAGGTCGGCGGGCTGCTGCTCGCCGACCGCGAGCGCACCGCGGAGCTGATCGCCTCCCTGACCGGGAGCATCGCCTCGATGGTGGAGGCGACGCAGCTCTCCGCGTCCGACGACGAGCACGACCCCGAGGGGTCGACGATCGCCTTCGAGCGCGCGCAGGCGAGCACTCTGCTCGGATCGGCCACGGAGCACCTGGCCGACGTCGAGGCGGCGCTGACCCGGATCGCCGACGGCACCTATGGCCGCTGCGAGCGCTGCGGAGGAGCCGTCGCCCGCGAGCGCCTGCTGGCGCGGCCCACGGCCCGTACCTGCATCACCTGCGCGACTGCGGGTTAGGCGGGTTCCACGGGTGTCGCGGGCCGGGTGAGGGTCGCTCGCGCGGCGTCCAGCACGGCCCGGAGCTGGGCGTGGGGAAAGGCGTCGCCCGCGCCGGTGTCCGGCCCGATCCGGGTGCTGTAGAAGGGTTCGGCGTCGACGTCAGGCTGACCGGCCCACAGGTTGCCGGCGTCGTCGCGCGCCCACGTGACGCCCTCCCCGCGGAAGTCGGCGCGCTCGAGCCAGTCGGTGCCGCGCGGCCAGTAGCCCTCCCAGTGCGCGGGGCGCAGGGCGGCGTACGCCTCGTCGACGGCGGCGACGGCCTGGTCCACGTCGTCGTCGTCGAAGACGGCGGCGAAGCGGCACAGCAGGGCCAGCGCTGCGCCCGGGGGCAGCTCGGGGCTCCTCGCGGCGACGGCCCGGCAGAGCAGGTCGAGCTCCGACCAGCGCAGCGCGTACGGATGCCAGTGCGCCATGTCGTCCCAGCCGAGCTCGGCCGGCTCGGTCGCGCCGGGCGTGGTGATGCCCAGGCTGTGGAAGCCGACGGAGACGTCGATGCCCAGCACCACGTGGTGGCCGGGGCCGACCTCGAAGGGCACGTCGAGGGACGTGTCGTCGTCCTCGTCGTCAAGGCCCTCGTCGTCGTCGAAGTCGTCGTCCTCCGCGTCCAGCAGGTCCCGGAGGGCACCGAGCCGGTCCGCGCCCGGCCCGTCGTCGTGGGCAAACGTGTACCGCGCCCAGAACTCGGGGGCGTGGACCGGTGGGATCGTCACGGGAGAAACATAGGGCACGGGGGCTCAGGCGAGCGTCAGCTGCCGCTCGTGGGCGACCCACAGTGCGCTGCCCGGCCGGCCCGATCCGGCGGCGCACCCCGTTGCGTACAGCGCGGACCAGACCGCGGAGAGAAAGGGGCCGATGCCGGGCCACCGCCCGTCGACGTCGAACACGGTGAAGGTGGCCCGGCGAGCCGCCAGGGCGGCGGAGACGTCGATGTCGTCCCGGTCGATCGCACCGAGCGTCGCGATCGCCTGTTCGAGGCAGTCCTCGAACTCGTCGTCGGTGCGCCGGCCGAGGGCCGTGAACTCGAGCACGAGGTCGATGTTCACGCCAGTGCCCCCACCCAGCAGGTGTCGCGCCGCAGCCTGCGCTGAAACAAGGAACCCCGCCCTCTGGGGAGGCGGGGCGCCTTGCCGTCGTACCGGGCATCCCCGGCTGCAGCGGGGATCGCGTGCGGTCTCGTCCTCGAGATGCCCTCCCTGCGACGCCAGGGCACGCGTCTTCAGACTATGAAAACGTGCTGGCGACTGCTCGCGAGCTACCAGCGGCCCCGTGCCCGAGTCGTCGGAAATGTCGCTCCTCGTTGATGCATGCGGATGGGACTCGGACCAGACCGCGACCCCACCGCCCGATGCCCGCACTCCTCGCCACCGGCCCGATCGCCAAGCCCGCACTTCCCGTCGTCGGGCTCCGGGTGCCCCAGCGCGCACCTGCGGTGCCCGCCGGCGCAACGGCCCGGCCTTGTCGTGCGTTTCTCGCATTCCTCACCCGTCGAGCGGGATGCGAACGGGCGCCGCTGCGGGTCACGATCGTCCAATGGACAACCAGGTGACGACGGCGGAGTTCCGTGCCGACGACGCCGCCACCATGGAACAGGCGATCGGCAGGCTCTTCCCGGGCGCGTCGTTCGGCTCCAGCCCGGCGTTCCACGAGTTCCTGCTGCGCACCGCGGTGATGCCGGGCTTGTCCCTGGCCGGCTAGCGGCAGGCCCGCCTCGACGGGGCCCACCGCGACCTCGCGGGTGCCGATCCGCAGACCACCACCGTGGCCTCCGTCGCCCGCCGCTGGGGCTTCGTGCACCTCGGTCACTTCGCGACCGCCTACCGGGCCGCGTACGGGGAGCGGCCGGCGCAGACGCTCGCCCGCTGACGCCGATCGCGCGGACCCTGCCGGCAGGCCGGTGAGCCGGCGGAGAATGGCCAGCATGGCCGACGTGCGCGACGCTCCCAAACCCCGACCGAAGCAGGACGGGCGTGTGCCGCTGGCCGACCTGCCGGGCTGGCTGCCCGCCTGGTGCACCGATCACCTCGGCAGCGAACCCGACGCCGTGCTGTTCCGGGTGCACCAGGTCTCCATGGTGTTCGGGCTCCGCCTGCGCGACGGCACGGAAGCGGTGGTCAAGGCCCGCCCCGACGACGGCCGGGCGGCGTCCTGCGTCGCGGCGCAGGCCCGGCTGTCCGCAGGAGGTTTCCCGTGCGCACGGCCGCTCACGCCGGTCACCCGTGCCGGTTCGCTGGCCGTGCACGCCGAGGAGCTCCGGGCCGCCGGCGAGGTGCGGCACGGTGACTCGCCGGCGGTCGCCGTGCGCTGCGCGCAGGTGTTCGCCCGGCTCATGACCGAGCTCGCGGGCGTGACCGTCGCACCGCCGCTGCCCAACCCGCCGTGGGTCCGCTGGGACCACGCCGACGCCGGGGTGTGGCCCGCGGTCGACGGCCTCGCAGGCCGGGACGACGACGTGGCCGGGCCCGTCGTCGACGCGGCCCACCGGGCCCGGCGGCGGCTGCTCGCCGCCGACCTGCCGCACGTGCTCGGCCACGCCGACTTCGAGGCGCAGAACCTGCGCTGGGACGGCGAGCAGGTGCGGACGGTGCACGACTGGGACAGCCTCGCGTGGCAACCGGAGGCAGCGCTGGTGGGGGCGGCCAGCGGCGCGTTCGCCAGCGCCGGGCCGCCCGTGCTGGCCCCGCTCGAGAGCTCCGAGGCGTTCCTGGCGGCTTACCAGGATGCCCGAGGCCGCTCGTTCGACCCCGAGGAGCAGGAGGTCGCGTGGGCAGCCGGCCTGTGGATGGCCGCGTACAACCTCTGGGAGGGACTGGGCGGCACCACGTCGAGCGAGGCGTTCCTGGCGCAAGCGGCCGAACGCCTGCGCCGCGCAGGTGCCTGACCAGGGTTGATGGCCCTACAGCACCGAGATGCCGTCGCCCATCATCTTCGCCCCGAGGACGACGAGCAGGACGGCCATGATCACCGCGTTGTTGTGGACCATCCAGACCTGCAGGCCGTGCAGGATCCGTGCCGCCCGGGTGCCCATGGCCAGGTAGATCACCAGCGGCACCGCGACGCCGGTGGTGGCCACGAGCGCGAACACCAGCGAGGCGACGATCGTCGGTCCCGTACCTTGCGCGGCCGCCGCGACGGCCGTACCCCCGGACACCACCAGGAGCAGGTTCTTCGGGTTCACCACGGCCAGCAGGACCGCCAGGCCCGCCGACCTCACCGGTGTGAACTGGTCGATCGCCGCCATCCACTTCGGGGCCGGGGGCTCGACGCCGGGCCCCGGCCGGCCCAGGAACTGCCGGACGCCGAGAAACAGCAGCAGGATGCCGAGCACGATCTTGAGCCAGCCGGTCCACGCAGCCGGGCCGTCGGCGTCGGCGGTCGCGCCGCCCGCGAGAAAGGCGATGGCGGCGACCGCGGCGAGCACCGCGACGAACCACGCGACGACGAACGCCCAGGCGTTGGCGCGCGCCCGCTCGCTCGTCAGCATCAGCACCACTGCCACGACCGGCAGCGGACTGATGAGCACGCCCACCGCGACCGGCAGGGACTGACCTATCGCGGCGCCCATCGCGTCTCCTCCTGACGAACCTGACCTGCGAGATCGCGAACCTACGCACCGGTACCGCCAGCGGCGTCACCCGATCCAGGTGACCCGTCCCGGCGAACGGGCTGCGGACGATGACCCTGGCCGGCCGCGGTCCGGCCGGCTCGCGTGTCGTCACCAACCGATGTCGTCACCAACCGATGGGGTGGAGAACATGGTGGAACCGTTCAACGGTCGTATCGAGCTGGACGTGCGGGACTCCGTCCCGGACTGGGCCCCCTACGAGCTGCGGAAGGCGCCGGAGGGATCACCGAACGTCCTGGTGATCCTCTACGACGACACCGGCATGGCCGCGTGGTCCACGTACGGCGGGCGCATCTCGATGCCGACCCTCGACCGCCTGGCGGCGGGCGGCCTGACCTACTCGCAGTGGCACACCACGGCCCTGTGCTCCCCCACCCGGTCCGTCTTCCTCACCGGCCGCAACCATCACGTCAACCGCTGCGCGGCGATCATGGAAGCCACCAACGGCTTCCCCGGTGCGGCGGGACGGCTTCCCGCCGAGTGCGCCACCGTGGGCCAGGTGCTCCAGGACAACGGCTGGTCCACCTTCTGGCTGGGCAAGGACCACAACGTCCCCGAGGAGGACATCGCGAGCGGCGGCAGCCGCTCCGAGTGGCCCCTGCAGAAGGGCTTCGACCGCTTCTACGGGTTCCTTGGCGGCGAGACCAACCAGTGGTACCCCGACCTGGTGGAGGACAACCGGTTCATCGAGCCGCCCTACACCCCCGAGGAGGGCTACCACCTCTCCAAGGACCTGGCCGACCAGGCGATCCGCATGCTCCGCGACCAGAACTCGTCCAACCCGTCCAAGCCGTGGTTCATGTGGTACTGCCCGGGCGCCAACCACGCCCCGCACCACGCGCCCCAGGAGTACATCGACAAGTACCAGGGGATGTTCGACGACGGCTACGAGGCCTACCGCGAGTGGGTGCTGGCCCGGATGATCGAGCGCGGCATCGTGCCCGAGGGCACCGACCTCACCCCGCTGGACCCGCTGCCGGAGGACGCCGCCAACCCGGCGGACCACGTGCGGCCCTGGGCGGAGCTGAGCGACGACGAGAAGCGCTTGTTCAGCAGGATGGCCGAGGTGTTCGCCGGGTTCTCCGAGTACACGGACGTGCAGATCGGCCGCGTCATCGATTACCTGGAGCAGACCGGGCAGCTGGACAACACGCTGATCTTCTACTGCGCCGACAACGGCGCCTCCGGCGAGGGCAGCCCCAACGGGTCGGTCAACGAGAACAAGTTCTTCAACGGCTTCCCCGACGACCTCGCGGAGAACCTGGGGTACCTGGACGCCCTGGGCAGCCCGGAGACCTACAACCACTACCCCACCGGCTGGGCGGCCGCGTTCTCCACGCCGTTCCAGATGTTCAAGCGCTACGCCCAGTACTCGGGCGGCACGTGCGACCCGATGGTGGTGCACTGGCCGGCCGGGATCAGGGCGCAGGGTGCCGTGCGCCACCAGTACCACCATGCGACCGACATCGTGGCGACCATCCTGGACGTGACCGGCGTCGAGATGCCCGACACCTACCGCGGCGTGCCCCAGCACCCCCTGAACGGCGTGTCGATGCGCTACAGCTTCGACGACGGCGACGCCCCGACCACCAAGGACCGCCAGTACTACGCGATGCTCGGCACCCGTGCCATCTGGAAGGACGGCTGGAAGGCCGCCGCGGTCCACGCCCCGATCAGCGGGCACGGGCGGTTCGACCAGGACGTCTGGGAGCTGTACCACGTCGACGAGGACCGCGCCGAGGCCCACGACCTGGCCGCCGAGCACCCCGAGAAGCTGCGCGAGCTGATCGCCGCCTGGTTCGAGGAGGCGGAGCGCAACGACGTCCTGCCCCTGGACGACCGGTCCGCCGTCGAGCAGCTGACGGTCGACCGGCCGCAGGCCGAGCCGCCCCGCAGCCGGTACGTCTACTACCCGGACGCGGCCCCGGTCCCCGAGGGGGTGGCGGTCAACATCCGCGGACGCTCCTACAAGATCGTGGCCGACGTCGACCTCACGCCGGACGCCGAGGGCGTCCTGTTCGCGCACGGGTCGCGCTTCGGCGGGCACACGCTCTTCGTCAAGGACCATCGCCTGCACTACGTCTACAACTTCCTGGGCATCCAGCCGGAGCAGGTCCTCACCTCGCCCGGGCTCGAACCGGGCAAGGCCGTGCTCGGCGTGGAGTTCCTGCGGGAGTCCGCGGGCGACCACGGCGAGTCCGTGGGCCGCGCCCGGCTCTTCGTCGGGGAGGAGGTCGTGGCCGAGGGGCCGATGCGCGCGCAGGTGGGCAAGTTCACCCTGTGCGGTGACGGCCTCTGCGTCGGCTACGACAGCGCGGACCCCGTCAGCCGTCTGTACCAGGCACCGTTCCGGTTCACCGGGGGCACGATCCTCGGCGTCGGGGTCGACGTGAGCGAGGAGCAGTACCTCGACCTCGAGCGGGAGGCTGCCGCGGCCCTGGCCCGCGAATGACCGGGAGCTCGTCAGGCGAGCAGCCGGGACAGCCCGCGCACGGTGAAGATGACGCCGAAGACCAGCAGGACGGCGGCGCCGATGACCCGGTCGCGGCGGATCAGCCAGAACCGCAGCTCGCGCAGCTGACGGCGCCCGGGGATCCCCGCGGTCGCGTGGAGCACGGTCGGGATCACGTAGTCCAGCACGCTCGCCACGACGAGGAGCAGCACGCCGATCTCCTGCGCCCCGAGGGGGACGTCGGAGGTCACCACCGTCGTCAGGCCCGAGATCAGGATCGCCACATTGGGATTGAGGAGGGCGAGCACGACCGCTATCCCCATGAGCACCGGCACCGTCGGCACGGACAGCTTGCGCGCCCACGCCGGCATCGTGTCGCCTCGTCCCGCCGACTCCGGGGCCGGGACCGGCCGCCTGGTCGCCGCGACGATCCCGACGGCCAGGAACAGGACGCCCACCACCAGGCTGACCCAGCCCGCGCCGGCGGGGCCGGCGCTCCGCGCGCCCGTGGCGTTGCCGACCACCAGGGCGATCGCCCCGAGCATCGCGTAGACCACCAGCACCGTGCCGCCGAACACCGCCACGTTGCGGTAGGGCCGCACCGACCCGAGCAGCAGGAGACACGCGATGATCGCCGCGGGCGTCACCGCCAGTCCGACCATCTCGGGCAGCAAGGCCACCAGCATGTCCCCCATGGCGCGACCTTCGACGACACGGGGCCCGTGGCGGTCACCCCTAACGGGTGACCTGGGAGGTCCGGGCCCTGCCTACGGTCTGCGCAGTCAGCAGCCCCTGCCGAGACCCCTACCGAGAGGCGCCCCCGTGGCCAGATTCGTCGGTCCGTCGTTCTCCGGCTTCCAGCGCTCGTGGCTCCGGCCCGACATCGTGGCTGGTCTCGCGGTGTGGGCGGTGCTCGTCCCCGAGGCACTCGCCTACGCCACCATCGCCGGCGTCCCGCCCGTCGTCGGCCTCTACGCAGCCGTGCCCGCCCTGGCCCTCTACGCGATCGCCGGCACCTCGCGCCAGCTCGTCGTGTCGCCGATGTCCGCGACCGCGGCCCTGTCGGCGGGCATCGTGGCGAGCGTCGCTGGGGCGGACGGCGACCCCGTCGCGCTGACCACGGCGCTCGCCGTGGCCACGGGCATCGTCGCGATCCTGGCGGGCCTGCTCCGCCTCGGCTTTCTCGCCGCCTTCATCTCGGAGCCGGTCCTCAAGGGCTTCATCATCGGGCTCGCCCTGACGATCATCGTCGGCCAGGTGCCCGACCTCATCGGTGTCGAGGGCGGCTCCGGCAGCTTCTTCGAGAAGACGTGGGCCCTGCTGGGCCAGCTCGGCGACATCGATCCGCTCACCATCACGGTCGGGCTCGCCAGCCTGGCGGCCCTGGTGCTGGTGCGTCGCACCATGCCGTTCCTGCCGGGCTCGCTCGTCGTGGTGCTGCTGGCCATCGGCGCCACCATCCTGTTCGGCCTGGGCGACCAGGGCCTCGCCGTCGTCGGTCACATCGACGCGGGGCTGCCGCAGGTCGGGGTGCCCGACGTGACGGCCGCGCAGTTCGCGGAGCTGCTCGGCGGCGCGGTGGGCCTGATGCTCATCGGCTTCGCCGAGGGCCTCGGGGCGGCGAAGACCTACGCCGCGAAGTGGGGGTACGACGTCGACCCGAACCGCGAGCTGGTCGGACTCGGGCTGTCGAACCTCGGCGCCGGGTTCGTCTCCGGCATGGTCGTCAACGGGAGCCTGTCCAAGACGGCGGTGAACGCGGGCGCCGGGGCCCGCTCCCAGATCTCGGCGCTGACCGCGGCCGCCCTGACGGTGCTCACCCTGCTCTTCCTGACGGGCGTCTTCGAGCAGCTGCCCCTGGCCACGCTGGCCGCGGTGGTCGTGGCAGCCGTCGTCGAGCTCGTCGACGTCGCCTCCCTGCGGCGGCTGTGGCGGGTGCGGACCGGGCGCCTGGCGCGCGTCTACCAGGTCACCGCCCGCGCGGACTTCATGGCGGCGGGCGCGGCCCTGCTGGGCGTGCTCGTCTTCGACACGCTCCCCGGCCTGGTCATCGGGATCGCCGTGTCCCTGGTCCTGCTGCTGGCCCGGACCTCGCGCCCGCGCGTCGCGATCCTGGCCCCGGTGGGCAAGGACGTCGGCCGGCCCTGGGTGGACGTGGGACGCAACCCCGACTACGCCACCCTGCCCGGGGTCCTCGTCGTCCGGGTCGAGGGCCCCCTGATCTTCGCGAACGCCGAGTACGTGCGCTCGCGCGTGCGGGAGCTCGCGGCGGCCACGCCCGGTCTCCGGCTCGTCGTCCTGGACGGGCGGTCCACGCCGTCCATCGACGTGACCGCGGCGGCGATGCTCGTCCAGCTGCGCGCCGACCTCCGGCGGGACGGCGCCGAGCTGGCGCTGGCCGAGGGCATCGGACAGGTGCGCGACGTGCTGGCCCGTGCAGGCGAGGAAGGCGAGCCCGAGCTGTTCCCGTCGCTCGACGACGCGGTCCGCAACGGCCGGCACGACGACGGGGGCGGGTTCACCGGGAACGGGTGAGGACGCCCGGCACCGGGACCCTGGAGTGTGCGGGATGAAATCCACCGCACGCGACACCGAAGGAGAACGCACATGGCTCAGGCAACGCTGACGGTCTGGAAGTTCAAGACCGCGGAAGGCGCGGACACCGCCTCGACGACGATCCAGCAGCTCGCCCGCGAGAACCTCATCACGGTCCGCGACGCCGCCACCGTGCGGTGGGAGGAGGGGGCGAAGAAGCCGAGGACGAGACAGCTCAACTCCACCACCGGGGCGGGAGCCCTCGGCGGCTCCTTCTGGGGGATGCTCTTCGGGCTCCTCTTCTTCGTCCCGCTGCTCGGCGCGGCCATCGGCGCCGCGACAGGCGCGCTGAGCGGCGCGCTCACCGACGTCGGGATCGACGACGGCTTCATCAACCGTGTCCGCGACGAGATCACGCCCGGCACCTCGGCACTCTTCCTCATGTCCTCCGACGCGGTCATCGACAAGGTCCGCGACGCCCTCGCCGGCCAGGAGACCGCTGAGCTCATCTTCACCAACCTCAGCACGGAGCAGGAGACCGCGCTCCGCGAGGTCTTCGGTGAGGAGTAGTCCCCTCGTCTCGCCGCCGTCTTCCTCCGCGCCCTCGGTGGCCGGCGGCGAGTGCGTCTCCGCGCTCGCCGCCAGCTCCGGGGGCGGGATCATTCTCGCAAGGCTGACGAGCCTTGCGAATTTTGCATTCCTGCCTAATCGCCACATTTGGATGCGCATCATCTATTGCATTCCGCGCACCGGTGATCTGGGCCCTGAGCAGGCCTTTTACCGCAGAGACCTGAGGGAAGAAATCACCGCCGCCGGGTGAACTCGGAATCAGCGCGGGCGAAATTACCGGGGGGCACGCATGATGAACAAGGATGCATATTTCCCGAGAGGGAAATGAGAGACATGCGAGCTCGAGATCCGGGGCGCCGACCCCGCCACGGATCGGCGGTGCTGCCACGGCCGCCACTTCACCTTTCGAGTGGAGGACCCCGCGGTATGCACATCGACACCAGCTCCGTCTCCGAGCGGAGCACGAGCCTGACAGCGAGACTCCTTCGGCCCACCGGTCCGCACGTCGAGCCCGTCCGGGTCCACCGCCACCCCGAGGACTCCCCGGCGCCCCGCCTGCCGCGCGTCTACGTCCCGCGGCCCCGCCTCTGGCAGCGGCTCGACGAGGTGACCGAGGGCTCGGTCACCCTGATCGCGGCGCCGGCGGGGGCGGGCAAGACCCTGGGCGTCGCCGGCTGGCTCCGGACCACCGCGTCCCCCAACGCCCGGGACGCCGTCTGGCTGGACGCCGACCACACGTGGACGCCCGAGAGACTCGAAGCCGTGCTCGACGCCGCGAGCTCGTCGGCGGTCCTGGTCGTGATCGACGACGCGCACCTGCTCCCCGCCGCGACCCTGCGGCTCGTCGACGAACGGCTCAGCGGCGCGCCGGAGTCGATGCGGGTCCTCCTGCTCAGCCGCCGGGCGCTGCCGCTGACCCGGCTGGTCCCCGAGCTCCTGGGCAACTTCGCGATCCTGCCGGGGAGCCTGCTGCGCCTCGGCGAGACCGAGTGCCGGTCGCTGGTGGCGGGGCACTCCCGGTCCGAGGACCGGCGGGTGCTCGACGCCGTGACCCGGCACGCCGACGGCTGGTGCGCGGCCGCTGTCCTCGCCGCGCGCGAGCTCAGCTCCGCACCGGACCCGGTGGTCGCGGCGCGCCTCCTCTCGCACGACACAGCGTCGATGGCGACCCGGGTGGCCGGTGAGGTCTTCAGCATGCTCACGCCACGGCAACGACACCTGCTGCTGTGCATCGCCGGCGAGGGCGTGGTCAGCGTCGCCACGGCCGCGCACCTCACCCACGACGCGCATGCCGGGGAGGTCCTCGCGGAGCTGGAGGACACAGGCCTGCTCGTCACCCGCGTGACGAACCACGACTGCGCCGGGTCGGCGGACCCGACGGACGCTCCCGCCGACGACGGCTTCCGGATCCATCCGCTCCTCATGGAGATCGTCCGGCAACACCTTGTCGCCGGCGGCGTCGACGCGGTCCGCGCCCGCTCGACCGTCGTGCGCGCGGTCCGCCTCGACCTGGCACGCGGCCACCTCTCCGGCGCGTTCGAGCGCCTCGTCGGTATCGGCGCGTCCGTGGAGGCCGCCGACGTCCTCGCGCGCGACGGCGTGCGCCTGGTCCTCGACCGGTGCGAGCAGGACGAGGTGGCCGGGTTCGTCCGGGCGCAGGCCGAGTTCGTCGAGGACCGGCCCGACACCTGGTTCGCCATCGCCCTCGGGTGCTGGCTCGACGACGACGTCGAAGGAGCGCGGCACTGGGGAGACCGGATCCTGAACGCCGGCCGCCGGACGTCGTCGACGCCGGGGGACGACGGGGAACGGCTCGACGCGCGGGTCGCCTGCGTCCGGCTGTGGCGCTTCGCCCTGGGTCTCGAGCCGGCCTACGCCGCCGTCGGCCACGCGAAACGGGTGCTGGCCGCGGCACAGGCACGCGCCGGCACACGTGAGGCCGACGCCGAGATCCTGCCCGTGCTCGCCAACGAGCTGGGCATCGCCCAGAACTGGCTGGGCGAGCTCACCGACGCCGAGGCCAACCTGAGCCTGGCCGTCAGCCTCGCCCACAACCAGGGTCTGGGACATCTCGAGGCCTGCGCGCTGAGCCACCTCGCCTTCACCCAGTACATGCGCGGCCGGGAGCGGGCGTGCGTCGAGCTGGCCGGCGACGCGCTCGCGACGGCCGCCGCCCGCGGCGGGCAGCCGCTCCGGTTCGTCTCGGCGCGGGCCAACCTCGCTGGTCTGCTCGCGCGCCTGCTGGACGTCCCCGCGCCCACCGACACCCCGGTGGCGGACTTCCCTGGTGCCCGGTACCACAACGGCGACCTGTGCACCCGGTTCTGGTTCCGGATCTACGACGCCCGGCACGAGGTGCTCGCCGGCAACGTCGCCGAGGCGCAGCGGCTCCTGTCCGGCCCCGGTGAGTGCCTGCGCCTCACCGACGAGCAGCTGCCGGAGCACCTGCGGGTCGCCCTGCTCGTCGAGCGGGCGTTCGTCGCCACGCTCGCGAGCGACCGGGACACGCTCAGGTCGCTGCACGGCACGCTCGAGCTGCTCGGCGCCGTCGGCGAGGCCGCGCTCGTGCAAGGGTTGCGGGCCGACCGGGACGGTGAGCGGCGGGTCGCCGCCGCCGCGTTCGAGGTGGCCTCGGCGGACGCCACCTACGCGCAACCGCCCACCCGTGCGCTCGCCCTGGCGTGCGAGGCCCAGCTGCTCGACGCGCTGGGTGACCCGCACGCCGCCCGCGACCGGCTGGCGGAGGCGGTCGCGGTGACCGAGACCCGCAGGAACGCCTCACCGTTCCTCGGCTGGGTCCGGCAGGGAACTCCCATCGAGACGCTGCTGCGCCGGTTCGTCGGACGCCCGGCGGTCGGCTGGCTCCACGAGCTGGTGACGATGACGACCGGCCGGGCCGACATCACGGCCGTCTACGCGTCCGTGACCGCGACACCGCACGAGCTGGACGAGGTCGGTCAGGCGCTCGTCCCGCCCGCGCTGAGCCCGCGCGAGCGGGAGGTGCTCAACGAGCTGGCGCGCGGGGCCACCTACGCCGACATCTCCGTCGCGCTGTTCGTCTCGGAGAACACGATCAAGACGCACGTGTCGAGCCTGTACGTGAAGCTGGCGGCGTCGTGCCGCAGCGAAGCCCTCAAGGTCGCCCGGAGCTTCCACCTGATCTGAGGCGTGCCAGCCGAGCGCGGCGCCCGTCAGTCGCGGGCCATCGCCGCCCGGAGGTGCGCCTCCAGGTCGACGTACGCGTCGTCCGCGACGTCGAACACGACCTTGTGGATGGTGCCGCCGGTGAACTCGAACCGGGAGCCGGCGTACTCGCGGGAGACCGCGTCCCCGCTGTCGTAGCCGATGCACAGCCCCTCGCCGCACAGCGAGAAGTGGCCCAGGACGGTCCTGATCTCCTGCTCCGCGACCACCTCGTCGTCGATCCAGAGCCGCAGCGGGCCGATCCCCTCCCGGTGCTCCCCCGTCCGCTCCTTGGCGAAGTCCACGCCGATCACGTGCCGGCCGTCCCGGGGCACGGGGGCGGAGATCCGGTCCTCGGGCGGGATGCCGAGGAAGTTGTAGGCGTAGGTGACCGTGCCGTCCTTGACGAAGAGCGCGTGGCCGCCGAACCGGGAGCCGTGGGCGAAGACCACGCCGGCGGAGCCGGGGGTCAGGTCCAGGTCCGCCAGCACCTTGTAGGAGACGCCGTGCACGTTGGCCGCCGAGCGCTCGGGGATCTCGGACGTGCCGGGGTAGTAGGTGTACTGGCCGCTCGGCGGGACGGGGATGTGGAACTCCATCCTCACGAACGTCTCGAAGTCCTTCGGGTTGCCGATGATCTGGAGGTCGTTCAGGGGCAGCACGTTGTTCGCCGTCGCCTCGGAGAGCCAGAGCGCCTTGAGCTCCTCGACCTTGTCCGGGTGCTCGGCGGCCAGGTCGTGGGCCTCGGCACGGTCGGTGTCGGTGTGGAAGAGCTGCCAGGCGTCGTCGTCGAACCGTCCGCGGCCGCTGACCGGGCCGTGCTCCGTGACGGCCTTCCACCCCCTGTGCCAGATGCCGCGGTTGCCGAACATCTCGTAGTACTGGGTGTCCTTGCGCGTGGGTGCCTCGGGCGCGTCGAAGGAGTAGACCATCGACACCCCGGACAGCGGCGTCTGCTCGACGCCGTCGAACACCTTGGGGAACTCCACCCCGCACGCCTCCAGGATGGTGGGGACCACGTCGGTGCAGTGGTGGTACTGGTCCCGGACCTCGCCGCGAGCGCTGATCCCGGCGGGCCAGTGGATCACCATGGGGTCGCTGATGCCGCCCTGGTAGACGTAGCGCTTGAACATCCGGTACGGGGTGGAGAACGCGGCGGCCCACCCCGTCGGGTAGTGGTTGTACGTGTCCGGGGTGCCGAGCTGGTCCACCATCGCCAGGTTCTGCTCGAGGTCGTCCGGGTAGCCGCCGAAGATCTTGCCCTCGTTGACCGAGCCGTTCGGGCTCCCCTCCCCCGACGCGCCGTTGTCGGCGCAGTACAGGATGAGGGTGTTCTCGAGCTGGCCCGACTCCTCCAGGTAGTCGACGATGCGACCCACCTGGGCGTCCGTGTACTCCGACAGGCCGGCGTACACCTCTGCCATGCGGCAGAACATCGCCTTCTCCTTGTCGTTCAGCTCGGCCCACGGCCGCACCAGGTCGGACTCCGAGAAGGTGCCGTCGGGCATGGGGTTGAGGTCGGTGAGCTCGGTGCCCTCCGGGAGGATGCCGCGCTCGATCATCCGGGGCAGCACCCACTCGCGGTAGGCCTCGTACCCGTCGTCGAACACGCCCTGGTACTTGTCGATGTACTCCTGGGGCGCGTGGTGCGGGGCGTGGTTGGCGCCCGGGCAGAACCACAGGTACCAGGGCTTGTCCGGCTCGGTCTGCTTCGAGTCCCGGATCATCCGCAGCGCCTGGTCCGCGAGGTCCTTGGACAGGTGGTAACCGTCCTCGGGGCCGTAGGGCTGGTCGATGTACCGGTTGCCCTCCGCCAGGGACGGGAACCACTGGTTCGTCTCACCACCGATGAACCCGTAGAACTGGTCGAAGCCCTGCCCGAGCGGCCAGCGCTTCTTCGAGGCGCCCATGGTCCACTCGTCGATCGGCACGTTGTGGTTCTTGCCCACCCAGAACGTGCTCCAGCCGGCCTCGCGCAGCACGCTCGCGATGCTGGCGTTGGACGGCGGGATGTGCGAGCTGTAGCCGGGAAAGCCCGTCGAGCTCTCCGAGATCGTCGCGAACCCGTTGAGGTGGTGGTTGCGGCCCGTCAGGAACGTCGACCGCGTGGGCGAGCACAACGCGGTCGTGTGCCACTGCGAGTACGTCAGGCCCCCGGCCGCGAGGCGCTCCATCGTGGGCATCTGGATCCGCCCGCCGTACGGCGACCAGGCCGCCTGCCCGGTGTCGTCGTACAGCACGACCAGCACGTTGGGCGCGCCCTCGGGCGCCTTGCCCGGGAGGAACGCCGGCCAGTCTCCCTGCGAGTCGCGGACGTCGAGCTCGATCCTGCCCTGGAACTCCCGTGCCATGTCGGTCCTCCTCGTAGCGGGTGTGCCCCGGGATCATCCGCAGGGGCGGCGACGGGGCACCTCACCCGAACCAGGTGAACGCCCCGGTGCGCCCACCGACTTGGCTGACCCGCGTGGACCAGACCTCGGCTGCACCCCGCTGGCTCGGCCCCTCGCTCCGCGGGTACCGCAGGACGTGGCTACGGGCCGACGTCGTCGCGGGTCTCGCCGCCGGGGTCGTGGTGGTCCCGCAGGCCATGGCCTACGCGACCATCGCCGGGCTGCCGGTGTCCGTCGGGCTCTACACCTGCATCGTCCCCGTGCTGCTCTACGCGCTCCTCGGCGGATCGCACACCCTGAGCGTCTCGACCACGTCGACCATCGCGGTGCTGACCGCCTCGGCGCTCGCGGCGTCCGGCCAGGCCTCCGACGACCTGCTCGCGGCCGCCTTCACGCTCACCGCCCTGGTGGGGGTGTGCCTGCTGGCGATGCGTCTCCTGCGGCTCGGCTCGCTGGTGGAGCAGATCAGCCCCGCGACCCTGACCGGCGTGAAGGCCGGCGTCGGGCTCACGGTCGCGGTCACCCAGCTGCCCACCCTCCTGGGCCTGACGGTGCCGGACCGGGACGCCGGGTTCTTCGGCAAGCTCGCCGACGTCGTCGCCGCGCTCCCCACGACGCAGGCCCTCACGGCCGTCTTCTCGGTCCTCGCCGTCGCCACCCTGCTCGTGCTGCGCCGCGTGGCGCCGCGGGTGCCCGCCGCCCTGGTCGTGGTGGTGGCCTCCATCCTGCTGGTCGTCCTGACCGCCGTCGAGGAGCAGGGCCTCGCGCTCATCGAGCCGGTGCCCGCCGGCCTGCCGGACCTCAGCCCGCCCCTGTGGGACGCGATACCCGGCCTGCTCCCGGCCGCGCTGGCGATCGCCGTCATGGCCTTCCTCGAGACCGTCCTGGTCGCCCGCGCACAGCGGCAGCGGTCCGAGCCGGTCGTCGACAGCGACCAGGAGCTGCTCGCGGTCGGGGTCGCCGCGCTGGGCGGCGGCCTCACGCAGTGCCTCCCGCCCGCGGGAGGGTTCTCGCAGAGCGCCGTCAACCTGGGAGCGGGCGCCCGCACCCAGGCGGCCGGCCTCACGACGGCGGCCCTCGCCGTGCTCGTCGCGCTCTTCCTGGCGCCCGTGCTGAGCGACCTGCCGGCCGCGACGTTGAGCGCCCTGGTGCTGGTCGCGGTCGTCGGGCTCGTGGTTCCCGCCGAGTACGTGCGGCTGTTCCGCATCGACCGCACCGAGTTCTGGGTCGCGCTCGGCACGACGGCGATCGCGCTCACTGCCGGCCTCCTGGCGGCCGTCGGGGCCGGCATGGTCCTGACGCTGTTCCTGGTGCTGCGCGCGGTCAGCCGCAGCGCCGTCCGCCCGCTGTACGCCGCGCCCGAGGGCGGCTGGACCACGAACCCGTCCGCGGGCGGTGGCGCCACGCCCGCCGGGGTGGTGCTGCTGCACCTCGACCGGACGATCTTCACGGGCAACGCGCGCCCGACGCAGGACGACGTCCTCGCGGCCGCGCTCAGCCCTCGACCCGCACCGCACGCGGTGGTGCTGGAGGGCACCGCGGTACTCCAGGCGACCATCCCGCTGCTCGACGCGCTCGAGGCGCTCGACGCCGACCTCGCGCGCGAGGGCACGACGCTGCTGCTCGCGGCGTTCCCCCCGGACGTTGGCCGCCAGGCGGCGGCGTCCCCCTGGTGGGCCGGTGCGGACCGCGACGGGCGGGTGCTCCCCACGGTCGAGGCCGCCGTGACCGCCGCGAGCGCCCGGGACGCCCAGCCATGACCGAGCCGCACGAGCCATCCCCGGCCGCCACCGCGCCCCGCGGCGACGCCGCCTCCCGCCGGCCGCCCCGGTGGCTGCCGCGCGCGCTGGCCCTGGTGGTCGTCGCCGTCTACCTCGGGGCGTTCGGCTGGTACGCGATGGGTGCCCTGCGCGGCCTCGCGGTGAACGTGCTGATCGCGTTCTTCCTGGCGCTGGCCCTCGAGCCGCCGGTGGTCTGGTGCGTGCGGCACGGGTGGCGCAGGGGCGCGGCGGCGGCCGTGGCGCTCGGCGGCTCGCTCGTCGTCGCGGCGCTGGTGCTGGGGCTGTTCGGCAACCTCTTCGTCCAGCAGCTCCTCCAGCTCCTCCAGAGCCTGCCCGACGTGTACGCGGCGATCCAGGACCGCGTGGCGCAGCAGTTCGGGGTGGCCCTCCCCGACTCCGAGGACCTGGCGCGCGAGGTGCTGACGAACTTCGGGGACGACGTCGCCTCCGGCGCGCTGCTGGTCGGAGCCTCGGTGGTCGGCGTCCTGTTCGCGATGCTGACGATCCTGCTGGTGACGTACTACCTGCTGGCCGCGGGGCCCCGGCTCCGGGTCGCGGTGTGCCGCTGGCTCACGCCGGCCCGCCAGGAGGAGGTGCTCACGCTGTGGGAGATCACCCAGGTGAAGGTCTCGGACTTCATCAGCTCCCGCATCGTGCTCGCGGCCCTGTCGAGCGCGTTCACCCTGGTCTTCCTGCTGATCGTCCGCACCCCGTACGCGCTGCCGCTCGCGGTCTTCGTCGGCGTGGTGTCGCAGTTCGTCCCGACCATCGGCACCTACCTCGGTGGCGCGCTGCCGGTCGCCGTGGCGCTGACGTCGCAGGGCCTGCCGCAGGCGCTCGCCGTCCTCGCGTTCATCATCGCCTACCAGCAGCTGGAGAACCTCTACTTCTCCCCCAAGGTGTCCGCGCGGGCGCTGGAGATGAACCCCGCGGTGAGCTTCCTCGTGGTGCTCGGGTTCGGCGCCGTGTTCGGGGCGCTCGGGGCGTTCCTGGCGCTGCCGATCGCCGCCACGATCCAGGCGACGGCCAACACCTACCTGCGGCGGCACGACCTCGTCGAGTCGCACATGCTGCGGGACCCCGACCGGTGGCGGGAGGTCGACGGCGGCAACGGGCAGCGCCGGACGCCGCCGGAGTCCTAGACGATCTTGGGGAAGGCCACCAGGAAGCCCACGCCGAGCAGCAGGAAGACGCCCGCGCCCGCGAGCACGGTCCAGGACCTGCGCGGTGAGTCGAACCGGTTGGCGAGCGCCCCGAAGAACAGCACGAGCGCGAACAGCACGGTGAGCAGCGTGTAGTTGTCACCGCGCCGGTTGTCGGTGAGCGCGTCGGCGAAGTACTCGTCGGCGCGGGCGTCGGCCTCCTGCGCCGCCACCTGACCGGGCGGGACGTAGGTGTCCAGCGCGAAGGGGCTCGCGGGCGCGTCCGGGTTCTCCAGCGGACGCGCCGCGAGCCACTCGTCGAAGGCGGGCGTGAAGTGCTCCGTGAACCGCTCCCGCGTGAACTCGGCCAGCGCCTGGTCGTCCTCGGCGGTCGCCTGCAGCCAGATGCCGAACGTCTGCAGGTCGATCGCCCGCGCGGCCTCCGCGGTCGTCGCCTGGCGCGTCGCCTCGATGCGCTGGGTCGAGGCGCGGGAGAAGGCGATGGACATCTCCCCGCTCCACTTGCTCGCCTCGAACCCGCTCCACGCGGTGAGCACCGCGGTGATCGCGAGGAGCGCCACGGCGACGTTCTCGACGGACCAGCGGGACTCGGTCCGCCGCTGCTGCTCGCTCATGGCGTCCCCCTTCGTCGCGACCTACGTCAGCAGCCGAGCTCGTCCACCATGGCCTGGCGTGCGTCCTGGACGTTCGCTGCCTCGTCCTTCAGCGACGCCGCGGCGTCGGACACCGTCTCGTCCCCCTGGACGTCTTCGACGGCCTGCTCCAGGCCGTCCCACGCGTCGTCGAGCGCCTGGCCCCGGTCCTCGGCCACGTCGCCGGTGGCGTCCTCCAGCTCCTCCCACGCCTGGCGCACCTCGTCCCGCGCCGCGCTGACCTCGTCCACCGTGGCCTCCGGGGTCACCGTGGTGTCGAAGTCGCTGAGCGCGACGTCGAGCTGCTCCGCCGCGGCACAGGCCTGCTCGGTGTTCTCCTCGGGCGTGTCGCCGGAGCACGCTGCCGTGCCCAGCAGCATCAGGCCTACCGTGACCGCTGTCGTGACCGCTCTCGTCCGTCTCATCGTGATCCCCTCTCAGCCCAAGAGCTTTGCTTTGGCGTCCGCGAACTCGTCGTCGGTGAGCACGCCCTTGCCGTGCAGCTCGCCGAGCTGCGCGAGCTGGGTCAGGAGCGCGTCGTTCGCGCCGTCCGACGGCGGCGCGGCGGGTGGTTGCTGCGCGGGGGCGTACTGCGGGGGCGCGGGCTGCTGCGGCGGGTACTGCTGAGGCGCGGCCTGCTGCGCCTCGTACTGCTGGGCCTCGTACTGCTGCTGCGCACGGCCCGCCTGCCGGCGGCTGATCGCGCCGGCGGTGGCCTGCGCGGTGCCCGCGATGACGGCCGTGCGAGCGGCGGTGCCGATGAGGCCGGGTCGGCCGAAACGTCGGAGTGGTGCCATGTCGATGCTCCGTTCGATGGTGGTGGTGTTGCGGGGCCCCGCTCAGAGCGGGGATGCGGCGGTGTCCGCCAGCGCGGCGATCTCGTTGACCGTCACGGCGGGCACCCGTTCGTGCAGGATCACGTCGGCCTCCGCGGCGACCGCCGCCGCGACCAGCTCACGCGACCACGTGTGCTCGACCGCCAGGACGAGCACCGACGTGCCCGGTTCGACCGCTTCGGCGATCTCTCGCAGGTCCTCGTCACCGGTGAGCCCGGACGCAGGCAGCTCCACGGCGACGAGGTCGACCTCGTCGCCGAGCTCGTGCGCCTCCAGGATGTCGATGTTGCCGTCCTGGTCGCGGCGCACCACGGCGAGGTCGAGCAGCGTGACGGCGCCGGTCGCGCCGACGTCGAGCACGGCCTGGGCGACCGAGGGCGGGATGCGCGGGGTGTCGAAGGCGAGCGCGACGAGCTCGACGGGTCCGAACGAGGGTTCCATGACTACCTCCAGGGCGAGAAGAACGCTGCGACAACGACAGGTGCGGCAGCAGGTACGACAGCAGGTGCGGTCCGGCGGGTGCCGGCCGGTTCAGTGGTTTCCGGGGCAACCCCGCATCCGACGGCTGACCGTGAGGACCACGCCGCCGCCCGCGAGGAACAGCAGGGCGAGCAGGGCCGCCGGGAGCGGGTTCGCACCCGTCCAGGGCAGGGTGTCCGGCGGGGCACCGGGCGCGGGCTCGTCCGGGCCGGCGCCGGTGTCCGGCCCGCCCGGGTCCCCGCACTCGTCGGGCAGCGCGCCGTCGTCCGACGCGAAGGCGTCGGCCAGGGCAGTGAGGGTGGGCGCGGTGAGGGTCGGCGCCGCGAGTCCGCCGGTCGTCGCGCCCCAGGTGTTGGTCACCTCGACCGGCAGGCAGACGTCGTCGCCGGCCGGCAGGTCGAACGTCGCCGACGGGTCGCCGGCCGCCGGGTCCGTCTCGGTGGTGGTCCCGTCGACGACGATGGTCACGCTGTCCGCGCTGCCGGCGTCCGTCTCGGTGACCTGACACGTCGCCCCCTGCGGCAGGTCCTCGTACACCGCTGTCCAGTCGTCGGCGGCCGACAGCGTGCGGGTCGGGCCGCCCGGGATCTCGACGTCCACGACCGCGCCGTCGACGTCCCGCGTGCAGGCCAGCTCGACGGTGAAGACGTCGTCCTGGTGCGCGGCGGCGTCCGGCCCGGACAGGGTCTTGACCACCTCGACCCGCCCGACATCGAACGTGTTCGTCACCGTGAGCGCCGCCGGATCTCCGGCCGGCACGACGGCCGTACCGGGGTCCCCGTCGCCCACGGTGGAGAGCGTCGTCGACGTGGCGCCGCCCGTGGCGGTCTCGGTGACGGCGCACTGCGCGCCGACCGACAGACCGGCGTAGACGACCGGGTCGCCCGGCACGAGCGCACGCACCGCCCCGCCGGGGATCGCGATCGGCGCGCCGTCGAAGGTGCAGGCCAGGGACACTTCGAACGGTCCGGCGCCGTACAGCTCCGCGCCGGCACCGTCCACCGCCTTGTCCACCGTGAGCGCGCCCAGGTCGAACGTGTTGGTGACGGTCACCTCGACGGTGTCGCCCGACCCGACGGTGACGCGGCGCGGCGCGACGCTCGTGGACGTCGCCCCGCCGTCGCCGGGCTCGGTGACCCGGCAGACGGCGCCGGTCGGCAGGTCCGGAATCTGCGCCGTGAGCGGGCCGGCGGCGCCGAGCGTGACGGTGCCGTCGTAGACGACGCGCGGCTCGTCGCCGGTGTCGTCGAGCGTGCACCGCACCGCGAGCGTGAAGGGTCCGGCGCCGTAGGCCTCGGCGCCCTCGCCGTCGACCACCTTGACGAGGTCGAGCGCGCCCACGTCGAACGTGTTCGTGAAGGTGACCTCCGTCGTGCTCTCGCCCGACTCGTCCGGCGTGACGGTGGTCGTGGCCTCGGTCCCGTCCGTGACCACGGGCTCCTGGCCGTCGTGCGTCACCGTGACGTCGACGGAGGCCGCGCCGCCCGTGCCGGTCTCCGTGGCGGTGCACTCGGCGCCGACCGGCAGGCCGTCGAGCACCACCTCCTCGCCGTCCTCGATCGTCACCACCATCGGGCGGAACGGCCCGTAGCCCGTGGCGTAGACCGGCTCGCCGAGGAACGTGCAGTCGACGGTGACCTCGAACGGCCCGTAGCCGACCGGGTCGCCGTCCTGGTCGACGGCCGCGGTGACCACGTCCTTCGACAGGACCAGGCTCGCCAGGTCGTAGCGGTTGACCGCGGTGAGCGTCACGACCTCGGGCTCCCGGCCGATCGTCACCGACCCGACCACGAGCTCCGTCTGGCCACCCACGGGGTCCTCCGTGACCGTGCACTCGGCGCCGTACGGCAGGTTCGGCACGGTGACCGGGGTGCCCGGCGACACGGTGACCAGGATCGGGTCGAGCGGTTCCTCGACCCAGGTGCCGACGGCCGAGGTGCACTCCACGTTCAGCTCGAACGAGTCGGGCGCGTACGCGGCGCCCTCCCCGGTGACCCGCTTGACGACCTGGAGCGAACCCGTGGCCGTCGCGACCCCGACCTTGGTGCCCTCGGTCGGCAGCAGGTTCAGCGGCCCCTGGGGGGTCTGCACCACGCCGGAGGCGGCCGCGGAGTTGTAGGCGATGGCCCCGTCCCCGGCCTCGGGCGCGACGGGCGGCGTGGTCGTCGTGCCCTCGTAGGCGATGGACTCGCCGGGCTGCAGCGGGTCGTCCTGCGTGAACGTGACCACGACCTTCAGGGCGGTGATCGTCTCGAAGACCTCGTCGCCCTCGTCGCCGGTGAGCGGCACCCAGCCGGCCTCCGGGTCATCCGTGGGACACACCGGCTCACCGCCGGGGTTCTCGATGTCGTCCCGGCAGTAGTCGGTGGCGGTCGTGTAGGAGAAGGTCACCTCCGCGCCCGGAGGCGGGTTCACGAGGGTGGGCGGCGGGTCGTCCGTGGGGATCGGCCTCCACTGGGAGCCGCGGGCGGACTGCGCGTAGGACCCGGTGTCGCCGGGGACCGGCAGGCGGTCGTAGCTGACCACCTTGGTGATGGGCAGGTTGCCGACGTTGTCGATCCGCACGCGCCACGTCTCGTCGTGCCCGGGCGCCGTCACCGGCGTGCAGGGGTAGGCGTAGAACCCGGCCGCGTCCGGCGCGCACTGCGTGTCCGGGTCGGCCGCGGGGTCGACGACCACGTCGAGCTCGTCGTCGTCCGTGGCCTTGACCACCTTGGACTGCGCGAGCACACCCGCCGGGATGGTCGTGACGTCGGCATCGGCCTCGCAGGCGCCGGTGGCCTCGTCGAGCCGGGCCGCACACTCGTCCCACGGCCGGTCGCCGGTGACGCCCACGGTGTTGTCCACCACGGTCTGCGCGGGCAGCCCCACCCGGAACCGAACCTGCACCGTGATCGTGTAGGTCTGCCCGACCTCGAGCACCGCCCCCTCCGGGAACGTGAACTCCAGGTTCTCGAGGTCACCGGTCTGGTCGACCGTCACGTCGCCGGGGTCTGTCGGCAGCGGCGTGCCGTTGGCGGGGTCGGGTCCCGCGCCCGCCAAAGCGTAGGAGAACGGCTCGTCGACGTCCGCGAGGCGCAGCTGCGCTCCGTCGGCGTCGACCGGCATCGGGTCGGTGACCACGAGGTCGAAGACGGGGCGGTTCCCGGTGTTCGTGACCGCGATGTTCATCGGGAACACGGCGTTCGGTGCCTCGGTGCCGCCCGTCACCGTGCCGTCGAAGTCCTTGACCACCTCGACCCCGTTCTCGGCGTGCACATAGCGGACCTGCGCCGTCGCGCTGTCGCCCGCGCTCACCGGGACGGTGTCGCCCGTCTCCGGGTCCACCACGAGGTCGGCACCCGTCACCGTGCCGTCCACCTCGTTGCTCGCGACGCCCGGCGCGGTCTCGCCCGGCGCGGGCGGGTTCGCGGCGAGGTCCGGGAGCACCGGGCCGCCGGTGCGAAGGTCCTCGCGGCGCTCCACGTCCATCGGAACGGTCTGCGTCGGCGTGGCCGGGTTCTCCCAGATCGAGCCGTCGGTCCGCGTGAACGTGAACCTCAGCCCCTGCACGTCGCCCGGGGCCACCCCGTCGGGCAGCGCGAAGGTGCCCGACGGCGTCCCGGTCACCCAGGAACCGCCGCTCACCGTCACGCCGTCGCCGTCGTCGGTGAACGTGCCGCCGGTGAACGCGTCGACCCGCACCTGCTGGATCGGCGCGGTGAGCGTGGCGTCCGCGAAGCCCACGAAGTCGTACTGGTTCCAGAAGCGCGGCTCGTCGTCCACCAGGACCATCTCGACGGCACGGGACGGCCCCTGGGGCGTCCCCGACAGTGTCATGCGCACGGGCCCGGTGCCGGGCTCGACCACCTGGTCGGGGTCGAACGACTTGCCGACCACCACGCCGATGCCCGGCTGCTGGAGCACCATGTCGGCGCCGTCCCAGGCGAGCGGGGTGTCGTCGTCCGTCCCACCCGGGTCGGTCACCTGGGCCGCCGCGACGTCGGGCACGGGCGAGTAGCCGGCCACGGTCACCGGATCGCCTGTGTACCGGTCGAGCTCCCGGAGCTGGAGCGTCAGCTCCAGGGTCCCGGTCGCCTCGGCGGCGATCCGCCCATCGAACGCGACCTCGACGCCGATCACGTCGGCCAGGTCGCCGGGCGTCAGGGCCTCGGCCTCCGCCTCCGTGACGTCCGCGCTCGTGCCGTCGGCGTACGTGAGCGTGACGGTCGTCGTGTCCGTCCCCTCCGGGGGTGTGATCACCAGCGCCCGGAGCGTGAAGGCGTCGAACGGTGAGGTTCCCTCGGCCACCTGCACGTCGCCGCTGCCCGCCAGACCCGGCTCGACCAGCCGGAGCTGGTCGACACGGGCCAGCGACTCGTTGGTGCCCTGGATGGTGACGGTGGTGGACGGGTAGAACGCGGCGGGCGTGCCCGCGGGCGGGACCGACACGGGGCCACCAGTCCAGTCCTTGGTGACGCCGACATTGATGGGGCGGTCGATGATGAGCACGTCGGCGTCGTCGACGTCGGTGTACGTCTCGCCGTCGTAGGTCGCCGTCGCCCGGGCGGTGTCGTTCACGAGCCCGGGGTCCGCCGTGTTGTAGAGGGTCCCGTTGGTCGAGCCCAGCACGGGCTCGCCGTCGCTGCGCCGCTCGTCGCGCACCTGGAACGTGAGCTGGAGGTGGCGGCCGTCGGCGAGCGTCGACCGGGCGACGCCCTCGCCGGGCTGCGGGGCGGTCGGGTCGGCGCCCGCCGTGCGCGAGGGCGACTCGACGTAGGTGAGCCGGACCGACGTCGCGGCCGCCCGCTCGTCGGCCGTGAGCGTGTAGCCGGGGAACGTCCCGTCGCACGCCTGCGGGCAGGGGTCACCCGACGCCTCGACCCACGCGCCGTCGACGAACAGCTCGACGCTCTCGACCTGGTCGTAGCCGATCAGCGGGTCCATCGAGGCGTCGATCGGCTCGACCCGGACGAGGTCGAACGCTTCGTAGAACGAGTCGGCGACGTCGGTGGACGCCGGGTCGGCGATGTCGGACAGGACCATCGGGTCGACGCCGGAGAAGCCGTCGGTCGACCACGTGAGCTGCGCCGTGGCCTGGTCCTCGGACCGGGCCAGGACCGTGGGCGGGTCACCGCCGAGGAACGACTTCTCGATCGCGTCGAGGTCGCCCGTGCCGTCCACGGGGAACGGGTCGACCGAGGCGCAGCCCTCCGCCGGGTCGGTCGGGGGCACCGTGCCGGACGACGCGCTGGAGGCGCCGCAGTTGGTGATCGGGTCGTCGCGGTCGGCAGGGCCGTCGTACGCGGCGGTGAAGTTGGGCTGGAACGAGGTGCCCGGCGGGAAGCCGTCCTCGGAGTCGTAGACGAACTGGACGCCCTCGGCGCCCTCGGGCAGGTCACAGCTCACCGTCTGCGGGCCGGTCCACGGGCCGCAGTCCGGCGCGGGGACCCAGGCGCTGCCGTCCCAGTAGTTCACGGTGAGCGTCGCCCCGGCCGGCACGTCGGTCGTGCGCACCGAGGTGGCGGTGAAGTTCGCCCAGAACTCGCCGGGGTCCGCGGGGTCGGTCGGGTCCTGGATCACGACCTGGTTCGCCGACGTCGTCGACCCGTCCGGCCCGAAGGGCAGGAGCTGCGACGGCAGCTGGACCACCACGCTCTGGCCCGGGACGGCGGGGATCGTGGACGGCGAGATCAGCTTGTCCGTCCGGGTCGCGAGGCGGTCGCTGAGGGTCACCAGGTCGGCCGAGGCGGTGTCCTCCGCGTTGGGGATCGTCGCGGTGACCTCGTTGGCGTGCGTGACGTCGTCGGCGTCCTGGTCCGGGTCGGTGTCCGCGGTGAACGGGACGGACGCCGCGGCCCCGGTGACGATCGCGCCGGTGAACTCCACGGAGAACCCCACGACCGCGCAGCCCGCCGGCGGGTTGGGCAGGGTGCCGACCGTGGTCGTGCTCAGGCTCGGCGTGGCGCCGTCCGCGCAGGTGAAGGTGACGGTCGCGGCGTCGGCGTCCGCCGGCCACTGGATGCCCGTGCCGTCCCCGGACGGGCCGAACCCGGTGAACGTGAGCGGGTCGTCGCCCTCGAAGGGGCTGGGCGTGCCCGGTGAGGGCTCGGTCAGGGTCAGCGACGTCGTGGGGTCGCCCGTGCTGGTGGCACCCAGGGTGACCGTGGTCGGCTCCCCCGCGCTCACCGTGGCGGGGTCGAACGACTTGCTCGCCGTGACTCTGTTGTCCGGCGGCGTGATGACGTAGGTGTCCTCCGCGGTCACAGGGTCGGACTCGGTGTCGTCCCGCACCACCAGGGAGGAGACGTCGTTGGTGACGGTCGTCGCGTCGGTGAGCTCGGTGACGTTCTCGCGCTGCTCCACCTCGACCGGGATGGTCGCGGTCGCGCCCGGCTGGATGTCGCCGCTGAACGTGTAGCGCACGCCCTGCACCGTGGCCGGGTCGACGGTGTCGTCGAGCGGCAGCCACTGGGTGCCGTCCCAGTACTCCTGCGTCACCGTGTCCGCGTTCGGCGGCAGGGTGATGTCGCCCGTGCCCGTGTAGCCGAGGTAGGTGAACGGGCTCGGCGTCGCCGTCGGGTCGACGGGGTCCTGCACGACCAGCTCGTCCACGGGAGCGTTGGACGTGTTGGTCGCCGTGAGCGTCATCGTGGCGGCGGTGCCCGGGGCCGCGACGGCGCCCGCCGGGTCGATCGACTTGGTCGTCCCGGACTCCAGCACGAGTGGGACGACGGGCGTCACCGTGGCGTCCGACGACGCCTCGGGCGCGTTGTCGGCGGTCACCGTGGCCGTGTTCGTGATGGGCACGCCGTCCTGGCTGTACGGCAGGTCGGGATCGACCTGGGCCGTGACGATGATCTGGCCCTGCCCGCCGTTCGGGACGCTGGGCCAGGTCGCCGTGACCGTGTCCGTCTCGGTGTCGGCGACGATCTCGCCGCCCGCCGGGCCGCTCTGGACCGAGGCACTGACCAGCACCAGGCCGGCGGGCAGCTCGTCGGTGACCACGGCGCTGGTGCACGGGTCCGCGTTCGGGTCCGAGCACGAGACCGAGATGACGTACTGGACGGTGTCGCCCGGCTCGTAGGGCCCGGAGCTCACCTCGGTCTTGGCGATGCCCCACTCGGCCGCGGCCGCGGAGGGCGCCGTCAGGAGCACGAACGGCAGGAGCAGCGCCGCCGCGCCGAGGGTGGCGAGCGCTCGCACGAACCGGCGGCGCGGCCCCGTGCCTCGCTTCGCCTCCGGCACCGTCATGCGCTCTGTCCGGCCCGGGCGACGGCGGTGCGCGCGACGCCCGCGACCAGGCCCAGGATCGCGAACCCGACCACCACGTTGATCAGCGCGCTCGCCAGCTTGCTGTCGAGCGCGGCGTCGGTGGCGAACGGCGCCACACCCGCGACGACGGTGGCGAGCCCGACGATCCAGCCGAAGAACGACAGCGCCCGCGGTGTGCTCAGCAGCAGGAGGTGGACCAGCGCCACGGCGACCAGCGCCGCGACGGCGGCGGCCACCATCAACCCGATCGTCGACGCGTCACCCCAGACGCCCTCGCCCTCGGGGGCGAGGATCGGGATGCCGAAGACGCCACGGAAGACGACCACACCGACCAGCGCGATCAGGGCGACGACGAGCGCCGTCGCCACCCCTCCGGACCACAGGACCCGGGCGTCGACCGCCCTCGGTCGCGGTGCGGGGCCCTGCGGCTGCTGTCGTTGGTAGGTCATCCCACGTCCTGTTCCCACGGCTTGAGCTGGCCCCGCGACCTTGCGTGGACACGGGGACCGGCACCCTCACCCGTTGCGGGTGAAACGGAGCCGACGGCGCCGACAAGATCTGGCGCCGCCCCGGAGCCGCTGCGCTGCTCACCCCGACCAGCCCTTGTCGAGCCTCGTATTTAACGTTAAAGTTCACGTCGACCGGATTCCGCTCGTGCAAGGGAGCACGTAGATGGCTCGAACGTCCGTATCTCAGACAGGCCCCGCCCAGGCGATCCGACGGGGCCGACGAACGCTCGCGGCCGTGGCCGCGAGCGCGGTGGTGACGGGGGTGGTGCTCGTCGCGCCGCCCGCCGCCGCGGAAGCGGTGAGCGCCGACCCGTGGGTGAGCGAGGTGCCGAACAACCCGATCTCCGACGTCTACCGCTTCACGGTGCCGCGCGCGGCGGTGACCGAGCAGACCGGCCTCGGGGACGGCCCCGTCGCGGTGCAGGGGAACTTCGGCCCGGGCAAGGCGTGGACCGACCTCAACATGGGGGCCAGCGGGTCGAACCTGACCGCGACGCTCGGGCCCCTCGAACCCGGCCTGTACTACTACCAGTACGCCGCGCGCCCGGCCGCGGACCAGGACGCGGTCGCCTTCCGCAACCCCGCCGCGCCCCAGGAGGTGACGTCGAAGCCCACCTACAGCACCCTGTTCGTCCCCGGACCGGGTGCGGAGTGGCTCGACGACGTGGCCGACGGTGGCGAGCTCGGGACGATCGAGTACGGCAAGGGACCGAAGCACACGAAGGAAGCGCTCGTGTGGACGCCCCCGGGCTACGACGCGGACCGCGCGGAGCAGTACCCGGTGCTGTACCTGCTGCAGGACGAGGGGCAGAGCTACCGCGAGTGGGTGGAGCTGGGCCGGCTCGGCCAGATCATGGACAACCTCACGCTCGACGGCGACGCCGAGCCGATGGTGGTCGTCCTGGGAGACGCCGGCACACCGGGTCCCGCCGGCGTGACGAAGGAGCTGCTGCCCGCCGTCGAGCGCGCGTTCAACGTCTCCGACCAGGGGTCGGGCCGTGCGATCGCCGGCATCGGCCGCGGCGGGGAGCTCGCGTTGGACGCCGTCGTCGCCAAGCCGCGGGACTTCGCGAACGTCGGCTCGTTCTCGGGTGGTTACGACAAGCCGATCTCGCGCGGCAAGGCCAAGCAGATCAACGACTCGACCGACGTCGTCCGCCTCTATGCGGGCAACGTCACCGACCCCGCGTACGACGAGACGGTGGCGCTGGCGGACCGGCTGACGCAGGCGGGCGTCGAGTTCCAGCCCGACGGGTCCGACCCCGCGACGGGTGGCACCTGGGACACGTGGCAGAAGAACCTGCACGACTTCGCCGGGCGCGTCTTCCGCGAGGTCGACGACGAGGGCCCGAGCGAGGGCCACCTGCCGTTCGTGCGGCACGAGCTCCCGCCGGCGGGCACGACCCCCACACCGTGGGTCGACGAGAACGGCGTGGTCACCTTCGAGCTCGGCCCTGAGCTCGCCGACGCGAACAACATCACCGTCTGGGGCAACTTCGGCCCGGCCGGAAGCTGGCCGCGCACCCACATGGTCAAGCAGGACGACGGTTCGTGGCGCCTCTCGCTGGCCCTCGAGGGCGGGTCCTACTACTACAAGTTCGTGGTCGACGGCGTCGACCGCAAGGACGCGAACAACCCCACGACGGTGTTCTCGGAACGGACGTGGAGCACCTTCACCGCCACCGGCGACACGGTCCGCGCCCGGTACACCGCGCAGGTGCCGGCCGAGGCGCGCGGCGAGGTCAGCGTCATGAGCTACCCCAGCACCGCGGGCGGCGGCGAGCAGCGCTCGGCGTACGTGTGGACGCCCCCGGACTACGACGCGGACCGCGCCGAGGAGTACCCGGTCTTCTACCTGCAGCACGGTGGCGGGCAGACGTGGACCGACTGGGTCGAGGTGGGGTATGTCCAGCGGATCCTGGACAACAGCTACCTGCGGGGCGACATCGTGCCGATGGTGGTGGTCATGGCCAACGGAAACGGCGTGGACTTCCCCACGGAGATCACGACGCGCATCGTGCCGGCCGCCGAGGACCAGTTCAACATCAGCTCCCGGGGCGACCGGCGCGCCCTGGCGGGCCTCTCCATGGGTTCTGGCCACACCCTGAGCACCCTCTGGGCGCACCCGGGCGAGTTCGGCTACATCGGCGCCATGTCGGCATTCGGCGCGCCGCCGGCCACCGCGGACGTCGAGGCCATCAACGAGGGCACGAAGCTGCTGCGGGTCTACTCCGGCGACCAGCAGGACTTCACCTACGGTGCGACGTTGCAGCTGATCGCCGCCATGGACGACCGCGGGGTGAACCACGAGTTCGCACCGATCGTCCCGGGTCCGCACAGCTGGGACGTCTGGCAGAAGTCACTCATCGACTTCCTCCCCCGCCTGTTCACGGAGGACGCCGCCTAGCGGCGCGGAGCCCCGCACCCGGTGCGGCCGACGGGTCCGTCCCGTCGGCCGCACCACGGTCGAGACGCCCTGACGCATCCGCGCCTCAAGAACGCCGTCGCCGGCAGATCCAGGACGTCATCCAGCCATCTCCTCGTGCGTCCTGTGGCGTTCACAGCGCTGGCGAACTCCTCTCGAACCCGGCGACGAGCCGCACGGTCACCGGTCTCTCGTCCGTGCGCACCTCGGCGACGTCGGACCAGCCCACGAGGAACGTGCCGCGGTGCCGACGGCGGACCAGCTGCGCGATCGGCCAGGGCGAGCGCACCTCGGTCCGCTCGTACCCGAGGAACGATCCCCCGCTGTGCGGGCTCACCAGCAGCCCGACCAGGCGGGCACTGCCGACCGCGTCCCGGCCGAGGTGTGCGCTCAGCGGGGGTTCGGCATCTTCCCGGTCCCGCTCCCGCGCCTCCTCGTCCGGTTCGTCGACGACCTCCAGGGCGAACCGGACGTCGACGACGACGCCGAGCGTGGCGCCGTCGGGCCCTAGGACGCGTGCGTCGAGCAGGTCGCCCACGTTCATCCGTCTGCCTCCGGGTCGTGGCGTCCTCCGGGGACGGGGCCGACGACGTGGTCGCGCAGCCAGTGCTCCACCCAGTCGGCATCGAGGCGGTCGGACGGCACGGTGAGCTCGATGGCCGTGCCGATGTGGCCGACGTCCTCCCACGCGATCCGGGGCTGCCGCGAGACGGGGACCGCCCCGCCGAAGAGCCGGACGAACAGGACCGGGCCGACCAGGATGGCGCCGACGCGGACCTCGGCACCGGCCCGGGCCGGCTGCCCTTCGGGTCCGACGAGCTCCAGGTCGTCGACGGCGCGGACGGGCTCGCCGTCCACGTCGAGCACCTGCCGGCTGAGCAGGTGCAGCCGGGCGTCGACGATCCGCTCGCGCGTCATGACCCCGCTCCTGTCGCGATCATCAGCGGGATCGCGGCGACGGCCGCCACGACCACGATCACCAGGTACACCGTGCCCAGGGCGTTGACCACGCGCCCGTTGACGTGGCGGCCCATGTACTGCGGGTCGTTCGCCACCACCAGGATCGGCACGTAGGTCAGGGGCAGGGCGACGGCCGAGAAGACCACCGACATCTCCGTCACCGCGATGGGATCCACGCTGGTCATCAGGATGCCGACGCCGAGCAGGATCGCCACGACCATCGTGAGGTGGAACCGCGCCGCGCGGGCGGGCCTGCGGAACTTGCCCCACGACCAGCCGAGGTACTGGGCCAGGGAGTAACCGCTGGACAGCGCGGTCTCGAGGGCGGCGCCGAACGTCGCCGCGACGATGCCGATGATGACCAGGGCCAGCAGCAGCACTCCCCCGGCCTGCGCCACGGGCAGCACGATCTGGGACAGCGACGAGACCTCGATCCCCGCGGGGAGCAGCACCACGGCCGCGCACGCCGCGATCGCGACCGACAGGAGCCCGCCGAGCGGGAACCCGATCAGCACGTTCGCGCGGTTCATCGTGAGGTCCTTGGCGGTCCAGCGTTCCTCGACCGCGCCCGAGGAGAAGAAGAACACCTCGTACGGTGTCATCGCGGCACCGAAGAGCGCGACGGCGTAGTACCAGTACGCCGCCGGGTGCTCGGTGGACGGCGGGGACGGCGGCACGGCCTGCCGCATCAGCTCGCCCCAGTCCGGGCCGAGCAGGAACAACGCGACGCCGAAACCCACCAGCAGCAGGCCCATGAGGCCCGCGACGTTCTCCATCACCTGGAACTTCACGCGCCACAGCACCAGCCATACGGCCAGCGCTGCCACCGGTATCCAGAGCCGCGGCTCGACGCTGCTGACGAGGTGGAGCGCGAGGGCGATGCCGCCGATCTCCGCCGTCAGCGTCAGGAGGTTGATGGCGAACGACGCGACGAGGTTGGCGCCCGCCGCCTTCGGGCCGAGGCGCTCCCGGATGATCTCGAACGTCGCGCGGCCGCTCACGGCAGCGACGCGGCCCGCCATGCTCGCGAACAGGCAGATCCCGACCACGCCGAGCACCACGACCCAGACGAGCGAAAGCCCGAACCGCGACCCGACGACGGCGTTGGTGACGAGGTCACCGATGTCGACGAAGCCCCCGATGGCCGTCAGGATGCCGAGGGCGACCCCCAGGACCTTCTTCACGGCCCACCCGCCTCAGCCAGCGCCTTCTCCACCTCTTCGGTGGCCGCCGCAAGGTCCACGAGCAGCGCGTCGGCCGACGACGGCACCGCGGCCGCGCCGTCGAGGTCACCGCCGGCCCGGGCCGCGTCCCACTCCCGTGCGCTGACGACGACGTCCGTCACGTCGCCGACTGCCGCGAGCCCGGCGGCCCGCTGGTCGGACGTCGTGGTGTCCGGCGGGACCAGGGTGGTCAGTGCGGCCTCGGCGTCGTCCAGCACCCGGAGCTGGTCGAGCAGAGCGGTGTCAGCCATGGGGCCGGTCAGCCGACCCCGGGACAGCTGCTCGACGACGATCCGCGTGGTCCCCGCCGCCGAACCCGCCTGGGACAGGGCGTCGGCGACCGCCGCGCTCGCCTGCCCCGGCTCCTGGTGACTGGCGACCGTGCACGAGACCGTGCCGGCGAGCACGGTCGCGGCGACGGCGCCTCGCGCCACCCACCGCCACCGCGTCACCCTCATGACCTCGATGTTCCTCGGCGGCCGCGGTACTCGCACGGCGTGAGTCGTGGTCCCCTGGTCAGCTCAGCGGTTGGGCTGCGCCCTGGAGATGTCCGCGAGCGCGGAGTCCGGGTCCCGCTCGACGGCGAGGTCGCCGATCGAGATGATCCCCGCGAGCACGTTCCCGTCCAGGACGGGTGCGCGGCGGACGGCGCCCGCGCGCATCACCTCGACCACGGTCTCCACGGGGTCGCTGACACCGACGGTGATCACCTTGTCGGTCGTGACCTGCTGCACAGTCGCGTCGGCGTCCAGGCCGGCCGCGAGGCCGCGCACGACGAGGTCCCGGTCGGTGACGACGCCGACGGCGGTGGGGCCGGCCCGGACGACCAGCACCCCCACGTCCTGCTCGGCCATCAGGCGGCTGGCCGCCTCGAGCGTCTCGGTCTGGTCGATGGTGGTGGGTGCCGGGGTCATGACATCGGCGGCGGTCTGCTTGGCCATGTGCGTGCCTCCTTGGCTGGGGAGCCGGCGGCGGTCTGCTGCACCGGCACCCCCACCGTGTCCCCGGGCCGCACCACTCGCACGACGGGCTGGAGCGGGGACTCACCGCCGGGCGGCCTGGAGTGCCCGTGCCCGCTCCAGCAGCGGACCCGCGGCCTCGGCGAGGAACCGGTCCTGGTGGTGGTCGCCGACCTGCACGAAGGCGAGGTCGGTGAACCCCGCGTCCAGGAACGGGCGGGCGCTCTCCGCCAGCCGGTCCAGGTCGGGTCCGCACGCGATCGACGACGCGACGTCCTCGGGCCGCACGAACTGGGCGGCGGCCGTGAACCCGGCCGGCGTCGGCAGGTCCGCGTTCACGGCCCACCCGCCGCCGAACCAGCGGAACTCGGCGTGCGCCCGGGCGATCGCGGCGTCCTCGTCGGGGTCCCAGCACACCGGGACCTGACCGAAGACCCGGCTCGACCCCGGGTGCCGGGCCTTCCAGCCCCGCACGACGTCGGCGTCGGGCGTCGTCTGGACGAGGTGGTCGGCGAGCGGGGCGAACCGCTCCACGCCTTGCTCACCGGACACGGCGACGCCGATCTGGACCCCGGCGTCCGGGACGTCCCACAGGTGCCCTGAGTCGATGCGGAAGTGCTGCCCCTCCCAGGTGACGAGCTCACCCGTCAGCAGCTCGCGGATGACGTGGATCGCCTCCTCCAGGAGGTCGTGCCGCACGGCGACCCCGGGCCAGCCCTCTCCGATGACGTGCTCGTTGAGGTTCTCGCCGGCGCCGAGGCCCAGCGTGAACCGGCCGTCGGCCAGGAGCTGGAGCGTGGCCGCCTGCTGGGCCACGACCGCGGGGTGGTACCGCATGGTCGGGCACGTCACGAAGCTCATCAGCTCGACCCGGCTCGTGGCCTGCGCCACCGCCCCGAGGAGCACCCAGGCGTTGGGCGCGTGCCCCTGCTCGGGGAGCCAGGGCGAGTAGTGGTCGCTGGAGACCTCGAAGTCGAACCCGGCCTCCTCGGCCGCCGCCGCGTACCGGACCAGCTCACGTGGCCCGCTCTGCTCGGTCATCAGGGTGTATCCGAACCGCATGTCGTCGTCCCCTCCCCGTGCTGCCGCACGGCCGTCGTCACCCGACCATAGGCAGGCGCCCGTCGGCTCGCGTCCCGGACGACCAGCGGTTGGTGCCCGTCCCGTCGGCGTCGTGCGAGTGCCAGGGGCGCGTGCCAGCCTGAGGAAGCCGGGAGCGCGACACCCGACCACCGGCACAGGAGGCGCACCGTGAGCCAGGAGACTCCCGAAGCCGAAGGCGGACAGGAGGGGCCGGGTGTCATGGCAGCCGGACCCCTGCGCGCGGACGTCGTCGTGGTGGGCGCCGGGATCACCGGCGTCGTGACCGCCCTGGCCCTCGCCGACGGCGGCGCCGACGTGGTCGTGCTGGACAAGGCCGGAGCGGGCGCCACCACGACCGCCCGGTCCACCGGCAAGCTCTCCGTGCTGCAGGGCGTGCAGCTCGCGCGCGTCGCACACCACGGCGACGACGCGGTCGACAGCTACCTCGCGGCAGGGTTCGCGGGGCTCGGCTGGCTGCGCCGCACCCTGGACGACCTGGGCGCGCCCGTGGAGAACCGCGACGACCTCACCGTCGCCACGACCCCCGCCGAGGTGCCCCAGGTCGAGGCTGTGCTCGCGACCTGTTCCCGGCACGGCCTGGCGGCCACGTGGGAGGACGAACCGCCGTACCCCGTCCCCACTTTCGGCGCCGTCCGCCTGCCGGGGCAGGGCCAGGTCGACCCGCTGCGGATGCTGTCGGCCCTGCGCTCCCGGTTGCGCGCCCGCGGCGTCCCGGTGCACGACGGCGTCCGGGTGCGGCAGGTACGTCGGCTGACGTCGGGCATCGCGCTGCGCACCACGCGCGGCACGGTGCTCGCCGAGCACGTGGTCCTGGCCACCGGAGCCCCGCCCGGGCGGCTCGGCGGCCTGTTCCTGAGACTTGAGGCGGGCCGCAGCCTGCTGACCACGTGGGACGTACCCGATCCCGCGGCGCTCCCGGCGGGCTTCGCCGAGACGATGTCGATCACAGCAGGCTCCCCCACCCGCTCGCTGCGCATGGCCGGCAACCTCCTCATGGTGGGCGGCGAGGGCTACACCACCGGCCGGGAACCAAACCCGGCCGCGCGGCTGGCGACCCTCGACGACTGGACCCGCACGCACCTGCCGGTCGGGACGGCGCACCACGCGTGGGCGGCGCAGGACTACCTCAGCGACACCGGCCTGCCGTTCGTCGGGCCGGCCGTCCCGGGCGACGAGCGGGTGCTCGTGGCGACGGGCTACGGCAAGTGGGGCCTGACGACCGGCACCGGCGCCGGCCTGGCCCTGGCGGGCCGGTTGCTCGGCGACCCGGTCGAGTGGGGCCCGGCCCTGGAGCCGTGGGCTCGGCCGCCCGAGCCCACGTCCCGGTCGGCGGCCACCTTCGGCGAGCAGTCCAAGGGCTGGGCCTGCGCGGCGACCCGGCCCACGGGCGAAGCGCCCGGCGGGAGCGAGGTCTCGCGCGTGTGCCCGCACCTCGGCGGCGTCGTGCGGTGGAACGACCAGGAGCGGTCCTGGGACTGCCCCGTGCACGGCTCGCGGTTCGCCCCGGACGGCACGCTGCTGGAGGGGCCGGCCACGGAGAACCTCGCCCGGCGCTGACGACACCGGCAAGCGGTCGCCACGGAGTCCGGTTCCCCTGGCAACGGTTCTCCGATACGGTCGGTGCGGGTCATGACGCGGCTCGTCCGTGGATGAGGCGTGCGAAGGGCGGCCCACACATGACCGAACCGATGGAGATCGAGCGCGCGCTGGCCCTGGGGGCCAACCACGTGGTGGGGCGGTACCGCTACGACCTGGCCGAGCAGGTGTGGTGGTGGTCGGACGAGACCTACCGCATCCACGGCTTCGAGCCCGGTGACGTGGTCCCGACCACCGCACTCGTGCTGGCGCACAAGCACCCGCAGGACCGTGCACGTGTCTCCCAGGTCCTGCAGGCCGCGGCGCTGACCGGCGAGCCGTTCAGCAGCGTCCACCGCATCATGGACGCCCACGGCGACCAGAAGACGCTGACCGTCGTCGGGCAGGGCCGCATCGACCCCGACACGGAGCAGGTGAGCGAGCTGACCGGCTTCTTCGTCGACATCACGGCCGGCATCGAGATCCAGGCGAACGAGGCCGCATCGGCATCGATCCGCTCCGCGGCCGCCACCCGCGCCCCTATCGAACAGGCCAAGGGCATCATCTCGCTCGCACTGCACGTCGACCCGGAGGAGGCGTTCGAGCGCCTGCGCTCCGCCTCCAACCACACCAACGTCGCCGTCCGGGAGCTCGCGCGGAGCATCGTCGCCCTGGCCTCCGCCGCCGGCACCGCGTCGGCAGACATAGCGGACGCCCTGGCCTGACCGTTGGCTCCGCACCGACCAGCCGCGACCGGTGACCGCAGCCCGACGACGGGCGTGGGTCCGACCTGATGCTCGGTCCGGGACTCGCACTCGCCTCGGCGCTGGTCTACGGGGTGGTCGACTACGCGGGCGGGATCCTCTCCCGGCGGGTCAACTTCGCCGTCGTCTCGTTCATCGGTCAGCTGGGCGGGCTGGTCGCGGCGTCGACAGCCGCGCTCCTCGTCGGGGCGCGGTCCGTCCAGGCCGCCGACCTCGCGTGGGGTGCCCTGTCCGGCCTGGGCAGCGCGGTCACGATGCTGTTCATCAACCGGGGTGTCAGTCGTGGGGCGCTCAGCGTCGTCGTGCCGGTCAGCGCCGTCACCGGCATCGCACTGTCGGTCCTGTGCGGGGTCATGGTCCTCGGCGAACATCCCGGCGCACTGGCGTGGGCGGGCATCCTACTCGTGCTGCCCGCCCTGTGGTGCATCACCGGTGGACGCGCGTCGACGGTGCATGGCGCCGTCCGCGACGGGCTGATCGCCAGCTGCGGAGTGGCGGTCCAGTACGTCGCGCTCGGTCTCACGAGCCCGGACAGCGGCTTGTGGCCGGTGGCGGCCGGCAGGATCGCGGCCGTGCTCGTGCTCGTCCCGGTCGTGCGACGCGCGCGGGTTTCGGACGTCGCGGCAGCCGACCATGTCCGGGCAGGGCTGATCGGGGCAGGAGCCGCCGTCGGCCTGGTGCTCTACCTGCTGGCGGCCCACCAGCAGATGCTGGCCGTCACCGTCGTCATCGCCTCGCTCTATCCTGCTGTCCCGGTGCTGCTGGGCGTGACCGTGCACCGGGAACGGCTGGACGGGACGCAAGTGCTGGGGTTGGTGGCGGCGGGCGTCGCCGTCGGCCTCCTGAGCGTCCCCTCCTGAACCACAGCGACGTCCGCGCCCGGACGGCGAGCTCGTCGCTCACGGGTCGTCGTCCAGCGCTGACGGCTTGTGCACGGCCCCGGGGTGCGAGCATCCACGACGACTGCCGCCGGACGGGCTCTCGCGTCGGCTCTGGCGCCCGTCTCCGGGAGCGGAGTGCGACACCGGCTCTAGCTTCGACGGCGCACAAGCCCGACGACCAGGGCGCCGGCCGTGAGCAGTACCGCGGACAGGAGCACCATCGGCCCTGCGTTCGCGCCGGTGCTGGCCAGCTCACTCGGGGTTGTCGGTCCGGTCGTCGGCTGGTGGGTTACTGGCGGTGCCACGGGCGCGACCGCACTGGAGCTCGGTGACGGGCTCACCGTCGGGTCGGGCGATGAGGTAGGTGATGAGCTCGGGCTTGGCGAGGGGGACGGTGCGATGACCGGAACGGTCTCGCTCACCGGGGGCGAGATGGCCCCGCCATCGTCGCCGGACGCGGTCGCGGTGTTGACCACCTCCCCGGTCTCGACGTCCTCCGCCGTGACGGTGTACGCGCCGCGGCACGTCGTCTCGTTGTCGGGAGCGTCACCGAGTGCGCCGAGCGTCGTGGCGTCGCAGGCGACGTCGGGGATGCGGTCGTCGAGCACCTCAAGGTCAGTCACGGGTGCCAGGCCCGAGTTGGTGACGCGGTAGGTGTAGGTGACCGTGTCACCGAGCTGGTAGGGGCCGGGGCCGTCGGCCACCTTGGTGAGCGTCAGGATGGGCGAGGGGTCCACGGACTCCAGGACGACGTTGCGGATCAGGTGCACGTCGGTGAACTGGCCGGTGGAGGCGGAGAAGCCGAACTTGTACGTCTCTGGGACTGGCTGAGGGGCCGCGATGTCGAGCACCTGCTGAAGGTCGCCTCCGGGACCGGCGACGGACACGGTGACGCGCGGGTCGGGGGCCGGGCTGACAACCACTTCGACGGTCCGCTTGTCCGGCTCCAGGAGCGCTGCTGCGGCGGCGGCACTGATCCCGTCAGGCATCGAGGTGGTGTCCCCGTGGAGCGTGACCGGGAGGGTGGAGGGCCACGACGTCGCCGTCGGGTCATCGAGATTCTCCGCCGTGGAGGTGAGGAAGCAGTACCCCTGCGTGGTGTCGCCCGGCTCTGCCGGCCCGCGCACCGTGATCTTCTCGGGTTCTGGAATGCGGAAGCCTGTCCCCGCCGGGGACTGCTGCCCCTCTGGGCAGCCGAGTCCGCGGTCTTCCCAGTCCCCGAAGTAGTTGCCGAGCACATCAAGCCCGATGCCCAGGTAGCCGCCCTCGACGCCCGGAATGATCGCATTAGCGGGGTTCCCGTCCGGCCGCTTCTGGGCGTATCCAAGGCTGCCGCCGAATGCACCGGGGGCAGTGAGCTCGGCGTCGCCGTCGACAAGGAAAAAGGCGATGCCGTCTGCCGGGGCGGTACCGGCAGTCGTCGTGCCGTACTGCCACTGCTCGAACCGGACGGCCAAGCCCTGGCCCGCCGGAATGGGTGTGTCGAAAAGAACGGCACCTGACTGGTCGTTCGACGCGTCCGTGAGCTGGAGGTACCCGTCCGGAGCGCCCTCAAGGGGCGGCGAGTTCACGGTCCGCGCAGAGTCGCAGCCCCCGAGCGGATGCGCACCCGCCGTGGGCGAGCCCGGTGCGGCACCTGTCAGACATGCCGAGCCGTAGGCAGAGAACAACGGGTCCGCGGTGGCCCCCGTGAATGTCTCAGTCACGAAGATCGCACCCTGCGCTGCCGCAACCCCGGCTCCTGCACCGGCCGCGAGAAAACACAGCGCGACAACTGATCCGACATTCCTCGGGCGGGCCCAAGAGAGAACCGTCGTTGATTCCACCATGGGGCTCAGAATCACACCCGCACATCCCTCGCGCCACGCGACCGAGCCCTTCCGGTGATTCAGGATTTCGTCTTGCGGCGAAAGCATCTCGGGATGCTCGTCATGAATTGGACCAGTCGCTACCGGCTCGATCCAGAACACATCGGACCGGTGAGCCACATGGGACGACCTGCGGATCGCGAGCGCGCGCCCCGGATGCCACGGTGACCGCCCGCACCACTCGCCGAGGCATCTCAAGGTCTTCGACCGCGCAGCGTAAAAAGCCCGGCGCGGAGATGACACCGAGGAAGGCCGGCGGTGCTCCGCTCGTATGCCGCCTCGCTACGCCAGCAGGGGATACGGCATCTCGGCCGTGCGTCCTGCGGATCGTGGTGCGGCGCCGTCCCGTCGACCATTCGCACCCACGGGACCGGGCGAGCGCTTCAGGTCCCGTCGGCCCCCGGTGCGAAGACCTGCCGGTAGAGCGCGCCTGCCTCCTCGACGACCGACGGGGCGAGGAAGGCCAGCGGCGTGATCTCGACCAGCAGGGGCTCGCAGTCCGGGCCGCGGGCGGAGACCTCGCCGGTCAGCAGCCACGGGAAGCGGCCGTGCACCATCAGGTGGGCGTACTGCCTGAGCTGCCGCGCGGCCCAGTGCTCCACGGGCCGGGTCCACCACGGCTCGGGCGTCATCGGGTTGACGCTCAGCCCCGGCATCAGGCACCCGCTCTCGTGGTCCTGGCTGACCGTCACCCGGTCCGCCTCCGGGCCCGCGCTGAACCGCACGTACACGGGCGCCAGGGCCTGCACCACGTCCGCGACCTCGGCCAGCGAAACCAGCCGTGGCACGCCCGGCAGTGCCTCAGGTGCGCTCATGTTCACCGTCCGATCCTCGCGCCACGCCTCCCAGCCTCGCCCCCACTACTGTCACCCGCATCAGCACGGATGTGCTCCTGGCAGGACTGTCGTCGGACCGGGGCGGCCCGGGAGTTGCGAGCGGAACCGTGCCTGCCATGGTGGAGAGAGGTCCAGATCTGGGCCGTTCATCTTCGTCGGCCGGTGCCTGACGCCCTGCCGGCGGAGTCGGCGCGTGGAGGGATGCATCATGGCAACCGGAGAGACCGGATTCGATGACGTCACGTTCGACCTCATTTCCGTGCAGTACCACTCGCTCAAGGCAGGCCACGACTACGGCCAGTATGTGCGTGACGCCCGCAACGCGGGCAAGGACGAGATCGCGGCCTTCTTCGAGCAGGTGATGGCCGAGGACTCGGAGCGTGCCCAGAAGTGCCACAGCTTCCTTGCCGACCTCACGGCCCAGGGAACGTCCGCGACGTCGCCGCAGGGCTAGGCACGGCGCCGAGGGCCTCACCAGGGGATGAGCGCGGTCGTCGGGTCGCGTTCGACGCCCAGGTCACCGAAGGTAAGAAGTCCGACAAGCGTGTCTCCGTCCAGGACCGGGACGCGGCGGACCCCGGCGGCGTGCATGACCTCGAACGCGTCCTCGACCAGGTCGGCGGGGCCCACGGCGACGGTCTTGCCGCTCGTGACCTGCCGCACGGTGGCGTCCGTCCCGAGCCCGGCAGCAAGACCTCGCACCACCAGGTCTCGGTCGGTGACGACTCCGATCGCCCTGCTCCCCGCCTGCACGACCAGCGCTCCGATGTCGCGCTCGGCCATCTCCCGGGCTGCTCGGCGCAGCGTCTCGCCCGCCTCCACCGTTGCCGGTACCGGGGTCATGAAGTCGGCGACAAGCGGATGGTCCATGGTGCACCTTCCCTTCTCGTTGCTCGGGGCGGCGGTCACCTCGCTGTCACGCGGCTCAGCCGTCGGACCGGTATCCGTTCACCTTGTGCGTCCCGTCGCACCAGGGCGCAATGGCGGTGCCACCGCAGCGGCACAGGGCGACGGTCGCGCGATGCCGCGGCACGGGCTCACCGCTCTGGTCCACGACCGTGAACGAGCCGCGCACCAGCAGCGGACCGTCGGGACACGCGACGACCGTGGCCTCGCCAGTGGGCGCACCGTCTGCTGATTCCGCCATGCCGCCTCCAAGCACCGTCATCCATGAGTTCCTCTAGAAAGTAGGACGATCGCTGCCACTCGCAACCTCGGCACGCCCCGGCTCGTCCCTCTTGCGAGCGGGCGGGTCCGTGGACACCATGACGCGACCACCCCGACGCGCCTCCGCGCACCTCACCAGGCAGGGAGCTTTCCATGACCTCCGTGACCGCCAGAACGTTCTCTCAGGTGCAGGACCGCGCTCCGCACGGCGTGGCCAAGGAGGAGGCACGCCGGACCCGGCGGCTCCCGCTTCCACGAGCCCGCGGCGCATTGAGCGCGGCCCTGCTCGCGACGCTCACCGACGGGCCGCCCTCGGAGGACGCGCAGGCGCGCGTCGCGACGTTGCGCGAGGCCGCCGACGACCTCGTCCGGCGAGGCCACGACGCTCTCCAGGACGAAGACCTTCAGCTCACGCTCACCGTGCTGTACGAGCTGCACAACCGCGGTGTCGACGAGGTCGACGACGCGTGGGAGTGGGAGCCCGGGCTGCTCGCCGTCCGTCAGTCGCTGGAGCGCCCGTTCGAGGCCGCCGTGCGATCCCGCGCCGGGCAGCCGACCTGCACGGACACGGACGCCGCAGGTGTGGCCCGTCGCCTGTTCCAGCTCACTGCGGCCGACGACGCGCCGAGCCTGGCGCGCTACGTCGCCAAGGACGCCGACTCCGAGCAGGCCCGCGAGTACCTCGTGCTCAAGTCGCTGTACCAGCTCAAGGAGGCCGACCCCCACACGTGGGCCATCCCGAGGCTGGCCGGCGCACCCAAGGCAGCGCTGGTCGAGATCCAGACGGACGAGTACGGCGGTGGCCAAGCAGGTCACATGCACGCGGAGCTCTTTGCCCGGGCCATGCGCGGCGCCGGGCTCGACGACGCGTACGGCCGGTACGTCGACGCCGTCCCCGTCCCGGTGCTGGTCGCGCTCAACACGATGTCGCTGTTCGGTCTGCACCGACGGCTCCGGGGCGCGATCGTGGGACATCTGGCCGCGTACGAGATGACGTCCTCGATCCCCAGCCGGCTGTACGGCAACGGGTTCCGCCGTCTCGGCCACGATGCGGGCACCACCCGTTATTTCGACGAGCACGTCGAGGCGGACGCGGTGCACGAGCAGATCGCCGGCCGGGACCTGGCCGGGCGCCTCGCCGAACAGGAGCCGGGCCTGCGGGACGACATCCTCCTCGGTGCCGCCGCCTGCCTGGCGGTCGAGGGGGACGTGTCCGCCTTCGCGCTCGACCGCTGGGAGCGGGGTGACTCCTCGCTCCTGGTCCCGCTCGACGACGTGTCGGTGCGCCCGGACCTCGGGACCCCTGAGGGAGACCCCGGCCGAGCCTTCTGAGGGGAAGAGATGATCACGGACGCGAACCAGGAGACCCAGGTCGTGACCCTGGGCGACCGTGAGGTGCGCCTGACGCACCTGCCCAAGGTTCTCAACCCGGCGACTCGGCGACGCTCGTCTGGCTCGCCGGAACCGGCCCTGGGCGCGGCGACCCCTCGCCGACAACGTCAAGGCGGCGTGATGGCATTGCTGGCGCTGGCGAGACCGAACCGCAGGCCGAAGTGGTCCATCGTGGCCGGGAGCGGGTCGCTCGCGAGGTGACGCCCGCGCTCGACCGTCAGGTCGTGCGCGGCCAGGTGCGCGAGCAGGTGTGACGTGACCAGGAGGACGACGTTCCGTCCCGGGCACGAGACCGGGCCGCCGCTGAACGGCACCAGCCCCCAGTCGGCGTGGTTTCGGCCGTCCAGCCAGGCCTCGGGGACGAAGCCGTCAGCATGGTCGAGCCGCTCCGGGTCACGGTGGAAGAACGTGCTCACCACGGCGAACCCGGTACCGCCGGGCAGGGTGCGGTCGCCCCAGGTGGTCGGACCGGTCGAGTCCCGCAGCACCACCAGCGTCGTCGGCCACAGGCGCAGCGACTCCAGCACGCAGGCGCGTGCGTACGGCAGCAGCGCGGGCCCGGCACCAGGCGCCACCTCGGCGAGGAGCCGCGCGCGCACCTCGGGCCGGGCGGCGACGACCGCCAGCGCCCGGAGGGTCGCCGCCCCGGCGGCATCGAAGGCGAAGAGCCAGTGCGGCACCTGACCCGGCGCTGTCACGGACCCTGCGGCGTGCGCAGCCGCGGCCAGCGTGCCCGGCTCCGGCGTGGCGACGTACGACTCGACGCGGCGGGCGAGCTCGGCGCGGAGTCGGTCGTTGCGCGGGTGGAACCACGACCAGTTGGCGTCACGGCGCAGCGCGTCGAGCACGTCCACGAGCTCGCCATCGGTGCGTGCCGCCGGCCCGAGCACGACCTGGAGCACGATCTCCCACCAGGTGTCGGTGAACGTCGACGCGTCGAACCCGCCGGAGTCGTGCAGCTGCCGGGTCAGGGCCGCCGCGCCGTGCCGCACGGCGTCGGTGAAGGCGGCTCCGTCGTCGTGCACGGGCATCTCGGGCCGCAGCACGGTCTCGTTGAAGGGGCGACGGTACCGCCGGTCCGTGGTGGTCGAGATCAGGACGCCGTCCGGCTGGAAATGTCTCAGGGCCCCGACCTTCTCCCTGGTCGCGGGGGTGAACGGCTCGGGCGAGCCCTCGAGCAGGCGCTGCACGTCGCGCGGCTCGGTGACCACCACCAGGCGGCGGGGCCCGATCCGCAGCACGAGCGGGGCGCCGTCGTGCCGGGCGCGCAGACCGGCAAGGACCGTGCGTGCGGTGCGGTCGGTCTGGTGCCGCTCCGCCCAGGCCGTGGCACGCGGACGGCGGATGATCGCACCCTGGGCGACGAGCGGCGCGAGGACGGCCGTGACCACCCGGGTCGTCTCGGCCGGGTTCAGGTCGACGGGTGTGGGCGTCATGAGGTCGTCAGGCCGCCGGGTCGAGCACGACCTTGATGCAGCCGTCCTCCTTGTGCTGGAACATGTCGTACGCCGCGGGCGCCTGCTCCAGCGGCCAGCGGTGGGTCCGCAGGTCCAGCACGCCCAGGGGGTCGGCCGGGTCGCTCACCAGCGGCAGGAGGTCGTCGGTCCAGCGCCGGACGTTGGCCTGTCCCTGCCGGATCGTGACCTGCTTGTCGAAGAGCGTGAGCATCGGCAGCGGGTCCTTCGCGCCACCGTAGACGCCCGCGAGGGAGAGGACGCCGCCGCGGCGCACGAGGTCGATGCCGGTCAGCAGCGCCGCCAGCCGGTCCGTGCCCGCGTGCTCCACCATCGGCTTGGCCAGCACGTCGGGCAGCACGCCGGCCGCCTTCTGCATCGCCTCCGCGACGGGTGACCCGTGCGCCTCCATGCCGACCGCGTCGATCACCGCGTCCGGGCCTCGTCCGTCGGTCAGGTCGCGGACGGCGCCGACGACGTCGGTCCGGTTCTGGTCGATCACCGTGGCCCCGTGCCGGGCCGCCATGGCCAGCCGCTCGGGCACGAGGTCGACGCCGACCACCAGCGCGGCACCCCGGTGCGCGGCGACCCGGGCCGCCATCTGGCCGATCGGGCCCAGGCCGAGCACGACGACCGACCCGCCCTCGGGGACCTGCGCGTACTCGACCGCCTGCCACGCGGTCGGCAGCACGTCGGACAGGTACAGGTAGCGCTCGTCGGGCTCGCCGTCGTCGGGCACCACGACCGGGCCGTACTGGGCCTGCGGGACCCGCAGGTACTGCGCCTGCCCGCCGGGGACCTGCCCGTACAGCTTGGTGTACCCGAACAGTGCGGCGCCGCTCCCCTGCTCGGTGACCTGGGTCGTCTCGCACTGCGACTGCAGGCCGCGCTCGCACATCCAGCACCGGCCGCACGCGATCCCGAACGGGACGACCACACGATCGCCGGGCTTCAGGTCGCCCGCCTCGGGGCCGACCTCCTCGACCACGCCCATGGCCTCGTGGCCCAGCACGTCGCCCTTGTCGAGGAACGCGCCCAGCACGCTGTACAGGTGCAGGTCGGAGCCGCAGATCGCGGTCGAGGTGACACGGACGATCGCGTCCGTCGGCTCCTTGAGCACCGGATCCGGTACGTCCTCGACGCCGACCTGCTCCTGGCCCTGCCACGTGAGTGCTCGCATGTTCGCCGTCCGTCCTGTGAGGGTTGGTCCGACACTGGTCGAGGTCGCGGCACGGGCCGGTCGAGCCGGCCGTCCCCCGCTCCTCTCGTCGTGTCGCCGAGCCGGGTTCGCCCAGGTCCGGCTCCCTCGACGCTAGGACGGGGCCGCGGCACTCGCAGCGCGTCGCCGTGCTGCTCTGCGGTCAGCGCTCGGTGATCAGCCCACGCCCCGAGGGATGGTCACCACCCACAGGAAGTCGGTCTCGTCCGACGCGGCCTCGAACGCGTACGCCGGGTCGTTGACGACCCGGGCCGACTCCGACTCCTCGACGTACACCTCGGCCGCGCTCGACCGGAGGCGGAGCCGGCCACGCAGCACGTGCACCATGGAGTCGGGCGCACCGGCCTCCGGGGCCGTCTGGTAGATGTCGTCGCCCACGACGTGCCACTTCCACAGCTCCACCGACACGTCGCTCGTCTCGGTGGCCTTCAGCAGGTAGGCCCAGCTGCCGCTCACCGTCGACCAGATCTCGACCCCGTCGGGTGACGGCTCCCCGAGCACGCCGACCAGCGACGCGAAGGTCGTCCCCAGGGCGGAAGCGATGCGGTCGACCGTCGCCAGGCTGGGGTTCGCCTGTCCGAGCTCGATCTGCGTGAGCATCCGTCGGCTCACGTCGCTGAGCTCGCCGAGCCGCGCGACGCTCAGCCCCGCGCCTGTCCGCAGCGTCCGGATGCGCCTGCCCACCAGGACCGCCACCTCGGGTCGAATCCGCTCGGCCATCCACCCTCGTCTCGCGAACACGTCACCACCCCACGCAGAGTGAGCAATATACTGCTCACCGCGCGTGGTCCGGCCGAGGAGCCGGCCGCAGCGGCATTCTACGAACACGAGGACACGAGGCACGGATGGCTCAGGACCAGGCGATCACCACGGAGCGGCAGACGGGTGTACCCCGGTCCCGACGGGACGTGCTGCGCTGGCAGGCCGGGTACGGGACGTTCGGCGTGCCGCAGGCAGCGGCCCCGATCGCGTTCGCCCTGGTGGCGCTCCCGGTCACGGGTACGGCCGGGGCGGGCGCCACGATGGTGCTCGCCATGACCGCCGCCCAGATCGTCTTCGCCGTCCCGGTGACGCGCCTGGGCCGCAGGTTCAACGGCGTCCACTTCCTGCGCGCACTCATCGCCGTGCGCACTCTCGCGCTCGCCGCAGTCACCGTGCTCGCTGCCGTCGGGGCGCCCTTCACGACCCTCGTCGTCGCCGTCGTCGCGGCCGGGGCCGTCAACGGCGCCGCGTACGGCTACCAACGGCTCCTGCTGAACTACCTCGTCGCCCCACGGGACCTGCCCCGGGCCCTGGGCGTGGCCGCGACGCTGAACGAGGTCACCTTCGCCCTGTCGCCCGTGCTGGCATCGGTCGTCGGCGCGGTCTCCCCCGTCTGGGCCATGGCCGCGGTGACCGCGCTCGGCCTGGGCCCGATGCTTCTCATGCCGAACCTGCCCGAGGCGCGCGGCCTGGGCATCGACGAGCCACGGCGCGCACGGCAACGGATCCCGCGCACGGCGTTCGTCTGGCTGTTCTGCGCCGCCGCCGGCGGAGGCGCGGTCGCCGCCGTCGAGGTCGGTGCCGTCTCGTTCGCGCTCGCTTTCGGGCTCGCACCTCAGTGGGCCTTCCTCTTCGCGCTCCTCCTGTGCGTGGGTTCGGTCGCCGGCGGTGTGTGGGTGAGCGTCCGGAACCGGGTGCCCGCGCTCCGCACGGTCGTCGCCGCGCTCGCGGTGACGGCCGCGGGCTCCGGCCTGATCCTCCTGGGTGGGCACATCGCCCTCGCGCTCGCGGGCGCCGCGGTGATCGGCTTCTTCCTGCCGTTCCTGGGCACCTTCTACTCACTGGCTCTCGACCGGCTCGCGCCACCCGACCGCCGGGCCGAGCTGTTCGCACTCCTGCGCACGGCGACCTCGCTCGGCGTAATCGCCGCCAGCGGCCTCCTCGCCCTGCTCGGGCTGCGTGCAGCACTCATCGGGACCTTCACCCTCCTCGTGCTCGCCGTCCTGCTCACGACAGCGCACACCCTGATGACCGGCAGGCAGCGGGGGCCACGCCCGGTGTGACGCGGGAGGTCCGGCCTGCTCCGGTGTGATCGGGGGTGCCCGGCCAGCGGGGTAACAGCAGAACCTGCCACATCTGGCCAAACCTTCCTAGCGTGGGGACATGACCTTGAACGAGCAGATCCCCACCCTGACCCTGCACAACGGCGTCGAGCTGCCTGCCCTGGGCTACGGCGTCTTCCAGACCCCGCCCGATCAGACGGTCGAGGTCACCACCGAGGCCCTCCGGGTCGGCTACCGGCACATCGACACCGCTGCCGCGTACGGCAACGAGCGCGAGGTCGGTGAGGCGCTGCGCCGCTCCGGGGTCGACCGGTCCGACGTCGTCGTCGAGACGAAGGTCTGGGCCAGCGACTACGGCTACGACCAGACGCTGCACGCGTTCGACAAGGCGTCGGCCAAGCTCGGCCTCGACCAGCTCGACATCCTCATCCTCCACCAGGTCGCGGCGAACCTGTTCGACCGGACGATCGACGCCTACCGCGCGCTCGAGCAGTTGCTCGCCGACGGCCGGGTGCGCGCCATCGGCGTCAGCAACTTCCCCGTCCCGCGGCTGACGCAGCTCATGGACGCAACCGACGTGGTCCCCCACCTCAACCAGGTCGAGCTGCACCCGTACCACTCGCAGCCGCAGCTGCAGGAGTTCCACCGGGAGCACGGCATCCTCACGCAGGCGTGGTCCCCCATCGGCGGCATCACGTTCTACCCCGGCCCGTGGGGCGAGGACCGCCGCAGCGTCCTGGACGACCCCACGATCGGCGAGATCGCCGCCGCCCACGGGGTCTCCCCGGCGCAGGTCATGCTGCGCTGGCATCTGCAGCAGGGCCGATCGGCGATCCCCAAGTCGATCAACCCCGACCGGATCCGCCAGAACCTCGACATCGCGGGGTTCTCCCTCTCGGCCGACGAGCTGGCCCGGGTCGACGCCCTCGACACGGGCACGCCGAGCGGTCCTGAACCGGAGCGCGAGTTCGACGACCGACTGCTCTTCCCCATCCCGGAAGCCTGAGGAGACCACCATGGACTACCGCCCGCTCGGACGCACCGGCGTCCGGATCAGCCCGCTCACGCTGGGCGCCATGATGTTCGGCCCCTGGGGCAACGACGACCGCGACGACGCCACCCGGATCATCCACCGCGCCCTCGATGCGGGGATCAATGTCATCGACACCGCAGACGTGTACTCCGCGGGGGTCTCCGAGGACATCGTCGGCGAGGCCATCTCCGGCCGCCGCGACGAGGTCTTCCTCGCCACCAAGTTCTTCATGCCGATGGGCGACGACCCCAACCACCGCGGCGGGTCGCGCCGCTGGATCATCCGCGAGGTCGAGAGCTCGCTGCGGCGCCTGAAGACCGACCACCTGGACCTGTACCAGGTCCACCGGCCTGACCCGGCCGTCGACGTGACCGAGACGCTCGGCGCCCTGACCGACCTGGTCCGTCAGGGCAAGGTTCGCTACATCGGATCGTCCTCGTACTCCGGGTCGCAGATCGTCGAGGCCCAGTGGGCCTCGGCCGACCGTCGCCTGGAGCGGTTCGTCACCGAACAGCCGCCCTACTCCATCCTCGTGCGCGGCATCGAGGAGGACATCCTGCCCGCCGTCCAGCGCCACGGGATGGGCACGCTGACCTACAGCCCGCTCAGCGGCGGATGGTTGTCGGGTCGCTGGCGCAAGGATGCGGCGTCGTCCCCGACATCCAGCGCCCGGCCCGGTGCGCGGTTCGACATGACCCGTCCCGCCAACCAGCGCAAGCTCGACGTCGTCGAGAACCTCGCACAGCTCGCCGAGAAGAGCGGCCTGTCCTTGATCGAGATGTCCATCGCCTGGGTGATCAACCACCCCGGCGTAACCTCCGCGATCGTCGGCCCCCGCACGATGGAACAGCTCGAGTCGTACCTGCCGGCCCTGGACGTCACACTCAGTGCCGACGTCCTCGACCGGATCGACGAGATCGTCGCCCCCGGCGTCACCGTCAACCCCGACGACAACAGCTACGGCGCACATGAGCTGACGCCGTCGGCGCGACGCCGCTGAATCACTCGCTGCCCGCCAAGACTTCGACGACGAGACCACACGACCGGGCTGACACCCCGGCCGGGCCGCCGCCCGCCCGGTGCTCCGGCGCCGTTCGACCGTCGCGCTCAGCTCCTGGATTCGAAGCCTGGGTGACGGTCCGCTTCCATCAATCGATTCTCGGCCCGGCACGGGCAGATCTCAGGCGGAGCAGCCAAACAGACGCGTTCAGGTTCCAGCATCGAGAGGCGAGATGGCCTGCTCGCCTGCCCGGGCGAGCAGGCCTGCGTAGGTCAATGTGAGTGTGCTGCGCATGAACGGTTGGTACTCAGTCTGCTGGGCCGTCAGGGCCGGGTCCGCCTCATAGGCGGCAACAAGCGCATCGGAGGGCCGACTGTGCGGCCAGGCGCCTGCCGTCATGAGCAGCGTGACGGCGACCGACTGGTACGCATCCTCCGGTGAGAGTTCGGGCAGCGCGCGGGTGATGGCCCGGACGAGCATCTGCACAGGTTCGGCCATGTTTCGCTTGTGCGCAAGAGCCACCTCGGTGGAGATGTTGCGCTCCAGCACCCCGGCCTGGGCACTGATGAGGTCGCACATCACGGGCCTGGCGGCGAGCGTGGCCGCCAGGCCTGCGGCGACCTGCTCCGCGCGCTCTCGCACCGGTCCCGACACCCGCGCAAGCTCCGCCTCGACCTGGGAGGACCAGTCGCGGAGCTGGGCGTTGAGCAGCTCGAGCAGGATCGCCTCGCGCGACTCGAAGTAGCGCAGCACGTTCGACGTGGCCAGGCCGACCCGACGACTGATCCCGTTGAGGCTCACCTGCGCGACCGGCATCTCGGCCAGCATCGATGCCGTCGCGGTCAGGATGGCGATGCGCCGCTCCTCCCGCTGCTCCGCGCTGCGTGCCCGCTGAAAGCTCATGGGCCCAGTATTACAGAACACCCCTCTCTTGTTAAGAGAACAGCAGTATGTTAGCGTCGCCGGATACAACAGAACGCTGTTCTCTAAGGAGGGGACATGGCCTACGAGATCCCGGACCAGACCGGCCGGCTGGCGATCGTCACGGGTGCCAACAGCGGCACGGGCAAGGAGGCAGCTCGCGGGCTGGCCGCCGCCGGCGCGAGGGTGATCATCGCCGTGCGCAGCACGACCAAGGGCGCGGACGCACGGAAGAGCATCCTGGCCCAGCACCCCACGGCAGACATCGAGGTACGTCACCTGGACCTGGCCGACCTGTCCAGCGTCGAGGGGTTCACCGAGCAGCTGATCGCCGAGGGGCGCCCGGTGGACCTGCTACTGAACAACGCCGGCGTCATGATGCTCCCGAAGCGCTACGAGACCGTCGACGGGCTCGAGATGCAGCTCGGCACCAACTTCTTCGGCCACTTCGCACTCACCGTGCGACTGCTGCCCCTCCTGCTGCGGGCGCAGGCCCCGCGGGTGGTGACGATGTCCAGCGGGAACCAGGCACCGATCGACTTCGACGATCTCAATTGGGAGAGGAGCTACGACGCCAACGGTGCGTACGGCCGCTCGAAGCTGGCCGACCTGCTCCTGGGCCAGGAACTGGCCCGCATCGCCAAGCGTCGCGGTTGGAACCTGCTGTCCCTGGGTGCTCACCCCGGTAATGCATCGACCAGCATCTTCGACAACGGCGCCCAATACGGCGACCGACCCATCCTCGCGATCCGGATCGCCTGGCGGATCACACCGCAGCACTCCGCCGCGGCCGGTGCCGCGCCGATGTTGTACGCCGCGACCCGACCCGACGTGACCCAGGGCGGGTACTACGGCCCCCGCTTCAACCTGGTCGGACGGCCCGGACCGGCGAAAGTTTCTCGGCGTGGCCAGGACGAACAGACCGCCGCCCGCCTCTGGGCCGAAGCCGAACGACTCACCGGCGTCTCCCTGGATTCCGTCGGCGTCTAGACCGGCGAACCGCCCACCACCCCAAGGCTCAGAACACAGGCACCGCAAGACCCTCGTTCCCGCGCCAGGAGCGCGGAGTCGCGCTGCGCAAGCCAGCGCGCGTGCCAGATCTCCAGCGGAACGATCACAGCAGCACCACGCCCTTCCCGCCGAGCGTGCCAGCCTCCATGTCGCGGTGGGCGGCCTGGATCTCCTCGAGCCGGTACACGCGTCCGACCGGCACGACGGCGCGACCCCCGGCGACGTCGTCGAGGAAGTCCTGCAAGGTGGCGGGCGCGAGGTCCGTCCCCTCGCCGGAGTAGGCGGTCAGCCGCACACCGTTGGGCAGCCAGTCCATCGGGTAGAACTCCGGGATCGTCCACTGGTCGGAGAGCATCCCGGTGAAGCAGGCCGTACCGCCGGTGCGCACCGCACGGAGGGTGTCGCGCAGGACGTTGGTGCCCACGAGCTCGACGGCGCCGTCCACCCCGCCAGGCACGAGCTCGCGGACCGCCGACGCCACGGCTCCGTCGTCAACCAGCACGTGGTCGACACCGACCGATTCCAGCAGTGCCCGTCTGCCGGCAGACCGTGTCGTGGAGACGACGGTCATCCCGCGTGCCTTGCCGAGCACGGCAAGTGCCAGGCCGACGGACGAGGTGCCTCCGCGGATGAGCAGCGACTGCCCGTCCCGCGCTTGGAGGCCCACCCGCAGGGATCCGGCCGCGGTCTGCAGCATCTCGGGCACGGCCCCGAGCACCGCCCAGGGCAGGTCACTGCGGAACGGGATCACCTGCCTGGCCGGCACGGTCACGTACTGGGCGTAGCCGCCGTCGAACTCGCGACCCATCCCGCCCATCATTGTCGCCACCTGCGTGCCCGCGGCCAGCAGGCCGTCCGCGTCCAGGTCGACGACCCCGACCGCCTCGATGCCCGGCACTCGGGGAAAGGACCCGCTGTAGGCAACTCCTTGACGAAAGTGCAGCTCGGACCTGTTCAGGCCGAACGCCTCGACCCTGATCCGCACCCATCCGGCCCTGGGCTCCGGGACGGGCACCAGCCGCACCTGCAGCATCTCCGGACCGCCCGGCCCGTCAAGCACCACGGCACGCATCGTCCTGGTCATCTCGTCACCCCCGGAACCCTCTGGTCCGCGGTCAGCTGCGTGCGCAGCAACGAGAGCTGACGGGTCATCTCGGCGACGTCGACTCCCGACCCCGCCAGATGCTCGTCAAGAGCCCCGGTCGCGACCTGGTCAGCGGTCTCGAGCGCAGCCACACCCGGTCGAGTGAGCACGACCAGGGCCGAGCGGCGGTCGTCCGGGTTGGGCTCGCGTCGGACCAGCCCGGCCCGCTCGACTCGGTCCACGAGCTTGCTCGCCGCTCCGACCGTGATCGAAAGATCCGCGGCGAGCTCGTTGACCCGACACCGTCCCGCGTACCGGTCGACCACCCGGAGGGCCTCCAACTTCGCCAGCGTGATCGCCCCCTCGGTGGCGAGTCGGTCCTCCACCATCGCCCACAGGTCGGTCTCGTACCGGACCAAGGCGTCGAAGAAAGGTTGCATACCCGGCCCAACTATCTGCCGAGGAATAATATTCCTAGGAATATATGCCCAACGGGCCTCCCCGAGCGCTCGGGGTGCGGCGCAAACAGGTCGCCGGCTGCGAAGACGGCTCGAGGCGTCATCCTTCCACCGCCACGATCCGCGCCAGGTGCTCCCGCAGAGCGGATCCCCCGGACTCCACGGTGACCCAGGACAGCCACTCTCCCGCCACGGCGACCTCGACGACCCTGTCGCCCAGCCGGTAGACCCGGCCGCCGAGCAGCAGATGTCCCGTTCCCTCGTTGTCCCGCGAGCTCGTCCAGACCACCGTTCCGCCGTCGACGTCTATCCCCGACGCTTCTCCGTCCAGCTCGACCAGCGTCATGGCCCCCGTCTCCCGGTCGAGCACCTCGAGGCCACCCGGCAGGCCCCACGCGAGCAGGGCGCTCGACGCCGCCATCTCGGTCACCGTCTCGAGGGAGTTGCCGGCTACCGGCGCGAGCTCCACAGGCACTCGCCGGACGCCGTCGTCCCGCCGATCGGCGAACACGATGCCCGTAAGGACGTTGTTCCGCGCCCACACGACCCCGTCCGGCGTGACGGCGAACGCGGTAGCGCCGGTGGCCAGGATCTCGGCCTCCCCGGTCGCTCCGGTCGCCAGCGGGACCTGCGCCTGCTCGATCTCGCCCTGGTCCGCGAGGCGCTGCAGGTGCAGATACGCGCCACTCAGCCCGATCCGGTACCCCACCGGCACCGGATCGCCGGACGACTCGACGAGCGTGCGCACCTCGGGGTCCCGCACGTCGTCGACGACGCGGACCGCCCACGACGCCGACTCGCTCCTGGGCGTCGCCACCTCCAGCCAAGCGACGCGGTCGCCCTGCCGCACGACGTCCGAGATCTCGGCGCGGCGTCCGTCGACCGTGCCGTTGACGGCCACCAGGCTGGTTTCACCCGTGGCCTCGCGCAGCTCCAGGACCAGCTCCTGGTCGGGGGAACTGTCGCCGTCGTCGGAACCCGGGGGCATATCGGCGAAGGTGATGACCGAGCCGTCCGCCGCGAGGGTGTCCGGCAGACCTGCACCCGCCGTCGGCTCGCCCACCCCGACAACGACCCCCGCCTCCACGGCGTCCGGTGCCGCCCCCACGTCCACGGTGAGGACGCACCGCCCCTCCAGCCAGGGCGGGACATCCTCGGCCGAGGTCTCCGCCGGGCAGTCCCCGAGCGAAAGGTCGGTGTCGCCGTCGGGCCGTTCCAGGCCCACGAGCGACCGGAACCATTCGCTGCCCGGGAGCGCGACCAGGCCCGCGCCCGGGACCGTGACCGGCCCCGCCAGGAAGAACACCACCAGGAGAGCGGCCACCCCGCCGAGCACCCCTTGCACCGTGCGCCGTCTGCGCAATGCCGCCCGGCTCCCGCCGACCGTCTCGGCCGCGTCGCGGTGCGGCACGGGGATGTCCGCCAGGTCCGCGTGCTCCAGGATGACGCGCAGATTCTCCAGGCCACGCGCGTTCGCCGACTTCACGGTCCCCACCGACCTCCCCAGCTCACCGGCGACCTGCGCCTCGGACAAGTCCAGCAGGTGCCGCATGACCACCACCCGGCGCTGCTGCAGCGGTAGCTGCGCCAGCGCCCGGACCAGCTCGTCCCGCACGGCGACGCGAGCAGCGTGGTCCGGGGTGTCGGGCAGCCGGAGCACGTCGTCGCCGGGCAGATCCGTGCGACCGGTGCGGCGCCAGGTATCGGTGCGCAGGTTGACGAGGACCCGGCGGGCGTAGGCACGCGGCTCGCTACCAACCCGGTGCCACGACCGGTAGACCCGCTCGAACGTGCTCTGGACCAGGTCCTCGGCCCGGTGCGGGTCGCCGCACAGCAGGAACGCGGTGCGGAACAGGTACGGACGGGCGTCCCTGACGAACGCGACGAACTCCTGGTCCTTGGAACGGACCACACGGACCTCGGCCCGCTCGGGTGCGTGGATGCTCATGTTCCCCATGACGCACCCCCTCCCCGGAAGGTTCAGCCGACGACGACAGAGCTCGGCGTGCTCCACGCGACCCGCTCAGCCGCGCACGCCTCCCCAGGTGACGAACTGGACGGCCAGGACGCCTAGTATCGCCAGGCCGCAGAGCGCCCACACCGCTGCGACGACCGACCGCCGACCGACGGTCAGCAGGAGGAACGTCACCGCGCTGTAGCCGACCGAGAGCACAACCGCCGAGACGAAGGCCGGTGTGAACCGGGCGCGGGGCCCGCACCCGGCCGGGGCCGGATAGATCAGCGGGCACACCGTGCCGACGCCCGGAGGGTAGGCCAGCGCCCAGATGTCCAGGAGCGCCCAGACCACGATCGCCGCCGCGACAGCCAGCTCGACCGCGAGCACCAGGACACGGAGGGCGTCATTGCGGCGGCGGTCGCCGATCTCGACTTCTCCCACGAACCGGAGGATATCGACGGCGCACGCACCAACGCCACGGAACGCAGCAACGCCGGCCGAGTATATGCAACCCTGGGGTTGCATGTCGCCGAGAACCGTGTCAGGCTCTTGTGCAACCACAGAGTTGCAGATACTCGGAGGTCCTGATGCCTGATCGACGGAGTCGTACCGAAGGAAGTCGTTCCCGAGTGACGATCGCCCTGAGCGTGCTGTTCCTCGGGACGTTCGTGATGGGGTGCGCCGAGATGCTCGTCGCGGGCATGCTCGACCTGATGGCCGCTGACCTCGCCGTCCCCCTGTCCGCGGTGGGCGCGCTGGTGTCCGCGAACGCGATCGGGATCGCGATCGGCGGACCCCTGCTGACGTTCCTGACCGCCCGGCTCGACCGGCGGCCGGTGCTGCTCAGCGCGCTCGCCGTGTTCACGGCGCTGAACCTGCTGCCCGCCCTCGGCGCCGGCCTGGAGGCCTTCGTCGCAGCCCGGGTCGCGATCGGCGCGGTGGAGGGGCTGTTCATCGCGGCCGCAATCACCACCGCGACCTCGATCGTGCCCCGGGACCGCGCCGGGCGGGCGATGGCGGTCGTGATCTCCGGGTTCGCCGTCTCCGGCGCGGTGGGGATGCCGCTGGGCCGGCTGCTCGGCCAGGCGGTGGGGTGGCGCGCGTCGTTCCTCGTCGTGGTCCTGGCGGCGGCCGCCGCTCTCCTGGTCGCCGTGCTCATCGTCCCCCGGGTACCGGCCGAGACCGGGGTCCGGATCCTGGGTCAGCTGCGGTTCGCGCTCGCACCGCGCGTGCTGGCGGTGCTCGCGGTGGGTGCCCTGCTGTTCGCCGGCTCCTCGGCGGCGCAGACCTACCTCGTCCCCTTCCTGGGCGACGTCGCCGGGGTCTCCGGACCGTGGATCGGGGCGTGTCTGCTGGCCTTCGGGATCGCCGCCACGGTGGGCTCGTTCGCGGGCGGCAGGTTCGCCGACGCCGGAGCCGCGCGCGCCCTGGTGCTCGGCGCCGTCGGCGTGGCGACCTCGCTCGCCGGGCTCGCCCTCTGGGGCGCGAGCCCCGTCGCCGCGGTGGTCGGACTGCTCGCCCTCGGCATCTGCGGTGCGGGCATCACGAGCCCCTGGCAGCACCGCGTCGAGCACCTCGCCGGCCCCGGCGCCATCCTCGCGGCCTCCCTGCCCGCGTCGGCCGGCAACCTCGGCGACGCCATCGGCGCCTTCGCCGGAGGGCAGGCGATCGACGTCGGCGGCGTCCCCGCGGCGATCGTGACGGCCGCGGTCCTCGCCACGGTGTCCGTCGTCGCCGCGATCGTGACCCGCTCGCTGCGCCCCGCGCTCGCACCGCAAGCGGAAGTGCCCGCAGAACCCGAACCCGCCACCGCCTCCTGACCGCCGACGTACCAGACCACGGACACAACACAGAGATGGGAACGCTCATGGAGAACACGCAGAACCCCCAGGCAGTGATCGACGCCGACACCTTCACCGTGCGACGCACGATCCGGATCGACGCACCCGTCGAGAAGGTCTGGCGCACCGTCACCGAACCCGAGCTGATCTCGCAGTGGTTCGGCCAGGTGACGCTCACTGGTTCCGGCGCCGGCGCCCTCGGCACGATCGGCTGGCCCGGCGAGCGCCGGGTGCCGATCCGGGTCGAGACCTTCGAGCCCCCGAAGGAGGTCTCCTACCGCTGGTGCAACGAGGAGGGCCCGCTCCCGGACACCGTCGACGAGCAGCGTTCGACGGTCTTCACCTTCACCCTCGAGGCGATCTCCGGCGGCACCCGGCTCACCGTCGTCGAGACCGGGTTCGAGCACACCGGCGACCCGACGGGGCTCATGACCGACCACCGTGGCGGCTGGGACGGGGAGCTCGACAAGCTCGTCGCCCTCCTCGAGGGCCGGGCATGAGCACCGGACCATCCCTGGACGGAGCCGTGGTCGCCATGTGCAGCGCACTCGCCGACGAGACCCGGTGGAGCATCCTGACCGCCCTCGGCCAGGGCGACGCCTCGGCGTCCGCCCTGGCCCGGAGCCTGCCCGTCACCCGGCAGGCCATCGCGAAGCATCTCGCGGTGCTCCAGGAGGTCGGCCTGGTGGAGACCGTGCAGGTCGGCCGCGAGGTGCGGTACCGCGTCATCGGGACCGAGCTCAGCGCCGTGGCCCGCCGCCTCGACGCCATCGGTACCGAGTGGGACCGCCGTCTCGCCGCCATCAAGCACATCGCCGAGACCATCTGACCGCTGACCCCAGGGACGCCGCCGCTCCCCGGGGTCAGCCGCCGTTCGACTGTCGGGTCCCCTCGGCCAGCGCGTCGAACCGGTAGACGAAACCGCCCGCGGGACCGCTGACCGTCGCGTAGGCGTCCGTGGCCCCTGGCCGGATCGCGATGTTGGTCGCGGACTGCAGGCCCTCGTCCTCCGCCGGGATCGAGATCGTGGTCAGGTGCGTGCCGTCGGGGCCGTACACCCGGACCTCCGGGCGGCCGTGCATGCCCTGGTAGACGTTCCCCGCGGCGTCGACGGCGTTCGAGTCCGTCTGGGCGACACCGCCGTCGACCTGGATCGCCGTGTGCCCCGAGACGACCGCCTTCCGGTCCTGGTCGAGGACGAGCCGGTCGATGCGGTTGGCGTCGAGGTGGCTGACCCAGAGCGCGTCGCCGCCGACGTCGAGCGAGATCCCGTTCGGGTTCGGCTGGTCGTCCGCCAGCACGGTCACCCGACCCGTGTCGCCATCGACCCGCAGCACCCGGCCCGCCGGTTCCCCGCTCGGGTAGGGCGTGTACGCGGAGTCGGTGACGAACATGTTCCCCGCCTCGTCGAACGTGAGGTCGTCGGGGTGCATGGCGCGGCCCTTGACCCGGCCCTCGGCGACGGTCCTGGGGTCGTCGCCGTCGGGGGTGATGCTGACGATCCGCCCGCCCGCGTAGTCGGTGAGGTAGAGCCGCCCGTCCACGGGGCTGAACTGCGCCGAGGTGTAGGCACCGGCGGTGTCGGTGAAGACCGGGTCGACCTCCCGGGTGTCGAGGTCGACCGCCATGACCTTGGGCTCGCCGGCCGGAGCCGTGACGTCCACCAGGTAGAGCCTGCCGTCCTCGCCGAAGGTGGGCCCCTCCAGCAGGGTCATCCCGGTCGCCTCGTGCACCGAGGTCACCTGGAGGACGCGTTCGGCGGTGCCCGCCCGATCGTCAGGCACGGAGGCCACCTCGCCCGAGGCACAGCCGGCCACCGCGGCCAGTACGCAGAGCCCCAGGGCGACGCCGCCCGTCCGGCGGAGGTGGCTGGGCGCTCCCACCGGTCAGCTCTCCTTCACGGGGACGGCGAAGACGGCGTCGGGGCTCGTCGGACAGCGCATGGCAAGGCCTCTCCTCAGCGGACGACGGAGGGCTCCGCCGCCCGCTCATCAAAACGTACGTCGGTGTACGTTTTCAACCTGACTGCTCTCCCCGAGCGCCCGACCGCCCCGCAGCCAGCGTTCTTCCTGCGCACGTGCAACGCCAACATCCCGGACTTGCCCACCGTCGGGTACGCGGAGCACGAGGAGCTGCGGACCGTGCTCAGCGAGGGCGATCCCGCGCGGCCCGGAGAGCCGTCGAGGAGCGTATGGCCGACTCGTACGTGCGACTGCGCCAGCCGGAGCTGCCGTCGGACTCGGACGGGGGTGTCGAGGTCTGAGGTCAGGGCCGGTGCGATGACGCCGCGGCGCGCAGGACCTGCAGCACGCTCTCTGCCGGGACCTCGCACGGCTTGAGCACGGCGCCGTCGGCGGTGAACCAGATGTTCGCGCCGAGCCCTTCGGCGCCGCCGAGGTGCTCCGCCTCGAACGAGACGACCTTGCCGCCCGCGCGCGTGGTGCGGGTGACTCCCCAGGTCTGCCCAGCGATCTGCGCGCGTGACCAGCCCTCGGGTATCGCCCCGATCAGCTCGTCCAGCCCTTCGTCCCGCGACTCGCCCATGTGCTCGCCCCTCTCGCCGCGTGGTCGCCCCCTGAGTTCGAGGCGCACCCGTCTCAACCTGTCGGCGCGGGCGGGTTGTTCCCGGCGGTGGCGGGTCGCGGTCGAGGGGCAAGCGGTCATGGCGGGGTCTGGTGGCTGCCGGTTCCGGGGTCACGGTCAGTCCCGGACCGGTCTCGGTCGAAACGTAGTTGTCTTCTGGTTCAGAACGGCGGCTCGCCGGATCGATCTGAGGCAGCAGGATCGCCGGGCCCAGATCGGGCGGTGAGGTCAGAGGAATCGGAGGAGGCGGTCGCTGGTGAAGCCGCGGCGTAGGCACGAGGCAGTCGGCGTCCGGTCAGGGCACGCAGAGTCAGGTCGTGACTGGTGTCCGGGTCGACCTCCTCCAGGTCGACCCGGGTGTCGAGCACCGTCGGAGGACGGACATGTGCCCGCCCTGCCGGTACGGTCCAGGTGGTGATCCCGGTGCTCGGGTCCCGCTCGACACCCCAGCCCGCGTGCGTCTTCAGCAGATGGTGCCGTCGGCAGAGCGCGTGGAGATTGTCGGCACGGGTCTGCCCGCGCACAGGCTCCCCGGCTGGGCGCTGACCAGCTTCCTGGTCGCGCTCATGGTCGAAGGGCTCGATATGGTCCAGGTCGCACGACACCGCCACCGCATCACAGCCGATGAAGGTGCAGGTCCCGTCCCTGGCCTCGACCGCAGACCGGAGCACCCGGCCCGGCTTGTACGTGGTGGTCGAGTAATCGGTGAGCACCCCGGTGACCGGGTCGGTGAGCAGCCGCTGCCAGGTGGCATCGTCGGCGATCAGCCGTGCAGTCTCAGCGGGTACCGATCCGAACCCGTCCAGTTCACCAGGCATGTCGTCCAGACCCAGGAGCGCGCTCGCAGGGACCGTGACCCGGACGACCGGCCGTGTCGGCGTCACCCGCACGACCGTCTCGTGGACAACGGGCGCCCGACCACCGCACGAGCAGACGGGACCGAGACCGGCATCTCCGGAATCCGAGCCAGTGCGTGCGACGACCTCGACCTGGCCCCTCGGCGCGAACCGGTCTCCGGGCAGCAACCGGCCGGTCACGATCCCCGTCAGGCAGTCCGCACGCAGCTGACCCAGGGTCCGCTCCTCACCCGCCGTGTACCGCAACTGGTGCGCCATGTCGTCCACGACACCCCACACCGCCGCAGCATCCACCGCCGGCAGATACGCCGAGAACCAACCCATGTCATTCTCCGCCCGGTCCAGCTGAACATTCCGATCCAACGCCGCGGCCCGCGCCGTCTCCTCCGCCCCGTGCCTGGCCTTCGCGAAGGCCAGGAGCTTGTTCCGCAGCCACCGCCAGGTGCGGTACGGCGCCTGTGGCAGGTATCGGGCAATCGCTTCGGCCCGCTCCGCCACCGTCAACTGAGCAGCCGACCGCAGCAGCGTGTGCGCCTTTTTCACGTCGATCCGGCCGTCGACCAGCGCACTGATCACCGTGGGGTGCTCGGCACCTGACTCCGCCCGCACCACTACCTCGGAACCCTCAGCCTGGGTGACCACGAGCTCCGCCGTGACCTGACCGACCAACGAGTGATGAGCCAGCGGGCTCGACTCACGCCCGGCCCGCTCCGCCATGGCATATGCCTGGACTCCAGCCGCCCACGACTGCAGCCGGGCACACGCGCCCGCGAGATCCGCCAGCATGTCGTCGGACAGGGCAGCCAACGGGCCAGACCTGTCCTCGGTGGCGCCGGTGAACGCGGAGTCCACGCCACCTCGGAGTCCGGCACCCAGCCCCGCGACCTCGCTGACCACCCGCGCCAGCTCGGCGCCTGGTGCTTCGGTCAGCGCCTCCTGCAGCATCTCGTCCGGCCACAGCGCCACCGGCCCGAGATCTGCAGGAGAGTCCAGCCGGCCGCCGGACACGGCGTCACACCGTTCCGGCCCCGGCGGTGCGTCCAGCCCGTGCCGCCCGTCATCGTCACCGAACAGCGCCTCACACTCGGCGAACAGCGCGGCGAGCCAGGCGTCGTCGGGCATGGTGCCGTCCACGAAAGGGTCCGCAGACACGGCGGGTACCGAGCCCCCAACGCCGTCCGACCATTGCCTACCCACGGACAACACCTCCGAGGACCCTCATGCTGCTCAAGCCATACAATTACAGCGGACGTTTGTTCGATGCTAGGTGGAGCCGCTGACGTCCGCTCGTTCTTCTGCCCGCCGCGTAACCGGCTCCCGCCGGAGTGCGCCAGTGCGGTCACAGCAGTAGCCAGGACTACTGCCGCACTCCCGTTCTCGCCGCCTCCTCGACCCGCGCGACCAGCCGGCTGTTGTGCGCGGCCCGACCGAATCCCGGTGTGTGGCGGGTGCCGTCAGCCATGTCGCGCGCGAGGCTCGCGTACACCTCCCCCACGTTGATGGAGGCACCGGTCCAGATCTCGGCCGCGGCGGGACCCGTGGCCGTGGAGACCGGGCGGTCGGGCACCTCGAAGTCCACGCTCGAGGTCAGCGTGAGGTCGCCGACCTGGACGCCGGCGGGGTGGTCGCCCGTGAGCCTGAGCCAGCCGTCGGCGCCACGGACCTCCAGGCCGAACCTGGCCTCGGGTACCGGCACACCGGCCAGGACCTGGACACTCACCGGGGCACCGGAGGCGGTCTTGACGATGGCGTCCAGGTGGTCCGGGACCTCACGGGTGGTGAGGGTGCCGGTGTCGAGCAGCTTCACCTCCGGCCAGAGCAGCTCCGTCCGCGCGTCGATCTCGGTGATGTCGCCGAGGACGGTCTCGACGACGTCCAGGACGTGGCCCACGGCGATCGTCATGAAGCCCGCTCCGGCCGCGGCCTTGTCGAAGTACTCGTAGGCACTCACCGATTCCGGGCCGTTCCCGAAGGTGGTCGCGGTGACGCGCGCCGACAGCAGCCGCCCGAGCCGGCCCCGGGCGATGATCTCGGCCGCCCGGCGCACCGACGGGTTGAGGCTGCCCTGCAGCCCGATCGCGGTATGCAGCGATCCGGCCGCCGCCGCCATCTCCTCGGCCTCCGCGACGCTTGCGCCCAGTGGCGACTCCGAGTACACGGCCTTGCCCGCCGCGAGGGCGGCGAGCACGAGTTCACGGTGCGCCGGGACCTTCACGGCGACGGTGACGAGGTCGATCGACGAGTCGCCGATCAGGTCGTACGGGTCCGCGTACCAGCGCCCGGCCCCGAACAGCTCGGCGGCCTCCCGCGCGCTCTCCTCCCGCCGCGTCGCCACCGCCGCGAGCGCCAGCCGCGGCTGGGCCGCCAGCGCGGGGATGTGGGATGCACCCGCCCAGCTCGCCCGCGCGTCCGCGCCGATGATCCCGACACGAATCAAGTTGCTTGCCATGGTGTGTTGCTCCGTTCGCTGCTGTGGTCAAGGCATGTCGAGTCGACCCCTGCGGGGTCGTGCTTCACCGGCCGACGGCGGCCATGCCGTCTGGGTCGTGCCGGTCGCCGGACGCGGGAGTCAGGCTGTTCAGCCGGCCGACCTGGTCCGGGGTGAGCCGGATCCCGTCGGCACCGAGGTTCTCCTCGAGCCGCGCGATGCGCCGGGTCCCGGGGATGGGGACGATGTCGTCGCCCTGCGCCAGGAGCCAGGCCAGGGCGACCTGGGCCGGGGTGGCTCCGGCCTCCGTCGCCACGGCCCGGACCTCGTCCACGATGCGCAGGTTGCGTTCCAGGTTGCCGCCGGTGAAGCGCGGGTTGGTGCGCCGCCAGTCGTCCGCGTCGAGACCATCCAGCGAGCGGATGTTCCCGGTCAGGAAGCCATGCCCCAGCGGGGAGTAAGCCACCAGGCCGACCCCCAGCTCGCGCAGCACCGGCAGGACGTCGGCCTCGGGGTCCCGGGTCCAGAGCGAGTACTCGCTCTGGACGACGGCGAGGGGGTGGACCGCGTGGGCACGACGAATGGTGGCGGGGCCGGCCTCCGACAGGCCGATGTGGCGGACCTTGCCTTCGCCGACCAGGTCGGCCAGGGCGCCGACGACCTCCTCGATCGGAGTGTCCGGGTCGACCCGGTGCTGGTAGTACAGGTCGATGCGGTCGGTACCGAGACGCCGTAGCGAACCCTCCACGGCGAGCCGGATGTTCTCGGGTCTGCTGTCCGGGCCCGGCCGGCCCGTGTGGGACACGAGGCCGAACTTGGTGGCGACCACCACCTCGTCGCGGCGCCCCTTGATCGCCCTGCCGAGCAGGGCTTCGTTGGTGTAGGGCCCGTACACCTCCGCGGTGTCCAGGTGCGTGACCCCACGGTCGAGGGCGTGCCGGACGGTACGGACGGCGTCCTCCTCGGACTCCCGCCTCCCGGTGTAGAAGTCGGACATGCCCATGACCCCCAGGCCGAGGCGCGATACCTCGAGCCCGCCGAGCGATGTGGTGCGCAAGGAATGGTCCTTTCCTGGATCGGTCGGTGCGCGACTCAGCCAGCGACCGAGTGAACTTGATGCGTCAAGATGAACTTGATGCGTCAATTTCTACCCCGTGGAACTTGATGCGTCAACAACCCGGTCGTAGGCTGCATCACATGACCTCGACAGCGGACGCGCCACGAGCCGAACCACGCTGGCTGAACCAGGAGGAGCTGGCGGCGTGGCTGGCCAACTCCGCGATCATGATCAGCCTGCCCGCCGCCCTCGACGCCCGGATGCAGCGCGAGTCCCGACTGACCTTCTTCGAGTACATGGTGCTCTCCGTGCTCTCCGAGCAGGAGGACCGGACCATGCAGATGAGCGCGCTGGCCGTCCGGACGTCGGCCTCGCTGTCGCGGCTGTCGCACGTCGTCGGGCGGCTGGAGGCGCGGGGGCTGCTCACGAGGTCCCGGATCCCCGGCGCGGGACGCCGCACCAACACCACGCTGTCCGAGGCCGGCTACGACGTCGTCGTCGCGGCAGCACCCGGACATGTCGCGGCCGTCCGCGAGTACCTCATCGACTCGCTGGAACCGCGGGACCTGGAGGCCTTGCAGCGCATCGGCTCGGCGGTGGAGACCGCGATCAACGGTGGACCGGCCCCCCAGGCCGCCGCCGAGCCGTGAGCACGGTCGCTGTGAGCGCTGCGGACAGGGCGAAGGTCAGAGGCCTGTGCTGGTGCCCGACGTCGGCCCTCGGCCGTCCGGTTCAATCACTCAGCGCCTCGCGCCGTGCCACTTCACACCCGTGGTCGTGCCGTCCGGGTGGTAGGTGATCCATTCGCCGGACTTGCGGCCCTGGTCGTACTGCCCGACGTCGAGCGGGCGACCCTGAGCGTCCCAGCGCTCCCACCGGCCGTGCCTGACGTCGCGGTCCAGCCTGCCACCCTGCAGCAGAGCACCGTTGGCGCGGTACCAGGTCCAGGTCCCGTGCCGCTCGCCCTCGACGTAGTCGCCCACCATCACCCCGCCGTGCGGATCCGGCTCGGCCCAGGGGCCGGTGCTGCGGCCCTGGTCGTCGAGCGCGTTCGGCGACTCCGGCACCGTGCCCGTCATGCCGGCGTGCCTGCTGGGCGGATCCACCCGCCTCCCCCGCCCGTGCGACGACGTCGTCGATCTCCCCCTTGCTGCCCATCGCGCACGAGACGATGACGGCGCCCGGACGAGGGGCCGCCGGGGCCGCGACGCCCGCGCGCTCGACGTAGGTCGCGCACTCCCGCCGCTCGACCAGGTACAGCGACAAGTTCGGCAGCTCGAACGCGATCATGCCCTCGTCGACCCCGGGCGCCTCGAGGCCCAGGCCGTCGCGGTAGAAGCGCAGCGTGCGCTCCAGGTCGGTGACCGGGAGCGAGACGACGACGATGGCGGGGCTCATGGCAGCGACCGCAACATGCCTTGCTGTTCATATGACCAACCGGTAATGTTTGCACCATGGATGGTTTCGCGGTGATCGCCGAGCCGACCCGGCGCGCGATCGTGGACCGCCTCCGGCTCGGCGAGAGCGACGTGGGCGCCCTTGTCGAGGAGCTGCAGGTGTCGCAGTCGCTGGTGTCCAAGCACCTGCGGGTGCTGCGGCAGGCGGGCGTGGTGGAGTCGGAGGTCGCGGGCAAGCGCCGGATCTACCGGCTCACGGACCGTCCGCTGCCGGACGTGCTCGCCTGGGTCAAGCCCTACGTCGACCGCTGGAGCACGAGCTTCGACCGGCTGGCCGAGGCACTCGACCACGAGGAGGAGCAACGATGACGGAGTCCGTACGCGCCCCGCGCGACGAGGAGATCGCCGCACAGGTGCGCGCACCGATCGAGGTGCTGCTGGAGCTGGACGAGGACCGGTGGACGATCGTCATGCGCCGCCGGTTCCCGCACGGCCGGCAGAAGGTGTGGGCCATGCTCACCGATCCCCCGAGGCTGGCACGCTGGTCGCCGATCGTGCCCGACCGGCCGCTGACCGAGCCGGGGCCCGCGACCAGCCGGGAGAACCCCGGCGACGAGCCTGCCGACGCCGAGGTCCTCGTCGCGGACGCGCCGCACCGGCTCACCCACCGCTGGGGCGATGACCTGCTGACCTGGACGCTCACGCCCGACGGCGACGGCACGGTGCTGGAGCTGCGGCAGACCACCGCCGAGCGGGCTGCGGCGGCGATGCTGGCCGCGGGCTGGCAGGTGTGCTTCGGGCGTCTGGCCGCCGAGGACGACACGGACCGCGAGCGCCCGACCGGGCAGCGGGCGCTGGCCTACGGCTGGCAGGAGCTGAGCGACGGCTATCGGAGCCGGTTCTCCGGGTAGACGCCTCGCCGAGGCAGCAGATCGCCACCTCGGCGAGGCGCCGTCGCAGACCTACTTCGGCGCCGGGACGGGCACCCGCGACCAGTCCGTGTCGGACGCGAGGTAGAACCCCGGGTGCGACGGCTGGTTGTAGGTGGTCTGCTGCCGTGCCACCTCGGCCCGGTACTGCGGGTCGTGCAGCAGCGTGTACATCTTGATCCCGCTCACCTCGGCAAGGGCGTCCCTTCACACGTTCGTCAGGCGCCGCCAGGCATGAACGACGGCGACGACGGCGAGCGGACCGACCGCGGCGGCGAGCAGCAGGTGGGGCGGGCCGACGGCGGTCGCGGCGGCCGCCCCGCCCATGCCCGTCCACAGGGACGGCGCGGCGTAGGGGAACCACGTCCCGCCGCCGAGCAGGACCACGATCTGGGTGAGCGCGACCATCCCCACCAGCGCGCCGACCGTTCCGAGCTGGCTGCGGGCCACGGTCGCGACCCAGGCGAACGGCAGGGCAAGGCCACCACCGAGGAGCCCGGCGACCACCGCGACTCCCGCCTCATCCCATGCTCCGAAAGGTGCGCCACCGCCCGCTACGACGAGAGTCGAGGCGGCGACGGTCACGAGAACGGTCAGCACCACGCAACCGGCGATCCAGGCCAGCGCGACCAGGCACTTGGCCAGGGCGATCGTGCCGCGTGGCACGGCGAGGCCGAACAGTGCGCCTGCGGTGCCGCTCTCCAGCTCGCGCCCGAACGACCACGCGACGAAGAACCCGCCGGCAGCCAGCGCCGCGACCGAGAGCACCTGGGCGCACACCATCAGGTGCGTGGTGGCCAGGTCACCGGAGGCGTAGTCGGCGAGCTTGGCCGCCGTCGGACCGACGGCCTGCGGCGAGCGCGCCAACGCCACCATCCCTACGCTGCCCGAGGGCACCAGCACCACGAGCAGCACGGTGGCCAGACGCGCGACGACGGAGCGGCGCAGCTTGAGCGCCTCGACGAACAGTGCGGCGCCGAGCGCGGCGACGGGCCTCATGCCCGCTCCCCTGTGTCAGTGGCTCGGGTTCTGCCGGTCTCGGTATCGGTGCCCCGGCTGTCAGCGTCGAGGACCATGGCGAAGAACCTCTGCTCCAGGTCGGTGCCGCCGGGTTCCAGCCGCCCGACGTCGCGCCCGGCGTGCAGCACGACGATCTCGTCCGCGATGCGTGCGACCTCGTCGAGGTGGTGGCTGGAGACCAGGACGGCCGCACCGGCGTCAGCCAGGTCGCGGACCAGCCCACGCACGAGAACGACGCCCTGCGGGTCCAGGGCGCTGGTGGGCTCGTCGAGGATCAACGCGGCCGGCCGGTGCAGCGTCGCGCAGGCGATCCCGAGCCGTTGACGGTTGCCCGTCGAGAGGGCCCGCGCCCGCACATGCCGCCACGGGTCGAGCCCCATGCGTCCGACGGCGGTGCTCGCACCTGACGTGTCGGCCCCGCCGCTCAGGCCGTGCAGCCGAGCGGCGCAGCGCAGGTTCTCGGTGACGGTCAGCTCCGGGTAGACCAGTGGCGCATCGACCAGGTGTCCGAACCGCATCGCGACGTCGGCGGGCAGGTCGGCCGCGTCGTGACCCAGGATGCGCGCGATGCCACCGGTGGGGTGCAGGCGGCCGGCGAGTGCGCGCAGCGCCGTGGTCTTGCCCGCGCCGTTGAGGCCGATCAGGGCGGTGACATGGCCGGGCCGGACCGGCAGCGTGAGGTGGTCCAGGGCCACCCGGCTGCCGAAGGAGTGCGAGACGTCGTCGAGCAGGAGGGCGGGGGCGGTCACGGAGCGACTCCCGCGGGGGCGAGCTGCGCCAGGGCGCGCCGGACGAGGTCGGCGAGCGTGACGTCCCTGGGTGCGGAACCCCAGGCAAGGAGAGCCGCCGTGGTCGCGGCCAGGCAGGCGGAGGCGGCGATGGCGGCATCCAGTCGGTCGACACCGTCGGAGACGAGCCGCTCGACGATCGCGTCCTGCGTGGCTTCGGTGCCCACTGCCACGGCGGCGCGCAGCGAGGGTGACCGCGCGACCAGGGCAACGCGTCGCCGTGCTGTCGCGTCCTCGGTGGGCGTGATGTCACCGAGCGCGGCGAGCAGACCGAGCCGGGTGCGTTCCAGCGGCGGCAGACCGGCCGGCTGGGCACCGACGGCGTCAGCGATGAGGGGGTCGTAGGGATCGGTGACGAGCACGGCGTCCTTGGTGGGGAAGTGCCGGAAGAACGTCATCGGGGTGACGCCCGCGGCATCGGCGATCTGGTTCACCGTGGTGGCGGCGTACCCCTGACGCTCGAACAGGTCGAGCGCGGCATCCAGGATGCGGGCCCTGGTGCGCAGGGTACGGGGAGTGACCATTCTCGAATGTTAGTCACTAACATTTGTGCCCGGCAAGACCCTGGCATGCTCGCGCAGACGCCGTCCGTCAGAAAACGCCACTCCCGCCGAGGTAGTCGACCTAGATCGGGCAGAGCAGTACGTTTTGCCCCATGAGCAGTGACAGCGACGCGCCTCGGACCGAGGGCGGCGAGAAGACTGAGCGGATGGACCGCCTACGGGCTCTGCTGAACAAGCCCATCAAGATCCCGGAGTCGGCGTCGGCCGACACCGAGGACGCCGACTACGCCGCAGCCGTGGCAGCCGCCGCGACACCCCAGGGGGCCAGGACTCCGATGTCAGCCGAGGGAAAGACCCCCAAGGGCGCCAAGCCTCCCATCGAGACGCCGCCCGCGGTCAAGGCCGCCGCGGAGGCGCTCGACCGCCTGACCGAGGAGGAGAAGGAGGCCGTCGTCGAGGGCGCCGGGTCCGGCAAGAGCCGGTCGCGGCGCACCTGGGCCGACGCCTACCTGGCCAAGCCGGACAAGCCCCTAACCCCGGAGGAGGTCCGCGCCGAGCTGACCGTAGCCCTCAAGGAGCAGGGCGCCGACCTGCGGGAGCTCGTCGCGAAGCGGGGCGACACGCAGGAGAAGACACTCAAGGAGGCGCTGGAGACGGGCCTCGAGCAGGGCCTCGCGGCGGCTCAGGAGAAGACCGTGGCCGAGCTGGCCACCCGGTTCGACGGCCGGCTCGACGAGCAGGCTGCGGCGGCCGAGCGCGCCGCGACCGAGGCCCGCGCGGAGGCGGAGCGGCTGCAGGGCGAGCTCGACGCGCTCACCACGACCGCCGGCACGCTGCGCGGCGACCTCGACGCAGCGCGGACGGCGGCCGACGCCGCGCGCGAGACCGCGGAGGCCGCCACGAAGAAGGCGGCCACCGCGACCACGTTCGCGTGGGTCGGCATCGCGCTGGCGGTCGTCGCCGCCGTGGTCGGGATCGCGGTGTAGCCGCGGGCTAGAGCGGGTCGAGGCGCGGGTCGTCGAGGTCGGTACCGGCGCGCAGCACGAAGCGCCGGTGCCGCCGCTCGCCCTCGTGTCGCCCGCCGCGGTGACCGCCGTAGTACGTCGGCGTCTCGCGGACCGGCGCGTAGGTGACCCGGGGGCCGGTGAAGATCCCGTCCAGCAGGGCCGCGAACGCCACGTCGACGGGCCCGTCGAGTGCCTGACCTTCCGTAGGTTCGTACATGTGTTCGAGTATATCCGCCGCCTGGACGGGAGTCCACCGAATGCGTTGGCCCGTGCCGCGCCGCCGCCGTTACGGTCGGCGGATGATCCTCAGCCACGACACCACGGGTTCCGGCCCCGCCGTCCTGCTCCTGCACGCCGGCGTCGCCGACTCCCGGATGTGGGACCCGCAGCGCGCTCCCCTGGCCCGGCACCACCGCGTGATCCGCTGCGACCTGCGTGGCTACGGCGACACCCCGCTGACCAGCGCGCACTTCGACAACGCGGGCGACGTCAAGGCCCTGCTCGACTCGCTGGGCGAGCGGCCCGTGGCGATCGTCGCGGCGTCCGCGGGCGGCCAGGTCGCCCTGCAGGTCGCCTCCGAGTGGCCCGACCTCGTGTCGCGCCTCGTGCTCGTCAACTCCGCCTACGCGCTGCCGCCCACGCGTTCGGTGCAGCGCTTCGCGCGCCGCGAGGACGCGCTGCTGGAGGCGGGCGACCTGGACGGCGCCACCGAGCTCAACGTCGCCACCTGGCTCGGCCCCGACGCGGACGACGACGCCCGCGAGCTGGTGCGCACCATGCAGCGCCATGCCTTCGACGTGCAGCTCGCCGCCGGCGACGACATCAACGAGGACGCCGGCCCCGCGATCGACCTGGCGGCGATCACCGCCCGCACGCTCGTCGTCTCGGGCGGCCAGGACCTCGACCACTTCCGCGCCGTCGCGAACCACCTCGCCGGGCACATCCCCGGCGCCCGGCACACCCAGCTCGGCTGGGCCGGCCACCTGCCGAACCTGGAGCGCCCCGCGGAGACGACGGCGCTGATCACCGAGTTCCTGGACGACCCCCGCGACTGAGCTCCCGGGCCGCGCCCAGGTAACCGCGCGTCACACGGTCCTGCACCCGGTGCGCCGCGGGCGGCACGATCCGGCTGCCCCAGAAGTCGTGCCGGGCCACGGCGTGGATCTCGAAGGCGAGACCCGCGCCGTCGCGGAGCACGCGGAAGGACTCCACGCCCGTCTCCGGGTGGTGCGGCAGCGTCGCGTAGGTGAACCCGGCCTCGTCCGGTTCGCGGACGACGTCGACCACCCGGCACGGGGCCGTGAACCACAACGGCCCGACGTGCACGGCCTGCACCACGGTCACGCCGAGGGCGGCCGGGCCGGTCGGGGCGATCGTCAGCCCGGCGCCGCGGTGCACGGCCCAGCCGAACAGCGCGTCGGCGGCGTCCGCCAGGGACGCGTCCGGGTCGAGCGCCACCCGCTCGCGCAGGACGCGGGCGCGCGGCGGCGGGGCGGCCAGCCAGCCGACGTCGGCCACCGGGTCGGCGTGCACGGAACGGTCGAGGACACGGGCGAGGTCGGGCCGGTTCAGCTGCACCCCGGCACCGTACCCGCGGGCGGGGCCGGATCTCACCCGGCCACGCACCAACCGGCCATATGTCACAGAACGGCCGCCGTGTATCTTCCTCACCCATGGCGAGCGACCACGACCCCAGCGCCCTCGACGCCCCGATCCCGGCGGGCGGTGTGCCCCGTCACGCCTCCGCGAAGGAGCGCCGCGGCCTGAAGCCCTTCCTGTCCGACCTCAAGGCCGAGGTGCAGAACCAGCTCTCCCGCGCCGAGATCCCGGGCCGGGTGCCGCAGGCGGCGTCGGCCACGGCCGCGCCCTCGCACGTCACGGCCGCGCAGGTCACGGCGCAGCAGGCGGCGGCCGCGCCACTGCCCGCACCCGAGCCGGGCACCGCCCACGAGCCCTTCCCGCAGCAGCCCGACAGCGTCACGGCGATCGCGTCGGCCGCGCTCGCGACGGCCGACCACGCGGGCGCCGAGGCGGCCGCGGCCCGCGACGAGGCCGCCACCGCGCAGGCTGCCGCTGCGGCCGCGCGCGCCGAGGCAGCGGCCGCGCAGGCCACGGCGGCCCGGGCCGATGCCCAGCTCACGGCCCTCCGCGCGGAGATCGAGGCGGCCCACCGCGAGTTCGAGACCCTGCGGGCCCAGCTCGACGACGACCGGACGCGGACCCGGCGGCAGGTGCTGACCGCCTGGAGCGGCGCGGGCGCCGCGTCGGTGCTCGCGGTGGTCGCCCTGGTCCTGGGGTTCTGACGACGCCGGGGCCTGACACCCACAACCCGGCGAACCGGACCGATGAGTTCTCGACGGCACGGTCGTCTGACCCTCATGACGGAGACCCTTGTCGACGTACCGGGTGCCCTGCTGTGCGCCGAGACCTTCGGCGAGCCGGACGACCCGACCATCCTCCTGATCGGTGGCATCGGCGGCCCCATGGACTGGTGGCAGGACGACTTCTGCCAGGCCCTGGCCGACGGCGGGCCGCCCGGCCGGTACGTCATCCGCTACGACCACCGCGACACCGGACGCTCCCGGACCGACCCACCCGGGGCGCCGTCGTACACCGGGGACGACCTCGCGCTGGACCCGGTGCGCCTGCTGGACGCGCTCGGGATCGGCCGCGCGCACCTGGCCGGGGTGTCGATGGGCGGCGGGATCGCGCAGCAGACGGCGATCGAGCGCCGGCGCCGGGTCGCGTCGCTCACGCTGATGTCGACGAGCCCGGTGACGCACGACCCCGACGGGCCGACCCTGCCCGGCCCCACGCCGGAGGCGGCGGCCCAGTTCCACTCGCCGCCGCCGGACCCCGACTGGAGCGACCCGGACGACGTCGTCCGCTCGATCGTCGCGGCGGAGCGGGCGTTCGCCGGGCCCGGCTACGACGAGGTGGCGGCGCTGGCCACCGCCCGCCGGATCGTGCGGCGGTCGATCGACCCGGCGGCCGCGGCCAACCACTTCCTGGTCGAGAGCCGCCCCGTGCGCGGCACGCTCGCCGACGTCGCCGTACCCACCCTCGTGCTGCACGGCGACGCCGACCCGTTGTTCCCGCCCGAGCACGGCGCCGCGCTGGCCGCCGCCATCACGGGCGCGCGGCTCGTGCTGCTGCCCGGCGTGGGGCACCAGTACCCGCCGCGGTCCGCCTGGGACGTCGTCGTGCCGGAGATGCTCGCGATCAGCGCGCCGGCCTGACCGGCCGCGGAGGCCGGGGCACCTCGAACCGCACGGGCAGCTCCCGCGGCGCCGACGAGAAGAGCGTCCCGGCCGAGCGCAGCGCCTCCGGCGGCACGGTCAGCGCCACCCCGCCGAGGCGCCGCAGCGCGGCCTCGACCGTGATCTGCGCGATCAGGGTCGCGGGGCGGCGCGCGGGGCAGGCGTGCGGACCCGCGCCCCACGTGAGGTAGGAGAGGTTGCCGGACTCCAGCCAGATGTCGTCGCCGGTCCCCCGGGACTCGGCGCTGGCGCCCAGGATGCCCGGCACGACGGCGTCGCCCGCCGCGATCGCACGGTCGCCGAGCGTCGTGTCCGCCAGGGCGAAGCGCGGCGCCGCGTTGGGGGCCGGCGGGGTGGAGCCGAGCACGGCCTCCAGCGTGTCCGGCGCGGAGAGCCGGCCACCCGAACGCCCGTCGAACCGCGGGTCGGTGAGCCGCAGGCGCAGCGCCTGCGTGATCCACCCGACCTCGAACTCGCTGCCCAGGATCAGCGTGGCGGACACCGCGCTCTGCGCGTCCAGGTCGGTGGGCGCGCTCGGGTGCCGCAGGATCGCCGAGGTCAGGTCGTCGGACGGCGCCCTGCGGCGGTCCGCGATCAGATCGGAGATCAGCGCGCGCTGCGCGTCGAGCGCCTCGGCGCCGGCCGCGCCCTTGGCCTGGAAGACCTTGCGCGAGTGCCTGAGCATCGCCCGGGCCTGCTCCGGGTCGAGCCCGAACATCGTGGACATCACCAGCAGCGGGACCGCCCGCGCGTAGTCGGCCACGAGGTCCGCCTCGCCGGAGGCCACCACGCGGTCCAGCGCGAGGCCGCACCAGTACTCGACCGTCGCCGCGAGGCGGTGCTCGTCCACGCTCTCGAACGCGTCGTCGACCAGCCGGCGCAGGTGCCGGTGCCGCGCGCCGTCCACGTAGTAGATGCCGTCCCGGGGGGCCAGGACGCCGCCGACGCCGCTGCCCGGGCCGACGGTGCCGTCCGCGAACAGGCCCCAGTTGCGCGCGTCGCGCGAGTACAGACCCTCGTTGCGCAGCACCGTGACCAGCTCCCGGTGGCCCAGCACGAGCCAGGCCGGCACGCCCGGCTCCAGGAGCACGGGCGCCACGTTCCCCCACCGGGCGCGCAGCCGCTCGTACACCGCGGCGGGGTCGGGGCCGCTCGTGGTCTCGCTCAGCGGCATGAGGTCGGCCAGGCCGGCGACGTCGGCCAGGCGCTCCGACTGAGTGGTCGTCGTGACTGTCATGGCTCCCCAGGTTCTGGGCGCGACGGAGGCGCGCTCTACGCCTTTTAGCCGGAATGTATCTCATGTCCGATGCGCGGTAATACATCGGCCCTGGCCGCAACCGTTATCCTCGGGCCATGCAGCGGACCATCGCCGTCGTCGGCGGCGGGGCCGCCGGCGTCATCCTCTCGGCCCACCTCGTGCGTGCGGCCGCGTCACACGGGCCGCACCGGCAGGTGCGAGTCCTGCTGATCGACCCCGCGGAGACACCCGGCCGCGGCCTCCCCTACCGGACCACCGACCCCCGGCACACGCTCAACGCCGTGGTCGCGCGGCTCAGCGCCTTCGACGACGACCCGGAGCACCTGCTGCGCTGGTGCGCGTCGGCCGGCGTGCCCGCCGAGCCGGGCACCTTCCTGCAGCGCGCCGACTTCGGCCGGTACCTCACGGAGCTGCTCGGCTCGGTGCCCGTGCCGGCGGGCTCCGCCGTGGAGCACGTGCGCGGCTCGGTGGTGGACGTCGCGGACGGCCCCTCCGGCGACGATGACGTCACCGGCGCAGACGGCGGCGGGACGGGAGTCACGCTCACCCTGGCGGACGGCGGTGTCCTGCGCGCCGACGCCGCCGTGCTCGCGCTCGGCACCCCGCCTCCCGTGCGACTGCCCGAGTACGAGCCGTGGGGCGAGCGGTACGTCACTGATCCGTGGTCGCCCGACCTCGACGAGCGGGCCGCGGGCGCTCGCCGGGTGCTGGTCGTGGGCACGGGCCTGACCACGCTCGACGTCGTCGCGCACCTGCACCCGCTGCTGCCGGACGCGACGTTCACCGCGGTCTCGCGGGGCGGCGCCCTGCCCGCGGCGCACGCCGCGGACCCGCTGCCGCCGGCCGTGGAGGTCGAGCTCGACGGCACGCTCGCCGGCGCCGTCCCGACGGCAGGGGCGCTCGACGCCGCCGTCGACGTGGTGCGGCGGCGCGTCGCCGCGGAGCGCGCGGCGGGCCGGGACTGGCGCGCGGTGATCGACGCCGTCCGCCCGCAGGTCAACCCCGCCTGGTCCCGGCTGACGGCCGACGAGCAGGCGGCGTTCCAGCGCGAGCACGCGCGCTCGTGGGAGAACGTGCGGCACCGCATGTCGCACGCGATGCGCACCCACGTGGACGGGCTGCTCGAGGACGGCGTGCTCACGGTCTCCACGGTCGAGGCGGTGTTCGGCGGGGTGGACGCTCCGGGCCGGGACACCTCCGCGTTCGACCTCGTGGTGGGCGCCACGGGGCTGCCGGCCCTGACCTCGCCGGGCTGGAACCCCCTGGTGGACGCGCTGGTCGCGCGGGGCGTGATGCGGCCCCACCGGCTCGGCACAGGCCTCGACCTGACGCCGGACGCCGCGCTCGTCGACGCCGCCGGCGTCGCCCACCCGCGGCTGCGCACCATGGGGCTGGCCCGGCGCGGGCTGGAGTGGGAGTGCACGTCGGTGCCGGACCTGCGCCGGCAGGCCGCGCGCCTGGCCGAGGACCTGCTGGGTGAGGACCTGCCGGCGGAGTCCTAGCGCTCCACGTCGAGGAAGAGGCCGGTGATCTTGCCGCCGGTCGCCTCGATCACCGCACCGAAGAACGCGCCGCCCTCGGGCGAGGCCGTGGCGGCCGAGGCCTCGTCATAACCCTCGAAGTAGAGGTCGAGGGTACGGAAGGCCGGCGTCGGCGTGCCGTCCTCCTTGGGCCATACCCGGCTCGACTCCAGGCTCCGCAACCCGGGCAGCGCCCGCGCCTTGTCGAGCACCTCCGGCCAGACCGCCTCGAAGGCATCGGGTGCGTCGAGGTTGTCGATGATGATCTCGACCTTGGTCGCCATGATGTTTCCTCTTCTCGTGATGGGTCCTTGTAGACTGACTAGTCAGTCTACCTCATCGACAACACTCGTGCGCGGACCGATGTTCCGGAGGCGCCGCAGCGAGCACTGGTCATCGAACTGCCATGTCACGGTTGCCCTGCGGCAACGCGCGGGGTGAAGTCTTCCCTCGAACACCCACCTGTCACACCGACCGGGACGAGGGAACAGATGCCTGGACCTGCACGAACATTCACTCTGGCCGCCGGCACGACGGCGGCCGTGGTCGCCCTGGGGCTCGCGGCGGCGGGGCCCGCCGCGAGCGCCGCCGAGGTGTCGGCCGCGAGCGACGCCGACGTGGCCCAGCGCTGGGCGCCGATCCACTACCAGGACGTGGACCAGACCGGCACGAACGCGCTGGGCGGCCGCTCGGACTACCTCGCCGCCTACGACTTCGACGGCGACCTGAACGCGCGGAACAACTGGGAGAACACGGGCAGCTATCCGCTGGCCGCCACCGCCTACTACTCCGTCATGGAGACGTCGACCCACTGGTTCGTGACCTACATGTTCTTCCACCCGCGCGACTGGTCGGACTCGATCTTCGACACGGAGCACGAGAACGACGCCGAGGGCGTCATGGTCGCCGTGCAGAAGGACGGCTCGGCCTACGGCGTCCTGCGCGGTGCCGTCACGGTGGCGCACAGCGACTTCTACTCGTACACGCCGCAGGGCAGCACCTGGGGCGCGGGCGCCGAGACGATCGACGGCACGCTGCAGACGGCGACCAGCCCGCACGACGGCCTGGCCCACCCGGTCACCGCCCAGGAGGCCAAGGGCCACGGGCTCAAGGCGCGCCCGGGCTACGACATCAAGGGCGACGGCGTGATCTACTACCCGGCCGGCCGCGCCGAGGTGCCGGAGCACCCGGACGACCGGGACGTCTCCTACCGTCTCGTGGACGTCCACGCCGCCGGCGGCCTGTGGGCGCAGCGGGACAACACCCAGCTCTTCGCGAGCGCGGGCACGTTCGCGGGTGACGCCTCCGGTAGCTGCGGCGACGGCGGTATCTCGTGCACGCAGAACTCGGCGAACGCGCCGTGGGGCTGGGACGACGGCGACGACGTCCCCGGCCGCGGTGCCCTGGCGACGGACCCGGCGGGCCTGTCGGCGAGCTACTTCCGCATCCCGGAACCCCTCAACCGCACGTACGTCGACAACCCGTTCTGACGACGGGCTGGGCCGTGTTGACCACAGCATTTCCTGCCAGCAGCCCCGCCCGCGGTGTTGACCACAGCGGTTTCTGCCAGAAGGAGGGCCCGCGTGGCAGGAACTGCTGTGGTCAACACCGGGGGCCGGACGATGCGGGCCCCGGCGTCGTGGTCGGTAAGACGTCAGACGGTCGGTAGAAAGTCAGGTGGTCGGCAGTTCGAGCTGCCGACCACCTGACCTTCTGCCGACCACCCGATGTAGAGCGCTCGCCGAGCACCGGCCTCAGCTTCAACTTGACCTTGAAGGTTGGCCGCGGCTCAGCCTGAGGCCGAGGTTGAGGGTTACCGCTGGGCGAGGTCACCGGCCCGGCACCGGATCACCCGCCCCGCGCCGGGTCTCCGCCCCACGCCACACAGCGACCACGCCGCTCGCCTCACACCACCCCGCGTCACACCAGGCCGCCCCGCGCCACACAGCGACCACGCCGCCCGCGTCACACCACGCCGCGTCGCACCGCGCAGCGACCACGCCGCCCGCATCACGCCACCGCGCTGCCCTCCGCGGCCAGCCCCTCGCCCGCGCCGAAGCGGAACAGCGGGTCCGCCGTGTCGAACGGGACGTCGCTGCGGGACCGCTCGACCACCGCGGTCGACCGGGGCAGGTCGAACGGCAGCCGGCCCTCGGGCGGGACCGCCCCGGTGAGCGCGTCGAGCAGCGCCGGGGTGCTGACGCCGAACGTGACGACGAGCGTGGTCGTGCCGGGCAGCTCCACCAGCGGCGTCAGGACCGCCGGGCGGTCCAGGTGCACGTCCACCACGGTCGGCACGACGGCGGCGACCTCGGCGACGTGGGCCACGACGTCGTCGGCGAGCTCGAGCGACCCCGCGTGGAAGAAGCTCTCGAAGCCCGGGCCGCGCTCCTCGAACGGCGGGTCGAGGCGCAACAGCGCCACGTCGGCCTCGGCCGGCGAGCCCACACGGCGGAACCCGGCGATCTCGCCGTCGGGCACACCCTCCGCGTACAGGCGCAGTCCGGGCGCGAGGGGCAGGCGCGCCGCGCTGCTCCTTCCCGCGCCACCCGCTCCCCCGCCGACGCCGTCCGCGCCCGCGCCGGCGCCGTCCGCACCACCCGCGCCGACGCCACCCACGCCGTCCGCACCGGCGCCACCCGCGTCGTCCGCGCCCGCGCCGCCCGCACCACCCGCGCCAGCGCCGCCGTCCGCATGGCGCAGCACCGTCACCGACCGGGACTGTGCCCGCCGCCCCGCGGCGACCAGGTCCGCGCGGCCGACGACGACGGCCGCGGCGTCCTCGTCGACGTACCGGCGCTCGTCGAACAGGCCGAGCTCGAACTTCTCGGCCAGCAGCCGCCGCACCGACGCGTCGACGCGCTCCTCCGGCACGTGGCCGGACTCCACGAGCTCGATCACGTGCTCCGGGCAGGCCTCGCCGCCGAGCTGGTCGGCGCCGGCGTCCAGGATCTTCGCCACGCGCTCCAGCGGGCTGAGGTGCTCCACGCCCCAGGCACGGGCGGGGAACGGGAGGCCGAACATCTCGACGTCGGTCACCAGGCCCCAGTCGGTGCAGATGATGCCGTCGAATCCGAGGTGCTCGCGCAGCAGCCGGGTCAGCACGCCCCGGTTGAAGCCGAACCCGACCTGCTCGACGTCCTCCGGCCCGGCGCCGAGGTCGGCCCGGAGACCCACCGGCATGCCGTAGTACGGCATCATCTGCCGCGTCCCGGCGGCGAGCAGCGCCCGGAACGGCTCCAGGTGCAGGTCGAACCGGCCGCCCGGGTAGACCTGCTCGCGGCCGTACGCGAAGTGCGGGTCCTCGCCGTCGAGCTGCGGGCCGCCGCCCGGGAAGTGCTTGGTCATGGTGGACACGCTGTCGGGCCCGAACGCGCCGTCCAGGCCCGCTGCGCGCGCGACGTCGCCCCCGGCCTGGAGGCCGCGCACATAGGCGGCGCCCAGGCGCCCGGTGAGGTCGGCGTCCTCGCCGAACGTGCCCCCGCCCCGCGCCCAGCGGGGCTCGGTCACGAGGTCCACCTGCGGGTGCAGCGCCGTGCGGATGCCGACGGCGAGGTACTCCTGGCGCGCGGCGTCGGCGTGCTCCTCCACGAGCCGCTCGTCGCGGGTCGCGGCCAGGCCCAGCGTCTCGGGCCACTGCGAGAACGGCCCCGACAGCAGGGCCGCGCCCGGGTTGTCCGTGAAGCCGTGCCGCGGGTCGGAGGCCACCGTCACGGGGATGCCCAGCCGCGTCCCGGCGGCCAGGCGCTGGAGCCGGTTGTGCCAGGCGGCGAACTCGCGGGCGGTCGGCGGCGCGGCGAGCACGTTGAGGTGCGTCAGGTGGCGTCCCACCACGAGCTCGGACGTGCCGGGCATGCCGTGGTCGGACGGCTCGTCGGCGAGCGTCCCGCCGGGGCCCACCTCGGCCATGGTCTGGAACATCTGCCCGGCCTTCTCGGCCAGGGTCATCCGGCCCAGCAGGTCGGCGACCCGCTCGGCGACGGGCAGCGCGGGGTCGCGGTACGGCGCTGTTCCGGACGACGGCTCGGTCGCCGGCTCGGGCAGTGCCGTGCGGCCCGCCGCGGTCGCCGTCATCGCGCACCCCGGATGAACATGGTGCTCACGGCGCCGACCACGACCACCAGCGCGCCCACCAGGAACAGCGACGTGTAGTTGCCGCCCGCCCCGGACGCCGGCCCGATCGCCAGCAGCGCGGGCGCGAGGGCCGGCGCGAGCGACTGCGGCAGGGCGTTGGCGATGTTGAACACGCCCATGTTCTTGGCGGCCTCCGTCTCCCGGTTGGGCAGCACGTCCGTCACGAGCGCCAGGTCGACGGCGAAGTACGCCCCCAGGCCCGCGCCGAACAGCGCGGCCCCGAGGTACAGGTGGCTCGGCGCCCCGGCGAACGCGAAGACGAGCAGGCCCGCACCCGCGAGCACGGTGGAGACGATGACGAACACCTTGCGGCGCCCGGTGCGGTCCGACAGCGCGCCGCCCGCGGCGCCCGCCAGCAGCAGCACGGCCGCCTGGAGCACCATGAGGCGCAGCTGCCAGCCGAGCGCCGTCGGCTCGTCCATGCCGAACCGGTCCTGCAGGAAGTACACCTGGTAGCTGTTGTACAGCGCGAAGCCGAACAGCAGCAGGAAGCGCCCGGCGAAGGCCCAGCCGAAGTCGGGGTGCTTGCGCGGCGAGACCCAGAAGCCCGCGAGGAAGCGGCCCAGGTGGAACGGCTCGACGTCGGCCGGGTCCAGGCGGCGGTCCTTGAGGACGGCGACCAGGGCGAGCACGCCCACGATCGCCAGCGCGGTGGGCAGCAGGAACAGCCACGCCGAGCCGGCGCCGGCCGCCGTCAGCCAGGCCGCGATGCCGATGCCGGCGAGCGGCGCGAGGTTCTGCGCGATACCGAGCCAGCCGGAGACGCGGGCCCGCAGGCGCTCGGAGACCTGGTCCGGCAGCAGGGCCTGGAGGGCGGCCTGCGTGCCGTTGAACGCCGTCTGCGCGACGGCCCAACCGATCGCGACCACGGCGATGTTCGGCGCGACGGCGATGATCGCGATGCCGGCCGAGCCGAGCAGCACACCCCACAGCAGCCACGGGCGGCGCATGCCGAGGCGGGAGGTGGTGCGGTCGGACAGGGCGCCCGCGAGCGGGTTGGCCACGAACGCGAAGAACGCGCCGACGCCGGTGACCAGCGCCAGGTCGCCCGCCCGCGACCCGGGGGTCGACAGGGCGCTGACTCGCAGCGCGAGGGTGCTGATCACCGGGGTCAGGAGCGCCACGTAGAGCGCGAAGAACGCTGCCACGTAGGCGAGGACGAGGCCGGTGCCGCCGGCCCGGGGCTGCACCGGGTCCTGCGTCGGGGGCTGGGCCGCGCGCGGTGCCGCGGCCACCGGGTCCTGGGGCGCGGGAGGCGAGTCGAGGGTTGCCATGGTCTCTCCTGAGTGGGGCAGCACTGCCCCGGCTGGTCGGGCGCCCGGCGGGCCGCTGTCGACGTCGGCCTACCAGGTGGTAGTTTTTGAATTTCTACCACCCGGTAGGTTTGCAGCGCAACAGCCCAGCCCAAGGAGTGCACACATGACCATCGAGGAGACCACCGAGGCGCCGGCAGCCGCAGGATCGGGCGCTACAGGGCAGGACACGGCCACGACGGCCGGCCGCGCGTTCGACGTCGAACGCGCGCTCGCCGCCCTCACGCTCGAGGAGAAGGCGTCGCTCCTGTCGGGCCTGGACTTCTGGACCACGCAGCCGGTCGACCGGGACGGCGTGGCCGTACCCGGCGTCATGGTCACCGACGGCCCGCACGGGCTGCGCAAGCAGGCCGAGACGCCCGACCACCTGGGGCTCGGGACCTCCGTGCCCGCCACCTGCTTCCCGCCCGCGGCCACCCTCGGCTCCACGTGGGATCCCGCGCTGCTGCGCCGGGTCGGCGAGGCGCTGGGCCGCGAGACCCGCGCCAACGACGTCGCCGTGCTGCTGGGCCCCGGCATCAACATCAAGCGCTCGCCGCTGAACGGGCGCAACTTCGAGTACCTGTCCGAGGACCCGGTGATCTCAGGCGAGCTCGGCACCGCGCTCGTGGCCGGCATCCAGTCCCAGGGCGTCGGCACCTCGCTCAAGCACTTCGCGGCCAACAACCAGGAGGCCGACCGCATGCGCGTCTCGGCCGACGTGGACGAGCGCACCCTGCGCGAGATCTACCTGCCCGGGTTCGAGCGCGTGGTCAAGCGGGCGCAGCCGTGGACCGTGATGTGCTCGTACAACAAGATCAACGACGTCTACGCGTCGCAGAACCACTGGCTGCTCACCGAGGTGCTGCGCGACGAGTGGGGCTTCGAAGGACTCGTCGTGTCCGACTGGGGCGCGGTGCGCGACCGTGTCGCCGCCGTCGCCGCCGGGCTCGACCTGGAGATGCCCGCCTCGGGCGGCCGGACCGACGCCGAGGTGGTCGCCGCGGTGCGCGCCGGCGAGCTCGACGAGGCCGTGGTCGACGTCGCGGCGCGCCGCGTGCTGCGGATGGTGGCGCGCGCACTGCCCGCTCTGGACGCCGCGGCCGCCGCTCGCGCCGGCTCAGGGGCCGAGGGCTTCGACGTCGACGCCCACCACACCCTGGCACGTGAGGCCGCGGCCGCGGGCACCGTGCTCCTGAAGAACGACCCGGTGGACGAGGCCCCGCTGCTGCCTCTCGCCTCGGCCGACGGCGTCGCCGTGGTCGGCGAGCTGGCCCGCACGCCGCGCTACCAGGGCGCCGGGTCCTCGCAGGTCAACCCCACGCGGCTCGACGACGCGCTGTCCGCGCTGCGCACCGCGACGGGCACCGAGGTGCCGTTCGCCGCCGGGTACACGGTCGACGGCGCGGACGCCGGCTCCGGCACGGACGCGGCGGCCCTGCTGGCCGAGGCCGTCGAGGTGGCCCGCGCCGCCGGGACCGTGCTGGTGTTCCTGGGGCTGCCCGCCTCCTACGAGTCGGAGGGCTTCGACCGCGCGCACATGGACCTGCCCGCCGCGCAGGTCGCGCTGCTGGAGGCCGTCGCCGCGGTCAACGCCCGGGTCGTGGTGGTGCTGGCGAACGGCTCGGCCGTCTCGGTCGCGTCCTGGCGGCACCTCGCTCCCGCCGTGGTCGAGGGCTGGCTGGGCGGCCAGGCCGGCGGCTCCGCCGTCGTCGACGTGCTGCTCGGGGCGCTGAACCCGGCCGGGCGCCTGGCCGAGACGATCCCGCTGCGGCTGGCGGACAACCCGTCCTACGGCAACTTCCCCGGCGAGCTGGGGCACGTGCGCTACGGCGAGGGTCTGCTGGTGGGCTACCGCTGGTACGACGCGCGGCAGGCGGACGTCGCCTACCCGTTCGGCCACGGCCTGTCGTACACCACGTTCGCCTACGACGGCGTGGCCGCCGAGGTGCTGCGCCCGGCGTCCGCGGCGGACGAGACCGGGTCGGACGCCGCCGCGGTCCGCGTGCGCGTGACCGTCGCCAACACGGGTGACCGGCCGGGCGCCGAGGTGGTGCAGGTGTACGTCGGCGACCCGGAGTCCCAGGTGCAGCGGCCGGAGCGCGAGCTCAAGGCGTTCGCCAAGGTCGACCTCGCGCCGGGCGAGTCGCGCGAGCTCACGTTCGACCTCACGGGCCGCGACCTGGCCTACTGGCACCCCGTGCTGCGCCGCTGGGTGGTCGAGGGCGGCGAGTTCGTCGTCTCCGTGGGCGCGTCGTCGCGCGACCTGCGCGGCTCGGTCACCGTCGTCGTCGACGGCGAGGACGTGCGCCTGCCGCTTGAACCGCTGTCCACGGTGGCCGAGGCGATGGCGCACCCCGTCGTCGGGCCGCGCATCCAGGCGCTCGTGCACGGCGGCGCCGTGGCCGAGGACATGCTCGGGATGATCGGCGACATGCCACTGACCGTCGTGGCCGACTTCGGCATGGGCGGGTTCGACCGGGACGGCCTGACGGCGCTGCTGGCGGAGGCCAACGGCTGAGCGCCCGGCGCACGCCGGGCGCGGTCAGCGCAGGATCAGGTTCAGGTAGCCGCGCAGGTCGGCGGCCATGTCGACCCGCTCAGCGCCCGGCCGTTCCAGGGAGAAGAGCCACTGGATCTGGAGACCGTCCATGAGCGCCACCACCGTGCGCGCCGCCTGGTCCGGGTCCACCCCGGGAGCGAGGCCGCCCCGTGCGGCCCGCTCCCGGAGGAGCTGGGACTGCTCGCCCAGCACGCGCGCGTACCGGCGCCGGAAGTACTCGTGCGCCGGGTGGTCCGGCGAGGTCGCCTCCGTGGACAGCCCGGCGAACAGCTCGACGAGCGGACGGCGCAGCCGGTTGCGCTCCACGAGGTTCAGCAGGGCCTCGAAGTAGTCGGAGCCGCGCTCGACGTCCTCCTGGAAGGACTGCTCGTCCACGGCGTCGCGGTACTCCAGCACGGCCTCCAGCAGGGCGGCCTTGTTGGGGAAGTGGTGCAGCAGGCCCGGGTGGGAGATGCCCACCCGGGCCGCGATGTCGCGCAGGGACGCGCCGTGGAAGCCGACGTCGGCGAACACGAGGATCGCCGTGCGGATGATCTCCTGCTGCGTCGCGCGGCCCTTGGCGTAGCCACCGCGTGTGCCGGTGGTGCTCCCGGGCCTGGTGGACGAACCGGTCTGCGCGCTGACGGACATGCGCCCAAACTACCTCGGCCGGGGCCGCGCGACGGCGTCGGCGTGGTTACGCGAGGCGGGCGCTGACCACGATCTCGCGGCCCACGTCCAGGCGGACGTCGGCCAGGCGGACGCCGTCGGGCAGCTTCTCGGCGAGGTCGACGTCCCGGCTGGTGGCGGCCTCGACCTTGCCGCGGATCGTCCCCAGCAGCGCGGCGACCAGCGGGTTGCCGCTGCCGAGCTGCACGTCGCGCACGGCGAGCACCATGTTCTCGTCGATGCTGACCGACGCCGTGGCCTGCACCCGCGCCGAGAGGAACACCCCCTTCTTGATCGCGGCGTCCACCCGGAGCGTCGCCGCGCGCGGCCCCCGCGAGACCACGTCGAGGTCCAGGCCGGTCAGCGTGATGCCCTGCTGCAGCAGCACGACGGTGAGCACCCCGCGGGCCGTCGCGACCAGGCCCGCCTTGTCGACCGCGATCCGGGCGTGGCCGGAGACCGGGTGGTCGGCGCTGGGCTCGACGGGCTGGATGCCGACGCGGCCGTCGGAGCCCTCGACCCAGTCGAACCGCAGGTTCGTGAGCTCCGCGGTGATGTCCACGGGCAGGTCCACCGCGACGAGCTGGTGCGCGTCCACGCGCAGGTGGCGCAGCGTGCCGGGCTCGCGGCGGACCACCTCGGGGTGCCAGCGCTTCGCGGCGGACGCGGGCTGGGCGGGGTAGCCGGGCTGGGCGGGGTGGCCGGGCTGGGCGGGCTGCGCCGGGGCCTCCGGCAGGCGGACGACGACGCCCGACAGGTCGATGACGGCGGAGGCGATGTCCGCGCCGTCGAGCTGCGCGGTGACCGTCGCGCGGTCCAGCCCCACGGCCTGGCCGCCGACCTCGTCCGCGAGCGTCGCGCGGATCCGGGCCTCCAGGTCGACGCCGGCGGCGGGCCGGGGTGCGGTGCCGAGCGGGATCGGGTCGGGCGCAGGGCGGGCGGCGGGCTGGTCGGGTGCGGGGCGCTGGGCGGCGTCGGTCATGGACGCGAGACTAGCCGCGATCAGGCGGGCGGGGTCGGTGACCTGCGGTGCCGAGCCGGACCGGCCGCCGTCGGACGGGGCCGGGCCGGACCCGGCGCCGTCAGACGCGGCCCTGGTTGAGGCGCCGCTGCAGGGCCATGACCGCGCGGGACTCACGCGAGACGACGCCGTCGACCGGGGTGCCGAGGTAGCGCTGGAGGGCGCGGATGGTCTGCGGGCCGATCTTGCCGTCGCGCTGGTCCGCGGGCATGCCGATCTTGCGCTGCAGGGCGGCGATGACGCGGGAGCCCTGGGCGTCGGAGACCCAGCGCCAGCCGGTGGTCAGGCCCGGGTTGACGTCGCGCCAGGCGACGCTCTGGGACGAGACGACGCCGTCGACCGTGGTGCCGAGCTCCTGCTGGAGGCGGCGGGTGGTGGACGAGCCCCAGAAGCCGTCGACGGTCAGGCCGCCGGGGTCCCCCGGGCTGGGCGGGGTGGACCCCTCGCCGGCGCGGATGTCGTCGAGCCGGGCATAGAGGTTGCGCCCGGGGCAGGCGGTCTGCGAGACGTCGCGGTGGCCGCCGAGCGGCGCGCCCTGGGTCCACCAGCGGCCCTTGCCGTAGCCGTAGATGGCCGCGGCCGTGGAGATCTGGGCGGCGGTGGGGTTGTTGGTCTCGTAGTTGCCGGCGAAGCAGATGGACCGGGAGGTGCTGTTGCGCCCGCCGGTATGGGTGCCGCGGCGGTTCCAGCTCACGCCCTGGTAGGCCCGGCCGGAGGGGAAGATCACCACGTTGTACGAGATACCGGTGCCGAACCGGGTCTGGCCCACGCTCTCCAGCGCGCGCATCTGCTCCGCCTCGGCGGCCACGCTCGCGCCGGGCGAGAGCTGCGCGGTGACCGAGTGGTGCACCCACACCTCGACGGCGGGGCCGGTCAGCGTCAGGTCCCCGTCGGGGTAGCGGGCGCCCCAGGACGCGCGGGTCGCGATGCTCACCGTGGCGGTGGGCTCGACGGTCGGCTCGGCCGGTTCGGGGGTCGTGGTGGGTTCGGGGGTCTCGAGCGGCTCGGTCGGTTCCGGAGCCGTCCAGGGCTCGGTCACCTCGCCCTGCGGCTCGTCGTCCGGCCCGAGCACCTCCAGCACGACGCCGCCCTCACCCTTGATCTCGTACGTCTCAGCCACGGTTCCCCCTCGCGCCATGTTCCGTATATGTCGGTCATGTCTACCACCGTGCGGCAGGCGAGGCGACCCCTTAGCGTGCAGGTATGACCACCGCCTGGTCCCTCACGATCGACTGCGCCGACGTCCGCGCCGTCGCCCCGTTCTGGATGCTCGCGCTCGGGTACGGCGAGCGGCCGCCGCCCGCGGGCTGGGGCTCGTGGGAGGACTGGCTGGCCGCCCAGGGCGTGCCCGAGGAGGAGTGGCACGACGTCGCCTACCTCGCCGACCCCGAGGGCCGGCTGCCGTCCGTGTCGTTCCTCAGGGTGCCCGAGCCCAAGACGGTCAAGAACCGCGTGCACGTGGACCTGCAGGTCTCGGGCGGACGCGACGTCAAGCCCCAGGTGCGCGAGGAGCGCATCCGCGCCAAGGTCGCCGAGCTGGTCGCGGCAGGCGGCACGATCGCGTGGGAGGTCCCCGGGCCGGCGGGCCTGGACCACGTCACGGTGCGCGACCCGGAGGGAAACGAGCTCTGCGTGGTGTGAGGGGCGTGGGCGTGAGCCGGCTGGCTGCGCTCGGGCCGGCATGGCGGGCGTGGCGGGCGTGGCCTCGTCGCGTGGGGCGGCGTGTGGGGGCGGCTTGTGGGGCGCGTCCTGGCCGGTCCGGCGCGGGTCGCGCTTGTACTGTGGCGAGCGTGATCAGCATCGACGCCGAGTCCTCCGTCCCGCCGTACGAGCAGGTGCGCACCTCGCTCGCCCAGCAGATGGCGGACCGGACGCTGCCCGTCGGCGCCCGGCTCCCGACCGTCCGGGCCCTGGCCGCCGACCTCGGGATCGCCGTGAACACCGTGGCCCGCGCGTACCGCGAGCTGGAGGCGGCCGGGCTCGTCGAGACCCGCGGTCGTGCCGGGACATTCGTCAGCGCGGCCGGCAACCAGCGCCTCGCCCTGGCCCAGGACGCCGCGGCGCAGTACGCGGAGACGACCCGCGCCCTGGGCATCAGCCGGGCCGAGGCCCTGGAGATCGTCTCGGCGGCGCTGCGGTAAGCCGAGCCGTCGCCGGCGTCGGCAGTTCCCTCCGACGTGGGCAGTTTCCTCCGACGTGGGCAGCCAGCTCCGAGGTCGGCAGTTCCTCCGGCGTCGGCAGTTTGCCGCACAAAGTCGGCAGTCTGCATCGAGGTCGGCACAGGCCTGTGCCGACCTCGATGCAGACTGCCGACCGCCCAGGAAGGTGCCGACGTCGGGGCGCGAGACGGTCGGAACCAGCGGACAGCGCCTCCGGTAGCCGGTGACCCGCCGACTCCCGGACTCAGCTGTCGGCGGGGGTGGTTCCGGGCACGGTCGTGCTCGGCAGGTGTCGTGCTCGGCAGGTGTCGTGGTCGGCGGGTGTCGTACTCGACAGGGTGTCGTGGTCGGCGGGTGTCGTGCTCGGCGGGGCCCGTTCGTCGTCCTCATGGATGCCCGGCCGATGAGCTTCGGCGTGGCCGGTCGTCGGTACGTGGAGAAGGCGTCGTCCCGCACGCCGAGCAACCCGTCGACCCAGGAGAGCACATGACCACGACACATGAGCACCACTCCGAGCAGCACCCCCAGCCCGACGAGGCCGCCAGTCCTGCGGCGCCGCCCGTCGTCGACCGCGCGGCCTGGCAGGCCGCGCGCGACGAGCTGCTGGTGCGGGAGAAGGCGCACACGCACGAGGGCGACGCGATCGCGGCGGCGCGGCGCCGGCTGCCGATGACGGAGGTCGACGCGGGCGCCGTTGTCGTCGGACGGGACGGGCCCACCACGCTGCTGGACCTGTTCCAGGGCCGCGAGGAGCTGATCGTCTACAAGCACATGTGGCACCCGGGCGAGCCGTTCGAGAACCAGTGCGAGGGCTGCACGCTGACCTACTGGGCGGTGCAGAACCCGGCGTACCTGAACGCGCGGGGCGTCTCGTTCGCGGTGCTCGCGAAGGCGCCGTACGCGGAGCTCGCGCCGTTCGTCGAGTTCATGGGGTACCCGGAGCACTGGTACTCGGTGCTGGAGACTGCGGAGGATGTGCTGGGCGGCGGCGAGTTCGGCACCTGGGTGTGCTTCCTGCGGCAGGGCGACCGCGTCTACCTCACCAACTCCGTCACAGGGCGCGGGGCGGAGGCGACCATGCCGGCACTCGCGCTGCTCGACATGACGGCGCGCGGCCGGCTGGAGTCGTGGCAGGACTCCCCCGAGGGCTGGCCGGAGGGCAAGGGGCCGGGCTGGTTCTGGCGCACCCACGAGGACGGCGTCGGGAACAGCTGGACCGGCGGCCGCCCGGCGATCCAGTGGACCCGCCCGGGCGCGACACCGGTGACGACGACGGAGCACCACCACCACTGACCGGCGTCGGTACCCGCTGACCGCCGTCGGCTGAATGCGCGGGAGCCCGGGCGCGGGGCCCGGGGTGCGGAGGTGCGCTTCTGCCCAGTCATCGGGCCCGGAACCAGCTGTGTTTCGTGCCCGATGACTGGGCAGAAGCGCACTTCGGATCGCAGTGCCGGAGCCGGGCACGTGTGCGGTCCGGTCCAGCCCGGGTACGTCAGGTCAGCGCTGGTCGGCGCGGATCGCGGCGCGCACTCGTGCCGAGCGGGAGCCCACGCGGTTGGTGGCGCCGGTGCGGTAGGCCCGGGCCCGCTGGTCGACATGCACGCCGGCCGCGCCCGAGCGGGCGTGCTCGGCGCGCTCCCGCACGGCCTCGGCCGGGAGCGCGTGCTTGTGCCGGGTGCGGTTCTTCTTGTTGCTGCTCACGCGTCTCACCTCCGTCCGGTGCGTCAGCGACGCCCGACCGTAACGGCCGGACCCGTACGCGGTCAGCGGATTTTCGCCGCCGCTTGTTCCCGCTGGTCAACGGCCGGTCCCCGGCTCGGCATACTTGCGCCAATGACCACCGCAGCACAGCACCCGGTCCACCACGTCGACATCCAGCACGCACCCCTCCGGCCCGACGACGACGTCGCGCCCACCAGCACCATGCCCACCAGCACCATGCCCACCAGCACCATGCCCACCGGCACCGCGCCGGCCGACGACGCTCCCCTGCGCCTCGCCTACCGCGAGGCCGGCGACCCCGTCGCCCCCGTGCTGCTCCTGCTGCACGCCCTCGGCGAGAGCTCGCTGTCCTGGGAGCCCTTGCTCGACGACCTCGCGGCGCTCGGCTACCGCGTCCTGGCCCCGGACGCCCGGGGCCACGGCGACAGCGACCGGCCCGGACAGTACTCGTACGAGCTGATGACGGCCGACACGCTCGCGTTCTGCGCGGCGCTCGGCGTGACCGCACCGGGCGGCCTCGCGATCGTCGGGCACTCGATGGGCGCCGTCACCGCGGCGCTGGTCACCACCGCCCTGAACGCCACCGCGACGGCCACCGCACCGGCCACCGCCCAGCCGACCCCGGCCCCCGTCACCCGGCTCGTCCTCGAGGACGCCACCCCGCCGCGGCCCGGCGGTCCGCGGTTCGAGCCGTTCGACGAGCCGGACCACCCCGTCCCGTTCGACTGGCCGCTCGTCAACGCGCTGCGCGCCCAGCGGAGCGACCCCGACCCGGCCTGGTGGGACGACGCGCTGCGGATCGATGCGCCCGTGCTCGTCGTCGCGGGCGGCCCCACGAGCAACGTGGACCAGGCGGACCTCGCGGAGTTCACCTCGCGCGTGTCCCACGGCCGGCTCGTCGAGATCCGCGTGGGCCACATGGTGCACGACGAGGCCCCGGACGAGTTCCTCGCGGCCGTGACCGACTTCCTGCGGCGGTAGCCGGGCCGCAACCCGCGGCAGCGCGGCCGCCGCCCGGGGTACCCCGGCCGCCACGGCCCGTTCACCCGGCGGCCGTACGGCGCTCACCTGGACGAAGACCTCGGCCAACACACTGAGCCGACCCTTCCCCGGACACGTCAGGAACAAGTCATGTCCTCATCCAGGTGGCGCCCAGCACCGCGCCCCACCCGTCCCGCCGGCGCCCGGACGGTCGGCACCCGTCCCGCCGGCACCCGGGCAGCCCTCGCGGCGGGGGTGGTGACGCTCCTCGCGCTCACCCCCGCCGCCACGCTGTCCGCCGCGGCCCAGCCCGCCGCGGCCGAGCAGGCACCGGCCGTGCAGGCCCAGCAGACGACCACGCACTCCCGTGAGCTCTCCCCGTTCGACGCCGTGGACCAGTTCATCGGCACCGAGCTCGACACGACGGAGAACAAGAGCAACGACGCCTACGGGAACACGTTCCCGGGCGCGACCGCGCCGTTCGGCCTGGTGCAGTCCAGCCCCACGACCTACCGCGAGGGCAGCAACGGCGAGAAGGGCGGGTACGAGTACACCGCCGACCGCATCCGCGGCTTCGGCATGACCCGGCTCTCGGGTACGGGCTGCACGGGCAACTACGGCGGCTTCGACTTCCCGGTCCTGCCGTTCACGGGCGCTCTGCCCGACGGCGGGCTGCCGACGGACCCGGCGGCGAGCATCCGGGACTACTACCTCCCGTTCAGCCACGACGACGAGCGCGCCGAGCCCGGGTTCTACGAGGTCACCACCGGCAACGACGTGACCACGCAGCTCACCGCGACCCAGCGCACCGCCGTCAGCCGCTTCGAGTTCCCCGAGGACGCCGCCGGTGCGACCCTCCTGCTCGACGTCGCCGGCTCGAACAACTCGATCCGCGCCAGCGAGGTCACCGTCGACGCGCAGCGCCGCACCGTGACCGGCACGGTCACCGCGGGCGCCGTCTGCAACCAGGGCACGTACTACACGGTGCACTTCTCGGCGACGTTCGACCGCCCGATCAAGGCCCACGGCGTGTGGGGCGACGGCGCGGTCACGCCCGGCCAGGACCACGCGACCGGCACCACGGCCAAGCACGGCACGGGCGCCTACCTCGGCTTCGAGCCGGGCAGCACCGTGACGGCCCGCATCGGCCTGAGCTACACGAGCGTCGAGAACGCGGCGCTCAACCGCGTCACCGAGGTGCGGGACAAGAGCTTCGACGCCGTCCGCGCCGCCGCCCGGAACGACTGGCGCGACGCGCTCGGCACCATCGAGGTGGACGGCGGCGACGGCCCCGACGCGGGCACCGACACCGACGCCGAGCGCACCAAGCTCTACACGGCGCTGTACCACGTGCTGCAGCAGCCGAACGTCTTCGAGGACGTCAACGGGCAGTACGTCGGCTACGACGGCACGGTGCGTCGCGTCGAGAAGGGCCGGCACCTCTACGTGAACTTCGCCGGCTGGGACTTCTACCGCGGCCACGCCCAGCTCCTGGCGATGACCTTCCCGAGGGTCGCGGAGGACATCGCGCAGTCGATCGTGCTGATGGCCCAGCAGACCGGCACCTGGTACGACGGCCCGACCTACAACCTGGTGCAGGCCCGCATGGCGGCCGACTCGCTGCCGATCGCGCTGGCCGCGATGGACGACTTCGGCGCCACGGACTACGACCGTGAGGCCGCGCTGGCCTCGCTCCTTCAGACCCAGTCCCTGCCGGGCACCGCGAGCACCCGCCCGGACGCGTACCAGTACCTCGCCACGGGCATGATCGAGAACCGCAAGGGCAACTTCGCCACGGCTCGTGTGCTGGAGTACTCGATCGAGGACTTCGCCATCGCGCAGCTCGCGCAGCGCCTCGGCGACGACGAGGCCCACGACGCGCTCATGGTCCGCGCCCAGTCCTGGCAGAACGTGTTCGACCCGGTGACCAAGCACATCCGGCCCCGCGAGCGCACGGGCTTCGACCGGTCGTTCGACCTGCGCGTCCGCGACGACGGGGCGGGCCGCGGCCAGTTCAACCAGTCCACCGGGTACCAGTACGGCTGGATGGTGCCGCACAACGTCGGCACGCTCGTCACCGCACGGGGCGGGGCCCAGGCCGCCGAGCAGGCGCTCGACGTGCTCATGGCGGACCTCGACGCCGGCGCGTACACCCAGACCGGCAACTACCTCAGCAACGAGCCGTCCTTCAGCTCCCCGTGGGTCTACACCTGGCTCGGCAAGCCGCACAAGACCACGGACGTGCTGCACCGCGCCGTCGACGAGCTGTACGACACGACGCCGACGGGCCTGCCCGGCAACGACGACCAGGGCGGCCTGAGCGCCTGGTACGTCTGGGCCAACCTGGGCATCTACCCCGTGGTCTACGGCACGGCGGACCTGGTGGTCAGCGCCCCGCTGTGGGAGCGCATCACGATCGACGCCGCCGACAGCCGCCGGGACTACGAGATCGTCGCTCCCGGCGCGAGCAGCGAGCGCCGGTACACGACCGGCCTGCGCGTGAACGGCCGCGCGCAGACCGCGTCCGTCGTCGACGCGTCGTTCGCCCGCAAGGGCGGCACGCTGCGGTTCACGCTGTCGGACGAGCCGGGGACGTGGGGCACCGGTGCGGACGACGTCCCGCCGTCGTACACGGAGGGGATGAACGGCCGGAACAACGTGGGCACCTCGCCCGACGGCCGCGGCAACCTGGGGTCGATGGACCTGAGCGACTGGTCGCTGTCGCGCGAGGGTCTGACGGCGGCGGGCGCCGCGCCGGGGGCGCGCCTGCCCCTGCGCGTCGACGGCGCGGACACGGGCGTCACCTTCACCTGGCCCGACGCCGGGGTGGGCGAGCCGGACAACTGGATCGTCGCCGGTCAGCGGGTCGAGCTCGACGACGCCCCGGCGGCGGCGGTCTCGTTCCTCGGGCTGGCCACGAACGGCCCCGCGCGCGGCACGGCGTACGTCGAGTACACGGACGGCACGCGCCAGCCGGTCGAGGTCGAGCTGACGGACTGGGCGGCGGGCCCCGGCGCGGGCAACACCACGCTGGTCGAGGTGCAGGGCCGCAACAACCGCAACGGCACGGCCGGCACGGACACGTTCCGGGTGTTCGCGACGCGCCCGGTGACGCTGGACCCGGCCAAGAGGGTCGACGCCGTGGTGCTGCCCGCCTCGACCGACCGCGGCATCATGCACGTCTTCGACGTGGCGACGGCTCCGGTGCCGGACGCGACGCCGGCCGGCTGACCATGCCCCGGTGAACACACCGCGGTGACTGCCGCGACGACCATGCACCTGCTGCCAGGACCTGCCCGGTTCTGGCAGCAGGTGCATGGTCATCCCGCTCGGCGGGTGGGGCCGGTGCCCAGGCTCGCGCGGACCGCCGGGTGCACCATCAGCGTGACCCCGGCCAGCACGAACAGCACGTGCAGCGCCCGGACGACGGGGAAGACCAGCGAGGTGTCGCCGCCCAGGGCGGCGGACCAGGAGGCACCGTCGGCCAGCAGCGCTGCCATGGGCAGCAGCATGGAGGCGAGGCCCACCACGCCGAGGCCGAGCAGGAGGGCCCACCACGCCCAGCGGCGTCCGCGGGCCAGGTGCCAGGCGCAGGTCAGGGCCGCGGCGAAGATCAGGCCGCGCAGCCCCACCTGCGCCAGCAGGGCGCCGTCGGCCCCTTGCTGCGCCACGATCGAGGTGACGGCGACGACGGCCTCGGCGATCCCCGCCGCGACGGCGAGCGCGAACGCGCCGGCCGCGGACGTCCGGAGCGACCGGCCTGTGAGCAACGTGTGCGGTGCGGTTTCGGTCATGCGTCCATGCTGGTCAGCGAACGATCGGCGAACCAACCGGCTGTCCTCCGTGCTGCGCGGTGGGTTATCCCCACCTGCTCGCGTGGGAAGATGCAAAGGTCATGAACTCCCGCTCCCCGCTCCCCCACCTGCGCCGGATGCTGCACGTGGGACCGTACGGCGGGGAGCTGCCCGTGGCGCTGCGGGCCGCCGCGTCGGTGGCCGTGCCGATGCTGGTGCTCTGGACGACGGGCCACCTGGAGTGGTCCCTGTACGCGACGTTCGGTGCGTTCACCAGCCTGTTCGGCCGCACCGTGCCGATCCGGCCGCGTCTGGTCATGCAGGTTCAGGCGGGGGCCGTGCTGGTCGCGTCGGTGCTGGTCGGCACGCTGATCGCCGTCCTGGCCTCCGCCGTCCCCGGCATCGGGTGGGTCGTCGTGCCCGTCGCGGCGCTGTGGGCCACGGGCGTGGCGATCGTGTCGCACCGGCTGCGCTGGCACCCGCCCGGGCCGCTGTTCCCCGTCTTCGCGCTGGGGGCCTGCTCCTCGGTACCCGCCGGTGCGGGCAGCCTCGTCGTCGCCCTGGCCGTAGCCGTGGCCGCCGTGCTGTTCGCGCTCGCGCTGACCGCGGCCTTCGCGCGGTTCGAGCCGGGCCCGGCGGCCGTCGTCACCGGCGCGGCCGGCGCCGCCGCCCGTACTGCCACCGGCCGTACTGCCACCGGCCCGGAGTGGACGCTCTCGCACTACCTCGTGCGGTACGCCGCCGGCGTGGCCGTCGCGGGCGCGATCGCCACCGCCGTCGGGCACCCGTACTGGGCGATGGTCGCCGCCGTGGTGCCGATGTCGGCCCCCGACGCCTCCGGGGCGATCGTGCGTGCCGCGCAGCGGCTCGCGGGCACCCTGGTGGGCGTGCTCCTCGCGTGGGCGCTGCTGACGGCGGGGCCGCCGCCGCTCGTGGTCATCGCGGTCGCCGCGCTGCTGCAGGCCGGCGCCGAGCTGTACGTGGGCCGCAACTACGCCGTCGCGATGCTGTTCATCACGCCGCTCGCCCTGTCCATGACCCACCTGGCGCACCCCGTCCCCGTGGCCGGTCTGGTCAGCGACCGCGCCGTCGACACGCTGGTCGGCGTCGTCGTGGCCGTGGTGATCACGCTCCTGACCCACGAGCGCCGCCAGGACGCCGAGGGCTGACGCCGGGGCGCACCACGGGCCGCACGCCACGGGCCGCGCGCCACCGGTCGCCCGGAGCGGTCAGGCGTCGTCGGGCAGCCGCAGCGGCCCGACGGCGAGCCGAGCCAGCTCGCCGATCGCGGCGTCCACCCGCGGCAGGTGCCGCTCCGGCCGCGCGGCCCGGGTCAGCACCACCACGCCCACGGGGTGCTCGTGCGGGAACCGGACGACGGCGGCCTCGTGCCGCAGCCGCCCGAGGGTGCCGGTCTTGCCGAGCAGCGCGACGTCGTCGTGCGGGAACCCGCTGCCCACCCGGTGCCGCCACGCCTGGCGGGCCAGGGCGTCCCGCACCAGGTCGTGGTCCGGGCCGGTGCGCGACCACAGGAGGCGCAGCACCTCGCCGACCTGCGCCGCCGTCGCGGAGCTCGCGTATGCCGGGTCGTACTGCGACGTCTCCGCGGCCCGGTCCGGGTCGGCGAGCGCCCGCTGGGCGGCCACCCAGTCGGCGGTGCCGGTGTCGCGCAGCACGGCGCGCGTCTCCTCCGCCGAGCCCTGCCGCACCAGGGTCGCCGGGAGGTCCAGCTCCGCCAGGTGCTCGTGCACGCGGGTGCGGCCGACCAGGGCCAGGAGGGCGTCGCCGCACGCGTTGTCGGACACCGCGAGCATCAGCCGCACGGCGTCGCGCGCGGTCAGGGACACGTCGTCGAGCAGCATCGCCACCCCCGTGGGGCCGGGCATGCGGGAGCCCGCCGTGAGGCGCACGGGCTGGTCCGCGGCGAGGTCGCCCGCCGCCACGAGATCCGCCCAGACCAGCGCGAGCGGCAGCTTGTAGAGCGAGGCGATCGCGACGGGCTCGGCGTCGTCCAGGGTGACCGTGCCGGGCGGGCCGGTCAGGCGGGTCGCGTGCACCCGCGCCGTGACGCCCGCGTCGCGCGCGACGTCGCGCAGGGTCGCGACGACGGCGGACGCGTCGGGGGACGTCATCGGACCGGTCCCGCACCCAGTGTCCGCTCGATCGCCGCGGCGACCGCGTCGTGGTCCACCTCAGGCCTGCGCTGCGCGGCGTGCGGCACGGCGACCCGCAGCCGCAGCGGCGGGCACGACGGGTCGCCGGGCGCCTCCGCGGTGGCGGGCACGAGCCCGGCCGCCGCACCCGCCGCGACCAGCGCCCGGCGCTGTGCGGCGTCCCGCGCCTCGGTCACCGCGCCGCTGTGCCCGGCGCGGCGCAGCGCGTCGACGAGCTGGTCGTGCGCGGGCGGCTGGTGATGCCGGGACGGGACGGCCACAGGCAGCCGGAGGTGCGCGAGGCCGGCGCCGGCCTCGGCGCGGCCACCCGCCGTCGCCTCCGCGGCCACCAGCCGGGTCGGCAGCACGAGCACCGGGCCCGCCGTCAGCCCGTCGAGCACGCCCGGGTGCCGCACGACGGCGACGTCGAGCAGGCCGTCCCGCAGCAGGTCGACGAGCTCGACGCTGCCCGCCACCGTGGGCACCAGAGCGCCGGCCACGTCGCCCACGTCGCCAGCACCGCCCGCGCCGGCCGCACCGGGCACATCAGCTGCAGCACCGCCGACGGCGGCGTCGCCCGCGAGCGCCCGGAGCAGGCCGGGAACGCCGTCCTCCAGGTCGGCGGCGATGCCGAGGCGGACCTGCTCCGGCAGGGCGAGGTCGCGCGCGGCGCCGACGAGGTCGTCGGCGGCGTCGAGCAGCTCGCGCGCGGCGGGCAGGAGCCGGCGCCCGGCGGCGGTGATCCGGACGCCGCGCGCGTCGCGGTCGAAGAGCCGTACGCCGAGGTGCCGCTCCAGCCGGAGGATGCCCTGGGACAGCGGCGGCTGGGTCATGCCGAGGTCGGCGGCGGCGTTGCCGAAGTGCCGGGCGTCGGCGACGGCCGCGAAGAAGCCCAGGTGCTTCAGGAGGTCCACGGCCCGAGCCTAGACGGGGCTCATATCAGGATCGACTCGGGTCACGTCGGCAAGACTCTTTGACTCTCGCCCGCGGCCTCGCGAAGGGTGTGCCGCATGACGACACCCTCCACCTCGCACCGCCACGTCAGCCGCCGCACCCTGATGACCGGCGCCGGGACGGCGGCCCTGGGCGTGCTCGGCGGTCTCGCCGGCACCGCCGTCCCGGGCACGGCACCGGCGGCAGCCGCCACCGCCGTCGGCCCGGGAACCACGGCCGGCCCGTCCGGGGCCGCGAACCCCACCGGCTTCGCCACGTTCGCCTGGCTCGGCACCTCCGGCTGGCGCATCCGCACGCCCACGACCACGGTGCTGCTCGACCCGTACGTCACGCGGTTCGACACCGGCCTGGCGGCCGGGGCGTTCCGCGCGACCACCCGGCTGCGGGTCGACGCCGCCGCGCTCGACGCCGCCCTCGGCGCGGCCGGGACGGCGCAGGGCGCCGTCGACTCGATCCTGGTGACGCACACCCACTGGGACCACTTCGCCGACGTGCCCCACCTGGCCCGCACGCGCGGTGCGACGGTGTTCACCACCCTCACCGGGTACCACCTGGCGCTGGCCCTGGGCGTGCCCCGGGAGCAGCTCGCGGTGGTGCGCGGCGGCGAGGAGATGCACCTGGGCGACCTGGTGCTGCGCGTGGTGCCCTCCCTGCACAGCCGCACGGCGTCCGGCGGGATCCTGTTCCCCGGCGTGCACACGCGGGTCCCGGCGCGGCCCCGCACGATCGCCGACCTGCCGGAGGGCGACACCCTGTCGTACCTGCTGCGCTCGCCGCAGGGCCGGTCCGTGCTGCTGCTCGGCGGCAGCGACCACGACGACCGGTCGCTGCGCGGGCTGCGCGTCGACACGGTGGCGCTGCCCGTGCCCAGCACCGACGTCACCGCCGACTACGCGGGCCGGCTCCTCGCGGCGCTGGACAGCGTCGGACAGGTCGTCCTGGTGCACTGGGACGACTTCGAGTCGCCCCTGGCCAACCCGCCTCGCGCCGACGAGCGCACGCGGGGCCGGATGCGCGACCTCACCGAGCGGATCGGCCGACTCTCGCCCGGCACGCGCGTGGTGGTCCCGGAGTACGGGACGCCGCTGGACCTGCTGTGACCGCTGCCGGCTGAGACCTCACGGCCGGCTCCGCACGGCCGCGCCGCCCGCATCCCGCCCGGCGAGCAGCTCCCGCACCACCGGGCCGAGCACCGACGCCATGTGCGCGTAGCCCTCGGACCCGGGGTGCAGGCCGTCGGCCAGCAGGTGCGCGTGCTCCGGCCCGAGCACGGCGCGGCCGTCGAGCAGGTGCAGGTCCGGGTCGCCGTGCGCGGTCAGGAGGCCGACGGCGTCGGCCACCTGCTCGCGCACCTGCGCGAGCGTCAGGCCCGCGGGGCCCGCCACGTCCTCGCGTCGCGGCGAGGTGACGGGCGAGACCACCAGCAGGGGCACGCCCGGGTGCCCGTCGCGGACCCCGCTCAGGAACCCGAGCAGCGCCGGGAGCAGCGACCGCGCGCCGAACGTGCCCGCGCCGTACACGTTGATGCCGAGGCAGGCCACGACGACGTCGGCAGGCAGGTCGCGCAGCACGCGCGCGACCATCGGGTCGAGGTGCGCCTCCCCCGCGAAGCCCAGGCACGTCAGGTCCTGGCCGAGCCCCGTGCCACCCGCGCGGGCCACGTTCCCGTGGGGGACGCCGCCTGCCGGCACTGCGTCAGGGAGCTGCCGTACGTCACGAGCCGGGGCCTCGGCGGACCGGCGGCCGGCCACACCCGTGCCCCGTCGTCGACGGCGAGGCCCAGCAGCCGGAACGTCCCGAACTGCGGCAGCCACACCTCGACCCGCTTGTCGCCGGGCGGCAGCTCCACCGCGAAGACCCCGTCCGGCCCGACGGGCGCGGCCACGACGGCGCCGTCCGGCCCCGCGCCGTCCGACTCCATGCCGTCCGAGCCGGCGCCGTCCGGCCCCACACCCTCCACCACCACGTCCAGCGGCACCTCGACCCCCTGGACCGCGGCGAGCCCCGCGAGCGCCCGCGCGTCGGTGCCGAGCACCAGCCGCACGCCCGCCGGCATCGCGGCGCGCGAGCGCAGGGCGCCGCCGGGGAACAGGCCGATCCGGTCGTGCGGCAGCCGCCAGGCACGCGACCAGCCCGGCCGGTGCTCGACGGAGACGGCGCCCGCCCAGGTCAGGACGTCGTCGTCCGCCCGGATCTCGCGCATCCCACCCTCGCTCCCTCGACCGGGTGAATACCGGCGTTTTGGCCGGGATTTCCTTGACGACCCGTTGCCCGGATCCATAGTGTGGCGTCGCACGACTTTAATACGTATTAAAGAGGCTACCCGGCAATGGCGCCGGCTACCCGAGGAGTCTGCGATGACGCAACGTCGGCGTCCCACCCAGGTGGACATCGCGCGGGCTGCCGGCGTCTCGCAGGCGACGGTATCCCTGGTGGTCAGCGGCGGCCAGGCCAGCAGCCAGGTCGCCGAGCAGACCCGCCGTGCGGTGCTCGACGCCGCGGCTCGGCTCGGCTACACCGTCAACACCGCCGCGCGCAGTCTCAAGGGCGGCCGCAACCGCATGCTCGGCCTCTACACGTTCGAGCCGGTCTTCCCCGTGGACCAGCGTGACTTCTACTTCCCGTTCCTGCTGGGCGTCGAGGAGGCCACCGCGGAGTTCGGGTACGACCTGCTGCTGTTCAGCTCCGTGGGCACGGGCGAGCGCCGCATCTACTCCGGGGGCATCAACCGGCTCAAGGTCGCCGACGGCTGCGTGCTGCTGGGCCGGCACATCGACCGCGCGGACCTCGCCGACCTCGTCCGCGAGGACTTCCCGTTCGTCTTCGTCGGACGCCGCGAGCTGCCCGGCGCGGAGCTCTCCTACGTCGCCCCCGACTACGTGGGCGCCACCCGCGACATGGTGCGCCGCCTGGCCGACGCCGGGCACCGCCGCCTCGCCTACCTGCGGCCCGCCGACCACCAGGAGCCCACCCGCGACCGCGAGGCCGGGTTCCGCGCGGGCCTGGCCGACGCCGGCCTGCCGGACCAGCCGGTCCACGAGATGCCGGACGACGCCGCCACCACCGCCGGCCTGCTGACCGACCTGCTGCAGCGGTGGCGGTCCGACGGCGTGACGGCGCTGCTGGTCGAGCCGAGCGAGGACGACCAGACCGTCGCCGCCCTGGAACGGGTCGCCGCCACGGCGGGGCTGCGCATCCCGGAGGACCTCTCCGTCGCCCTGCTGGGTGACCCGGCACCCAGCAGCTCGTCGAGCAGCACGCCCGGCAGCTCCTTGAGCAGCACCGCGAACCCTGCCGGCCGCGACTGGACCCGCTTCACGCTCCCCCGCGAGGACATGGGCCGCGCGGCCGTGGGCCTCCTGCTGGAGATCCTGGACGCCGACGACGGCCCGCGCCGGCTCTCCGTCGCGTGCACGCCGGTCGACGGCGACTCCGTGGGGAGTCCGAGATGATGCTGACGTTCCTGCTGCGGCGCCTCGCCGTGGGGCTGTTCACCATCTGGGGCGTGCTCACCGCCGTGTTCCTCGTCGTGCGGCTCGCGCCGGGCGACCAGGCCACGGTCGCCCTCGGCCCCGACGCCACCCCCGAGCAGATCGCGGAGCTGCGGCACACCCTCGGTCTGGACCGGCCGCTGCTCGCCCAGTACCTGTCGTTCCTCGGCGACGCCGTGCGCGGCGACTTCGGCGAGTCGTACCGGTACGGCCGCCCCGCCATGGACGCGGTGCTCGAACGGTTCCCCGCGACCGTGACGCTCACGCTGGCCGCCACGCTCGTCGCGGTCACGGTCGGGATCGTGCTCGGCGTGCTGGCGGGGCACCGGCCCGGCAGCCTCGTGGACCGTGCCACCTCGACGGTCACGCTGGGGCTCCAGGCGCTGCCGCCGTTCTGGGTCGGCATCATGCTGATCCTGGTCCTCGCGCTGTGGCTGCGGCTCCTGCCGAGCGCCGGCGGCGGGGACCTGGAGCACCTGGTGCTGCCCGCGGTCACCCTCGCGATCCCGTTCACGGCGCTGGTCGGGCGCATCACGCGCAGCGGCGTCGCCGAGACCATGTCCGAGCCGTTCGTGCGCACCGCGCGGTCCAAGGGCCTGACCGAGCGCGAGGTGCTGACCGGGCACGTCCTGAAGAACTCGCTGGTCCCGGTGGTCACGGTCGTCGGCCTCCAGGTCGGCACGCTGCTGGGCGGCGCCGTCGTCATCGAGACCGTGTTCGCCTGGCCCGGGCTCGGCAACCTGCTGGTCGGCGCGGTCGGCAACCGCGACTACGCGGTGGTGCAGGCCGCCACGGTGCTGATCGCCGTCTGCGTCGTCGTCCTCAACCTGGCCGCGGACCTCGCCTACGCCCGCCTCGACCCGCGCATCCGGCTGGAGGCCCGCCGATGAGAGGCACGAGCTCGGTCGGCGCCTGGGTCGTCTACGGGATCATCGGCGGCTACGTGCTCGCCGCCGTCGTCGGTCCCTACCTGGTGCCGTACGACCCGGTGGCGACCGTCGTCACCGAGCGGCTGCTGCCGCCCGGCTCGGCCACGGCGTCCGGCACCGCCTGGCTCGGCACGGACGGCGTGGGCCGGGACGTGCTGGCGCAGGTTGTGCACGGGGCGCGCACGTCCCTGACCATCGGCGTGGTCGTGGTGGCGCTGTGCTCCCTGGTGGGCGTGACGCTCGGCGCGGTGGCCGGCTACGCGGGCGGGTTCGCCGACGTCGCCGTGGCCCGCACGGTCGACGTGCTCATGGCGTTCCCCGGCATCCTGCTCGCCATCGTGATCGCCGGGCTCCTGGACCGCGGCACGGGCGTGGTGATCATCGCCCTGTCCGTGGCGGGCTGGATCGGCTTCGCCCGGCTGTCGCGCAGCGTCGCCCTGTCCGTCCGCGAGCGCGACTGGGTCGACGCCGCCCGCATCATGGGCGTGCGCACCCCGGTCGTCCTCGGCCGGCACGTCGTGCCGTTCCTCGCCGGGCCCGTGGTCGCGCTCGCCACGATGGAGCTCGCGTCCGTGGTCCTGTCCGAGGCGGCCCTCAGCTTCCTGGGCCTCGGCCTCCCCCCGCATGTCGCGTCCTGGGGCCAGAGCATCGCGAGCGGCAAGGAGTACCTCGCCACCGCGTGGTGGATCTCGGCCTTCCCAGGCATCGCGCTCACCGTCCTGGTCGTCTGCATCGGCCTCGTCGGCGACCGCCTCACCAGACGTTTCGCGCAGACCTGACAACGCCTCACCCGGCGCTGCACCAGCACACCCACCCGGCACACCCCTCCGGAAGGAACGAGCGATGAAGCTCAGCACCCGGCGCGCCGTACCCGCCCTCACGATCACTCTCGCGCTCCTGGCCACGGCGGCCTGCGGCGGCTCCGACGGCGGGGACGACCCCGGCGGCGACGCCGCGGGCGGCACGCTGACCGCGGCCGGCCCGATCCCCATCGAGAACCTCGACCCGCACGGCCCGTCCAGCATGGACGCGGGCACGCAGCTCGCGGCCCGCGCGCTGTTCAGCCAGCTCGTGGTCAGCACCGGCCCCGGCGAGTTCACGGGCGACCTGGCGACCGAGTGGGAGCCGAACGACGACACCAGCCAGTGGACGTTCACGCTGCGCGACGGCGTGGAGTTCTCCGACGGCGAGCCGGTCGACGCCGACGCCGTCGTCGCCTCGTTCGAGCGCGTGCTGGAGCTGCAGGGCCCGCTGGCCGGCAACTTCGTGGACTACCAGGTCGAGGCGCCCGACGAGGCCACCGTCGTGTTCGACGCGGGCAAGCCGGACGCGTCGTTCGTCGCGAAGATCTCGTCGTTCTTCGTCACCCCGCCCGACGTCGACGAGGCCTTCTTCCAGGACCCCGTGGGCTCCGGGCCGTTCGTCGTGGAGTCGTTCGAGCCGGGCCAGAGCTTGCGGATGACGCCGAACCCGACGTACTGGGACGGTCCCCCGGCCCTCCAGGAGCTGGTCCTCCAGTCGATCCCCGAGGTCTCCGCCCGCATGACGGCGCTGCAGACCGGCGAGGTCGACGTCACCTGGGCCATGCCCGACGACCAGATCCCCGCGCTGCAGGGCGACACGTCGATCACGGTCGAGAGCGTGGACAGCCCCGGTGTGCTGACCATGTGGATGAACAGCTCCGAGGAGACCCTGCAGGAGGCCGCCGTGCGGCGGGCGCTGTGGCAGGCGGTGGACTTCGACGAGATCACCGCGTCGCTGTTCCCGGAGACGGGCTCCCCGGCCGACTCCGTCGTCAGCCCGGTCGTGCTGGGCTACGCCCCGCAGGAGCCGGTCACGTACGACCCCGAGGCCGCCAAGGCGGCGCTGGACGCCGCCGGCTTCGACTACGGCACGAAGCTGCGCATGCAGTTCTCGCAGCCGCAGTTCCGCCAGCTCGCGCAGGCCGTGACCTCCGACCTGGCCGAGATCGGCGTGCAGGTGGAGCCGCTGGAGAAGGAGCAGGCGGTGTTCCTGGAGGACCTGCTGGCCCTGAAGTGGGACCTCAACATCCAGCAGATCGGTTCGCAGGGGTACGACGCCGCCACCAACCTGGGGCGCCTGTACCCGTGCGCCGCGGGCCGCACCGGCTACTGCAACGAGGACCTCGACGAGCTGCTCGCCGCCGCCGAGGCCACCAGCGACACCGCCGAGCGGGAGGACCTGTACGCGCAGGCCACGCAGATCGTCTGGGACGACGCCGTGGGCATGTACCCGATGTTCGTCGGCATGCCGTACGCGTGGCGCTCGGGGGTCGAGGGTTTCGTGCCGGCGTCGGACAGCCTGCCGTACTTCACGCGCGTGACGAACTCCGAGAGCTGACGGGCGCCCATGGCTGACCAGTCCGTCGCGGTGGTGACCCCTGAGCGGAGCACCACCCCGATGCTCGAGGTGACCGGGCTCGGCGTCACCCTGCCCGCGGGGACGGTGGTCGACCGGGTCTCGTTCACCGTCCTCGCCGGACGCACCACCGGCCTGATCGGCGAGTCCGGCAGCGGCAAGACGATGACGGCGATGGCCGTCGTCGGGCTGCTGCCGGACGCCGCCGTGGCCTCGGGCGAGGTGCGGTGGAAGTCGCAGGACCTCCTGACCGCGCCCGAGCGCCGCCGGCGCCAGGTGCGCGGGCGCGAGATCGGCGTCGTCTTCCAGGACCCGTCCGCGGCGCTCGACCCCATCCAGACCGTGGGGCGGCAGGTGGGCGAGATCCTGCGCCGCGACGGCCTGGCGCGCGCCGAGGTCCGGGCGCGCGTGCTGGAGCTGCTGGCGCGCGTGGGGCTGCCCGAGCCGGAGCGGCAGGCCGGGTCGTACCCGCACGAGCTGTCGGGCGGCATGCGCCAGCGCGTCATGATCGCCATCGCGCTGGCCGGGCGGCCCGAGCTGGTCATCGCCGACGAGCCGACCACCGCGCTCGACGTCACCACGCAGGCCCGGATCCTGGCGCTGCTCGGCGACCTGCGCGAGCGCGAGGGCCTGGCCATGATCCTGGTCAGCCACGACCTGCGGGTCATGGCGCACGTCGCCGACGAGGTGGTGGTGATGTACGCGGGCCGGGTCTGCGAGCGGGGCCCCGCGCGCGCCGTGCTGGACCGCCCGTTCCATCCCTACACGCGGGCGCTCGCGGGCAACGTCCCGGCCGTGACCAGCCGGACGGCGATCGCCGAGCCGCTCCCGGGCGCGCCCGCCAGCCCGTTCGACCCGCCGTCCGGGTGCCCGTTCCACCCCCGCTGCCCGATGGCGCGGGCGCGGTGCGCCTCGGAGGTCCCGGCGCTGCGCGAGATCGACTCGGGACCGGCCGACGGGACCGGCCCGGGCGGGCCCGCGCCGCGCCGGCTCAGCGCCTGCCACTTCGCCGAGGAGGTCAGCCCATGAGCGTGCTCGAGATCCGCGGCCTGCGCGTCACGTTCGCCGGCCCGCGCCGGTCGGTCCGCGAGCGCCGCACCATGGTGCGGGCGGTCGACGGCGTGGACCTGGACGTGGGCGCGCGGCAGGTCGTGGCGCTGGTGGGCGAGTCGGGTTCGGGCAAGTCGACGGTGGCGCGGTGCGTGCTGGGGCTGGTCACGCCGCAGGAGGGCAGCATCACGTTCGAGGGGCGGGAGCTCGGCCCGGTGCGGCGGCGGTCGCCGGAGCTGCACCGCGCGGTGCAGATGGTGTTCCAGGACCCGGGGTCGTCGCTCAACCCGCGCATGACGGTGGGCGCGATCGTGCGCGAGGCGTGGCGGGTGCACCCGTCGGTGGCCCCGGCCGGGGACCGGCGTGCGGCGCTGGCGCGCGTGCTGGCCGACGTCGGGCTGGACCCGGGGGTGGCGGACCGCCGGCCGTCCGCGCTGTCGGGCGGGCAGAAGCAGCGGGTGAGCATCGCGCGGGCGCTGGCGCTGCGCCCGCGGCTGCTGGTGTGCGACGAGGCGGTCTCCGCGCTGGACGTCTCCGTGCAGTCGCAGATCCTGCGGCTGCTGGTGGACCTGCGCGACGAGCACGACCTGTCGCTGCTGTTCATCACGCACGACCTCGCGGTGGTGCGGCAGATCGCCGATCGCGTGGCCGTGATGCACCGCGGGGTGCTGGTCGAGGACACGTCCGCGGAGCGGCTGTTCGCCGCCCCGGAGCATCCGTACACGCAGGGGCTGCTCCAGGCGGCCCGAACTCTGGAGGGTGCACCATGACGGCCGAACGCCCGGCTCAGCTGAGTGCTGGGTATTTGTCGTCCCGGAACGATTCGACAAGACAAATACCCAGCACTCAACGGGTGGGTGGGCGGGAGGTGGGCACGGAGGTGCTCGTCGTCGGAGGTGGGGCGGGTGGGGTGGCGGCCGCGCTCGCCGCCTTGCGGCGCGGCCGGTCGGTGGTGCTGACCGAGGAGACGGACTGGCTGGGCGGGCAGCTCAGCGCGCAGGGGGTGCCGCCGGACGAGCACCCGTGGATCGAGCAGTTCGGCTGCACGCGCTCCTACCGGGCGTTCCGCGAGGGGGTGCGGCAGTACTACCGCGCGTGGTACCCGCTGACGCCGTCCGCTCGCCGGGTGGTGGACCTCAACCCGGGCCTGGGGCGGGTGAGCCGGCTGTGCTACGAGCCCCGGGTCGCGGCCGCGGTGCTGGACGCGATGGTGGCGCCGTACCTGACCGCGGGGCGGCTGCGGGTCCTGTTCCGACACCGTCCGGTGGCGGTGGTGACCGACGGCGACCGGGTGGCGGCCGTGACGCTGACGGGTCCCGACGGCGCCCGCGTGACGGTCGCGGCGCCCTACGTGCTGGACGCCACGGAGCTGGGCGACCTGCTGCCGCTGGGCGGCGTCGAGCACGTGACGGGGTTCGAGTCACGGGAGGCGACCGGGGAGCCCAGCGCCCCCGCTCATCCGCAGCCGGACAACCAGCAGGCCTTCTCGTGGGTGTTCGCCGTGGAGCACCGCGAGGGCGAGGACCACACGGTCGACCGGCCGGAGCAGTACGAGCTCTGGCACGACTACCGGCCGCCGTACTGGCCCGACCGCATGCTCAGCCTCACCGCGCCCGACCCGCGCACCCTGGAGCCGCTGGTGCGCACGTTCGTGCCGCATGCGCCCAGTGGCCCGGTCGTGGCCGACCAGAGCGCCGACCCCGGCGACCGGGAGCTGTGGCTGTTCCGCCGCGTCGTGGCGCGCGAGCAGTTCGAGGAGGGCTTCGCCGCGAGCGACGTCACGCTCGTCAACTGGCCCATGATCGACTACCTGGGCGGCCCGCTGGTCGGTCCGGCGTCCGACCCGGTGGGCGACGCCGAGCGGGAGAAGCACCTGCTGGGCGCCCGGCAGCAGTCGCTCAGCATGCTCTACTGGCTGCAGACCGAGGCGCCCCGGCCCGACGGCGGCACGGGCTGGCCCGGGCTGCGGCTGCGGCCGGACGTGCTGGGCACGCAGGACGGGTTCGCCAAGGCGCCGTACGTGCGCGAGTCGCGGCGCATCCGGGCCCGCACCACCGTGGTGGAGCAGGACCTCTCCCTCGCGGTGCGCGGCGCCGCCGGCGCCGTGGCCTACCCCGACTCCGTGGGCGTGGGCATGTACCGGATCGACCTGCACCCCAGCACCGGTGGGGACAACTACCTGGACGTGCCGTCCAGCCCGTTCCGGATCCCGCTCGGCGCGCTGCTGCCCGTGCGGGTGCGCAACCTGCTGGCGGCCGGGAAGAACATCGGCACCACGCACATCACCAACGGCTGCTACCGCCTGCACCCCGTCGAGTGGAACGCCGGGGAGGCCGCCGGTGCGCTCGCCGCGCACTGCCTGGCCCACGGCGTGGAGCCCGCCCAGGTGCACGGTGACGCCGCGCTGCTCGCCGCGTTCCAGGCCGAGCTCGTCGCCGACGGCTTCGAGCTCGACTGGCCAGAGATCAGGGGGTACTGATGCTGACGGGGACACCGCTCCTGACCGGGGTGACCGTGCCGCTCGTGACGCCCATGGACGTGCGCGGCCGGCCCGCGGCGGCGAGCGCGATCCGGCTGCTGAACAGCCTGTACGCCCACGGCGTGCGCACCCTGATGCTGTTCGGCAGCAACGGCGAGGGGCCGCTGGTGCCCGCCGCGGACGTCGGCCCGTTCACCGCCGAGGTGGTCGCGCGCTGGCACGCGCTCGGCCGGAGCTCCGAGCACCACAACGGCCACCACAACGGTGGGCCCCGCCTCGGCGGGCAGCGTTCCGGCACGCAGCACCACAGCACCCCGCACCACGGCACGGGGCACGACGGCGGGTTCGTGCTGGTGAACGTGACCGCCGCCGGCACGCACGACGTCCTCGCGCGGGCGGACGCCGCCGCGGCCGCCGGAGCGGACGCGCTGGTGCTCAGCCCGCCGATCTACTTCCACCACCGCGCGGACGAGGTGGTGGCGCACTACGCCGCCCTGGCGGGCGTCGGCCTGCCGGTCGTGGCGTACAACGCGCCCCGGTACAGCAACCCGATCACGCCGGGCCTGGCCGACGCGCTGGCCGACCTCGACCACGTGGTCGGCATCAAGGACAGCTCCGGCGACCTCGTGCTGCTGCGACACCTGGTCGGGATCGCGGCGCGGCGGCCGGGGTTCGCCGTCGGCCAGGGCGACGAGACGCAGCTCGCCGCCGCCCTGGACCTCGGCGCGCACGGCATCGTCCCCGGAATCGGCAACATCGCGCCGCGCGCGACGCTCGCGCTCGTGGCCGCGCACCGCGCGGGCGACACCGCCGAGGTGACCCGCCTGCAGGACCTGCTCACGGCCCTGGTGGGCCTGCACAAGGTGCGCCCCGGCACCCCCGCGATCAAGGCCGTGCTCGCCCGGCGCGGCCTGTGCCCACCGCACGTCGCACCACCCCTGATCGCGTGCGACCCGGCCGAACGGGAGTCGCTGCACGCCTTTCTCGCGCCGTTCGCGGAGCATCTCATCTGAGTGCCCCTACCTGAGTCACCCCCATCTGAGCCGCCCCACGAAGGCTCAGCCCGTAAGGCTCAACGGAAGGAAAGCAACGATGCACCAGCCCGTGACCCGACGGAACATGCTCCGCACCGCCGGCCTGGCCGGCCTCGCCACCGCCGCAGGCGCCGTGCCCGCGCCGCTGTCCGCCGCACTGTCCCCCACGGCACTGTCCCCCACCGCGCTACCGGGCGAGCCCGGTCCGCCCGAGCTCTCCGACCCGGCGCTGGCCACCCTGGACATCTCCGGCGCCACCACCCCGCAGGAGTTCGGCGCCCTGGCCGACGGCGTCAACGACGACACCGCCGCGATCCAGGCCGCCATCGACGCGCAGTTCGAGCGGCTCAGCAAGATCGTCTGGTTCCCGCCGGGCACCTACCGCATCACCGCGCCGCTCGTGGTGCGGGACACCGAGTTCACCGAGCCGATGAACCTCAACCGCATCGTGCTGGCCGGCCAGGGCACCATGGGGGTGCGCACGTCGCTGATCCTCGTGGACTTCGACGGCACCGGCCTGGAGATGCACGCCCCGCTGTGCGGCATCCGGGGGCTGTCGTTCATCACGCGGACCCGCACGCCGAGCTCGGTGGCGGTGCGCACGGCCCGGACCAACAACACCGACGACATGGACGCCACCATCACGGAGTGCACCTTCGTCTCGTTCAACCAGGCGGTGGTGCATGTCGGGCGCGGGCTGGTGTTCACGAACAACCTGGTCGCGATCTCCGGGACCGCCCTGACCGTGCAGTGGCCCACCGACGGCACGGGCGGCGGCGACCTGCACCTGCTGCCGTACGGCATGCGCAAGTGGCTCATCGAGGGCAACCACTTCCACAGCATGAACCAGTGCATCGCGACCACCGGCGCGGAGAACGAGAACTTCCGAGGTGCCGTCATCTCGAACAACCTGGTCGACATCGGCCGCCGGTTCTTCGCCGGCGGCATCATCAACTCCACGATCGTCGGCAACGTCATCGAGCACGCCTCCGGGCCGGCGATCGACATCACGGCGGGTGGCAGCAACCTGACCATCGCGGGCAACGTCATCGGCGGCGGCGGGGTGGAGCCGGGCGGCAACCGGCCCCCGAACGCGATCCTGTTCCGCGGCGTGGACGCGCACAACGTCACCATCAGCGGGAACACGTTCAACTGGATCAACCTCGACCCGGTCGCGTTCGAGCAGTCGGCGTCGGAGATCACGATCTCCGCCAACTCGTTCGACAACTGGAACCTGGAGCGCAGCGTGATCCGGGGCGCGGTGCGGGTCGCCGGCGACGCCGCCGGGATCTCCGTGATGGGCAACGCGTTCGGCGCCAACACCGTACCCGCGAACGCGCCCGTGCGGGTCACGGGCACCCTGACGGGCTCCACCATCAGCGGCAACACGCTGGACGCCGCCGCGCCCGTGCTGCTCGCGGGCACCGTCGGCGAGGGGTGCTACGTGCAATGGCGCAGCGCCGGGAACAACGAGCACGAGCTCACCTCCGCGAAGAACGGCGCGTCCGTGGTGCGGGCCACCGCGGCCGACGGGTACGCGGACGGCGACGCCTACGGCAGCTTCCTGGCGGCGTCCGCCCAGGCCGCGGGCGCCGGGCCGGGCGTCAAGGGCGGCGTGCGGGTGGTGCCGGACGGCGAGGCGGGGGCCGCCGTCGTCGAGCTGGTGGCCGCGACGCCCGAGGCGAACGCGCTGGCCGCCGTCCGCGTCGGGGCCGACGGCGTGGTGCCCACCGCGGACAACGAGCGCGACCTCGGCTCCGCGGAGCTGCGGATGCGCCGGGTCCACGCGCACAGCCTGCAGCTCGTGCCCAACCCCGTGGCCGAGCTGCCCGAGCCCGTCGCGGGCGGGCTCGTGATGGTGCCCGACGCACTGGGGCCCTTTCCGACGCTCGCCGTGTCCGACGGGCGGCGCTGGTACCGGGTGATCGTGGCCGGGTACCTCACCGCCGACGGCGCGACGATCGAGGTGCCGGGCGCCGGGGAGCTGTCGTGAGGGGACAGCCGTGAGGCTCGCCAGCTTCCTGGCCCAGGGCACGGAGCGCTGGGGCGTCGTGCTGCGCGACCCCGGCGTGGCGGACCGCGAGTGGCTCGTCGAGCCCGTCCGCGCCGAGGCCGCGCTCGCGGCGCACGCGCCCGTCCCCGCCCCGGACGCGGCCCCGCACTTCCTCGCGGGGCCGTGGCCGGACACGCTCGTCGGCCTCCTCGCGCTCGACGACGCCGGCCTGGCGGCCCTGTCCCGGCTCGCCGCCGCCGTCGAACAGCGGGCGCGGAACGACGTGACGATCCTGCCGCGCTCGGGGCACCACGTCGGCGGGCCGGGCGGCCCGGGGGCGGACGACGGCGGGCCGGACGGCGTCGAGCTGCTCGCGCCGGTCCCGAGGCCGCGCCTGTGCTGGGGGCTGGTGACGAACTCGCCGTCGTTCGTGCGGAACCGGGCGGGCGTGCCGCTGCTCAACCTGTTCCCGCTGGGGCACCAGCGGCCGCAGGGGGCGGTGGTCGGGCCCGGCGCGCCCGTCGTCGTCCGGCACGGCCACCACCTGCCCGCCATGGCCTACAACGTGGAGCTCGCCGTGGTGATCGGCCGGGCGGGGCGGGACGTCCCGGTCGAGCGGGCCATGGAGCACGTGGCGGGGTACACCGTGGTGGACGACGTGTCCGGCACCCACTACTTCTCGGCCGTGCCGGGCAACGGCGGCACCGGGTACTCGCTGCCGCCCGGCTACCAGGACTGGCTGTTCCAGGCCACGGCGTCGTGGGGCGGCAAGAAGGCCGACAGCATGTGCCCCATGGGCCCGTACCTCGTCACGAAGGACGAGGTGGGCGACCCGTACGACCTGCTGATGTGGACGCGGCAGTCGGGCCGCACGCGCGACCGCGCGCACAGCGGCGCGACGCTGCTGGGCATCGAACGGGTGCTCGCCTGGTACTCGTCGTTCGCGTCGCTGCACGTGGGCGACGTGATCCACCTCGGCACCATGGGCATCGACGGCCTGCCCGTCACGCCCGGCGAGGTCGCCGCCGGCACGCGGCTCGAGGTCGAGATCGAGCGCGTGGGCGCACTGGCCAACCCGGTGGTGGCGCCGGACGACGTCCCGGGGCGTGCGGGAGAGCCGCCCGACCTGACCCGGCACCCCTCGTGGGCCGTGCGGGAGCTCGCGCTGCGCGAGCGCGCCGAGCCCGGCTCGACGGTGATCGCGGCACCCGCGGACTGGTCGGTCGCGGAGGTGCGGCACTTCTGGACCGCCTTCGGCAACGCCGCCCCGGCCGGCGGCGTCGACCCCGACGGCCTGCCGCGGCTCGCCGTGCCGCGCTTCCTGAACGGCCCGGCCTCCGCGCTCGCGGCGGGCGACCCCGCGGGCGACCCCGCGGGCAGCCCCGCGGGCGGCGTCGCGGGCGGCGCCGTGCGGGTCCCGGCGCGTGCCACGGACCTGGTCGTGGCGGTCGAGCTGGCGCTGGTGCTGCGCCGCCTGGTCGCACCGGCCCCCGACGGGTCAGACGCACAGGTCACCCCAGGGAACCGTGCGTCTGACACGTCGGGGGCCGGCGACCTGGTGCTCGGGTACACGCCCCTGATCTCGGTCTGCGACCAGTCGTTCACCGACGCCGTCGCCGAGCCCGCCCGCGCCGGCGAGCGCGGCATCGGCGCCGTGTACGGGCGCTGGGCCGACGGATTCAACGTGGTGCTGCCCGCACCCGGCCCGCTCCTGCCCGTCGCCGCGCTGCCCGACCCGGCCGGCTGGTGGGGGCGCGAGACGTGGCTGACGACGCCGGCGGGCGCCGTCCGCGGCTCGACGGCGGAGTACGCCGCCGGGCCGGGCGAGCTGCTGGCCACGGTCTCCCGCATGATCACGCTGTTCCCGGGCGACGTCGTGACCCTGGGGGCGGCGTCGGCCCGGGTGCGCGTCCCCCGCGAACAGTACGCGGCCGGGCTGGACGTCACGGCCGGGATCGAGGGCCTGGGCACGGTCCACGCCCGGATCGCGAGGGCGACGTGACCCGCCGGCCCGACGTGCTCGTCGTCCTCGCCGACGACCTCGGCTTCTCCGACCTCGGTGCGTTCGGCGGCGAGATCGACACCCCCGCCCTGGACCGGCTGGCCCGGCGCGGCGTCCGGATGAGCTCCTTCTACGCGACGCCCCGCTGCAGCCCCTCGCGCGCCGCGCTGCTCACCGGCCGCCACGCGCACGACGTCGGCGTCGGCGTCCTCACCAGCGACGACCGCCCGCACGGCTACCGCGGCTCACCCGACCCCGCGGCGCCCACCCTCGCCGAGCGCCTGCGCGCCGTCGGCTACACGACGGCGCTCGCGGGCAAGTGGCACCTGTCGTCGCGGACGGACCGGCCCGACGAGACGTGGCCCACGCGCCGCGGGTTCGACGAGTTCTACGGCGTGCTGCCCGGCGCGACCAGCTACTACCGCCCGCCGCTGGTCCAGGGCGAGGAGCGGCTGCCGGCGTCCGCCACCGCGGGCGACTACTACCTCACGGACGACCTGAGCCGGTACGCGCGCGGGTTCGTGGAGCGGGCGCACCGCGCCCGACGGCCGTGGTTCCTGTACCTCGCGTACACGGCGCCGCACTGGCCGCTGCACGCACGTGAGGCCGACGTCGCGAAGTACCGCGAGCGCTACCTCGCGGGCTGGGACCGCCTCCGCGAGCGCCGGCTGGCCGCGCAGCACCGCCTCGGCCTGGCCACGTCCGACGGCCTGCCGCCGCGCGACCCGCGCGTTCCGGCGTGGGCGGAGACGGCCGACCGGGAGTGGGAGGCGGAGCGCATGGCGGTCTACGCGGCGCAGGTCGAGGCCATGGACCGGGGCGTGGGCGCGCTGCTGGACCAGCTCGCGGCGCAGGGCACGCTGGACGACACGCTGGTCGTGTTCTGCTCGGACAACGGGGCGTGCGCGGAGGAGCTGCCGCCGCCGTCCGGCCGCCTCGGCCCGGACGTGTCCCCGCCGACGACGCGCGACGGGCGGGTGGTGCGGGTCGGCAGCTCCCCCGCCGTCGTCCCGGGGCCGGAGGACACCTTCGCGAGCTACGGCCGGGCGTGGGCGCACCTGTCGAACACACCGTTCCGGCTGTACAAGCGGTGGGTGCACGAGGGCGGCATCGCCTCCCCGCTGATCGCGTCGTGGCCGGCGGGCGGCGTGCGGGGCGGGGGCCGGACGGCGGGACCGGGGCACGTGGTCGACGTCGCGCCGACGGTGCTGCGCGCGGTGGGCGGCGACGCCGACGGCATGGCGGGCGTGAGCATGCTCGACCAGTGGCGGGGCGCAGCGGCGGTGGAGCGGCCGTTGTTCTGGGAGCACCTCGGCAACGCCGCCGTGCGGCACGGGCGGTGGAAGCTGGTGCGCGAGGCGGGGCGGCCGTGGGAGCTGTACGACGTCGGCGCGGACCGCGGCGAGACCCACGACCTCGCGGACGCGCACCCCGACGTCGTCGCGCGGCTGGAGCGCTGCTGGGAGGCGTGGGCGCGGTCGGCCGGGGTGATCGAGTGGGACCGCCTGCTGGCGTACTACCGCGAGCGTGGGCTGGAGCGGTCGGTGCTCCCGGACTGACCCGGCCGGGCCGTTACCTGGTTCCGGTGGGGCGGCGGTGTCCTCGACGGCCACGATGACGGCGGAGCAGCAGCTCGCCGAGCACCGTGAGGAGCAGCACCGCGGCGCAGGCGCCGGCGAACAGGGCGAGCGCGTGCATGCCGGCGGTGTCGGGCTCCTGCCGGTACGCCGCGGCGGTCGCCGCCGTCGCGCACAGGGCGCCCACGTACATGAAGGTGCGGAACAGCCCGGACGCCGCGCCGATCTGCTCCGGGGTGGCCTGCTCGTACAGGGCGTTCTGGTTGGCCAGGCCGTTCAGCGCCTGCGGTATGCCGTGCAGCGCGATGATCACGCACAGCCAGAGCACGGGCGTGCCGCCGTCGAGCAGGAGGAGCGCCGCGCAGGCGACCACCTGCACCGCCGACCCGGCGAGCAGCTTGCCCAGGACCGCCGGGCTGCGGCCGGTCAGCACGGTGAACAGCATCGCCGTGCCGAACATCGGCAGCACCACCAGCCCGGTGTGCGACGGCGACAGCCCGCGCGCGTGCTCCAGCCACTGCGGCATGCCGTAGACCACGCAGTACATGACGATCCCGGTCAGCATCTGCCGGGCGTAGGTGAGCAGCAGGGGCCGGTTCTGCCCCAGGACCCGCACGTCGAGGAACGGGTCGGCCGTGCGCAGCTCGCGCCACACGAACCCGGCGCCGGCCACGAGCGTGATCGCGACGAGCCACAGCGCCCGGGCCGCCGGGTCCATGAGGAACAGCATCAGCGCCGTGAGCGCCACGGCGAACAGGGCGATCCCGGCGGCGTCCCAGGTGCGGCGCGGGGCCGGGACGTCGTCCCCGGCGGCGTCAGTGGCGGCGTCCCGGGCGCCGTCCGCGGCGTCGTCCCGGGGCAGGAACAGGGCGCCCAGCACCAGGCAGGCGACGGCGAACGGCACGTTGACGGAGAACACGGCGCGCCAGCCGCCGAGGTCCACGAGCAGACCGCCGAGCGACGGCCCGACGACCGCGATCACCTGGTTGGCGAACGACAGCGTGGCCAGCACCCCGGCGGGCGAGGGTCCGCCGGTGCGGCGCCCCTCGCGCTTGATGAGCGCCATCGACGCCGGGTAGCCGGCGCAGGTGCCCAGGCCGATCAGCACCCGGGCGACGACCAGCCAGCCGAGCGTCGGCGCGAACGTGCCGAGCAGCCCGGCGGCGCCGACGAGCGCCGTGCCGATGAGGTACAGCCGGCGCGGCCCGTACGTGTCGACCATGCGGCCCACCACCGGCTGCCCCACCGCGCACGCGAGGTACAGCGCGCTGACCAGCCACGCGGTGTCCGACGGCGGCGCCCCGAACGCCAGGCCGATCGGCACGAGCGCGACCGCCAGCAGCGAGGTGTTGAGCGGGTTGAGCACCGAGCCGAGCACCATCGGGGCGATGAGCCTGCGGTCGAACCGGGCGGGCTCGGGGGCGGACTGGTCGGGCCGCGTCACCCTGCGGCTCTCGGGAAGTCAGTTGCCTCGGGCACGCTCTCACGGTACACCGGCGAGGTCGGCAGTCCGCCCGTGCGGTCGGCGGTCCGCAGACCCGGTCGGCAGTCGGTGTCGGCAAGCGAGGTCGGCAGTCCGCAGGCCAGGTCACCAGCCCTCAGGCCAGGTAGGCAGTCTGTATCGAGGTCGGCACAGGCCTGTGCCGACCTCGATACAGACTGCCGACTCTGCGCTGCAAACTGCCGACTCTGCTGCGAGGCAAGCCGCCGACTCCGCTGCGAGGTGCCGTTCGCCGGGTGACCGCCGTCGTCCGAGCGCCGTCCCCGCCGAAAGTGCGAGACTGCGCCCATGCGTGACGACGAGTGGTCCCGGCAGCGCGCCGAGGCGGTGCGGGTGCAGGCGGAGCGCCTGGAGGCGCGGCAGGACGCCGAGCACACCCGGGCCGAGGCGATGCTGCGCGAGTTCGTCGCCGCGGCGCGCACCGCCAGACTCGAACCCGAGGACCTCCAGGTGCAGGGCTACGGCGGGCGCGGGACGGCGCGCACCGGGCTCAAGGGCTGGTACCTGCGTGTCGACCGCAGCGCCGGGGTCAGCACCGACGGCGAGTTCTACGTGCTCACCGCGCCCATCGGGCTGCTCGACCGCCTGCGCGGGATCCGCCCCGAGACGCGGCGTCCGCCCCTGGTGCTCGGCGCCGGCGGGAAGGACGGCGAGTCCATGCCCCTGGCCGACGTCCTGGACCGCCTGCTCCCGGGCTGGCGCACGCGCTGACCCGCGCTGCGCTCGACCCGCGCCGCCGTCAGCCCGCCGAACGGCCCAGGTCCGTCCAGCGCCGCCACGCGGCGACCCGCTCCTCGGTGATCGGCAGCACGGCGTCCACGGCGAGGTCGCCGACCAGGATCCGCAGCGGCGGCTCGTCGGCGTCGACCACGGCGAGGACCACGCGGGCGACGTCGGCCGGGGACGACGACCCCGGCGGGTGCCAGGCGGCCGCGCGCAGCGGGTCGTAGGCGGGCAGGTGTGCGGCGTGCACCCCGGACTCGTCGCGCCAACCCGTGTCGACAGGCCCCGGTTCGACGAGCGTGACGTGGATGCCGAACCCCGCGACCTCCTGGGCGAGCGCCTCCGACAGCCCTTCGAGCGCCCACTTCGACGCGCTGTAGCCGCCGAGCCCTGGCCAGGCGGCGACCCCGCTGGAGCTGGAGACCTGCACCACGTGCCCACCGCCCTGCGCACGGAGCACCGGCAGCGCCGCCTGGGTCACGTGCAGCACGCCGAAGAGGTTGACGTCGAGCTGGTCCCGGAGCTGCTCGGGCGTGATCTCCTCGACCGTGCCGAACAGGCCGTAGCCCGCGTTGTTCACCACCACGTCGATGCGGCCGAGCACCTCGGCCGCTGCCCGCACCGCGGCCCGGGCCTGCTCCGGGTCGGTCACGTCGAGGCGCAGCGGCAGGACGGCGTCGCCGTGCCGGGCCACGAGGTCGTCGAGCGCGGACAGGTCGCGCGCCGTCGCCGCGACGCGGTCGCCGCGCTCCAGGGCGGCGACCGTGATCGCCCGGCCGAGCCCGCGGCCCGCGCCGGTGACGAACCAGGTCCGGGTCATCGGGCGCCGGCCGGGGTGGTGGTGAGGTCCGGGTCGGACACCGGGGTACGCACGAAGTCAGCCGCCATGCGCGTCATCGTGCCAGGTGAGCCCGCCGGGTGTCGCACCGGGCGCCACGCCCCTGCCCGAGCTCGTCGGCCCGGGCTGCCGGTCCGCTCACGACCCGGCGCTCCGGCCCCGTGGTTGGCACTAGGCTCGCGGCATGCCCGTGGACGACGTCGACACCCGGCCCGCACCGCCGCGGACCCTGACCCGCCGCGAGCGACTGCGGCGGCAGACCGTCGACGAGATCGTGGAACGGGCGCTGGAGCTCGTCGACTCGGGCGGGGCGCACGGCCTGTCCATCGCGTCGGTCAGCAAGGCGATGGGCATGACGCCGCCCGCGCTGTACCACTACTTCGCCTCCCGGGACGCACTGCTCGACGCGCTGGTCCTGGCCGGGTACACGGACCTCGGCACCGCGGTGGAGGGCGCCGCACACGCCGCGTCGGACCGGCCGGCACCGGAGCGGGTCGCGGCGATCGCCCACGCGTGGCGGCGCTGGGCGCTGGACCACCCCAGGCGCTACGCGATGCTCTTCACGGGCAGCCGGCGCGAGGCCGTGGACCCGCTGGAGCACGTCGGCCCGATCACCGCGAGCATGCTGGCCCTGGTCTCGGCGCTCCAGGAGCTGGTGCGGGGCGGCGGGGACGACGGTGGCGGGGGTGACGGCGCCGGGGGCGACGCGGACGAGGAACGCACGCGGGACAGCGAGATCCGTGCCGGCGCCGAACCCGGCGCGGGGCGCGAGTCCGGCACCCGGCAGGGCCTCGTCACGGAGCTCTCCCGGTGGGGCCGCGCGCTCGGCGCCCCGCCGGAGACCGCGCCCGGTGCGCTACGGCTGGCCCTGTCCACGTGGTACCGCGTGCACGGACTGGTGTCGCTGGAGCTGGTCGGCGGTTTCGACACCATGGGACTAGACGGCGGGGACCTGCTGACGGCGGAGATCGACTCGCTGATCCACGAGGCCACCCGCTGACCGTCCCGCCCCGCCTCGCCGCCGCCCGCCCCGCCGCACCCTGCCCCCCGCCGCACCGCACCGTGAAGGTGCGCTTCTACCCAGCGAACTGGCCCGGAACCGGCCTCTCTTCGGGCCCGATCGCTGGATAGAAGCGCCTTTCTCACGCCCGCACTTCTCACGCCCGCCCGGCCCAACCCGCCCGGCCCACCCCGCTCGGCACCGACCAGGTCAACGACGGTCCGGGTCGGCACTCCCGGCGTGCGCCTGGAGGAACTCCCGGACCAGCGTCACCACCCGGTCCGGCTGGTCCAGCGTGGAGAGGTGGCCCGCTCCGGACAGCACCACCGACCGCGCGCCGGGCGCGGCGGCGACCGCGGCGTCGAGCTCGGGCTGGAGCACCAGCGGGTCCTGAGAGCCGCGCACCCAGAGCGTCGGCACCGACAGCCGGTGCAGCGCCGGGAGAAAGTCGGTGCGCATCGCGAACGGCCCGAACGACAGGGCCTGCCACTCGTCGAGCGCCGGCTCGCGGTACCGGGCCTTCTGCTCGGCCTCGCGCTGCGCAAGCTCGACCGCCCGCTCCAGGCCCGGGGTGTCCGCGCCGTGCTGCAGGTTGTCGACGAGCGAGCGGCGCACCGCGCGCTGGCTCCGCGCCAGCCACGCCGTGGTCGCGCGGAGCAGCCCAGGCGTACGCGTCGACAGCCAGGTGACGAACTGCGCCGGACGCCGCGCGCCCAGCCCGCCCGGCGCCAGCAGCACCGCGGCGCTGACCCGGTCGGGGTGGTCGAGCGCCGTGCCGATCGACACGCCGCCGCCCATCGACAGCCCGACGAGCGCCGTCCGCCCGATGCCGAGCTGGTCGAGCAGCCCGATCACGACCCGCTGGAGCACGGGCTGGTCCACGGGCCCTGCCCAGGGTCGGCTGCCGCCGTGCCGCGGCAGGTCGATCGCCAGGACCCGGAAGTGCTCCGCGAGCGCGGGCGCCACGTGCATCCAGTCCAGCTCTGCCGTGTCCAGCATCGCGCCGTGCAGCAGCAGGACCGGCGGCGCGTCGGGGCGGCCGCTCGCGTACAGGCGCACCGGTCCGCCCGCCACAGTGAGGTCGCGGACGTCGTCGAAGGTGGTGGTCGCGGTCGTCACGGCCGGGTTCCCTCCCCCGGCCCGACGCCGACGGCGCCCGCCGCTCCCGGCCCGACGTCGATCCCGTCGCGCACCAGCCCCTCTACCACCCCGAGCGCCGCCCGCAGCTGGTCAGCCGTCAGCGGCCCGATCAGCGCCGAGGCCGACAGCAGCCCGATCGTGACGCTCGACAGCGCGAGCGAGACCCCCTCGGCGTCGACCTCGGGCCGCACGCGGCCAGCGTCACGCAGCTGCTCCACGTGCGCCGTGATCCAACGGAACCGGGCGCGGTACCGCTCGGGGTCGACGGCGCGCACGTGCTCGCCCAGCACCGCGCGGTCGTCGAGGAACGCCGCGGACATCAGCGGGTCCGCCAGCAGCGCCTCGACCCCGGCGCGGTACAGCGCGCTCAGCGGGACCGGGGGCGGCAGGTGCGCCGTCAGCTCGTCCACCCGCTCGCCGAGCCGTTCGGTCGAGCGCAGCAGGACGGCGTCGAGCAGCTCGTGCTTGCCCACGAACTCGCGGTAGACGCCACCCTTGCTCACGCCCGCGGCGTCCGCCACGGACTGCATCGACATCGCGTCGAAGCCGCGGTCGAGCACGAGCCGTTCGGCGACGTCGAGCAGCGTCTCCCGGCGGTCCGGGATCGTCGGTCTGGGCATACGCACCTCCGTAGTGACCCAAACTACCACATCGGTCACTACGGGTGAACCAACCGATCAGGGCACGAGCACGACCTTGCCGCCGGAGTGCCCGCCGTCGACCAGGCTCTGCCCCCGCGCCGCCTCCGCCAGTGGCAGCACGTGCGCGACCGGCACGGACACCTCGCCGCGCAGCACCAGGCCGACCAGGTCGGCGAGCTCTGCGGCCGAGGGCGTGGACCGCTCGTCGAACTCCACGCCCAGCTCGTGGGCCGCCGGGTCGGTGAGGGTCAGCACACGCTCGGTGCCGCCCCGCAGCTCGATGCTGTCGGGAAGCACGCCGGCACCGGACGTGTCGAGCACGGCGTCGACGACGGGCGTGAGGGCGCGGACCCGCTCGACCAGCCCGGCGCCGTACGTCGTGGGCGTCGCGCCGTACGCCGCGACCCGGCCCTGGTTGGCGGGCGACGCCGTGCCGATCACACGCACGCCGGCGGCGACGGCGAGCTGGGTCACCAGCCCGCCGATGCCACCGCTGGCGCCGTGCACCAGCAGGGTCTCCCCCGGCTGCGGGCCGAGGATGCGCAGCGACCGCCGGGCGGCCTCGCCCACCACGGGGAGCGCGGCGGCCTGCGTCACGGCGAGCCCGTCGGGCACCGGGGCCCAGCGTCTCAGGAGGGCGAGCTCCGCGGCGCCGCGACTCGTCCATCCGGTGACCCGGTCGCCCGGGGCGACCCCGGCGACGTCCGCCCCCACCTGGTCGACGACACCCGCGACCTCCAGCCCTGGCACCGCCGGGAGACGCGTGCGGAACGCGGACTCCATGGCCCCTGAACGGACCTTGCCGTCGAAGGCGTTGAGGCCAACGGCCTCGACCCGGACCCGGACCTGTCCGGGCCCGGCCTCCGGCTCCGGGACCTCGCCGAGGTGCAGCACCTCGGGCCCGCCGAACTCGTCGTACACCACTGCGCGCATCGTGCGTCCTCTCCCTCAGGAACAGTCTGCCCGCCGTTTCCGACATCGCGGTTCAGGGCTCCGATGCCCGGGCCTGCGCGGCCCACGCCTCCGACACGGGCGCCATCAGCTCCGGGTCCGACGACGGCTCGAGGTCGGAGTCGCCCACGGGGTCCGGCGTCGGCCCCGGGACGGCGAGGGTGGCGATCGCCGTGGTCACGGGGATGGCGAGCACGAGGCCGATCGAGCCCACGAGGGTGCGCACCACCTCCTCGGCGATCTCGCCCGAGGTCAGGGCCGTGAGCGGCGACTGGTCCACGAGCCAGACGATCATGAGCAGCGGCAGGGCAGCGCCCACGTAGGCGAACGCGATCGTGTAGACGGTCGAGGCGATGTGGTCGCGGCCGATCCGCATGGCGCTCGTAAACAGCTCGGCCCGGGACGCCGTCGGCGCGACGGCGCGCAGCTCCCAGACCGCGGAGGCCTGCGTGATGGTCACATCGTTCAGCACGCCCAGGCCGGCCAGGACGATGCCGCACAACGCGATCCCGCGCAGGTCGGCCAGGGGCGCGCTGGACGGGAGGAAGGCCGAGGCCTCGTCGGACGTGCCGGTGATCTGCGCGGCGCCCGACGCCCAGGCGGCGATCCCCGCCGTCAGCGCGAGGCCCACCAGCGTGCCCAGCAGCGCCGTCGACGTGCGCGCCGACAAGCCGTGCGCCAGGTACAGGGTGACGAACATGATCAGCGACGACGTCACCAGCGCCACCCCGAACGCGTTCTGCCCCGCGAGCAGGGCCGGCATCGTGAACCCGAGGAGCACCACGAACGCGATCCCCAGCCCGGCCATCGCCGCCAGCCCGCGCCACCGCGCCACGAGCAGCACCACCAGCGCGTAGACGACGGCGAGCAGCGCGATCGGCAGCTCGCGCTGGAAGTCCATGAACACGAGCGGGTCGACGCCGGGCTGTGCGACCCCGGAGATGTCCACCGCCGTGATCCGGTCGCCCTCGGCGAGCGGTACCGACGGGCCGGGCGACTGCATCCGCGAGGCGCCGCCGTCGGCGAGCTCGACCGGGATGCTCCCCGTGGCCGGGTCCGCGGGGCCCGCGATGGTGACGTCCACGAAGGACGTGCCCTCGGCCCGGTTCGGCACCCGGTCGGGCACGTCCCCGGCGTTCGGCCACAACAGCCACAGCCCGGCCAGCGTGGCGAGCAGCGCCGAGACCAGGATCATGACCAGGAAGAACGTGGTCTTCGGCGCGGCAGGGCCCGCCGAGCCGTGCGTGGGAGCGTGCGCCATGCCGACATCCTGACCCACGAGTGCGCCGCAGGCACGGCGAGCCGGAGCACCGTCCGAGATCAGCGGTTTGCCCGGCCGATGCGCCGCCTGCTCAGTCGAGAAAGCTCACCTCGACCAGGCGGCACCGGCGCACCCAGTCCTCCAGGTCCACCGGCTGGGCCAGGTGGCCGGGGTTGGCCGGCTGGTTGAGGTCGGCGACGATCTCGGTGAGCACCGCGCGCCGCTCCGCGTCCTCGGTGACGGGCCGGGCGGTCGCCCGCAGGTCCGCCCGCACACCGTGCTTGAGGTGGAAGGTGAAGGTGGGCTCCGCCACCAGGTTCACGTACCAGCTCGGCCGGTCGACCGTGCCGCTGCACAGGTAGGTGCGGCCGGACACGTGGTAGAAGAAGATCTCGATCCGCCGCGGCAGCCCGGTCCGCCGCCCCGTCGTCGTGACGTCGACGATCCGCTGCCGGGTCGTCGCGGCCGGCGTGATCTCGACCGCCCGGCGTACGGCCGCGTCCATCAGGCCGCCTCGCTCTCGTGCCGCGTTGCGGCGTCCGGCGCCTCGTACCGCAGCGCCGGGCCGAGCAGCAGGCCGCCGTCCACCACGAACTCCGACCCGGTGGCGTAGGCGGCATCGTCGGACGCCACGAACAGCGTCAGCCGGGTCACGTCCTCGGGCTGCCCGACGCGCGGGATCGCGAACGGCTCGGGCGTGTACGCGTCCGCGATGGGCGCGGCACCGGGCGCCGCCGGCTCGGTGATGAAGCCGGTGGCGACCGCGCCGGGATGGACCGAGTTCACCCGGATGCCGTCCCGGCCCAGCTCCATGGCCGCCGTCCGGGTCAGACCGCGCAGCGCCCACTTGCTCGCGGTGTAGGCCGCGAAGTACGGCGTGGCGGTGTTCGCCATGGACGAGGCGATGTTCACGATCGAGCCCCCTCCGCCACGGCGCATCGACGGCGCGACGGCGCGGATCCCGAGGAACTGCCCGGTCACGTTGATGTCCAGCAGTCTCCTCCAGTCGGCAGGCTCCGTGTGCTCGACCGTCGCCGCCGCCTGCGGCACGCCGGCGTTGTTCACCAGCACCGACACCGGCCCGAACCGCTCCTCCGCCGCCGCGACGGCGTCGGCCCACTGCCGCTCCTCACGGACGTCCAGGGTGACCGCCAGGGCCCGCTCCCCCAGCTCGGCGGCCAGGCGGGCCCCGCGCTCGGGGTTCCGGTCCCCGATCACGACCTCGGCGCCCTCTGCGTGGAAGGCACGCACGTGGCTCACACCCATGCCCCGGCCCGCACCCGTGACCAGGACCGTCTTGTTCTCGAATCGCCGCACGGCGTCGTCCTCTCGTCAGGTTCCGAGTCGCTCGACTCGGAACATCGGAGACGCTATGCCGGAGCATGGTTGTGAGTCAAGTGACTCACCTCGTAGGTTCCGGCATGATGGGCGCATGGCCACCGGCACGGGCGTCTACCACCAGCAGCTTGCGGAGCAGAAGCGGGCGGCGATCATCGACGCCGCCACCAGCCTGTTCATGGCGCACGGCTACGCGGGCGCGTCACTGGCCCGGGTGGCGCAGGACGCCGAGGTCTCCAAGGCGACGCTCTTCAAGCAGTTCCCCACCAAGGCGAGCCTGTTCGAGGCGGTGGTGACGCAGCAGTGGGACGCGGCCGACGACGACCGCACGACGCCGGAGCCCGGCGACCTCGCGCGCGGCCTGCGGGTGTACGGCCGCCGCTACGCCGCCCTCATGTCACGCCCCGAGATGGTGGGCCTGTACCGGATGGTGATCGCCGAGATGCCGCGGTTCCCGCAGATCGCCGACACCCAGTTCGAGACGGGGAAGATGCCGTTCTTCCGGGTGGTCCAGCAGTACCTCCAGGCGGAGCACGACGCCGGGGCGGCGCGTGTCGACGACACGCTCATGGCCGCGGCGAACTTCCTCGGCATGATCGGCAACTACGTGTTCTGGCCGCGGCTCATGGTGGTGGGCTGGGACCCGACACAGGCCCAGATCGAGGACGCCGTGGACGAGGCCGTGGCGACGACCGTCGCCCGCTACGGCACCGCGTAGCCCCGGTGTCTCGGGGCTCCCGGTGCCCGGGAGCTACAGCAGGAGCGTGACCGCCGTGAACACCAGGGCCGCCACCGCCACGCCGACGGCGATCATGAGCGCCACGGAGGCCCGGGAACCACGTCCCGCGCCGGGGCCGGCACCGCGGCCGGCGCTCGATCCCGACCATGCGTCCTGGGCGCCCCGGGGCAGGATCGACACCGGCTGCGCCGGGACGCCGGCGGCGGGACCGACGTCGGCAGGACCAGAAGCGGCGGGACCAGCAGGGTCGGAACCGTCGGCGGCGGTGCCGGAGTCGGGCGGCAGGTCCAGCCGGGCCGTGTCGAGCTGCTTCGTCAGCGCCGACGTCCCGGTCGCGTCCAGCCGGGCCGTGTCGGGCTGCTCCGTCGCGTCCGGCGCCACCGGCGCGATCCGCGCCGTCGGCTCCGCGGGGATCGCGGACGCCAGCGGCGCCGACCGGCCCCGGCCCAGCACTGCCCACTGGGCGAGCTCGCCGGTCAGTCCGGCGGGCAGCACCCACGAACCCGCAGGTCCGGCTGCCAGCCGCCGGCGCAGTGCCGCGAGGGTGGGCCGCTCCCCGGGGTTGGCGCGGACGGCAACGGTCACCGGCTCGACCAGTTCGTCCGGCAGGCCGGTGAGGTCGGGCTCGTCGTCCCGCACGCGGCGCGCCAGCTCGCCGGAGGCGCCGGAGCCGAAGGGTCCGCGCCCCGTCGCGGCGTACGTGAGCACCGCGCCCAGGCCGAAGACGTCGGCGGGCGACCCTGGCTCCAGGCCGCGCGCGACCTCCGGGGCCAGGTAGGCGACGGCGTCGGGCACAAGGCGCGGGAGCGTGACCGTGACGGCATCCAGCGCGCGGGCCAGACCCAGCCCGGTCACCACCGGGCCGTCCGCGGTGAGGACCACCGTGGACGGGTCAAGACCGCGGTGCACCTGGCCCGAGCCGTGGACGGCGTCCAGGGCGTCCGCGAGCGCCGTCGCCAGGCTCCGCACGGCGGTGGCCGGGAGCGGGCCGTGCGCCTCGACGGCCTCGCGCAACGAGGGCCCGGGGAGGAAGTCGGCGGCGATCCACGGCCTGCGCGCGGCCAGGTCGGCGTCGCGCACGCGCTGGACGTGGGCGGCGCGGAGCCGTCGTGCGCCGTCCGCGCCCTCGGTCAGGAGGGCGAGGACCTGCGGGTCCCACGCGATCTGCTCGCCGACCACGGTCACCTCGGCGAACAGCCCGTCCGGTGACCGCCCGAGGTAGACGGTGCCCAGCCGGCCGACCCGGAGGCGGCCCCGCAGGTGGTAGGGGCCCAGCTCGCGGGGGTCACGGTCGCCCAGCGGTTCCAGCTCCATGGTCGGTGTCCTCTCAGTGGTCCGGAACGGCTGGGGTCGGGTCGGCGCGGTGTCGGTACGCGGCGTCAGAACAGCCCGTCCAGGATGTTCGACATGTCGACCGGCACCCCGCACATGACGCCGCGGGAGTCGGTCGCCTCGGCGGCCGGCTCGCCGTCCAGCGCGATCCGGCAGGTGATGTCGTCCACGCCGTCGCCCTCCGCGGTGACCGTCAGGGACTGAAGCTGCGAGTCGACGGGGATGGTCCCGGTCCACGGCGTCACCACGGTGAAGCCGTCATCGTTGCCCTGCTGGCCCTGCTGGGTGCCCTCGCCGTCCGAGGTGACGACGCTGGCGTGGTAGGTCACGGTGAGCACCTCCCCCTCGCGGGGCGTCACGATCTCCAGCTCCACGCTGTGCGGCGCGTCCGCGGGTTCGGCACCCAGGTGCTCGCCCGACAGGCTGTAGGCGCCGCTCGCCACGGCGTCGTCGGGCGCACCGTCCTGCGCCTCGAACCACCACACGCCGCCGGCTACCGCGACGGTCCCGGCCGCCGCGAGCGCCCACCACCGCCACGGCCGGCCTGCCTCCCGCCCAGGGGCGAGGACGCCGCGCGCCCCCGCCCGCGCGCTCGTGTCCGTGCGGTCGCGCTCGTCGACGGCGTCCTCGACGCCCTCCGGGACCGGCGCCCGCACCACCTCGGTGACCGCGGGCAGCTCCCGCGCCTGCAGGTCCTTGAGCTCCCGCGCGCGCTCCGCGACCAGCGGGCCGACGCCGGCCGGCAGCCGCCACGGCACCACGGCGGCCCCGGCACCCTCCGCCGGCCCGGAGCCCGGGGCGGGCCGGAGCCGGTCGAGCACCTGCGCCGTCGTCGGGCGGTCGGCCGCGTCCTTGGCGAGGCAGTCCGCGATCAGCCCGCGCAGCGCCTCGGGCACGTCGCCGAGGTCGACGTCCTCGTGCACCACGCGGTAGACGACCGCCTCGGTGGGGCCGCCGCCGAACGGCGAGCGTCCCGTGGCCGCGAAGTGCAGCACGCAGCCCAGGGCGAACACGTCGGACGGCGGCTCGGCCTCCCGTCCGCGCACCTGTTCGGGCGACATGTACGCGGCGGTGCCGAGCACGTCGCCCGACGTCGTCACCGAGGTCGCGTCGACGGCGCGGGCGATGCCGAAGTCGATGACGCGGGGGCCGTCGGCCGTCAGGAGCACGTTGGCGGGCTTGAGGTCCCGGTGCACCAGGCCCGCGGCGTGGATCGCCGCCAGGCCGCCCACCAGGCCCGCGCCGAGCGCCCGGACGGCCTCGACGTCGAGCAGGCCGCCGCGCTGCACCACCTCGTGCAGCGACGGGCCGGGCACGTAGGCGGTGGCCATCCAGGGCCGGTCGGCGTACGCGTCGGCGTCGACCACCTCGGCCGTGTGGTAGCCGCCGACCGCCCGCGCGGCCTCGACCTCCCGGGCGAACCGGACGCGGAACTCGTCGCCCTCGGCCAGCCCCGGGTGGATCACCTTGACCGCGACGACGCGCCCGCCGCGCGAGCGGCCCACGTACACCTGGCCCATGCCACCGGCGGCCAGCCGGCCCAGGAGGCGGTACGGGCCCGCCTGGGCGGGGTCGTCCGCCCGGAGCGTCTCGATCACGGGCGCACCTCGGGCGGCCATACGGTGCGGGGCATCAGCCGTCGCCGTCCTGGGTCTGGCCGGCCTTCTCCAGCAGGTTGTCCAGGTACTCCTCGAACTCCGGGGTGCCGGGCTCGGGCATGTCGTCCTGCCGCTCCTGCTGCTCCTCGGTCTGCTCCCGGGCCAGCTTCTCGCTCTCCTCGCGCATCTTGTCCATCTGCGCCTGGAGCTCCGGGGGCAGGAGCATGCAGCCCACGTTGGCCTGGCCCGCCTCGTCCACGACCACCTCGCCGTCGATCAGGATGCGGCAGGAGACGGCGATGTCCGTGTCGCCGGTCACCATCGCCATCCGGTCCCGCCACCCGGCCTCGGCGGACAGGGAGATGTTCGCCCCGTCGACCGCGCCCTGGGCGGAGATCGTCCTGCTCCACGGGAGCTCGACCTCGGTGTACATCTTGTCGGGGTCCATCTCCATGATGTCCTCGGCGCTGCGGAACGAGTCCCCGAGGCCGGCCGGCCCGAGGCGTCCGTCGTAGCGCACGCCCACCTCCGTGGTGGCCGCGTCCTTGCCCGTGGCCGTCACCTCGAGCGTGACCTCGTGCGTCTCGTCCGGCACGGTCATCTGCATGTTGCCGACCGACGGCGACGGACCCGCGTCCCGCGCCCCGCCGTCCGGCGTCAGCACACCCGCGACGGCGACGGCGGCGACCGTGCCGACAGCCACGGCCGCGACGCCGATCCCGGCCCAGCGGGCCGCCGGGGTCCGCCACCAGGGCCGAGCCTCCGCGGTGCCCGGCCCCGCGGGCGCGGCGCCGCCCGCAGCCGACCGGTCCGGGCCGCCCCCGCCGACCAGCACGTCCCCGCGCCGCGTGCCCGGGTCGCCGACCCGCTCGGTGGCCGCGGGGTCGTGCCGGGACACCGACACCACGCCGGCCTCGGCCCCGCCCACCTCGGCGCTGCGTTCGGCGATCATCTCGATCACCCCGGCGGGCAGCTCCCAGCTGTTCGTGCCCGTGGCGAGCCGGTCCACGACGTCGGAGAGCCCGGGGCGCTCCCCCGGCTCCTTCGCGAGGCAGGACCGCACCAGGTCGCGGATGCCCGACGGCACACCGGCCAGGTCTGGCTCGTCGTGCACGACGCGCCGGGCGACGTCCTCGGCCGCTCCTGCGCCGAAGGGGCTGCGGCCCGTGCAGGCGAAGCCCAGCACCGAGCCGAGCGCGAAGACGTCGGACGCCGGGGTCACGTCGAGGCCCCGCACCTGCTCCGGCGACATGTAGGGCGCCGTGCCGATCGAGCCCTGGCGGGTCAGGGAGGTCGCATCCCGCTCCAGCGCGATGCCGAAGTCCACGACCCGGGGGCCGTCGTCGGCCAGCAGGATGTTCGACGGCTTGAGGTCGCGGTGCACCAGGCCCTGGTCGTGGATCGCGCTCAGCCCCTCGGCCAGCGTGGCGCCCAGGGTGCGGACCACCGACAGGGGCAGCGCGCCCTCCTGGTCGACGGCGTCCTGCAGCGACGGGCCCGCCACGTAGGCGGTGGCCATCCACGGCCGCTCGGCGTCGGGGTCGGCGTCGACCACCTGCGCCGCCCAGAACCCGCCGACCCGCCGCGCCGCGGCGACCTCGCGCCGGAACCGCGTGCGGAACTCGGCGTCGCCCGCCAGGTCCGGGTGGACGACCTTGACCGCCACGGGCCGCCCGGTCCGCGGGCGGCCCAGGTACACGCTCCCCATGCCGCCCACGCCGAGGCGCCCCTCGATCACGTACGGACCGACCTCGCGCGGATCCCCGCTGCTGAGCGCTGCGACTGGCACTGTGCCCCCGACTCCCCTGACCGCCCCGGAACGGCTTCCGCGCCGGGCTGCTGGCCTGATGGTAGAGGGCCTAACGTTTTGGTTCAATCGGTCCCCGGGCCAGGCACCTCGGCCTGCGGGCAGAGCCGTCCGGGCAGGTCAGGCCGCCGACAGCAGGAGCGCGTCGCGCAGGGCGGACGCCGCGCCGTCCTGCTCCAGGGTGCCCGTGACACGGTGGGCGGCGGCGCGGACGGTGGCGGGCGCATGCCCCATGGCGATCGACACGGCCGCCCAGGCGAACATCTCCAGGTCGTTCTCCCCGTCGCCGACCGCCAGGGTCCGCGACGGCGCGACGCCGAGCTCCACACGGATGTTCTCGAGCGCGATCGCCGTGCTGACGCCGGGGGCGGTGACGTCCACCCAGTCCACGCGGGCGGGGATCGCGGTCACCCCGGACGCGCGCAGCGCCGGGGCGAGACGCTGGGCCCACTGCCCGTACACGACCAGGCGTGGCGTCGGCCGCGCCCAGAGGTCCTCGACCTGGCGCAGCACCTCCTGGTGCCCGTGGAGCTGCCGCTCGGGGAACCGCCTGGTGACGCGGTATCCGGTGCCTACCACCTCGGCGGCGAGCCGGAGGTCCGGCCGGATGCGAGTGACCAGCCGGACCACGGGCTCGGCCGCGACGGTCCGCACCTCGACCACCGAGTAGCCGTCCGGGTCCAGGCGCGCCGTCACGGCCCCGTTCGCAGCGACCACCCAGCCGTCGCGGACCCCGAGCTGCCGCACCACCTGGACCGCGCCCGACAGCGACCGGCCGGTGGCGATCACCAGGTGGTGCCCGGCGGCACGCACGGCCGCGAGCGTCTCGACGACGCGGGGGGTGGCCCGGCGGCCGGTGCGGACAAGGGTCCCGTCGACGTCGCAGGCGACGAGGGCGGGCGTGGACGTGGGTACGTCAGGCAGTGCTGCGGTGGCCCCGGAGGCGGTCGCGGTCACGGTATTCCCCTGGTGATAGGTGGCGGGCCCATCATCGCTCATACTAGGACATTTTGGAACTCGCGTTCTCTCGGCGAGATCGGTGTCGTCCCAGGTCAGAAGCCTGCGGCGGCCGAAACGATACACGCCGGGGCGGGTGAAGGACGCACCCGTCCCGTCAGCGCTCGCGGACGGCGATGCCCGGGTACTCCAGCACCAGCCCGGAGGGGTCGCAGGTGAGCACGCAGGCGAAGTCGAAGGTCTTCGCGGTGTAGTCGAGACTGAGCACGTCGGGGGTGTGCTCCCGGAGCCGGTACTCCTGCTCGATCGGCTCGGCGGAGAGATCGCCGGCGCGGACGAACAGGGCGGGCGCGGCACGGGCCAGCCCGGGTCGCAGGTCGAGCCGGTGGATCGGCAGCGTGTTCGTCACGGCGGACGACTCGAGGTCCACGTCGACGTAGTCGTCGAACCGGTCGTCGAGCTCCCCGTCGACCAGCCAGCGCGTGCCACCGGGTTCGTCGACCCGTTCGAGGGTGACGCGGAGCGTCTCGGCGGCCGTCAACGCCTCGACCCGGACCTCGCGGGTGCGCCACCGGTGGTCGACGTCGATCCGGTAGCCGACCGACCACGCCTCCGCACCCTCGACGGCGGTGGTGTGCCCGCGCAGCACCAGCCCGTCCGCCGTCGGCCGGACGAACAGCACCTCGAAGCCGGCCCGGACCCCGGTGTGGGTCCAGGCCGACACCGGGGGCATCGGTCGAAACCGCATGGTTCGACCCTAGCGACAGCCGTCACGTCGTGCCGTGCTGCGACGTGCCGTGCCGTGCCGTGAGGTGTCCTGCCCTGCCGTGACGTGCCCGGCCGCAGCGCCTACAGGTTGAAGCCGCCGGTCACCTCGATGTCCTGCGCGGTGATCCAGCGCGCGCCGTCGGACAGGAGGAACGCGATGGCGGAACCGGCGTCGTCGGGCTCGCCGAGGCGACCCAGCACGGTGCGGCCGACGAGCTGGGCCGTGATCTCGGGGTACTCCTCGAACGCGCCGCCGGCGAACGGGGTGCGCGTGGGCCCCGGGGAGACGGAGTTGACGCGGATCCCGCGAGCGCCCAGCTCCTTGGCGAGGTAGCGGGTCAGCACGACGACGGCGCCCTTCATCGACCCGTAGGCCGAGTACCCCTCGGACAGCCCGGCCGTGCCCGCGGAGCTGCTGGCCGTGTTGACGATCGCGCCGCCGTCCTCGATCAGCGGCAGCAGGGCCTGCGTCACCAGGTAGGGACCCTTGAAGATGACCCGGTAGAAGTCGTCGAGCTGCTTCTCGGTGGTGTCCGCGAACAGGGTGCCGCCGCCGTAGCCCGCGTTGTTGACCAGGCCGGTGAAGGTCCGCGCACCCCAGGTCTCGGCCAGCGCACGCTCGACGGCGGTGCGGAACGCCGGGAACGTGGTGCTGTCGCCCACGTCGAGCGGGAGCGCGACGGCGGTGCCGCCGACCTCCTCGATGCGCGAGACCGTCTCGAGCGCGCCGTCCCGGTTCGCGTTGTAGGTGACGACGACGCCGGAGCCGCCCTCCGCGGCGCGGATCGCAGCGGCCCGTCCGATGCCGGAGCTGGCCCCGACGACGATGGTGATCGACATGTCTGCCTCGTTCCCTGGATGACTGGAGTCTTGCCGGATCGTGCTTCCCGGTGGAAGCACCGGAACCGGGAAGGTGTCCCCCTGGCTCCTGGACGAGTCAAGGCGATGAGCGGCGCCTACGGTGATAGCGTTCCTCGCGCGTTCTTGCCTGATCCTGCTCGCAAGGTTGGTGCGCGGGGTCGGGACGGAGCCGATGGAGGAAGGTGGGCGACATGGACCTCGACGAGCTGCGCGCGCTCATGGACCGGCGCGTGCCCGCCGGCACGACCGAGCCCCTGCCCGGGGTGTTCCTGTCGCGGGAGACTCGCCCTGGCGACCCGGAGGCCGCCACGACGGGCACCACGTTCGCGCTCATCACACAGGGCACCAAGGAGCTGCGGCTGGGCGCCGAGACCGTCGTGTACGGGCCCGGCGAGTACCTGGTCACATCGATCGACCTGCCGGTCATCGGCCGGTTCACGCAGGCGAGCGAGCAGGCACCGGCGCTCGGGTTCGGGATGACGCTGACCGCCCCCGCGATCGCGGAGCTGCTGCTGTCGGCGGAGTCCTTGCCGGCGGAGTCCTTGCCGGCGGAGTCTCGGTTGGCGGGGAGCGCGACGGCGGGGAGCGCGACGGCGGGGTCATCGCGGCCGGCGGGGTCTCGGTCGGCGGGAAGCGCGGTGTCGGAAAGCGCGGTGTCGGGAAGCCCGGCGGCGGGAGGAGGCAGGTCGGCCGATCTCCCGTTGGCGGGAACCGCACGCGGGGCGGGCCGAGCCGGCGCACCGGGCCCCGGGCACGGCCCCGCCGTCCCCGCCCTGGCGACGAGCCGGGTGCCGGGCGAGCTGCTGGACGCCGTCGGACGACTGATCCGCCTGCTCGACCGGCCGCGCGACCTCCCGGTGCTGGGTCCGATGGTGCGGCGGGAGATCCTCTGGTTGCTGGTCACGGGACCGCAGGGCGACACCGTGCGGCAGCTCGGGCTCGCCGGCAGCAAGCTCACGCGAGTCAGCACCGTGGTCCAGTGGATCCGGGACAACGCCGCCGAGCCGCTCCGCGTCGAGGATCTCGCCCGGCGCGCGGGCCTGAGCGTCTCCGCGTTCCACCGCACGTTCCGGGCGGTGACCGGGTCGAGCCCGCTCCAGTTCCAGAAGCAGCTCCGGCTCGCCACCGCGCGCCAGCTGCTCGCGTCGCGGGACACGAGCGTCACGCGGGTCGCGTACGACGTCGGCTACGAGAGCGCGGCCCAGTTCAACCGGGAGTACCGCCGCCTGTTCGGCGCGCCGCCGGGCCGCGACCGCAGCAGGCCGGCTGGCGCCCCGGTCCTCGGCTGACCGCCGCCGCAGGCCCCGTCGCTCACAGGTCCCGCCATCCGCCGTCCCGCTGCTCCGCCGGCTCGCCGCCGACCCGCCCCGTCCCGCTCCGCCGTCCCGCTCCGCCGCCCCGCTCCACCGCCCCTCTCCGCCGCCGCCCCGCCGCCGCCGTCGAAGACCATGCATCTGCTGCCAGGCCTGCGAGCCCCCTGGCAGCAACTGCATGGTCCCCGGTGACGCCCGCGTCTGTGGTCCCGCAGTCGGAACCGCTGCCGTCCGACGCCCGGCCGTCACGTGACCCATGCAGTTACTGCCAGGCCGTCGACCCCGCTGGCAACAACCACATGGTCTGCGGCCACGCCCGGCGCGCCCGACGCCCGGCGCGCCCGACGCCCGGCGCGCCCGACGCCCGGCGCGCCCAGCACCTCTCAGGCGTCCAGGACCAGCCGGCGTAGCACGGGTTCGGCGGCCGCGACGACGTCGGGCCCCTCGATGGCGCCGGAGAGCCAGAGGCTCGCGAAGCCGTGGGCGACGGACCAGGCCGCGCGCGCCCCGTCGGCGTCGGGCGCCAGACCCGCGAGCGCCCCGGCGGCCACCTCCTCGGCGGCGAGCAGGCCGGCGTCGTCGCCGTGCAGCAGGCTGCGGTCGAACATGACGGCGAAGTGCCCGGGGTGGTCCACCGCGAACCGTACGTAGGCGACACCGGCGGCGAGCAGGTTGTCGCCGGCCTCGTCCAGAGCCGCGGCGAGCAGCGTGAAGCCCTCGGTCGCGACGGCCGTGAGCACGCCTGCCTTGTCGCCGAAGTGGTGGGCCGGCGCCGCGTGCGACACCCCCGCGAGCCGGGCCAGCTCGCGCAGGCTCAGGCCGGCAGGCCCGTGCTCGGCGACGGCGGTCGCGGCGGCGGCGGTCATCGTCCTGCGCAGGTCGCCGTGGTGATAGCTCATGGAGCTCCGTCTCTCGCGAAGTTTCGCGCTCGCAGGTTCTCGTGCATGCGGTGTCGCCGTGCACCCGAGCGATCTTGCCATTGACAAGATAGCACTCCGGGTGGTGGGGTGGTCGAACTTGTCGCTGTCAAGATTGGAACGGTCATGCCTGTCCCCCTTCCCGTGCTGCTGATCGCGGTCACGGCGCTCGCGCGCCTGCTCGGCCTGCTCGCGGTCCCCGCCCTCGACTCCTGGCACGACGCCGCCCGGGTCGGCGTCGCCGCCGTCTACCTGCTGGCCTCGTCCGGACGCCTCATCCCGCACGTCCGCCAGGACCTCGTGCGGATGGTGCCGCCGGGGCTGCCGCGCCCCGACCTGCTCGTCGCGGTCACCGGTGTGCTGGAGCTGGCGGGCGCGATCGGCCTGCTGGTGCCCGCGACGGCGTCCGCGGCCGCGATCTGCCTCGGGCTGCTCACCCTGGCCATGACCCCGGCGAACATCTCCGCGGCGCGCCGCGGCGTCCTGTTCGGCGGCAAGCCGGCCACCCCGGTCGGACGCCGCCTCGCCGAGCAGGCCCTCTACCTGGCGGCCCTGGCGTCGATCGTCTGGCTCCCCGTCTGACGCCGCCGGCCCCGCCAGCCCCGCCGCCGTCCGGCCCCGCGGGCCGGCTGGCCCGACCCCACCGGCCCGGTGTTGACCACAGCGGTTGCTGCCAAGATGGGCGCTCTCGTGGCAGCAACTGCTGTGCTCAACACCGTGAGGGCAGCAGCGTGGCAGCAACCGCTGTGGTCAACACCGTGAGGGCAGGCAGCAGCCCGACAGCTCGTCGCAGCAACCGCTGTGGTCGACGTCGGCACCCGGGCGCCGACGTCGACACCCGGGCGGCGGCGACCCGTCACCGGGTCGTGCGGGGCACCCGCTCCTGGCGGGTCCAGCCCGACCAGCCGCGCTCCTCGAGCAGCATCTCCAGACGGCGGCCCGCCGGGATGGAGTCGAGGGCGAGCGAGTCGAACTGCTCGACGAGCCCCCGCTCCACCCCGCGCACGCTGCCACCCGTCCGGTCGGCGTGGCGGTCCAGGACGGCCGCCACCTTGTCGGCCAGACCGGGCAGCCGCGGGTCGTCCGGGTCCCAGCCGATCCCCTCGCCGATCGCCCGCAGCACGTCGACGAACTCGGCGTCCTCCAGCAGGCGCCCCTTCGCCACCATCGCCGCGGCGATCTGCTCGCGCGAGTACACGGCCAGCGACAGGATCCAGCTGTCCCGCTCGATCTCGACGACCCGCTCGGGCACGCCCAGCGCCCGCCACCGGTCGAGGTAGGCCACGCCCTCCGGCGGCAGCGCGAGGCTGTCCCCCGCGGCGAGCCGTGCGATGCGCTCGCGGTGCCGCTCCCGCTCCTCGATCTCCGACCGCAGCCGCGCGTCGATCTCGGCGACGGCGGCCGCGAGCTCCGCCTCGTCGGCGTGCAGCAGCTCCTGGACCCGGGCCAGCGGCACGCCGGCGTCGGCCAGGGTCCGGATCCGGATGAGGTCCACCACGGCCTGCGCGCCGTACCGGCGGTACCCGGCGTGGTCGCGCTCCGGCTCCGGCAGCAGCCCGACGGCGTGGTAGTGCCGCACGGTGCGCGCCGTCACCCCCGCGTAGGACGCCACCTGTCCGATCGTCAGCATCTCCCCATCCTCCCGTCTGTCCGCCGGCCCGCGCCGTGGTGTCCGTTCAGCGTGCGGTGGCCGCGACCCGGCCGAAGGCGTGGCGGGACCAGGCGAAGCCCACACCGGCGATCAGCACGCACCAGCCGATCGCGAGCCAGCCGGCCGACCCGACGGGCGTACCCGACGTCAGGGCGCGCAGGGTCTCGATGACCGGCGTGAACGGCTGGTGCTCGGCGAACTGCCGCAGTCCGGCCGGCATCTGCTCGGTGGGCACGAACCCGCTGCTCACGACCGGCAGCACCATCAGCACCAGCGGCGTGTTGCTCGCCGTCTCGACGCTGCCGGCGGCCAGCCCCATCGCGACGGTCAGCCACGTGAACGAGAACGCCAGGAGCAGCACCAGCCCGGCGGCCCCGAGCCAGCCCACGACCCCGGCCTGCGACCGGAACCCGAGCAGCACCGCGAACCCGACCATCACCGTCAGGGCGAGCACGGTCCGGACCACCGCGCCGAGCACGTGCCCGGTCAGCACCGAGACACGGGCGATGTCCATGGTCCGGAACCGGTCGAACATCCCGCCGGTCCGGTCGATCGCGACGGAGACGGCGGTCCCGTTCGCCACGCTGGACACGGTCATCACCCAGATGCCGGGGACGAGGTAGTTCAGGTAGTCGGCGCGGCTGCCGCCGCCGTCGACCGGGAGGCCCGCGCCCAGCGTGCCCCCGAACACGTACACGAACAGCAGCAGGAACACGACGGGGATGGCGATCAGCATGACCGCCAGCGACGGGTAGCGGCTGAGGTGGCGCAGGTTGCGGCGCAGCATGGTCATCGAGTCACGGACGGCGTACGTGGTGCTCATCGTGCGGTCACCTCCGCGGCGTGCCCCGTGAGCGCCAGGAACACGTCGTCGAGACTGGTGGCGCCGCCAGGCACCTGCGCCTTGAGCTCACCCGGCGTCCCCTCGGCCACCAGCGTGCCGGCGTCGAGCACGCCGACCCGGTCGGCCAGGGCGTCGGCCTCCTCCAGGTACTGGGTGGTCAGCAGCACGGTGACGCCGTCGGCCACCTGCTCCCGGACCACCTGCCAGACCGCGCGGCGGCTGCGCGGGTCCAGCCCCGTCGTCGGCTCGTCCAGGAAGATCAGGCGCGGCCGCGTGACGAGCGTCATCGCCAGGTCGAGGCGGCGCCGCATACCGCCGGACCAGGTCAGTGCGCGACGGTCGGCGGCGTCGGCCAGGTCGAAGCGGTCGAGCAGCCCCGCGACGTCCCGGACGGCCGTCGCCCGGTCGAGATGGGTCAGGTCGGCCATGAGGCGCAGGTTCTCGCGGCCGGTCAGGAACATGTCGATCGCCGAGAACTGCCCGGTCACGCCGATCTCCGCCCGCACGCGCGCCGGCTCGCGGCGCACGTCGTGGCCCGCGACGCGCACCTCGCCGGCGTCGGCCGCGAGCAGCGTGGACAGGATGTTCACCATGGTGGTCTTGCCCGCGCCGTTCGGCCCCAGCAGGGCGTAGACGGAGCCGGCGGGGACGACGAGGTCCACGCCGTCGAGCACGTGATGGTCGCCGTAGGACTTGTGCAGGCCGGCGACCTCGATCGCGGTGCCTGTCACCGGTTGTGGTGTGGTCATGACCGCAGCGTGCAGGGTTGCCGCTACGGCAAGGTCAAGCCCGACGGCCCGGCGAGCACGTGAGCCGGGCCGGGCCGTCAGTCGGTGTAGCCCCCGCCGGGCACGTCGAAGACCTCCTCCAGCGTCGTGACACCGGTGTCCGCCAGGTACCCCGCCAGGTCGCGGCCCACCCAGCGCAGGTGCCAGGCCTCGGGGGCATACCCCGTCACCGCGCTGTTCTCGGGCGTGTACCGCACCAGGAAGCCGTACACCGCGGCGTGCTCCGCGACCCACCGCCCCTCGGCGGTCCCCCCGAAGCACGGCTCGAAGTCGCACCCGGGCTCGGTCGTGCCGCCCACGTCCACCGCCAGGCCGGTCTGGTGCTCGCTGTGCCCCGGGCGCGCCGAGACAGCGTCCGCCTGCTCGGCCCCGAGCTGCGCCACCCAGCCCTCGTACACCGCGGCCTGCTTCGGGTACCCGCGGTAGGCGCTGCGGAGCGTGAGGCGGACGCCGTCGGCGTCGGCCGCCGCGAGGAGCGCCGTCAGGTCCGGCGCGACGTCGGGCCGCACGAGGTAGCCGCGCACCGTGGTGAGGTCGGGCTCGAACTCGACCGGGTCGAGCGGCGTGTGCTTGTTGACCACCACCCAGGGGCTCGCCGGGTCGGAGATCGACCGGGCGGTCAGGTCGATGCCCGGGCCGGCACCGGGTGCGCCGTCCGGCTCGCTGCCCGGCCCGGCATCGACAGGCACGCCCTTCGGGAACACGGCGCTCGCGGCGCCCGTCCCGCCGTCGGCTCCCGTCCCGCTGGTCCCCGGCCCCTGCGCACCGTGCCCGCCGGCCTGCTCTCCGGAGCCGGCCGGCCCCGCACTGCCCGGCGGCACCGCGGGACCCGCGCCGGATCCGGCCGCGCAGCCGGCGAGCACCAGAACGGCGGCGAGCAGCACCGCGGCGACGCCCCCGGCGCGGGCCACGGACAAACGGTTCGAAAAGGTAGGCACACCGGAATCGTGTGCGGCCCGCGGTCCCCGATGTCAGGGGCGCGCTGTGACGTGGGCAACACCCGGGTCGTGTCATGGGCGGTTGCCTGCCGGACACACTGTGTCGGAAGCATCCACCCCCAGGGACCCGCACCCCGGGGCCCTGCACCCCGAACCCACGGAGACCCGGAGCCCGCCCTGACCACGAACACCGAGCCGGACCGCGTCGCCGCGGGACCGCTCACGCCCGCGCGCACGGAGGAGCTCTTCGCGACGCACGCGCGCGCCGTCCACCGGTATGCCCGCGCGCGGCTCCCGGCCGCCGAGGCGGAGGACGTCGTGGCCGAGGTCTTCGCGATCGTGTGGCGCAAGGGCGAGCTGCCCGACAACCCGCGGGCGTGGCTCCTGGCCGTCGCCCGGCGGGTGATGGCCAACCAGGCGCGCGCCCGGCAGCGGCGCACGGCCCTGGTCGAGCGGGTGCGCGCGCACCCGGCCCCGGCGAGCACCGACGACGTCCGCCTCGTCGGCGAGCTCGACGAGCTCCGCCGCGCGATGGACCGGCTGCGGCCCGCCGACCGGGAGGTCATCGCGCTGCTCGCAGCCGCGGAGCTCAGCACCGCGGAGGTGGCCCAGGTCCTGGGCTGCACGACGGCGGTCGCGGCCACCCGGGTGCACCGCGCCCGGCGCCGGCTGCGCGCGGCGTACGCACGGCTGAGCGACGAACGGCTGACTGACGAACGGCTGACCGAGGAGGGAGCCTGACGTGGACGACGACGAGCTGACCCGCGCCCGCCGTGCGCTGCGCGCGGCCGATCCCGAGCTCGACCTGGCACGCGCGTACGCCGAGTCCCGCGCGCGGGCCGAGGCGCGGACCCCGACCGGCCGGGACCACACCCGCCACGACGACCCGACCGGCATCTGGTCCGACGACGGGGCCGACAACCCGGCCGACACCGGCACCGTCGAGGTGCTGCTCCGCGATCCCGCCGCGCGACCGGGACGGGTCCCGGCCGCGCTCCGGCGTGCGTCGTCCGGCCGCCGCGGGCCGGTCCTCGCGTGGACGGCCGCGGCCGCCGCGGCAGCGGCCGCCGTCCTCATGCTGAGCCTGGCGGGCGGGCCCGCGCAGGACGCCCTCCCGGGCTCGGCCCCGGACCCGCGCACGCCGACGGCCGACACCCCGCGTCCTGGCGCGTCGCCGTCGCCCACGACCTGGCAGACGCCGGGCAAGGTCGTCACCCTGGCGGGCAAGGCGATGTCCGGCGCGAGCTGCGGCGTGAAGCTCCGCTCGACGCTCGGGGACGACTCCCTCGTGCGCTTCTACCAGGTCGACGAGCCGGACGTGGCCGTGCCCAAGCCCCCGCTGGACCAGCGGCCGCTCCAGGTGCTGCAGGCGGCGTCGGCCCGCGTGGTGCTCGGCCTGCCCGGGTACGACGGCACGAACCAGCGGCTCGACGAGGACCTCGTCGTCGAGGAGCTCGCCGGCCGGACGGTCGCGCGGATCCGGATCACCCCGTCGGACAGCCAGGTGCGGGGCGGCGACGTGACCCGCGTCGAGGTGCTCGTCGACACCGCCACGTGGCTGCCGCAGGCCCAGGAGATCTGGGCCGAGTCCGACGACGGCAAGGGGTTCCAGGTGCGCAGCGAGCTGAGCTGGTCCGGCTGCGCCGAGCCGAGCGAGGCGCCGACGCACGAGAGCGCTCGGCCGTGACCAGCCGGCGCCACCACGTGCTAGCTTCACCGCATGAGGTCTCCAGAAGCATCCAGGTCAGGGCTGCCGGTACTCCGGTAGCCCGAGATGCCCCTGTAGAGACCACCGAGCCGCGCTCCCTTGCGAGCGGGCCATGTCAGCGCATCCGAAGGGCCCGTAGTGCCGTCCCGGCCTACCCGTCTCCCTCCACCCTTCGGAGTTGCTCATGCCTGTCCTGCTCTACGTGCTCGCAGTCGCGGTCTTCGCGCAAGGCACGTCGGAATTCGTCCTCGCCGGGCTCGTGCCCGGCATCTCCCTCGGCCTCGGCGTCTCGGTCGCCCAGGCCGGCTACCTGACCTCGGGCTTCGCGGTCGGGATGGTCGTCGGCGCGCCGCTCACGGCCGCCGTCGGACGCCGCCTACCGCCCCGCTGGACCCTGTCCGCCTGCCTGCTGGCGTTTGCCGCCGCCCACGTCGCCGGGGCGTTGACCGACAGCTTCGCCGTGCTGCTCGGCACCCGGTTCGTCGCCGCGGTGGCGAACGCCGGGTTCCTCGCGGTCGCGCTGTCGACGGTCCAGCACGTCGTCCCCGCCGGCCGGCGTGCCCGGGCGCTGGCCACGATCCTCGGCGGCACGACGCTCGCCCTGGTCGCCGGCGTCCCCGCCGGCGCGCTGCTGGGCGAGCTCTGGGGCTGGCGCTCCGCCCTGTGGGCGATCGCCGGCGTCTCGGCCGCGGCCCTGGTCGCCGTGGCCTGCCTGACGCCGGTGCGGCTCGACGTCGGTACGCCGGGCGCACGGGTGGAGCCGCGCGCCCGGCTGGACCTGCGCACCGAGCTCGGCGCGCTGCGCTCCCCGCGTCTGCGGCACAACCTCGTGCTCGGGGTGCTGGTCAACGGCGCGACGTTCTGCGCGTTCACCTACCTCGCGATCGTCGTCACGGACGGCGCGGACCTCGGATCCGCCCTGGTGCCGGTGGTGCTGGCTCTGTTCGGACTCGGTGCCTTCGCCGGGGTCTCGGCCGCCGGCCGGCTCGCCGACGTCCACGGCGCGCGCCTGCTCGCGGTCGCCGGCCCCGCCCTGCTCGCGGGATGGGTCCTGTGGGCCCTGCTCGCCCCGAACCCCGCGGTGGTGTGGGTGCTCGCGCCGGTGCAGGGCGCGCTGTCGTTCGCCGTGGGCGGCACGCTGATCGCCCGCTCCATGGCGGCGGCCCACGGCGCGCCGACGATGGGCGGCGCGTTCTCGACGGTCGCCCTCAACCTCGGCGCGCTCGCCGGCCCGGTACTCGGCGGGAGCGCCGTCGCGGCGCTCGGGCCCGCGGGGCCCCTGGCGGTGAGCGCGGCGCTGACGGCGGCGGCCGTCACGCTCGGGGTAGTACGGCGCGCACACCTGGGGCAGCACCCGGGAGACGTCGCGCAGCCGAGGAGGTGACGCTGGGGTAGCAGTGCTACCCCAGCGTTACGCCCCCGGCCGTGCGACCCTCTCCCCGGAGCCGCCGGCAGAGGTCGCGCGACCGCACCCGGCGTGCCGAGTTCCCGACCGCGCCGCCGTCGTGCCTGGTAGCGTCCCCGGCACGACGGCGGCGAGCACGAACGAGGAGACGGATGCGGTCCCTGTTGCCAGCACAAGCGTGGTTGCCAGCACAAGCGTGGTTCCGGGCACGGTTCCCGGCACGTGCGCGACGGACCCGCGGCACGGCCGGCCTGGCCCTCGCCGTGCTGATCCCGGGCGTGCTCGCGTCCTGCTCCGCGGGCCCGGACGACGTCCCGGCCGGGCCCGCGGAACCGGCCCCCGCCCGGGAGGCCGCGACGGAGCAGTACACGGCGACGATGGACGACGTCCTCGGGGCGCTCCGGGAGTCCGTCCCGGGGGTGGCGTGGGCCGCCAAGGACCGCTTCCCGTTCGTCACCGGGCAGCCCGACGGCGAGTGCGTGCTCTTCCTCGCCGAGAGCCTGGGCGAGGGCGACCTGTACGAGCCCAGCGACGGTCTGGCCGAGCTCGCCGCCGGGCTCGACCCGGTGCTCCAGGAGCACGGCTTCGACCCGCTGTCGGACGTGACCCACGCCGACAACGGCGGCGACGCGTACGTGACGGCCACCGACCCGGCCGGCTGGGAGCTCCGGGTCTCGGCGTACCCGCCGCTCGTGGGTCTCTCGGGTCCGGTGGAGAGCGACGCGTGCGCCGGGGCGTGACCGGCCGAAGGGCTCGACCGGCCCGGCCGGCGTGACCGGCGTGACCGGCTAGAGGCTCCCCCACTCCGCGGCGGCCTCGGTCAGCCGCGCCTGGACGGCCGCGACCGCCGGCCCGCGCGGCACGCCGCGGCGCCCCGCGAGGTACAGCGTGTTCAGCGGCGGCGCCTCGGGGTGGTGGAGCTCGACCACCTGCCCGGCGTCCAGCGCCGTCGTGACCAGGTACCGCGGCAGCACGGACACGCCCGCGCCGCCGGTGACGGCGGCGAGCACGGCGCGCAGGTCGGGCACCACCAGCGCCGTCGTGTTGGGCGGGCGCCGGCCGAACTCGCTGCGCCAGTACCGGCGCACGATCGGGAGGTCCTCCGCGTAGGCGACCAGCGGCAGGTGCGCCAGGGCGGCCACGGGGTCGGCCGCGAGGCGCACCGGGTCGACGGTGTGGGCCAGCGCCGGCGGCCCGACGAGCAGGAATTCCTCGTCGACCAGCGGCGTCGCCACCACGGCGTCCTGCCGCGGGCGCACCGAGGACACGACCAGGTCGAGGTGGCCGGCCGCCAGCGCGGCCAGCAGCTCGTCGCCGAGCCCGAGCGTCGTGCGGAGCTGGAGCCCCTGCGCGACGAGCGGCGCGAGCGCCGGCAGCACGCGCACCGTCATCAGCTCGGCGGCCCCGCCGATCCGGACGAGCCCGCGCACCGCCGGCTCGACGTCGCGCGGGCCGAGGGCCGACCGGAGCCCGTCCACGTGCAGCCCCACCTCGGCGGCCAGCGCCACGGCGCGCTCCGTGGGCTCGGCGCCCCGGCGGGACCGCACGAACAGGCGGGTGCCGAGCTGTTCCTCCAGGCGGGCGAGCTGCCCGGTGACGGCGGGCTGGCTCACGCCCAGGCGCTCCGCCGCCGCCGACAGCGACCCGGTGCGGTAGACCTCCAGGAACGTGGCGAGGAGGTCAAGACCCGGCACCGGCACCACCCTCCGTCGTCGTCCTGCCCACAGGCTAGCCGGGCTCAGCGCGCCGCGAGCGCCGTGAGCACCGCCTCGGCGGCGGCCGCGCTGGACTGCGGGTTCTGCCCGGTGATCAGGTTGCCGTCCTGGACCACGGTGCTGCTCCAGGCCGCGCCGACCTGGACGACGGCGCCGCGCTCGCGCAGCCGCGACTCGACGAGGTAGGGCGCGGCGTCGCCGAGGCCGCCCTGGCGCTCCTCCTCGTCCGTGAACGAGGTGAGCGCCCGGCCCGCGTAGGCGAAGGTGCCGTCCGGCCCCTGGGCGCTGAGCAGCGCGGCGACGCCGTGGCACAGCGCGCCGACGGTCGTGCCCCGGTCGTTCGCGGCGAGCAGCAGGCGGCCGAGGTCGGCGTCGTGCGCCAGGTCCGCCATGGGGGCGTGGCCGCCGGGGAGGTACACGGCGTCGTAGCCGGCGGCGTCGACGTCGGCCAGCGTGAGCGGGTGGTCGAGTTGGTCGGCGATGCCGTCCAGGTACGCCCGGAACTCCGCGGCGTCGGCTGCGGGCACCCCACCGCGCTCGTCGAGGCTGACCGGGTCGACCGTGGGCGCCACGCCGCCCGGCGTCGCGACGTCGACCTGCGCGCCGGCCGCGGTGAGCACGCGGTGGGAGGCGGCGACCTCCTCGGCCCAGTAGCCGGTGGGGTGCTCGGTGCCGTCGGCCAGGCGCAGGCTGCTCGCGGCGGAGACGACCATCAGGATCTTCGACATGGTGTGGTTCCGATCTGTTCGGGGAGTGTCCCGCTGGGGTGCGGTCCTCGGGGAACGTCAGATTCCATCACCGGATGCCGAAACGGTCGGCCGGAGCTATAACCAGACTTATGGCTCCGATTTGTCCGAGGCGTGGACGGTTTGCCGACCACATCCCGGGCATGCCTACGATCAAGTCTCATCATCCAGAGCGGTCGAGAGTCCTGGCTCCACGACACCGCAGCAACCTACCTCCGAGGCGCCAATCTCGGGGCAAGGTGCTAACGCCAGGTCCGATGGAGCTGATACGCATGGCAGTCACGAACCCGCACCTTCCCACCGCCACGATCCTGGGCTACCCCCGCATCGGCCGGAGGCGCGAGCTCAAGCGCGCCGTCGAGTCCTTCTGGGCCGGCCGCACCACCGCCGACGAGCTGGAGGCGACCGCCCGCGACCTGCGGCTCGCCACCGCCCGCCGGCTCGTCGACCTGGGCCTGGACGCCGGCAACGCTGCCGTCCCCGGCTCGTTCTCGTACTACGACCAGGTGCTCGACGCCGTCGCGCTGCTGGGCGCCGTGCCCGACCGCTTCGCGGGGCTCACCGCGGACGGGGGTCGCCTGACCCTGTCCGCCTACTTCACGGTGGCGCGCGGCGAGGGCGACAACGCACCGCTTGAGATGACCAAGTGGTTCGACACGAACTACCACTACCTGGTCCCGGAGATCGGGCCGGACACCCCGATCGGGTTCGTCGACGACCGCGCGGTGCGCGAGTTCACCGAGCTGGCGCACCCGGCCGACGGCGGCCAGGCCGTCGTGACCCGCCCCGCGTTCGTGGGACCGGTGACGTTCCTGCTGCTCAGCAAGCCCGCTGATGGTTCCCCGGACGGCTTCCGCCCGCTCGACCGCCTCGACGACGTCGTCGCCGCGTACGCCGACCTGCTGCGCGCGCTCGCCGCCGCGGGCGCCCCCTGGGTACAGCTCGACGAGCCGGCCCTGGTCACGGACCTGCTGGACGTCCCGTTCGACGAGGTCGCCGACGCCGTCCGCCGGGCCTACGCCACGCTGGCGACCGAGCTCTCCCCCGCCGCTTCCCGAGCCGACCGCGCCGAGCGCCCCGCGATCCTCGTCACCGCCCCGTACGGCGACCTGCGCAGCGAGGCAGGCGACGGCCTCGCCCTGCTGGCCGGGACCGACGTCGAGGCGATCGCGATCGACCTGGTGCGCGGCGCCATCCCCACGGGCGCGGTGCCCGGCCTGGAGACCAAGACCCTGGTCGCGGGCGCGATCGACGGCCACAACATCTGGCGCGCCGACCTCGACGCCCGTCTGACCGTCGTGGAGGGCCTGGCTGGCCCGGGCACGGGAGTCGGCGCCGGCGCGCTGGCCGTCGGCACCTCGACGTCGCTGCTGCACGTGCCGCACGACGTCGCCGACGAGCCCCGCCTGGACACGGACCTGACGTCATGGCTCGCGTTCGCCGACCAGAAGGTCGCCGAGGTCGTCACGCTGGCCACCGCGCTGACCGAGGGCCGCGCGGCGGTCGCCGACCGGCTCGCCGAGTCGACCGCGGCGGTGCGCTCCCGCGCGGCGGCGCCCGGCGTCGTCGTCCCGGCGGTGCGCGAACGGACCGCCGCGCTGACCGCCGCCGACGTCGAGCGCGCGCCGTACGCGGAGCGGGCGGCCGCGCAGCAGGCGCGGTTGAACCTGCCGCCGCTGCCGACCACGACAATCGGGTCGTTCCCCCAGACCGCCGAGATCCGCAGCACGCGCGCCGCGTGGGTGCGGGGCGAGCTGTCCGACGCCGACTACACGGCGGCGATGCGCGCCGAGATCGCGAGCACGGTCGCGCTCCAGGAGGAGCTGGGCCTGGACGTGCTGGTGCACGGCGAGCCCGAGCGCAACGACATGGTGCAGTACTTCGCGGAGCAGCTCGACGGCTTCGCGACGACCGTCAACGGCTGGGTGCAGTCCTACGGCTCGCGCTGCGTGCGGCCGCCGATCCTGTGGGGCGACGTGTCCCGGCCCGCGCCCCTGACGGTCGAGTGGACGGCCTACGCCGCGTCGCTCACCGACAAGCCGGTCAAGGGCATGCTCACGGGTCCGGTCACGATCCTCGCCTGGTCGTTCGTGCGCGACGACCTGGCCCTCGGCGACACCGCCGACCAGGTCGCCCTCGCGCTGCGCGACGAGGTGACCGACCTGGAGGCGGCGGGCATCGGCGTCGTGCAGGTGGACGAGCCCGCGCTGCGCGAGCTGCTGCCCCTGCGCAAGGCCGCGCACCCGGGCTACCTCGACTGGTCGGTGCGCTCGTTCCGGCTCTCGACCGCCGGGGCGGACACCGCCACGCAGGTGCACACGCACCTGTGCTACTCGGAGTTCGGGCAGGTCATCGGCGCGATCGACGGCCTCGACGCGGACGTCACGTCCGTGGAGGCGGCCCGGTCCCGCATGGAGATCGTGCCCGAGCTGGCCGACGCCGGGTACGGGCGCGGCATCGGGCCGGGCGTCTACGACATCCACAGCCCGCGCGTGCCGTCGGTGCAGGAGGTGACCGACCTGGTCGAGCTCGCCGCCAAGTCGATCGACCCGCGACTGGTCTGGGTCAACCCGGACTGCGGCCTGAAGACGCGCGCCTACGCGGAGACCAAGGAGTCCCTCGCCAACCTGGTGACGGCGGCGAAGACGGTCCGCGCGACCCTCTGACGCCGGTTCCGACACCGGCTCGCGCCGCTCGCCTTTGAGGCCCGGGTTTCTTCGCTTTGACATGTGTCAAAGCGAAGAAACCCGGGCCTCAAAGGTGATGGCTCACAGGCGGTGACTCGGAGACGATGCGGCGTCACCGACCGGATACCGTCAGCCCACGCGCCACTTCTGGGCCGCGGTGCCGTTGCAGGTCCAGATCTGGAGCTTCGTGCCGTCCGCGCTGTTGCTGTTCGGCACGTCCACGCACTTGTTCGCGAGGATCGAGACCAGGTCCCCCGCCCCGCTCAGCGTGAACTGCTGCGCCGGGTTGCCGCTGCAGTTGGCGAGCTGCACCGCGGTGCCGTCGCCGGTGTTCGCCCCGGCCACGTCCATGCACAGGCCGCCGGCCCGCAGCGTCCCGTCGGCCTGGAACGTCCAGTTCTGGGCGCCCGTGCCGTTGCAGGTCCACAGCTGCAGCCGCTTGCCGTCGGTGAACTCGGAGTTCGGCACGTCGATGCACTTGCCCGCCAGGCCGATCAGCGGCCGGCCCCCGCTGCCGCCGCCGGTGGTGGTGAGCTGCAGCCCGTACGCGCTCAGGATCGGGTTGACCGGCTGGTAGATGAACCGGCCGTTCGTCGAGCAGTCGCCGATGCGGCCCGACGTGACACCCTGCGCCTGGTTGCCCGAGAGCACCGAGCCGCCCGAGTCGCCGCCCTCGGCGCACGCCGAGCCGGTCGCCATGCCGGGGATGTCGCCGGAGCCGTAGTTGATGGTGACGTTCTTCTCCTGGATGACGCCGCAGCGCCAGCCCGTGGTGCGGCCCGACCGGCACACGGCCGCGCCGATGCCCTGCTCCGCGGAGCCCGCGACCGCCGTCGTGCCGCCCGCGTAGTTGTTCACCGCCGGGGTGGGCGTCCAGTTGCCGTTGGTGCCGACCCAGGCCCAGTCGTGGCCCGGGAAGGTGGAGCCGCGGTAGGTGCCGAGCGCGGCGCCGTCGGGGGCGTTGACCGGGTCGCCGGTCGAGCCGCAGTGCCCGGCCGTGACGAACCCGCCGGAGACCGCGAAGCCGATCGAGCACAGCGTCACGTACCCGTTGCCGAGCGGCTTGTGGAACTCGTCGCCGCCGCGGATGTCGCGCGCCGTCCGGGGCGCGACCTTCGACCTCTCCACCCGCACGGCATCGGCCGGCACGTCCGACGCGGCGATCATCGCCTGGGCCGCCGCGGTGTCGGCGGCCTCGATCACCACCTCGTTGGTGACCGGGTCCGCGTACCAGGCGTGCACCGAGGTGGGGGCGCCCACGTCGTCGAGGGCCTCCTTCCACCCGGTCAGCTCGTCCAGGCTGCGTTCGACGACGACGGCGTCGGCGCCGGCGCGCTCGGCCACCTTGGCCGCCGCCGCGCTGGTGACGGCGACGCGCGGCGCGTCGGCGCCGTCGGGCAGCCAGGTGCCCGCGTACCGGTCGCCGAGCGCCGCGGTCAGGTGCGCCTCGACGATCGCGGCGTCGGCGTCGCGGGCCAGGCGGGCGGGGATCTCGGCCCGAGTGAGGCCGAGGTCGCGCTCCATCGCGCCGACCTGGCCCTCGGGCAGGTTGTCGGGGGCGTCGGCGCCCCGGACGTCCGCCGCGGTGCGGGCGTCCTGCGGTGCCGGGGCCGCGCCCGCCGTGCTCGCGCCGGTCAGCGCCGTGCCGACCATCAGCACCGCTGCTGACAGCGCTATCAGGGAACGTGACGTTCTCAGGGATCGTGACATGGTGGTGTGCTCCTCATCAGGCCTGGGGAACCTCGTGTGCCTGGGAGCGTATTGACGCCGGCCCACCACCAGAACGGGTGGGACGACCCTGTGTGGAAAGTACCTATCCGCCCTGTATGCACTGATACCGCAGCGCCGCAGGGTGAACGCACGCACGCGGGGTGTGTTGCTCCGCGTGGACAACGTCTACGCACAGCAACACACCCCGCGGAGGTGGTGTCGCCCCGGGAGGCGACACCACCGCACTGGCCCGTCGAGATCAGCCGCAGGCGGCCGCCTGGTACGGCACGGTCACCGTCTCGGTCGCCTTCTCGCCGTCGACGGTCGCCGTCACGACCGCGGTCACCGCGCCGGTGCCGACCTGCGCCGAGCCCGACTCGAACGTCAGCTCGCCGCCGCCCTTGACGGTCTTGCTCCCGAAGTCGGACGTGACCCTGACGGTCGCGCCCTTGGCGCCGTCCACCACGACCCGCAGCGTCGAGTCGCCGTCGACGCAGGCCGGGGCGGCCCACACCGTGATGCCGCCCGCCGTGTCCTCCGCCTGGTCGGCGGCCCGGGCCTTCGCTCGCGTCTCCGCGTCCGGCGGCGCGGCCGCCTCGAGCGGCAGCGCGTCGGCGCCGGCGCCCTGGTCGGCCAGTAGCTGCACCTCGGCCAGCGACAGGTCGCCGTCGCCGGCAACTTCCTGCACCACGATCCGCAGGTGCTCGTACTCCTCCGGGTCGTCGACCTGGAACGTCCGGGTCTGCAGCGCCCAGCGGAACGCCTCGCCGTCCCGCTCGTCGAGCACGGTCCAGCTCTCGCCGTCGTCCGACCCCTCCAGCCGCCAGGCCGACGGCGCCGCCGTGCCCGCCACGCCCGAGGTCAGCGTGTACGTGCCGACCGTGGCCGTCGTGCCGGATCCGTCCCACGTGATCGTCGGGGTTCCGGTCGCGAACGTGGTGCGCGAGGACGACGTGTCGTCCACCAACGCGTCGGCGTCAGCGGCAGAACCTCCGGCAACAGTAACGCTCCCCGCCGCCGTGGCATCCCGGTCCGGCGTCGGCGGCTCGTCACCCTCGGTGAGCGACGGCGGCGCGTCGTCCGCCCCGGTGCCCCACGCCGACGGCTCCGCGCCCATCACGAAGTCCAGCCGGGCGCCGCCCGACAGGTCCGCCTGGGACAGCGACGTCGACGTGCGCTTCTTGCCGTCCACGCGCAGCGACTGCACATAGACGTTCTCCACCGAGTTGTTCCGCGCGTTGATCACGAGGTCGCCGTCCGGCAGGTGCACGGTGGCCTTGTCGAACAGCGGCGAGCCGATCGCGTACTGGTCGGAGCCGACCTGCAGCGGGTAGAAGCCGAGCGCGGCGAAGATCCACCACGACGACATCTCGCCGTTGTCCTCGTCGCCCGGGTAGCCCTGGCCGATCTCGCTGCCCACGAACAGGCGGCGCGTGACCTCCCGCACGATCTCCTGGGTCTTGTGCGGCGCGCCCGCGGCGTCGTACAGCCACGGGATGTGGTGCGAGACCTGGTTGCTCATGCCCCACTGGCCGAGCCGGATGTCCCTCGCCTCGCGCATCTCGTGGATGACGCCGCCGTAGCCGCCGGTGTGCGTGGCGTCCTCCGGGGTGGCGAAGAACTCGTCGAGCTTGGCCTCCAGGCCGTCCTGGCCGCCGTAGAGGTTGCCGAGGCCGCGCGGGTCCTGCGGTGCGTGGAACGAGAAGTTCCAGCCGCTGGTCTCGGTGTAGCCCCCGCCCCACGTGCGCGGGTCGTAGTCCTCGGGCGCGTTGAGGAACTCGCCGTCGGCGTGGCGGGGCTGGAAGAAGTCGATCGCCGGGTCGAAGAGCTCGCCGTAGTGCGTGGCGCGCTCCAGGAAGTAGGCCGACTCCTCGCGCAGCGTCGCGCGCCGCTCCCGCGGCGTGCGCCGGTCCTCGGCCAGGGCCGCGGCCATGTTGCCGATGCCGAAGTCGTTGATCAGCCCCTCCAGGCCCCAGGAGACGGACTCGTGGGTGCTCTCCGGCGTGAAGCCGAGGAACGGCGAGGACTCCAGGCCCTTGCGGCCCACCGCGTTGTTCGGCGGGGCCACGGTGCCGTTCCGTAGCGCGGCGTCGTACGCGTCGAGCGCCTTGTCGGTGGGCAGGGAGCCCTTGAGGTAGGCGTCGGCGAACGCGACGTCGGACGACGTGCCCGTCATCAGGTCCGCGTAGCCCGGCGAGGACCAGCGGGCGATCCAGCCGCCGTCGCGGTACTGCTGCACGAACCCGTCGACCAGCTCCGCGGCGACGTCCGGGTACAGGAACGAGTACGCGGGCCAGGCCGTGCGGTAGGTGTCCCAGAACCCGTTGTTGACGTAGATCTTGCCGTCCGTGATCTTCGCGTTCGTCGCGGTGTCGGTCGCCTCGCCGGACGGCGCGGTGACGGGGCTCGCGTACTTGTACACGGGCCGCTTGGCGGTGCCGGTGTTCTCGAACTGCGAGTTCGGGTACAGGTTGAGGCGGTACAGGTTCGAGTACAGCGTCACGAGCTCGTCCTCGCTGCCGCCCTCCGTCTCGATCACGCCGAGCCGGTCGTTCCACTGCCGCTCGGCGGCCCGCTGGACCGTGGCGAACGAGCGGCCCGTGACCTCCAGGCCGAGGTTGGCGCGCGCCTGCTCCAGCCCGATGAACGAGGTGGCCACGCGCAGCTCGACGGTGCGGTCGGTGCTGGTGTCGAACGTCGCGTAGCGGGCTCCGGCGCGGTCGCCCGCGGCCTCGCCCACGGCCGACGGCGCGCGGTCGAACGTGCCCGCCACGTACATGCGGGTGCGGCCCACCGAGAGGCCGCTGCCGTTCTCGACCCAGCCGGTCAGCTCGCCCGTGATGGCGTCGAACGACAGCTTCGAGGACCCGGCGACCCGGTCGACCAGCACGTGGCCGGTCGCGGGCCCGGCGTCCGCGTCCGCGTCCGCGTCCGCGGGGAACGTGTACCGCAGCACCGCCGCGTGGTCGGTCGGCGTCACCTCGGCCTTGATCCCGTCGGCGAAGGTCACGCCGTAGTAGTCGGGACGCGCGGTCTCGTCGGCGTGGTCGAACGCCAGGCCGCGCGCGTCGAGGCCGCCGTCGGGCACGCCCGCGCCGGTGGCGGGCTGGAAGGCGAGCTGGTTGCGGTCGCCCATCCACGGGCTCGGCTCGTGCGAGATGCCGATGCCCTGCAGCACCGGGCGGTTCTGCTCGTCGTTGGCGGCCTGGTACTCGTACAGCCAGCTCTGCGAGGACGCGTTGGTGAGCGGCGTCCAGAAGTTGAAGCCGTTCGGCACGGCCGTGGCCGGCACGTTGTTGCCGCGCGAGAACGACCCGCTGGACAGCGTGCCGCGGCGCGTGTCGACGTAGTCGGTCAGGCTGTCCCCGTCGATCCGCTCGGGCTGCGCCTCGATGGCGACGTCGTCCAGCCAGCCGGCGAACTTCGTGACTGCCGCACCGCCGTCGTTGTCGTAGCCCAGCAGCACCTGGTCGACCGTCTTCCCGCGCGCGACCGACCCGAGGTCGACCCGCACGGAGTTCCACTGGTCGGCGTACAGGATCTTGCCCGCGCCCTGCCCGGCGGCCGTCGCGACCGTCCCGTGCGCGTCGCGCGCGTCCAGGTCGGACAGGTAGGTGCCGTCGGTGAAGCGCAGGTCCATGCTCGCGTAGGTGGACGGGTACTCCAGGTCGCCCAGCAGCTCGGGGAAGATCTTCCAGCTCAGCCGGGTGTCGCGGCCCACGCGGACGTCGACGTCGTCGTAGAGCACGTTGGTCGCGTGCGCCGGGCCGTCGGCCTGGTGACCGCCGTCGTACCGCAGGGAGCGGGTGCCGGTGAAGCCGACGCCCTTCTTGTTCGTGAAGTCCACCGTGGTGGGCCCGGAGCCGACGGCGGTGGTCATCGGCCGGTCCGCGGGCTGCTCGGTGAGGTCCGCCGACAGGTCCCAGTCGGCGAGCTGCACGATGCCCGCGCCCGCGTTCTGCGTCACGTCCAGGCGGAACCAGGTGTAGGCGGCGGTCGGCTCGTCGAGCTCGAAGGTCCGCTGCTGGAAGCGGTCCTCGAAGGCCTCGCCGCTGCGCTGGTCGATCGTCTCCCAGGTCTCGCCGTCGGTGGAGCCCTGCAGCGTCCAGGCGCGCGGGTCACGGTCGGCGAAGTCGTTCGCCGAGGTCAGCGCGTAGGCCGTGACCACGGTGGGCTCCGCCATCTCGTAGGTGGCCCAGCCCGTGGTAGCGAACGTGAGCCACTTGGTGGCCGACGACGCGTCCGCGAGGTTCGCCGCGCCCTCGTTCGGCAGGTTCTCCGCGCTCGCCGCGACGGCGGAGACGCGGTCCAGCACGCTGCCGGGCAGCCCCACGACGAACTCGCCGACGTTCTCCTGCCACGGCGCCCCGTCGCGCTGCGCCGGAGTGGACTCCAGCGGCGCGGCGTCGTCGTCCTCGAAGGACGTGGCGAAGTCGCCGCCGGCTCCCCCGCCCGGCGCGGGCGCTGCGGGCGCGGTGGCGCCCGGCGCGGTCGCTGCGGGTGCCGCCAGTGCGGTGCCCGACGGCACCGCGAGCAGCAGGGCGAGTGCTCCCGAGAGAGCGGCGGCCGCCTGCCGGGATCTGGCCCGGCCGGGGACTGTGGACATGGGTGGTCTCCCTCGTCGGCTGACAGCGCTGTCGAGCCAGAACGTAGGTGGAGGTCAGGCCCGGTGTCAACGGGCCGGTCCGTCAGCGGGGCGGCCGCTCGCCGCTGCCGCGGGTCACCACCCGCGTGGGCAGCACCACCTGCTCGACCGTCCGGTCGGCGTCGGCGGACCGCGCGACGGCGAGCTCGGCGGCCCGCCGCCCCATCTCGACGGCGTCGTAGGCGACCACGGTGATGCCCAGCAGGTCGGCGAGCTCGAAGTCGTCGAAGCCGACCACGGCGACGTCCGCCCCGCCCGGGGTGTCGCGCAGGGCCTGGAGCGTGCCGACGGTGGCCCGGTTGTTCGCGGCGAGGATCGCGGTGGGTGGCTCGGGCGCCGCGAGCAGCTCCAGCGCCAGGTCGCGGGCGGCCGCGGCGTCGTGGGCGCCGGAGCGGACCCAGCGGTCAGCGTCGGACACTCCGGCGTCGCGCATCGCGGCGAGGAACTCGTCGCTGCGCTCCTGGTAGGTCCACAGATGGGGCTCGTCGCCCACGAACGCGATGCGGCGGTGGCCGTGCGCGAGCAGGTGGCCGACGGCGGCGCGTGTGCCGCCCCGGTTGTCGATGACCACGGTGTCGACGTCCATCCCGGCCGCCGGCCGGTCCACGACCACCACGGGCAGCCCCGCGGCGATCTCGCCGCGCAGCGCCGAGTGGTCGGCACCGGCGGGCGTGACGATCAGGGCGCCGACCCGCCGTTCGAGCAGCTCGCCCGTCAGGGACGCCTCGCGCTCGGGGTCCTCGTCGGACGACGCCGTCAGGAGCTGCAGCCCGTGCTCGCGCAGCTCCCGCTCGATGCCGCTGGCCAGGGCCGAGTAGAACTCGTTGGCCAGGTCTCCGGTGATGAACCCGACCAGCCGCGAGAGGCCGCCGCGGGCCAGGTCGGCGGCCACGGCGTTGCGGCGGAAGCCGAGCGACGCCGCGGCGTCCTGCACGCGCTCGCGCGTCGCGGACGCCACGTTGGGCTCCCCGTTCAGCACCCGGGAGGCGGTCTTCAGGCTCACCCCGGCGGCCTGCGCCACCACTGCCAGCGTCGGTCGACGCATCACCTCAGGCCTCCCGTCGCTTGCGCATCAGCATGTCGATGATGATCGCCAGCAGCAGCACCGCGCCGGTCACCATGTATCGCGCGGCCTGGTCCACGTTCATCAGCGTGAGCCCGTTCGCGATGGACTGGATCACCAGGACGCCCAGCACGGCCGACCAGGCACTGCCACGCCCGCCGAACAGGCTGGTGCCGCCGATCACGGCCGCGGCGATCGCCACGAGGTAGGTGTCCGCTCCCCCGGTCCCCTGGTTCGCGGCGCCCAGCCGCCCCGCGGCGAGCACGCCGCCGAGCGCGGCCAGCGTCGAGCAGGCGACGAAGCACAGCACCACCGTGCGCTGCACGGGCACCCCGGCGAGCATCGCCGCCCGCCGGTCGCCGCCCACCGCGCGCACCGACCGCCCCCACCGGGTGCGGCGCAGCAGCACGTCCGTGACCACGACCAGCGCGGCGAACAGGACCACGGTGTACCCGATGCCGCGCGCCGTGCCGAGGTAGGCCACGATCGCCGACAGCACGGCGGCCAGCACCAGGGTCCGCACCACGATCTGGGGCACGCTCGCGCAGGCGAGGTCCGCCCGGCGGCGGCGGACCCGGGCCACGACCTGCACCGTCGCCGTGGTGGCGACCACGGCCACCACGAGCGCCCAGGCCACGGCCGGCGAGAGGAAGCCCTGCTGCACCGACCGGACGAACCACGACTCGAACGGCAGGTTGATCGAGCCGTACGGCCCGAGCACGCGCAGCTGCACCCCCGCGAGGAACAGCAGGCCGGCCAGGGTGAAGACGAAGCTCGGCAGCCCGAGCCGCGTCGAGAGCGCGCCGTACGCCAGCCCGACCACCACCCCGCACGCCAGCGCGGCGAGGATCGCGAGCGCCACGGGCCACCCGAGCGTCACGGAGCCGACGGCGACGACGGCCGCGGCGAGCCCGCTCACCGAGCCGACGGACAGGTCGATCTGGCCGACCAGGAGCACGAGCACGACGCCGAGCGCGATGACGCCGACGGGCGCGCTCTGCAGCGTGAGGTTGACCAGGTTCTCGGGGGCGAGGAACGCGGGGTTGACGGCGCCCATCACCAGCCAGATCACCACGAGCGCCCCGACGATGGGGAGCAGGCTGTTGCCGCCGCGCACGCGCTGCCAGACGGCGCCGGTCAGGCCGCCGGTCCCGGCCAGGCCCGTGCCGGAGATCCCCGCCCCGGTGCCGCCCTGCGCGGTCATCGGCGCACCGCCCGGCCGGACTCGGCACCGGACTCCGCGCCCGACCGGCCGCCGGTGCGCGCGCCGGAGCGGGCTCCGGTGTGCTTTGCCCCCGGGCGGACCGCGCCGGTCATGGCGGCGAGCAGGTCCTCGTAGGACGCGTCGCCGTCGAACACGTCGTGCACGCGACCGAGCCGCAGCACGAGGATGCGGTCGGCGACGGCCTGCAGGTCGCCCGCCTGGTGGCTGACCAGCACGACGGCGTGGCCGCGCTCCCGCAGCCGGACGATGAGGTTGAGCACCTCGGCGGTCTGCCGCACGCCGAGCGACGCCGTCGGCTCGTCCAGCACGACGACGCGCGGCGAGCCGAGCAGCGCGCGGGCCACGGCGACGGTCTGGCGCTGCCCGCCGGACAGGGTGCGGACGGGGTCGCGGACGCTGGGCACGCTGGCGGCGAGCTGGTCGAGCAGCTGCCACGCCTCGCGCTCCATGGCCACCTCGTCGAGCAGGGGCCCGCGCCGGGTCTCGTGCCCGAGGAACAGGTTCTCCACGACGTCCAGGTCGTCCACGAGCGCGAGCTCCTGGAACACCGCGGCGATGCCGAGCGCCCGCGCGGCGGCGGGCGAGTCGAGCACCACGGGGCGCGCGTCGAGCAGCACCTGGCCGGCGTCGGGCCGGTGGGCGCCGGCGAGCACGCCCGCCAGGGTGGACTTGCCGGCCCCGTTGTCGCCGACGACGGCGAGCACCTCGTGCTCGTGCACGTCCGCGTCGACGTCCACCAGGGCGCGGACGCCACCGAACCGCTTGGAGACGCCGCGCAGCGAGAGCACCGGATCGCTCATCGGACCGCCTCCCCGAGGGTGGCGGGCACGGAGGCGTCGTCGGCAGCCGCGCCGGCGTCCGGGCCGATCAGGCCGGCGCGCTCGCACGCGTCCCGGTAGGCGGGCACGCAGATCTCGTCGGTCGTGTACACGTGCCCGTCGACGATCACGTGCTGGACGTCGTCGACGCCCACGGCGCGGGGCGCCAGGAGCACGGTGGGCACGCCCTGGATGACGGCGGTGGTGCGCGGCTCCTCGCCGCGGAGCACGCGCACCGCGAGCTCCGCGGCGGTCTGGGCCTGCTGGTCGGTCGCCTTGTAGACCGTCATGTACTGGTCGCCCGCGATGATGCGCTGCACCGCGGCCAGCTCGCCGTCCTGCCCCGTCGTGACGGGGACCGGGTCGAGGCCCGCGGCCTTGGCCGCGGCGATCGCGCCGCCCGCTATGCCGTCGTTGGCGGCGAGCACGCCGTCGACCTGCCCGGGGAACCGGGTGAGCATGGCCTCGGTCCACTCGGTGGCCTTGTCCGGGCTCCAGTCGGGCGTGTAGTACTCGGCGAGCACGTCGATGTCCTCTCCTTCGAGGGCGCGGCGGGTGCCGGCGGCGATGGCGAGCGCGTTGGGCTCGGTCGCCGATCCGTGCACCAGGAGCACCCCCGGCCGGTCCTCGGCGTCCGGTCCGGCGTCTGCGTCTGGTTCAGCTTCTGTCTCAGCGTCTCGTTCCGTGACGCCACCGGCAAGTGCCGAGCCCAGCAGGAAGCCGATGAACTCGTAGTCGTACGACACGTAGTAGTCCGCGCCGTCCACGAACCGATCGTAGGCGATCACCTGGGCTCCCAGGCGCTTGGCCTGCGCGACGATCCCGGCCGCGGCCACGGTGTCCACGGCGTCGAGCACCAGCACGTCGGCCCCCTGGGCGAGCATCGACTCCGCCTGCTGGAGCTGCGCCGCGGCGTCCTGCCCCGCGTTGGCGTACAGCACGGTGCAGCCCGGGCACCGGCGGCCCGTGACGGACACGAACGTCGGGTGGTCGGACGCCTCGTACCGCGCCGTCTGGGCCTCGGGCAGGAGCAGGCCGATCGTCCCCTCGTGCGGCACGCCGGCGGACCCGGCGGGCTCGGCCGGCGCGCACCCGCCCAGCCCGGCCACGAGCGCGAGCCCGGCGACGGCCGCCACGGCCCTGGTCAGGCGGGTCATGAGCTCACCCCCAGGGAGCCGAACATCCGCGCCTGGTCGAGGGCGGCCGCGAGGGCGCCGCGCACCCCGGCGTCGGCCCCCAGGGCGGACGGGACCACCTCGACCGGGCCGCGCGAGGTGGCGACGACGCGCTGCCCGAGCGAGGTGCGCAGCGGTTCGAGCAGCAGCTCGCCGGCCTCGGCGAGCTTGCCGCCGATGACCACGACGTCGGGGTCCACGAGGTTGCACAGGTTGGCGAGCGCCACGCCGAGGTGGCGTCCGGCGTCGAACACGACCCGGCGGGAGCCGGCGTCGCCCTCGCGGGCGCGGGCGACCAGGTCGGCGAGGGTGAGGTGCCCCGCCTCGGGCGGGAGCATGGCGAGCAGGCTGGAGGCGCCGACCAGCATCTCGAGGCAGCCGCGGTTGCCGCAGCGGCAGACGGGGCCGTGCTCGTCGACGGACACGTGGCCGATCTCGCCGGCGACGCCGGAGCGACCGTGGACGGCGCGGCCGCCCAGCACGAGCCCGCCGCCCACGCCGTGGGAGACGCGGATGTAGGCGACCGAGTCGTGCCCGGCGCCGGCACCGAACCGGGCCTCCGCGATCGCGGCGAGCGTCGAGTCGTTGTCGGCCGTGACGGGCACGTCGAGCTCGGCGGCGAGGATGTCGTCGACGTGCACGCCGTCCCAGCCGCGCATCATGCCGACGGTGACGACCTGGCCGGTGCGGATGTCGACGGGCGCGGGCACCCCGACGCCGACGGCGAGCAGCTCGGACGGGTCGGCGTCGACGGACTCCAGCATCTCCCGGATCAGCATCGCGGTGCGCTGCAGGCCGGCGTCGGCGCGGTGGTCGGGGGCGAGCGGCATGCGCTGCTCGGCCAGGACCCGCATGGAGGCGTCGGCGAGCGCGACGCTGAGGGAGCGCATGCCGAACCGGATGCCGGCGACGACGCCGAGGTTGCGCGCGAGGGTGACCTGGAGGGCGCGGCGGCCGTTGCGCACCGACTGCGACGTGTGCAGCACGCCCGCGACGGTGAGCTCCTTGACGATGTTCGAGATCGTGGCTGGGGACAGCCCTGTGACGCCGGCCAGCTCGATCTGCGTGAGAGAGCCACGCTGCTGGACGGCGCTCACGATCCGGGCTCGGTTGGCCTCACGCAGTGAGGTCTGCGAACCCGGGGTTACCCGATCCGCGCGCACAGCGCCCAGGGTAACCGCCTTCCGGCGTGCTCCGGCCGGGAATCGGCCTGGTATGACGGGTTTGGATACACGAACTGAACGTTCAGGTCACGATCGAGCGACGCTTGCGTTCATTTCTTGACACCAAGGCCTCGCGGCCGTTCGATAGGACCCGGGTTCACGGGCGTACAGGCGCGCCCGGCCGGTCCACAGGTACGACGCCGTCCTGGCCGCGAGGAGAATTCACCCTCGCCAGGTACGACGACGCCGTCCCGGGTCGGTGCTCCAGCGACCGAGGAAGGTTGAGGGACCCCAGATGCGAGTGAACCGGAGGATGACCGCGACGGTGGCGACAGCCGCTGTGCTCGGTCTCACGCTGGCCGCGTGCGGCGGCGGCGGTGACGGTGGCGAAGGCAGCGGCGAGAGCGGCAGCGCCGACCAGGTCGAGGTGTTCACCTGGTGGGCTGCCGGATCCGAGAAGGCCGGCCTCGACGCCCTGGTGGGCGTGTTCAACGAGCAGCACCCCGACATCGAGTTCGTCAACGGCGCCGTCGCCGGTGGTGCGGGCTCCGCGGCGAAGGACCTGCTGCAGACCCGCCTGCAGGCGCAGGACCCGCCGGACACGTTCCAGGCCCACGCGGGCGCCGAGCTGCAGGACTACATCGACGCCGCGCAGATCGAGGACGTCTCCGACCTCTACGACGAGTTCGGCCTGACGGACGTCTTCCCCGCCGACCTGGTCGACCGGCTCTCCACGGAGGACGGCGCGATCTACTCGATCCCGTCGAACATCCACCGCGCGAACGTCGTCTGGGCGAACCCGACGGTGCTGGAGGACAACGACATCGACCCCGAGGCCGAGTACGCGGACCTCGACGCCTGGATGGCCGACCTGGAGAAGCTCGACAAGGCCGGTGTCACGCCGCTGTCGGTGGGCACCACGTGGACCCAGGTCCACCTGCTCGAGACCGTGCTGCTCGCCGACCTGGGCGCGGACGGCTACAGCGGCCTGTGGGACGGCTCGACCGACTGGGAGGGCCCCGAGGTCACGGCGGCGCTCGAGGACTTCGAGACGCTGATGAGCTACACCAACGACGACCGTGACGGTCTCGACTGGCCCGAGGCGACCCAGATGGTCATCGACGGCAGCGCGGCGTTCAACGTCATGGGCGACTGGGCCGTGGCTGCGTTCGAGGAGCAGGACAAGGTGCTCGGCACGGACTTCACGGCGGCCCCGGTCCCGGGCACCGACGGGACGTTCGACTTCCTGGCCGACTCCTTCACCCTGCCGGTCGGCGCGCCCCACCCGGACGGCGCGAAGGCGTGGCTGGAGACCGTGGGCTCGCTCGAGGGCCAGGTCGCGTTCAACAAGGCCAAGGGCTCCATCCCGGCCCGGACCGACGCGGACCCCGCCGAGTTCTCGGAGTACCAGCAGACCGCCATCGAGTCGTTCGCGAACGACACGATCGTGTCCTCGCTGGCGCACGGTGCGGCCGCCCCGGTCGCGACGCTGAACGCGATCTCGGACGCCACGAGCAAGTTCACGACCGGTGCGTCCGACCTCGCCGGCTTCCAGTCCGAGCTGGCCTCGGCCACGCAGAGCTGACACCCGGGTGCGAACAGCTCCCGCGTAACGCACACCGCCGTACGTCGCGCGCCGTCGGGTCCGTCCCGACGGCGCGCGGCTGCGCCCACTCCTCCGAGGTACCTACATGCTGAACAAACTGCGGCGCGTCGGGCCACCGCTGCTCATGCTCGCCCCGTCCCTGATCCTCGTCGGCGTCTTCGTCTACGGGCTGATCGCCGCCAACTTCACCACGTCCCTGACGGACAACCACACGGCGGCGCAGGCCACCGGGCAGAAGCCGGCCGTCTTCGTGTGGTTCACCAACTACCTCGACCTGCTGGCCAGCGAGGACTTCCAGCACTCGCTGATGAACCTCGTGCTGTACACGGTCGTGTTCCTGGTCGGCACCATGATCATGGGCTTCCTGTGGGCCTGGATGCTCGAGAAGCCCGTCAAGGGCGAGGGACTGTTCCGCTCGGTCTACCTCTTCCCCATGGCGGTCTCGTTCGTCGCCTCGGGTGTGGTGTGGCGCTGGCTGCTCAACTCCAACCAGGGCGAGCAGGCCTCCGGCCTGAACCGGCTGTTCCAGATCGTCGGGCTCGACGCGCTGCAGAACAACTGGTGGAACAACGTCACCTTCGGCATCATCGCCATCGCCATCCCCGCCATCTGGCAGCTCTCCGGCTACGTGATGGCGCTGTTCCTCGCCGGGTTCCGCGGCATCCCCGAGGAGCTGCGCGAGGCGGCCCGGATGGACGGCGCCTCCGAGTGGAAGCTCTACCGGCACGTGCTGTTCCCGCAGCTCTCGCCGGTCGCACTGTCCGCGCTGATCATCATCGGCCACATGTCGCTCAAGGCGTTCGACCTCATCATGTCGATCTCCAAGCCCGCGAACTACCAGACCAAGGTCCCGGCCGTCGACATGTTCGTGTTCAAGTCGAGCTTCGACTACGCGAACGCCGCCGCCGTCGGCTCGATCCTGCTGATCATCGTCGCGATCGTCATCGTGCCCTACCTGATCCGCACGAACCGTGAGGAGAAGCGATGACCGCCGAAGCCGAACAGCTCACCGCGCACCGCCCGGCGCCCGTCGCGCCGCGTGTGCACAAGGGCCGGTACTCGCTCGCGCGCACGCTGAAGTACGTGGGCCTGATCTTCTTCCTGATCGTCGTCCTGATCCCGGTGTACGTGCTGCTGGTGACCAGCTTCAAGGGCACCGGCGACGCCGACCCGAGCCGCGCCTGGAACCTGCCCCAGATCTGGACCATGGACAACTGGGCCATGGCGTGGACCACGCTGGCGCCCGCCATCGGGCGCACGCTGGCCATCGTCGTGCCGAGCTCGATCATCTCGGCGTTCCTCGGCTCGCTGAACGGGTTCGTGCTCTCGCGCTGGAGCTTCAAGGGCGCGGACATCGTCTTCACGCTGATCCTGTTCGGGATGTTCATCCCGTACCAGGCCGTGATGATCCCCCTGACCCAGCTCGTGCTGAACCTCGGCATCCCCACGGGTGTGCCCACACTGATCCTGCTGCACGTGGTCTACGGCATCCCGATCACGACGCTGATCTTCCGCAACTACTACTCGACGGTGCCGCACGAGCTCATCGAGGCCGGGCGCGTCGACGGCGCGGGCATGCTGCGCACCTACTGGTCGATCGTGCTGCCGATCTCGATCCCGAGCTTCGTGGTGGTGCTCATCTGGCAGTTCACCTCGGCCTGGAACGACTTCCTGTTCGCGGTGTTCTTCTCGTCTTCGCAGAACGGCCCCGTGACCGTGGCGCTGAACAACCTCGCCAACGGCGCGCTGCTGCAGAACTACGGCGTCTCGATGGCCGGCGCCCTGTTCGCGTCGCTGCCGACCCTGCTGGTCTACATCATCCTCGGCAAGTACTTCGTCGGCGGCCTGATGTCGGGCTCGGTCAAGGGCTGAGCCCCGGGGCGCCCGCTCCGGCCGGGGCGGGTGGTCGGTAGTTTCGGGTGGTCGGTAGAAGGTCAGGTGGTCGGCAGTTCGAGCTGCCGACCACCTGACCTTCTACCGACCACCCGAAACTGCCGACCACCCGGAACTACCGATCACCCCGTGCCCGTCCCGGTCACGCCTCCTCTGGCGCGCGCTCCCCGGCCGGCGACGCCGGAGCCGCCTGCGCGGCCGGCGCCGTCGTCTCCAGGGCGTGGATCAGCGACTGCGCGTCGTACGGGCCGGTGTGCCGGCGGCCGTTGACGAAGAACGTCGGCACGGCGGTGACCTCCATCGCCTCGGCGTCGAGCACATCGTCGCGCACCCGGCCCGCCACCTCCGGGGAGACCAGGTCCCGCTCGAACCGGTCGACGTCGAGCCCGAGTTCCTCCGCGCGCCGGACGATGTCCGACGGAAGCTGGTTCTCCTGGTCGAGCAGCAGGCTGCGCTCCATGTCGAAGAACTTGCCCTGCATCGCGGCGGCCTCCGCCGCCTCGGCGGCCGCGACGGCGTTCGGGTGGTACCGGTCGAGCGGCGCGTGCCGCCAGACGTACCGCAGCCGGTCGCCGATCTCGCGGTGCACCTCCTGGATGGCGCCCGAGGCCTTGGAGCAGAACCCGCACTGGAAGTCGCCGTACTCCACCAGCGTGTACGGGGCGTCGGCCGGGCCGAACACGTGGTCCCGGGCCGGGTCGACCGGGCGCAGCAGCGTGGCTCCCGCCTCCTTGGACGGGTGCACGCGGTCCGAGATCTTGAAGATCACGGCGGCGAGCAGGAACGCGACCACCGACGCCGTGAGTACGCCCACCCGCGCCTCGTTCTGCACGGCGGCGTCCTCGATCGCGAGGTCGACGATGAACAGCGAGATCGTGAAGCCGATGCCGCACAGCGCGCCGCCGCCGGCGAGCCGGTCGAGCGTCAGCCCGGGCCCGAGGTCCCCGAGGCGGAACACGCGCATGACCGTCCCGGTGCCCAGCACGCCGATGAACTTGCCGACCACGAGGCCCACGATGATGCCCCAGGTGATGGCGGAGCTCGCCGCCGCGGCCAGGATCTCGGCGTTGATCTGCACGCCCGCGTTCGCCAGCGCGAACAGCGGGAGGATCACGTACGCCACGTACGGGGCGTACGCCGACTGGAGCCGCTCGTTGATCGAGATCGACTCGCGCAGGCTGTTCGCCGCGGCCCGCGCGTAGTCGCTGTTCGGCGACTGCCGGAACGTGCGCGCCAGGGTCAGCGCGTGCTCGACGTCGCGCCGGCTGGGCCGGTAGACCGGCACCAGGAGCGCGATGGCCACGCCCGCGAGGGTCGGGTGCACGCCGGACGCCAGGAACGCGCCCCAGACGATGATCGACAGGGTGGCGTAGATGGGCCCGCGGCCCGTGGGCACGTACCGCGTGAGGTAGACGCCGACCAGGCCCACGGCGGCGATCACCAGCGGCAGCGGGTCGAAGTTCTCGGTGTAGACGAGCGCGATGATGCTCAGGGCGCCGATGTCGTCCACCACCGCGAGCGCCAGCAGGAAGACTCTCAGCCGGCCGGGCGCGCGTGGTCCGATCAGCGCCAGCGCGCCGACGACGAACGCCGTGTCCGTCGAGATGACGACCCCCCAGGCGTGCTCCCAGCCGGAGCCGCGCGCGATGAGCACGTAGAGCACGGCGGGCACCACGAGCCCGGCGACGGCGGCGGCGACCGGGACCATGGCACGCGACCAGCTCGTGAGCTCGCCGATCGCGAACTCGCGCCGCACCTCCAGGCCGACGGTGAAGAAGAAGATGGCCATGAGCGCGTCGTTGACCAGGGCGTGCAGCGTGAACTCGAGCTGGAAGTCGCCCACCCCGAGGTTGAGGTGCGTCTCCCAGAACTCGCTGTACGACTCGAACGAGATGTTCGCCCAGAGGATGGCCGCGAGAGTCCCGACCAGGAGGAGGAGCGCACCGAGGCGGCTCTGGCCGAGCGAGCGGATCCACACGGCGATGGACGGCCAGTGCGGGCCCGGGTCGTGCGTCTCGGGGTCGGGCGACCGCTCGACAATGGTCAGGTTCGCCATCATTTCTCCTGTTTTCGCGGGTCGCCAGGGCCGTGCAGCATGAAAACTGGTGAATCTTTGTCGCTCAGATTAGTGGGCGACCCGGCGCGCGACGGGGAATTTCACCCGCTCCCGGCCGACGTCGGCTGACCTACGCTGACCCCCATGCCCCTGGATCCCGAGTCCGACCTCGACAGCGACTTCGAGGCTGTCGGCATCGACGACGACACCCGGCTGGTCTACCGGTACGTGCTGGCCCAGGGCACCGTCCGGGTCGAGGACGTCGCCCAGGACGTGCCGCTGGAGGGCACCGACCCCGCCGGGATGCTGGCGCGGCTGCGCACGGCCGGGCTGATCAACCGCACGGCCGGGAGCGACGGCGAGTACACGGCGGTGGACCCGCGCGTGGCGCTGCGGGCGCTCACTGACCGCACCGCCGCGCAGCTCGACCGTGTCCGGGCGACGATCCCGGACCTGGCCGGCCTGTTCGAGCAGGCGTCCGACGCCGCGGGCTCCGGCGCCGGGGTGCACGTGATCGACGACCCCGCGCTGATCGGCGCCTGGTACACGCGCATGGAGCACGAGGTGACGGCCGAGTTCATGGCGTTCGACCGGCCGCCGTACGTGCTGGCGGACGAGAACCCGGTGGAGCCGCTCGCGCTGGCCCGCGGCGTCCAGTGGCGCGCCGTGTACGCGGCGGAGGTGCTGGACATCCCCGGCGCGTGGGCGGAGCTGCGCCACGCGGCGTCGGTCGGCGAGCAGGCCCGCATCGCGCGGACCCTGCCCACCAAGCTGGCCATCGCCGACCGGCGCACCGCGCTGGTCAGCACGGACCTCGACCCGCAGCACCCGGCGGCCGTGGTGGTCGAGGGCGGCCCGCTCGTGGACCTGCTGGTCGCCGCGTTCGAGGCCGTGTGGGCGGACGCCGTGGAGATCCCGGCGTCCGACAGCCTGGAGGGCACCGCTCCCCCGGACCGCGGACCGAACAAGGACGACCGCGCGCTGCTCGCGCTGCTCGGCTCCGGCGCCAAGGACGAGGCGATCGCGCGCGAGCTCGGGCTGTCGGAGCGGACGCTGCGACGACGCAGCGCGGACCTGCTGCGCCGCCTGGGCGCGGCCAACCGCTTCCAGGCGGGGGTCCAGGCGGTCCGCAAGGGCTGGCTCTAGGGATGTCGCCCGCGCGGGGTGAAAAATGCCGCGCCGCGTGACGCCCGTGTAAAACCTTGCGGCCGGTACCGGCCAGTGGCCAGATACGGCCATTCCGCCCATTGCTCGCACAGGGTAGCGCGGGCTAGACAGCCCTCATGCAACCTCTGCCCTCCGGCCGCCGCCGGGGTCTCCTTCTCGGGAGCACCCTCGTCTCGGCCTCCCTGGTCCTGTCCCCCGGAGCCGCCGTCGCGGCCCCGGACGCCGCACCCGACGCCGATCCGGTGCGCGTCATCATCGAGCTCGACTCCCCCACGGCCGCCGACGTCGTCGGCCAGGAGGCGGTCGCCGCCGCCCGTACCGCCACCGGCGCCGGTGCGGCCCGCGCACGCAGCGACTTCGCCGCCGACTACCGCGCCGCCGTCGACGAGGTCGAGGAGGCTCAGGAGGGCGTCACGTCCTGGGCCGAGCAGCAGGGCGTCGAGCTCGACAAGCCCGAGTCCGTCACGGGCCTGCTGTCCGCCGTCGTCGCCACCGTCGACCCCGCGGACCTGGCCGAGCTGCGCTCCGCCCCCGGTGTCGCGCGCGTCACCGAGAGCGCGGCGGTGCGCATCCTCGGCGACGAGGCGAACATCCCCGCCACCGGCGCCCCGCAGGTCTGGGAGCGCGACGACGCCGACGGCGCCCCCGTCACGGGCGAGGGCCGCACCGTGGCGATCATCGACACGGGCATCGACTACACGCTGGCCGACCTCGGCGGCGGGTTCGGCCCCGGCCACCGCGTGGTCGACGGCTACGACTTCGTCAACGACGACGCCGACCCGATGGACGACCACATGCACGGCACGCACGTGGCCGGCATCGTGGGCGCCGGCGGGGACAACCTGACCGGCATGGCGCCCGACGTGACGTTCACGGCGTGGAAGGCGATGGACGCCAACGGCGGCGGCACCACCGAGGACCTGCTGCTCGCGCTGGAGGCCGCGACCGACCCGCTGGGCGACCACCCGGCCGACGTCGTGAACATGAGCCTCGGCACGCCCGGCGACGGCACCGACCCGCTGGGCCGCGCCTCCACCGCCGCCGTGCGGCAGGGCGTCGTGGTCGTGGCCGCGGCCGGCAACGCCGGCCCCTACGACCAGACGGTCAGCTCGCCGGCCGCCGCCGAGGGCGTCATCGCCGTCGGCGCGCAGGTGACCGGCGTCGCCGACCCGACGCTGACCCTCGACGGCGCCGCGCCGGGCGACGACCCGCGGCCGCTGGACGTGACCCGCTTCCCGATGTCGGCCAACCCGCCGGCCGAGGGCATCACGGGCCGCCTGGTCGACGTCGGCGACGGCTTCGACGAGGAGGACTACGAGCTGGCGGGCGACGTGCGGGGCGCGATCGTCGTCATGCAGAGCATGACCGCCACCTCCCTGGGTCAGGTGCAGGGCCCGCACCTGCTGCAGGCCCAGCTCGCCGAGGAGCACGGGGCCGTGGGCGCCCTGCTCTACACGCCGAGCCCGACCGACCCCGCCGGCGACGGCGGCGCGGGCCCCCAGGGGTCCGCGAACATCCTGGCCGGCGGCGGCTTCGACCTGCGCCGCGAGTCGCTGGTCATGATGAACCTGAGCTCGGCCCAGTACCAGACCTTCAAGTCCGAGGTCGCGGCCGGCACCGTCTCAGGCACGATCGGCTCCGTCGACGTGACCGACACGATCACCGACTTCAGCTCCCGCGGCCCGAGCGACGCCATGACGCTCAAGCCCGAGATCGTGGCGCCCGGCTTCGAGATCATGTCCGACATCCCGGCGATGTTCGGGGTGGACGGCGACCAGTACCGGATGTCCGGCACCTCGATGGCCGCGCCGCACGTCGCCGGGGCGGCCGCCCTGCTGGCCCAGGCGCGGCCCGAGCAGACCGCGGAGCAGCTCCGCGCGACCCTCATCGGCAGCGCGCAGCCGCTGGAGTCGGACGAGGCCGACGTGTCGCCGTCCGCCCAGGGCGCCGGCAAGCTCGACGTCGCCGCCGCCGTGGACCAGCAGGTCACGGCCGCGCCCGACGCCGTCTCGCTGGGGCTCGCCGACATGGGCGGCAAGCCCGCCCGGACCAGCACCGTCGTGCTGCGCAACTCCGGCACCAAGGCCGTGACGGTCAAGCTGTCGGCGAGGCCCGCCGCGACGAGCACCGGCGAGGCCGAGCTCTCCGCGCGCCAGGTCAAGATCCCGGCCGGCCGCAGCGCCTCGGTCGACCTCACCGTCACCCCGGACACCAGCACCCCGGACGCGGGTGGCACCGAGACCTCCGGCGTCGTGGTGGGCACCGTCTCCGACGGCACCACCGTGCGCATCCCGTACGCGGCCTACGTGCGGCCGCTGCAGGTGCAGTCCTCGCCGACCCTGGCGACCGGCAGCAGCGACGTCTTCGTCTACGCGCCGATGACCCCCGAGGCGACGCCGACCGCGACGGCGACCGCGCCGTCCGGCGAGAAGTACACCGCCGCGCTCACCGCCGTCGGCACCAGCCCCGGCTGGTACCGCGGCACCGTGCCGCTCGACGAACCCGGCACCTACCGGCTCGACGCCCGCGCGACCGTGACCGGCCGCACCCTGACCGGCACCGGCGGCGTGCAGTCCGAGGGCGCCGACCAGGCGGGCGCGTGGGAGCAGGTCGGCCTCTCCGGCGCGGCCCGCGAGCTCGCCACCTCCCCCACCACCCCGGGGACCGGCCTGGCGATGGCCGGGTCCGGCGTGCACCCGTTCGTCACCACCGACTACGGCGTCACCTGGCAGCGGGTGCGCAGCATGCCCGTCGCCGACGGTTGGGGCATCCCCGTGGCTGACACGACCACGCCCGGCGGGTTCTACGTGGCCCTGAACGGCGCCGCCGGCAAGGTCACCCTCGACCCCAGCTACTCCGGCCGCATCGTGCACACGCCCGACGCCGGGGCCACCTGGACGGTGCTGCCCTTCCCCGACGTCGCCATCAGCGAGCTCGTCGCCCACGGTGACGCGCTGGCCGCGGTGACCGACTCCGGCCTCTACGTCAGCCGGGACGGCGGGCAGCGCTGGAGCCGCGTCGCCCCGGAGTGGAGCGGCCTCGTGTACGGCGCCGCCTTCGCGGACGACGACCTGCTCATCGCCACCTATGACGGCGTCTACCGGATCGCCGACGTGCTGTCCGGCGGCCGCGAGGTCACGCAGCCGTACGTCACCAACGACTACCGCGACCGCCCCCAGGGCGTCGTGGCCGACGGGTCCACCGCGGTGCTGGTCCGCGGCGACGGCGTCGCGCTGACCTCGGCGGACGGCGGCGCTACCTGGACGGAGGGCGCCGACACCGAGCAGTCCTACGTCACCGTCACCAGCCTGACGAACGGCACCGTGTACGCGTCGGGCCTGTCGTCCTTCAGCACCAGCGACGACCTCGGCAAGACCTGGCAGACCCACCCGCTGCCCGTGCGCGGGCCGCTCGCCACCGATGTCGACCACTGGCCCGGCACGCCGGACGAGCAGATCGTCATGTCGATGGAGAACGCCGGGATCTTCACGACCGACGACGGCGAGGAGTGGACCAAGGCCGGGGTCTCCGGCTCCGACGTCTCCGGCGTGCACGCGGGCGTCGACGCCGACGGCGAGCCCGTGCTGCGCGCCGTCGACTTCGAGGGCCTGCACCAGCAGCCGCTGGCAGAGCTCGGTCCCGACGCGCAGGACTGGGGCTCGATCGGCCACGAGGGCGTCATCGGCCGCCAGGTCTCCGAGGTGGCCCAGTCCCCGCTGGGCGACCACGACGTCTGGGCCGTGGGCACCAACGCGTTCGGCGGCGGCCGCATCCTGACGGCGGGCGCCGGCGAGTCCGACGCCGACCTCACGCAGGTGGGCCCGACGGGCGGCTTCAGCCCGACGGCGCTGGCGGTCTCCCCGCACGCCGAGGACACGGTCGCGGTGGGCTACACCTCGCTCGTGGACACCGGCCTCATGGTCTCGACCGACGGTTTCGAGACGTGGACCAGCTACGCGCACGAGGTGCTGGTGCAGCAGGTCGTGATGGACCCGGTGGACGAGAACCGGCTCTGGCTGGCGACGTCGTCCGGGCTGTACCGGTCGGACGACCTCGGCCGGACGATCACCCGGCTGACGCAGGACGAGGCGCGGTCCGTGTGGGTCGACCCCGCCGACACCGACCACGTGGTGGTCGGCGAGACGCCGGGCATCCGGGTCAGCACCGACGGCGGCAGGTCCTTCACCGACGCCGAGGTGCCGAACACGTCCGCCGCGGTGGGCACGTTCGTGGCCGTCGAGGTGCCAGACGGTCCCGCTGCCGGCACGGAGCTGCTGGTCGCGGGTGCGGCCCGCTGGCGCCCGTACGGCCTGGCGGCCAACGGCGCGGGGGTGCTCGTCTCGGCCGACGGCGGCGCCACGTGGGCGTCGGCGTCCAAGGACCTGACGGCGATGTCGGTGCGGTCCCTCACCGTGAGCCCCGACGGCGCCTGGGTCTACGCCGGCACCGACGAGGGCGGCGTGCACCGCACCGCTGTCAGTGCGCTGGTGCCCGGCGACCTGCTGCCCGCGGCGACGTCGACGCAGATCAAGGCCCCGGCCTCGGTCCGCCCGCTGGAGCCGTTCCTGGTCAAGGTCACCGTGTCCGCCGACGACGTCACGCCGTCGGGCCGCGTGACCGTCACGGTGGGCCGCGAGGGAGACCGGCACCCGTACGAGCGGACGGTGCAGCTGCGCCACGGCAAGGCCGACGTGCTGGTGCCGCCGCTCCTGCGGGCCGGCGACTACACGATCACGGCCCGGTACGCCGGGACCGACGAGCTCGCGGCCTCCGAGGCGACCGCGGACCTGGAGGTGAAGCGGCGCTGAGGTTCGCCGGGGCGCGCTGAGGTGTAGGGCGGCCCGGCCGGGTGGTCGGTAGGACGTCAGGTGGTCGGCAGCTCGTGCTGCCGACCACCTGCCGTCTTGCCGACCACCCTCGGGCGCGCTCGCCGCGCCGCCTCGGGGCGCCGATGGCATCGTGAGCGCATGACGACTCCTCCTGCGGTGCGCGGTGCGGTCCCCGACGTCGACACGGTCCTGGCACCGCTGGCCGAGCTCCTGCCCGGGCTGCGCGAGATCTACGTGGACCTGCACGAGCACCCCGAGCTGTCGTACCAGGAGACCCGGACGGCGGCGCTGGTCGCCGAGCGGCTCGCCGCGGCCGGGTACGTGGTGCACTCCGGCGTCGGCGGGACCGGTGTGGTCGGGGTGCTGACCAACGGCGACGGCCCGTGCGTGCTGCTGCGCGCCGACATGGACGCCCTGCCTGTCACGGAGGACACCGGGCTGCCCTACGCCAGCACCGTCCGCACCACGACGGCCGAGGGGGTCGAGTCGGGCGTGATGCACGCCTGCGGGCACGACGTCCACGTCACCGCCCTGCTCGGCGCGGCCGACGTGCTGGCCCGCGGCCGGACGGAGTGGTCGGGCACGCTGGTCGTCGTCTTCCAGCCGGCGGAGGAGCTCGGCACGGGCGCCCGCGCCATGGTCGACGACGGGCTGTACGACCTCGTGCCCCGCCCCGACATCGTGCTGGGGCAGCACGTGGCGCCCGTCGCGGCGGGCCTGCTCGGGCTGCACGCCGGTCCGGCGTTCGCGGGCACCGACATCCTGGACATCCGGCTGATCGGCCGGGGCGGCCACGGGTCGCGTCCGGAGGCCACGGTGGACCCCGTCGTGATGGCCGCCTCCACGGTGCTGAAGCTGCAGACGATCGTCTCGCGCGAGGTCGCGGCGGGCGACGCCGCCGTCGTCACGGTGGGCCGCCTCCAGGCGGGCACCAAGGACAACATCATCCCGGACGAGGCCCACCTCGGCGTGAACATCCGCTCCTTCGACGAGGCCGTGCGGACCCGCGTCCTGGGCGCGATCGACCGGATCGTCCACGCGGAGGCCGACGCCGCCGGTGCGCCCCAGCCCCCGCAGATCACGCCCGGCGAGTCGTTCCCGCCGCTGTTCAACGACCCGGCCGAGACCGAGCGCACCCGCGCGGCCCTGGCCGCCCGGTTCGGCGCTGAGCGGGTCATCGACCCGGGCGCGGTGTCCGGCAGCGAGGACGTCAGCGTGCTCGCGACCGCCGTCGGCGTGCCGCTGGTCTACTGGCTGCTCGGCGGCTGGGACCCGGCGGCGTTCTTCGCGGCGGAGCAGGCGGGCACGACGGACCGGGACATCCCGTCCAACCACTCCCCCCGGTTCGCGCCGGTGCCGCACCCGACCCTGGAGACGGGCGTGACGGCGCTGGTCGTGGCGGCCCTGGACCGGCTGTCGGCGCCGGGCGGGGCCTGAGGCCACGGTCCCGCGCGGCACGTTGCGCGTTCGGGCCGAGGCAGGCCGGGGGGGGGGGGGCAAAGGCCACTCCCCCAGCAGCGTTACGGAGAGTGAACAATGCTCACTCTCTGTCACGTACCCGGCGGCGTGCCCATTACCCCGCACCTCGCTCACCACTCCGGCCCTGCTCGCTGGACCTCCTCGCTGACGGCCTTCTCAAGCACGCCCGGCCATGGTTGGCTTCGGCCCGTGGAGATCATCGTGACCAGCGTCGTCGCCGTCGTCGGAACCCTGCTCGGCTCGCTCGCGACCCACTACTTCCAGCGCCGCAACCGCGCGGACGCGGAGCGCTTCGAACGCGGTGAACGCCTGCGCCAGGAGCGGGTCAGTGCGTACACGAAATTTGGCGGAGTCCTCGTGAACCTGCGCCGCGCCCACATGGACCGCTGGTTCGCGATCCACGACGAGCGCAAGAGCGTCGATCCCGAGGCGCTGCGCTACGAGACCTACCGCCTCTACACCGACGCGCAGGAAGCCCTGTTCCGCGTCCAGCTCGTCACCGAGTCCAAGGACCTTATCGCCCTGGGCAAGGAGGCGATCGAGGGCGTGGACCAGATGAAGCCGAACCTCTCACCGGAGGAGTTCGCGAGCACCCGCGACACCTCCCGTCAGGGCGTCTTCCGCTTCATGGAGGCAGCCCGCAAGCACGTCGAGGTGGCGTGACCGCGAGCGGCCGCCGCCTCCGCAGCTGCTTGACGGAGTCAGTCCGCGTCCTCACCAAACGTCCGGCAGGATACGAGTCCGCGCAGAAACTCCGGAAAAGAATCCGCGATGCGCCGCGGCACCCTGTCCTCGTCGACGTACGCAACAGAAGGCTCGCCGAGAGGACCGCTCGCTGAATAGTCGAGCATCACCGTGTCGTACCCGGCCGAAGGCGTGATTCCGAGCACTACTCCGATCTCTGGGTACTGCCATTCAGCAATCATGTTCGATGAAACAACGTCGACCCCCCATGCACCGCCAACGCCCCAGATCGCATCGATGCAGATATGGTCAGGCGCCCACGATGTGGCGAAGTCGGTCGGAAAGCACCGGTTTCGCAATAGACCGCCGTTCTGCACGAGGAGCAGTTCGACGTAACCTTCCGGGAGGCGGACCTGGAGCACCGTCTCGGCCTGCCGGATCATCTCCGCGTCAGCAGGCTGACCGATGTAATCTGATTGGTCGGTCGGATCGAATACGGTCATCACGAACTCCGCTCTAGCAAATCGCGAACCCACCAGTGTGGCCGGTCTTCGCGTGGACAGACATGCTGACCAATTGCATCACACCGCAATTCTGGTGATGGTTCCAGGTCCACTTGCCCTTGCGATACGCCGCCGTGATTCCGGCCGCTTTGTCCGCGGCAGCGAAGTCCTGCGCCCTGTTGCCGGTCAGAGTAATCGTGACATCCGGTGTGGCCGGGTCCCTGTATGCGCTGAAGTCGGGAAACCCTTGGGCATCGAACGGCACGCCCGTCACCGGGTGCGTTCCACCAGCAAGGTGAGCGTTGATCGGCCCGACGGGGGTCCCTCCCGACGCACAGTTGCACGCGGAGGTGTGACCCCCGACCGACCCTCCGCAGTTGTGGACCAGCACCGAGCTGGTATCCAGGGCGTCGCCGGCACTGGCATAGAACGTGTGATCTGAGTCGACAGCGAGGTTGTACACCACTGCCTGCTTGCGCTCGACATCGACGTCCGCGACCTGCATCCAGGTGCCAGCACTGGACTTGAGCCAGTCACCGGCCCGTAGGTCGATCGCGTCGACCCATGCGCCCTCCTTGGCACTCCAGAACGGGTGGCCTTGCGTGGCGACGATCTGCTGCCTGTCACCATCGTCGTCCCGGGCCGTCACTGTCACCAGGGTCTTTTCGCCACTTCCGGTGACGTGCGCAGTGACCAGCCTCCCGCCCGAACGGCTGCCGGTGTTCTCGTCTCCGGAAAGGACCTCGTCACCGGGCTTCAAGTCCTCGATCGGCTTTCGCGTGCCGTCTGCCATCAAGACCAGAGTGCCTGCCGCAAAACTGTTGCCGATCTGGCAGGAAACCGGCTCGTCCGTCTTCGCCGAGTCCCCCTTGCCCGTCGTGTCAGCCTTCTTCTTGGCCGCGTCCGCCCGCGCCTTGGCCTTTGCCTCGGCCGCGAGCTTCTTGATCTTGGCATCGGCAGCAGCCTTCGCCTTGGCCGCCTTCGCCGCCGCCTCACGCGCGGCCTTCGCAGCTGCTGCCTTTGCCGCCTCCGCGGCTTGTTTCGCCTTCTTGGCGCCGGAGAGGATCTTCTGGGCCCACTTCAGCTCGCTGGAGAAGGTCATCACGGCCTTGCCGGCCTTGTAGATGGCCTCGCCGATCTTCGCGGCCTTGAAGATCTTGCCCCAGGGCAGCGCGCCGACCACGAGCATCACGCACGCGCCCAGGTCGCCGTCCAGGCAGTCCATCAGGTCGGTGATCCCGAGGAACTCCATGAGGATCTGCCCGCCGGCCTCCAGGATGACGTCGAGCATCGACTTACCCTGGAGCTGCTGCGCCTTGGCGACGTCCTCGGCGCTCGGGCCCTCGACCTCGGCGCCGGGATCGTTCGGGTTGGACGTCGTGTCCGCGCCGGTCGGGCTCTCCGTGGTGCCACCGCCCGTCGGGCCCTCGATCTCCCGCTCGCCCGTCGGGTCCGTGAACACCATCGGGTTGTTGCCCGCGTACGCGTACGGCGACGACCCGATCGGCTGCGCCCCTGCCGGGTCCACGGACGAGAACCGCCCCGTGCCCGGGTCGTAGTTCCGCGCCCGCATCGCGTAGTTGCCCTCGCCCGTGGTCGGGTCGAGGTACGCGCCGGCGAACCGCATCGGGTTCTTGATCGTGTCGCCGGGCTGGGCGTCCGCCAGCGGCCCGACGCCGGTCAGCGTCGCGCCGTCAGCCGAGCCGCCGTCGCCCGAACCAGCACCGTCCGAGCCGGTGTCGGCCGAGCCGTCTGCGCCACCCCCGGCCGCCTCGGCGACGGCCCCGGCCAGCGTCGTGCCCTGCCGCGGGTTGCCGAACGGGTCGTAGTCGTACCCCTCCTCGACCTGCCCGTCGGCCGAGAGCATGTTCGCCACGCCGCCCAGCCAGTCGTGCGTGTAGACGTGCGCCCCGCCCTGCGTCTCCAGCAGCGCGAGCGGCTCGTCCGTGGGCCCGTAGGCGAAGGCCTGCCGGCCCTGCACCACGCCGTTCACGTCCGAAAGGGTGTCGACGGCGATGTTCTCCAGCGACCCGTTGACGTCCCACGACCAGTGCCGGGTCTTGGCGCCCGCGCCCACCCCCGTGATCGCGTCCAGCCGCATGCGCGTCGCGTCGTAGGTGTAGTCCGTGCGCACTCCACCCACGGTCGCCCGGGCCAGCGTGCTGTCCAGGTTGTACTCGAGCCGGTCGTCACCGGCGCGTGTCTGGTTGCCCAGCAGGTCGTAGCCGTACTCCTTGCGCTCGACCTTCGGCCGGCCGTCGTCCTTGCCGAACGTGACCTCGCGCAGCAGCTGGCTCGCGTGGTCGTAGGTGTACCGCGTCAGGTCGTCGCCCGCCGAGCCGGTCCGCTTCTGCTCGGTCCGGTTGCCGAGCAGGTCGTACTCGTACGAGATCCGGCCGGCGGCCTTGCTCTTCGGCTCGCACTCGTGCGCCGCGTAGCAGGCGTCCGTCACGCGGTTCGCGTCGTCGTACGCGTAGGCGACCCCCTCGGTCACGCCGCCGCGCGTCGTCAGGACCTTCGTCGGGTTGCCGACCTCGTCGAGCGTCAGGTCGAACGCCGAGACCGGGTCCTGCACGCCGTCCACCGGGTCCCCGGTGCGCTCCGTGCCGATCGAGGTGAGGCGGCCCGCGTCGTCGTAGGCCCGTTTCTCGGTCAGGCCCGTGGTCGCCGGCAGCGTCGTCGCCGTCCGGCGGCCGGCGACGTCGTACGCGTACTCCCAGCGTGCGCTGCTCGCGCCCGCCGAGCCGCCGGCCGCCGTCGTGGAGACGAGCCGCGAGTCGTCGTCGTACGTCGAGGTGATCTTCGTGCCGTCGGGGTAGGTGCGGTCGGTGATGTTGCCGCGCTGGTCGTACCCGTAGGTGAAGGTCTCGGCGGCCTGGTTCGCCTCCTCGCGGACCACCTGGGTGATCTGGTCCTCGTCGTCGTACGTCACCGTGCGCACGCCCAGCGGGTCGCCGTACGACGTCGTCCGGTCCTTCGCGTCGTACCCGTAGGTGTACCCGGGCCCGCCCGAGCCGACCTGCTGGCTGGTCAGGCGGCTGCGCAGGTCGTACTCCGAGGTGATGGTCCGCTCGGCCCGCTCGGCGTCGCTCAGGTCGTCGAGGTCCTCGCGCCGGTCGGTCGTGATGCTCGAGACGGCGTTCGACTCGGCGTCGTACCCCACGTGCGTGGTCCGGCCCAGCGGGTCGGTGGTGGCCAGGGGACGCCCGGCCTCGTCGTAGGTGACGTGCGTGCGGCCGCCCTGCGGGTCGCCGACGCCGACCACGCGGCCGTCGTCGTCGTAGGCGAGCACCGTCGCGAAGGCCTGGGAGAACAGCGGCAGCCTCGGCGCGTCCGGCTGGCGCACGTGGCTCACCTGGTCGTCGTCCCGGTAGGCCACGTAGGTGGTCCCGCCCCGCGCGTCCGTCACCTCGGTCGGGCGGCTGTTCTCGTCGTAGGTGGTCGACGTCGTGTTGCCGAGCGGGTCGATCTCGCGCACCCGGTTGCCCGCCAGGTCGTACTCGTACCGGGTGGTGAAGCGCGCCTTGTCGGCGCCCTCGACGTTGCCGCGCGGCTCCGTCACCGACGCGAGCAGCCCGTCGTCCGTGTAGGCGTACGTCGTGACGCCGCCGACCGGCGAGATCTCCTTGATCTTGTTGCCCGCGGCGTCGTACTCGGTGCGGGTCGTCTTGTCCCCGGCGTCGGTGCGCTCGGTCTGCCGGCCGTTCTTGTCGTACCTCATCGTGGTGGTACGGCCCTTGGTGTCCGTCACGGAGCTGACCTGACCGGTGTTGCTCCGCTCGAAGCTGGAGGTCTTGTTCAGCTCGTTGATCGACGCCGTCGTCCGGTCCAGGGCGTCGACCTTGATGTCGCGGTCCACGTGCTTGCCGCCCGGGTACGGCATCCGCATTCGGACCGGGTTGTCGTTCGCGTCGTAGAAGTACTCCGTGGTGAAGTCCGCCCGGTTCGCGCCCGGCACGTTGCCGCGCGGCGAGGTCACGGTCTTGACCAGGCCCTTCGCGTCGTACGTGTACGACGTCGTCAGGTCGTCGCCCCGCATCCGCACGCCCTCGGACTTGCGCCGTCCCGCCGCCGTGTACTCGAACACGAGCACCCGGCCGCCCGCCTCGACCTGCGACTGGAGGCCGTTGTCGAGGTAGCTGTACCTGCTGACCACGCCCTCGGGCGAGATCTCCTGGGAGAGCCGGCCGACGTCGTCGTACACCGACCGCCAGCCGCGGGTCTTGCCCGGCTCCTCGACCTCGACCACACGGTCCTGCTCGTCGTAGCGGGTCTCGGTCGTGTAGCGCCGCCGGTCGCGCGGGTCCGCGGTGCCGCGCGGGTCGGTCTGCGCGACCTGGCGCCCGGTCCTGTCGTAGAAGAACTCGCTGCGGCGACCCTCCGGCGACACGACGGCGGACAGCAGCCCCGCGTTCTCCTCGCCGTCCGGCAGGTACTCGTAGCGCGTGACCTTGTCCCGCTGGTCCGTCGTGGACGTGCGCAGGCCCCGGTCGTCGTACTCGTGGTGGATGTCGTTGCCCTCGGCGTCGACGCTGCGCACCAGCTCGTCGAACTCGTTGTACGTGTTCTTCCAGACGTTCCCGTTCGCGTCGGTGAACTCGATCGGGTTGTTCCGGTCGTCGTACTTCGTCTTCTCGTCGAAGCCCTGCGGCGCCACGGCCTGCGTGGGGTTGCCCTGCGCGTCGAACCGCACGACGTGCTGGTACTGGTTGCCGTTGACCACGAGGTTGCGGTCCAGCCGCGCGTTGTACCGGTGGTTGTCGGCGTCGCCGGTGCTGCGCTGGCTGTAGAGCAGCACGTTGCCGCGGTAGCCGTCGTACACGGAGACGTCGTCGGCGTCGGTGCTGCGCGCCTCCTGCTCGTCCGCGTCCCAGGCGAACGTCATCTCGGCGCCCACGCCGTCGCGCTGCGCGACGACGCGCCCGCCGGTGCCGTACTCGTTGTGCACCGCGACCACGTCGTGCGGGTCCACCACCTCGGCCAGGCGGCCCTCGGCGTCGTACCGGTACTCCCAGACGTTCCCGCGGGCGTCCTTGACCCTGCTCAGCAGACCGTCGGCGTACTCGAACCGCACCTGACGACGGTCGGGCAGCGCCATCTTCTCGATCAGCCCGTCGACCAGGTGCGCGACGGCGGTGCGTCCCGACGCGTCGGTGATCCGGACCTCGTCGCGGTCCACGTCGCGGTCCCGGCCCTTGTCCTCGACCTCGACGTAGGCCAGGCGCACGCCGTCGTCGCGCGGGCTGAGCACGGCGGAGAGCCGACCCGCGGCGTCGAACCGGTACCGCACCTGCCCGGGGGTGACCAGCACCCAGCCGTCGCCGTCCTTCCGGAGGTTCGAACGCACGCCCGGCGGGCGCGTGTACCCGTCGCCGTCCGGGGTGTAGAGCGCCTCGGCGCCGTCCTCGGCGCGCACGATGACACCGTCGTCCGTCGTGGTGACGCGCATGTCGTACGACCACGCCCAGCCCACGCCGAACGGCCCCTGGCGGTTGTTGGCCGAGGAGTAGGTGCGGGCGCTGCCGAACGAGATGCCGAACGACGCCATCTGGAGGTCGCGCTCGACGCGCACGAACGCGCCGGTGCCCGTGTTGACGCCCACGCCACGCTTCGCCTGCCCGACGGCGGTCGGGGCCAGCGCGTTCTCGCACCCGCAGCCGGCCGCCTGGTCGTCGGGGATGGCCGGCGGCAGGATCGTCGCACGCGGCCTCGAGTCGCCCGACGGGTCCGAGACCACCTCGTCGCCGCCCGGCAGCACCGCCGCGACCGTGACGAAGTAGTTCCTGTCCTCGTCGAGCTCCCAGCCGTCCTGGGCGCCGAAGCTGCGGCAGAACTCCGCGCCGCCGCAGAACCGCGGACCCTCCAGCTCCGCCCGGCTGAGGCGCACCGACTCCTGCTCGGTCTGGTCGTCCCCCTCGTACAGGCGCACGACGGCGGCGGTCCAGTCGGGGTCGACGTCGCCGCTGTCGAAGTACAGGACCAGCGAGGTGTCGCCGAGCAGGAAACCCGGGCGCAGGTCGATCCCCGTGAAGCTCGCCGCGGCGGCGTTCGGGCGCACGCTCGTGGCGGTGCTCGTGGCGGTGCTCGGGGCGGTGCTCGTGGGGGCCGTCAGCGTTCGCCACGCCGTCGCCGTCACCTCGGCGGGCTCGCCGCCGGCCCGCACGGCCTCCGGCACCACCGGCGGACGTTCGTCCTCGGCGTACGCGGTGGACCGCCGCACCCCGTCCGGCATCGCCCGGTCGGCCGGGCCCTCCCCCGCCGAGGCGGCCTGCGGCACCGAGGCCGCCTCGGCCTGCTGCTGCGGCGCCACGGCGATCAGCAACGACGCCGAGAAACCGACGGCTACTGCCAGCGCCAGCCAGCGCCGCAACAGCCAGGTGCTGACCAGGTGGTGCGCACGTGCCTCGGACATCGCCAACCCCCGTGTTGGTGTGTTTCCTGAGGAGCCGGGCCGCTGGGCAGCAACCCGACATCGAGTGTGAACACGCTGAACATTTCCTACAACTGGTTTATCCGGCTTTTCGCATTCATATACATTTAGTCAGGGTGAAAAGCGCAGGTCAGAAGGCTGTTCGCATCCGGAAAACTCGCGCAAAACTCGACGTCCGCCGCAGGCCCGGAAGCGCCAGCCCCGGCGGACCCGCGTGCAGGCGCATGCTTTTCCCATGGACGAACCCGCCCGCAGGACGATCGTCATCACCGGTGCCAGCGACGGGATCGGCGCGGCGGCCGCGCGCCTGCTGTCCGACGCCGGCCACCGGGTCGCCGTCGTCGGACGCTCGCCGGAGAAGACCGAGCAGGTCGCCCGCGCCCTCGGCGCCGATCACTTCGTGGCCGACTTCGCCCGGCTCGCCGACGTCCGCCGGCTGGCCGCACAGCTCGACGCGGCCTTCCCCCGGATCGACGTCCTGGCCAACAACGCGGGCGGCATCCTGGGCGACCGCACCAGGACCGAGGACGGCTTCGAGCCGACGCTCCAGGTCAACCACCTGGCGCCCTTCCTGCTCACCAACCTGCTGCTCGACACGCTCCTGGCGAGCCGCGCCGCCGTCGTCCAGACGTCGAGCGTGGGTGCGCGGCTGTTCGGCCACCTCGACCTGGACGACTTGGACCACGACCGGGACTTCACACCCCACCTCGCCTACGGCACGGCCAAGCTCGAGAACATCCTGTTCACCGCGGAGCTGCACCGCCGCTTCCACGGGCAGGGCCTGTCGTCGGTCGCGTTCCACCCCGGCGGCGTCGCGACGAACTTCGCCGCGGAGAGCACCAGCTTCATGCGGCCCCTGTACCGGAGCAGGATCGGCAAGCTCGTCATGGCCTCGCCCGAGCGGGGCGCCGCGCAGCTCGTCCGGTTCGCGCAGACCGCGCCCGGCGTCGACTGGCAGTCCGGCGCGTACTACGAGCGCGGCCGGGTCGCCCACCGCACCCACCCGCAGGCCCGCGACGCCGACCTGGCCCGCCGCCTGTGGGACCGCTCGGCGGAGCTGGTCGGCCTCCCGGCCCGCTGACGCCGCCCTGCCGACGCCGGCCCGCCGACATCGGCCCGCCGACATCTGCCCGCCGACATCCCCTTTGAGGCCCGGGTTTCTTCGCTTTGGGCGCGGCCAAAGCGAAGAAACCCGGGCCTCAAAGGTGAGTCATCACGTCCCGAACGCGGCCGGCCGGCGTCGGCCCCACGCCGCGACGACCTCCTGGCAGGCCGCGACGTCGTCGTCCGCGACCAGCAGCACCAGGTTGCCCACGTGGTCGCTGTACTGGACCCGCACGTTCACGCGCGCATCGCCCAGGCGCCGGGCGAGCGTACCGAGCTGACCGGGCGTCTCCTGGTCCAGCCGGGCCAGCACGACGTCGCGCACCACCGCCGGCCCGAGCCCCGCGGCCGTGACGGCCCGTAGCGCGCGGCCGCCGTCGTGCACCAGGTAGTGGGCCACGGCGGCGCCGTCGACCGTGAAGACGCCGCCGCCCTCCAGGCTGACGCCCGCCGCGCCGAGGGCCTCGCCCAGGTCCGCGAGCGCCCCGGGACGGTCGGGCAGGCGGACCTCCAGGTCCCGCAGGTGGGTGCTCATCCGGCCGTCACCGCTCCGACCAGCACCGTCAGGGTGGCCTCGACGGGGACGGCCAGGGAGGCGGCCACGTAGCAGGCGTGGTGCGCCTGCTCGGCGAGCTCCCGCACCAGCGCCTCGTCGGTCCCGGCGGCCACGCGGACGGTCACGGCCAGGCGGATCGTGCCGAGGCGCGCGGGTGTGGCGGTCAGGTCCAGGTGGCTGGTGGCCGCGTCGTCGTACGCGAGCACGTCCACCCCGGCGCGGGCGGCGGCGCCGAGGAAGGAGAGCATCTGGCACGACGACGCCGCCATCACGACGAGCTGCTCCGGGTTGAGCCGGTCGGGGTCGCCGCGGAAGGCGGAGTCGGCACTCAGCTCGACGACCGGTGTGGCCGGGGCGGCGGTCGCGACGTGGTCGCGGGAGTAGGTGCGGATCCCGCCGCCGGTGGACCCGGCCCAGTGCAGGCGGGTCGCGTAGGGGTGCGACGGGGTGACGCGCGACGGGGTCATGTGCGGTGGGGTCGCACGAGGCAGGGGCGGGGCGGGCTGTGGCTGGCTCATGCCGGGACGGTAGGCCGGATACCCTTCGGTGGACGCCGAAATGTCCGCGCCGTACCGTCGGGCGATGACCCGGGACCGAGACTTCACCGTGGTGGGCCGGGCGCTGTCCACGCCGGCGCGCTCCGTGTTCCTCAACCTGCTCCTGGACGGCACCCGCCGCCCGGCGGGCGAGCTGGCGACAGCGGCCGGCGTGAGCGCCTCGACCGCCTCAGAGCACCTGGCCGTCCTGGTCGACGCCGGCCTCGTCACGGCTCGCACCCAGGGGCGGCACCGCTACTACGCCCTCGCGGGGCCGGACGTCGCGGCCGCGCTGGAGTCCCTCGGCATGCTGGCCGACGCCGCGCCCGTCTCCGGGTACCGCCGCAGCCGCCGGGCCGAGTACCTGGCCGCCGCGCGGTTCTGCTACGACCATCTCGCCGGGCGCCTCGGCACCGGGCTGACGGACGCCTGGGTGCGGTCCGGCTGGCTCGCCGGCCGCGACGAGCTGACCCTCACGGACGCAGGCGCGGTCGGGCTGGGCGAGCTCGGGGTGGACGTCGACGGCGCCGTCGCCGCGCGGCGTCCGACCACCCGGGCCTGCCTCGACTGGACGGAGCGCCGGCCGCACCTGGCCGGGGCGCTCGGCTCCGCCGTCGGCTCGCGGTTCCTCGACGCCGGCTGGGTGACCCGACACCGGTCCGGCCGTGGCCTGGACGTGACCGAGGCGGGGCGCGCGCTGGTCCGCGAGGCGTGGGGCCTCGACCTGGCCGAGCCGGGACACGCGCCAGGCTCGTGGGTCGAGTCGGCCAGTCGGTCAGCCGGCTAGCTGTAGTTCCCCGTGAGGTTGTGAACGCGTTGAGCTGGGGTCTGGCCGCCGATGCCGGTGTGTGGTCGGTGATGGTTGTAGTGGTGTAGCCATGTG
>NZ_JBVKBM010000004.1:0-363275 GCF_055598465.1 Promicromonospora sp. NPDC110617
CCATTCCGAACCCGGAAGCTTAGCCCCACAGCGCCGATGGTACTGCCCTGGTGACGGGGTGGGAGAGTAGGACGCCGCCGGACAACCATTCCCAGCAAGGGGGTGGGGTGCCCGACCAGCAATGGTCGGAGACACCCCACCCCCTTCCTGCATTTCCGGACCACACGGCCGGCCGTCCGGCACTCAGGCGAGTTGCGGGCCGCACAGCGGCCGCGGCTATCGTGGCGGTGTGAACGCAGACACGACCCGCACTGCCGCGGGCTCCACCAGCACCCAGCCCGCAAGCAGCGCCGACGCGGCGTGGCGTCGTGACCATTTCGTCTCGCTGCTGCGTTTCGCCGAGGCCTCCATCCGCGAGGACGGCGCCGCGTGCTGGCTCGACGACGAGGGCCGCCCGGACGCCTCCCATCCCGTCGAGACGTGGATCACGGCGCGGATGGCGCACAGCTTCGCCGTCGGGCACCTGCTGGGTGTGAGCGGGGCGGACGTGTACGCCGCGCGCGCCCTCACCGGGCTTCGCGAGGTGCTGGCCGACGCCGAGTTCGGCGGGTGGCTGGCCGCCCGCGGTGCGGGTGACGAGCTCGTCGGCACCAAGGAGGCGTACGCGCACGCGTTCGTGGTGCTCGCGGCCTCGACCGGCAAGGTGGCCGGCATCGCCGGCGCGTCGGAGCTGCTCACCGAGGCCCTCGCCGTGCTCGACGCGCGGTTCTGGGAGCCGGAGCGGAACCTGCACCTGGACGAGCGGTCGCGCGACTGGACGACCACGTCGGAGTACCGGGGCGTGAACGCGAACATGCACTCGGTCGAGGCGCTGCTCGCGGCCCACGCCGCGACCGGGGACGCGCTGTGGCTGGAACGTGCGTCGGCGATCGGCGACCAGGTCGTGGCCTGGGCCGAGGCCAACGAGTGGCGTATCCCCGAGCACTTCGACGCGGACTGGAACCCGCTCCTCGAGTACAACGCGGACCGGCCCCGCGACCAGTTCAAGCCGTACGGTGCGACGCCCGGGCACGGGCTCGAGTGGGCCCGTCTGCTGCTGCAGATCGACGCCGAGGCGGGCACGCCCGGGCAGCGGACCGCGGCCGCCGCAGCGCTCTTCGACCGTGCGGTGGCGGACGGCTGGGACGGCGCGGGCGGGGGCGGCTTCGTCTACACGACGGACTGGGCCGGCACGCCCGTCGAGCCCCGGCGCTTCCACTGGGTCGCGGCGGAGGGCGCCGCCACGGCGAACGTGCTGGCGCGCGTCACCGGGGACGCGCGGTACGCCGAGCTCGAGCGCGAGTGGTGGGCCTGGATCCGCGAGCACCTCGTCGACGCCGAGCACGGCTCGTGGCACCACGAGCTCGACACCGAGAACCGCCCGTCCGGGCTCACCTGGGTGGGCAAGCCCGACGTGTACCACGCGGCGCAGGCGGTGATCCTGCCGGAGCTCCCGCTCACGGGGTCGTTCGCGGCGTCGGCGCAGAAGGCGGGCCAGATCCTGGCCTGACGGCGGCCCGCGGACGGGGGTGAGTCCGCGGCGTCGTGCGTGCCGGCGCCGCGGGCGGGAGACAATGGAGCCATGAGGATCTCCGCACGAGCCGACTACGCCGTCCGTGCCGCCGCCGAGCTGGCGGCTGCCGACCACGACGGGCCCGTCCGCGCCGAGGCCCTGGCCCGGGCGCAGGACATCCCGCACCGCTTCCTGGAGGGGATCCTGAGCGACCTGCGTCGCGACGGGCTCGTCACCAGCCACCGCGGCGCCGGCGGCGGGTACCGGCTCGCCCGGCCCGCCGACTCGATCACCATCGCCGACGTCGTGCGTGCCGTGGACGGGCCGCTCGTCTTCGTCCGCGGCAACCGGCCGTCCGACCTGGAGTTCCAGGGGGCGGCCGCGCCGCTCCTGCACGTGTGGGTGGCGCTGCGGGCCAACGTGCGCGCCGTGCTGGAGGCAGTGTCCCTCGCGGACCTGGTGGGCGGCACGCTGCCGGAGGACATCCGCGCCCTGACCGAGGGCGACTCGGCCTGGTCGAACTCCTGACCCTGACCGGACGTTGAGGCCCGGCCGTCCCTGGTCCGGCCGAACTCCGAGAGATCGCGGGGCTTTCACCCGGCTTTCTCATGCGCACTTATCCGATCTCTGAGATGCTTGTTGTTTCCGACCGGGTTAGGTGGTTACCTTGACGCGGGCCTGACTTTGCCATGGCCCTGTGTCGCATCCCCCCGGACCTGGAAGGTCACGACCATGAGAACCCTGATCCTGCTGGCGCTCGTCGGCCTCGGCGCGCAGCTGGTGGACGGAAGTCTGGGCATGGCCTACGGCGTCACCTCCACCACGCTGTTGCTGGCCATCGGCACCAACCCCGCCGCGGCGTCGGCCACCGTGCACCTCGCGGAGATCGGCACGACCCTCGCGTCCGGCGCCTCCCACTGGCGCTTCGGCAACGTGGACTGGAAGGTCGTCGCCAAGATCGGCATCCCCGGCGCGATCGGCGCGTTCGCCGGTGCCACCTTCCTCTCGTCGCTGTCGACGGAGGTCGCCGGACCGGTCATGTCGGTGATCCTGCTCCTGCTTGGCCTCTACGTGCTGCTGCGCTTCACGGTGCAGGGTCTGCCGACCCGCTCGGACAAGCCGCTGCGCAAGCGGTTCCTCGCTCCGCTCGGCCTCGTGGCCGGCTTCTTCGACGCCACCGGTGGCGGCGGCTGGGGCCCGGTCGGCACGCCCGCAATCCTCGCGAGCGGCCGCCTCGAGCCGCGCAAGGTGATCGGCTCGATCGACACGAGCGAGTTCCTGGTGGCCGTCGCCGCCAGCGTCGGCTTCTTCGTCGGCCTGTCCGGCGAGGGCATCGACTTCACCTGGGTGCTCGCCCTGCTCATCGGCGGCCTGATCGCGGCGCCGATCGCGGCCTGGCTGGTGCGCCTGGTGCCGCCGCGCATCCTGGGCTCGCTCGTGGGTGGCGTCATCGTGCTCACCAACTCGCGCACGCTGCTCAACAGCGACTGGATCGCCGCCTCCGACGCGGTGAAGATCCCGGTCTACGTGGTGATCTGGCTGGGCTGGGCCGCCGCCGTCATCTGGTCCGTGCGGGCGCACCGCAAGGCCCTGGCCGAGGAGACCGCCGTGAGCGAGAAGCCGGAGGCCGATAGCGTGTCGGCATGACGTCCGACCAGGTAGCGGTGATCACCGTCTCCGACCGCTGTGCCCGCGGCGAGGCCGAGGACCGGTCCGGTCCCGCGGCGGCGCGGATCCTGCGTGCGGCGGGGTTCACCGACCTGGTCACCCATCTGGTACCCGACGGCGTCGAGCCGGTCCGTGACGTGCTGCGGACCGTGCTCGACGCCGGCGCTCGTCTGGTGGTGACCACCGGGGGTACGGGGATCACGCCCCGCGACCTCACGCCCGAGGGCACCCGCGCCGTGCTGGACTACGAGGTACCGGGCGTCGCCGAGGCCGTCCGACAGCGGGGCACCGTCGCAGGCATCCCGACCGCCGCGCTCTCGCGGGGTCTGGTCGGCGTGGCACATGCCACGGGCGGCACGCGCGCGCTCGTCGTGAACCTGCCGGGGTCGACCGGGGGCGTGCGGGACGGCCTCGACGTGGTGCTCGCCCTCTGGCCGCACGTCCGCTCCCAGCTCGAGGGCGGCGACCACCCGGCTCCGGTGCCGCACTGACAAGGTCGCAGCGGCCGGGCCACCGGCTCCGGGCCGGGGTCAGCCGGGATCAGCCGCCCGCGAAGGGCGGGAGCACGTCGACCGTGCTGCCGTCCGGCACTGCCGCGTCGTCCGCCGTGGTCCGGGCGCCCGCGACCAGCAGCGCGCACTTCGGCAGCACGGCACCCAGGGCCGGGTGGGCGGCGGCGAGGGCGCCGCGGAGGGCGGCCACCGACGTCGGGCCGTCGAGCTGTTCGGAGGTGCGCCCCGCGGCCTCCCGGGCGCCGGCGAAGTAGCGGACCGTGATCACTCGGCACGCACCCAGTCGCCCGACTTGCCGCCCGTCTTGCGCTCCAGCCGCACGTCCGCGAGCGAGACCGACTTGTCGAGGCCCTTCACCATGTCGATCACGGCGAGACCGGCGACCGCGACGGCGGTGAGCGCCTCCATCTCGACGCCGGTGCGGTCAGCCGTGCGGACCGTGGCGGTGACGACGACGCCGTCGTCGGTCACCTCCAGGTCCACCGCTGCGCCGTGCACGCCGATCACGTGGGCCAGCGGCAGCAGGTCGGGCGTCTTCTTGGCCGCGGCGATACCCGCGACGCGCGCCACCGCGAGCACGTCGCCCTTGGGCACGGCGCCGTCGCGCAACGCCTGGATCACTGCAGGGGTGCAGCGGACCAGGCCGGAGGCCGTGGCCGAGCGTACGGTCGGCTGCTTGGTGGTGACGTCGACCATGCGGGCCTGGCCGCGGTCATCGAGGTGCGTGAAGCTCACGGCACCAGGGTGTCATGCCCTCACGCGGCGCTGCGCCGCGCGGCGATCCGCACCGCGGCGTTGTGCGCGCCCTTCGCGGCCAGCCGCTTGGCGAACACCGCGGTGCCGGCGGCGACGGCCGCGAACACGGTCGCCTGCAGCAGGTCCAGCTCCGGGTCGTCCGGCTTGTTGGGCGCGTCGTTTCCGGTCACGCCCTTCCAGATCATGCTGACGGCCTTCTGGGCGACCCAGCCGGCCGCGATCGTCAGTGCGAGGGTGCCGACCTTCTCGCCGAGTGTCTGTTCCGTCTCAATCTGGCCCATCTCCACACCGTAGCCCTCGACGGCCGACTAGGCTGCACGGAAACGACAGGGGAGCGCCCCGATGGCGCTGAGAGTGCGGAGAGCCGCAGACCCTTGAACCTGATCCGGTTGACACCGGCGGAGGAAGTCGGAGGAATGATGTCGCGTCTTTCCGGTGCCCACGGGGGCACCATCCCTACCGTCGCGGTCGCGCTGTCGACGGCACTGCTGCTCGCCGGGTGCTCCGGCGGATCCGGCTCCGGGTCCGGCGACGACTCGTCCGCCACCGGCGACCCGGGGACCGTGACGCTGGTGACCCACGACTCCTGGGCGCTCGACGAGAAGCTGATCGACCAGTTCGAGCAGGAGTCCGGCACGACGGTCGAGGTCAGCGCCGCGGGTGACGCCGGCACGCTGGTGAACCAGCTCGTGCTGACCAAGGACGCCCCGCTCGGGGACGCGGTGTTCGGCATCGACAACACGTTCGCCTCCCGCGCGCTGGAGGCCGGCGTGGTCGAGCAGTACACACCCGCGGACCTGCCCCAGGGCGCCGAGCAGCTCGGCGGCGCGCTCACGCCCGTCGACCAGGGCGACGTCTGCGTGAACGCCGACGAGGCCTGGTTCGAGGAGTCCGGCCTGGAGGTGCCGACGACGCTGGAGGACCTCGCCGACCCGCAGTACAAGGACCTGCTCGTGGTGACCAACCCGGCGACGTCGTCCCCGGGGCTCGCGTTCCTGCTGGCGACGATCGGGGCGTTCGGCGAGGACGGGTTCGAGGACTACTGGGCCTCGCTCGTGGACAACGGCGTCAAGGTCGCCGACTCGTGGGAGGACGCGTACTACGTCGACTTCTCCGGGGCGGGCGAGGGCGGCGAGCGGCCGCTCGCACTGTCCTACGCGACGTCGCCGGCGTTCACGGTGAGCGAGGACGGCTCGGAGTCGACCACCAGCGCGCTGCTGGAGACCTGCTTCCGGCAGGTCGAGTACGCGGGCGTGCTCGCGGGATCCGACAACCCGGAGGGCGCGCGAGCGCTGGTGGACTTCCTGCTCACCCACGACGTCCAGGCCGCCCTGCCCGAGTCGATGTACATGTACCCGGCCGACGCGGCCGTGGAGCTGCCCGCCGACTGGCAGAAGTTCGCGCCCCAGGCCGACGCCCCGTTCGAGGTGGACCCGGCCGACGTGAGCGAGCACCGCGACGAGTGGATCGAACGGTGGACCGAGACCGTCGTGGGCTGAGCCGGAGGCGCAGCGCAGGGTGGGGGCCGAGGAACGAGGCACCCGCCCGGAGCGGAGCCGCAGGCTCAGCCCACCAAGGGCAGAGCCTGAGCCGGAGGCGCAGCGCATCAGGGCCGAGGAACGAGGCACCCGCCCGGAGCGGAGCCGCAGGCTCAGTCCACCAAGGGCAGGGCCTGAGCCGGAGCCCGGGCTGGAGGCACGGGCTGCGACCCGCGCCCCTCCTCTGGGGCGTGGCGGTCGCCGTTCCCCTCGGCTTCCTCGCGGTCTTCTTCGCGTGGCCGGTGGCGGCACTCGTGGTGCGCGGGTTCGTGCCCGACGGCGCGCTCGACCTCACCGGGTTCGTCGAGGTGCTCACCCGCCCCCGCACGTGGCGGCTCGTGGGGCTCACCCTCACCCAGGCGGTGCTCGGCACGGCGTTCTCCGTGCTGCTCGGCCTACCGCTGGCCTACCTCCTGTACCGGCGGTCGTTCCCGGGGCGCAGCCTGGCGCGTGGGCTGGTGACCGTGCCGTTCGTGCTGCCCGCCGTGGTGGTCGGCGTCGCGTTCCGCGCGCTGTTCGCGCCGAGCGGTGCGCTCGGGTTCCTCGGGCTGGAGGAGTCGCTCGCCGGGATCGTCGTCGCGCTCGTCTTCTTCAACGTGTCCGTGGTGGTGCGCACCGTGGGCGGGCTCTGGGAGCGGCTCGACCCCCGGGCCGAGGAGGCCGCGGCGTCGCTGGGCGCCGGTCCGGCCCGCGTGTTCCGCACCGTCACGCTGCCCTCGCTCGCGCCCGCGATCACCTCGGCGGCGTCGGTGGTGTTCCTGTTCTGCGCCACGGCGTTCGGGGTGGTGCTCGTGCTCGGCGGTGTGCGGTACGGCACCATCGAGACCGAGATCTGGACCCGCACCACGCAGTTCCTGGACCTGCGGTCGGCCTCCGTGCTGTCCGTCCTGCAGCTCGTGGTCATCTCCGCCGCCCTGGCCGTCTCCGCGCGCGCCCGCCGGCGGCGCGAGGCCGCGCTGCACCTGGTGTCGGCGCGGCGCTCGGCGCGCCCGCTGTCCTGGCGCTCGCCCGCGGACGTGAGCGCCTCGCTCGCGGGCGTCACGATCGTCGCCGCGCTCATCGCGCTGCCGCTCGCCGGGCTGGTCGTCCGCTCGTTCCGGGAGCCGGACGGGTCGTGGGGCCCGGGCAACTACCTGGCGCTCGGGACCACCGGCGAGCGGAACGCGCTCGTCGTCACCGTGTGGGAGGCCACCGCGACGTCGCTGCGGATCGCGCTGACCGCCACCCTGATCGCCCTGGTCGTGGGCGGCCTCGTGGCGCTCGTCGTGTCCCGGCGGCCCCGGTCCGTGGGCGCACGCCGTGCGATCGGCACACTCGACGGCCTGTTCATGCTGCCGCTGGGCGTCTCCGCCGTGACCGTCGGGTTCGGCTTCCTCATCACCATGGACCAGCCCGTGCTCGGCGTGGACCTGCGCACCTCCGGGCTGCTCGTGCCGGTGGCGCAGGCCGTCGTCGCGGTGCCGCTCGTCGTGCGCACCGTGCTGCCGGTGCTCCGGGCGATCGACCCCCGGCTGCGGGAGGTCGCCGCCGTGCTCGGCTCCGGCCCGGGACGCGTGCTGCGCACCGTGGACCTGCCGATCGCCCTGCGCTCGGTCGGGCTGGCCACCGGGTTCGCGTTCGCGGTCTCCCTCGGGGAGTTCGGCGCGACGTCGTTCCTCGCGCGGCCCGACGGCGCCACCCTGCCGGTCGTGATCTACCGCCTCATCGGACGCCCCGGGGCGGAGAACTACGGGATGGCGCTCGCGGCGTCCGTGGTGCTCGCCGCGCTGACCGCGACCGTCATGATGGTGGCGGAGCGACTGCGCGACGACCGCGCGGGAGGAGAGTTCTGATGGCGGGGCTGGAGATCCGGGACGTCTCGGTGCGGTACGGGACCGGTGCGGCCGGCGTGACGGCGGTGGACGGCGTCACGCTCACCGTGGCGCCCGGCGAGGTGCTGGCCCTGCTCGGGCCGAGCGGGTGCGGCAAGTCGTCCCTGCTGCGCGCCGTCGCGGGGCTGGAGCCGCTGGCCGGCGGGCAGGTGCTGTACGACGGCGCCGACGTCGGCCGCCTGCCGGTGCACCGGCGCCGGTTCGGGCTGATGTTCCAGGACGGCCAGCTCTTTCCGCACCGGGACGTGCGGCGCAACGTGGCCTACGGCCTGGAGACCCTGCCGCTCACCCGCCAGGAGCGGGACGCGCGGGTCATCGAGCTGCTGGAGCTCGTGGGGCTCGCCGGGTACGAGCAGCGGGCGGTCCCCACGCTGTCCGGCGGGGAGCAGCAGCGGGTCGCCCTCGCGCGCGCCCTGGCGCCGCGGCCGCGCCTGCTGCTGCTCGACGAGCCGCTGTCCGCGCTCGACCGGCAGCTCCGGGAGCGGCTGGCCGGCGAGGTACGGGTCGCGCTCGTCGAGACCGGGACCACCGCCGTGTTCGTGACGCACGACCACGCCGAGGCCTCGGCCGTGGCCGACCGGGTCGGGGTCATGGACCGGGGCCGGCTGCTCCAGGTCGCCGCGCCGGAGGAGCTGCGCACCGCGCCGGCGTCCGACCGCGTGGCGGAGTTCCTCGGGCTGCGCGCCTGACGCGGACCGTCCGGGAACGCGGCCTCAGGCCGCGCCGGCCTGCTGGACGAGCAGTGCCACCTGCGTGCGGTTCTCCACGCCGAGCTTCACGAGCACGCTCGAGACGTGCGCCTTGACCGTCGGGACGCTCAGGTAGAGCCGCCGTCCGATCTCCGCGTTGGACGAGCCGCGCCCGATCTCGACGGCGACGTCGCGCTCCCGGCTCGTGAGCCGGTCGAGGGCGCTCCGGGCGTCCCGCGCCTCGCCGCCGCCGGCGGCGACGGTCTCCATCAGGCGGCGGGCGATGTCCGGCGCGAGCACCGGCTCGCCGTCGGCCGCGGCGCGCACCGCCGCGGCGATCCGCGCGGGTGGCATGTCCTTGAGCAGGTAGCCGGCGGCCCCGGCGCGCAGCGCGCCGACCACCTCGGTGTCGGTGTCGAAGGTGGTGAGCACGACGACGGCAGGCGGCGAGGGCCGGCCCCGTACCCGGCGGGTGGCCTCGATCCCGTCGACGCCGGGCATGCGCAGGTCCATGAGCACGACGTCGGCGGGGTGGGCGTCCAGCACCTCCGCCACGTCCCCGCCGTCGGCGGCCTCGCCGACCACGCGGATGCCCTCGGCGCCGTCGAGCATGAGGCGCAGGCCCGCGCGGACCAGGGCGTCGTCGTCGACGATCACGAGGCGGGTCTCCATCAGGCCCACGGTATCCGCGCCTCCAGGGCAAAACCAGCAGGTGAGCGGCCTGCGTCGAGCGTGCCGCCCAGCAGCTCCACCCGTTCGCGCAGGCCGACCAGACCGGTCCCGGGCGCGGCGTCGGACGTGTGCTCGGGGCCGTCGTCGGCCACGACGACCCGGACCTCGTCCGCGCACGTGGTCACGGTGACCCGGACGGCCGCGCCCGGCGCGTGCCGGCGGGCGTTGGTCAGGCCTTCCTGGACCACGCGGTAGGCGGCGATGGCGACCGCGGGCGACGGCTCGGCGTCACCCGGCCCGCTGGGCACGCGCTCGTCGGTCCGGTCGAGCGTCACGGTGGCACCCACGGAGCGGGCCGCGTCCACGAGCCCCGGGATGTCGCGGAGCGTGGGCGGCGGGGCCAGCCGGTCCGACCCGCCGCGCAGCAGCCGGACGAGCTGGCGCAGGTCTTCCAGGGCCTCGGCGGCGCCGGTCCGCACCCGCCCGGCCGCGGCGGCGAGCTGCTCCGGGGGCGCGTCCGGCCGGTACTCGACGGCGCCCGCCGTGGCAGCCAGCAGGGACAGGCGGTGCCCGAGGGCGTCGTGCATCTCGGCGGCGATCCGGTTGCGCTCCCCGGACCGGGCGGTCTCCAGCGCCTGCTCGCGGTCGGCCTCGGCGCGGCGGGCGCGGGCCCGCAGGTCGGCGAGGAGCTGGGCGCGCGCCTGGAGGTAGGCGCCCCAGCCGAGGAGGGCGGCATGCACGGCGACGTCGCACAGGAGCCACCAGCCCAGCGGGAACGCAGGGGGCCGCCACAGGCCCTGCACCGCGTGTGCCACCGTGCTCGCCGCGGCCACGAGGACCGCCGTGCGCAGGGGCGACCACCGGGCGATCTGCAGCACGCCCGACGTCGCCGCCGGCGTCGCGCCCGGCGAGAGCGCCGCCAGCGCGGCCAGCACCAGCGCGAGCGGGACGGACCGGCGGGCCCACATCAGCGGCAGCAGGGCCAGGGAGACGACCGCGACGACGAGGTCGAGGAGCTCCAGGGGGAGAGCGGCGCCCCCGCTCGCCTGTCGGGACAGCACCGTCGCGAGGGTCAGGGTCCCGAGCAGCAGCATGGCCACCACCACCGCGCGCAGCGGCGGGCGCCCGGTGCCCGTGCGCGCGGCCTCGGTGCGCGTGCCTCCGGGCTCGCGGTCCTGCGGTTCGCCTGTCATGCCGGTGACACTACGCACGGCGCGCGACGTCGGACACCGACCAAGGTCGGGGGTGGCGCTACCGAAGGGTGACCCGGCTCGGTACCACGGACGGATGTCGCGACGGCCCCGGCCCAGAAGGCTGTGACCAGGCGCGACGGACGCGCCACGGAGTGAGGAGACGTCATGGCCGAGAACCTGGTGACCCGCAGCCCCTGGCCCGCCTGGGCGGTGCCGTTCGCCGCCGCGGCGGCCGCCGTCCTGGTGTGGTTGATCGGTACGGCGCTCGGCGTCGACCCCGAGGCCCGTGCCGGGGCGAGCGTCCAGCCCGTCACGGTCGTCGCCGCCCTGGCCGCCGCGCTGGTGGCCGGGTTCGCCGGCTGGGGCGCGCGGGCCGTCGTCGGACGTATCGCGAAGGGCGGCGGCGAAGCCGCGTGGCTCGTGCTCTGCGGGGTGGCTCTGCTCGTTTCGTTCCTGGGCGCCGCCTCGGGCACGACGCCGGCGTCGGTGGCGCTGCTGGTGACCGAGCACCTGGTGGTGGGCGCCGTCATCGCGCTGGGCCTGCGCCGGACCGGACGGCGGGCGGCCGCTCCCGCCCGCTGACCGGCCCGGCTACTCGTCGTCCGCCTGGTCGAGGACGTCCGGGTGCCGGGCTCCCCACTCGGCGAGGGGCTGCAGTGCCGCGACGAGCTCGGCCCCCGCCGGGGTGGGCGTGTACAGGATCTGCACCGGCATGGTCGGCACCACCTCGCGGGTGATGAACCCCTGTCGTTCGAGCTCGCGCAGGCGCTGGGTCAGGACGCGGTCGGAGATGCCGCGCACGTAGCGGCGGTACTCGACGAAGCGTCGGGCGCCGGCGACCCCGGCGTAGAGGATCGCCCCCGACCAGCGGCGTCCCGCGCGTTCGAGGGTGCGCTGGAAGAGGCCGCACTCGTCCTGGGACACCGTCCGTCCGGTGGTCGTCTCCGAGGTCACTTACCCATGGTTAGTCACTAACCCGGCCCTTGGCAAGGTTCGCCGGGTGCCGGACGATTCGTGGGGCGCCCGGACGGGTGCCCGTGCTCGCCGGGCCGTACCCGGCCCTTGTCCCCGGAGGACCCGTGTTCGTCGCTTCTGTCATCGTCTCGTCGCTCCTGATCCTGGCCACCGCGTTCAGCGGGTACGGCAAGCTGACGGGCAACCCGCAGGTCGTCGAGCCGCTCACCACGAAGCTCGGTGTGCCCCGGCGGTTCATCCCGGTGCTCGGCTCCCTGCTCGTCGCCGGCGCGCTCGGCACCCTCGCCGGGATCTGGTGGGCGCCGATCGGCGTCGCCGCCACGGCCTGCTTCGTCGTGTACTTCCTCGGCGCCGTCGTCACGCACGTCCGCGCCAAGGACTGGGCCGGCGTGGGCCCGACGGGTGCCCTGATGCTGCTCTCGGCGGCGGCCCTGGTGCTGCGGCTGCTCTCGCTCTGACCACGTTCCGCGAACGCACGTGTCGGACGCTCAGGTCACTCGGGTGATCTGAGCGTCCGACACGTCGGGCCCGGCGGATACCGTGCCCTCATGCCCCTCCACGAGACCCCCGCCCTCCCGGACATCGACACCGACGCACTGATCGAGGACCTGCGGACCCTGGTCGAGTGCGAGTCGCCGTCGGAGGACCCGGCCGCGCTGGCCCGGTCCGCCGACCTGGTGGCCCGGCTCGGCACGAAGCACCTGGGTGTCCCGCCCGAACGGCTCGGCATCCACCTGCGGTGGCGGCTCGGCGGGCCCACGCGGGTCCTGGTGCTCGCGCACCACGACACGGTGTGGCCGCTGGGCTCCCTGCGCACGCACCCCTTCGGCATCGCGGACGGCGTGCTGCGCGGCCCGGGATGCTTCGACATGAAGACCGGCCTGGCCATGGCGCTGCACGTGCTGGCGTCCATGGCGGACCGCACCGGCGTCACGCTGCTGGTGACGGGTGACGAGGAGCTCGGCTCGCCGTCGTCCCAGGCCCTGATCGAGGACGAGGCGCGCGGGGTGGCGGCCGCGCTCGTGCTGGAGGCCTCCGCGGACGGCGGCGCGCTCAAGCTGGAGCGCAAGGGCACCTCGATCTACCGCGTGCTGGTCAAGGGCCGCGCCGCGCACGCGGGCCTGGAGCCCGAGAAGGGTGTGAACGCCGCGGTCGAGCTGGCGCACCAGGTGCTTGCGATCGCGGCCCTGGGCGACCCGGCGCTCGGCACGACGGTGGTGCCGACGGTCGTCGCCGGTGGCACCACGCGCAACACCGTCCCGGCCGAGGCGTCGGTCGCGGTGGACGTCCGCGCCCGGTCGGTCGCCGAGCAGGAGCGGGTCGACGCCGCCCTGCGGGCGCTGGAGCCCGTGCTGCCCGGCGCCGCGCTGGAGATCGAGGGCGGGATCAACCGGCCGCCGCTCGAGCGGGCGCTGTCCGCGGACCTGTTCGCCCGCGCCTCCCGGCTGGCCGAGGAGGCCGGGCTGCCCGCGCTCACCGGCGTGGCCGTGGGCGGGGCGTCCGACGGCAACTTCACCGCGGGCGTGGGCACGCCCACCCTCGACGGGCTCGGCGCCGTGGGCGGCGGCGCGCACGCCGACCACGAGCACGTGCTCGTGGACCGGATCGCCGACCGCACGGCGCTGCTGCGCGCGCTCGTCGTGGAGCTGGTCGCCGACGCGGGCGCCGACGTGGCGGCGATCCGATGACCGGCCGGTCCGGCGGGCACGAGCCGGTCCCGAACGAGCCGGTCTCGACCGACCCGGTCGTGGCGGACGCCGTCCGCGCGGCCGACGTCGCCGCGCGCGCCGCGGGCGTCGAGATCCGGATGGTCGACGACATGGCGGGGCACACTGCCGCCGAGGAGCTGTGGACGGAGGTCTGGGGCAGCTCGCCCGTCCCGGCCGAGCTGCTCCGGGTGCTGGCCAGGACGACCAACTACGTCGCCGCCGCGTACGAGGGCGACCGGATGGTCGGCGCGTGCTTCGGGTTCTTCCATGCGCCCGACGAGCGCGCCCTGCACAGCCACGTCGCAGGAGTGTCCGCCGGTTCCGTCGGCCGTGGGATCGGGTTCGCGCTCAAGCTGCACCAGCGGGCCTGGGTGCTCCAGCAGGGCGTCGACACGATCACCTGGACCTACGACCCGCTCGTCGCCCGGAACGCGCACCTCAACCTCGTGAAGCTCGCCGCGCGAGCGGTCGAGTACCTGCCGGGCTTCTACGGTGCCATGCCCGACGCGATCAACCGGGGCGACGAGTCCGACCGGATCCTGGTGCGCTGGGACCTCCGCGACCCGCGGGTGGCCGCGGCCTGTTCCGGCGCCGGCCCGTCGACCGGGGAGGCCGGGCACGCTGGCACGGCCGGGCCCGCCGGGGCGGCCGGGCCAGGCCGGCTGGTCACGGTGCCCGTGCCGGCCGACATCGAGACGCTGCGCGCCACCGATCCTGCCGCTGCCCGCCGCTGGCGTGCGGCGGTCCGTGCGGGCCTGCTGCCACCGCTGTCCGGCGGCGGGGCGGTCGTCGGGTTCGGGCCCGGCGGCTACCAGGTGCACGTCCCGGCAGACCTGCTGCCTGAACCGCCGACCGACTCGCCGACCGACTCGCCGACCGACAAGGAGACCGCATGACCACCGACGACCTGACCGTCCGGAGCATCGAGCTGCGGCGCGTCCGGCTCCCGCTCGTGTCACCGTTCCGCACGTCGTTCAGCACGCAGACCGAGCGGGACCTGCTCCTGCTGCGCGTCGAGACGGACGACGGCGAGGGCTGGGGCGAGTGTGTGGCGGGCGACGACCCGCTGTACTCCTCCGAGTACGTGGACGCGTGCGCCGACGTGCTGCGTAGGTTCCTGGTCCCGGCGCTCGGCGCGTACCGGGACGGCGCGGGGATCCGCTCCGCCGTCGACGTCGGCCAGGCGCTCGCGCCGGTCAAGGGGCACCGCATGGCCAAGGCAGCGCTCGAGATGGCGGTGCTCGACGCCGAGCTGCGCGCCGCCGGTCGGCCGCTGTCGCGGGAGCTGGGCAGTGTCGTGGACCGGGTGCCGAGCGGGGTGTCCGTCGGGATCCAGGACTCGATCCCGCAGCTCCTCGACGTCGTCGACGGCTACCTCGCCGAGGGGTACGTGCGGATCAAGCTGAAGATCGAGCCCGGCTGGGACGTCGAGCCCGTCCGGGCCGTCCGGGAGCGGTTCGGCGACGACGTACCGCTCCAGGTCGACGCCAACACGGCGTACACGCTGCGCGACGCGCGGCACCTGGCACGGCTCGACCCGTTCGACCTCCTGCTGATCGAGCAGCCCCTGGAGGAGGAGGACGTGCTCGGGCACGCCGAGCTGGCGCGGCGCATCCGCACACCGGTCTGCCTCGACGAGTCGATCGTCTCCGCGCAGACGGCGGCCGCGGCCATCACGCTGGGCGCCTGCTCGATCATCAACATCAAGCCCGGCCGGGTGGGCGGGTACCTCGAGGCGCGCCGCATCCACGACCTCGCGGTGGCGCACGGCGTGGCCGTGTGGTGCGGCGGCATGCTGGAGACCGGCATCGGGCGGGCCGCCAACGCGGCGCTCGCGGCCCTGCCCGGCTTCACGCTGCCGGGCGACATCTCGGCCTCGGGCCGGTTCTACGCGCGCGACATCACGGAGCCGTTCGTGCTGGATGCCGGCCACATCGCCGTTCCCACGGGGCCCGGCCTCGGGGTGACCCCGGTGCCGGACGTGCTCGACGAGGTGACCACGGGCGTCGAGCGGATCGCGTTCGGCCGGGCGTCTCAGCCCTGACGCGGCGGGCCGAAGCCCGTCGCACCCCACGGCGACACCGGCGGGTGCGGCAGCCGCGCGACGAACGCGGCCCGCGCCTGCTGCATGACCCACACGAGGTACTGCCGCTGCTGCTCCAGGCCGTGCGGGTCCAGGTCACGCTGGGCGCCGGCCCGCTGGTGCAGCAGCGCGAGCTCGGTCGCGGCCTGCTGGTAGTCGGTCATGGCCCGCTCGGCCGGGCGGCCGCCCGCCGACCGGGCCCAGCGCCGGGCCGCGCGGCGGCCCGGCAGGCTGGACAGCATGCGCAGGTCGTCGGGGGTGATGATGCCGACCGGCCCGTACAGCGGCAGGTAGTGCTCGATGAGCTGGACGATCCGACGCCGGTCGCGGGCCAGGACCACGACGAGCACGACCAGCACCACGAATCCGACCAGGTAGGCGAACCCGAGCCCGACCAGGCCGAACTTCGTGGAGCCGTTCCACAGGCTGTGGAGGGCGATCGCGCCGAGCAGCCCGTACAGCGGTGCCGTGCGGCGCAGCCGGCCCGGTCCGGCCAGGGCCGCGACCGCGACGCCGATCCCCGTCATCGCCGTGCACAGCGGGTGCAGCAGCGGCGAGACCACGGCCCGCAGCACGAACACGTAGCCGAGCTGGTCCGAGTCGAGGGCGTCGATGAAGTACTGGACGTTCTCCGTCGCGGCGAAGCCGAGCCCGACCATCGCGGCGTAGATGACGCCGTCGGTGGCACCGTTCAGCTCCTGCCGCCGCCACCACAGCATGCCGAACAGGACGGCGCCCTTGAGCAGCTCCTCGACCACGGGCGCGCCGAACGTCGCGACGAGGTACCAGCCCTCCTCCTCGCCGGTGAGCTCGGTCTCGGTGAGCAGCGACAGCCCCAGGGTGTTGAGGATGCTCGCGAACAGCGCCGCCACGCCCGCGCCCCACAGGAACGCGAAGATCAGGGCGTTCGGCGGCTCGGGCTCCAGGCGGTCCAGCGCGAGCACCAGGGGCAGCCACACCGCGACGGGCAGCAGCGCGAGCAGCAGCCCGACGACGAACGACGCCCCGCCCGTGACCGCGTCGAACGCGAGCACGGACAGCAGGCAGACCGAGGCGAAGACGATCCCGACGATCACTCCGACAGGGGCACGCCCGGGGGCGCGACCCTGGAGGATCGCACTGGGATCGATGGCCATGCCAAGGGACCCTACAGAATTGCCCCCGGTCACGGCGGGCGAACGGCCGCCCCGCGCACGACTACGCTGGCCCACGTGCCCCAACGTGTCGCGCTCGAGCTCGCTGTCCAGGACCCGGCCGGGGCGGTGATCGCTGCCGACGTCGGTGCCCGGCGCGTCGAGCTCTGCTCCGCGCTCGGCGCCACCGGGGGCATCACGCCCAGCGCCGCGCTGATCGAGGCGGTGATCGACGCCGCGGCGGTGGTGCCGTCGTCGGACAGCGCGCCGATCCTGGAGGTGCACGTCCTGGTCCGGCCCCGGCCCGGCGGGTTCGTCTACTCGGCCGCCGAGCACGACCTGATGCTCCGCGAGGTCGTCCTGTCGGTCGACGCCGGCGTGGACGGCGTCGTGCTGGGTGCGCTGACGCCGTCGGGCACGGTGGACGTGGCGCGGATGCGCACCCTGGTGGCCGCCGCCGACGACGCCGAGGTGACGTTCCACCGGGCGATCGACGTGGTCGCGGACCCGATCGCGGCCCTCGACACGCTGTCCGAGCTGGGTGTCGCGCGCGTCCTGACCTCCGGCGGCGCGGCCCGCGCGGCCGAGGGCCTGGACCGCCTGGCCGCCCTGGTCGAGCGCAGCGCCGAGCTCGGCATCGAGATCATGGCCGGGGGCGGCATCACCGCCGCGGACGTCCCGGCCCTGCTCGGTGTGGGCGTGGACGCCGTCCACCTGTCCGCCAAGCGGACCGTGACCGACGCCGGCGGCCCTGGTGGCGGGGGCGACGCCGGCTACGAGGTGACGGATCAGACACTGGCCGAGGCTGCGGCCAGGGCTCTCCGCACTACGGTTGAGTCATGACCTCAGAGCCGGCCCGTGTGCCTGTCGACGCCACCACCACCAACGCCTGGGGCTCGCTCACCGAGCTCTCCAAGAACCTCGACCCCGACCTGCGCGGCTGGTTCGCCGCCGACCCGGCCCGCGCCGCCCGGCTGAGCCACCAGGCCGGCGACCTGCACGTCGATCTGTCGAAGAACCTGGTCACCGACGACGTGCTCGCCGCGCTGCTCGCGCTCGCCGAGGAGGTGGGCCTCGCGGAGCACCGTGACGCGATGTTCTCCGGGCAGCACATCAACGTCACCGAGGACCGCGCCGTGCTGCACACCGCCCTGCGTCGCCCCTCGGACGAGCCCTTCACCGTGGACGGCCAGGACGTCACGGCCGACGTGGCCGACGAGCTCGCCAAGGTCTACGCGTTCGCCGAGCAGGTGCGCTCCGGGGAGTGGACCGGCGTCACCGGCGAGGCCGTCCGGACCATCGTCAACATCGGCATCGGCGGCTCCGACCTCGGCCCCGTCATGGCGTACGAGGCCCTGGAGCCCTACGTCCAGGACGGCCTGGAGGTCCGGTTCGTCTCGAACATCGACCCCACCGACGTCGCGCAGAAGACCGCCGACCTGGACCCGACGACCACGCTGTTCATCGTCGCGTCCAAGACCTTCGGCACGCTGGAGACCCTGACCAACGCGCGGCTCGCGCGCGACTGGCTGTGGCGCTCGCTCGTTGCCGCGGGGGCCATCGAGGACTCCGAGGACGGGCGCGCCGACGCCGTCGCGAAGCACTTCGTCGCGGTGTCCACCGCGCTGGACAAGGTCGAGGCGTTCGGCATCGACCCCGCCAACGCGTTCGGGTTCTGGGACTGGGTGGGCGGCCGCTACTCCGTGGACTCGGCCATCGGCACCTCGCTCGCCGTGGCGATCGGGCCGGACGCGTTCGCCGACTTCCTCGGCGGCTTCCACGCCATGGACGAGCACTTCCGCACCACCCCGTTCGAGAGCAACGTGCCCGCCCTGATGGGCCTGCTCAACGTCTGGTACGTGAACTTCCGCGACGCGCACACCCACGCCGTCCTGCCGTACGCGCAGCAGCTCCACCGGTTCCCGGCGTACCTGCAGCAGCTCACCATGGAGTCCAACGGCAAGTCCGTGCGCTGGGACGGCACGCCCGTCACCTCCGAGACCGGCGAGGTCTTCTGGGGCGAGCCCGGCACCAACGGCCAGCACGCGTTCTACCAGCTCATCCACCAGGGCACGCGGCTCATCCCGGCCGACTTCATCGCCGTGGCCAACCCCGCCTACCCGCTGGCCGACGCCGTGGGCGACGGCGGCGCGGTCGCCGCCGGGGCGGACGTGCACGGCCTGTTCCTCGCGAACTTCTTCGCGCAGACCAAGGCGCTCGCGTTCGGCAAGACGGCGGACGAGGTCCGGGCCGAGGGTGTCGCGGAGGACCTGGTCTCGGCGAAGGTGTTCAGCGGCAACCGGCCCACGACGTCGATCCTGGCGCCCGCGCTGACCCCGTCGGTGCTCGGGCAGCTCGTGGCGCTGTACGAGCACATCACGTTCGTGCAGGGCGTCGTCTGGGGCATCGACTCGTTCGACCAGTGGGGCGTCGAGCTCGGCAAGAAGCTCGCGCTGGAGATCGCCCCGGCGGTCGCGGGCGACGAGGCCGCGCTGGCGGCGCAGGACCCGTCGACGGCGGCGCTCATCGCGAAGTACCGCGAGCTGCGCGGCTGACGACGCCGGCCTGAGGCCCGGGGAGACGCGTCCGTCTCCCCGGGCCTTCTGCGCAGGGTTAGAGGATTCTCATCCGGATCGGGGCGCTTCTGCCCCGCCCGGCTGCGAGGATGACGTGATGACCACGCACCTCGATCTGCTGACCGGCGAGTCCGCCGCGGGGCTCCTCGACGCCGCCGTGGCGACGGCGGGCGGCGAGCTGGTCGACTGGCGGGTGCGGCAGGTGGACCACCGCCCCGGCTCGACGACGACGGTCGCGTACCGCGCGACGGTGCGCTGGAACGGCGTCGAGCGCTCCGAGACGCTCGGTGCGAGCGTGGGCCGGGCCCGTGACGGGCGCAAGCCGGGCGTGGTCACGCTGTCCGACGGCGACGCGACGGTCGCCGTGTGGCGGTTCCCCGGCGACCCGGCGCTGCCCGCCCTGCCGCGCGCGTTCGACCCCGCCGCCGTCGAGGAGCTCCTGGCGGGGCTCGGCGTGGGCCCGCGGGAACGCGCGCACCCCGAGCTCAAGGTGCGCGCCTACCGGCCCACCCGGCGGGCCGTGCTGGAGGCCACGGCCGCGGGGTCCCACGTGTTCCTCAAGGTGCTGCGGCCGCGCAAGGTCGCGGACCTGCACCAGCGGCACGCGCTGCTGTCGCGGGCCGGGCTGCCGGTCCCGCGCCCGCTCGGCTGGTCCGACGACGGCCTGCTGGTGCTGTCCCCGCTGCACGGTACCGAGATGCGCACCGCCGTCCGCGACGGGGGCCGCATCCCGTCCCCGTCCGCGATCCTGGACCTGCTCGACCGGCTGCCCGCCGAGGTGCGCGACCTGCCGCGACGCCCGGCCTGGAGCGAGTCGGCGCAGCACTACGCGGGCGTGATCGGGGCGGCGCTGCCCGCCGAGGCCGGCCGGGCGAACGATCTGGCGGGCGCGGTCGCCGCCCGCCTCGCGGAGCGCGGCGCGGGTGCCGACCCCACGCACGGCGACCTGTACGAGGCGCAGATCATGCTCACCGACGGGCGGGTCACCGGCCTGCTCGACGTCGACTCCGCGGGGCCGGGCCACCGCGCCGACGACCTGGCCTGCCTGGTGGCGCACATCGACGTGCTGTCGCTCGTCGGCGGGTCTGACCCCACGCACGTGGCCCGCGCGTCCCGGATGCGCCGGCTCGCGGCGGACTACGCGGCAGGGTTCGTGACCGCGCCCGGCACCCGGGGCGCGGACCGGAGCGACCTCGCCGCCCGGGTCGCGGGCGTGCTGCTCTCCCTGGCCACCGGCCCGCACCGGGTCCAGGAACGGCACTGGCAGGCGGCGACGTCGCGCCGCCTGGACGTCGTGGCGGCCTGGCTCGACGGGTCGCGCCTCGCGACCGCCGGCGTGGGCGGCGCATGAGCCTGCGCCGGCCGTCCGTCCGGGCCAAGGTCGTGGCCGTGGTCGTGGCGGTGACCGCCACCGGGCTCCTCGGGGCCGGCCTGCTCACCCACGCGATCCAGTCCCAGCAGATCATGGACGACATCTCCGAGGACTTCGACCAGGAGATCGGGGAGCTGCAGCGGCTGGCGATCGACGGCGTCGACCCGGAGACGGGCGAGGACTTCCACGGCGCGGGCCGGCTCATGAGCGTGGCCATGGAGCGGAACGTCCCGGGCTCGAACGAGATGTTCGTGAGCTACCTGGACGGCGCGCACCAGCAGTCCAACCCGCCCGCGGCGAGCCGCGTGATCGTGGAGAGCGAGCTGGTCCAGGACGTCGTCGACGGGCTGACGCCGGAGTCGTCCACCTCCGTCCAGCGCGAGATCGAGACCGAGATCGGCCGGGTGTGGTTCGTCGTGGTGCCGGTGACCGTGCCGGACCGGCAGGAGGTGGGCGCCTACGTCATGGCGTCCGCCCTGGACCAGGCGCTCGCGGCGGAGACGGCCGTGATGCGCACCTACGCGATCGTCTGCAGCGTGGCGCTGGTGCTGCTGGGCCTGTTCGCCTGGCTCGTGGTCAGCCGCCTGCTGCGGCCGCTGCGCCAGCTCAGCGCCACCGCGACCCGGGTCACCGAGACCGACCTGTCCCAGCGCGTGCCCGTGGCGACCGACGACGACCTCGGTGAGCTGGCCGGCGCCTTCAACACCATGCTCGACCGCCTGTCCACGGCCATCGAGACGCAGCGCCAGTTCCTGGACGACGCCGGGCACGAGCTCCGGACGCCGCTGACGGTGCTGCGCGGGCACCTGGAGGTGCTCGACCCGGACGACCCGGCGGACGTGCGCGAGACCAGGGACCTGCTGCTGGACGAGACCTCCCGGATGGGGCAGATCGTCGAGGAGCTGGTCCTGCTCGCCAAGGCGGAGCGGTCCGACTTCGTGGCCCCGGCCCCGGTGGACCTGGGCCGGTTCACGGACGACGTGCACGACAAGGCGCGCGCGTTGGGCGACCGCCGCTGGGTGGTGGACGCGCGCGCCGACGTCGAGGTGTCCGCGGACGCGCACCGGCTCACCCAGGCCGTGCTCCAGCTCGCGGACAACGCGGTCAAGTTCACCGGCGCCGACGACGAGGTCGGGATCGGCACGCAGGTGTTCGACGGCGCGTCCGGCCGCGTCGTCCGGCTCTGGGTGCGGGACACCGGGCCGGGCGTGCCGCCGGAGGAGGCGGACCGCATCTTCGACCGGTTCGCGCGGGGGAGCACGGCGGGCGGCGTCCCGGGCTCCGGCCTGGGCCTCGCGATCGTGCGGGCCATCGCGCAGGGGCACGGCGGGGACGTGGCGGTGGAACGGTCGGACCCTTCGACGAGCTCAGGACGGCGCGGAGGCGGCGCGCGGTTCGTGATGACCTGGCCCGTGGCCGGACCCGGGCAGGGCGCACAACAGGCAGCACGAGGCGCGACGGAGGAGGAGGCGGCGTGAACCAGATCCTGATCGCGGAGGACGAGGAGCGCATCGCGCAGTTCGTGCGCAAGGGACTCAAGGCGCACGGGTTCCAGCCCACAGTGGTGTCCGACGGCGCGTCGGCGCTCGGCCACGCCATGTCGGGCGGCTACGACCTGATGGTGCTGGACATCGGGCTGCCCGTGCTGGACGGGTTCACGGTGCTCCAGCGGCTGCGCGACGTCGGCTCCACGCTGCCCGTGGTCATCCTCACCGCGCGCGACTCGCTGTCGGACCGGGTGGCGGGCCTGGAGGGCGGGGCGGACGACTACATGTCCAAGCCGTTCGGGTTCGACGAGCTGCTCGCGCGGATCCGGCTGCGGCTGCGCAAGGCGGCGTCCGAGGCCGCGCCGTCGGATCGGCTGGAGCACGGCGGCGTCGGGCTGGACCTGCGCACGCGCACCGCGACCGTCGCGGGCCGGGAGGTGGAGCTGTCCGCGCGGGAGTTCGCGCTCGCCGAGGTGTTCCTCCAGCACCCGGGGCAGGTCATGTCGCGCGAGCAGCTCCTGTCGCGCGTGTGGGGGTACGACTTCGACCCCGGGTCCAACGTGGTGGACGTGTACGTGCGGTACCTGCGCAGAAAGCTGGGCGCGGACCGGATCGAGACCGTGCGGGGCGCGGGCTACCGGTTCCGCGGATGACGCCCCGACGGCGCGGCGGCCGCCCCGACCACATGAGAGCTGTCTCATCCGGGTCTCCTCGTGGCCTCATCCTGGCTCGGCAGACTCGTCGTCAGCAGGCACCCGACCGGGGTGCCGGGAGACCCGGGAGGTCGGTCGCATGAACCCCTCGACCATGAAGAAGCGCTGGGCCGTCGTCGGGACGGCCGCCGTGATCGGTATCGCGGGCGCGAGCACGGCCGCCGCGCTCAACGACCCCGCCCCGCGGACCGAGGCGACCGCCGCCGTCGCGCTGTCCGGCGGGACCGCACCCGCCGGCGGGACGACCGCCGCGCCCGCCGACGACTCGCCGGAGTCGGCGGACTCGCCGAACGAGTCGGCACGGGACACCCCGGGGTCCGCGCAGTCGGCGGACTCGCCGGGCGACGCGAACTACGACCCGTCGCCGGAGTCGGCGGACTCGCCGAACGAGTCGGCGCACGATACGGCGGGCTCCGCGCAGTCGGCGGACTCGCCGAACGACGCGAACTACCAGTCCCCGGCGGACGACACCCCGGACGACAACACGCCCGACGACGCGGACGACTGATCCGCACTCGCCACGTCTCGGAACCTCAGGTCGCGCCGGTGACCTGAGGTTCCGACATGTCGGCAGATATACGGAAGTAGTAACCCGACCCGCCTACACTGCGCGCGTGACCCGTACCCACCGTCGACCGCGGATCGCGATCTGTGGCATGGCGATCGAGTCCAGCACGTTCTCCCCGCACCGCTCGGGCTGGGAGGCGTTCACCCTGCTGCGCGGCAACGAGCTGGTCCGGCGGTACCCGTTCCTGCGGGACGGCACGGCCCTGCGCAGGGAGGCCGAGTGGGTGGGCATCCTGCGGGCCGGTGCGCTGCCGGGCGGCGCGGTCCCGGCGGACGTCTACGAGACGGTCCGCACCGAGATCGGCCTGGCGCTGGAGGCGCAGGGCCCGTTCGACGGGGTCCTGCTCGAGATCCACGGGGCCATGGCGGTGCTCGGCTACACCGACGCGGAGGCGGACCTCGCGCGGGCGGTGCGCGCCGCCGTCGGGCCGGACTGCCTGGTCTCCGCGTCCATGGACCTGCACGGCAACGTGTCCCGCGCCCTGGCCGCGACCGTCGACCTCATCGCCTGCCACCGCACGGCCCCGCACGAGGACGAGGACGAGGCGCGCGAGCGGGCGGCCACGGACCTGCTGCGGCGCGTCGACGGCGCGGGGCGCCCGCGCAAGGCCTGGGTGCAGGTGCCGGTGCTGCTGCCGGGGGAGCGCACGAGCACCCGGCAGGAGCCCGCCAAGGGTCTCTACGAGGACGTCGCACGGGTCGGGGAGCTGGCCGGCGTCCTGGACGCCTCGGTCTGGGTCGGCTACGCGTGGGCGGACGAGCCGCGCTGCCGGGCCGCCGTGGTGGTCATGGGCGACGACGACGCCGTCATCTCCCGGGAGGCCGAACGACTGGCCCGCCGGTACTGGGACGCCCGCGCGGAGTTCGGTCTCGTCGCCCCCGCCGGGTCGTACGAGGAGTGCCTGCGCGCGGTGCTGGCGAGCGACGCGCGGCCGTTCGTCCTGTCGGACACCGGCGACAACCCCCTGGCCGGCGGCGCGGGTGATGTGACCTGGACCCTCGCGCGGCTCCTGGCGGAGCCCGCCTTCGCGACCCCGCCCGCCGACGGCGGCCGCACCGCGATCTACGCCGCCCTGCCCGACGCCGCCGCGGCCCGCACGGTGGCGGCCGCCGGGGTGGGCGCCACCGTCGAGGTGGAGGCCGGGGCCCGGGTCGACGACGGCCCGCACGGACCGGTCACGCTGCGGGGCGTCGTCGAGCACGTGCGCGCGGACGACCCCCTCGCCGGAGTCGTGTGCGTCGTCGCGGTGGGCGGCCTGCGGGTGGTCCTGACCGAGCGCCGCCGGGCGTACCACCTGGAGTCGGACTTCACCGCGATCGGCCTGGACCCGCGGGGCACCGACGTCGTGGTCGTGAAGATCGGCAACCTCGAGACCGAGCTCTACGAGATGGCCGAGGACTGGATGCTCGTGCTCACGCCGGGCGGCGTGGACCAGGACCCGCACCGGCTGCGCCGCACCGGCCTGGGCGGGCCGGTGTGGCCGTTCGACGACGACGCCGCCTTCGGCGACGGCCCGGACCTCACCGCCGAGCTGCTCTGACCCGGCGCCGCCGTCGGGCGTCAGGTCAGAGCGGGCCCTGGAAGTTGGCGCAGCCGCCCGCCGGGACGAACCCGAGCGCGATGTTGATCGCGAGCATGTGCGGGTTCTCCTCGTTGTTCCAGGTGTAGATCCGCTGCGCCTGGGGGCGCAGGCGGGCGTGCTCACGCAGGTTCACGGCCTTGACGAGCATCCCGAGCCGGTGCCCGCGGTGCGACCGGAGCACCACCGTCGCCTGCTGGTTCGTGTGCTCGGGCTGGAGGTCGTTCCACTGGAGCATGGTCATCGCGACCAGCTCGCCCGTGGCCACGTGCTCGGCCGCCGTCACCACGTACTGGTCGCCCTTGGCGGCCATCGCTGCCTCCTCGGTCCGGATCCGCTCCACGTCCCAGACGTCGGACTCGACCTCCAGGCCGCCGCGCGGCTCGTCGTCGGACAACGCCTGCTCCAGGGCCGCGTACTGCTCGATCCACTCCTCCGGCATGGGCGCCGTCCAGGTGTGGACCCGGTACGCGTCGCCCGCCACGGCACGGGACTCGGCCTCGAAGCGGGACACCGCCTCTGGCAGCACCGGCAGGTCGATCCGGGAGCGGCGCTCGACGAGCTGGAGCGTCAGGCCCAGCTTCCGCGCGAGCAGGACGCCCGGCAGGTCCGCGCCGACCTCGCCGCTGCCCGACGCCGGGGTCAGCGTCTCGCCCGCCGGCTTGTCCGGGCCGAAGTCGACGTACGTCATGAACGACGTCCGGCCCTCCGCCCGAGCCGTGTCGCGCGACCACTGCGCGAGGGCCGTGGCGATGCCCTGCCGCCGGTGCTCCGGGTGCACCACGATGCCGCCGATGGCCAGCTCAGGATTGGCGCGGACCTGCAGGAACACCGTCGCCTCGCCCACCACCTCCGGGCCGGCGGGGGTGTCCACCACCGCGATCTGCCGCAGCTTGCGCACGTAGCTCTGGTTGTTCATCCCGACCAGGATCCCGATCGGCGTCGGGGCGGCGTCCGCGTTGCCGAGGTCGACGACCGCAGCCGCGGCATGCATCTCCGCGATGCCGCGGTACGCCCAGGCGTCGGCCTCGTCGAGCGAGGTCGCGTGCGGGGGGTCCATGAGCCGCCACGCCGACGTCGCCGGGGCGGGTGCTGCAGAGGATGAGGTCATGGACCCAGGGTGCTCCGGGAGGTCCGGGGGCGCACGGCTTTATTCGGCCCGCTGCCGCTAGCGTGACCGCATGACGAAGAAGTCGCGCGCCCGGACGCTCACCGTCGAGCAGAAGGCCCGGCTCCTGTCCGGGGCCTCGTTCTGGTCCACCGCCGAGGCGCCCGGCGTGCCGTCGGTCTACCTCGCCGACGGGCCGCACGGCGTGCGCCGGCTCGCCCCCGACGTCGGCGACATCGAGGGCGCGGTCCCGGCCACGTGCTTCCCGCCCGCCGTGGCGCTGGGCAGCACCTTCGACGTCGGCCTCGTGGCGCGCGTCGGGGCCGCCGTCGCCGCCGAGGCGCGGGCGCGCGACGTCGACGTGGTGCTCGGCCCGGGTGTCAACATCAAGCGCAGCCCGCTGTGCGGGCGCAACTTCGAGTACGTGTCGGAGGACCCGCTGCTCGCGGGCGAGATCGGCGCCGCCCTGGTCGCCGGGATCCAGGGCGGCGGCGTGGCCGCGTGCGTCAAGCACTTCGCCGCGAACAACCAGGAGACCGAGCGCATGCGCGTCTCCGCCGACGTCGACGAGCGCACCCTGCGCGAGATCTACCTGCGTGCCTTCCAGCGTGTGGTGACCCGGGCGCGGCCCGCCACGCTCATGTCGTCCTACAACCGCGTCAACGGCACGCACACCGGCGAGGACCGCCGGCTCACCACCGACGTGCTGCGCGGCGAGTGGGGCTTCGAGGGCCTGGTCATGTCCGACTGGGGCGCCGTCCACGACCGCCTCGCCGGCATCCGCGCGGGCCTCGACCTGGAGATGCCCGGCGCCGGCTCGGCCCGGGTCGCGGAGATCGTCGCCGCCGTCCGGTCCGGCGCGCTCGACCTGGCGGACGTCGACCGCTCGGCCGGCCGGGTAGTCGCCCTGGCGCTCGCGGCGCACGCCGGGCGGGAGGCGGCCGCGGGCGGGACGGACACCGCGCCCGGAGCGCTCCTCGCGGAGCGGGGCGACGACCCCGAGGCCTGGCACGACGACGCGCACCACGCGCTGGCCCGCGAAGCCGCGAGCCGCGCGATCGTGCTGCTCAAGAACGACGGCGGCCTGCTGCCGCTGGCCCCGCGGACGCGCCTCGCCGTGATCGGCGAGCTCGCGCGGACGCCGCGGTTCCAGGGCGCGGGGTCGTCCCAGATCGTCCCGACCCAGGTCGACGACGCCCTCGCGGCGATCCGCGACTCGGCGACCGACGACGTCGTGTTCGCGCCGGGGTACGAGCTGGGCGCGGGGCCGGCGGGCGGACGCTCGGCCGGCGGACGCTCGGCCGGCGAAGGAGCGCAGACGCTCGCCGACGAGGCCGTCGCCGCGGCCCGCGACGCCGGGGTGGTGCTGTTCTTCGCGGGCCTGCCGCAGTCGTCGGAGGCCGAGGGCCGCGACCGCGAGCACATCGAGCTCCCGGCGGCCCAGCTCGACGTGCTGGACCGCGTGCTGGCGGTCAACCCGCGCGTGGTCATGGTGCTCTCCAACGGCTCCGTGGTGCGGCTGTCCGGGTTCGCGGACCGCGTGCCGGCGATCGTCGAGGGCTGGCTGCTGGGCCAGGCGGGCGGCGGCGCGACGGCCGACGTCCTGTTCGGCCGGGTCAACCCGTCGGGCCGGCTGGCCGAGACGGTCCCGCTGCGCCTCGAGGACACCCCCGCGTGGACCAGCTTTTCCGGCACCGGGCTGCACGTCACCTACGGCGAGGGCATCTTCGTGGGCTACCGCTGGTACGACGTGCGGGACCTGGCGGTGCAGTACCCCTTCGGCCACGGTCTGTCGTACACGACGTTCGCCTACACGGACCTGACGGTTACCGCCGGGCCGGCCGACGGCGTCGTCGGCCTTACCGCGAGGCTGACCGTCACCAACACCGGCGGCGTGGCCGGACGCGAGGTGGTCCAGTGCTACGTGTCCGTGCCGGGATCCGCGGTCCCGCGGGCCCCGCGCGCGCTGGCCGCGTTCGCCGTCGTCGACCTGGCGCCGGGGGAGTCCCGGGAGGTCGAGCTGGTCGTGGACCGGGCCGACCTGGCGTTCTGGGACGTGCGCGCCGACCGGTGGCACGTGGAGGGCGGCACCTACCGCGTCGAGGTGGGCGCGTCGAGCCGCGACCTGCGCGTCGTGGCCGAGGCCGAGGTGCGCGGGGACGCCGCCACCCGGCCGCTCACACCGGAGTCCTCGGTGGGCGAGGCGATGGCGCATCCCGTCGTCGGCCCGACGGTCACCGCGCTGCTGCGCGCGGCGGGCCTGTCGGACGACGTCATGATCATGACGCAGGCCATGCCCCTGGAGCGGCTCCCGTACCAGCCGGGCTCGGGCGTGACGCACAGGCGGCTTCGCCACCTGCTCACGATCGCGAACCACCCGCTGGCCGCCCGTCTCACCCGCCGCCGCCGTTGAGTGCTGGGTATGTGCGCTCTCGAACCGTTTCGAGAGCGCAGATACCCAGCACTCAACGGGTCGGGAGGGTGGGTCAGCGGCGCTTCTGGAGGGCTGCTTCTGCGCCCGAGGGGCGGAAGCCCAGGGACACGTTGATCGACAGCATGTGGGCGTTCTCCTCCGCGTTGAACGTGTGCACGCGTTCCGTCTGCGGGTAGCGGGCGGCCAGCTCGCGCAGGTTCACGGCCTTGACCAGCATCCCGAGCCGGTGCCCGCGGTGGGCCTTGAGCGCGATCGTCTCCTCCTGGAACACGTACGCCGGCTTGCCGTCCTGCAGCAGGAACGACGTGCCGCCCGCGATCTCGCCGGACGGGACGTGCTCCACCAGCGTGGTCAGCAGGCGCTGGCCGCTGTCGGCCCGGTCCTGGAGGTAGATCCGTACGCGCTCGGCGTCCCAGGTCTCCTCGCCGAAGTCGAGGTCACCCTGCGGCACGTCCGTGGACATGCGGGTCATGAGCTGGGCGTACCCCTCGTGCCACGCCTCGGGGATGCCCTCCCACGTGTGCGTCACGTAGTCGGCGCCGGCCTTCGCGCGGGCCTCCGCCTCGAACGCCGCCAGCTTCTCGGCGTCCACCGGCAGGTCGAGCCGCGACATGCGCTCCACCTGCTCCAGGGTGTAGCCGCGCCCGAGCGCGAAGTGCACACCGCCCGCGTCGGCGGGCAGCCGCCCGGCGCCGGTGGCGGGTACCAGCGCGTTCTCGCCCTCAGCCGCCTCGCGGGCCGAGAGCGACCAGCTGAAGAAGGTCGTCCGGCCCGCGTCGGTCGCCACCCGTTCCGCCTGTTCCGCGATGGCGCTACCGATCCCGCGGCGGCGGTGGTCCGGGTGGACGCCCAGGTAGAGGTCGGCGGTGTGCGTGTTGTGGTCGCGCGCCATCGAGGCGTACCCGTAACCGACGACGTCGTCGGCGGTCGGCGCGGTGCCGTTCGCGCGGTCCAGGACGGCGACGAAGCACCGCTTCTCGGCGTACTCCTGGTGCAGCATGCTGCTGACGAGCTGCTGCTCGGTGCGGGCGAGGTCGTCGTATCCCAGGTTCGCCGTCTCGGCGGCGCGGTCCACGGCGGCGATGCCGTGGTAGGCCCAGGCGTCGGGGTGGTCGGTCGACGGTGCGGGCCCCACCTCGAGGATGCGCCACGTCGTCGGCTCGGGCGCGTAGCCGGTCGGGGAGGTCATACGACCAGGGTGCCCCGCACGCCGTCGGGCGGCGAGAGATTATCGACGGCGTGCGGGGTGCCCGGTCAGGCGGCGACGGAGATCGCCTGCCCGACGGCGGTCCGGTCGGTCAGGGCGTCCCGCATCGCCAGGGCGAGGTCGGGACGGGCGATCGTCCAGGCCCACCGCACGTTGCCGTCCCGCCGGGACTTGTAGCGGCCGGTGCCCCGGCGGTCCTGGAGGCGCGGCGGCCGCATGATCGTCCAGTCCACGTGACTGGCCCGGATCACCTGCTCCATGGCCTCCAGGTCGGCGTTCGCCACTGCCAGCGCCCGCTTGAGGATGGGCTTGGCGACGTAGCGGGAGAGCGGGTCGTCGCCGTCGACGAGCCAGCCGCTCGCGCTGATCGCGACCAGCCGGCGCACGCCCGCGCGGTCCATGGCGGCGATGACCGCCGTGATCCCGTCGCGCAGCACGTGCGGCGACTCGCCGGGCACCGGGCCCAGGCAGCTCGCGACGGCGTCGACCCCCTCGAAGGCGGCGGCGAGGGCCGCGACGTCGGTGGCCTCGGCGACCCGGACGGGCGGTCCGGGCTCGCCGGCCAGCCGGGCCGGGTCGCGCACGACGGCGACGACGTCGTGGCCCGCCGCCGTCAGCGTCCGCACGAGCTCGCGGCCGGTGCGGCCGCTCGCTCCGACAACAGCGATCTTCATGGCATCTCCTCGGGTCAGGGGTGGCGCTCACCCAGGGGGTGAGTGAATACTTACTAACACCGTGCCACGGGGTCGGGCCGCAGGTCAAGGGAGCAGGGAGAATGTCTGCCATGAGCACACGGGAGCGGATCCTCGACGCGGCGGCGCGCGTGATGCGCGAGCAGGGCGTGGCGCACGCGACGACCAAGGAGATCGCGCGGGCGGCCGGCTGCTCGGAGGCCCTGCTGTACCGCCACTTCGACGACAAGCAGGGCCTGTTCATGGCGGTGCTGCAGGAGCGCCTGCCGCGCTTCGCCCTGCCCGACGACGCCGTGGGCACCTCGACCGTGGAGGCCAACCTCGAGCGCTTCGTCTCGGGGCTGCTCGACTTCTACGTCGGCAGCTTTCCGATCTCGGCCTCGATCTTCTCGAGCAGCGTGCTCCTGGCCCGGCACCGCGAGTCCATCGCCGCGAAGGGGGCGGGCCCGCAGGTGCCTCAGCTGAGGTTGCAGGCCTACCTGGAGGCGGAGCGGGACGCCGGCCGGGTGCGTGCGGACGCCGACGTCGAGGCCGTCGCCCGCCTGCTCGTGGGCGCGGCGCTGTACCAGGCGTTCCTGGCGGCGTTCTGGGGCGAGAGCGACGGTGAGGTCGACCGCGGCGTCGACGTGCCCGGCCAGGCCGGCCGCCTGGTGGCGCCCGTCCTGCCGGCGCTGCTCCCGGCCTGACGAGCGTCGTGTCAGACGTACGGATCACGCGGGTGACCTGTACGTCCGACAGGTCGGGGGTCAGGCGGGTGGGGGAGCCGTGCTCGACCGCTGCACCAGCCGCGTGGGCAGGCGGGTGTGGTGCCCTGCCGACGGGCCGGACTCGAGCATCGCGATGACCATGCGGAGCGCCTCGGCGCCCATCTCGTGCAGCGACTGCGCCACCGTGGTCAGGGGCGGCGTCGCCCCCGCGGCCTCGGGGACGTCGTCGAACCCGATAACGGAGAGGTCCTCCGGGACGCGCAGGCCCAGCTCCTGCGCCACCTGGATGACGTGGATCGCGGAGAGGTCGTTCGCGGCGAAGACCGCGGTGGGCCGGTCGGGGCGTTCGAGCAGGTCGTGCGTGGGCCGGTCGGACCGGTCCGGGCGGTAGCCGCCCTCCAGCACCAGGCTCGGGTCCGGGGTGAGCCCGGCCGCCTCCATCGCCTCGAAGAAGCCCAGTTCGCGCAGACGGGCCGACTCCAGGTCGCCGCGTCCGCCCAGGTAACCGATGCGCGTGTGGCCCAGGCCGATCAGGTGCTCGGTGGCGGTGCGGGCGCCGCCCAGGTTGTCGGAGTCGACGGTGGCCGGTCCCGTGGGGCCCGTGTGCGGGTCGATCGCGACGATGGGCACGCCGTCGTGCTGCGGAAGGGCGAGCGTGGGCGTCACGATGACCACGCCGTCGATCAGGGTGCCCGCGAGGCGGGACAGGGAGCGCCGCTCCCAGCCCACGTGGTCCGAGCGGCCGGCGTCGCCGCAGTAGGCGAGGAGCTCGTAGCCCGTGCCCGCGATCGCGGCGGAGATGCCCTTGAGGAGCTCGGTGCTGAAGGGCTCGAACTCGGCCACGAGCACGCCGATCACGTTGGTCTGCCGACGGCGCAGGCTGCGGGCGACCAGGGACGACTCGTACCCGAGGTCGGCCACGACGGCGAGCACGCGCTCGGCGGTGGCGGCGGCCACGCCGTACCGGCCGTTGACGACCTTCGACACGGTGGCGACCGAGACCCCGGCGACGCGGGCGACGTCGGTGATGGTGGCGCGGCCGGTCGCGCGCTCCTCGGTGGCGGACGGCCCGAGGGTCCCGGGGTCGTCCGTCACGCCGTCACCCGGTCCGGCGGTGGACCCGGGTGAGTCTGTCCCACTGTGCACGGAAGAGACAGTACATCCGGGCGCGGTGGTGTGTCCGACGGGCCGATCCGTTTCGAAATCGATATCGAAACCGTTTGACGAAACTATGGCGAGACTGTCACGCTCCTGCTTGACGGACCTCGTCGTCCGTCAATCGGCAACCTTCTGCCGACCGTCGATGACGACTTACAAGGGATTCCACAATGATGAGGAAAACGCGCGGCGCGGCGCTGATCGCGCTCGGGGGCTCCGTCGCCCTGGTCCTGTCCGGCTGCGTCGGCGCCGGGTCCGGTTCCGGTGGCGAGGAGACCAACCAGAACGCCGATGCCCAGGAGATCACCTGGTGGCACAACTCCAACCAGGGTGAGGGCCAGGCCTACTACGAGCAGGTCGCCAAGGACTTCGAGGCCGACACGGGCGTCAAGGTCGACGTCCAGGCCATGCAGCACGAGGACATGCTCACCAAGCTGCAGGCGGCCTTCCAGTCCGGCGACGAGTCGCAGATCCCGGACGTCTACATGAGCCGCGGCGGCGGCGAGCTCGCCGCCGAGGTCGACGCCGGCCTCGTGCGCGACCTCACCGAGGACTCGGCCGACACGATCAGCACCATCTCGAACTTCACCGACCAGTACACCGTGGACGACAAGGTGTACGCCCTGCCGTACTCCATCGGCCTGGTCGGCTTCTGGTACAACAAGGACCTCTTCGAGGCCGCGGGCATCACGGACGTCTCGCCGAACCCGACCATCGAGGAGTTCGACGGCTACCTCGACAAGCTCAAGGACGCCGGCACCACCCCGCTGTCCGTGGGTGCGGGCGACAAGTGGCCGGCCGCGCACTACTGGTACTACAGCGTGGTCCGCGAGTGCCCGTACGACGTGGTCGAGGCCGCGATCGAGAGCGCCGACTACTCCGACCCGTGCTTCATCAAGGCGGGCGAGCACACCGAGGAGATCATCGGCAAGGAGCCCTTCAACCGCGGCTTCCTGACCACTCCGGCGCAGTCGGGCCCGACGTCGGCGTCCGGCCTGCTCGCGACCGGCAAGGTCGGCATGGAGCTCGCGGGTCACTGGGAGCCCGGCGTGGCCGGCGGCCTCACCGAGGACGGCGAGGTGCCCGACTTCCTCGGCTGGTTCGCCTTCCCGACGTTCGACGGCCAGGGCGGCGACCCCGCCGACCAGATGGGCGGCGGCGACGCCTGGTCCGTCTCGGCCTCCGCGCCCGACGCGGCGGTCGACTTCGCCAACTACCTGCTCTCGGACGAGGTCCAGCAGGGCTTCGCCGAGAACGACATGGGTCTGCCGACCAACCCGACGGCGACCGGTTCGCTCGCCAACGAGACCCTCGCGCAGCTCATCCCGGTGCGTGACGGCGGCGGCAAGACCCAGCTCTACCTCGACACGCGCCTCGGCCAGTCGATCGGTGGTGCCATGAACGACGAGATCGCCCTCATGTTCGCCGGCGAGGCAGGCCCGCAGGACGTCGTCGACGCCATCCAGACCGCGGCCGAAGCGGAGCAGTGAGCAGGTGACGGCACCAGCCCGGGGCGGGCGCGGCGGAGTGAGCTCCGCATGGCGCAAGCGTCTCGAGATCGCATTCTTCGTCACGCCCGCCCTGGCGCTGTTCGCCCTGTTCGTCGTCTGGCCCATCGTCACGGCGGTCCAGCTCTCGGTGTTCCGCTGGAAGGGCTTCGGGCCGCTGACCGACTTCGTCGGCCTGCGGAACTACGTGACCGTCCTGGGCGACGACGTCTTCGTCGACTCCGTCGTCCACAACCTGATCATCGTCGGCGGGTCGATCGCGCTCCAGCTCCCGCTGGGGCTGGCCATCGCCCTGCTGCTCAACCGCAAGATGTGGGGCCAGGGCCTCCTGCGCACGATCATCTTCGTGCCGTACGTGCTCGCCGAGGTCATCGCGGGCGTGGTCTGGTTCCAGCTGCTGCAGCCGGAGTACGGCGTGATCGACGGGCTGCTCGGCGCCGTCGGCCTGCAGGCGCCGGAGCAGGGCTGGCTCGGTGACCCCGACCTCGCGCTGCTCACCGTGCTGATCGTGCTCACGTGGAAGTACCTCGGCCTGGCCGTGATCCTCTTCCTGGCCGGCCTGCAGGGCGTCCCCGAGGAGCTGTACGAGGCGGCCCAGCTCGACGGCGCCTCGTGGTGGCAGACGCAGCGCAAGATCAGCGTGCCGCTGCTCGGCCCGACGATGCGTACCTGGGCGTTCCTGTCCATGATCGGCTCGCTCCAGCTCTTCGACATGGTGTGGATCCTGACCGGCGGCGGGCCCGCCAACTCCACGACCACCATGGCGACGTACCTCATCAACCAGGGCACGCGCAGCCAGAACTTCGGCATCGCCGGGGCGGCCTCGGTGATCCTGTTCGTCATCGCGCTCGTCATGGCGGTGCTCTACCAGCAGCTCGTCCTGAGCCGGGACACGCGCTCCGACGTGGTGACGGTGAAGCGCAGCAGGAAGAAGGTGACCCGGTGAGCGCCCCGACCACGAACGTGCTCATGAGCGCCCCGACCGCCCGGAACGCCGGCCGCGAGCCGGTCCGGAGGCGGCGTTCGAACGGCGGCAGCCAGCCCCTCGTCTACGCGATCGCCCTGGTGGTCGTGGCCCTGACCCTGGGACCCGTGCTCTACGGCGTGCTGGGCGGGTTCCGCACCAACGCCCAGATCGCGCAGGACCCGTCGGGCCTGCCGGCCCCGTGGGTGCTCGACAACTACGTGGGCGTGCTGACCAGTGCCAGCTTCTGGCAGTACGCCGTCAACTCGGCGGTCATCGCCGTGCTGACCACCGCGATCACGGTCGTGCTCGGTGTGATGGCCGCCTACCCCCTGGCCCGGTACCAGTTCAAGGGGCGCGAGGCGCTGTTCATGGTGTTCGTCGTCGGCCTGCTGTTCCCGGCCACGGTGGCGATCGTCCCGCTGTTCATCCTCATCACGCAGAACCTGCAGCTCGGCAACACGTGGCTCGGTGTGGCCCTGCCGCAGGCGGCGTTCGCCCTACCCGTGACCGTCGTGATCCTGCGGCCGTTCCTGGCCGCGATCCCGCAGGAGCTGGAGGAGGCGGCCCAGCTCGACGGCACGTCCCGCATCGGCTTCTTCTGGCGCATCCTGCTGCCGCTGTCCGGGCCGGGCATGGTCACGGTCGGCGTGCTGGCGTTCGTCGGGTCCTGGAACGCCTATCTGCTGCCGCTGCTCCTGCTCCAGTCGGACATGAAGACGCTGCCGCTCGGCGTGGCCGACTTCTCGTCGGAGCACTCCGCCGACACCGCCGGCGTCTTCGCCTTCACCACGCTAGCCATGATTCCCGCCCTGGTGTTCTTCCTCGCCATGCAGAAGCGCATCGTCAACGGGCTGCAGGGGGCGGTCAAGGGTTAGGTCCCCGCCGGGGACCCCCTTCGACCAGCCCGATCACGAGAGGAAACGTTTGATGACCGAACTGCCGGTGGCGCTGAGGGCGATGCCCGAGGTGTCGGAGCGCGTGCGCGACCTGCACGCACGGATGACCCTCGAGGAGAAGCTGGCCCAGCTGGTCGGGTACTGGCTGGACCAGGGCGGCAACGTCGTGGCACCGATGCAGGGCGAGATGGCCGGGGGCCAGGGGACCACCGCGCTCCCGGACAGCACCAGGCACGGCCTGGGGCACTACACCCGCGTGTACGGCACGCGGCCCGTGGACCCGGTCGAGCGCGCGGCCTGGCTCTGGGCCGAGCAGCGCCGGATCAAGCGCGAGACGCGCCTCGGCATCCCCGCGCTGGTCCACGAGGAGTGCCTCACGGGCCTGGCGGCCTGGAAGGCGGCGACCTTCCCGACGCCGCTCGCCTGGGGCGCCTCGTTCGACCCGGAGCTCGTCGAGGAGATGGGCCGGCTCATCGGCGACTCCATGCGGGAGCTGGGGATCCACCAGGGGCTGGCGCCGGTGCTCGACGTCGTCCGCGACCCCCGCTGGGGCCGCGTGGACGAGTGCATCGGCGAGGACCCGTACCTCGTCGGCACCGTGGGCACGTCGTACGTCCGCGGGATGCAGGGCGCGGGCGTCCACGCGACGCTCAAGCACTTCGTGGCGTACTCCGGCTCCAAGGCGGGTCGCAACCACGCCCCGGTGAGCGCGGGCCCGCGCGAGATCGCCGACGTCTTCCTGCCGCCCTTCGAGATGGCCGTGGTCGACGGCGGGGTGCGGTCCGTCATGGCCTCGTACAACGATGTCGACGGCGTGCCGATGCACTCCTCCGGCGAGTACCTCACCGAGCTGCTCCGCGAGAAGTGGGGTTTCGACGGCGTCGTGGTCGCCGACTACTTCGGCGTGGCGTTCCTCAGCGTGATGCACGCGATCGCCGCCGACCGGGGGGCCGCCGCGGCGGCCGCCCTGCAGGCCGGCGTCGATGTCGAGCTGCCCTCCGGCGACGCGTACCTCGAACCGCTGGCCACGCTCGTCAAGGACGGCGACGTGCCGATCGAGGTGGTGGACCGGGCCGTGCTGCGCGCGCTCAAGCAGAAGGAGGAGCTCGGCCTCCTCGAGCCGGACGTGTACGAGGACGAGCCGCCCGCCGTCGTGGACGTGGACTCGCCCGCGCACCGCGACGTCGCCCGGCGCCTCGCCGAGGAGTCGGTGGTGCTGCTGGCGAACGATGGCGTGCTGCCGCTCGGGTCCTGGCACGACAAGCCGGCCCGCGTGGCCGTGATCGGGCCCAACGCCGACCGCCCCGAGGCCCTGATGGGCTGCTACTCGTTCGCCAACCACGTGCTGGCGCACCACCCCGGCGTCCCCGCCGGGTTCGAGATCCCGTCCCTGGCCGAGGCCCTGGCCACCGAGCTCGGCGGCCCGGGCGCGCCCGAGCTCACGTTCGCGCGGGGCTGCGCCGTCGAGGGCGACGACACCTCCGGGTTCGCCGAGGCCGTCGCCGTGGCCGAGGCCGCCGACGTGGCGGTCGTCGTGGTGGGCGACCAGGCCGGGTTGTTCGGCCGCGGCACCGTGGGCGAGGGCAACGACAGCGAGTCGCTCGACCTGCCCGGCGTGCAGCGCGAGCTCGTCGAGGCGGTGCTCGCCACGGGCAAGCCGGTCGTCATGGTGCTGCTCACCGGCCGCCCCTACGCGATCGGCTGGGCGCTCGACGGCGACGGGTCCGGCGGGCGCACGCCCGGCGCCGTCCTCCAGGCGTTCTTCCCGGGCGAGGAGGGCGGCACGGCGCTCGCGGGCGTGCTCTCGGGCCGCGTGAACCCGTCCGGCCGCCTGCCGGTGTCGCTGCCGCGGTCGGCCGGCGCGCAGCCGTACTCGTACCTGCACCCGATCCTGGGCGGGGCGTCCGAGGTGACGTCGACCGACTCCACGCCGGTGCGCGCCTTCGGGTTCGGGCTGTCGTACACGTCGTTCGAGCGCGAGCTCGTGTCCGTGGACCCGTCGGTCGAGGCGGGCGGCACGTTCCGCGCCGTCGTCGCGGTGACGAACGCAGGCGAGGTGGCCGGCTCCGACGTCGTGCAGCTCTACGGGCACGACGTGGTGGGCTCGGTGGCACGGCCCACGACGCAGCTGCTCGGCTACCACCGGGTTGACCTGGCGCCCGGGGAGTCGACGACCATCGCGTTCGACGTGCCCACCACGCGGTTCGCGTTCAGCGACCGCAAGATGGTGCGGATCGTCGAGCCCGGGGACGTCGAGGTCTGGGTCGGCGCGCACGCGGCTGACAACGTTGTCAGGGTGGTGGCCGAGGGCATCGCCGACCTGAACGAGCCGAACGACTCCGCGCCCGTCCTGCCGCCGTCGGCCCGCCGGATCGTCACCATCACGGGCGACGTGCACGAGGTGACCACCGCCGACGACCGCTGGGTCCGTACCCAGGCCGGCTGACCCCCCTTCGTTGAGTGCTGGGTATTTGTTGCTCCCGGACTCCGGGAGCAACAAATACCCAGCACTCAACGAAGACGGCGGGGCGGGGACGGCGGGTGGGAGGATGGGGCGGTGCGCATCGACGTCTGGTTGTGGGCGGTGCGGCTGACCAAGAGCCGGTCGGTCGCGGCGGAGCTGTGCCGGAGCGGCCGGGTCCGGATCAACGACAAGGTGGCCAAGCCGTCGGCGTCCGTCGCCGTCGGTGACCGGGTGACGTGGCGCGACCCGCTCCGGGACCGGGACATCGAGGTCGTCGAGCTGCTGCTCAAGCGCGTGGGAGCGCCCCTGGCCGTCAAGGCGTACCTGGACCACAGCCCCGCCCTGCCCACGCGGGTGGAGCGCGAGGCCGTGGGCCTGCGCGACCGCGGCACCGGGCGGCCCACCAAGCGGGAGCGGCGCGACATCGACCGGCTGCGCGGACGGCGCTGAGAGCGCTTCCCCCGGCCGGAGCCCGAGCGGGTGATTTCTGGCAATTCACGCGATCTGCGGGCGGTCCGACGGCTAGTGTGCGGCTGTCTTCCCTGCCGTGACCGGCGGGGTCTCCGCCCGTGACGGGGCACCCCATCACCCTTTCGGAGCGGCCCTATGTCTCGTCGCACGTTAGTGACTCGCGCCGTCGCCTCCGCGGCGACCGTCGCGTTCCTCGCCTCCCCGGCCGCGGCCGTCGCGGCGCCCGACCCCGCCACCGACGGCGGACCGTCGTCCCGGCCCTCCGCAGCCCCGCAGGTGGCGCGCGGCCCGGTCGACCCGGCCGACAAGATCACCACAGCGGCCACCAAGGCGTTCCGCGACGACAGCACCACCGACTTCTGGCTGCGGTTCGCCGGCGAGACCGACCTGTCGGCGGCCGGCGGCATCACGAGCTGGTCCGAGCGCGGCGACTACGTGTACGAGACCCTCAAGGCGGCCGCCGAGGCCTCCCAGGAGCAGGCGATCGCCGCCCTGGAGGAGTCCGGCACCGAGTACACCTCGTACTGGGCCACCAACGCGATCCTGGTCGAGGACGGCTCGCTCGCGCTGGCGACGGACCTCGCGGCCGACACGCAGGTCCTGGAGGTGCGCCCGACGACGCGGCACGCGCTCGAGGAGCCCGAGACGACCGACGGCGCCGTGCCCGACGCCGCGGCCAACTCGACGTACGGCATCAAGGCGATCAACGCCGACGACATGTGGGCCCAGGGCTTCACCGGCGACGGCATCGTCGTGGCCGGCCTGGACACCGGCGTGAGCCGCACCCACCCGGCGCTGGCCGCGCAGTACCGTGGCGCGACGTCGGGCAGCAACTACAACTGGTTCGACTCCACGGGCGGCGGCGCCACCAGCCCCCGGGACGACAACGGGCACGGCACGCACACCATGGGCACCATGGTCGGCACCGACGACGGTGCGATGAACATCGGCGTCGCCCCCGGGGCCGAGTGGATCGCGACGAACGGCTGCGCCGACGACTGCATGGACGCCACGCTCATCGCGTCCGGCCAGTGGCTCCTGGCCCCGACGCGCCTCGACGGCACCAGCCCCGACCCGGCCAAGCGGCCGCACGTCGTGAACAACTCGTGGGGCCTGTCCTTCTCGAACGACCCCTTCATGGAGGACGTGATCGGCGCCTGGGAGGCGGCCGGCATGTTCAGCACCTGGTCCAACGGGAACGACGGCGAGTACGGCTGCGAGTCGTCCGGCAGCCCGGGGTCGCGCCAGGCGTCCTACTCGGTCGGGGCGTTCACGCCGTCGGGCGAGATCGCGGCCTACTCCTCGCGCGGTCCGGGCCAGAGCGGGACCGTGAAGCCCGACATCGCGGCGCCCGGCAGCTCGGTCCGTTCGGCGGTCCCCGGCGGCGGGTACGAGCAGTGGTCCGGCACCTCCATGGCCGCTCCGCACGTCGCGGGCGCCGTCGCGCTGCTGTGGGACGCCGTGCCGGAGCTGGTGGGCAACGTGCCGGCCACCCGCGCGATCCTGGACGGTTCCGCCAAGGACGTGAACGACACCTCCTGCGGCGGGAACGCCGACGACAACAACGTGTGGGGCGAGGGCAAGCTCGACGTGCTCGCGGCCTACCAGGCGGCGCAGGGGCAGACGTTCGCCGCCACGCCCGCACCGGTGATCCACGCGATCGAGCCGTCCGTGGGCGGCGCGCTGGTCGTGGACCCGGACCCGGTCTGGGACCCGGTGGCCGACTTCACCTACCAGTGGCGTCGGGACGGCGCGATGATCTCCGGCGCGAACAAGTTCCTGTACCAGCCGCAGCCGGCGGACGCGGGCGCGCGGATCACCGTGACCGTCGTCGGCTCGGCCGACGGCTACCTCCCGACCGCGGTGACCAGTGAGCCCACCGAGCCCATCGGCATCGGTGACCTCCGGTCCGCCGCCCCGACGATCAGCCCGACCGCCAAGGTGGGCACCACCCTCTACGCGAAGTCGGGCACGTGGACCTCGGGCACCACGTTCACCTACCAGTGGTTCGCGAACGGCGCGGCGATCTCCGGCGCCACCGGCTTCACCTTCGTGCCCACCAGCACGCACCGCGGCAAGCAGCTGACCGTCACGATCTCCGGCAAGCGGGCGGGCTACGCGCCCGAGTCGAGCACGAGCCCGGCCGTCACGGTGGGCTATGGCGCGTTCGTGATGGCCGCGCCCCGCATCTCCGGGATGTCGTACCCGGGTGCCACCGTGTCCGCGGTCGCCCCGCCGGCCACGCCCGCGCGCACGACCACCACGTACCAGTGGAAGGTCGACGGCAGGAACATCTCCGGCGCGACGAAGTCGACGTTCAAGATCCCGACGTCGTACGACGGCCGCAAGCTCACGGTCACGGTGACCGGCAAGCGCCCCGGCATCTCGACGAAGTCCGTGACCTCGGCCCACGCCACGGTCGACGCCAAGTTCTCGGCGTCGCCCACACCCACGATCTCGGGCAGTGCCCGCGTGGGCGCGAAGCTCACGGTCAAGACCGGTACCTGGAAGCCGTCGCCCGCGTTCACCTACCAGTGGATGGCCGACAGCGTCCCGATCTCGGGCGCCACCAGCTCGTCGTACACGGTCAAGGGGCCGCAGCTCGGCAAGAAGATCTCGGTGGTCGTCACCGCCCGGAAGTTCGGGTATGCGACCGTCGTCCGGACCGGCGGGCCGACCGGTGCCGTCGCCAAGCCGGCCGCGGCGATCCCTGCGAACGGCGGGTTCCTCGTGGGCAGCAACAGCGTCACCCCGGGCACGTACGTGGCCCAGGCAGGGACGCGGTACTGCGCCTGGCAGCGTGAGTCCCGCTCGGAGGTCCTGGGTTGGGACTACGGGTTCGGGCAGCGGATCGCCGCCGTGAAGTCGACCGACTACGCCTTCTGGTCCGACGACTGCGGCGCGTGGAGCAAGTACTACTCGGGCATGGCGGCGCCGAGGACGCGCACGTTCAACAACGGCGTGTACGTACTTGGTGACCAGCTCCAGCGTGGCACCTACGTGACCAACGGCCCGGCCGACCCGGCGGGCTCCTGCTACTACGCCATCATCAACGAGTTCACCGCCGACGCGAGCCGTGACCAGCTCGCGGACTACGCCTCGGTGACCGAGCCCACGACGGTCACGCTGCCGTCCACGGCCAAGGGGTTCGAGACGTCGAACTGCACCTGGCAGCGGGTGAGCTGACGTCGCTACCGTCAGGCCTGCAGGTCACCGAGGGGTGACCTGCAGGCCTGACCTGTCTGCCGAGTCCTGTCCGCCGAGACCCGTCCGCCCCGACCCGCACGGAGACCTGGAGGCACGTTGGCCGACGAGTGGCGCCCCGGCATCCGGCGCGAGCTCCTGCCCGGCCGGTCCGAGGCCGAGCTCGCCGGGCTCTCGCTCGGCGCGGCGGTGGCCGGGATGACCGCCGCCGTGCTCGTCCTGGTCCTGCTGTTCCTCGACGCGCGGCTCTGGGTCTGGGCGCTCCTGCCCTCCACGGTCGCCGTCGCCGGGATCGCCGCGGGCGGACTGCTCGACCGGTCGGCGGCCCGGCGGCAGGTGCGGGAGGCGCGGGCCGGGTACACGACGGTGGCGACCGAGCAGACCGACCTGGAGTACGTCGAGCCCCGGACGGGCCTGCTCGTGCGGCACGCGGGCGAGCTGCTGACGACCTACGAGCTCCGGGCGCGGCTCAGCAGGGTCCGGGCGGCGCGGTAGCGTCGCCCGCATGACGACCGCAGACCGCCTCGCCGCGCTCCTCGAGAAGCACCCCGTCTGGGACGGGCACAACGACCTCCCGTGGGAGCTGCGCGAGCAGGCGTCCTACGACCTCTCCGCGGTCGACATCGCCCAGCGCCTCACCACCACCCACACGGACCTGCCCCGGCTGCGGGACGGCGGCGTGGGTGCCCAGTTCTGGTCCGTGTACGTGCCCGCCCAGCTCCAGGGCGGTGCCGCCGTGACGGCCACGCTCGAGCAGGTCGACTGCGTGCACCGCCTGGTCGAGCGGTACCCGGACAGCCTGCGGCTCGCCCGCACCGCGGCCGACGTCGAGCAGGCGTGGAGCGACGGGCGCATCGCCAGCCTCATGGGCGCCGAGGGTGGCCATTCGATCGACGGGTCGCTGGGCGTGCTGCGCATGCTCCACGCGCTCGGCGTGCGGTACATGACGCTCACGCACAACGACAACGTGCCGTGGGCGGACTCCGCCACCGACGAGGAGGTGCTCGGGGGCCTCTCGCCGTTCGGCGAGGACGTGGTGCGCGAGATGAACCGCATCGGCATGCTGGTTGACCTCTCGCACACCTCCGCGGGCACCATGCGGCACGCGCTGCGGGTCACCTCGGCCCCGGTGATCTTCAGCCACTCCAGCGCCCGCGCCGTCTGCGACGTCCCCCGCAACGTGCCGGACGACGTGCTCGGCGCCCTCGCCGCCAACGGCGGCGTGTGCATGGTGACGTTCGTGCCGCAGTTCGTGTCGCCCGCCGTGGCGGAGTGGCGGGCCGAGGGGGCCCGGGCCGCCGCGGAGGAGGGCATCGCGAACACCGACCTCGGCGCGTTCGAGCCGTTCATGGCGAGGTGGCGTGACGAGCACCCGCAGCCGCGCAGCACCCTGTCCGACGTCGTCGCGCACGTCGAGCACGTCCGGGAGGTCGCCGGCGTCGACCACGTGGGCCTCGGCGGCGACTACGACGGCACGCCCAACCTGCCCGACGGCCTGGAGGACGTCACGGGCTACCCCCGCCTGCTCGCGGCCCTTGCGGACAACGGCTGGTCCGACGCCGACCTCGGCAAGCTGACCAGCGGCAACACGCTGCGAGTGCTGCGTGATGCGGAGTCGGTGGCGGCCCGGACCGCACAGGGGTGACTCAGCTCGGGAGCTGGACGACCTTGCGCTGGAAGCCCAGGGCCACCTTCTGCAGCGACTCCAGCGGCTCCTGCTCGTTGTGGTAGCTGATCTGCCGCAGCATCGACCCGGACGACGCGAGCAGCGCGACGATCACGTCGCGTGCGTCCTCGCGCGTCTCGAGCGCCTCCTGCAACAGGTCCTGGACGTGAGGTGATCTGAGGCCGTCTTCTTCGGGATCGAGCAGCGCTGTCAGGAGCGCGATCGACAACGAGCTCCCGTGGATGCTTGCCATGGTGGTCTCCCCCGGTCGGGGCCCGGAGTCCCGGGCATCAGGCACCCGCGGGCTGGCCCGCGGGGTACTCGTCCGACGCCCCACCCCCTGTGGCCTCGGCCGTGCACCCTTGTGTACCGCACGTGAGAGCGTCGCGCCTGTTGACAGGGGCGAAAAGATGGCGGACGGCGGGGTGGCGCGGCGGTTCGGCCAGCCGGGTCAACCGTGCAGGATGAGCTGGAACACGACGTGGTCCTGCCACTCGCCGGCGATCTTGAGGTAGCTCGGCGCGAACCCGATGCGTTCGAAACCGACCTGCGTCAGCACCGCCTGCGACGCCGTGTTGTGCGGCAGCGTGGCCGCCTCGAGCCGGTGCAGGCCCAGCTCGTCCCGGGCATGGGCCGCGAGCGTCTCGACTGCCCTGGTCATCAGGCCGCGCCCGGTGAACCCGGCGTCCAGCCAGTAGCCGAGGTGCCCGTTCTCGAAGGCCCCGTGGACGACGTCGGTGAGGTTCAGCCGGCCCACGATGAGGCCGTCCGACTCGAGCACGGTGTGCAGCGCGCGCCCGGTCGAGTTGTCCAGGACCTGCGTCCACAGGCGTTCCCGGTGCCAGTCGGCGGTGTAGAACTCCTCGGGGCGTTCGGGCTCCCAGGGGGCGAGGTGCGCGCGGTTGCGGACGTAGGCGTCGGCGAGCGCGACGGCGTCGTCCTTGCTGAGCTCGCGCAGCGCGACGTCGGCCGTCAGTGCGGCATGGAAGGGCATGCTGCTCACGATAGTCCGGCGCCGTCGGGCACCGGGCCCGCGCAGCAGCCGAGCGTCACAGCAACCGGTCGACGAGCCCGTCGACGTAGTCCGGGGCGAGTGGGCCCATGCCGAACAGGACGCGGATGTACATCGGGGCCAGGACGTGGTCCAGCACGTCGAGCGCGTCGGGCGCGTGCTCGCCCCGCTCGCGGGCGCGGTCGAGCATGGACTGGAGCTGTCGGGTGCGTTCGGTGCGGATCTCGTCACGCGCCTGCTGCCCCTGCTGTCCGTCGCCGGACAGCGCGACGGCGAGGTGCAGCACCGCCGGACCGTCCGGTCCGGTGATCTCGCGGGCCACCTGGGCCGCGTAAGCACGCAGGTCGCCGGCCAGGCTCCCGGTGTCGGGCATCGGTGACCGCGAGTTGAGGCGGGTGAGCGCCGCGTCGGCGAGCAAGGTCTCCAGGTTGCCCCACCGGCGGTAGATGCTGCTGTCCGCCACTCCAGCGCGGGCGGCGACCTCGCCGACGGTGAAGTTGCCGTAGCCGCGCTCGCCGATCAGTTCGGTGACGGCCCGGTGGACCTGCTCACCGACGCGGGCGCTGCGCCCGCCGGGCCGTCGGGCTCCCTGTCGCTCGTTCATCTCCCTACCTTAACGCAGTTGGCACTTGCGTTTGCTGATCGGCTCCTCTATCGTCGCTTAACGCAGCCAGAGGCTGCGTTAGTGCCTTCGAGTGCCCGCCGCCCCGTTGACCGCGGCGGAGCGCAGCTGACGACGGAGAGGAATCCTCGTGACTGAACCGCATGTGGCCGGAGGCGGCCGGTCCTCCCGGACCGTGCTGCTGACGGTGACCTGCCTGGGCCAGTTCATGGTCCTGCTCGACAACACGATCGTCGGGGCGGCGCTCCCCGACATGCAGCACCGGCTGCAGACCCAGCTGACCGGGCTGCAGTGGATCGTCGACGCGTACGTCCTGCTGGTCGCCATGCTGCTGCTGTCCGGCGGCATCTTCGCCGACCGGTTCGGTCGCAGGAGGGTGTTCCTGACCGGCGTGGTGGTGTTCTCCGCCGCGTCGGTGCTGTGCAGCCTCGCTCCCTCGCTCGGCTGGCTGATCGTCGGCCGGGTGCTCCAGGGCATCGGGGCCGCCGCGCTGAGCCCCGCCTCCTTGGCCCTGCTCGTCGCCGCCCATCCCGTGCCGCAGGAGCGGGTCAAGGCGATCGGTCTGTGGGCCGGGCTCAGTGGGATCGGCCTGGCCGCGGGCCCCGTGGCCGGCGGCGCGCTGACCGACGCCTTCGGCTGGCCCGCCATCTTCCTGGTCAACCTGCCCGTCGGCGTGGTGCTGCTGCTGGTCGGTCTGCGCAGCCTGGAGGAGTCCCGCAAGCCGGGCGCCCCCGCGATCGATGTCCCGGGAACGGTGCTGTCGATCCTGGGGGTGGGCGTGCTGACCTACGGGCTGATCGAGGGCGGTGCCCGCGGCTGGACCTCGCCCGTGATCCTCGGCAGCTTCGCCGTCGCGCTGGTCCTCGTCGTCGCCTTCGTCGTCGTCGAGGCGCGCCGCTCCGCCCCGATGCTTCCGCTCCGGCTGTTCCGGCAGCGGCTGTTCACCGTGTCCAACGCCGCCATGGTCGTGGTGGGGTTCGCGCTCATGGGTTCGTCGTTCTTCTTCTCCCAGTACTTCGTGTACGTCCAGGGCGCCTCGATCCTGCACGCCGGCCTGCAGACCTTGCCGCTGTCCCTCGCCATGGTGGTCGTCAGCCCGTACGCGGGGCGGCTCGCCGCCAGGTACGGCTTCCGCGTCGTGGTCACCGGCGGCCTGGTCCTGGCCGGCCTGGGGCTGCTGGCGCTCGGCACCGTGCACGCCGACACCGGCTACGGGAACGTGTGGTGGCGGCTCGGGGTGGCCGGGATCGGTTTCGCCCTGACCATGTCCCCGCTGACGGGCGCCGCCGTCCAGGCGGTCAGCCCGCTCGAGGGCGGTCTCGCGTCCGGCATCAGCAGCACCACCCGCCAGATCGGCGCGGTGCTCGGTGTGGCGGTGCTCGGGGCTGTCGTCCGTGCCCGGCAGTCCGACGGCGCCACCTTCGAGGCTGGTCTCAACAGCGCCTTCGTCGTGGCCGGTGCCGTGGCGTTGGCCACCGCCGTGTGCACCGGCCTGTGGCTGGCGGGGTCCAGGTCCGCGGAGGACGTCGGGGCGCCACGTCGCCCGGCGCCCGGACCGGACGGTGGTGTCGAGCGGGAACTTTTCAGCCACGTTCGTAGTTGAGTGAAGTGGACTCAACTTTGCGAGGGTCAGCTTGCTTCCTGGCGAGCACCGGCTTAAGTTGAGTGCAGCAGACTCAATCTGTCGAAGGAAGGCAGCAGACATGGCACGCGCAGTAGGTATCGACCTCGGCACGACGAACTCGGTGGTGGCGGTCCTCGAGGGTGGGGAGCCCACCGTCATCGCCAACGCGGAGGGCTCGCGGACCACCCCCTCGGTGGTCGCGTTCTCCAAGACCGGCGAGGTCCTCGTGGGTGAGGTCGCCAAGCGTCAGGCGGTCACCAACGTGGACCGCACCATCTCCTCGGTCAAGCGCCACATGGGCACCGACTGGACGGTGGACATCGACGACAAGAAGTACACCGCGCAGGAGATCTCGGCCCGCATCCTGGGCAAGCTCAAGCGCGACGCCGAGGAGTACCTGGGCGAGCCCGTCACGGAGGCCGTGATCACGGTCCCGGCGTACTTCAACGACGCCGAGCGCCAGGCGACCAAGGACGCCGGCCAGATCGCCGGCCTGGACGTCAAGCGCATCGTCAACGAGCCCACCGCGGCCGCGCTCGCCTACGGCCTGGAGAAGGGCAAGGAGGACGAGCTCATCCTGGTCTTCGACCTCGGTGGCGGCACGTTCGACGTCTCCCTGCTCGAGGTGGGCAAGGACGAGGACGACTTCTCGACCATCCAGGTGCGCGCCACCTCCGGTGACAACCGCCTCGGTGGTGACGACTGGGACCAGCGCGTCGTGGAGCACCTCATCAAGCAGGTGAAGAACTCCTCGGGCGTCGACCTGTCGAAGGACAAGATCGCCCTGCAGCGCCTCCGTGAGGCGGCCGAGCAGGCCAAGAAGGAGCTCTCGTCCGCGACGAGCACCAACATCTCGATGCAGTACCTCTCGATGAGCGAGAACGGCCCCATCCACCTGGACGAGAAGCTCACGCGGGCCCAGTTCCAGCAGATGACGCAGGACCTCATCGACCGCACCAAGGCGCCGTTCCACGCCGTGATCCGCGACGCCGGCATCTCGGTGTCGGACATCGACCACGTGGTGCTCGTGGGTGGTTCCACCCGCATGCCCGCCGTGACCGAGGTCGTCAAGGAGCTCACCGGTGGCCGCGAGCCCAACAAGGGCGTGAACCCGGACGAGGTCGTCGCCGTCGGCGCCGTGCTGCAGGCCGGCGTCATCTCCGGTGACCGCAAGGACGTCCTGCTGATCGACGTCACCCCGCTGTCCCTCGGCATCGAGACCAAGGGTGGCGTGATGACCAAGCTCATCGAGCGCAACACCGCGATCCCGACCAAGCGCAGCGAGGTCTTCTCCACGGCGGACGACAACCAGCCGTCCGTGGCGATCCAGGTGTTCCAGGGCGAGCGCGAGTTCACCCGCGACAACAAGCCGCTGGGCGTCTTCGAGCTCACCGGCATCGCCCCGGCCCCGCGCGGCGTGCCGCAGATCGAGGTCACCTTCGACATCGACGCGAACGGCATCGTGCACGTGTCCGCCAAGGACCGCGGCACGGGCATGGAGCAGTCGATGAAGATCACGGGCGGCTCCGCGCTCCCCAAGGACGACATCGACCGCATGGTCAAGGACGCCGAGCTGCACGCCGAGGAGGACAAGAAGCGGCGCGAGGAGGCGGACACCCGCAACCAGGCCGAGGCCTTCGCGTACTCCATGGAGAAGCAGATCGCGGACAACCGCGACAAGCTCCCGGCCGAGGTCGTCACCGAGGTCGAGGCGGACATCGCCGCCGTGAAGTCCGCGCTCGAGGGCGAGGACGCCGACGCCGTGAAGAGCTCGTACGAGAAGCTCGGCGCGTCGTCGCAGAAGATCGGCGAGGCGCTGTACGCGGCCGAGCAGCCCGCGGCGCAGGGTGCCGAGGGCGCCCCGCAGACGGCGAACGCCCAGTCCGCCAAGGACGAGGACGTCGTCGACGCCGAGATCGTGGACGACGAGGACGAGCGCAAGTGACGGACGAGCACCAGCAGGGACCTCCCGAGCCCGAGGGCTCGGGGGAGCACCCCTTCCAGTTCACGGACAAGCGCAAGGTGAACGCCTCCGGCGACGAGGCGCGACCGGCCGAGCCCGCTCCGGCGGACGACGCCGCCGCGGCGGACGAGTCCGCCGCGAGCCCCGCACCGGAGGACGCGCCGGCCGACCCGCTGGCCGGGCTCGACTTCGAGCCCTCCGGTGACGCCGCCGAGGCGTCCGAGGTCCTCAAGGCCAAGGCGGAGGCGGCGGAGCACCTGGACGCGCTGCAACGCGAGCGGGCCAGCTTCACGAACTACCGCAACCGGGCGCTGCGCGATCAGGACGCCGCGCGCGACCGGGGCGTGCAGGACGTGCTGGCGGCGCTGCTGCCCGTGCTCGACGACGTCGAGCGCGCGAAGCAGCACGGCGAGCTGAGCGGTCCCATGGCGGCGATCGCGGAGAAGCTCGACCAGAGCCTGCAGAAGTTCGGCGTCGAGCGGTTCGGCAAGGTGGGGGAGGAGTTCGACCCCACCCTGCACGAGGCGCTCATGCACTCGACCGACGCGGACGCGACGGCCGCCACGGTGAACCTCGTGGTGGAGCCCGGGTACAAGATCGGCAACAAGGTGGTCCGGGCGGCGCGCGTAGGCGTCGTCGGACCGGAGTGATCCGCCGGTGGCCGAGCTGGTCGAGACCTTGGTCTCGACCAGCTCGACCACCGGTGTCGACGCGGAAGGAGGTGCCATGACCGGTCAGGACTGGATGGAGAAGGACTTCTACGCCGTGCTGGGCGTGTCCAAGGACGCCGACGACGCGGCCATCAAGAAGGCCTACCGCAAGCTCGCGCGTCAGTACCACCCCGACCAGAACCAGGGGAACGCGGCGGCGGAGTCGAAGTTCAAGGAGATCGGCGAGGCCTACGCGGTGCTCTCCGACCCGGAGCAGCGCCGCCAGTACGACGCCGTGCGCGCCATGGCGGGCGGCGCCCGCTTCTCGGCGGGTGCCGGCGGCGCCGGTGCCGGCGGGTTCGAGGACATCATGGGTGCCATGTTCGGCGGCGCCCAGGGCACGGGCGGCCGGGGCGGGCCACGCGTCCGCTACCCGCAGGGCGGGAACGGCGGCTTCGAGGACATCCTCGGCTCCATGTTCGGCGGAGGCCGGACGGCCTACGGCGCCGGCACCACCGGGTACGCCACGCCGACCTCGGGCGCGGACGTCGCCGCCCAGGTGACGCTGCCGTTCCGGGCGGCCGTGGAGGGTACGACGGCGGAGCTCGAGGTCAACGGCCGCACCATCACGGCCCGGATCCCCGCGGGGATCAACGACGGCAGGAAGATCCGGCTGCGGGGCAAGGGCCGGCCGGGAGTGGCCGGCGGCCCCGCGGGCGACCTCGTCGTGACGGTGCACGTCACGCCGCACCCGGTCTGGACGCTGGACGGCGTGGACCTGCGCATGACCGTGCCCGTCACGTTCGCGGAGGCGGCGCTCGGCACCACGCTGGAGGTACCCACCCTGGACGGCGCCACGGTGCGGCTCAAGGTGCCGGCGGGCACGCCGTCGGGCCGGGTGCTGCGCGTCAAGGGGCGCGGCGTGCAGACGGCGAAGGCGACCGGCGACCTGCTCTTCACCGTGCAGGTGGCCGTGCCGCAGAAGCTCAGCAAGAAGGCCAGGCAGGCGCTCGAGACGTTCGCCGCCGAGAGCGACGGCGAGGACGTGCGCGCCGGGCTGGCCGCGCGGGCGGCGGAATGACGGCCGGTGCGGTGGGGCGGCTGCCCTGCCGCACCGGGTTCGGCTAACCTGCCCGCACCAACAGTGCAAAACAGACTTGGGAGGTGCGCATGGTCGACGACGACACACCCGTGCTCACCGTGTCCAAGGCCGCCGAGCTCGCGGGCATGCACCCGCAGACGCTACGGCAGTACGACCGCCTCGGCCTGGTGGTGCCCCGGCGCACGCGCGGCCGCGGCCGCCGGTACTCGCGCCGCGACGTGGCACGCCTGCTGCAGGTGCAGCAGCTCGCCCAGGGCGAGGGCATCAACCTCGCCGGGATCAAGCGCATCCTCGACCTGGAGGCGCACGTCTCCGTGCTGGAGGAGCGCCTCGGTGACCTGCTGATGCGGGTCCAGGAGGAGGGGCGCGTGTTCGCCGCAGGTCCGGCGGCGGGCGACGTCGTGGTGGTCCAGCGAGGTCAGCGCGTCCGCAGCGCGGCGGTGCGCGTGGACCTGGAGCACCGTGCCGCCGGTGGGGGTGCCGTGGTGCTCTGGCGGCCGGCCCCGCGGCGCGAGGAGTGACCGCGTCCTCGACGTCCGGTTGATTTCAGCAATGGCATTCTTTCGTTAATCAAGAATACTCGCGAGAGTATAGGTAAGGCATTCCTTGCTCCACGCGATCTCCCCTTTCGGAATACGATCGATGTATTCCGCAGGAGTGACGCACCGAGCGAGGAGAGATGCCATGAGCACGCTGATGGAAATGCCCGAGGTCGTCGAGTGCTCGATCGACGGCTGCGGGTACAACCACGAGCACGGCTGCCACGCCGGCGCCGTCACCATCGGAGGGCACGCGGGCGACGCCTCCTGCGCCACGTTCATCCCGCTGAGCACCAAGGGCGGCCTGGAGAAGGTGATCGCCCACGTCGGCGCCTGCCAGCGCGCGGAGTGCACCCACAACGACCACCTGGAGTGCAACGCGGCGTCGATCCGCGTGGGACCGGGCCCCGAGGACCCGGGGCACGCCGACTGCCTCACCTTCGAGCAGGCCTGAACCCTCGCGCACGGCTGAGGCCGGGCGCGAGGCGTCCGGCGCTCAGCGCGCCAGGTGGTCCAGGAGGAGCAGTGCGTCCCCGTGCGTCCCGGGAAGCCGCTCGACCCACACCCGGGTCGGGCGGCGCACCTCTGTCGTCAGGCCGAGCACCTCGGCGTTGCGCTCCACGACGCGGCGCAGCGACTGGCCGAGCTCCGCCGTCGTCGGGCCGCGCTCGCACAGCACCACGAACGTGCCGTCGCCGACGGCCGCCATCGGGTGGCCCTCGCCGAACACCTGGTGCAGGGTGCGGCCGATCGCGGCGGAGCGCGCCAGCCGCTGCCAGGTGTCGAGGTTCTCCAGGCCCACGTCGAGCACCAGCAGGCAGTGGGACTCGCCCGCGGTCGAGCCGGTGCGCTGGGCGACACCGTAGGTCTCGCGCAGCCGCTCGCCCAGGTACTCACCGGTGGGCAGGCCGGTCGAGGGGTCGTGCGTGGCGATCTGGTAGGGCACGCGCTCGCGCTCCCCGACCCAGCCGATCGCCGCGGCGCGCAGCGCGCCGACATCCGTGGGCCGCCCGAAGGCGGCGTAGAGGCAGGCGACGTCGTCCAGGGCCTCGGTGATTCCCGCACCCACCCCGGCGCGCGCCGCACCGAGCCGTTCGGCCGGCGCGATCACGCCACGGCCCTCGGCCAGTGCCTCTGCTAGCGCTTCTGCGGCGGGGTGCTCCCAGTCGTTCGGCCGGATCCAAACCGACGCCAGACTCGTAGCGCGCCACCGCTCGCGCAGGTCGTGCACACGCACCCGCGCCTCCTGCTGTGCCTCGCTCATACTGATGGGACCCTCACGGGGATACATCATGACGCACCTTCGAGTGTGACGTGCCGGACTTCACCCGGGCATCACCCCGGAATCTGGAATTCCACCCCCTAAAACTTCCGCCTGGCTCTATAGTCTTGGCAGGACGGCGACAGTCAACGGCAGCGCGACCACCGCGAGAGTCTGGGTAGACGTGAGGCAAGTCGAGAGCAGCACAGGGGAAACCCCCAGCGACGCGGAACTGATTCTGCAGGTCAGGTCAGGTGACCGCGATGCTTTTGGCGTGCTCTACGAGCGCCACGCGGCCGCCGCTCGTGCCCTCGCCCGGCAGTACGTGCCGGCCGCTGACGCGGAGGACGTCGTCGCCGACGCGTTCAGCAAGCTGTTCGAGATGCTGCGCCGCGGGGTCGGCCCCGACGCCGGGTTCCGCCCCTACCTGTACACGATGGTCCGCCACCGGTCGTTCGACGTGTCGCGCGGCGCCGCGCGCACCCGGCCGAGCACCGACGACGAGATCGAGTCCGTCCTCGGCCGGGTGGCCTCGAAGGACGACCCGGCGCTCGAGGGCTTCGAGCGCAGCGTGATCGCCAAGGCCTACGTCGACCTCCCGGAACGGTGGCGCGAGGTCCTCTGGTACGTGCTCGTGGACGAGCTCAAGCCCGCCCAGGTCGCGCCCGTGCTCGGCCTCAGCCCCAACGGGGTGTCCGCCCTGCTCTACCGCGCCAAGGAGGCGCTGCGGGCCGGGTACCTCCAGCAGCACCTGTCGCACGCGCCGTCCGACACGTGCCGCACCGTCAACCCGCTGCTCGGCGGGTACGTGCGCGCGAGCCTGTCCAAGCGCGAGACCACCAAGATCGACGAGCACCTGTCCACCTGCGCCACCTGCAGCGCCCTCGTGCTCGAGCTGCACGACGTGGCGCACGGGATGAAGACCGTCATCGCCCCGCTCGTGCTGGGCGCGGGCGGCCTCGCCCTGGTCGGGGCCGGCGCCCCGATCGGCGGCCTGGTCGTCGCCGCGAAGGCCGGCGCTGGCGCGGCGGCTCATGGCGCGCACTCCGCCTCCGCCATGAGCGCGGCGTCGAGCGGCTCGTTCTCCGGCGCGGTGTCGTCCGCCGTGTCCACCACCGCGGGCGCCGTCGCCTCCGCCGCGGCTGCGGCGACGGGTGGCAGCGTGGCCGCGGGCGCGCTCGCCGTCGCCGCCGTCGGCCTGGTCGCGGCGCTGCAGATCACGGCGCCGCCGGAGGCCGACACGCTGATCGACACCGTGATCGCCACCAACGAAGCCCGGGAGCTGCCGGGCGGCAGCTCCGCCGAGGAGGTCAAGGGCGGCGACCCCGTGCTGCCGACCGATGTGGTGCCGAGCAAGGACACCGCGTACATCGAGGTCGACTACGCGGACGCCGCGCAGCCCCTGACGCCCCGCCAGGCCCAGAACCTGTCGTTCACCGTGCAGAACACGGGCGCCGCCGACGCGACGGGTACCCAGCTCGAGGTCACGCTCCCGAGCGGGCTCACGGTCACGAAGCCGGAGGGGTCCTTCGGTACGGGGATCGGCGGCCGTCTGGTCGCCGGCACCGTGCCCTCCTCGACGGGCGCGACGCCTACCCCGTCCGCCACGCCGGCGGCCGGCGTGGCCGACGGCACGTCGTCCGGGTCGAAGGCCGACGCCTCGGCGGGCTCGTCCACCAGCGAGATCGCCGTCCCGACGTCGCCGAGCGCGTCGCCCAGCGCGCCCGCCACCGAGGGCTCCGTGCCGGTCGAGGCCCCGGTCGGCTGCACGCCGACCGAGCGGGCCAACGTCGTGCTCTGCTCGATCGGCGAGCTCGCGCAGGGCGTGACGCGCAGCGTCGTCGTGCCCGTGCAGGCGAATGCCGGCGGTGACTACCCGGTGAGCGCCAAGGTCTGGGCCGACGGCCTCGAGCCGATGAGTGCCGACCTCCCGAGCCGCACGGTCGCGGCGTTCGGTCCGGAGCTGTCTGCGCAGACCAGGGACGTGTCGCTGTCCAGCCCCGGCAACGCGCCGCTGCCCATCACCCTGGTCAGCACCGGTGACCGCACGGTGGGCCCCGGCTGGGCGGTCGCCGTCTCCCTGCCCGACGGCGTCAAGCCGGCGTCGGATCAGGCGCAGCTCTCCTGCGCGGCCGGTGACCTGCCGAACTCCTGGCTCTGCTCGCCGCTCTCCGGGTCCTACCTGTCGTCGTCGCAGATCGAGCCGGACGGCGCCGTCGACGTGTCGCTGAACGTGACCACCGCGGCGTCGTCCACGGCGCAGCCCGCCGAGCTGGGCGTGGCGAACGTCCGCCCGGTCCTCGCCGGCAGCGCACGGTCCGCCTCGTCCACGCTGGTCGCCACCTCGGCCTGGGCCAACGCCGGTGCCGGGGTGGGCACCGTCACCGCGTCCTGCCTCGCCACCGGCGGGGTCGACAAGGCCGACGCCACCGTGATCGGCAGCTACACCAACACGACCCAGCGCGTCGTGCGCGTCGCCCTCGAGGCGGCCGGCAGCCGCGAGTCCACGGGCAAGGACGTGGCGCCCGGCGAGTCCGCGCGGGTCACGGTGCACGACGGCCTGCGCGTCCCGGCCGGCCAGGCCACGTTCGTGCTGACCACGGCCGTGGACGGCAACACCTACGAGACCCGCGTCGCCGCCGGTGACCACCGCGCGGTGGACTGCTACCAGCCGGAGTGGGGCACCGAGACGAGCGTGCAGACCGTCAACGCCGGCGGCACCGTGGGCGTCAAGGGCACGATCACGAACAAGACGAGCGAGTCGGTGCTCGCCGTCATGTCGGTGCCGGTGGGCGGTGACACGCTCAAGTCGGTCAAGGTGCCGGTCGCGGCGGGCGGTTCGATGGATCTCTCCGTGAACACCGAGCGCACGCACCTCCCCGCGGGCGACGTCACGTTCCACCTCTCCCGCGAGGTCGCGGACTCGGACGGCGACCTGGCCGATGCCGTGAGCACGCCCGCGAACAACCCGACGCAGTCCTTCGCCGCCGCCCAGATCCAGCCGGCCGCGGGCGAGCGGACCATGTCGGCCGAGCCCTGCGTGTTCGACGCCGAGCAGGACCGCTCGGTCCAGACCTTCCAGGTCACCGCGGACAACACCGCCTCGACCCTGCCCGTGCCGTTCCACGTCGGGGACGTCACCCGGACCGTGCCCGCCGGGCAGACCGAGGTGATCGAGTTCCCGGTGGTCTGGGGCACCGGCACCGTGGCGCTGACCGCGGCGGGCCAGACGCTCGACCAGCTCGACGTCGCCTTCAAGTCCTGTGCCGACGTGACCTGGCCGACCGTCGAGCAGCTCACGGTGGAGACCGTGGCCGAGTGCGTCGACCAGAACGTGCAGATCAAGGCGACGGTGGGGAACGCGACCGGCCGCGAGTGGCGCGGTGTGCTGGTGCAGGACGCCACCGGTGCGACGAGCGAGGAGCAGGCCGTCCCCGCCGGGTCGACCACGTTCGTGCTGCCCCACCAGCCCCTGTTCACCCTCGACGGGAACGTCACCGTCAGGCTGACCCGGGAGCTGGAGGGCAACTCCTTCACGGTGGAGAAGTCGTTCGCCGTCCAGGGCGAGAACTGCGTGCTTCCCGAGCCCATCTGCGAGCCGTCGGCTGACCCGTCGGCCGAGCCGGCCGCGCTCCTGAGCCGGACCGTGAACAGGGCACCGACGGACAGCCCCTGGCGGCGGCTGATGGGCCTCGACGGCTGCGAGCCCGCGGACTCCGAGGCCGAGCAGGCCTAGCGCCCGGGGCGCCCCGGGCGGGGCGCCGCGCAGGCGTCAGACGATGCCGTACAGCCGGTCCCCGGCGTCGCCCAGGCCGGGCACGATGTAGGCCTTCTCGTTGAGGCGCTCGTCCACGGCCGCGACCACGACCGACAGGTTCGCGCGGTCGCCCACGTGCTCCTCCAGGAGCGCGATGCCCTCCGGGGCGGCCAGCAGGCAGACCGCCGTGACCTCGCGCGCGCCGCGCTCCAGCACGTAGTCGATGGCTGCGACCAGCGTGCCGCCCGTGGCGAGCATCGGGTCGATGAGGAAGACGTGCCGGCCGGTGAGGTCGTCGGGCAGGCGGTTCGCGTAGGTGACGGCCTTGAACGTCTCCTCGTCGCGCACCAGGCCGAGGAACCCGACCTCCGCCGTCGGGAGCAGGCGGCTCATGCCGTCCAGCATGCCCAGGCCGGCCCGCAGGATCGGCACCACCAGCGGCGGCGGGGACGCGAGGCGCGTGCCCGTCATGGTGGTGATCGGCGTCTTCACCTCGTGCGGCTCGGTGGCGATCTCGCGCGTGGCCTCGTAGGCCAGGAGCGTCACCAGCTCGTCGACCAGCAGGCGGAAGGTGGGCGAGTCCGTGGTCTCGTCCCGCAGGACGGTCAGCTTGTGGGCTACCAGGGGGTGGTCGACGACGTGAAGGCGCATGGGGCCAACGCTACCGGGCGGTCGAACGGCGGGGCGGTGCGGAGGCCCGGAAAGTCGCCAGTCCCACACTCCGCGCCCCTGCTCCCGCCGGGTTGTCAGACCCACAGGTCACTAGGGTGACCTGTGTGTCTGACACAGCAGGCCTGAGCGCCGTCGAACGCCGCGCGCACTGGGAACGGTGGATGGGCGTCGCCCTCGACGAGGCGCGGCGTGCCCTGGACACCGGCGACGTGCCGGTCGGCGCCCTGGTGCTCGACGAGGCGGGGCAGGTGATCGGCGTCGGGCACAACGAGCGGGAGGCGACGGGGGACCCGACCGCCCACGCCGAGGTGCTCGCGATGCGGGCGGCCGCGGCCGCCCGCGGCGAGTGGCGGCTGTCCGGCTGCACGCTCGTGGTCACGCTGGAGCCGTGCCCGATGTGCGCGGGCGCCCTGGTGCAGTCGAGGGTCCGGCGGCTGGTCCTCGGCGCGTGGGACCCGAAGGCCGGCGCCACCGGCTCCGTGTGGGACCTGGTGCGCGACCAGCGCGCCCTGCACGAGGTCGAGGTGCTGGGTGGCTTCCGCGAGGACGAGTGCGGGGCCCTGCTCCGGGAGTTCTTCGAGGCGCGGCGCGGCTGAGTCCCACGGCCGGCGCCACGAACCGCGGTGCGAAATCGAACACACCACGGGTGCGCCGGGCACTCGGCGACATACCCTCGTAAGCGTGTTCCCTCAAGCTCGCCCCACCACGTGGCAGCCCGAGCCCGTCGAGGTCGCCCGCACCACCGTGGACGACGCCGTGGACGTGCTCTCGGGCCTCCGGATCACCGCGCTCACGGGCGCCGGGGTCTCGACGGATTCCGGCATCCCCGACTACCGCGGCCCGGACTCGCCGCCCCGCAGCCCGATGACCTATCAGCAGTTCGTGGGCGACGAGGAGTTCCGCCGACACTACTGGGCGCGCAACCACGTGGGCTGGCAGCACGTGGACCGCACCGCGCCGAACGCCGGGCACCGCGCGCTCGCCGAGCTGGAGGAGCGCCGGATCCTCGCCGGGATCATCACGCAGAACGTGGACCTGCTGCACGAGGACGCGGGCTCCCGCAACGTTATCGACCTGCACGGACGCTATGACCGCGTGATCTGCCTGAACTGCGGCCGGGTCATCTCGCGCACCCATCTCGCCGAGCGGCTCACCGAGCTCAACCCGGGCTTCCTGGAGTCCGTGGGCGACGTCGCGGACGTGGAGATCGCGCCCGACGCCGATGCCGTCATCGAGTCGACCGCGCACTTCAAGCCGGCCCCCTGCGAGTTCTGCGGGGGCGTGCTCAAGCCCGAGATCGTCTACTTCGGCGAGAACGTGCCGCGCGAGCGGGTCGAGCGGGCGTTCGCGCTGGTCGACTCCGCCGACGCGCTGCTCGTCGCCGGCTCGTCGCTGACCGTGATGAGCGGGCTCCGGTTCGTGCGGCACGCGGCCGAGGCGGGCAAGCCCGTCGTCATCGTGAACCGCGGCATCACCCGCGGGGACAAGTACGCGACGGTCAAGATCGACGCCGGGACGAGCGACGTCCTGCAGGAGCTGGTCCGCCGCCTGCCGCCGCCCGCCTGACCCTGTGTGTCAGACGTACAGGTCACCCGAGTGATCCGTACGTCTGACACGTCGGGTGGCGTCAGCGGGTCGTGAGGTCGGTGATGCCGGCGTGGCCCGTGGGGGAGAGCGTCAGCACGCGGTTGCCCGGGTGCAGCCGCGCGTCCCCGTGGTACAGCTCGGCGAGCTGGTCGGCGGCCTCGCCGTCCCCGGAGTCGGCGGCCACGAGCAGGTAGGCGAGCTCGTCGGCGACGGCGTCGAACTCGGCGTCGGACATCTCGGCGCCCGGCAGGCCCGCCTCCTCGACCCACGTGGCCGCCTGGCCGCTCGCGGCCTCACGGACGTACGAGGTGCCCAGCTCGGGGCCCCACAGGTCCCAGAGCAGCAGCTCGTCGCGGTGCCGGTGCGCCACCTCGTACAGCACGTAGTAGCGGACGAAGTCCTTGCCGTGCAGGAAGGGCACCTCAGCCGTCACACCGAACGTCGCCGGGTCGGCGGTCCCGGCGCGGATCGCGAGCCACGCCTCGGCCGCCGTCACGAACGGCGACTCCGGCCCGGTGGGCATGTCGTGCACGTCGAAGTCGAAGTCCTGCTGGTCGAGCTCGGGGTCGAACCGCAGCCAGCGCTTGCCGTCCCACCGTTCGCCCACCACGTGGTCGCCGTTCCAGCCCGGCGTGAAGTACGTGGCGAAGCCGATCCGGGACCGCGCCGGGACGTCGTGCGTGCGCAGCACGCCGAGCGTCAGCAGCGTGTGGTCGCGGCAGCATCCCGCCACCTGCTGCGCGTGCGTACGCGGACCGTCGAGGGGCGCGCGCAGCTCCGCGGCGTCCAGGATCGAGGTGAGCCAGCGCCGGTCGGGGTCGCTCTTCTGCGCCTCGGTCAGCGTGGGGCCGTCGGCCCGGTAGTGCACGACGGCGGTGCAGGCGAACCGGTGCAGCTCGTCCGGGTCGGTGCTCAGCTCGGTGAAGTATCCGGTGTGGTGTCCGGGATTCGAGTACGGGCTGTGGTCCGCGTAGTCGAAGAGTGTGGGCGCGGGCATCGGTGTCCTCCCTCGGCGGTGTCCGGAACACTACTCCGCGACCCCGGACATTTCACAGGGAGTTCGACGAACCCGGGCAACCTCTTGACGCGCGAATTCACCCGCCTCCACACTGTTCTACAACCTTGTAGAAGCCGGAGCGACGATGGTCCGGCGGCGGTTGTGAGCGCTCACAATCACCGCTCCGTCGGGCCCGGCACGTACCGGACGGAGGCAACGATGCACCAGTTCCGAGCACGTCCCACCCCCAGCGCCCGACGCCGACAGGCGGCCGTCGCGCTGCTCGTCGCCACAGGCCTCGCGATCGCCCCGGCGGCGCCCGCCGCCGTGGCGGCCTACCCCGACCCCGGCATCGTCACCGGGAGCACCGGTGTGCACGACCCGGAGGTGGCCAAGTCGCCCGGCGGCAACTACCTGCTCGCCCACACGGGCGACGGGATCACCCTGAAGACGTCGACGGACCGCACCCGCTGGAGCGACGCCGGGGCGGTGTTCCCGGACGGCGCCTCCTGGGCGCACGCGTACACGAACGGCAGCAACCACCTCTGGGCGCCCGACATCACCTATGTCAACGGCCGCTACTACTTGTACTACTCGGCGTCGACCTTCGGCTCGAACCACTCCGGCATCTTCCTCGCCACGAGCACCACGGGCGCGCAGGGGTCCTGGACCAACCAGGGCCTCGTCGTCGAGTCGAACACGTCGGACAGCTTCAACGCGATCGACCCGAACCTCGTCATCGACCAGTCGGGCCGCTGGCACCTGAGCTTCGGCTCGTTCTGGTCGGGGATCAAGATGATCGACCTCGACTCCTCGACGGGCAAGCGGTCGGGGTCCGGGTTCGCGAGCATCGCCGGCCGGGGCGGCGGTGCCATCGAGGCGCCGACCATCCACTACCGCAACGGCTACTACTACCTGTTCGTCTCGTTCGACGCCTGCTGTCAGGGCGCGAGCAGCACGTACCGCGTGATGGTGGGCCGGTCGACGTCGGTCACCGGACCCTACGTGGACCGCGCCGGGACGGCCATGACGTCGGGCGGCGGCACCGAGATCCTGGCCGGCCACGGGAGCATCCACGGGCCCGGCCACCAGGCGGTGCTCCCGGACAGCGACGCCGATGCGCTCTTCTACCACTACTACACCGACAGCGGAGCCTCGCGGCTGGGCATCAACCTCCTCGGCTACGACTCCGCGGGCTGGCCCTACGTCTACTGAGCCGGCCCCTCGACGTGTCAGACGCCCAGGTCACCGGAGTGACCTGAGCGTCTGACACGGCTTTCTGCGGGGTCAGGGCCGGCCGCCCATGCCGGTGCTCGCCGGGGCGTCGCCCGCCGTGGCCGTCGTGACGTCCGCGCCGTCGGCCTGGATCGTGTACTCCTCGCCCGTGGTCACGTTCGCGGAGGCCAGCACCAGGGACTGGGTGTCCTTGGTCAGGGTCACCTCGGCCACCGAGGTGCCGGACGAGTCGACCACGGTCACGTCCGTGCCCGCGGCCAACGTGTCGAAGGTCGCGGCGAGCCAGCCCTCCGAGCCGTCGCCCGGCGTCTGCAGCATGCTCGACGTGCCGACGGCGAGCAGCGTGCCGCCCTGCACCGTGAGCGCGCCGGCGCTGTCGAGGGTGCCGTTGCCGCCGTCCGTCGGGCCGAACACCGTGACGTCGCCGCCCGAGATCGTGAGGGTCCCGTTCGAGTCCAGGCCGTCGCCCCCGGCATCGACCGTGACGCCGCCACCCGTGATCACGAGCGAGTAGTCGCCCGCGGCCTCGCCCGGCATACCGCCGCCCCCGCCGCCACCGCCCTGCGGCGGCTCGCCGTCCGGCATGGTGCCCGACGCCGGAGGCTCGCCTCCCGCAGGAGCCTCGCCTTCCGCGGCAGCCGGGGCGCCGGCGTCCTGGCCGGTCGTGGCGGCCGCCGCGGTGTCGTCCGTCGTTGCGGTGTCGGTCGTCGTGCTTGTGCCGCCCGCGGCGTTGAAGCCGTCGTCGGACGACGTGACGTCCACCGTGCCGCTCGCGACCAGAATGTGCGCCCCCTCCAGGCCCTCGACGGACTCGGCGACGGTGACCGTGGCGCCGTCGACGACGAGGTCGCTCTCCGCGTGCACGCCGTCGTCGCCGGACGCGACCGTGACGGTGCCGCCGAGGAGCGCCGCGTAGCCGACGGTCTCGCCGTCGTCGTTGGTGCCGTCCTCGTTGTCCGCCTTGAGGCCGTCGCCCTCGGCGTCGACGTCGAGCGTGCCGGCGGTGACGACCAGGAAGTCCTTGCCGCGCACGCCGTCGTCCACCGCGGTGACGGTGATGTCGCCGCCCGCGATCACGAGGCCGTCCTTGGAGGCGATCCCGTCGTTGGCGTTGGCGGTGACGTCCAGGGAACCCGTGCCGGAGACGACCATCGAGTCGGCCGAGAACAGGGCGGCGTTGGGCGCGTCCTCGCTGGTGTCCGCGTACGTCGCGGCGTCGGTGAGGCTGTTGGACGAGCCGTCCGCCAGCACCACCGACACGTCGTCGGCCTGTGTGACCGCGACGGCGGAGCCGGTCGAGCTGGTGATGTCCGCGCCGTCGAGCACGAGCCGCACGAGGCCGTCGGCCTCGGAGCTCACCACGATCTGGCCGTCGTCCAGGGTGCCGCTGATCCGGTAGGTGCCGGGCGCCGAGATGGTGACGGTGGAGCCGTCGGCGGTGGCGCCGTCGCCCGAGACGGTGGCGGTGTCGCCGTCGAGCGAGACGATGGTCTCGTCCGCGGTGTCCCAGGTCTCGTCGGCGCGGGCCGCGAGGTCCGAGTAGTCCTCGTTGTCGGCCAGCGCATCGTCGGTGGTCGTCGCCACCTCCGAGATGGTCGTCGTGGTGGTCGTGCCCGTGCCGCTCGTGGTCCCGGCCGTGGCTGTGCTGCACCCGGCGAGGGCGCCGAGCACGAGGGCACCGGAGATCGTGGCGGTCAGGAAGGGGCGGGGTCGGCGGATCTTCATGCTGAGGTCCTCTCGCTGGTCAGGAGGTGTCGTGCGGTGGTGGACGTGCTCGCGGTGAGCCGACGGCGTACGAGGCGCCGCCAGGGCATGTCCGGCAGGCCGGGCTCCAGCACGGCCAGCCCGGTGGCGTACTTGGAGATGCGGTCGGGACGGTGGCCGGCGCGCCAGAGGAGACGGTCCACGGACGAGGGTCCGGAGCCGGCGGCGGTCTTGGTCTCGACCACCACGAGGTCGCCGATCGTGGCGCTGCGGCGGACGTCCGGGCAGGTGGCGTGGTCGACGGCGTCGGTCGTGTCGGTGCTGGTCGGGCCGGCGTCGGTCCGGCCCAGCAGGTCCCAGACGAGGCAGGTGTCGAGCGTGACGCGGGCGTCGTCGAGCAGCAGGGTGGTGCGGTGGTACCGCGACCGCAGGGTCGGGGTGAGCACCGGCGCCGACGGCGCCCCGGCGTCGGCCAGGCGGTCGGAGACGAAGGTGCGGGCGGGGCCGAGGTGGTCGGCGTCGTCGTGCGGCTGCCGCTCCTTGACCGTGGTGCCGCGGCCCGCCCGGGTCTTCACCTCGACGAAGCACGACCCGGTGTCCACGTAGGTCCGCGTGCGGACCTTGAACCGGCGACGGCGGCGCGTCGCCGCGAGGCGGTACGCGTCCAGCTCCGGGGTGTCGAAGTAGGTGGAGTCGTAGGCGAACGAGCGGGACCCGTCGATCTCCAGCACCCGAGCCGGCGGCAGGGCCGCGAGCAGGTCGTCGAGCTCGTCCGGGGTCAGCACGTACTTGCGGTCGCGCCGGGTCTGGAGCGCGGCGGCCTCGTTCAGCTCGTCGAGGGTCACGGGAGCGAGGGCGTCGATCATCGGGCCGCCGCCAGCTCGGGGTGCCCGCCGCCGACGGTCTCCCGGTGCAGGGTGGTGGGGGCGCCGGTGCCGTCGTCGGTCACGACCGGCAGGCGGCGTGCCTCGGAGTAGCGGACGTCCACCCAGGTGGAGTCGTTCACGAGGTCCAGGCGCTGCACGGACAGGGCGTGCACGCGGGCCCCGAGAAGCTGCTCCAGGTGCGCGGTCAGCTCGGTCTGGTCGGGGATCGCGCGATCGAGGACGACCAGCTCGCTGTGGTGCCGCGCGAACAGGCGGGGATGGTCGGCCAGCGCCATGACCAGGAGGATCAGCCCGCTGCCCGCGAGCCCGAGCCAGCCGGCGCTCGTCCCGAGACCGCCCAGCAGACCAAGCGCGAGCGACGCGAAGTAGTAGGCGACCTCGTGCTGCGACAGCTCCGTGGAGCGCAGCCGGATGATCGACAGCACGCCGAACAGGCCGAGGCCGAGGCCCGCGGCGACGGCGCTCGCGGAGAGCGTCGCGGACACGGCGAGCACCCCCACGTTGACACCGAGGTAGGCGACGACGAGGTCGCGCCGGCGATGCCGCGGGAAGTAGAGCGCGAAGGTGAGGATGGTGACGGCGACGAGGTCGACCGCGTAGAGCATGAGCTGGTTCATCGGATCTCCGGGGTTTGCGGGGTGATGAACACGAGGTAAACGCATGGACCCAGGCGGTTCCTGGGGCACGGCTGGGCTGAGCCTGTGGCCCACTGGGATGTGGCTGGGCGCCTGGTTGCCCGGAGTCGAGGGCGGGCGTCGGGGGCGTGCCGGACGCCGTCAGGGAACCGATTCGTGGAACCGGGCCTGGACCGGGTATCCTCCTACGGTCTGCTACTGAGGTAGCGGGCGAAGGTAGCGTGTCCGAGCGGCCTAAGGAGCACGCCTCGAAAGCGTGTGTGGGTGAAAGTCCACCGTGGGTTCAAATCCCACCGCTACCGCACCCAGAGTGATCAACGAGCCCCTGACCTATGTGGTCAGGGGCTCGTTCGTTGTGGCGCGCCGCCAGGTCGGCAGTTCGCAGTTCAGGTCGGCAGATTGCATTCAGGTCGGCACAGGCCTGTGCCGACCTCGACGCAACCTGCCGACCTCGCAACGCTGGCGTGACGCCGTCTGTCGATCCGGTAGCGCCCTGCTCATGCCGGGCCGGCGGCTCAGGCCCTCCGTGTGAACTCAGTTGCAGGGACGCCGGCCACGAACCGGTAGTCCTGCATTAGGGGGCCCACGGGGTGCGTCCGCACCTTCGAAGTGATTCACTCACTGGAATCTGTGTCGCGGAAACCTGTGTCGCGCTTCCGATCGGGCCGGGCATCGCGGAAGCGTCGAGCCTCGCGCAGACCAGCGATCAGCACGGCCGCGAACGCGATCGCGCCGAGCGCGAGGGTGCCTACCCAGTCAGTCCAGGTGCCGAGGTCCATCATGGCCAGATGCTACGTGCCCGGGCATCGCCTCCGGTCCGGCATCAGTGAACCAAGAGCATCGAGGGCCTCCGAGCAGGAGCATGGTGAGGCGTTCGTCGTGCGACCCGATCCGGCTGCTTCGCCAAAGCTGACGGTCACAGCTGCGGTGCCTGTCCGGTCGGCATGTTTGCGGCGACCTGAGACCGCGAAGGACAGGAGCAGCACCATGACCACCGACGACTTTCCTGCCCCTACCGAGGGGCTGGTCGTGACCCATTTTCTGACCGTCCGCGACGTCGCGGTGTCGCGTGAGTTCTACGCCGCCATCTTCGGCGGAAAGGTCGTCCGGGCGGAGAATCCCGCGACGGTCCGGGTCGCCAACACCTGGATCATCATGAATCCCGGCGGCGGACCGACCCCGGACAAGCCCGACGTCGTCCTCACGCCGCCCGAACCCGGTGACCCGGTCTCGGCGTTCCTCAACGTCCGGGTCGCCGACATCGCCGCGTTCGACGCGGACGCACGGGCGAAGGGGGCGTACTTCCTCACCGAACCGCAGGATCGCGGGGCTGAGCTGCGGTGCTACCTGAGCGACCCGGACGGCTACCTCATCGAGATCGGGCAGACCACCGGCCTGCTGCACGGGATCACCGCGGACCCGGGCGGAGAGTGACCCCCTCCGGCGAGCGGGTAACGTCCGGGGCATGTCGCGCGTCGCACAGCCCCGGCCCCAGGTAACACCCCTCCGGAAGCTGGAGCCCGGCGACGCCGTCGCGCTCGTCTCGCCGGCAAGCTGGAGCGACGAGTCCTGGCTGGCGGAGAGCGTAGCGACGGTCGAGTCGTGGGGCTTCGAACCGCGCCTGGGCAAGCACGCCGACGACCGGTTCGGCTACATGGCCGGCAGCGACCCGGAACGCGCGTCGGACCTCAACGACGCGATCCGGGACCCGGAGGTCCGGGCCATCCTCACCCTGCGTGGGGGGAGCGGGAGCCTTCGCCTGCTGCCCGACGTCGACACCGACGCGCTCCGGGCGGACCCCAAGCCGCTGATCGGGTTCAGCGACATCACCGCACTGCACCAGGTCTGGCACCAGGCCGGCGTCCCGTCGGTCCACGGCGCCGTGGCCGGAACCAGGGCGGAGACAGTGCTGCGCCTCCTGCGCGGCGAGGCCGGCGAGCCGGTGCGGAGGGACAACGGCCAGTACGGTGCCTACCTCACCACCAGCGGCACCGCCTCGGGGCCGCTGTTCGGCGGCAACCTCGAGATGCTGGCGCGCAGCGTCGGCATCGTCGACAACGATCTCGACGGTCACGTCCTGCTGCTGGAGCTCAACCGGACGGTCGGGCTCGGGATGGTCGACCGCGCCCTGACCCAGCTCCTGCTGTCCGGCGCGCTCGCGGGGATCTCAGGTGTGGCGGTCGGCACGCTCGAAGGGTTCGAGGACTACGAGGACCGCGGCTGGAACGTGCTGGACGTGCTCCGGGACCGGCTGAGCCCGCTCGGCGTGCCGATCCTCGCGGGGCTCCCGCTCGGACACCTGGAGAATCCGGTCTCCGTGCCGCTCGGGGTCAGGTGCGAGCTCGACGCCGACGCCGGGACGCTGACGGTCGGGGCGCTGAGCGCCTGACGCCGGGGGCGATCAGGCCCCGCGGCGACCCGACAGCGTGTTCGCCAGCCAGCGACCGGCCTTGCGGAAGTCGGCGACAAGGTAGCGAAACTGCCCGAGCTGCGTCCGCAGGACGTCGACCTGACGTCGCGCAAAGGTGTCTCGGGGCGTGTCCCCGAGGCGACTGAGCTCTTTTCCCTCAAACTTCGCGTCATCCGCTGGCATGGGGGGATCGTACTGGTATGCCCGGTGTGTGTCCGTGGCCGTCCCGCCGAGCCACGCTCAGCCCAGCACCGCCCGCTCCAGGAACGCGTCCGCCTCCCGACGGGACCGCAGCCGCTGGAACGTCAGGTGGGCGTTCGCGGGGTCGGTCATCGCGGCGCCGTAGCGCTCGGGGTGGCGCTTCCGCTGGCCCCAGGACCACCGGATGATGGAGTCCCGGCCCCAGGGCGCGAGCACATCGTCCCAGGGCTGGCGGAGGCCCGAACCTGGCCAGAGCTCGGCGCGGCTCACCGCGAGCCGCAGCGTGCGCCAGTACACCTGCGCCATCACGAGCGGCGTCGGCGGGTCGATCCAGACGACGGTGTCGGCGCGCGCCCAGATCGCCGGCTGCAGGCCCGAGTAGTTGCCGTCGACGACCCACGCGTCGCCGGCGATCACGGCCTCGGCGTCCCGCACGAAGTCCTCCTGCGGGCGCGGGGTCCACCCCGGGCCCCAGTAGAGCGCGTCCAGCTCCACGTGCCGGACGTCGAGGCGTGCCGCCAGCCGTCGTGCGAACGTGGACTTGCCTGACCCGGACGCTCCGACCACCGACACCCTGTGCACCGTGCCGAAGGTAGTCCAGGCCGGACCGCGCGGGCATCAGGATTCCGCGACGTGCTCGGGTTCGCCGTCCTCGGTGTGCCCGTCCGAATCGCGCTCCGGCTCGTCGCGCCTCGGGTCCGACGCCGGGGTCGCATCGTCCGGCGGGTCGGTCCACCGCGCCAGCTCGCGGTCCACCACCTCCTCGGCCTGCCGGATCCAGCACGCCTCCCAGGGCCAGCGCAGCGGCCCCCAGCCCGCCCGCCTGAGGCCGTCGTCCCTCATGGGCGTCCGGCCGGGAGGGTCAGCATCGCGAGCGATCCCGCGACCAGGGCGAGCACCGAGAGCGACACGCACACCCAGGTCAGGGCGTAGGTCGTCCGGAGCACGTGCTCGTTGAAGGCGACCCGGACGTACAGGGCGCGGAAGAACTCCGCCTCGGTCCGGGCGGCGTCCCACTGCTCGCGTCGGGAGCGGGCGAGCGTGGCCGTCACGTCCGGCTCTCGGATGCGGTCGGCCATGTACAGCACGATCGTCGCGGCGGCAGCCAGGGCCATGATCACCACGCCCACCGTGGGCCAGAGGCCGGTCGTGGCGCCGGCCTCCCAGGCCGTCGCGTTGATCGCCAGGGAGCCACCGAACGCGAACGTGGCGATGACCTTCTCCCCGTCGACGCGCCATCGCTGGTGGCCCAGGGCTCGCTCCAGCGCCCGCTCCGCCGTCGCCCGCAGCCCCGCGTCCATGGGGTGATTCTTGTGCTCGGCCTGCCCGCTGTCGAGATGTACTGAGATGCCGGGTTCGGCCCTCACCAGGGACGTTGGGCCGCCCAGCCCCGGAAAGACCAGTTGACCAGGGCATATATCACCCGCGAGATCTTGCGTCCCCGGCCGGTCATGGGCTGGACTGGGGATCGCGCCCACCGGCGCTCACCCTCGAACGAGCCGACAGCACCCCTGCAGGCAGTCAGAAGGAGAAAATCGATGTCTGACAACGAGACGTTGCGCGCGGAGCGGTTCGCATCCGGCAAGGCAGCCCTCGACGCGTTCCACGACGGCGCGGGCCATGGCGTCATCGAGTCGCTGGCCGACATCGCTCCCGAGCTCGGCCACCAGATCGTCGCGTGGGGCTACGGGGACATCCTGTCCCGGCCCGAGCTGGACCCGCAGCAGCGGCAGCTCGTGACCCTCGGGATGCTCACCGCGATGGGGGGCAGCGAGCCGCAGCTCGAGGTGCACATCGGCGCGTCGCTGAAGGTCGGGCTCACCCCGCAGCAGATCATCGAGGTCTTTCTGCACAGCTCCGTCTACTGCGGGTTCCCGCGGGCCCTGAACGCCGTCGCCGTCGCCAAGAAGGTGTTCGCCGAGCGCGGCCTGATGCCGCTGGCCTGACCTCGGCCGGCATTTCCCCGGGGCCTACGGGTACACCACCCCGGTCAGCTCCTGCGCGGTCGTCCACAGCCGCCGTCCGACGGCGGGATCGGTCGCCTCGGCGGACGGGCGCACCTCCGCGACGCGCCCGCGGACCTCCCGGAACCCGGCGGGGCCGAAGAACTGCCCGCCGCGCACCCCGGTCGCCGTCGCGGCGTGGAGCTGGGGGAGCGCGCCGCGCTCGACGGGCTGGGTCACGAGCAGGCCCAGCCGTGCCACGAGGCCGCCGGCCCGGCCCCGGTCCGCCCAGGCGCGCGGTGTGAGGTTCGTGCCGGAGAGGCCCGGGTGGGCGAGCGCGCTCAGCACCGGCGAGCCCGCGGAGCGCAGGCGCCGGTCCAGCTCGATGCCGAACACGGTGTTCGCGAGCTTCGACGCCCCGTAGGCCGGGGAGGCGCGGTAGTCGCGCTCGACCATGAGGTCGTCGAAGTCGAGGTGCGCGGTCTTGTGGGTGATCGAGCTGAGCGAGACGACGCGCGGCGCGTCCCCGCGGGCGAGCAGCGGGAGCAGCAGCCCCGTGAGCGCGAAGTGGCCCAGCATGTTGGTGCCGAGGTGCAGCTCGAAGCCGTCGGACGTCGTCCGCCGCGGCCCCAGGAGCACGAGACCGGCGTTGTTGACGAGCAGGTCGATCCGGCCGAGCTCCTCGGTGAGGCGGTCGGCGAACGTCCGCACCGACGCGAGCGAGGCCAGGTCGAGCGACCGCACCCGGAGCTTGGCGCCCGGTACGGCCGCCGCGATGGCGCGTGCGGCGTCCTCGCCCGCCGCGACGTTCCGGACGGCGAGGACAGCGTCGGCGCCGTGCCGCGCGAGCTCGGTCGCCGTCACGCGGCCGAGGCCGGAGTTCGCCCCGGTCACGACGGCGAGGCGGCCGGTCTGGTCAGGGATGTCGGAGGTGTTCCACGGGTTCATGGTCGGCGACGTTAGATCGCGCCGGCCGCGCCCCACGCGTCCTCGCCTCCCTCGGTCTGGCAGGACCACCCTGGCCGGGCGACGCGGGCGCACACTGGGAAGCATGACGGCGGAACAGACGTACGCGCGCGAGCTCGGCGACTTCCTGCGGTCCCGGCGCGGGCGCACCACGCCGGAGGACCTGGGGCTGGAGCCCGGCCCGCGGCGCAAGGTCGACGGGCTGCGGCGCGAGGAGGTCGCGATGCTCGCCGGGCTCAGCACCGACTACTACCAGCGGCTGGAGCAGGGCCGGAACGTGCGCCCGTCCGACGCCGTGCTTGACTCGCTCGCGGACGCCCTGGAGCTCGACGAGATCGAGCGGCGCCACATGCTCATGCTGGCGCGGGCCACCCGGCAGCCCGCGCCGCCCGTCCGGCGTCGGCCCGAGCGGGTGCCCGAGAGTACGGAGCGCCTGCTGCGCCACCTGGGGGTGCCGGCCGTGGTGCTCGGCCGCCACCTCGACGTCCTCGCGTGGAACGACCTCGCCGCCGAACTGCTCGGCGACCCGGCGGACTATCCGCCGGAGCGCCGCAACTTCCTGACCGCCCTGTTCGACGAGGACGGGAACCGGCTGCGTTGCGCGGACTGGGAGACGACGGCCCTCGACTACATCGGCATGCTGCGCACCGCCGTCGCCGCCGACCCGGACCATCCGCGCGCCGTCGCCGTGGTGGGCGAGCTCAGCATCCGCAGCGCGGAGTTCCGCCGCCTGTGGGCGCGGCACGAGGTGCGCGAGAGCGTGCACGGCGCCAAGCTGATCCACCACCCGAGGGTCGGCGACATCGCGATGGAGTGGGACGCGTACCCGCTGCCCGGCAGCCCGGGCCCCGTCATGATCGTGTTCACGCCGCAGCCCGGTTCCGCCGACGACCAGCTCCGGCTGCTCGCCTCGCTCGCCGGGATGGACGCGACCCCGGCATCACCTGCGCGGCCGGGCCCGGCGCAGACCTGCTAGGGCCGCGGCAGCGCCGCCGCGTCGCGGTGCTCGACCAGCTCCGACCGCTCCCGCCGGAGCCGGTCCACACCCCAGGCCCCGAGCGGCGCGAGCGCCGCGTTGAGCGTCCGGCCGTGCTCCGTCAGCGAGTACTCGACGCGGGGCGGTACCGCGGCGTGCACCCGCCGGGTCACCAGGCCGTCCGCCTCCATCTCGCGCAGGTGCTGGGTCAGCACCTTCTCGCTCACGCCCGGGAGCCCACGCCGCAGCTCGGCGAACCGGCGCACACCGTGCTCGTCGAGCTCCCAGAGGATCAGCCCCTTCCACTTGCCGCTCACCACGTCGAGCGCGGCATCGATGCCGCAGATGTAGGGGCCGTTGCGGGGTGCCTTCGCCATCGTGCGCTCCTCGGGTCGACGTACGTACCAAAAGGTAAGTACCCCAGTAAATAGTGGGTACTTCCGTGATGGTACGTCGCCCGGTGAGCATGGTCAGGTCCCCACCGACCTGAGGAGACGAACCATGACCACCCCCGAGAGCACCGGCGTCACGGTGCTCGGACTGGGCGCGATGGGCAGCGCCCTGGCCGCCGCGCTGCTCGACGCCGGCCATCCCACCGCCATCTGGAACCGCACCCCCGCCCGTGCCGCCGACCTGGTCGCCCGCGGGGCCACGGCGCCGTCAGACATCGCCGGCGCGGTGACCGCGCACCGGCTGGTCGTGGCCTGCCTGCTCGACCACGCCTCGGTGCACCAGACGCTCGACCCCGTCATCGGCACGATGCGGGGCGGCACGCTGATCAACCTCACGACCACCACCCCGAACGAGGCCCGCGAGCTCGCCGACTGGGCGGCGCGGCACGGCGTCGACCACCTCGACGGCGCGATCATGGCCACCCCGCCGATGATCGGCACCACCGAGGCGTCGATCCTGTACAGCGGCTCCGCAGAGGTGTTCGACGCCGCCAAGTCCGTGCTCGACCGCTGGGCGACCAGCACGTACGACGGCGCCGACAGCGGTCTGGCCTCCCTGTACGACCTCGCCATGCTGTCGGGCATGTACACGATGTTCGCGGGCTTCCTGCACGGGGCCGCCATGGTCGGCTCCGTGGGTGTGAGTGCGACCGAGTTCGCGGCCCGCGCCACGCCGTTCCTCAGCGCGATGACGGCCGGCTTCGCCCACGACGCCGCGGTGGTCGACGGCGGCGACTACACCGTCCCCGGTCAGCAGAGCCTGGACTTCTCCGACCTGAGCCACATCGTGCGCGCCAGCGAGGAGCAGGGCGTCGACCCCGCACCCGTCGCCGCCGTCCAGGAGCTCATCAGCCGCCAGATCGCGGCCGGCCACGGCGCCGAGGGCTTCGCACGCCTCTACGAGAGCCTCCGGGCGGGCCGGACGGAGGTCGTGCGATGAGCGCCCCCGTCACTCTCATCGGCCTGGGCCCCATGGGCCAGGCGATGGTCCGCTCGCTGCTCGCCGCGGGCCACCCCGTCACCGTCTGGAACCGGACGCCGAGCCGTGCGGCCGACGTCGTCGCCGCGGGTGCGCGCCTCGCGGCCACGCCCGCCGACGCCGTGGCCGCGAGCGACCTGGTGCTCCTCAGCCTGACCGACTACCAGGCCATGTACGACATCCTCGGCCCGACGGCGACGGCGACGGCGACGGCGACGGCGACGGCGACGGCGACGGCGACGGCGGCGGCGACGGCGGCGGCGCCGCCGGCGCTCGCGGGCCGCACGCTCGTGAACCTCAGCTCTGACTCGCCCGACCGGTCCCGCGAGGCCGCCGCCTGGGCGGCGGAGCACGGCGCCCGGTTCCTGACCGGCGGCGTGATGAACCCCGCGCCGATGGTGGGCACGGAGGCGGCGTACGTCTACTACAGCGGCCCGGCCGAGCTGCTGGAGGCTCATCGGGCGGCGCTGAGCACGATCGGCACGCCGCGCTACCTCGGGGCGGACCCCGGGCTGGCGCAGCTCATGTACCAGGCCAACCTCGACGTGTTCCTCACCTCGCTCGCGGCGCTCATGCACGCCACGGCGCTGCTGGAGACCGCGGGCGTGCGGCCGACGGCGGCCCTGCCCGAGCTCGTGCAGACCCTGTCGGGCACGGCGGAGATGCTGGAGGTGGGCGGGAACCCGGCCGCGGAGCTCGAGGCCGGCGAGCACCCGGGGCACCTGAGCACCGTGACGATGATGGGCGCGACCGCCGACCACATCGTGGCCGCGAGCGAGGCCGCGGGGGTCGACACCGGCCTGCCCGCCGCGGTCCGGGCGTACTACACCTGGGCCCGCGACCACGGTCACGGCGGCGACAACTGGACGCGCATCATCGACGCCATGCGGCCGGTCAGCCCCGGCCGATCCTCCGGCGAGGATCCAGGCCCGAGTCGGCGAGGCTCGTGACCATGCTCCCGGGCTCGAACGCCCGCTCGGACCGCAGGTCGTGCACCACGGAGCGGAGCAGGCCCGGGAGGAAGTCCCGGCCCCGGCGCACGCACCACGGCAGCCCGGCCCGCAGGAGCCAGACCAGACGCTGGCGTGCCGACGGCGGGTCGGGTGCCGCGGGCAGCCGGGCGGCGCGGGCGGCCGCCGCGTAGGCCGGATCGACGTCGGCCAGGGCGGTCGCGACGCCGAGCGCCAGCCGCCGGTGCCCGGCGGGCGAGGGGTGCACCCGGTCGATGTGCCAGGCCTTGGCACCGGCCGGGGCGATCGCCGCGGCGGCGTCGACCACGACCACCCGGCCGAGCCGGATCGGGTATGAGTTCGGTCGGTCGCTCTGAGACCGGTCGGTTGACGGACCGATCTCGGTGCCACCGACCGATCTCGCCGGGGCGGCCGATCCGGCCACCTCGTCGACCGCCGCGTTGATCGCGGCGACCCGGCGCCGCATCACGTGGCGGACCAGCCGGGGCGTGAGCTCGAAGAGACCGATCACGGGGAGCCGCACGAGCACGACGTCGGTCCCGGCCCGGCGCAGCTCGCCGACGCAGCGGTGGAGGTCGGCCAGCGTGAACCGGGCGTCGAAGTCGCTGCGCAGCACGTCGTTCCCGCCCACCAGCACGGTGGCGAGCCGGGGGCGGAGCGCGAGCGCGGCGTCGAGCTGGGTGTCCGCGACGTCGCGGGAGCGGGCGCCGTTGGTGGCGAGGTTCGAGAACTCCGCCACGCCGAGCACGGCGGCGAGGTGTGCGGCCCAGCCGGGGCCGTGAACGGCGTCCGGGCCGACGGTGTCACCCACGCCCGCGGTGATCGAGTCACCGAGCGCGACCAGTCGGAAGCAGCTCTCGCGTCCCGCCGGCGCCGTCATCTCACCGTCGCCCTCCGGTGCCGGCGTCCGCCAGGTCGAAGGCCTTGCGTGAGTGCAGGTCGATCATCGCGTCGCCGGTGGCGCTCCAGGGGAAGAGCTCGGCGCGGGCGCGGGCCTCCTTGCGCCGCACCTCCACGTCGCGGTCGAGCACCTCGTGCAGCGCGAGGGCGAGCGCCGACGCCTCCGGCGGCGCGGCGGCCCCGGCAGTGCCGACCACCTCGGGGAGCGCGCTCGACGAGCTGCAGACCACGGGCGTGCCTGAGGCCAGGGCCTCCAGCGCCGCGAGGCCGAACGTCTCGATAGGCCCCGGGGCGATGACCGCGTCGGCGCAGGCCAGCAGGGTTGCGAGCCGGTCGCGGTCGGGGATGAACGAGAGGAACCGGTGGGGGAGCCCGGCGGCCTCGGCCCGGCGCCGCATCTTCTGCAGGAGCGGTCCGGAGCCGGCCACGACGAGCCGCACGGGGCGTCCGTCGCGCACGAGCTGAGCGGCGGCGTCGATCGCGAGGTCGGGCCGCTTCTCCGTGGACTGGCGGCTCGCGAGCACGACGAGCGCGGTGCCGGGCGGCGCGTACTCGGCGCGGGCCTCTGCCGAGTACCGGTCGGGCCGGAAGCGTTCCAGGTCGACGCCGAGGGGCACGCGGTACAGCGGCGGCAGCCTGGTGCCCCGCACGCGCTCGGCGAGGCGCTCCACCTCGCCCGCGGCGAAGTGGGTGGTGGCCACGAGCCGGTCGAACCGGGTGAGCGTGGCGAGGTTGTAGCGGTCGGCCAGTGCAGGCGTCGCCGCCGCGCCGAAGTCGGCCGCCCAGCCGCCCTCGGCGCCGCCGGGGAGCCAGGACCGCAGCACGCCGTCGACCCGCTCGTGCAGCATCATCAGCGACGGGATGCCGGCCTCACGGGCCCAGTCGCCCAGGCCGGCGAGGGTGGTGCGGTCGCTCACCTCGAGGCGGTCCGGCGCCAGCGTCTCCAGCAGCCCTCGCATCTTGCCGGGCCGCACCACGGCGCGGTACCCGCCGGAGAACGGCACGCGTGGCGCCGCCAGGCTGACCACCCGTACCCCGTCCACGTGCGTCACTCCGTCCCGTCTGGCCGGCACGACGAGCACGGGTTCGTGCCCCCGGGAGAGGTACTGCTCGGCCATGGCGTGCATCGCAGTTCGGATGCCCCCGGAACGAGGGCTGTAGAAGTTCGCGACGTGGACGATTCGCAAGTTATACCTCCGCTGAGCCGGCTCTCGCGTGCACCCGGATCGCGTCGTCGTAGTGCCCCATGAGCTCGGAGCAGATGTCGTGCCACGTGCGGCCCTCGGCGCGCTCGCGCGCCGCGGTCCCGAAGGCCCGCCGCTTGCGCTCGTCGCCCACCAGGTCGACGACGCGGGCGCGGAGCGCCTCGTGGTCACCTGGAGGGTACAGCCAGCCGTCGTGGGAGTGCCGGACGATGTCCAGCGGGCCGCCCGCGGCGGGCGCGACGACGGGGACGCCGCTGGCGTGCGCCTCCTGCAGCGTCTGGCCGAAGGTCTCCAGCTCGCCCGGGTGCACGAACACGTCGAGGCTCGCCATCGCCCGCGACAGCTCGGCCCCGCGCAGCAGCCCGGTGAAGTGGGCGGCCGGCAGGACGTGCCGCAGCTCGTCCCGCTCGGGCCCGTCGCCGACGATCACGAGGCGCACGTTCGGCAGGTCCTGCACCACGCGCAGCGCCTCGACCTGCTTCTCGGCGGCCAGGCGGCCCACGTAGCCCACGAGGATCTCGCGCCCGGCGCCGACCCGGCGGCGCCAGGCCTCGTCCCGGAACTGCGGGTGGAACGCGCGCGTGTCCACGCCGCGGCCCCACAGGCGTAGGTTGGGGATGCCGTGGTTCTCGAGCTGGCGCATGGTCGCGGTCGACGGCGCGAGCGTCATCGTCGCGCGCTCGTGGATGTCCTTGACCCGCTTCCAGAGCAGCGGCTCGAAGTGGCCCAGGCCGTACCGCGCCGCGTAGCCGGGCACCTCGGTCTGGTAGACGGCGACGCTCGGCAGGCCCAGCCGCTCGGCGGCGAGGATGCCGCGCCAGCCGAGGATGAAGGGGGAGGCCAGGTGGACGACGTCGGGCGCGAACGTGGCCAGTGTGCGCTCGGTGCGCCACTTCTTGCCCACGACCAGGCGCACGTCCGGATACCCGGGGAAGCCGATGGAGCCGAGCTCGACCACGGGGGCACCGCTCACGAAGGGCGGGACGTGACCGATCGACGCGTCGGCGTCGGGCGCGAGGACCATGGCCTGGTCCCCCCGCTCGTGAAGGTGCTCGAGGACCCGCAGGACGGAGTTGGTGACTCCGTTCACCTGCGGGAGGAAACTCTCCGCAACGATGGCTACTCGCACGCTACGAACCTGCCGGTCGTCGATGTCCGGACGAAGTCCTCCGTGCGGCGAGTCGGGGAACGGGTGGCGTCGAGACGGTAACCGCTACACACGATGTCACAATCCTGACCGTAGCGGAGCCACCAGGCCCCTGGCATGGGGAACACCCCTGAAGTGACCCTCAACTCGTTCTGGTCGGCACCTTGCGGGCAAAGGCGAGCTGGGACAGCCGGACCAGCGCGCCGACGAGCAGGGCCACCAGCAGCGCGTTGCGCAGGGCGCCGACGCTCGTCGCGAAGGCCCACCCGCCGAGGAACTCGCCGTACCGCAGCGGGTAGATCTCCATGGTCAGCCGGGCGACGATCAGGGTGCCGACGGCGGGCACGAACCACGTGCGCCGGGTGCCCTGGCTGCGGCTGCCGAGCGCGATCGCGGCCGCGACGGGCGGACCGATCCACGCGATGAACTGCGGCGAGCCCACCTTGTTGAAGACGATCAGCGCGAGCAGCTCGGCGGCCGCGCCGACCAGCAGGATGTCCCCGACCCGCTCGGGCCGGCGCCGGGCCGCCCACCAGATCAGGGCCGCGATCAGGACCGCGGCGAGCGGGAGGGCCACGTCGAGCGCCTGCGCGACGGTGTCGGCGCCGTCGCCGAGCACCTCGTACGTGAAGATGACGTCGTCGTACTCGACCTGGATCGAGGAGTCCCAGATCCGGGCCACCGTGAACGGCGTGGCGGCGACGGCCTCGACCTGGAGCTGCCGGTCGCCCTGCTCGCCGAACACGTCCAGCACGTTGTCCTGACCGCCGCCCGCGAAGGCGATGCCGATGACGACGGCGGACACCGCCGCGCCCGGCAGCACCACGTTGCGCAGGAAGGCCTTGGCGTCCCTGGCCGTGGCGGCCAGCGCCAGGGCCACGGCACCCGGGGCGATTTTGATCCAGGCGCCCACGGTGGCCAGGGCCATCGCGACGGCCGGGCGCTTCACGGCGATCAGGAGCGCCACGAGGATGATCGGCGCCAGCAGGCCGTCGAGGCGCCCGATCCAGATGGGCCCGAGCATGACGAGGAAGAAGAGCCAGAACCAGACGGCGGCGCGGCCGTGGGGCTTGGCCCGGCCGAGCAGGGCGACGGCACCGGCGTTGGCGGCGGTGACCATGCCCATCCACACCCAGTCGTAGGCGACCGTGGAGTCGGTGAACAGCGCGGGGAGCGTCATCGGACCCAGGGCGCCGAGCGGGTAGACCCAGGCGTAGGTGAACACGGGCCACGAGCCGGTGTTCATGCCGTTGCGGACCCACCACTCGTACAGGTTCACGTCGCCGAGGATCTGCCCCCCGAAGACCCAGGTCTGAAAGATGATCCAGGCGTGGGCGAGGGCGAACGCGACCCACAGGGCCGGCCAGGACGAGAGCACGCGGATGGCGGACCGCAGGACGTCCTGGCCCACGGCCTTGGGCGATGTCGACAGGTCTGACGGGCTCGGCACGGGCCACATCTTTGCACTGATCGAGGATCGCGTCGGCGATCGGCCCGGACGGGTACAAGTTCGGACATTCGCGAGTTAGAGTTCGGATACCCGAACTTTCTGGAGCCCAGATGACTCGCACCGCCGCGCAGCCACGGACCGGCCGCGCCCGCCTCTTCGTCCTGCTCGGACCCGCCTTCGTGGCGGCCATCGCCTACGTGGATCCCGGCAACGTGGCCGCGAACCTCACCGCGGGCGCGCGGTTCGGGTACCTGCTCGTCTGGGTGCTCGTGGCGGCCAACGCGATGGCGGTGCTGGTGCAGTACCTGTCGGCCAAGCTCGGCGTCGTCACGGGCCGGTCGCTGCCCGAGGTGCTGGGGGAGCGGCTGCCCCGCCCGGCGCGCCTCGCGTACTGGGTGCAGGCGGAGGTCGTCGCCGCGGCGACCGACCTCGCCGAGGTGATCGGCGGCGCGATCGCGCTCAACCTGCTGTTCGGTGTGCCGCTCGTGCTGGGCGGCGTCATCACCGGAGTGGTGTCCCTGCTGGTGCTGGGCGTGCAGCAGCGCCGCGGGCAGCGGGCGTTCGAGGGGGTCGTCACCTCGATGCTCGCGGTGCTCACGGTCGGTTTCTGCGCCGGGCTGTTCTTCTCCCCGCCGGACCCGGCCGCCATGCTGGCCGGCCTCGTGCCCCGGCTGGAGGGCGCGGACTCCGTTCTCCTGGCCGCCTCGATGCTCGGCGCCACGGTGATGCCGCACGCGATCTATCTGCACTCGTCGCTGGCCCGCGACCACCTGCACGCGCCGTCGACGTCGGTGCCGCGCATCCTGCGCGCCACGCGCGTGGACGTGGTGCTGGCCCTGATCCTGGCGGGGAGCGTGAACATCGCGATGCTGCTGCTCGCGGCCGCGAACCTCGCGGGCCGGGAGGGGACCGACACCATCGAGGGTGCGCACGCCGCCATCGCCGGCACGCTCGGGCCGGTCGTGGGCGTGCTGTTCGCCGTCGGGCTGCTCGCCTCGGGCCTGGCGTCGACGTCCGTCGGGGCGTACGCGGGGGCGGAGATCATGTCCGGCCTGCTGAAGATCCGCGTGTCGCTGCTGACCCGGCGCGTGGTCACGCTGCTGCCCGCGATCGTGCTGCTCATGACCGGGATCTCGCCCACCTGGCTCCTGGTCGTGAGCCAGGTGGTGCTGAGCTTCGGCATCCCCTTCGCGATGATCCCGCTCGTGCGGCTCACCCGGGACCGCGAGTTGCTGGGCGAGCACCGGAACGCCGTGACCACCCAGGTGCTGGCCTGGGTGGTCGCGGGCGTGATCGTGGCGCTGAACGTCACCCTGCTCTGGCTCACGTTCACCGGCTGAGCGCTTCGGCCACGCTGCCCGGCGGCGGCCCGCCTACTCGTCCAGGTAGGCGACGTCGCCGTTCGAGCTGCGCATCTCGACGGTGCGGGTGGCGTCCGGGTCCACTGGTCCCTCGACGATCTCGTCGCCGTTCGAGGTCTGCATCGTCAGGGCGACCGGCTCGCCGTCGCCGTGCACCGTGATCCGGCCGTTGCTGGTCTCCGCGTAGACGTTCCCGGCCACGGCCGAGATCTCCACCGACCCGTTGCTGGTCGTCGCCGAGGCGTCGCCCGTCACCGACTCGACGGTGATCCGGCCGTTGCTGGTGTCGCCGGTGACCGTGCCGTCCACGTCCCCCACGGAGATCTCGCCGTTGGAGGTGGAGACCTCCACGTCGGCGCCCGCGTTCGCGACCGTGATGTCGCCGTTGCTGGACCGGGCCGACAGCGGGCCACCGAGGTCGGCGGCCTCGACCCGGCCGTTGCTCGTCCGGACGGACATGTCGCCGGCCACGCCGCTCGCGACGACGTCGCCGTTCTCGGTGCGGATCACCACCGCCGTGTCGGCGGGCAGGGTCACGTCGAGCTCCCCGGAGCAGCGGGAGAAGATGACGGACCACCCGCAGCGGTGCGTGATCTCCAACCGGTTCGCGGACTCGTCCGCCGCGTACCGCGGCTCCCGCACGCCGCTGTGCGCGACGGCGTCCACCGCGATGTCGCCGTCGGCCGCGGTGACGGTCACGTCGCCGTCGGCCACCAGCTCGACGGTCCCCACGGCGCCGTAGGTGTGCTTGGTCGTGGTGGTCTCGGACATCATCAGGTCGACGAGGAACAGCGCCCCGAAGCCGACGACGACGACACCGAGCACCACGCCCAGCGTGGTCAGCACGCGGGCGGTCGCGCCGCGCTGCGGAGGGCCGGGCGCGTACCCGGCGTCCTGGGGGTAGCTGTCGGGAGCGGGCTGGGTCATCAGCGGGATCCGTTCTGGTCGAGCCAGCGCAGCACGGCGAGCACCCGGCGGTGGTCGTCGGCGGCCGGCGGGAGGCCGAGCTTGGTCAGGATGTTGGTGACGTGCTTCTCCACCGCGGCCAGCCCCACGACGAGGCGGTCCGCGATGGCGGCGTTGGAGCGTCCCTCGGCCATGAGCGCGAGCACCTCGCGCTCGCGGCGGGTCAGGACGTCGAGGTCGGAGCCGGGATGGCGGGCGATGATCTGCGTGACCACCTCGGGGTCCACGACGGTGCCGCCCCCGGACACCCGGGCTACCGCGTCGAGGAACTCGTCGACGTCGGCCACGCGGTCCTTGAGCACGTAGCCCAGGCCGCGCGCGCCGCGCGCGAACAGCTCGCTCGCGTAGCTCTGCTCCACGTACTGCGACAGCACGAGCACCGGCAGGTCCGGGTGCAGGCTGCGCAGGTGCACGGCCGCGCGCAGCCCCTCGTCGGTGTGCGACGGCGGCATGCGGACGTCGGTGACGAGCAGGTCGGGCAGCTCGGCGTCCGGTCGCGACAGCGCCAGGACCAGCTGGTCCGCCGTGCCGTACCCGGACACCTCGTGCCCCTCCGCCGCGAGCAGGCGGGTGAGGCCGTCCAGGAGGAGGACGGAGTCCTCCGCGATCACGATGCGCACGGGACCTCCACGGTCAGGCGGGTTCCCGCGCCGGGCGGGCTGTCGAGCTCGAAGGTGCCGTCCAGGGCCGCGACCCGGCCACGCAGGCCGGCGAGCCCGCTGCCGGGCGAGAGCCCGGCGCCGCCGCGGCCGTCGTCCGACACCGCGACGCGCAGGCGCACCGGGTGGTCGTCGGGCACGAGACTCGCGTGCACCAGGACCATGTCCGCGCTCGCGTGCTTGGCCACGTTGGTCAGGGCCTCCGCGACCACGAAGTACGCCGCGGCCTGCGCGGCCGCGCTCGCGGGCGAGAGGTCGCCCGTGACCTCCACGCGCACCGGGACCGGGCTGCGGCCCGCGAGCGCGGACAGGGCCGCGTCGAGCCCGCGGTCGGAGAGGACGGCGGGGTGGATGCCGCGCACCAGGTCGCGCAGCTCGGCGAGGGTCTCCTTGATCTCGCGGTGTGCGAGCTCCAGGGCGGCGACGGCGTGCTCGGGGTCCTTGTCGGCCAGGCGGCGGGCCACGCCGAGCTCGACGCCGAGGGCGACCAGGCGCTGCTGGGCGCCGTCGTGCAGGTCGCGCTCGATGCGGCGGCGCTCGGTGTCGGCGGCGGACACCGCCGCGGTGCGGGACTCGGTGAGCACCACGGCGCGCTCGCGGGCGGTGTGCGCGGCGGCCTCGGCCACGCGCGTCTCCCGCTCGGCGGCGGCGGCCCGGGCGTGGGCCACCTCGGCCGCGGACGGGCCGAGCAGCACCGTGGACAGGCGCACCATGAGGTACGACCCGTACTGCGCGAGCGCGGCCGCCGCCCAGACGAGCACGACGGCGCCGCCGAGGGCGCCGGCGACCGTCGCGGGCCAGGGCAGGCCGGACCACTGTGCGAGCGCGCTGTCCTGGCCCACCAGGGTGAACACGACGGCGGCGACCGCCGCGGCCGCCAGGGCGGTCGTGACCGAGAAGAACACGCAGGTCGTGAGCATCCCGAGAAAGGCGTGGAGCGTGGCGGCCCAGGCGCGGTCGTCGCGGACGGGCGCCCACAGCCGGGACCAGAACGTGGGGTGGGCCGGCGCGGGCGCCGGCTGCGGGGCGGGGACCCGGACGCCGGTCTGGCGGGCGACGCGGGCACGCTCGGCCGTGCCGAACCGCCGGGCGACGACGAGCCAGAAGGCGAGCATCGGCACCCCGATGCCCAGCGCGGGGACGAGCCCGGCCGAGACCAGGACGAGGATCCAGAGGGTCAGGCCGGCCGTCAGGTGCCAGATCCAGCCCACGGCGAGCGCGGCGACGGCGCGCCGGGTCGCGGGGTCGTACGGGCCCCGGAGGAATCCCGCGCCCGAGGTCAGCGCGGGGGCTACCTGGTCCGCGAGGGTGCGGGGCGGGGGCGCCGGCGTCGGGCCGTCATCGCTGGTCATGGACACGACACTAGGCGGGCCGGCGCCCCCGGCACATTGAGTGACCCCACCGGGTGCGGGTGGGGTTTTCCCTACCTCCGCGCGGCTCAGGCGAAGGCGCTGGTGCCCGTGATCTCGCGCCCGATGATGAGGGCCTGCATGCTCTCGGTGCCCTCGTAGGTGTGCAGGGCCTCGATGTCGGCGAAGTGCCGGGCCACGCGGTTCTCCAGCAGGATCCCGTTGCCGCCCAGCAGGTCGCGGGCGATCGATGCGATCTCGCGGGCGCCGCGCGTGCAGGTGTACTTGGCGAGCGAGGCCTGCGGCCCGGTGAGCTGCTCGGCCTCGTCGAGCCGCGTCATCTGCTTCACCAGGAGCTGCATCTGCGTGAGGATCGACAGCATCTTCGTGAGGCGCTCCTGCACCATCTGGCTCGCGGCGAGCGGACGGCCGAACTGCACGCGCTGCTTGGAGTACGCCACGGCGGTCTCGTAGCAGGCGATGGCCTGCCCGACGGCGCCCCAGGCGACGCCGAGCCGGGTGGCGAACAGCACGCGGCCGGTGTCCTTGAACGACCGGGACTTCGGCAGCAGGCTGTCGGCCGGCACGAACACGTCGTTCAGCACGATGTGCGCCTGGTGGATGGCGCGCAGGGAGAGCTTGCCCTGGATGGTCGTGGCCTCGTAGCCGGGGGTGTCCTGGGGGACGATGTAGCCGTGGACCTGGCCGTCCTCGCCACGGGCCCACACCACGGAGATGTCGCCGATCGAGCCGAAGCCGATCCACTTCTTCTCGCCGTTGATCACGTAGCCCTCGACGCCGTCGCGCGTCTCCTTGACGGCGGAGGTCTCCAGACCCACGGAGTCCGAGCCGTGCGTGGGCTCGGTGAGCGCGAAGGCGCCCAGGATCTCGCCGCGGGCCATCGGGCCGGCGTACTTCTCGATCTGCTCGTCGGAGCCGAGCATCACGATCGAGCGCAGCGCGAGACCGCCCTGCACGCCGCAGATGGTGGTCACGGAGCCGTCGCCGCGCGACATCTCCATCGCGGACAGGCCCTCCGCCATCTTGGAGATCTTCGGGAAGCCGGGCACGTCCACGCCGTCGCGCAGGAAGTCCAGCTCGGCCATGCGCTTGACCAGGTCCATCGGTACCTCGTACCGCTCCCAGTAGCCGTCGATGACGGGCAGCACCTCGTCCTGCACGAACTGGCGGACGGCGAGCTGCTGGGCCCGCTCCTCCGCCGTGATGTCGGCGAACACGCCGGCGAAGTCGATGTCGAGCGGTTGCGAGACGTCGTAGGCGGGCGCCGTCACCCCTGGGGTCTGAGTCATGCCTCCCATGGTGCGCCGGTACCGGATCTCAGGTCAAGCGATACTACGTCTCACCCGATCGGGCTCTCGGCATGGCGGCAGGCGCGCCCGTGCGCCCACGGCTGCGGCCGGGTGCGCACCCGTTCGCCCGACGCCGCGGCACGCCGCACCTCGAGCTGGAGGTACTGGTCCTGCGCCGCCTCGGCCACGGAGTACGGCGCCGCCGCCCCGTGCAGCACGTGGTCGGCCATGTCGGCCACGATGCGCGCGATCGACAGCTCGTCGTCGGGCAGGCGGGCCGGGCGGAACGCGTTGCGGTACAGCCACTCGCCGTCGAGCGTGTACCCGCGCAGAAACAGACCCTCGTGGCTGCCGGCCCCGCCCGCGGCCACGCGCTCCAGCGCGGAGCGGCGGGGCAGCCCGTCGGCTCCGACGCGGCGCACGACGTCGTCGCGCAGCTCGCCCCGCTCCCCGCGCACCAGCAGCGCCGGGGAACGCACCCAGGAGCGGTACTGGACGTCGTCGAACTCGTAGGTGCCGAGCCGGTCGCCGAAGTCGAGCCACGCCGTCGCGTGCACCGTGTCGACCAGGGCGAGGTCGTCGGAGTCGGCCGCCCGGCTGGGGCTCGGCAGCACCCGGCGGGCGTCGCGCCGGGCGGTGATCTCGACGTCCTCGAAGCCGGCGCCCAGGGCGCGGCGCAGCACGCTGATGCCGTGGTAGTCGTGCGCCACGGCGACGTGCGCGTCGGTCACGGCGCCGAGCAGGCCGGACGCCGCGACCGTGAGCTGCGTCTCGATCAGCGGCTCCAGGTGGTACTGCTCGGCCACGTGCACGCAGGCGCCGTCGTCCACGAGCCGCTGCAGCGCGGCCAGCTCCTCGACCGTGCCGGCCGCCGGCGTCTCCGTGAGCACGGGGACGCCGGCGGCGGCCAGGTCGCGGATCACCGGCTGGGCCGCGCCCGCGGGGAGCGTCAGCAGCACGAGGTCCGGGGCGCCGCCGTCGAGCAGCTCCCGCACCGAGGCGAAGACCGGGGCGGGGAGTCCCGGCAGCCCGGCGGCCGGCAGGCCGCGCGCGGCCAGCGCCTCGCGGTCCGCCGCGTTGCGGGTGGCCACCCCGGCCACCGCGAAGCGGTCCGGCAGGGCGTGCAGCACCCGCAGCATGGTGCGGGCGCGAAAGCCCGAGCCGACGATCCCGATCCTGGCCGTGCGCTCCTGTGCGTTCACGAGCGCCGACGGTACGCGACCGGCCGGGCGGTCAGGCCGTCGCGACCGCCGTGCGGTCCGGGCCGGCGTTCTCCCGGCGGCTGATGCGCCACCACGCGAAGAAGCCGAACAGCGTGAACGCCCCGTAGATCACGTACATCAGCGCGGTGGCCCAGTACCCGGCCGAGAAGAGCAGCGGCACGCCCACGAGGTCGACGGCCACCCAGATCAGCCAGAACTCGACCCAGCCCTTGGCCATGCCGTAGGTGGCGAGCACCGAGCCCGTGAAGATCCAGGCGTCGGCCCAGACCGGCTCGTAGGAGCCGAGGGCGCGGAACAGGGGGGTCAGGAGCAGGGTGCCGGCGAGCATCCCGGTCACGAGGCCGATGCGGACCCGCCACGAGGCCCAGCGGGGGTGCACCGCGACCGTGCCGGCGCCGCCCGCCCGCTGGGTCTGCCGCCAGCGGTACCAGCCGTAGATCGAGACCGCGATGAACATGATCTGGCGGGCGGCCTGGCCGAGCATGTCCGCCCGGCCCGTCTCGCCGAACCAGGAGCCCATGAAGACGGTGAAGAGCAGGATGTTGCCGACGATGCCCACCGGCCACGCCCACACCTTGCGGCGCAGGCCGCCCAGTGCGGAGGCCAGGCCGAACAGGTTGCCGATGACCTCGCGCCAGTAGATCTGCTGGTCGCCGACCAGGAACGTCGCGTCGTAGGCGGCGCGGAACCAGTCCATGTCTCTTCCCTCTTCCGAAGTCCGCACACGGGACTCCGGGGTGAGGGCCGGCGCGCCACGAGGGCGCCGACGACGACACGGTGCCGGGACCCCGAGGGGTCGACGGCGCGCGCCGCACGTGCTTCCTCCCATCCGGACTTTCACCGTCGGTCCTGGAATCTCACCAGGTCAACCGGGTTCTCCCGAAGGAGCACCCGGGTCGCGGACTATCACCGCCGGCTCGGAATTTCACCGACCCCGGAGCACGTGTGCAACTGCTGCTGCACGATGTCTAACGGAACACAGGATGCCACGGCGGCATTCCCGCCGGCACCCACCCGTGTCAGACGAGCGCGTCCCGGACGGCGCGGGCCACCTCGTCGGGCCCGGCCACCCCCTCGACGACGGTGACGACGACGCGGCGGGTGACCGGGGTGCCGTCGTCCGCCAGGGGGCTGGCGGCGGTGCCGAGCACGGCGGCGCGCCGCAGGTCGGCGAAGGCTTCCTCCAGCTCGGGCCGCAGCTCCAGCGACGGCGTGCGCAGCCAGCGCCGCAGGATCGCGTTGTGCACCGCGACCACCGAGGCCGCGAACGCGATCGACGCCGTGGAGGCGGAGCGCTCGGGCGGCAGGGTGTCGCGCAGGTAGTGCGTGAACGCCCGCTCGTAGCGGTGCGTGGTGACGAGCTCGCGGTCGCGCAGGGCCGGGACCTGCTGCAGCAGCGCGTACCGGGCCAGCGAGGTCTCGCGCTGGCCCACGTGGTGGTCGAACACCATGCGCGCCGCGCGGCACACCTCGAGGTACGGGTCGACGTCGGGGTCCCAGCCGCGCCCCAGGTCGTGGCCGGCCTCCTCGCTCGCCCGCGCGTCGGGACGGGTCGCGGCCAGCATGACCACCACCTCCTCGAGCAGCAGCTCGTGGTCCGCGAAGACCACGTCCTCCTTCGAGCGGAACCGGCGGAAGAACGTCGCGCGGCTCACCTTCGCGGCGTCGGCGATCTCCTCGACGGTGGTTCCCTCGTACCCCTGTCGGGTGAACAGGTCCACCGCAGCGTCGACTGCCTGCGCGTGCGTGTGGGTACGGACGGCGGTCATGCCAGGCAGGCTACCGCGTGCCCCCCGGGCGCCGTGAAGAGTCTTTGAGCGAGGAATGCGGTTCATGATGCGAATTTTCCCGTTTGCCGGAGATCTTCCCTGACTGCAGTCTGCGCAGGTAGCGCACCTCGCGCACGGCCGTCAGCAGGCCGAGAACACCGGGTACCGCGGACCACGGGTGACCGAGGACCACACTCACCAGGCACACCAGAAAGATCACCCCGCCGACGACGACGGTGGCGAGGCTTCCCCATCGGATCCCGGTCACGCGGTTGAGCGTAGTCTGCTGCGCGTGACCGAGACCGCAGCCCGTCCCGTCGTCGACGTCTACGTCGACCCCATGTGCCCCTTCGCCTGGATCACGTCGCGCTGGGCCCTCGAGGTGGCCCAGATCCGCGACGTCGAGCTCACCTTCAAGCTGATGAGCCTCTACCTGCTCAACAAGGACCGGGACATCCCCGACGACTACCGGGCGCGCATCGAGCGCTCCCGCGGCATCGGCCGCATCGCGGCGGCCGTGCAGACCGACCACGGTCCCGAGGCGTTCTCCGCCTTCTACACCGCCGCCGGCACGCGCATCCACAACCAGCAGGACAAGGCCTTCGACGACGTGGCCGTCGCGGCGCTCGCCGAGGCCGGCCTGCCCGCTGAGCTCGCGGAGGCCGCCACCTCGGAGAACTACGACGAGGAGCTCGCGGCCTCCCACGAGGCCGGCATGAAGCCGGTCGGGGACGACGTCGGCACACCGACCATCCACGTCGACGGCGTTGCGTTCTTCGGCCCGGTGCTCACGCGCATCCCGCGCGGCGAGGAGGCGGGCGCGCTGTTCGACGCCTCCGTGGCGCTGGCGCGATACCCGTACTTCTACGAGATCAAGCGGTCGCGCACCACCGACCCCCAGTTCGACTGACCGACGGCCCCAGAGGAAACATGACTCTCGACCTGCGTATCTTCACCGAGCCCCAGCAGGGCGCCACGTACGACGACCAGCTCGCCGTCGCCCAGGCGACCGAGCGGCTCGGGTTCAGCGCGTTCTTCCGTTCCGACCACTACCTCGCCATGGGCGACCGCGACGGCCTGCCCGGCCCCACCGACTCCTGGATCACGCTCGCCGGCCTCGCCCGCGAGACGTCCACGGTGCGGCTCGGCACGCTCGTCTCCTCGGCGACGTTCCGGCACCCCGGCGTGCTGGCCATCCAGGTGGCGCAGGTGGACCAGATGTCCGGCGGCCGCGTCGAGCTGGGCCTCGGCACCGGCTGGTTCGCCGCCGAGCACACCGCCTACGGCATCCCGTTCCCCGAGAAGCGGTTCGGCATCCTGGAGGAGCAGCTCGCCGTCGTCACCGGGCTGTGGGGCACGCCCGTGGGCGAGACGTTCTCGTTCTCCGGTGAGCACTACCAGATCACCGACTCGCCCGCGCTCCCCAAGCCCGCGCAGGCGAAGATTCCCGTGCTCGTCGGCGGCGGCGGCCCGCGCCGCACGCCCGCCCTGGCCGCGCGGTACGGCGACGAGTACAACCAGTCCTTCCCGGAGATCGACGCGATCGGCCCGCGGATCAAGGTGGTCGAGAAGGCGCTGTCCGACGCCGGGCGCGACCCCGGCTCGATCATCCAGTCGGTGGCGCTGGTGACCGCGATCGGCCAGGACGAGGCGGAGTTCACCCGCCGCGCCGCCGCGATCGGGCGCGAGCCCGGCGAGCTGCGCGAGCACGGCATCGCCGGCACGGTCGCCGAGGCCGTGGACCGCCTCAAGGCCCTGGAGGCCGAGGGCGTCCAGCGGGTCTACCTGCAGGTGCTCGACCTGGCGGACCTCGACCACCTCGACCTGGTCGCGCGCGAGGTGCGTCCGCAGCTGGGCTGACGCCGCTCCCGCCGGATTCCCGGGCCGCCCCGCCACCGCGGGGCGGCCCGTCCGCTTCAGCGGGCCGTCGCGGTGAATGTTCCCTAGGGTCGTCTCAGCCGCTCCGCGACACACCCGGGAGAAGTCATGCAGAGCCTTTCTCGTGCTGCCCGTGCTTCCCTGGCCGCCACGGCGCTCGCAGCCGGGGCCCTGGTCGGTCCGGCCGCCTCCGCCGACGACGGTTTCCGGCGGGGGCCGGACCCGACCGAGGCGAGCATCGAGGCGCCGCTGGGTGCGTTCGACGTCGGCGTCGCCGTCATCTCCCGGGCGGCCGCCGTCGGGTTCGGCGGCGGCACCGTCTACTACCCGACCGACACCTCGGAGGGCACGTTCGGCGCGGTCGCCGTCGCGCCGGGCTACACGGGTACCCAGGCGGGCATCGCGTGGCTCGGTCCGCGGCTGGCCTCGCAGGGCTTCGTCGTCGTGACGATCGACACGTTCACCGGCGGCGACTCGCCCGCCAGCCGCGGCGACCAGCTCCTCGCCGCGCTGGACCAGCTGCGGGCCACCGCGGTGGCGGACCGGATCGACCCCGCGCGGCTCGCCGTGATGGGCCACTCGATGGGCGGCGGCGGCAGCCTGGAGGCGGCGAAGGACCGGCCCGCGCTGCGGGCAGTCGTGCCGCTCACACCGTGGAACGTGGACAAGACGTTTCCCGAGGTCAGCGCGCCCACCCTGGTGATCGGGGCCGAGCGGGACACGGTCGCCCGGGTGCGCCTGCACGCCGAGCCGATGTACGAGTCGCTCCCGGCCGGTGGCGACAAGGCCTACCTGGAGCTGCGCGGCGCGGCGCACGACGCGCCCAACTTTCCCGACACGACCATCGCCCGGTACAGCATCTCGTGGCTCAAGCTTTACGTGGACGACGACGAGCGCTATGCCCGGTTCCTGTGCCCCGCGCCCCAGCCGGACGAGCAGATCAGCGAGTACCGCGGCACGTGCTGACCCGGCCGTGCCCGTTGGCCTATAGGATCCGCGCGACATTCCCGTTGCGAGATCAAGGACAGAAGCATGCGACTCGGCTGGACGCTGCACGGTGACGGCGCACGCATCACCCCCGGAGAGGTGGTCGCCCCGCACGAGCGGCTGAGCTGGCCACGCACGGTCGGGATCGGCCTGCAGCACATCGTCGCCATGTTCGGCGCCACCTTCCTGGTGCCCATCCTCACCAAGTTCGACCCGGCGACGACGCTGTTCTTCTCGGCGATCGGCACCGTCGTCTTCCTGCTCATCACGGGCAACAGACTGCCGAGCTACCTGGGGTCGAGCTTCGCGTTCATCGCGCCCATCACCGCGGCGACGGCATCGGGCGGGCAGTCGGTGGCCCTCGGCGGCATCCTGGCCACCGGCCTGCTCCTGGCGCTCGTCGGCGCGGTGGTGCACTTCGCGGGGCCGCGCTGGATCCAGGTCGCCATGCCGCCCGTGGTCACCGGTGTGATCGTGGCGCTGATCGGCCTCAACCTGGCGCCGGCCGCGTGGACCAACTTCCAGGCCGCACCGCTCACCGCCGTCGTCACGCTCGCATCGATCATCCTGATCCAGGTGCTGTTCCGGGGCCTCGTCGGCCGGCTGGCCATCCTGCTGGGCGTCGCGATCGGGTACGTGTTCGCCGCGACGCGCGGCGAGATCGACTTCACGGACGTCAGGAAGGCCGACTGGCTGGGCCTGCCGCACTTCGTCGCGCCCTCGTTCGACCCGGGCGTGCTCGGCCTGTTCCTCCCGGTGGTCCTGGTGCTGATCGCGGAGAACGTGGGCCACGTGAAGTCCGTGGCCGCGATGACCGGCCGCGACTACGACAAGCTCACCGGCCGCGCCCTGTTCGCCGACGGCCTCGCGACCACCCTCGCCGGCCTCGGCGGCGGCTCGGGCACCACCACGTACGCGGAGAACATCGGCGTCATGGCCGCGTCCCGCGTCTACTCCACCGCGGCGTACTGGGTGGCCGCGTTCGGGGCCCTGGTGCTCAGCCTCTCGCCGAAGTTCGGGGCGCTGATCGCCACCGTCCCCGCCGGGGTCCTCGGCGGTGCCACGACCATGCTCTACGGGATGATCGGCATCCTCGGCGCCCGGATCTGGGTGCAGGCGAAGGTCGACTTCTCTGACTCGGTGAACCTGACGACGGCGGCCGTGCCGCTGATCATCGGCATCGCGAACTTCACGTGGACGGCCGGCGACCTGCAGTTCGGCGGCATCGCGCTGGGCACCGCGTCGGCCCTGGTCATCTACCACGTCATGCGCGCGATCGGCCGCTGGCGCGGCACCGCCCAGGGCTGATCCCACCACGTGTCAGACGTACAGGTCACTCGGGTGACCTGTACGTCTGACCCGGGTATGGACAGCGGGCTGAACACGTGATTAGCATGTTGAACATGCGTTCAGCCCGCTCCGGACCGGCCGATCCCGAGGACCTCACCGCCCGGGCCCGGATCCGCGACGCCGCGATCCACCGGTTCGCGGTGGACGGTTTCGGCGCGCCCGTCCGGGCCGTCGCCGCCGACGCCGGCGTGAGCGCCGGCCTGGTGATGCACCACTTCGGCTCGAAGGACAAGCTCCGCGCCGAGTGCGACGCGCAGGTGCTGGCCACGATCCGCCGGCTCAAGCAGGAGAACGTCGAGATCGTGGCGTCCGGCCAGAGCTTCTTCCAGCGGTTCGCGGCCGCCGAGGAGAACGCGCCCCTGGTCGGGTACATCCTGCGGTCCATGCAGGACGGCAGCCCGCTGGCCCGCGAGTTCATCGACCACATGGTCACCGACGCCGTGGGCTACACGCGGGAGGGGGTGGCCGCCGGCGTCATCCGGCCCAGCCGGGACGACGTCGCGCGCGCCCGCTACCTCACGCTCTCGTCCCTCGGCGCCTTGCTGCTCGAGGTGACGCTCAGCCCGCCGGCGGACCCGGCCGACCTCGTCACCATCGTCCGCAACTACCTCACCAGCAGCTACCTGCCCATGATGGAGCTGTTCACCGAGGGCTTCCTCACGTCTCGCCGCATGCTCGACGAGTACCTCCTGTACGTGCCCGACCCGCCGCCGTCCGACGAGGTGGCGCCCACCCCTGCCTCAGGCTGACCGGACCGCCGGTCGAGCGCCGCCCTGCCACGTCTCCATCCCGACGTCAGAGAGCGAACCAGCCATGACCAGCACCACATCGAGCGCCGTACCCGCGATCGAGATCCACGACCTGCACAAGTCCTTCGGCGCCGTGAAGGCGCTCGACGGCCTGAACCTGACCGTCCGTCCCGGTGAGGTCCGCGGCTTCCTCGGCCCCAACGGCGCCGGCAAGTCGACCACCATCCGTGTGCTGCTCGGCCTGCTGCGGGCGGACTCCGGCAGCGCCCGGCTGTTCGGCGGGGACGTCTGGCGGGACGCCGTCGAGCTGCACAAGCGCATCACCTACGTCCCCGGCGACGTCAGCCTGTGGCCCAACCTGACCGGCGGGGAGTGCATCGACTACCTCGCCCGCCTCAGCGGCCGCACCGACCGGGCGCGGCTGCGGGCCCGCAAGGCGGAGCTGCTGGAGCGCTTCGAGCTCGACCCCCGCAAGAAGGCGCGCACCTACTCCAAGGGCAACCGGCAGAAGGTCGCCCTGGTCGCGGCCTTCCTGACCGACGCCGAGCTCTACGTGCTCGACGAGCCCACCTCCGGCCTGGATCCCCTCATGGAGGCCGTGTTCACGGAGTACGTGCGCGAGGCGAAGGCGGCGGGCCGGTCCGTGCTGCTCAGCAGCCACATCCTGTCCGAGGTCGAGAAGGTGTGCGACACCGTGACGATCATCCGCAACGGCACCGACGTGGAGTCCGGCACCCTGGACGAGCTGCGCCACCTCACCCGCACGAGCGTGACCGCCGTGGTGGGCGGCGACCCGTCCGGCGTGACGGCGCTGCCCGGGGTCCACGACGCGGTCACCACGCCGGCCGACGGCGGCACCCGCGTCACGTTCGACGCCGACAACGCGCAGATCGGCGCCGTGCTCTCCGCCGTCACCGCGCTCGACGTGCGCAGCCTCACCGCGACCCCGCCGTCGCTGGAGGAGCTGTTCATGCGCCACTACGGCGACGTGCTCGACGCCGACGCCGCCACCGGTACCGGGGCCGACGCCGCGAAGGCGGGTGCGCGATGAGCGCGGCCGTCGCGACGCCGTCGGCCCCGGTCCTGGCCCGCCCGGCGTTCGGTTCGACGCTCACGGGGACCGGCACGCTGCTGCGGTTCATGCTCCGCCGGGACCGGATGCGGATCCTCTGGTGGACCCTCGGTGTGACGTTGCTCTACGCGGGCGGCCTCGGCGAGTACGTGCTCCTCGACGACCCGGCCGCCAGCGAGGCCCGCTCCGTGCTGGTCTCGTCGCCCGCGATGATCTCCATGACCGGTCCCGGCTACGGCATCGGCGACTACACGCCAGGCGCGGCCGTGGCGAACGAGTTCATCCTCTGGGTGGTGCTCACCCTGGCCGTCATGAGCATCCTGCAGGTCGTGCGGCACACCCGATCCGAGGAGGAGAGCAGCCGGTCCGAGCTCGTGCGCGCCGGCGTCGTGGGCCGGCACGCGCCGTCGGTGGCCGCCCTGCTCCTCGTGCTGATCATGAACGTGATCATCGCGCTGACGAGCGCGGCGGCGGTCGCCGCGCAGGGCTTCGACGTCGCGCAGTCGTTCGCCATGACCTTCGCCATCGCGCTCGGGGCGCTCGTCTTCGGGGCGGTGGCCCTCGTCGCCGCGCAGGCGTACGAGCACGGGAGGGGCGCCGTCGGCCTGTCGCTGGCGGTGCTCGGCGCCGCGTTCCTGCTGCGCGCGCTGGGTGACGTCCAGGAGGAGCACGGCAGCGTGGTGTCCTGGCTCTCCCCGATCGCCTGGGTGCAGCAGACGCGGGTCTTCGTGGACCTGCGGTGGTGGCCGCTCGGCCTGTGCGTCGCGGCGATCGTCCTGCTCCTCGTCCTGGCCGCCTTCCTGGGGTCGCGCCGCGACTTCGACGCCGGCCTGGTCGCCGTGCGCAAGGGGCGAGCGGACGCCGAGCCCACGCTGACCGGCCCGGCTCCGCTGGCCTGGGTGCAGCAGCGCGGCGCCCTGATGTGGACGGCGCTCGGCCTGGGCGCGATGTGGCTCGGCTCCGGCACCATCATCCGTGAGGTGCCGAACATGCTGGACGCCGTCGAGGGCAACCCCATGTACGCCGCCCTGCTCGGCAGCGGCGAGGACATGGTCCGGACCTTCCTCGGGATCTTCGGCCTCTACATCGCCGCCGGGGCGGCGGCCTACGGGATCGCGGCGACGCTCCGGGTCAAGGGCGAGGAGGAGTCCGGCCGCACCGAGCTCGTGCTGGCCGCACCGGTCTCCCGCGGGCGCTGGCTCGCGTCCACGCTGGTGGTCGCGCTGCTGGGCACGGTCGTGGTCCAGGTCACCGGTGCGCTCGCCCTGTGGGCCGGGGCCGCGTCGACGGGGTACGACGAGGTCCCGTTCGGGGACTACCTGGAGCTGGGCCTCGCCTACCTCCCGGCGCTCGCCGTGCTCGTGGGCCTCGCGGCCGCGCTCTACGCGTGGCTGCCGCGCGCGACGGGGCTGGCCTGGGTGATGGTCGGGTACGTCTTCCTCGTGGGCATGTTCGCCGACCTGTTCGACCTGCCGGAGTGGGCCCGCAAGATCTCGCCGTTCTGGTGGGTCGGCAACCCCGCGCTCGCCGACGTCGAGGCGGCCCGCCTGTGGGGCCTCGGCGGCGTCGCCGCGCTGCTGTTCCTGCTGGCGTTCACGGGGTTCCGACGACGGGACGTACCACGCGTCTGACCGTCGTCGGGCCGCTTGCCCCGGGCAAGCCTGGCTGTTCTCGGCATCCGCGTTCCGGTAGGGTTCAGGACGCCGTCCGGTGTCAGCAGGCAGGTTCGCACAGCCGCTCCCGGACCGTGCCCCCGCCGAGTCCAGTGAGGACGGACCGATGATCTTCAAGGCCGTAGGAGACGGCCGCCCGTACCCCGAGCACGGGCGGACGCGGACCCGTGACTGGGTCGACGTGCCGCCACGCCAGGTGCGGCTCGACGAGCTGGTGACCACCAAGCGCACCCTCGACCTCGACCAGCTCCTCGCGGAGGACTCCACGTTCTACGGTGACCTGTTCGCCCACGTCGTGGAGTACGAGGGCACGCTCTACCTGGAGGACGGCCTGCACCGTGCCGTGCGCGCCGCCCTCCAGCAACGTCCAGTCCTGCACGCTCGCGTGCTCACCATCCGCTGACCTCAGGTAGGTTCGTCGCGTGACATCCCCCGGGTACGACCAGGCGCGCGTGGAGCGCCGGCGCCGAGAGCACGAGCGCCAGGCCGTGGTCTTCGGTGTGCTCATCGCGTTCCTGGCGGTCTGCGGCATCTTCGCGCTCGCGGTCTACTCCGGCGCCATCAGCTCGCCGTTCAACCGCCCGTTCACCACGGTCGGTGTGGGGGAGCAGGAGACCTACCCGGTCCCGTGCCTGCCCCCGATCAAGGGCCAGCCCGACGGCGCCCTGCCGACTGCCTACTCGGACGTCGAGGTGCGCCTGCTGAACGCGTCGGAGGAGATCGGCCTGGCCAGCGCGCACGAGTCGGTGCTCGCGGACCGCGGGTTCAGCATCGTGGCCAAGGGCAACGTGCCGATGCAGCTCCAGGAGTCGGAGATCCGGTTCGGGCGCAAGGGGATCGTGCAGGCGTACACGCTCGCCGCGCAGTTCCCGGAGATCCGGCTGGTCCTCGACGACCGCACCGACCGCAAGATCGACCTGCTCATCGGCGAGGAGTTCGAGGCACCGCTCGACGTCGAGGACGTCGAGCTGGCGTCCGACCAGCCGCTGCTGAACGCCGAGGGCTGCGTTCCCGCGAAGTCGATCGAGCCGGTGGAGCAGGTCAAGCGGACCAAGACCGGCGACGAGGGCCAGCCCGCCAAGTAGGGTCTGTGCCGTGCTGACGCCGTCCTCGGGAGCAGTGGGCCTCGGCCGCGCGCTCCTGTGGGCGGCGGTCGTGCTCGCGCTGTCCCTGACCGCGCACTTCGAGGCCGGTGGTCATGTGCCGCCCGCCGAGGCGATCGCCCTGCTGGGCGCGCTGCTGCTCGCGGCCGCCGCGTTCGCGGTGCGGCGGCAGATCCGCTGGCCGGGCGGCCTCGCCCTGGCGGGCCTCGGCCAGTACGCCTCGCACCAGGCCTTCTCCTTCCTCGCCGGCGCCTGCCCGCCGTCCGCGCTGCCCGACGGCGGGATCGCGTCCGGGGCGCACGCGCACCTGGCCGGCGCCGTCCCCGGGGTGTACGGGGCGTGCGTCGGCGCCGCCGAGCCGGCGGCGATCGCCCCCGGGATGCTCGCGTGGCACGCAGCGGCGACCCTCGTCTCCGTCGGCCTGCTCGTGGGCGTCGAGCGGGGCGTCTGGCTGCTCGCGACGTGGCTGGTCCGGCCGCTCGCGGTGGAGCCCCTGCGGCTCCTGGCCGTGCGCCGCGCTCCCGTGCCGGTGCTGCTCCGCCCGGTGCCGGCCCGGGTGGACGTGCACGTGGCGCCGGAGCGCGGGCCGCCGTCGTCGGCACTGGCGATGCGCCTCGCGGCCTGACGGAGTCAGGCGGGAGGCGGGCCGCCGCACGCCCTCCCACCCACCTCGTACCGAAGGACCGAGCACATGACTCGCTTCAGCCTGCCCACCCGCCGCGCCCTCGCGGCCGTCCCCGCCACCGCCATCCTGGTGCTGCTGCCGACCGCGGCGTACGCCCACGTCGGTGTGAGCCCCGACACGACCGCCGCCGAGAGCTACGCGAGCCTCACGTTCCGCGTGCCGACCGAGTCGGACACCGCGTCGACGGAGCAGCTCGTCGTCGACCTGCCCACGGACACCCCGTTCCTCAGCGTCACGCCGCGCAGCCTGCCCGGCTGGGACGTCGAGGTGGAGGTCGAGAAGCTCGACGAGCCGTTCGAGGTCGAGGGCGCCACCGTCGACGAGGCCCCCGCGCGCGTCACCTGGACGGCCCAGAAGGGCCACGAGGTGCCGCCGCACGAGTACCAGGAGTTCGCCGTGCGGGTCGGGGCCCTGCCCGCGGAGGGCACCGAGGTGGTGCTCCCCGCCCACCAGACGTACACCGACGGCAGCGTCGTCGACTGGGACGACCTGGCCGGTGACGACGGCAAGGAGCCGGAGGCGCCCGCGCCCCTGTTCACGACCACCGCCGCCGAGGGCGACGGGCACGGCGGCGGCCACACGGACGCCGCGGCGTCCGGCACGGACGGTGCCGCGGCGGCCGCCGACGAGCCCGCCGTCGACCCCGTGGGCCGCTGGCTCGGCGCGGCCGGGATCCTGGTCGGCGCCGTCGGTATCGGCGTCGCGCTGGTCACCCGCCGCCGCGCCTGACGGCCGTCGGGGTGGCGGTCCCGCGTGCAAGACTGGAGCTCACGCGCCGGACGACGGGCGCGTGAGCAGCACCGCAGGAGGACCGTGACCGCCACCCCGACGCGCAGGCAGCGACTACGTGCCGAGCTGTTGCGTGACGCGCGTGCCGCCGGCCGCCGGCTCCTCGCCGAGCACGGGGTGGACGGCGTGACGATGGTCGCGGTCGCCAAGGAGGTCGGGATCGCCGGCCCGGGGCTGTACCGGTACTTCGAGGGACGCCCCGGGCTGCTCGCCGCCGTCCACGACGACACGCTCGACGAGCTGATCGCCTACCTGGAGGTCGCGGTCGGGCGGCAGCCGGACGACGACCACGCCGCGCGCCTCCACGCCGCGACGCACGCGCTGTTCGTGTGGTGCCGGGCCCACCGGAACGAGTTCGACCTCCTGCTCGGCGCCGACGCACAGCACGCCGTCGGGGCCGCCGGTGCGGCCCGGCCGCACTTCGTGCACCGGCTCGGCTCCGTGTTCGTGCCGACCTTCGCCGCCCTGTGGCGGGCGGGCGTCCCTTTCCCGGCGGACGCCGACGTCGCCCCCGGCCTGGCGCCGGAGCTCGACACCTACCGGGCGGTGCTCACGCAGGACAGCCCGAGCGTGGCCGAGGAGGTCCCCGTGGGTGTGGTCCACACGATCATGGTGTTCTGGCGCCAGGTCTACGGCCTGCTCTGCATGGTGGCGTACGACCAGCTCGACTACGCGTTCGGCAACTTCGACGCGATGTTCGACGACATGATGCGCGGTCTCCTGGCCTCGCTGGGGCTGCGGCCCAGCAGCCGGGTCCGCCTCGTCGAGCCCTGAATTCCTCGCCCCGGAGCCGGTTGTCCGGATAGAGTGCGGCGCCGGTCACTTCGGAGTTTTCGCCCGGGACGGGGGTCGGATGGCGCGTGATCTGCGACAGGACGCGCTCGAGGCCGCGCGCCGTCTCCTGGAGGCCGACGGCGTCCGCGGGGTCACGATGTCCGCCGTCGCCCGCGACCTCGCCGTGGCGGACGTCGAGCTGGGCCGCGCCGGCGTGGACCGCGTGGCGCTCCTGGAAGCCCTGTACGAGTCGACGATGGACCGCCTGCTGGCGTTCCTCGGCGCGGCGGTGGCCCGGCAGGACCCCGACGACCTCGCGGCGCAGGTCGAGGCGGGCACGCACGCGATCGTCGTCTGGTGCGGCACGCACCGCGCCGAGTTCGACCTGCTCATGGGGCCGGGCTTCCGGCAGGCCGTCGGCGCCCGGGCGGCCGTGCGGCAGAGCGTCGCCTCCCGGCTCGGCGGCGCCTGGGTCCCCCTGTTCGACCGGGTCCGGCGTACCGGGGCGCCCTGTCCGCCCGACGCCGACATCCCGCCCGAGCTGGCCGCCCAGCTCGGCGTGTACCGGCGGCTGCTCCTGCGGTCCAACCCCGCGATGGGGGACGACCTGCCGCTGGGCGTCGTCTACCTGATGACGGTGGGCTGGCGGCAGATCTTCGGCTTCCTGTGCATGCTCTCGTTCGACCCGGCGGCCCGGCCCGTGAGCGCGTTCGGCGACGCGATCGCCCAGCTCAACCTGTCCCTCCTGGAGCTGGTGGGCCTGGTACCGAGCCCGGCGGTGCGGCTGGTCCCGGTGCCCTGAGCGGCTGGACGCTGCACCCTCGAACACTGTTAGATGGTCTACGGAATGCGGCCCCAGCGCGTGTCGGCGACCTACCCGGGAGAAGTGTGAGCGAGCAGGACACGGACGACGACGCCGCACGCCCCGACGGTCCGGCCGGGCAGCCCGCGCCGTCCTTGCGGGCCGTGGTCCGCGCCGAGCCGGGGGAGCGGTCCGTGCGCCGGATCGCCGTGGTCGCCGCGATCACTGCGTGCGTGCTCTGCCTCACCCTCGTGGCGTTCGCGCCCACCCTGGTCGGGACCATCACGGAGGCCTTCGGCGCGCAGGCCGAGGGCCAGGGCACGGACGACGACGGCGCCGGTGCGTCGCCCGGGGCGAGCGAGTCCGCCACCGCCGAGCCGTCGGCCGAGGTCTCGGAGCGGCCCACGCCGTCCCCCTCGCCGTCGCCGGACCGGTCCCGCGCGGGAGCTGAGCAGGGGACGGACGGCTCGGACGGCTCGGACGGCTCGGACGGCTCGGACGCGCAGGCGGGCACCGGCCAGGGGCCGGGGCAGGAGGTCGGGCCGGAGCCGGAACCCGAACCGAAGACCCCGCCGAAGACCGAGGAACCCGCCGCCCCCGAGCCGGACCCGGACACCCGGACCTGTGGGGGCTGCGCGTACACGGCGCACGAGTCGGGCTACGAGCTCCGGCCCAGGTGGCAGGTGACCGGCGACGTGGTCCGGATGGGTGTCGACTGGAAGGCAGGCGCGGGCATCGACGTGACCCACGAGATCTGGGTCTACTTCGTCGCCGAGGGCGACAGCCAGATGAACGCGATCCAGGCGCAGTCCGCGACGACGGCGGCGACGACGGGATCGGGCTCTTCCGGCTGGGTCACGATCACGGCGGATCTCACGGTGGGCGAGTCGTACGAGGTGGTGACGACGGCGCGTCCGACCTCGGGCACGTACTTCGTCACGTTCCCGGAACCGACCAGCCCGCCGTTCACGTACTGAGCTCGGCCGCCGAACGGCCGGGAAGGGGAACGGTGGAGGAGCTACGACGGGGCGACCCGACACGCCTGGGCGACTTCGAGCTGCTGGCCCGGCTCGGGGCGGGCGGCATGGGGGTCGTGTACCTGGGCAGGTCCCCCGGCGGCTTCAGGGTGGCGGTCAAGGTGGCGCGGGCCGAGCTCGCGGACGAGCCGGAGTTCCGCCGCCGGTTCGCCCACGAGGTCAGCGCCGCGCGCCGGGTGGGCGGTTTCTACACGGCGCAGGTGGTGGACGCTGACCTCGACGCCGTGCAGCCCTGGCTGGCGACGGCGTACATCGAGGGGCCCTCGCTGGCCGACGCCGTGGCCGAGCGCGGACCGCTCCCGACGGCGGAGGTCGTCGCCCTGGGGGCGGGGATGGCCGAGGGGCTCGCGGCGGTCCACGCCCAGGGCATCGTGCACCGCGACCTCAAGCCCGCGAACGTCCTCCTCGCGTCGGACGGCCCGCGCCTCATCGACTTCGGCATCGCGCGGGCGCTGGACGAGACGTCGTACACGCCGAGCCACACGGTCCTGGGCACCGCGGCCTTCATGTCGCCCGAGCAGGCCGCCGGGCAGCAGGTGGACCAGCGCAGCGACATCTTCGCGCTCGGCTGCGTGCTGGCCTACGCGGCGCTCGACCGCCGTCCGTTCGGCAGCGGGGCAGCCGACGTGGTGGCCTACCGCGTGGTCCACGCGGAGCCCGACATCGGGGGGCTCGACGAGCCGCTGGCCGGCCTGGTCGCCCGGTGCCTCGCGAAGGATCCCGGCGCCCGGCCCGGGCTCGCGGAGATCGTCGAGCGGCTCGGCGGGACGGCGCCGCCGCCTGCCGCACCCGCCCGGGCGGCGGCGCCGACCCTCCCCGTCGCACCCGTGGGCGCCCCGGAGGTGGCCCTGGACCTGACCACGCCCGGCATGCGGCTGGCCCGGAGCGCGACCTACCTCCTGCGCCTGCTGCTGATCCCGCTCGGCCTGGCCGCGACGGCGGTCTTCGGGCAGGTGCTCTCGCTGCTCACGCCGAGCCTGTCGGACCTGGTCTGGCACGCCGTCCCGCTGGCGGCGGTGCTCGTCGTGCTGTTCCTGGCGACGCGGCGGCGGCACAAGGTGCACGACCGGATCCTGGTGGGCGAGCACGGGCTCACGCTCGTCGACTCCCGGTGGCTGCGCCTGCGCAACCGGTCGTTCTTCCTGCCCTGGGTGCGCCTGACGAGCGCGCGCCTGGCCGACGAGGACGACCTGTACGCCGTGGTGGTCGCCTTCAAGACCGAGCAGGGCCCGGCGGACCTCTGGGGCCGGGCGCACGCTGCCTACCGCTACGGGGACGGCTACGTGCTGACCTGGCTGCGCGTGCGCACGGCCGCGCAGTCCGCGGTCGTGGCCGACCTGCGGACTGCGCTCGCGCGCCACGGCGGCGCCCTCGTGCCGGAGGGGGCGCCGCCCACCGTGTAGGGCGGCGCCCCGTCGGGCGCCGCCGCCCACAGGGGCGTCAGCCCACGCGGAGCAGGGCCTGGACCGGGGTGTGGTCGCTCGGGTAGCGGCCGTCCCTGGTCCAGGTGTTGATCGCCGCCGAGCGGACCTCGATGCCGGGCGTGGCCAGGATCCAGTCGATCCGCGTGCCGTCCGGGTTCGGCGTCCCGTAGTTGGGGAACGTGCCCACGTACGGCGTGAGCTGCCGGTCGGCGGTGAGCCACGTGTCCTGGAGCCCGCCCTCGGTGACCAGCACGTCGTACGGGGCGGAGGCCTCCGCCGCGGCGTTGCAGTCGGCGGTGAAGACGACGGGGAGGCCGGCTTCCGCGACCTGGTCGCGCACCACCTGGGCGCTGCGGACGCGCGCGTTCTCGGCCTGGTGGTCGAAGTGCGAGTTGACGTGCACGAAGTCGCGGCCCGTCACCCTGTCGTGCAGCTCGGCCCAGGTGACGATGCGGGTCACCGTGTTGCCCCAGGTGGCGGAGCCGATCAGGTCCGGCGTGTCGGACAGCCAGAACTGGTCCCACCACTTCACGGTCAGGCGGCTCGCGTCGTAGAAGATGCCGGAGTACTCGCCGCCCGCGCCGCCGTCGCGCCCGAAGCCCACCATCTCGTAGTCCCGCCCCAGCCCGGCCTCGACCGCGACGAGCTGGTGGAACAGCACCTCCTGCACGCCCAGGATCGTCGGCTGCTCCAGCCGCAGGAACGCCGTGGTGAGCGGGGCGCGCTCGGGCCAGTAGTCGGGCTGGCCCGGCTGCGTCTGGCCCACGCGGTCGTAGCGGACGTTGAAGCTCATGGCGTGCAGGAGGTCGCCCCGGGCGGGGCCGATCACCGGCCTCCCGCTGGGCGCCGGCCGCGCCGCGGCCGGGCTCGCGAGGGCGGCCGAGACGCCGAGGGCGCCGACGGCGCCGGCCGCGCCGAGCAGGGTGCGGCGCGAGACGCCGGCGGTACCAGGGGTGATGGACATGCGCTCTCCTCCGGATCAGGGGGTTGATGCAGGTCAACCCGACCAGGCCCAGGTGAGCACGTCCAGAACGTCGTATGGCGAGTGGGCGAATTACGCGGCTTGCGCGCCCGGAAACGACGATGACGCGAGACATCGGTGATGTCTCGCGTCATCGGACTGCGGAGGATGGGGGATTCGAACCCCCGAGGGCGTTAACCCAACACGCTTTCCAAGCGTGCGCCATAGGCCACTAGGCGAATCCTCCTCGCGTGCCGCATCGAGACGGGCACGCGACCACGGACCGGAGTCTGGCGCGGCCTGACGAGGATACCGGACGCTGCGCTCGGACAACGAATCGGAGACCAGGGCCGCTGCTGTGAGGTCGCGGACAGCGGTTCCGGCGCGGTTCGGTCCGGGCGTCCGGATCGGTTAGGCTTGCGGCAGACCCCTCGTGCGGCACCATCTCGCCGAACTCCCCCAGGGCCGGAAGGCAGCAAGGGTAAGTGAGCTCTGGTGGGTGTGCGAGGGGTCCTTTCATGCCCGGGATCCGGGCGGCTCGCCACGATGTGGACGGCTTTTCGTCCGCATGATGGGATTTACCCGGTGGGGATTGGCTTCGACGTCGTCCGATGACGCACGATGTCCGCATGACCCGCACCCGGACCCCCGCCACGACGTCGCGCACCTGTCGCGACGCCATGTGTCGCGGCCGCGTGCGTGGCGGGCGAATGCGCGAGCGCTGACAGCGCCGCACGTTCCCGCGGTCCCGCCCGGACCGCCCCGCATCGTCCCGAGCTCGCCACGTTGCTGATGGCCGTGGCCCGCCGTCGTCTTCCATCCTCGGCCTGCGCCTGACGCAGGCCCCCCGCATCCTGAGCACAGGCATACCCGCGCCCGTGCGCCCGAGAGGACCACCCATGTCTCGTTTCACCTCCGTCCTGACCACCGGCCTCGCCGTCACCGCCGTCCTGGCGCTGAGCGCCTGCGGCGGCGCCGACGAGGCCGCGCCCGCCACCGGCTCGGCCGACGACCCGGTCCGCATCGGCGTCGTCAACTCCGGCGACGACTACTGGACCACGTTCACCGACCTGGCCGAGGAGGAGGGCATCAGCGTCGAGCTGGTGAACTTCAGCGACTACCAGCTCCCCAACCAGGGGCTGACCGACGGCGACCTGGACCTGAACCAGTTCCAGCACCTGCAGTTCCTCGCCAACTACAACACCGCCACCGGGTCGGACCTCACGCCGATCGCGGCGACCGCCGTCTACCCGCTGGGTCTCTACTCGCTGAAGCACGACAGCGTCGAGGACATCCCTGACGGCGGCGAGATCGCCATCCCCAACGACGACACGAACCAGGCCCGCGCGCTCCTCGTGCTGCAGGAGGCCGGCCTGGTCGCCCTGCGCGACGGCGGGAGCGCGTTCTCCACGCCGGCGGACGTGCTGGAGGACGAGTCCAAGGTGACCGTCACCCCGGTCGACGCCGCGCAGACGGCGCTCGCGCTGCAGGACGTCGACGCCTCGATCATCAACAACGACTTCGTGGGCGACGCCGACCTGACCGCCGAGGACGCCATCTACTCGGACGACCCGGACTCCTCCGCCGCCGAGCCGTACATCAACGTGTGGGTGGCCCGTGGGGCCGACGCGGACAACGAGGTGTTCCAGCAGCTCGTCGAGATCTACCACTCCCCGGAGGTCGAGGAGGGCGTGATCGAGGCCTCGGGCGGCACCGGCGTGATCAAGGACAACTCGGCCGCCGAGCTGCAGGAGATCCTGGCCGGCATCCAGGAGGACGCCTCCTGATGCCTGCGGCGACCAGCAGCATCATCCGGTTCGAGGGTGCCAGCAAGGTGTTCCCGGGCCGGGGGAAGGGCGCCGAGGTGCGCGCCGTCGACGACGTCACGCTCGACATCCGGGCGGGCGAGATCTTCGGCGTCATCGGGCAGTCCGGGGCCGGCAAGTCCACCCTGGTCCGGCTGATCAACGCGCTCGAACGCACCACCGGCGGCGACGTGGTGGTCGACGGCCTCTCGCTCGGCTCGCTGAGCGAGGCGCGCCTGCGGCCGGTCCGGGCCGGGATCGGGATGGTGTTCCAGCAGTTCAACCTGCTGGCCTCCCGGACCGTCTCGGGGAACGTCGCCTACCCGCTGGAGGTTGCCGGCTGGTCGCGCGCGAAGCGTGACGCGCGGGTCGCGGAGCTGCTGGCGTTCGTCGGCCTGGCGGACAAGGCGGACGTCTACCCGTCCACGCTGTCGGGCGGGCAGAAGCAGCGTGTCGGGATCGCCCGCGCGCTCGCCACGAACCCCCGCATCCTGCTGGCGGACGAGGCGACGTCGGCCCTGGACCCCGAGACCACGCGCGACGTGCTGGACCTGCTCCAGCGCGTCAACCGTGAGCTCGGGATCACCGTGGTCGTCATCACGCACGAGATGGACGTGGTGCGCTCGATCTGCCACCGCGTCGCGGTGATGGAGCGGGGGCGCGTCGTCGAGGTGGGCGAGGCCTACCAGGTGTTCAGCGCGCCCACGCACGACACGACGCGGCGGTTCGTCGCCACGGCGCTGCGCGACCGGCCCTCGCCCGAGGTGCTGGCGCGCCTGCGGACGCGGCACACCGGGCACATCGTGACCGTGGGCGTGGACGAGGTGGCCGGTTCGTCGGCCGTGCTCACGCGCACCCTGCGCGAGCACGGCGTGGACGGCACGGTCGTGTACGGCGGCATCACGGAGGTCGCGGAGCGGCCGTACGGGTCGCTGACGGTGGAGCTCGTCGGCGACGGCGGCTCCGTGGAGGCCGCGGTCGCGGCGCTGCGCGCCGTGACCTGGGTGGACGATCACGGGAGGGCGGACGCATGAGCGCGGACTGGGAGCGGCTGACGCCGCTGCTCTGGGAGGCCGCGGGCCAGACGGCCTACATGGTGCTGATCACGCTGCTGATCGGCGGGTTCCTGGGCCTGGCGCTCGGGCTCGGGCTCTACCTGACCCGCCCGGGCAACCTGCTGCAGCACCGGTTCGTGTTCGCCGTGCTGAACCTCGCGGTGAACATCGTGCGGCCCATCCCGTTCATCATCTTCCTCGTGGCGCTCGGCCCGCTGACCCGGGCCGTCATCGGCTCGACGATCGGCATCGAGGCGTTCACGTTCGCGATGTCCATCATGGCGACGTTCGTCTTCGCGCGGCTCGTGGAGCAGAACCTCGTCTCGATCGACCCCGGTGTGGTCGAGGCGGCGCGGGCCATGGGGGCGTCGCCCCTCCGGATCGTGCGCACCGTGCTGGTCCCCGAGGCGCTCGCCCCGCTGATCCTCGGGTACACCTTCCTGTTCGTCGGCGTGCTCGACATGTCCGCGATCGGCGGCTACCTCGGTGCCGGCGGCCTGGGCGACTTCGCGATCGTCCAGGGCTACCGGCAGTACGACTGGGCGGTGACCGCCGTCGTGGTGGTGATCATCGTGGTGATCGTGCAGGCGGTGCAGTGGCTCGGGAACGGCCTGGCGCGGCGGGCGCTGCGCCGCTGACGTGGGAGAGTGTGGCCCATGTCGGACCAGCCGCACGCCCCGTACCCGGCCCAGCACCCGCCTGCGCCGCAGCCGATCAGCCCCGCCTACCGGAAGTGGGCCACCGCCCTCCTCTGGATCGCGGTGATCCTGCTGGCCTTCGTGGTCGTCGCGATCGTGGCCAGCATCGTGCTGCTCGTCCTGGCGGACAGCAGCCCCAGCGGCGGGGCCGGCGCGTACGGCTACCTCGCGATCTTCCTGTGGTTCGCGATCATCGCCGTGTTCCCGGTCCTCCTGGGCGCCGGGATCCCCGGCCTGGTCATGCGGGCGCGCGTGCGGCGCACGCCGCAGGCCCTCGGCGGCACCGCGGCGTGACCTGACGACGTGGCCGTCCACCTGTGGACGGCCACGTCGTCAGTGTCGGTGGTGGCGTCTATCGTTGCGGGGGTGAGCACCGCCCTCTACCGCCGCTACCGGCCCGAGACGTTCGCCGAGGTGATCGGCCAGGACCACGTCACGGGCCCCCTCATGCAGGCCCTGCGCAGCGGACGGGTGAACCACGCCTATCTGTTCAGCGGCCCGCGCGGCTGCGGCAAGACGACGTCGGCCCGGATCCTCGCGCGCACGCTGAACTGCGCGAAGAACACGCCGGAGTCGCCCATCGACACCCCGTGCGGCGAGTGCCCCTCGTGCGTCGAGCTGGCGCGCGGTGGCCCCGGCTCGCTCGACGTGGTCGAGATCGACGCCGCGTCGCACAACGGCGTCGACGACGCGCGCGACCTGCGCGAGCGCGCCACGTTCGCCCCGGCCCGCGACCGGTACAAGATCTTCATCCTGGACGAGGCGCACATGGTGACGCCCCAGGGCTTCAACGCGCTGCTCAAGATCGTCGAGGAGCCGCCGCCGCACATCAAGTTCATCTTCGCGACCACGGAGCCGGACAAGGTGATCGGCACCATCCGCTCGCGCACCCACCACTACCCGTTCCGGCTCGTGCCGCCGGACGTGCTGTCCCCCTACCTGGAGCAGCTCTGCGGCGCCGAGGGCATCGAGGTGGGCGGGGGAGTGCTCCCGCTCGTCACGCGCGCGGGCGGCGGCTCGGTGCGCGACTCGCTCTCCGTGATGGACCAGCTCATCGCTGGCGCCACCGGCGGCGTCGTGGACTACGACCTCGCCGTGGGCCTGCTCGGCTTCACCCACGCGACCCTCCTGGACGACGTCGTGGACGCGCTCGCCGCGCGGGACGGCGGCTCGATCTTCCGGGTCGTGGACCAGATCATCGCCACGGGGCACGAGCCGCGCCGGTTCGTCGAGGACGTCCTGGAACGCCTGCGCGACCTCATCGTCATCGCGGTCTCGGGCGACGCCGCGGACGCCGTGCTGCGCGCCATCCCCGCCGACCAGCTCGAGCGGATGCGCACCCAGGCGGGGCGGCTGGGGGTGGCCGAGCTCTCCCGGGCAGCCGACCTCGTCAACGTGGCCCTCACCGAGATGACCGGCGCCACCTCGCCGCGCCTGCACCTGGAGCTCCTGTGCGCGCGGCTGCTGCTGCCCGGGGCCGACGACGGCGCGGCCGGCCTCGCCGCGCGGATCGACCGCCTCGAACGCGGTGGCATCGTGGCGCCGGGGGCGGCCCCGGCTGGTGCGGTGCCCTCCAGCGCGGTCCCTTCTGGTGACGCCGGCCCGGCCCAGGACCCGGCGGCGGTCGGGCTCGCCGGGGCCGCCGCCGCGCGGGCGGTCCTCGACGCGCGCAAGAAGCGGGGGGAGCAGCCCGCCGCGGCCGGGCGGGCACCGGTGGCGCAGGTGGCAGCACCGACCCCCGAACCGGAACCGACCCCCGAACCGGCACCGGTCCAAGCCCCGGCCCCGGCCGCGGCCGTCGAGGCACCGCCGGAGCCGAGCCCCGCCCCGGCGGCGCCCGCGGAGCGGGAGCCCGTCGCCGAGGCCGCGCCGGAGCCCGTCATCCAGGCCGCGCCGGAGCCCGTCGCGAAGGCCGCGCCGGAGCCCCAGCCGGCCTCCGGCACCGACCCCGAGGTCACCACCGAGACGGTCCGCCGCCGCTGGCAGGAGGTGCTCGGGGCGCTCGCCGCCGCGCGCGTGACGTGGTCGCTCGTCGGCCCGAACGCGCAGGTCGCGGCCCTTGAGGGCGGAACGCTCAAGCTCGGTTTCGCCGCCCCCGGACTGGCCCGTGCCTTCTCGAACGCACGGCACACCAGCGCCGTCGAGGAGGCCGTCTACCAGACCCTCGGCATCCGGGTCCGGGTCGAGGCGACGCTCGACGAAGGTCCCGGTGGTGGCCCGTCCGGCGGCGGGGGTGCGCCCGGCGGCAGCCCGTCCGTCGGCGGACCGGGCCAGGCCGCGCCGGCAGGCGAGCCGCGCCGCGAGGCCCCGGCCCCCGCGGCGGCTCCCGAGCCGGACTGGCCCGACGTACCGCCGCCGGGCGGCAGCGTCGCCACGGTGTCGGCCCCGGCGGCGCCGTCGGCCGCTGCTCCCTCCAGCCCCGCCGTAGCGACCGGCGCGCGCCAGGCGGCTGCCCCGGCGCAGGGCGCCGTCGCTGTCGCCGAGCGCCCCCAGCCGGCTCGGCCCGAGCCGTCCGGCCCCGAGGCAGGTCGCCCGGAGCCGTCGCGTCCCGTGGCCGCACCCCCGTCCGCGGCCAGCGCCGCCGACCAGGCGTGGCTGTCGGGTGCCAGCGCCACCGAACCGCCTGCGGACTACGACATGCCGGAGCCCGAGCCGGTCTACGAGGACCAGGCTCCGCCGCCGGCCGGCCCGCCGATGTCGGGCGCCGTCAGCGCGCGTGAGGCGCTCCGGCAGGCGGCCGAGCGCCGCGCCCGGGCCGCCGCGAGCGGCGCGTCCGCCGAGCCGCGCACCGCGAGCCCGGCTGCGTCGAAGGCGACGTCGCCGGGTGACACCTCCGAGTACTACGACGAGCCCTCGGACGACGACCCGGACATCGTCTCGGGCGGGCTCGCGGGAGTGTCGCTCGTGGTGCAGGTCCTGGGCGGAACGGTGATCGACGAGATCGTGGAGCAGGCATGAGCACGGACGACGGGATCACCACGCTGCGCATCGTCGCCGCCGTCGTGGAGCGGGCCGACGGTCGGCATCTCCTGGTCCGGAAGCGGGGTACCGAGGCGTTCATGCAGGTGGGCGGCAAGATCGAGCCGGGCGAGGAGCCGCTGGCGGCCCTGGTCCGGGAGTTCGAGGAGGAGGTCGGGCTGCGACTCGACCCGGCGGACATCGAGAGCCTCGGCCGGTTCGGCGCACCGGCCGCGAACGAGCCGGACCACGTCGTCGACGCCCACGCCTACCGGGTGCGGCTGCGGCCCGGCGCGGAGATCGCGGTCCGGGCGGAGCTGGAGGAGCTCGTGTGGATCGACCCCGCCGACCCGGTGGCGAGCTACCCGATCGCGCCGTTGTCGCGCGACCTGCTCACCGCGGCCGGGCACTGAGCTCCAGGCCGTCAGTCCTCGGCGTGCTCCGCGCGGTACCGGGCCACCTTTTCGGCGCGTTCGCGCTCCAGCCTGCGCCGCGGATCGCGGTCCTCGGACTGCTCGGCCGGCCCTGCCACGTGCAGGAGCAGCCAGTTGAGCCGCCACAGCACGCGGTAGCCCAGCGTCAGGCCGTCGCGGTTGCGCATGTTCTGCCTCCGTTTAATTGGTGTACCAATAGTTTGCACACCAACTGTTACGCTGGTCAAGATCCGAGAGGAGCCGCATGACCGTCACGTCCCGCGCCGACGTCACGCCCGACCCCGAGGACCTGCTGGCCCTCGACCGGCAGGTGTGCTTCGCCCTGGCCGTCGCCTCCCGCAGCGTCATCGCGCTGTACCGGCCGCTGCTCGAACCGATGGGCATCACGCACCCGCAGTACCTGGTCATGCTCGCCCTGTGGGAGCAGTCGCCGCTGTCGGTCAAGCAGCTCAGCGGGCTCCTGCAGCTCGACCCGGGCACCCTGTCCCCGCTGCTCAAGCGGCTCGAGGCGATCGGCTACGTGAGCCGGCGCCGGGACCCGCGCGACGAGCGTGCCCTCGCCGTGGAGCTCACCGAGGAGGGGCGCGCGCTGCGCGAGCAGGCCCTGCGCGTGCCACCCGCCATCATGGAGCGCCTCGGCATGTCCGCCGAGGAGCTCGGGCTGCTCCACCGCAGCCTCACCCGCGTCATCGCGGCGGCAGCCCCGTGACCCGCGGCCGCCTGCACCACGTCGAGCTCTGGGTCCCGGACCTGGCCCGCGCCGAACGGTCCTGGGGCTGGCTCCTGACCACGCTCGGCTACACCGAGCACCAGCGCTGGTCCGCCGGGGTGAGCTGGATCCTGGACGGCACCTACGTCGTCGTCGAGCAGAGCCCGGCGCAGGGTGCCGGGCCGCACGACCGCCTCGCGCCGGGGCTCAACCACCTCGCGCTCCATGGCGGCACCCGCGGCGAGGTGGACCGGCTCGTCGAGGAGGCGGCAACGCACGGCTGGGCGCTCCTCTTCCCCGACAGGCACCCCCACGCCGGCGGCCCCGACCACTACGCGGCCTACCTCGAGAACGAGGACGGCTACGAGGTCGAGGTCGTCGCGGGCTGACCTCGACGGGCGTGTCAGTGGCTCCTGGCACACTTCCCGGCATGCCCGACACCACGACGCTCCGACCCGCCTCCGCCCGCACCGTCGACGAGCTCCGGATGCTCGTCGAGGCCGGCGCGACGCCTCGGTACCTGCACTTCTGGGGGCATCAGCCCGAGGCGGACGGGACCGTCGGCCGGGGCAGCCTCAGCCAGTGGTTCGAGACGTCGTTCGAGGCGGACGGCGTCCTGTACCGCACCGCCGAGCACTGGATGATGGCGCAGAAGGCGCGCCTGTTCGGCGACCCGGAGGCGGAGCGCGCGGCGGTCGAGGCGCCCAACCCCGCGCTCGCGAAGGCCGCCGGGCGCACGGTCCGGGACTTCGACGACGCCGTGTGGGTACGGGAGCGGTTCGAGATCGTGGTGCGCGGCAACGAGCACAAGTTCGACGCCCACCCGGACCTGCGGGAGTACCTGCTGCGCACCGGCTCCCGGGTGCTCGTGGAGGCGAGCCCGCGCGACCGCGTCTGGGGAATCGGGATGGGCGCCAAGAACGAGAACGCGGAGAACCCGGCGGCCTGGCGTGGCCTCAACCTGCTGGGCTTCGCCCTCATGGAGGCCCGGGAGCGGCTCGAAAAGAGCACGACTCCGCGGCCGTCGGGGCGCTAGCTTCCGGGGATGCGGAGCATCCCCCACTCGATGGACCCGGCGGTCGTCCGGGCCGTCGACGCGCGCCTGGACCAGGTCGAGCGGGAGTACGACGTGCGGGCGCTGTGGGCGATCGAGAGCGGCAGCCGGGCCTGGGGCTTCCCGTCCCCGGACTCGGACTACGACTGCCGGTTCCTGTACGTGCGACGCGCCCACGACTACCTGGGCCTGCGCCCCGGGCGCGACGTGATCGAGACGCCGCTGGACAAGATCTTCGACGTCAACGGCTGGGACGTGCGCAAGGCGCTCGGGCTGATGGTCAAGGGCAACGCCACGGTCGGGGAGTGGCTGCGCTCGCCGATCGTGTACCGCGGTGACGCCGCCGTGCGCGACGAGCTGCTGGCCCTGGCCGGCGACGTCACGGACCGGCGCGCCCTGACGAACCACTACCTGCACGTCGGCAGGAGCAGCCTGGGTCTGTACGCGTCGACCGGGGCTGCCAAGAAGTTCCTCTACGCCCTGCGGCCGGCAGTCACGCTGCGCTGGATGCGCGTGCAGGAGGCGGCGCGCACGCCGCCGATGGACCTGCCGACGCTCGTCGCGGGTTCGGTCGTGCCTGAGGACGTCCGGTCGGCCGTCGAGGAGCTGGTCCGCCACAAGTCGGCCACCCGGGAGATGGGCGCGATCGCGGTGCCGGACGTCCTGCTGGGGTTCGTCGAGGCGGAGCTGGCGCAGGCCGAGGCGACCCTGTCGGGCACCGCGCCGTCCCGGGCGGGTACGGCCCGTGACCGTGCCTGGTCGCTCGCCGACGACGCGTTCCGGCGCCTGCTGGACCGCCCGTCCGGCGTCCTCGAACCGACCGGGTGACCGCGGGCGTCGGTGAGCCCATATCGCATGCCGGGCCTGGGCTTCCGGCGTCGCGCCCGGTCCGCAACAATGGCGCGTCGCCGAGCGAAAGGACGTGCTCCAGCATGTCGCGGATCCTGCCCCGATCCACCCCCGAGGCCGAGGGGCTCGACCCCGCGGCGCTGCGCCGTCTGGTCGCCCGTCTGGACGCCCTGGAGGACGTGCACAGCCTGATGGTGCTGCGCCACGGCAGCGTGGTCGGCGAGGCCTGGTGGTACCCGCACACCGCCGACCGCCCGCACGTCATGTTCTCGGTGAGCAAGAGCTTCACGTCCACGGCGGTCGGCATCGCGGTCCACGAGGGGCTCCTGACCCTGGACGACCGGGTCGTCGACCTCCTGCCGGACGACGCCCCGGCCGATCCGGGCGAGCACCTGCGCGCCCTGCGCGTGCGCGACCTGCTCACCATGACGACGGGGCACAGCGCCTCCACGATGGAGGGCATCGACCGCACGATCTCCCTGCCGGGCGCCGGCTGGGCGCGCGCGATCCTGGCCCAGCCCGTGGAGCACGAGCCGGGGACCCGCTTCGTCTACAACACGGGCGCGACCTACCTGCTGTCGGCGATCCTGCACCGGCTCACCGGCGAGCGGCTGCTCGACTACCTGACGCCGCGCCTGCTGGAGCCGCTCGGCATCACGCACGCCACGTGGGAGCAGGACCCCGACGGCATCGACGTGGGCGGCTTCGGGCTGTCGATCACGACCGAGGAGATGGCCGCGTTCGGGCAGCTCTACCTGCAGGGCGGCGTCTGGCAGGGGCGGCAGCTCGTCCCCGCCGAGTGGGTGGCGGCGGCGACGGCCGCGCAGGTCCCCAACGGTCCGCATGACTGGCCCGACTGGAACCAGGGGTACGGCTACCAGTTCTGGCAGTGCCGCCACGGCGCCTACCGGGCCGACGGCGCATTCGGGCAGTACGTCGTGGTCTGGCCGGAGAAGGACCTGGTCATCACCATGACCTCGGGCCTCTCGGACCTGCAGTCCGTGCTGGACGCCGTCTGGGACACCCTGCTGCCCGACGCCGCCTGGGTCGCCCCGGCCGCGACGGCGCCGGACGCGGAGGCGGCCCCGTTGGAGCCGGCCCTCGCGACGCCGGCCGGCGCGGCGTCGTCCCCGCTGGAGGGCGCGCTGCGCGGGGTGACGACCTACGCGCTGGAGCCGAACCCGCGGGACGTCAGCGCGCTGGCCGTCGGCCGCGATGCGGGCGGCCGCACCGAGGTTACGTTCACCGTCGGCGACCTGGACCACGCCGTGGTGTTCGGGCACGGGGAGTGGGTCCCGGGCACCTGGTCGCTCCGTGGCGAGCCGGCCGACGTCGCGGCCGCGGCCGCCTGGGCCGACGAGTCGACGCTGCGCGCCCGCGTGGTCTTTCTCGGCACCCCCTTCGAGTGGCGCCTGGAGCTGCGGTTCTCGGGCGACGACGTCGCGGTGACGATCGACCAGAACGTCGCCTTCGGCGAGCGTGGGCTGCTGGCCGTGAAGGGCACGGCGCGACGCGCCTGACCTGCGACGTCATCCCCAGGTCGTAGACCCGGTTCATCCCGGGGGTCGACGGCCCGTGCGGGCGACTCGCGCTAGTGTCCCCGCATGACACCAGACGGTGGTATCCGCGCGCAGGGCGTGCGGCGTTCGTTCGGGCCGGTCCACGCCGTGGCCGACGTCGACCTGGTCGCCGCACCAGGCCGCGTCACCGCGCTCATCGGTCCCAACGGGTCGGGCAAGACGACCCTCCTGCTGATGCTCGCGGGGCTGCTGACGCCCGACGCGGGGACCATCAGCATCGCCGGGGCAGACCCGGTCACCCAGAACTACGCCGCACGCTCGCGCACCGGCTGGATGCCCGACGTGTTCGGCACGTGGGACTCGCTGACCGCGCGTGAGGTGCTGACGACGGTCGCGGCGGCGTACCGGATGGACGCGGCAGCCGGGCAGGCCCGTGCCGGCGAGCTGCTGGAGCTGGTGCACCTGTCGGAGCTCGCCGACCAGCCCGCGCACGTGCTGTCGCGCGGCCAGAAGCAGCGCCTCGGCCTGGCCCGTGCCCTGGTGCACGACCCCGCCGTCCTGCTGCTGGACGAGCCCGCCTCCGGGCTGGACCCGCGCTCCCGCGTTGACCTGCGTGTGCTCGTGCGCCGGCTCGCGGCCGAGGGCAAGACGGTGCTGGTCTCCTCGCACGTGCTCACCGAGCTCGACGAGATGGCCGACGATGCCGTGTTCATCTCGCGCGGGCGCACGGTCGCCACGCAGTCGGTGGCCGACGGCGACCGGCCGCGCGAGTGGCGCCTGACCGGGTTGGACCCCGAGGCGCTCACGGCCTGGCTGGACCAGAACGGCCCGGCCTACCGCCGGGAGTCCGACGGTCCCGGCGTGCTCGTCGAGCTGGCGGGCGACGTCGCGGCGGCGGCACTGCTGCGGTCGGCGGTCGAGGCCGGCGTCGACGTGTCGAGCCTCGCCCCCGCAGGCGGCGTGCTGGAACAGGCCTACCTGGCCCTTGAGGAGGAGCGGCGATGAGCGTTGACCTGGAAGTGGCCGAGCCGGCACCGGCCGACGGCGGCGTGCCCGCCGGACGCGGCACCTGGTCCCTGTCCTGGCACGGCCTGCGCACCGTCACGGTGCTGGAGCTGCGCCAGCGCGTGCGCTCCACGCGGTGGAAGACCGCGCTGATCGTGTGGTTCGTCGTGGTCGGCGTCATCACGATGCTGACCACCGGCGCGTTCGCCATCATCTCCGGCGAGAGCACCGACGAGTCGTTCGGCGGGGTGGTCTACAGCATCGTCGTCGGGTTCGTCCTGTTCCTCGGGCTGCTGGTGGCACCGACCCTGGCGTCGGGCGCGATCAACGGCGACCGGAACGCGGGGACGCTCGCGACCCTGCAGGTGACCCTGCTGACGCCCGCGGAGATCGTGCTCGGCAAGCTCGCCGCGGCCTGGATCGCGGCGCTCGCGTTCCTCGTGGCGAGCATCCCGTTCCTGGTGTGGGCGCTGGTCGGCGGCGGCGTGTCCTGGCTCGCGCTGCTCACGACGGTGCTCATGCTGGCGCTCGTGCTCGGCGTCGTGTGCGCCATCGGGCTCGGGTTCTCGGCCGTCGTCGCCAAGACGTCGGGGTCGGCCGTGCTCACCTACCTCACGGTGGGCGGGATCACCGCGGTGCTGCCCATCTTGTTCGGCCTCCTGGTCCCCGCGACCACCACCACCGAGAGCGTTCGGGTGTGGGGCGTCGAGGCCGGTTACACCTGGGAGGAGACCACGGCGCCCGACTGCGAGTGGCAGACCCAGGAGGTCGACGTCTGGCACAGCGAGCGCACGTGGTGGCTGCTGGCCCCGAACCCGTTCGTCGTGGTCGCGGACGCGCAGCCGCTCGGCGACCCGGAGAAGCTCTCCGAGGACGGCAACGTGCTCGCGCTGCTGCAGTACGGCGTGCGCTACGCCCGGACGGGCGACACCGGGCCGCAGGACTGGTGCACCGGGGTCTACATGGACGCCGGCCCGCAGGCCGAGTCGCCCGTGGAACCCGTCGAGGTCACGGACCAGCTCGTCTGGCCGTGGGGGCTCGGGTTCGACCTGCTGCTCGGCGCCGCCGGTGTGATCGTCGCCGTGAACCGCCTGCGGGTCCCGACGGCGCAGCTCCCGCAGGGCACCCGCGTCGCCTGACCGTCAGGAGTGGAGGGCGTCGTACTCCGCCTCGGCGGCGACGTCGTCCTCCACGTCCAGGCGCAGGTGCGCCAGCAGCACCTGCAGCACGCGCAGCGCGGAGGCCGCGCGCTCGCCCCACAGCGAGAAGTACGAGAACTGCCACCACCACAGGGCCTCGAGCTCGTGGCCGCTGTCGAAGTGCTGCAGGCCCTTGGCCAGGGCCTCGGCGACGCACGCGAGGTCGCCCGACAGCGACGCCGACCCGACGTCCTCGCCGAGCACGGGGTCCACCACCTCGGTGTAGTCGTCGAACCCGTCGAACATCTTGGACAGGGCCTCGCGCAGCGGGTCGAGGTCGGTGTCGGGTCCGGCGTCGGGCTCGTAGCGCTCCTTGGGCACGACGTCCACGATCGCGGCGAGCCGCGCACCTGCGGACAGCAGGTCGGACGCGGCGAGCACGAGCAGCGAGAGCTCCGCCCCGGGCATCCCGCCGGAGGCGACCTGGGTCACCGTCGACAGGAACGTCCGTGCCTGCGTGGACACCTGGTCTGCGACCTCTCGGAGGTCCGAACCGGGCGTGATCTCGCTCATCGTGATCCTCACCTACTTGTCGTTGCCGATGACACGGCGGCCTTCGAACGCGCGACCGAGCGTCACCTCGTCCGCGTACTCCAAGTCTCCACCCACGGGCAGACCCGAGGCCAGCCGCGAGACAGTGATTCCCATGTGAGCCATCAGTCGGGAAAGATAGGTCGCCGTGGCCTCTCCCTCGACGTTGGGGTCGGTGGCGAGGATGACCTCCTGCACCGTTCCGTCCGCGAGGCGGGCCAGCAGCTCGCTGATCCGCAGGTCGTCCGGCCCCACGTTCTCGATGGGATTGATGGCCCCGCCGAGCACGTGGTAGCGCCCGCGGAACTCCCGGGTGCGCTCGATGGCGACGACGTCCTTGGGCTCCTCCACGACGCAGATCACCTCGTCGCTGCGCCGCGGGTCCAGGCAGATGCGGCAGCGCTCGGCCTCCGCCACGTTGCCGCACAGCTCGCAGAACCGCACGCGCAGCTTCACCTCGGTGAGCGCGTCGACCAGCCGCTTGACCTCGTGGTTGTCCGTGGCCAGCAGGTGGAACGCGATGCGCTGCGCGCTCTTGGGCCCGACGCCGGGAAGCCGGCCGAGCTCGTCGATCAGGTCTTGGACCGCGCCTTCGTACACAAGAGGTCAGCCTACGGGGCGGCACCGACATGCGGGCGCGAGACAGGACCGGACGAAGCGCGAGGTTCGCGCACAATGCACAGGTGCCCGAACTCGATCTCCTGACCATCGTCCTGCTCCTGCTCGCCGGCCTCGCCGCGGGCTGGGTCGACGCCGTCGTGGGCGGGGGAGGGCTGATCCAGCTCCCCGCGCTGCTGCTCGTCCCCGGGATCAGCCCCGTGCAGGCCCTGGCGACCAACAAGCTCGCCAGCATCATGGGCACCTCCACCAGCGCGCTCACCTACTACCGGCGGGTCCAGCCCGACCTGCGCACCGCCGGACCCATGGCGCTCGCGGCGCTGGTGGGCGCGTTCGGTGGCGCGGTCGGGGCGTCGCACATCCCGGCCCAGCTCTTCAAGCCGATCATCCTCGTGGTGCTCGTCGGCGTGCTGGCCTGGACCCTGCTCAAGCCGAACGTCGGCCAGCACGACAACCTGCGGTGGGTCGGCAACGGGCACCGGCGCATCGCCGCCCTGATCGGCCTGCTCATCGGCGCGTACGACGGGCTGCTCGGCCCCGGCACCGGCACGTTCCTCGTGATCAGCCTGGTGAGCTTCCTCGGGTACTCGTTCCTCCCGGCGTCGGCCATCGCCAAGATCGTGAACTTCGCGACCAACCTGGGCGCGCTGCTCTTCTTCGTCCCCAGCGGCGCCGTCATCTGGGCGCTCGGTCTCGGGATGGGCGTGGCCAACATCCTCGGCGCCTACATCGGCGCCCGGATGGCCGTCGCCAAGGGATCGAAGTTCGTCCGCGTGGTCTTCGTCGTCGTGGTGGGGGCCCTGATCGCCCGCCTGGCCTGGGACGTCTTCGCGGGCTAGACGCCGCCGTCCCGCACGGTGAACGCCGCAGCGCCCGGAATTCCCGCCGTCGTACCATCGATCCGCAAACCCAACCACCCGGCGGGCCGTTGAGACAGACGGAGGCCGGCAACGGAAGGCAGGCGCATGGCACTTGTCGTGCAGAAGTACGGCGGATCCTCGGTCGGGGACGCGCGCAGCGTGAAGCGTGTCGCCAAGCGGATCGCCGAGGCGAAGCGAGCGGGCAACGACGTGGTCGTGGTGGTGAGCGCCATGGGCGACACCACCGACGAGCTCCTCGACCTCGCCCAGCAGATCACCCCGCTCCCACCCCAGCGGGAGCTCGACATCCTCCTCACCGCGGGCGAGCGCATCTCGATGTCGCTGCTCGCGATGGCGATCACCAACCTGGGCGTGAAGGCCAAGTCCTACACGGGCCAGCAGGCGGGCGTCATCACGGACGCCGTGCACGGGCGGGCGCGGATCGTCGACGTCGTGCCGCACCGCATCCGCGAGACCCTGAACCGGGGCCAGGTCGCGATCGTGGCCGGGTTCCAGGGCGTGACCCAGGCCACGAACGACGTCACCACCCTCGGCCGGGGCGGCTCCGACACGACCGCCGTGGCGCTCGCCGCGGGCCTGGACGCCGACGTCTGCGAGATCTACACCGACGTGGACGGCGTGTTCACGGCCGACCCGCGCATCGTCCCCGCCGCCCGGAAGATCGACCAGGTCTCCTACGAGGAGATGCTGGAGCTCGCGGCCTGCGGCGCCAAGGTGCTGGCGCTGCGCAGCGTGGAGTACGCGCGCCGCTACGGCGTGCCGGTGCACGTGCGCAGCTCGTTCAGCGCCCACGACGGCACGCGGGTGGTCGCGGCCGAGAAGAAGTCGAAGGAGAACGCCATGGAAGCCCCGATCATCTCCGGTGTCGCGCACGACCGCTCCGAGTCCAAGATCACCGTGATCGGCGTGCCGGACGTGCCCGGCATGGCCGCCCGCATCTTCGAGGTCGTCGCCGGCGCGGGCGCGAACATCGACATGATCGTGCAGAACGTGTCGGCCGCGGCCACGGGCCTCACCGACATCTCGTTCACGCTGCCCGACGGCGACGGCCCCGCCACCATGGCCGCCCTCACCGCCGTGCAGGGCGAGCTGGCCTTCGACTCGCTGCAGTTCGACGACCAGATCGGCAAGCTGTCGCTCGTGGGCGCCGGCATGAAGTCGCACCCGGGCGTCTCGGCGCGGCTGTTCGGCGCGCTGCGCGACGCGGGCATCAACATCGAGATGATCTCCACCTCGGAGATCCGGATCTCCGTGGTGACCCGCGCGGACTCGCTGGACGACGCGGTGCGCGCGGTGCACACCGCGTTCGAGCTCGACGCGTCCGACGGCGAGGCCGTCGTCTACGCAGGAACGGGGCGCTGACATGGTTGCCATCTCTGACCAGGGTGTGAACGTCGCCGTCGTCGGCGCCACCGGCCAGGTGGGCGCCGTCATGCGCCGTCTGCTGGAGGAGCGCGAGTTCCCCGTGGCGGCGATCCGGTTCTTCGCCTCGGCCCGCTCGGCGGGCACCACCCTCCCGTTCGCGGGGGTGGACGTGCCCGTCGAGGACGTCGCCGCGACCTCGACCGACGACCTCGCCGACATCGACATCGCCCTCTTCTCCGCCGGCGGCGGCACGTCGCGCGAGCACGCGCCCCGGTTCGCGGACGCGGGCGCGCTGGTCGTCGACAACTCGTCGGCCTGGCGGCGCGACCCCGAGGTGCCGCTGGTGGTCTCCGAGGTGAACCCCGACGCGATCGGGGACGCCGTCAAGGGCATCGTCGCCAACCCGAACTGCACCACGATGGCCGCGATGCCGGTGCTGTCGCCGCTGGCGCAGGCGGCCGGGCTGGAGCGGCTGCGGGTCGCGACGTACCAGGCCGTGTCCGGCTCCGGCCTGGCCGGCGTGGCCGAGCTCGCCGGGCAGGTGCGGGCCGCCGTCGGGCAGGAGATCGAGGGCCTGGTGCACGACGGCGGGTCCGTCGACCTGCCGGATCCCACGATCTACGCGGCGCCGATCGCGTTCAACGTGCTGCCGCTGGCCGGCAACCTGGTGGACGACGGCTCGGGCGAGACCGACGAGGAGCAGAAGCTCCGCAACGAGTCCCGCAAGATCCTGGGCCTGCCCGACCTGGCCGTGGCCGGCACCTGCGTGCGCGTACCCGTGTTCACGGGGCACTCGCTGTCGGTCCACGCCGAGTTCGCCCGGCCCATCACCCCGGACGAGGCCCGCAAGCTGCTGGCCGACGCCCCGGGCGTCCAGCTCGCCGACGTCCCGACGCCGCTCGCGGCGGCCGGCGTCGACCCGTCCCTGGTGGGCCGGATCCGGCAGGACCAGTCCGTGCCGGACGGTCGCGGCCTCGTCCTGTTCGTCAGCAACGACAACCTCCGCAAGGGGGCGGCCCTGAACACCATCCAGATCGCGGAGCTCATCGCGAACGACCTGGCGGAGCTCGCGGTGCTCGACGCCGCCGAGGCGGCCGACACGTAGAGCACGCCCGCAGCACCGCCGAGGGGCGGGACGGACTTCTGGTCCGTCCCGCCCCTCTTCTTCTTCGCACGAGTTTCCCCGACATGCTTGCGCCCGCCCCCGCATCTATGGTTCATTAGTCAAGTAATGAACCAATGGAGGGGGTGAGCCGGTGTTCGACGGGCCCGAGCCGATCTACATCCAGATCGCGCAGATGATCCGCGCGCAGGTACTCGCCGGTGAGCTGAAGGAGGAGGAACAGGTCATGTCCACCACACAGTTCGCGACGACGTTCCGCATCAACCCGGCCACCGCCCAGAAGGCGTTCGCCGGTCTGGTCGAGGAGGGCGTGCTCTACAAGCGCCGTGGCCTGGGAATGTTCGTCGCGCCGCAGGCCAGGGAGCGCCTGCTCGCGGACCACCGCAAGCGCTACTTCGAGGAGGTCCTGGCCCCCGCGCTGCAGCAGGCGGACATCCTCGGGATCTCGACCGACGACGTCGTGGCCTATGTGCTCGGCGCCCGCAAGCGGACCACGGAGGAGTCATGACGACCGCACCTTTCGGAGCCCGGCTGGACGACGTCGTCGTCCACTTCGGCAGGACCCACAGGATGCTGGACAACGGCACCATGGTCCGGGACGAGGCGAGCACCGCGCTCGACGGCGCCACTCTGACCATCCGCCCCGGCGTCATCACCGGCGTGCTGGGCCGCAACGGTGCCGGCAAGACGACGATGCTCTCGCTGCTGGCGGCGTTCACCCGTCCCACCAGCGGCACCGTCGTCGTCGGGCCGGAGGGGGCGCAGGAGGACCCGTGGGAGAACCCGTGGATCACCTCGGGCACGCAGCTCGTCCGCGAGAGCGGTGACCTGATGACCGAGGAGAAGGTCGCCACCTCGCTCAGCTACTACGCCGACATGCGGCCCGGGTGGAGCGCCGAGACGGCCGAGCGCCTGCTGGACCTGTTCGAGGTCGACGTCCGCAAGAAGCCGTCGGCCCTGTCCCGGGGCAAGCGGTCGGCGGTCGGTGCCACCCTGGGCCTGGCCGCGCGAGCACCTCTGACGATCTTCGACGAGGTCTACCTCGGCATGGACGCGCCCACGCGGTACGCGTTCTACGACGAGCTCCTCGCCGACTACGCCGAGCACCCCCGCACCATCCTGCTCTCGAGCCACCTGGTCGAGGAGGTCGAGCGGCTGTTCGAGGACGTCGTGGTCATCGATCACGGCCGCGTGCTCCTGGCCGAGACCGCCGACGAGATGCGGGCTCGCGGGTTCAGCCTCACCGGCGCGAAGGACGCCGTCGAGCGGATCGCGGGCGGACGCCGCGTGCTGCACCGCCAGCAGCTCGGCGCCACCGTGCAGATCACGCTGGAGGGCGCCCTCGAGGCCGACGAGCTGGCCGCGGCCCGTGGCGCCGGTGTCGAGGTGGGCGCCGTGCCGGTGCAGGACCTCTTCGTCCGTCTGACGGGTCCGGGGAGCGTGCAGCCATGAGCGCCGGTACGACCCACCCCGTCGCGACGGGAGCGGACCGGGAGGCCGCGGTCCGGGCGGCAGACCGCCGTGGCGCCCGTCGAGCGGCAGCGGTCACCGTACGGGTGGTCGGCGTCATCGGCGGGTGGTACTGGGCGATCTTCGTGGTCGTGGCCGTGGCCGTCATCCTGGGCAGCGTGCGGTTCGGCTCGGGCCTGGACCAGGGCGTCGTCGACGCCCAGATCGGCGGCTCGTCGCGGTGGTTCATGATGGTGCTCGGCATCATCGTCCCCGCCGCCTACCTCCGGCTGCACGTCGCGGCGGGCGGCACCCGCCGGTCGCTCACGACCGGCACCGTCCGCGGAGCCGTCGTCGGCGGCGCGCTGATCGGCCTGGTCACCGCCCTGTACACGGCTGGCGAGCGCGCGCTGTTCGGGGCGCTGGACCTGACCTGGTCGCGTGAGTACGGCCTGCCCGTGGACGGCTTCGGAGGCATCGCGCTGACCGTCGTCACCGAGGCCCTGGTCGCCGCCACGTACTACCTGGCCGGTGCCGCGGTCTCCGCCGGCTACTACCGGCTCGGCATCGTGCGGGGCACGGCCTACATCCTCGCGGCGCTCGTCCCGGCCGCGCTCGTCGACCTGGCGACGCACTCCGGGGTCACGGCCCTGGTCGTCGGCCTCGACACCCTGCCCGACGGCAGAACCGGCGTGCTGCTGGGCCTGGCGGGAGGGGTGGCCGCGGTCGCCCTGGCCGGCTGGCTGTTCAGCGTCCCGCTGCGCTCCGTGCCACTGCGGCCACCGCTCTGAGGGGACGACGATGACCACACCGACCATCGAGGAGACAACGATGAGCCGCACCGACCTCGCCCGGGCCGGGCACCTGCGCGGCGTCGCCGGTGCGAGCCGGAGGCTCCGCCGCTCCGGTCTCGTCATCGGGATCTGGTTCTGGGGCATCTACGCGCTGTACGCCGTCGGGATCACCGTCGGCAACGCCGTCGCGGGCAACGACCTGGAGATCAGCGCGCTCGACGCCACGCTCGGCGCGTCGCGCTGGCCCATGATCACGCTCGGCGTCCTCGCCTCGTCGGCGATCCTGACGCTGCACGTCGCCGCCGGCGGCAGCCGCCGGTCCCTCTTCGAGGGGGTGTTCCGCGGCGCGGTCGTCGTCGGGGCGCTCTTCGGCGTCGTCACCACGCTCGCCCTCCTGGGCGAGCGCGTGCTGAGCACCGCGCTCGGGATGACCTGGCAGCGGCTCGGTGCCCTGCCCTTCGACTCGCCCGCCATGGTGCTCGGCACTGCCGTCGCCGAGTCCCTCGTGCTCGTCACCTACATCCTCGTCGGGGCAGGCATGGGGATCGGGTTCACGCACTCCAAGGGTTGGGGCACGCTCCTGCTGGTCCCGCTCGTGGTGCCCGCGGTGCTCGTCGACCTCGCGACCCGGACCGGCGTCGTGGGCGCGATCGCCAACGTCGAGCTGGTGCCCGACATCGACCACGCGGAGGTCCCGACGGCCGAGGGCCTCACGACCATGCTCATCGGCCTCGGGGGCGGCGTCCTCGCCGTCGTCCTCGCCGCCGTCGCCCTCCGTGTCCTGCTGCGCACGGCCCCCGTGCGCGCCGCCTGACCCCCCGAACCGACCCAGAAGGAGTGACCATGACGTCCCCAGTCGTCGAAGTCAGCCACCTCAGAAAGGCCTATCCCGGCGCCGGTCGCGGCGCCGCCCCCAAGACCGCCGTCGCCGACGTGTCCTTCCAGGTCGCCCGCGGCGAGATCTTCGGGATCCTCGGCCCCAACGGCGCCGGCAAGACCACCACCGTCGAGTGCGTCGCCGGGCTGCGGCACGCCGACGGCGGGACCGTGCGGATCCTCGGCCACGACCCGCAGGCCGACCCCACGGCCGTGCGCGAGCACGTGGGCGTGCAGCTCCAGGAGGCAGCCCTGCACGACAAGATCACCGTCGGCGAGGCGCTCGACGTCTTCGGCTCCTTCTACCCGCAGCGGGCGGACTCCGCGGAGCTGCTCGACCTGCTCGACCTGACCGCGCAGCGCGACCAGCAGTTCGGCAAGCTGTCCGGCGGCCAGAAGCAGCGCCTCTCCATCGCGCTCGCCCTGGTGGGCAGGCCCCAGGTCGCCATCCTCGACGAGCTCACCACCGGCCTCGACCCCGCCGCCCGGCGCGCCACCTGGGACCTCGTCGAACGCGTCCGCGACTCCGGCGTCACCGTGCTGCTCGTCACCCACTTCATGGACGAGGCCGAGCGGCTCTGCGACCGGCTCGTCGTGATCGACGCCGGCCGCGTCGTCGCCGAGGGCACGCCGGCCGCCCTGATCGAAGGGCTCGAGGGCCACCGCGGCGTCCGGCTCCGGTTCGCGGACGACGCCGCCCGTGCCCGTGCGGCCCGGCTGCTCACCGCGCTCTCCGAGCGGGACCCCGACGTCGCCGGCGTCGTCCCCGCCGGGGACGAGATCGAGGTGACCGGTACCCGCAAGGTGCTGTTCGCCGTCGTGCAGGCGCTCGCGGCCGCCGACGTCGTCCCCGACGACGTGCGGACCGTCGAACGCACCCTGGAGGACGTGTTCGTGCAGGTCACCGGTCGGGAGTACCGGGCAGAGGAGAACGAGGAGGTGGCGGCATGACCGCCGTCGAGACCGCTGTGGCCCCACGGGGCGCGTTGCGCGGGATCCGGGCCAGGGGCTTCGGCACCCTGTTCACCACCGAGCTCAAGGTGTGGCTGCGGGAGCCGACGGGCGTCTTCTTCGCGCTCGTCTTCCCCAGCCTGCTGCTGCTCGGCCTCGGGCTGGCCATCCCCGACTTCTCCCAGCCCATGACCGACGCGCCGCCGCCCTGGAACGAGGCGCCGGGCGTGACGAGCTACCTGCCCACCATCATCGCGCTCGCGGTGGGCACCATTGCGCTCACCACCATGCCGGTGCAGTTCGCGACCTTCCGCGAGAAGGGCATCCTCAAGCGGCTCTCGACCACCCCGATGCCGCCGCAGAACCTGATCGGCGCGCACCTGGTGATCAACGTGCTGGCGCTCATCGTGTCCACGAGCGCGGCCGTGGTCGGGGCCATGCTGGTGCTGGGCGTCCCGTTCGCGGCCGACCCGCTGACGGTGCTGCTCGTCCTGGTGCTGTCGACGACCGCCATGTTCTCGCTCGGGCTGCTCGTCGCGGCGCGGGCCGAGAAGGGCGCGACGGCGTCCGGGCTGGGCATGTTGCTCTACTTCCCGTCCCTGATGTTCTCCGGCGTGTGGGTCCCGCTGTCCGTCATGCCGGACTGGATGGAGACGATCGGCCTCTACCTGCCGCTCGGCGCCGCGGCTCAGGGGCTCACCGTCGGCTGGTTCGGCACCGAGGGCTTCCCGCTCGCGCAGGTGCTCGTCCTGGTCGGCTGGACCGTGGTGCTCTTCCCGCTCGGCGTCAAGCTCTTCCGCTGGACGTGACCCCTGGTCAGGGGTCCCCTAGGCTCGTGTCATGAAGCCGTTTCTGCTGCTCGCGACGCGTGCGGAGGACCTCGCCGCAGACGGTGAGCACGAGGCGTTCCTCCGGTACGGAGGCCTCGAACCCGAGCAGCTGCACCGGGTCCGCCTCGAGCGCGAGCCGCTGCCGCCGATCGACCTGGACGACTACTCGGGAGTCCTCGTCGGCGGGGGACCCTTCAACTCCTCGGACCCCGCGGAGCTGAAGGGTCCCGCGCAGCGGCGGGTCGAGGCCGAGCTGTCCGGGCTGCTCGACGAGGTCGTGGCGCGCGACTTCCCGTTCCTGGGCGCCTGCTACGGCGTCGGCACGCTCGGGGCGCACCAGGGCGCGGTGATCGACGCGACCTACGCCGAGCCGGTGGGGCCCGTGACCATCGAGCTCACCCCGGACGCGACGGACGACCCGCTGCTGGCCGGGCTCCAGCAGTCCTTCGCGGCGTACGTCGGGCACAAGGAGGCGGTGCGCAAGCTGCCCGACCACGCGGTGCTGCTCGCGTCGTCGGCCGGCTGCCCGGTGCAGATGTTCCGGATCAAGCAGAACCTGTACGCCACGCAGTTCCACCCCGAGCTCGACGGCCCGGGCATCGAACAGCGGATCGCCGTCTACCGCGACTACGGCTACTTCCCGCCCGAGGAGGCGGAGCTGGTCCAGGAGCGCTGCCTCGCCGTGGAGGTCACCGAGCCGATGCGCGTCCTGCGAGCGTTCGTGGAGCGGTACGCCCGGTAGCTCCGCAGGTCCCGAGCACTGTGATCGACCGCATCCTGGGATCCGGTAGACAGTCGCCGGGGGTGGGGCTACCGTTTTGGCCGTGGACATCCGTTGGTATTGGCGCTTTACGTCGGCTCCTGGTGGAGCTCGGCGGGCGTACGCCTGACCAACCTTCCACCCGGAGCCAGGGCCTGGGACGCCGATCGCGTCCAGGCCCTTCGTCTTTACCGAGACGGGCCGCTCCGGACCAGGAGTCGGTGGCGGGCCGTCCGGTTCCTCGAACCAGACCCCGCCAACCAGGAGCCCCGATCCCGATGAGCATCACCCCCGCGGAACCCAGCACCGAGGCGACCACCGACCTCGGTACCCGCACCTCCGACCTGCGCATCCGCGCTCTCGACCCGCTGCCCGCCCCGCGGAGCCTGCTGGAGGCGATGCCGCTCGGCACCGCCCGCAGTGACCTCGTCACGACGTCCCGCCGTGAGGTGCGTGACGTGCTGACCGGTGAGGACGACCGGCTGCTGACGATCGTCGGCCCGTGCTCGGTGCACGACCCGGTCGCCGCGCTCGACTACGCCACGCGGCTCGCTGCGCTCCGGCGCGAGCTGTCCGACGACCTCGTCGTGGTGATGCGGGTGTACTTCGAGAAGCCGCGCACCACGGTGGGCTGGAAGGGCCTCATCAACGACCCGCACCTGGACGGGTCGCACGACGTGCGCCACGGCCTGAGCCTGGCCCGCGAGGTGCTGCTCGGGGTGCTCGACGCCGGCGTGCCCGCGGGCGCCGAGTTCCTGGAGCCCACCAGCCCGCAGTACATCGCCGACGCTGTGACCTGGGGCGCCATCGGCGCCCGCAACGTCGAGTCGCAGGTGCACCGGCAGCTCGCGTCGGGTCTCTCGATGCCCGTCGGGTTCAAGAACGCGACCGACGGCGACGTGCAGATCGCCGTGGACGGCTGCATCACCGCCGCGAGCGAGCACACCTTCTTCGGTGCGGACGCCGAGGGCCGCGCCGCCGCCGTCGAGACGACGGGTAACCCGGACTGCCACGTGATCCTGCGCGGCGGGCGGTCGGGCCCCAACTACTCGCAGGAGGACGTCGCCGCCGCCCTGCGCGTGGCGCGCACCTCCGGACTCGGCGGCGCCGTCGAGAACGGCGTGATCGTCGACGCGAGCCACGGCAACTCGGGCAAGGACCACGTGCGCCAGGCGGGCGTGGTGCACGAGATCGCCAACCGCATCGCCGACGGTGAGCACGGCATCACGGGCCTCATGATGGAGAGCTTCATCGAGGCCGGCGCGCAGCAGCCGGGCCCGCTGTCGGAGCTCACGTACGGCCAGTCCGTCACCGACAAGTGCATGGACTGGGACACCACGGAGGACCTGCTCCGTGACCTCGCCAAGGCGGTCCGCGAGCGGCGCGGCTGATCTGATCTCGTCGCGGAACCGGCCGGGCCTGGTGGCCCGGCCGGTGGCGTGCGACGCCTGAGGGCGTTTTCATGGACTGCCCGTGCGATCTGCCCCTACTGTCCGGGCATGACTGTCGCAGGGGTGGAGTCGGCCGAGTCCGCGCCGGGCGCGCGGTCGCGCGGGCGGCGGGTCGTCCGGATCGTGGGTGCGGTCGTGGCGCTGGCGCTGGTCGCGGGGGTCGCGGCCTGGCAGATCGCGGCGCGGACAGCAGTGGTGGAGCCGGGTTCGTGGAGCAACAGCGGGGCCGGTGCGACCCTCCCCGACTGCGTTCCCGGCGAAGACCTGTGGGCGATGTTCGGTACGGACGAGGACGTCGTGCTGGTGCAGTCAGTGCGGAACGGTTCTCGGTGGCCGGTCACGGTGATCAGCACGAAACCGGACGTGTTCCGGTTCGAGCCGATGGCCGACGACTTTCGGGACGACTACCTGTATCTCAAGAACGCGGCGGACGGCGCGCCGGACCGCTCGCTGACCTCCGATCGCGTGGTCATCCCGCCCGACCGTGAGGCGACGATGTGGATCGTCGATCCGCAGGGCGACCTGTCGTCCTTTGAGGGGTGGTACATGTTCGAGCACGCGGACCTCGCCGTGCGCGTGCTCGGAGTGGAGCGTGAGCTCCCCCTGCCGCTGCGGGGAACGATCGCCGTGGGCGGGGCCGAGCCCACGGCCGCCCGGCTCGACCGTGCACTGCAAGAGGCGTGCGAAGCCTGAGGGCCTAGCCGCTCTGCGTCCACGGCCCGACGCGGACCTCCGCGCCGTCGAGGACGTCGAGCCCCGTCGCGGATGTCCCGTCCGTCGTCGTGTCGAGCGGCACCGGGTCGGTGCCTCGGACCGGGGTGACCAGGAGCGTCGTGGTGGTGTCCGGGTCGTTGGCCGTCGACATGGCGCGCCAGAGCAGCGGGGCGAGCACGGTCCCGCCGTCGGGCACCACCACGCGGGCGGGTACCACGCCGGGCTCGTACGGCTGGATCGCGACGTCTTCCTGGGGCTGCCCTGCCTCGTTCTCGAAGACGAGGCCGGGCACGTTCTCGACGGCGCACGGCCGGCCTGACACGTTGCGAGCCAGGACCGAGGCGCCTCGGGTGCCCGCCGCCGAGTCCACGGTGCCGAACGTGACCTCCAGGTCCCGCCCCGTGCAGTCGGCGGCAGCCGGATCGTCGGGCCAGGGTGTCGATCCGCCGAACGGGTCGAGGGAGTGGGGCGCGTGCGAGGCGGGTTCCGCGCCGGACACCCAGCCGGTCGTCTCGGCGTACCCCGCGTCCAGGACCGTGTAGGCCAACGGGCGGTCCGCGGTGGCGAACTCCCGGGCCTCGAGCCAACCGCGCAGGTCAGCAAGGCTCTGCGCGCCGGCCGAGGCGTCGGACTGGAGCGTGAGCTGCCCTTTTCCGGCGAGGTAGGTGGCGTCCCGCACGCCCGGCCGCCCGGAGGCGGCGACCAGCAGCCGCACCGCGTCGACGTCGAGCACAGGTGCCGTGGACCGGTAACGGGCGCCCGGGGCCTCCAGCTCGACCCCACGGTCCAGCGTCTCGGCCGCCTGGGCGAGGCCGACCAGGTCGCCGGGTGCGAGGGCCACGACGTGCGCGGACGCGGCGAGCGGGTCCGAGCCACCCTGACCCGGCACGAGATCGACGGTCGTGGCCCCCGCCGCGAGCAGGCCGTAACCGTCCTCGACGGCGTCGGCCACTGCCTCGGGCGTCGTGTCCTGCCCGGTCCTGACGGTCAGGCCCGACCCGACGAACTCCGACGTCACGGTGACGTTCTCGTGCTCGTCCACCTCGCTCGCCGCCGCTGCCAGGAGCCGGTGGGCCTCCCCGGCAGCCTCGGCCGCTGCCCGGGGATCGGGCGTCCCCACCAGGGCGACCTCAACGCTCACCGTGCTCGGCGCCGGCTCCTTGCGCTGCCCGAAGTTGCCCTGGACGGGTTCGGGGCCGGTGGTGGTCCGGGTGATCGCGACGTCGTCGACGCCCGGGAGATCCCGGACGGCGTCAGCGGCCGCCGCGACCTCGGCCGGCGGTTCGTCGGCGGACGGCGTGCACCCGGCAAGAGCGAGCGCGGACGCGGCGGCGAGCAGGAGGACGCGGCGGAGTGGCGGCACCCCGTGATCGTCCCACCGCAGCTCAGCCCACGAAGGCGTCCAGCTCCTCGCGCGGAACCTTCCTCCGAGACCTGATCAGTTCCTCCACAGCGTCCATCTTTTCCCACACGTTCACGGCCATCCCGGCCACGACCTGCCCGTCGAGCAGCCAGAACGCCACGAACTCGCGGGCGCTCAGGTCGCCGGAGACCACCACGTCGTCGTACCCGCCGGGCACGTCCACCCAGCCGGTGTACTCCATGCCGACGTCGTACTGGTCGCTGTAGAAGTAGGGCAGCCGGTCGAACGGTTCGGTGGCGCCGAGCATCGCGCGGCCGGCGTGCGCGCCGGTCCGCTCCGCAGTGGCCCAGTGCTCCACGCGCAACGGCCGCCCGTAGTGCGGCGAGGGGATGCTGGCCACGTCGCCCGCGGCGAAGATGTCCGGGTGCGACGTCGCGAGCGTGCCGTCGACCACGATGCCGCCGCCCTCCGACGCGGACCGGAGGTCCAGCCCCGCGACCTCCGCGAGCCCGATGTTCGGGGTCGCGCCGACGCCGATGACGACGACGTCGGCGCCGATCTGCGTCCCGTCCGACAGGTCGACCCCGGTGACCCGGCCCTCCGCGCCGTGGAGGCCCGAGACCGACGTCCGCCGCAGCAGGCGTACGTCGTGCTCGGCGTGGACGCCGGCGTAGAAGTCGCCCATCTCGGGTCCCAGCACGCGCCCGAGCGGATGCGTCCCGCGGCCCACGATCGTGACGTCCAGCCCGAGCGTCCGGGCCGACGCCGCGACCTCGAGCCCGATCCAGCCGTCGCCGACGACGGCGACCCGCCCCACACCCTCCAGCGAGGCCTCGAGCAGCATGCTGGAGATGCGGTCGGAGTCGTCGATCGTGCGCAGGTAGTGCACGCCCGCGAGATCGGTGCCGGTGACGTCGAGCGGCCGCGGCGTGGACCCGGGTGCGAGGAGCAGCTTGGTGAAGGGGAGCGTGGCGCCGTCGGACAGGGTCAGCGTGTGCCCGTCGGGGTTCAGCCCGACCACGGTCTCGTTGGTGCGGACGGTGACCTCGTGCTCCCGGTACCAGGTCTCGTCCAGCGGGAAGACGGCGTCGCGCTCCGCCTCGCCGCGCAGGTAGTCCTTGCTCAGCGGCGGGCGCTCGTACGGATGATGGGGCTCGCTGGTGACGACCACGAGATCGCCGCGGTATCCCTCCGTGCGCAGCGCCTCCGCCGCGCGGGCCGTCGTCAGTCCGCCACCGACCAGAACGTACGGGTTCATAGGACTCCTCCTGGGCTCGGACTCCCGGGCTTGGGGTAGGCGTTCAGTCTTGCACCCGAGCTGGATGCAGGCACCAGTTCCCGCCCGTGCTGCCGGACGGCGGCGGTGCTCGTCACCCGACGCTTCGGCCGTCTCGGCGTGGGCCTCAGTCGGTAGTCGCGGACAGGTTGCCCAGCTCGTCCACGATCTCGACGGTGACCGTCGTCGACGTGGTGTCGTCGACCACCCGGGCATCGCATTCGAACGTGCGTCCCACCTCGACGACGACCGACGCCGGGCAGGTGACGTCGTCCTTGGTCACGGTCCTGGGTGCGCCGTACTGCACCGCGTCGACCACGTGCTGCTCCAGAGCCCTCTGCTCCAAGACTCTGGGCTGGTCGATCTCGAAGGGGCTTCCGGCGAACACCTTGACGGTCACTGCCAGGGCGCAGCAGGCGATCACGGTCAGAGAGGTTGCGATGACGGCGCTGGCAGCGCGGCGTTGGTCTGTCACGTGCCCATGTCTATCGGGAGCCTCGTCGGTGCGACAAGCCTCCCGTCGCGTCCCAGCATCCAGCAAGGAGAAAGGCCCTCCGACGCAGCATTTCTGCTGGTCAGAGGGCCTTTCACATGGTCGGGGTGACAGGATTTGAACCTGCGACCTCTTCGTCCCGAACGAAGCGCGCTACCAAGCTGCGCCACACCCCGATGGAGTCCACCGCGCATCAGGCCCGAAGCCCTTCCGCGGAAGCCTGCTCAGAATAGCCGACGCATGGCCCGGAACGGAAACCGAATCCCTAGTGGCTCCGGTCACGCCCGTTCCGGGCCGCTGCGCGGGCGTTACGCGAGCTCGACCACGAGCTCCACCTCGACCGGCGAGTCCAGCGGGAGGACTGCCACGCCGACGGCGGAGCGGGCGTGCAGGCCGGCGTCGCCGAAGATCTCGCCGAGCACGTTCGAGGCCCCGTTGATCACACCGGGCTGGCCGGTGAAGGACGGGTCGCTCGCGACGAAGCCGACCACCTTGACGATCCGGGAGATCGAGTCGAGCGAGCCCGTGACCGACCGGACGGCGGCCAGCGCGTTGAGCGCACAGGTGCGGGCGTAGCGGGCGGCGTCCTCGGGGGAGACCAGACCCTCGCCCTCGCCGACCTTGCCGGTGGCCTGGAGCGTGCCCTCCGCGAAGGGCAGCTGGCCGGACGTGTAGACGTAGCGGCCGGTCTGCACGGCCGGCACGTAGGCCGCGACCGGGGCCGCCACCTCGGGGAGCTTGATGCCCAGCTCGGCGAGACGCTGCTCGTGGGTCATGCGTCACCGCCCGTGGGGCGCTTCAGGTAGGCGACGAGACCGGTGCCGTCGGGTCCGGGGACCACCTGCACGAGCTCCCAGCCGTCCGAGCCCCATTGGTCGAGGATCGCCTTGGTGTTGTGAATGAGGAGGGGGATCGTCGCGTACTCCCACTTCGTTGCCATGCCGACGATGCTAGCCCGCGATCGGTGACGGCGATTCCGCACGAGACCTGCACACCGGCCGGGCAGGTTTTCGGCGTGCCCTGTCAGTGACACCCCGTAACCTGGGCGCATGGCCATGGCGAACCCTCGCGAGCCGCGCCGGATCACTCGGACCATACCCGCGGCTCAGCTCATCGGACTTCTTCTCGCATTCGTGCTCACCGCCGGCGCCGGCGGTGTGATCGCGGCCGGACTGGTGATCCCGCTGGCGTCCGGGATGGACACCGCGGTCGACACGGGCGTCGAGGTGTTCGAGGAGGTACCCGCCGAGCTGGTGCCCGGGCCCTTGTCGGAGCAGTCGCAGATCTACGCGAGCGACGGCAAGACGAAGCTGGCCACGTTCTACGCGCAGAACCGCATCGTGGTGCCGCTCGACAAGGTGTCGGCCAACATGAAGAACGCCGTCATCGCGATCGAGGACGAGCGCTTCTACACCCACGGCGGCGTGGACCCCGAGGGTATCTCGCGCGCCGCGGTGCAGAACTTCGGCGGCGGCGACACCCAGGGTGCGTCGACGCTGACGCAGCAGTACGTGAAGAATGTGCTGATCGAGGAGGCCGACCGCGCCGGTGACACCTTCGGCGTGCTGGAGGCCCGCGAGGACTCGCTCACCCGCAAGCTCCGTGAGGCGAAGCTCGCGATCGCGCTGGAGAAGGAGATGTCGAAGGACGACATCCTCCAGGGCTACCTCAACATCGCGCAGTTCGGCACGAGCGTGTACGGCGTCGAGACGGCCTCGCAGCACTACTTCGACAAGTCCGCCAAGGACCTCTCGATCGTCGAGGCCGCTACGATCGCCGGTATCACCAAGGCGCCGAGCCAGTTCGACCCGGTCGCCAACCCCGACGACGCGTCGGTGCGTCGCAACCTCGTGATCGGCAAGATGTGGCAGCTCGGCTACATCTCCACCGCCGAGCGCGACGAGGCGATGGCGACCAAGCTGGAGGACACGCTCGACGTGCAGCCCATCGACGTCGGCTGCGACTCGGCGGGCGGCGCGGCGTTCTTCTGCGACTACGTGATCAAGGAGATCATGGCCAACCCCGAGTTCGGGGAGACCAGGGACGACCGGTACGACCTCCTGTACCGCGGCGGCCTGCGGATCGTCACCACGCTGGACCTCAAGATGCAGAAGGCCGCCGAGAAGACGATCATCGACTCGGTCCCGGCCGACAACGCCTACGACCTCGAGGCGGCCGTCACGTCGGTCGAGCCGGGCACCGGTCAGATCAAGGCCATGGCGCAGAACGTGCCGTACGACGCGCGGGCCGAACCGGCGGCGCGCACGACGGCGCAGAACTACTCGGCCGACTACAACCACGGCAACTCGCGCGGGTTCCAGGTGGGCTCCAACTTCAAGCCGTTCGTGCTGGCGGAGTGGCTGCGCAGCGGGCACACGCTCCAGGACCGCGTCAGCGCCAACGCCTTCTCCGCCTACCAGACGGCGTTCCAGGCCAACGGCTGCGTGCACGCCTTCACGCACCTGCCCTGGAACGTGTCGAACGTCGACGGGTCCGCCAGCGGCTCGGTGAGCGTGCTCCAGGGCACCTTCCAGTCCCTGAACACGGTCTACGCCCGGATGTCGCAGCAGCTCGACCTGTGCAACGTGCAGAAGACGGCGTGGGACGTGGGCTTCCGGCCGATGACGTCGGCCCTGACGCGCGACGGCGCCCCGACCTTCCGGACGATCGACAACCCCCAGCAGGCGGACATCGACGTGCTCGCGTCGATGACGCTCGGCACGCAGGCCTCGACGCCGGTCAACCAGGCGTCCGCCTTCGCGACGTTCGCCTCGGGCGGCATCTACTGCAACCCGGTCGCGATCCTGGAGGTCAAGGACCACGACGGCAAGAAGGTCGATGTGCCCTCGGCCGACTGCAAGCAGACGCTGGAGCCCGAGGTCGCCAACACGGTGGCCTACGCCATGACCAAGGTGTTCCAGACGAGCCCGTTCGGTACGGCCTGGGACATCGCCCCCGGCCTCGCCGACGGCCGTCCGGTGGCGGGCAAGACCGGTACGACCAACGACGCGATGCAGAGCTGGTTCACCGGGTACACCCCCGAGCTCTCCACCTCGGTCTGGGTGGGCGAGGCGAGCGGCAACGTGCCGCACATGAACGTGTACCTGCCGTCGATGAACTGGTACAGCACCTCGGCCAAGGCCGGCCCGATGTACGGCGGCACGATCGCCGCGCCGACGTGGCGCCGGTACATGGACACGGCGATGGCCGACCTGCCCGCGACGGCCTTCCCCGCTCCTGACCCCGCGCTCGTCGGCAAGGCTCCGGCCCCGCCGAAGACGGAGGAGAGCAATGACGGTGACGAGGGCTCGGACGGCGGTGACAACGGCGGCGGTGACGCCGGTGGCGACAACGGCGGCGGTGGCGGCGACGCCGGTACCGGCCCCGGCGGCGGCGACGCGGGCCCTGGCGGCGGCGACACCGGCGGCGGACCCGGCCCGGGCGGGGACAACTGATCCGCATGGGGACGCTGGGTAACGTCGGCAAGGCGCTCGGGATCGTCGGGGGCATCGCCGTCGCGGGAATCGCCTACGCGCACGTGGAGACCAAGCTCTTCCGCGTGCGCCGGGTGACCGTGCCGGTGCTGCCCCCGGGTCAGCGGCCCGTCCGGATCCTGCAGGTCGCCGACCTGCACCTGACGCCCAGCCAGCGCACCAAGCAGGCGTGGGTCCGGTCGCTGGCCGCGCTCGAGCCCGACCTGGTGATCAACACGGGCGACAACTTCGGCCACCAGCAGTCGCTCGCCCCGCTGCTCGACGTCCTGGGCCAGCTCATGGACGTGCCCGGCGCGTTCGTCATGGGGTCGAACGACTACTACGCGCCGTCGTTCAAGAACCCCGCCCGGTACCTGCTCCCGGACGCCCGCGTCGAGGGCGGCGAGAAGGTCCCGCTGCCCACCGAGTCGCTCCGGAAGGCGTTCACCGACGCCGGCTGGGTGGACCTGGACAACCGGCGCGGGCTCGTGGAGCTCCGCGACGGGCGCACCATCGGGCTGGTCGGCATGGACGACCCGCACCTCGACCTCGACGTCATGCCGGAGCCGGGCCGCGCGCCCGGTGAGGAGGACGCCGTGCTGCGCCTCGGCGTCGTGCACGCCCCGTACCAGCGGGTGCTGAACCAGCTCAAGGACGACGGCGTGGACGCGATCATCGCGGGCCACACGCACGGCGGGCAGCTCTGCCTGCCGTACTACGGCGCCCTGGTGACCAACTGCGACCTGGACCGCGGCCGGGCGTCGGGCCTCCACGGCTGGCCCGGCCCGCGGCCCGACCGCGAGGGCGGCGAGGACTCGACGTGGCTGCACGTCTCGGCGGGCGCCGGTACGTCGCCGTACGCCCAGGTGCGCTTCGCGTGCCGCCCGGAGGCCACGCTGATGACGCTGACGGCCCGCGCGGTCTGACCCGCACGACGAAGAGGCCAGGTGATCGGACGATCACCTGGCCTCTGTCGTTGCGGCCTCAGCGGGCCCGGCGCTCCAGGCGGTCGAGGTCCAGCAGGACCACGGCGCGGCCCTCGCGGCGCACCCAGCCGCGGGTCGCGAAGTCGGCCAGGGCCTTGTTGACGGTCTCGCGCGAGGCGCCGACGAGCTGCGCCAGCTCCTCCTGCGTGAGGTCGTGCGCCACGCGGATGCCGTCGTCGTTGGGCTCGCCGAACCGGGTCGACAGGTCCAGCAGCGCCTTGGCGACGCGGCCGGGGACGTCGGAGAACACGAGGTCGGCGAGCGTCTCGTTGGTACGGCGCAGCCGGCGTGCGAGGGCGCCCAGGAGCTGGGTCGCGACTCCGGGATGGTCCGCGATCCACTTCACGAGCGAGTCGTGACGCAGCTCGTAGACCACGGAGTCGGAGACGGAGGACGCGGACGCGGTGCGGGGGCCCGGGTCGAACAGGGACAGCTCACCGAACATCTCGCCCGGGCCCAGGATCGACAGCAGGTTCTCGCGGCCGTCGCTCGACCGGCGGCCCAGCTTGATCTTGCCCTGCGCGATGACATAGAGCCGGTCGCCCGGTTCGCCCTCGCGGAAGAGCACGTCACCCCGGACCAGCTCCACGGGCACCATGGACTCGAAGAGCGCGTGCGTCTCCTCGCCTTCCATGTCCGCGAAGAGGGGGGCAGAGAGTACGACTTCGTCGTCCACCAGTGGTGTCCTCACGTGTCGGGGACTTTCGTCCATAGTCTTTTCCACCTCTCAGTCTGCCTCAATGTCACGAGATTGCCGGGTCATCGGTCTCTCTCGCGGCGTCCGCGTGGCGTGCAGCCCGACGCGATCGTCCGCCTCATGCGGGATGTCGGCTTTGCCCAGCACGAAGTAGGACGCCCGTCCATAAATCCTAGGGGTGTCACCTGGGAGTTCGGAACGGGCGTCCTGGGAACCTCGTCAGGGCACCTCGCGCTGCTCCGGCCCCACGTACTCGCACACGGGCCGGATGAGCGAGTTGGCGGCCCGCTGCTCCATGACGTGCGCCGTCCACCCGGTGATGCGGGAGGCCACGAACAGCGGCGTGAAGATGTTCGTGTCGAACCCGATCAGGTGGTACGCCGGCCCGGCGGGGTAGTCCAGGTTCGGCTTGATGTTCTTGCGGCTGACCATGGCGTTCTCGAGGGTGTCGTACAGGTCGATCACCTCGGTGTCGCCGTAGTGCGCGGCGAGGTCGCCGAGCACGGCGCGCATGGTCGGCACGCGCGAGTCGCCGTTCTTGTAGACCCGGTGGCCGAACCCCATGATCTTTTTCTTCTGCGCGAGTGCGTCCTCCAGCCAGGCCTCGGCCCGGTCGGCCGAGCCGATCTCCTCGAACGTGGCCTGCACGGCCTCGTTCGCGCCGCCGTGCAGCGGGCCCTTGAGGGCGCCGATGGCGCCCGTGACGGCCGAGTGCAGGTCGGCGAGCGTCGAGGTGATGACGCGCGCGGTGAACGTGGACGCGTTGAACGAGTGCTCGGCGTACAGCACCATCGAGGCCTCGAACGCCTGCACGACGGCAGGCTCCGCCTCCTCCCCGAAGGTCATCCACAGGAAGTTGGCAGAGTAGCCCAGGTCCTCGCGCGGGTGCACGAGCTCCTGGCCGCGCCGGCGGCGCTGGTCCAGCGCGACGACGGCGGGCAGGACCGCCCACAGCCGCAGCGCCTTGGCGAGCTCCGCCTCGACCGAGGAGTCCTCGGCCTGCGGGTCGTGCGCGCCCAGGATCGACACCGCGGTGCGGCACACGTCCATGGGGTGGCAGTCGGTGGGCAGCTCCAGGATCGCGTCCCGGATGTTGTCCGGCAGCTCGCGGTGCACGCGCTCGACCGCCGTCTGCTCGGTGAGCTGCGCGGGCGTCGGCAGCTCGCCGTGCCACAGCAGGTAGGCGACCTCCTCGAAGGACTTCTTCGCGGCCAGCTCCTGCACCGGGTAGCCCCGGTACAGCAGCGAGTTGGTCTCCGGGTTGACCTTCGAGATCGCCGACGTGTCGGCGACGACGCCGGCCAGACCCTTGCGGATCTCCGTGGTCTCGGTCATGCGCACTCCTTCGTGTCGAGACTAAGTCAGGGCTGGTAGGTGAAGACGTTCGAGTCGAAGTGGTTGTAGGCCGCGTAGTCGGTCAGCTCGTAGAGCCGGGCCCGGGTCTGCATCTGCGGCACCAGGTCCGCCTGCGTGCCCGACGCCGAGATCTGGTCCAGCGCCCGTTCCGCGGCACCCATCGCGATGCGCAGCAGGGTGACGGGATAGATGACGAGCCGGGCCCCGGCGTCGTGCAGCTGCTCGGTCGTGAAGAGCTCCGACTTGCCGAACTCGGTCATGTTGGCGAGCACCGGCACGTCGAGGGCCGACGCGACGGCCTCGAACTCGGCGAGGTCCTTCATCGCCTCGGGGAAGATCGCGTCCGCCCCGGCGTCGGCCAGGGCCTTGGCGCGGTCGATCGCGAGCTTCAGCCCGCGCTCGCCCGGCTCGGTGCCGCGCACGTCGGTGCGCGCCATGATGAGGAAGTCGGGGTCGCGGCGGCCGTCGACGGCGGCCCGGATGCGCCGGACGGCGTCGCCGAGCCCGACCACCTCCTTGCCGTCGAGGTGGCCGCAGCGCTTGGGGTTGACCTGGTCCTCGATGTGGATGCCGGCCACGCCGGCGTCCTCCATGGTCTGGACCGTGCGGGCCACGTTCATGGGCTCGCCGAACCCGGTGTCGGCGTCGGCGAGCACCGGCAGGTCGGTGACCCGGGCGACCTGCGCGGACCGGCCGGCCACCTCGGTGAGCGTGGTCAGGCCGATGTCGGGCAGGCCGAGGTCGGCCGAGAGGACGGCGCCCGAGACGTAGACGCCGTCGAACCCCTTGTCCTGGATGAGCTTGGCGCTCAACGGGTTGAACGCGCCCGGGAGCCGCAGGAGGTCCGGCCCGGCGAGGGCCTCGCGGAAGGCCCGGCGCTTGGCCGCGGCGGTGAGGTGCGAGTAGAGCATCAGCGGTTCCCCAGCTCGAACAGCCCGGTCGGGGTCGGCACGGCGTCCAGCACACCGGGCGCCGCGACGATCGTGAGCTCGCGGACCTCGGCGGGCGTGAGCTCGGGCAGGCGCTCGGCCAGGCCGAGGAACCGGTCGATCTCGGCGTCCGACAGGATGCCCGCGGCCAGCGTGCGGAACTTGGCCACGTAGTTCGCGCGGGCGAACGGGCGGGCGCCCAGCGGGTGGGCGTCGGCGACGGCGATCTCGCGCGAGACGACCTCGCCCGAGGTGAGCGTGATCTCGACGCGGCCGCCGAACGCCTTCTCGGCCGGGTCGGTCGAGTGGTAGCGGCGCGTCCACTCCGGGTCCTCGGCGGTGGTGACCTTGCGCCAGAGCTCGACGGTGTCCGGGCGCTGGGCCCGCGACGGGGCGTAGGAGTCCACGTGGTGCCAGCCGCCGTCCTGCAGCGCGACCGTGAAGATGTACGGCACCGAGTGGTCCAGGGTCTCGCGCGACGCCGTCGGGTCGTACTTCTGCGGGTCGTTCGCGCCCGAGCCGATGACGAAGTGGGTGTGGTGGCTGGTGTGCAGCACGATCGAGGCGACGTTCGCGGGGTCCCGCAGCTCGGGCCGCTCGTTGCCCAGCGCGCGGGCCATGTCGATGATCGCCTGCGCCTGGTACTCCGCGGAGTGCTCCTTGGTGTACGTGTCGAGGATGCCGGTCCGGGCCTCGCCGGACTCGGGGAGCACCACGTCGTAGGCGGCGTCCGGCCCGTCCAGGAGCCACGCGACGACACCGTCCTCGCCCTCGTAGATGGGCTCGGGGGACGTCTGGCCGCGCATGGCGCGGTCCACGGCCTCGATCGCGAGCTTGCCCGCGAAGGCCGGCGCGTGCGCCTTCCAGGTCGAGATCTGGCCCTTGCGGCTCTGCCGCGTGGCGGTCGTCGTGTGCAGGGCCTGGCCGATCGCCTGGAACACCGTCTCGGTGTCCAGCCCCAGCAGCGTGCCGATACCGGCCGCGGCCGACGGGCCGAGGTGCGCCACGTGGTCGATCTTGTGCTTGTGCAGGCTGATCGAGCGGACCAGGTCCACCTGGATCTCGTAGCCGGTCACGATGCCGCGCACCAGGTCCCGGCCCGAGCGGCCGGCGTGCTGCGCCACGGCCAGGATCGGCGGGATGTTGTCGCCCGGGTGCGAGTACTCGGCGGCGAGGAAGGTGTCGTGGAAGTCGAGCTCGCGGACGGCGACGCCGTTGGCCCACGCTGCCCACTCGGGGCTGCTGGTGGACTCGGGGGCCAGGCCGAAGACCGTGGAGCCGGGGGAGTACGGGTGCGCGTGCGCCTGCGAGCGGGCGGCGACCGCGGGGCCACGCGTCAGGCTGGCCGCGGCGACCGAGGCGTTGTCGATCACGCGGTTGATCACCATGTCGGTGACCTCGGCCGTGGGCTCGACGGTGTCGGTGGCGAGCTCCGCGAGCTTCCAGGCGAGCTGGTCGGTGCGCTTGAGCGGCTCGGCGGACGGGTAGACGCGTAGGTGGTGCGTGTACGGCATGGTGACTCTTCCTCGATTCACGTGGACCGTCGTGGGGTCCGGGGTGCTGCCCGGACCGTGGGGCGGGCATCGGGTCGCGACCGCTCGGCTGGTGGACGGCGGATGCGCCCTTGACCTTCTCATACTCCGCGTCCTAGGTACACGAGCCAACCCCGCGCCAGGTTCCCGTTCGCGGGGATCCGGGTCGGATGTCAGTGGGGGTCGCTACTGTGGCGACGTGACCGTCAGCGAGCACGAGCCCGAACGTCAGCCCCGCAAGGCCCCCAGGAGCGAAGCCGCGCCGGAGAGCCGGCTGGCGCTCGTGCGCCGGGCGCGCCGCGTCAACCGTGTGCTCGGGGAGACCTACCCGGACGCCCGGGCCGAGCTGGACTTCCGGACGCCGCTGGAGCTGCTGGTCGCGACGGTGCTCAGCGCGCAGACCACCGACGTCCGCGTCAACCAGACCACGCCCGAGCTGTTCGTGATGTATCCGGACGCGCAGGCCTACGCGGAGGCGAACCCGGCGGAGCTGGAGGAGATCCTGCGCCCGCTCGGCTTCTTCCGGGCCAAGGCCAGGGCCGTGATGGGCCTGGGCAAGGCGCTCGTCGAGCGGTTCGACGGCGAGGTCCCGGGCCGGCTGAAGGACCTGGTGACGCTGCCCGGCGTCGGGCGCAAGACGGCGAACGTGGTGCTCGGCAACGCGTTCGGCGTGCCGGGCATCACCGTGGACACGCACTTCGGGCGGGTGTCCCGGCGGCTGGGCCTGACGACCGAGGAGGACCCGGTCAAGGTGGAGGCCGAGGTGGGTGAGCTCTTCCCGAAGAAGGACTGGACCATGCTCAGCCACCACCTCGTGTGGCACGGCCGGCGCGTCTGCCTCGCGCGCACCCCGGCCTGTGGGGCGTGCAGCATCTCGCACCTGTGCCCGTCGTACGGCGCGGGGGAGACCGACCCCGACAAGGCGGAGAAGCTGGTGCGTCCCGCGCCGGAGCGCTCGCCGCTGGCAGGCCTGCCGCTGAAGTAGCTAGGCGATCCGGGCGAGCCAGCCCAGCAGGATCTCGTTCACCCGCTCCGGCGCCTCCTCCGGGAGGAAGTGGCCGGCCCCGGGCAGCAGCTCGTAGCGCAGGTCGGACGCCACCGCGATGGCGTCCACGTCGGCGCGCTCGTGCCGCAGGAACCCGTCCCGGGCGCCCTGGAGCTGCAGCGCGGGCACGTCCAGCGGACGGCGCAGCGCGGCGCCGAACCGGCGCCCGTCCATCCGGGGCGTCGAGCGGACCACCCAGCGCAGCGCCTCGGCGGCCGAGTGGGCGGCGAACGGGATGCGCATGACGGCCCGGTACCGGTCCACGACATCGTCGGGCAGCGGGGCGGCCGCGCCCAGGTCGAGGGTGCGCCGCACCAGGTCACCCTGGATCATCGCCCGCTCCGGCAGCGTGGGGACCTGGAGGTACGCCAGCTCGCGCAGCGCGGCGGGCGTGAACGCGGCGGTGCTGCGCAGCCGCACCCGGGCCGGGTGCGGGCTGGCCAGGACCGCGACGCCCGACGTCGTGCCGGGGTGGAGCGCCGCGACCGCCCACGCGAGCGTGCCGCCCGTACCGTGCCCCACGACCACCGCGTTCTCCCGCCCGAGCGAGCGGACGACGCCGGCGACGTCCGCGGCCCGCGCCGTCAGCCCGTAGCCCGACGGCGGCTTGTCCGAGCCGCCCACACCACGGACGTCCATCGCCGCGACGCGGTAGCCGGCGTCCGCCAGGGCGGGGATCTGTGCACGCCAGGACCACCAGAACTGCGGGTAGCCGTGCAGCAGGAGCACCAGGGGCGCAAAGCGGCTCTCCGGGCCCGCGGTCGCCACGTGGAAGCGCGAACCGCCCGACGAGACGAACTCGTGCCGCCACGGCCCGTCGACGAGGGCGCACGTGTAGTCGCTGGTGGCTGCCGAGCGGACGGCCGGTCTGGCCGAGAGTGCGGTCACAGACAAGAACCTACGCGCTCGGTGCGCGGTCTGCGCGTCGCCCGTTCTGGTCGTCGGCGGGCTTGGCGTCGGACGGGGCCTCCGGGGCCGAGGGCGCCGGAGCCTCCTCGACCGGACGCTCCTTGGGCGGGTCGAACCGGTAGCCGACGTTGCGCACGGTGCCGATGAGCTGCTCGTGCTCGGGGCCCAGCTTGGCGCGCAGGCGCCGGACGTGGACGTCGACGGTGCGCGTGCCCCCGTAGTAGTCGTAGCCCCAGACCTCCTGCAGCAGCTGGGCCCGCGTGAACACGCGGCCCGGGTGCTGCACGAGGTACTTGAGGAGCTCGAACTCCTTGTAGGTCAGGTCGATCGGGCGGCCGCGGAGCCGGGCGGTGTACCCGCCGGCGTCGATCGCGAGCTCGCCGGCGGAGATCTCCTGCTGCGACTCCTCGGCCGGGCCGCGCGCCGAGCGCTCGACCACCAGGCGCAGCCGGGCCTCGACCTCGGCGGGCGAGGCGGACTCCAGCAGGAGGTCATCGGCTCCCCACTCGTGGGTCACGACCGTGAGGCCGCCCTCGGTGAGGATCAGCACCAGCGGCACGGTCAGGCCGGTCGCGTGCAGCAGGCGGCAGGTGGTGCGGGCCGCGACGAGGTCGCGGCGGGCATCCAGCAGCACGACGTCCGCGTCCGGGGCGTCGACGAGCGCCGAGGGCTCCATCGGGAGCACCCGCACCCGATGGGACAGCAGTCCCAGTGCGGGCAGTACCTCGGCCGACCCGCCGGTGGCGGGCGTGAGGATCAACAGCTCTGCCATTGACGCACCTCCTCTCGGAACCGGCGTGCTGCTACCGTCCCTGGCTCGGGTCTCGCTGAAGCGAGACGTCCCGTCGCGTCCAACTGGCTCTGCGGAAGTCTGCCCTGTTGCTTGTTGCGTGCATGTTACACGCCCTTTTCCTGGGCACCACCATGCTGGTCAGGACCCGTGACGTTCGCATGACGCGGGTGTTGCTCGTCTCGCCCAGGCCCGCGAGAACGCCCGGGAACTGGCCCGAACGGCGGCGCCCCGGGCTGCGATTGAGGCAACTCGGTCAGTCTCTGGAAAACTCTGAGCCGTGTCCGTCTCCACCCGCGCCGTGACGACCGCCGCGCTCGCGGCCCTCGTCGCCGCCGCGTCCTACGTCCAGCCCCGGCCCCTGCCCCTCGTGGGCGCAGCCGTGGTCCTGGCGGTCCTCGTCGCGCTGGGCTGGCCGTCGTTGCTGCGCCTGCCCGCCTCGGGGAGCACCCGGGTGGTCGTCGCGCTCTGCGGCGTCGGCGGAGCGGCCGCGACCTACCTCACCCAGGGCGAGCCCGTGCTGCGGCACCTGCCGATGGTGCTGGCGGGCGCGGTGGTGCTCGCCTTCATCGCGCAGATGCTGCGCCGCGACGGGCGCCCCCAGCTCACGGAGTCCGTGTCGGGCACCGTGGCCGGAGTCGTGGCGGCGATCGCCGCCTCGGGCTGGATCGCCGCCGCCCGGTCCGACGCCGGGGCCGCGCTCGTCGTCACGAGCGCGGTCGCGCTCGCGGTGGCCGCCGCCGTCGCGGCGCTGCCGGTGCGCGGCTGGGTGGCGCTCGGGATCTCCGCGATCGCCGCTGTCGTGGTGGGCGGCGCGGCCGGGACGCTGCTGCCCAACATCGACACCGTGAGCGGGCTGTGGTGCGGTCTGGTCGCCGGAGTCGTCGTCGGGGCGCTGCACCTGCTGCTGGAGCGGCTGCCCGCCCGCGGCGCGCGGCTGGCCGGGCTCTCGGCGAGCGCGCTGCCCGTCGCGGTGTGCGGCATCTTCGTGTTCGTCGTGGGCCGGATGGTCATCCTCTGAGGTGACCCTCGGCCGGGCCGCGGTCAGGACTGGCGGATCATCTCGCCGGCGATCTCGATGCGGACCTTCTTGGCCACCAGCACGCCGCCCGCCTCGAGCGCGACGTTCCAGAGCAGGCCCCACTCCTCGCGCTCGATCTCGCAGCTCCCGTGGAAGCCGAAGATGTCCTGGCCGTAGGGGTCGTGCCCCACGCCGCCGAACTCGCACTCCAGGGTGACCGGGCGCGTGACGCCGCGCACGGTGAGCAGGCCGTCCATGACGAACTTGGTGAACGAGCCGTCCGCCTGCATCGGGTCGTGCGGCCGCCGGCCGGCGGTGCCCGCCTTGAGCCGGGCCCACGAGAAGATCGGGTCCACCTGGGTGCGCATCCGGAACCCGGTGCTGCGGAACTCGATGGTCGGGTGGTTCTCGACGTCCAGGAAGTCCGCGCTGCGCAGGTGCGTGTCGCGCTCGCCCACGTGCGTGTCGACCGACGCCGCCTGGATGGTGCACGTCACCTGCGAGGCGAGGGGGTCCTCGCCGACGGTGACCGTCGCCTCGCCCTCGGCGAACTCGCCGCGGACGGGGCTGACCATCATGTGCATGGCGAGGAAGCCGAGCCGCTTGTGATTCTGGTCGATCTGGTACACCCCGGCCGCCGGGATGGTCAGACCATTCCACGTACGAGTTGGCAAAACTTCCATCCTAGACAATTCTCCTATATATGCGGATGCATGCACGCTACCACCGGGGGGTCGCCGGCTCGGGTGGCATTTCGGCACGAGAAATACTGCTCCGACGGGTTGTGCAGACCAGGGAATCATGTGGGCGGGCACGCGAGAAGGTCAGGGCCCCGCACTGTGACCGGCCTCATGGTGGATCCATATCGCGGACGAGGACTTGTCTGGACGAGCGAGGCACGGCAGGGTGGGGCGAATGTTGGGACAGGTGATCGCACTCGTCGTCCTGGTGCTCGGTACTGCCGCGCTCGGCGTGTGGTGGTCGGCACGTCAGGGTGCCGTCCGTGCGCCCCGCGAGACGCCCGTCGGGATCGACTGGGCCTCCTCGGGGATCGCGCTCGCCGACCGGGTGACCTTCGTGCAGTTCTCGGCCGAGGTGTGCGCCGCGTGCCGGTCCACGTCCCGGGTCCTGGGCGGTCTGACCGGTTCGACCTCCGGCGTCGAGCACCGTGAGGTGCTGGTGGACGACCACCTCGACCTGGTCCGCACCCTCGGCGTGCTGCGCACGCCCACGGTGCTCGTGGTCGACGGCGGCGGCCGCGAGGTGGCCCGGATGAGCGGCGTGGTGTCCGACACGCAGGCGCGGCAGGCGCTGAGCCGGGTTCCGGCAGGGGCGCTGGAGACAGAGGGGGAGGCGCACTCATGAACGCCGGCAAGGGGATCGACCCGCGGGGGCCGCGCGTCGGGGCGAGCATCACCGCGGTGCTGCTGGCCGCCGTCGTGCTGCTGGGCGCGAGCACCGCGGGGCTGTGGCTGCTGACGTTCATCATGCTGAGCTTCCTGCTCGGCACGCTGCGCGGCGCCGAGGGCTCGTGGCAGGGCCTGCTCTACAAGCGGTTCGTGCGGCCGCGGCTGAGCCCGCCCACGGAGATGGAGGACCGCCGCCCGCCGCGCTTCGCGCAGGGCGTCGGCCTCTTCGTCACCGGTGTCGGCGTGATCCTCGGTTTCTTCGGGGTGCTTCCGGCCGTGCCGATCGCGGCCGCGGCGGCGTTCGTCGCGGCGGCGCTCAACGCCGTCGTCGGGCTGTGCCTCGGGTGCGAGCTGTACCTGCTGCTGCGCCGCTCGGGCCTGGTTCGCGCCTAGTAGACGAGCGCCTGGGCGTCGTCCCGCAGGATCTCCTCGGTGAACAGCGCCGAGCCCGCGATCCGGATGCCGGGCAGCACGTCCGCCTCGGTGATGTCCCGGCGTGCCGCGCACTGCGTGCACACCGTGACGGTGCCGGCGCCCAGGACCACCTCGATGAGCTGGGGCAGGGGCGTCGCGTGCTCCAGCTCCAGCTCGGCCGCGCGGCCGGGCAGCGCGAGCCACGCCGACTCGCCGGTGAGCCAGAGGCTCACCTCCGCGCCCGACGCGACGGCCGCCGCGGCGACGGTGAAGGCCTGGTTGGTGGCCTCGGGACGGTCGAGGCCTGAGGTGGTCTTGATCACGAGCGGACGCATGGGCCGACTGTAGGCCGTGGACGTTAGGATCGGCACCATGTCGATCCATGCCCTTGAGCTCATCTTCACCGGCCTCATCGTGGCGGTCGCAGTCGCGGTCGCCTGGTTCGCCGGCTACGTCGTCTACAAGCTGTACACCGGCCAGCGCTGATGACGTTCACCTTTCCCGACGGGCTCTCGCCCGACGTGTACCCGCTGGCCTGGCTGGTCGGCCGCTGGCGCGGTGAGGGTGTGATCGACTACCCCGGCGTCGGCAAGAAGACCTTCGTGCAGGACCTGGTCTTCGACCACGACGGCGGCCCGTACCTGCGGTTCGAGTCCACGCTGCGGGTGCTCGAGAGCGTCGTCCCCGACAAGCTGCCCGACGACGGCGAGTGGCCGGCACCGGTGCCGGACCCGACGGAGTCGGACCCGGCGGAGTCCGCCGGACCGGACGCCGAGGTCGGCGAGGCCGGCACCGTCTGGTCCACCGAGACCGGCTACTGGCGTGTGTCCTCGGACCGCCCCGACGGCCTCGAGGAGAACAAGCACGCGCTCGAGGTGCTCGTGGCCGACGCCTCCGGGCGCATCACGGTCTACATCGGCGCCGTGGGCAACGGGCGGATCGACCTGGCCTCGGACGCGATCGCGCGGACGTCGACGGCGTCCGAGGTGCGGGCGTCGAAGCGGCTGTACGGCCTGGTCCAGGGCCGCCTGCTGTGGGTGGAGGAGCTCGCCGCGTTCGGCGAGCCGCTGCGCTCGTACGCCTCGGCCGAGCTGGACCGGCAGTAACAGAGCCGGACGGGAATGCCCCGCCGGTCCCCGACGCTGCACCAGAGGTGAGCATGGATTACGAGAGCCCCCTGCTGAGCCGGCGCGGCGCGGTCGCCGCCGCCGGGCCCGACGCCGGGGTCGCCTGGCACTACGGCGACCCGACGGCCGAGCAGCGCGCGCTGTCGCGCGGCGGCGCCGTGGTGGACCAGTCGCACCTCGGGATCGTGCGCGTCGCCGGCCCGGACCGGCTGAGCTGGCTGCACTCGATCACGTCCCAGCAGCTCGAGGGCCTGGCACCCCGGACCAGCACCGAGCTGCTGGTCCTGTCGCCGCAGGGTCACGTCGAGCACGTCGCCGGCGTGGTGGACGACGGCGAGGCCACCTGGCTGATCACCGAGCGCGAGTCCGCGCCGGCCCTGGCCGGCTGGCTGGACCGCATGAAGTTCATGCTCCGCGTCGAGATCACGGACGCCACCGACGAGTGGGCGGCCATCGGCGAGCCCGTGGCCGCGGAGGGTGCCGAAGGTGAGCCGGTGACCTGGCACGACGCCTGGCCGAACGTCGTGGGCGGCGGCACGCGCTACGGGCCGGCCGAGAGCGAGCACCCCGGCGCGATGCGGCCCTGGCGGCTCGTCCTGGTGCCGCGCGCCGAGCTGGAGGCGCAGGTCGCCGCCCGCGAGGCCGCGGGCTGGCCGCTCGCCGGCACCTGGGCCACCGAGGCCCTGCGGGTCGAGGCCTGGCGCCCGCGCCTCGCGCGCGAGGTCGACGGCCGCACCATCCCGCACGAGCTCGACTGGCTGCGCACCGCCGTCCACATCAACAAGGGCTGCTACCGCGGGCAGGAGACGGTCGCGCGCGTGCACAACCTCGGCCGCCCGCCGCGTCGGCTCGTGATGCTGCACCTCGACGGCTCGCAGCACCTGCTCCCGGAGGCCGGCGCCGAGGTGCGCCTCCCGTCGGCGGACGGCGCGCCCGGCAAGGTCGTGGGCACGCTGACCTCGATGGCGCGCCACCACGAGCTGGGCCCGATCGGGCTGGCCGTGCTCAAGCGGAACGTCCCGGAGGACGTCGAGCTCATCGTGTCCGGCGAGGTCTCGGGGCAGGGCATCGAGGTGTCGGCGGCGCAGGAGATCGTGGTACCCGGCGACGGCATGTCGGTGGACCGTCCGGAGTCCCACGGGCCCCTGACCCCCGGCCTGCGCGGCCCGGCCAGCCTCATCTGACGTACGCCTGAGGGCGGATGGCAGGATGCCACCGTGACCTCACTGCCCGGCCCGGCCGACGAGATGTGGCGCAAGGCCATGCGCACGCTCATGCTGCGCACCCGGCTGCGCCAGGGCTGGACCCGGGCGCGGGCGAGCCTGATCCCGATCGCTCAGGCGTCGCTCGCCGCCGGGGTCGCGTACCTGATCGCACGGTACGTCCTGGGGCACGAGCAGCCGTTCTTCGCGCCGGTCGCGGCGTGGGTGCTGCTCGGGTTCACCGCGCAGCGGGACGTGCGCCGGGTCTCCGAGATGGCCGTGGGCGTGGCGGTCGGCGTCGCGATGGGCGACCTGATCGTGCACCTGATCGGCTCGGGCTGGTGGCAGCTCAGCCTGGTCCTGTTCATCTCCGCCGTCGCCGCGCGGTTCATCGACCGGGGCGCGCTCCTGGTCACGCAGGCCGGCGTCCAGGCGATCATCGTGGTGGGCCTGCCCCAGGTGTCCGGCGGGCCGCTCGGCCGGTGGACCGACGCCCTGGTCGGCGGCGCCGTCGCGCTCACGGTCGCGCTGCTCACGCCCGGCGACACCCGGCGCCGTCCGCGGGCTCTTGCCGAGCAGGCCGTCACCGAGCTCGCCGAGACCCTGGAGACGCTCGCCCGCGGCCTGCGCTCGGACGACGCGGACGACGTCCGGGCGGCCCTCGTGCGCGGCCGGGCCTCGGAGCCGGTGCTCGCCGAGTGGCAGGAGGCCGCGCGCGACGCGCGCGAGCTGGCGCGGATCTCCGTGGGGCGGATCCACCGCGGCGAGCTCGCCCGGCTGGAGGACCAGGCGGTGCTCGTGGACCGGACCATGCGGTCGGTGCGGGTGCTGGCCCGCCGGGTGCTCCCGGTGGTCGAGGGGGAGCACGACGTCCGGCCCGTCGCCGGTCTGGTCGAGGGCTTCGCGTCGGGCGTGCGGCTCCTGGCCTCCGACGTCGGCTCCGGGGGCGACGCCGCGCGGGCGCGCGAGGTGCTGGCCACGGTGGCCGCCCAGGTGGACCCGCGGACCGTGGGCGAGGGCGACTGGCAGGTGCAGTCCCTGGTGATGCTGCTGCGCTCGCCCGTCGTCGACACGCTGGAGGCCACGGGGGCGACCCCGGGCGAGGCGCGCGCGGCGCTGCCCGAGCTGTAGCCGGTTGTCCACAGGCTGTGCACAGAACTTGTTGTCGTCAGGTACTTGATCAGATACAGTAGTTGGCGTGATAGACCCCTTCGCCGCCGACCTCCTGCGCGGGCACACCGACACGATCGTGCTCGGGGTGCTGCGCGCCCGGGATCGCTACGGCTTCGAGATCTACAAGCAGATCCGCGACGCGACCGGCGGCGACCACGAGATCAAGGAGGCCACGCTCTACGCGGCCTACCGGCGGCTCGTGAAGGACGGCCTGGTCGAGGCGTACTGGGGCGACGAGTCCCAGGGCGGACGCCGCAAGTACTACCGCATCACCGACGCGGGTCGTGCCGTGTACCGGCGCAACGTGGACGCGTGGGTGGCCACGCGACGCACCATCGACTCCCTCCTCGACCTGAAAGGTTCCTGATGACGAACACCTCGGTGCACCGCCTGCTGGACGAAGCCTTCGCGGGCATCCCGACGACCCCTGACGTGCAGGACCTCAAGGAGGAGATCCGGGCGAACCTCGTGGACCGCGTGGCCGAGCTGACCGCGGGCGGCGTGGCGCCCGACGACGCCGCGCGGCGCGCGGTCGGCGAGCTCGGCGACGTGCGCGCGCTGGTCGACGAGGCGGACGCGGGCCCGCGTGCGGCCGGGCGGCCCGCGCCGTCCGCGTACGAGCTGATGGCCCGGAACCGGGTCCCGGCGTCCGGAGCGTTCGTCGCGGCCGTGGTGCTGCTGTCGATCGTGCTCGCGGCGAGCGTGGTGGGCACGGCGTTCGCGGCCGTCGGGTACGCGCACGGGGAGCTCGGACCGCTGCTGCCCACGGCGCTCGCGCTGGTGGCGGGGCTCGCGCTCGGCGCCGTCGTGGGCGGCTCGCTGAGCCAGGAGACGACGGCCAGCCACCCGGTGCCCCGCCGGCGGGCCGCGCTGTTCGGCGTCGGCTGGGGCCTGGTGCTCGTGGGCGCCCTGCTCGCCCTGGTGCACCTGTTCGGCGGGACCAACGGGTGGCTCGTCCTGGACGGGCTCGTGCTCGTGGCCGGCGTGGTGCTGCTCTCGTGGCTCGCCGCGACGACCACCAACCGGAAGAAGCAGTGGGCGCTGGCGGAGGAGACCGTGCACGCGGAGGCGGGGACCCGGTTCGACCGCGACCCGGCGGCCGCCGCACGCTTCGGCATCTACACCGTGGTGGTGTGGAGCCTGACGGGCGTCGTCGCGCTCGTCGTCGGCACGACGGTGAGCTGGTCCTGGGTGTGGCTCCCCGGTGTGCTCGGCTGGGTGGTGTTCATGCTGATGCTCGCCACCATGTTGTTCGGGGCCAAGCACGAGGACGACGCGCCCCGGGCCGGCTGAGCACCCGGACCAGGCGAGACGCCGTCCCGGTTGCCGTAGGCTCGTGCTGTGTTCGGAGCTCTCCAAACGTTCGTCTTCATCGTGCTGGGCGTCATCGTCTTCGCGGTCCAGGTCATCGCCCTGGTCGACGCGATCCGTCGTCCCGCCCACGCCTACACGTCCGAGGGCAAGCTCTCGAAGCCGATCTGGCTCGCGATCCTCGGCGTGGCCGCCGTCTTCGGCCTCCTGGGGCTGCCGCCGAGCTTCATCACGGCCAACTCCTTCCTGAACGTGATCGCGGTGGTCCCGGCCATCGTCTACTGGGCCGACGTGCGCCCCCGCCTGCTGCCGTACGGCACGGGCAACAAGCCGCGCGGTCCGCAGGGCGGATGGTGAGCGCGCCGATGGCGGTCGGCCGCGCGGCCTCGACGTCGGACGCGGTGCTCGACGGCGCCGCGCCGCTGGCCGAGGTGATCCGCGGCGACCTCGTGGAGTCGGTCCACCTGGGGCACCTCGTGGTGCTGGACCCGTCCGGCCGGCCGGTGCTCCAGGTGGGCAACCCGACCACGCCGGTCTGGCCGCGGTCGTCGCTCAAGCCGCTCCAGCTCCTCGCGATGCTGCGCGCGGGCCTGGAGCTGCCGGACCGGCTGCTCGCGCTGGCCTCGGCGAGCCACAACGGCGAGCAGTTCCACCTGGAGGGCGTGCTGCAGATCCTGGGCTCCGTCGGCCTCGGCTCCGGAGCGCTCCAGAACACCCCCGACCTGCCGCTCTACCCGCCGGCCGCGCTCGACTGGCACATCGCGCCGCACGACGGCGGGCCCGGCCCGGCGCCGCTCGCCCAGAACTGCTCGGGCAAGCACGCGGCGATGCTCGCCACCTGCCTCACGCAGGGCTGGGACATCGAGACGTACCTGTCGCCCGAGCACCCGCTGCAGCGGGCGGTCCGCAGCACCATCCTGGAGCTGACCGGCGACACCGAGCTCGTCATGCACACCACCGTCGACGGCTGTGGCGCGCCCCTGTTCTCCACGACGCTGCTCGGCCTGGCGCGCGCCTTCTCGACCCTGGGCGCGGCGCCGACGGAGGACGTCCGCTCGCACGAGGCGCGCGCCGCCCGCGCCATCTCCGCGCACCCCGACATGGTGGGCGGCACCGGCCGCGACGTCACGCTCGCCATGCAGGCCGTACCGGGCCTGGTCGCGAAGGACGGCGCGGAGGGCGTCTACGCCGCCGGGCTGCCCGACGGCTCCGCGCTGGCGTTCAAGGTGCTCGACGGCTCCGCCCGGGCACGTCCCGCCATCCTCGCGGCCGCGCTGCGCGCCGCCGGTGCGGCGGGCCTGCCGGGGGTGTACCCCGGTGGCCTGGACGGGCTGGGCCGCATCCCGGTGCTCGGCGGCGGCCGGCCGGTCGGCGAGGTCCGGGCCGTCTTCGCCGACCAGTACGCCGAGGGCCGCCGGTGAGGGCGGTGCTCCAGCGCGTCACCCGCGCGTCCGTGGTGGTCGACGGCGAGGTGGTGGGCGCCATCGACAAGCCCGGCATCCTCGCCCTGGTCGGCGTCACGCACGACGACGGGCCGGCGCAGGTCGAGACCATCGCCCGCAAGATCGCCGACCTGCGCATCCTCCAGGACGAGCAGTCGGTGGCCGACCTGGGCGCGCCGGTCCTCGTCGTCAGCCAGTTCACGCTCTACGGCGACGCCCGCAAGGGGCGCCGCCCCACGTGGAACCAGGCGGCGCCGGGGCCGGTCGCCGAACCGCTCGTGGACGCCGTCGTGGCCGCGCTGCGCGAGCGCGGCCTGACGGTCGAGACGGGCCGGTTCGGCGCCGACATGCAGGTGGAGCTGGTCAACGACGGTCCGGTGACCATCCTCCTGGAGGCCTGAGCCGGGCCTACCCGCGCAGGGCCAGCACCGCCAGCTCCGTGCGGGAGCGCACCCCGAGCTTGCGGAACACCCGCCCCAGGTGCACCTCCACGGTGCGGACCGACACGTAGAGGTTCGCGGCGACCTGCCGGTTGGTGCGGCCCTGCACCACGAGCCGCGCGACGTCCAGCTCCCGCTCCGTGAGCAGGTCGGTCCACTGCCCGCACAGCTCCTCGCCGACGTCGACGACCGGCTCGCCCGGTGACTCGGTCGGCACCGGCCCCGCCGGGTCCCGGCGCGCGCGGCCGACGTCGGGGTGGCGCGGGGGAACCTCGGCGGCGCGGACGCGGCCGCCGCCGTCCCCGGGCGCCGGGCCCGCCTGGGCCGGTGACTCGCGGACGAACCCCGGTGTGGTGAGGGCCTGCTCGGCGATGTGCTCCCACGCCTTGGCGCCCGACTCCTCGAACAGCTCGTGGGCGCCGAGCAGGTGCGCGGCTGCGTCGCCGGGCAGGCCCAGCCGCGCGAACGAACGGGCGGCGACCAGCTCCGTGAGGCCCCGCTCGAACGTCGAGCCCACGCGCAGCGACGCCTCCACCGCGCGCTCGCGCGCCCGGTTCACGCCGGACGCGTCGGCGAGCGCGAGCTCGGCGCGCGCGAGATCGAGCCGACGGCGCCGCATGGGCCCGCCCGAGAAGCCCCCGCCCGACATGCCGGGCCCGGCGATCCCGGGACCGGTCCCCGGATGGCCGGCGTGCCCGGTCCCGGCGTGCCCGGCCCCGGCCGGATAACCGCCCGCGTCGGAGCCCACCGACGGCAGCACCCGGAGCCGCAGCCGCTCGTGGGAGCGGCGCGCGGCCCGGTCCTGCCCGGCGAGCACCAGCAGCTCCACCGGGTCGGGCGTGGGCAGCCAGAGGCGCCGCAGCTCGTCGCCGCCGCGCTCGGCCGCGAGCCCGAGCAGGGTCGCGGCCTCCACCCAGCGCCCGTCGAAGACGGCGGTCTGGGCGCGGTCGCCGAGCGTGGCGGCCCGCACCACGGGTGCGACCTGGCCGGGTACCGACGCCTCGAGGGCGGCGGTCGGCCGCCGGAGGTGCCCGTCGCGGACCAGGTCGAGCCGGCGTGCGAGCGCGATCCCGAGCCCGCCGAAGGCGAGGGCCACGGGCAGGCGCTCGACGGCGTCGTCGAGCACCGAGGCCGCCTCGGTGATGTTGCCGAGCCGCAGCGCCAGGTATGACTGCGCCACCCGGAGGTGCGCCTCGGCGAGCGGGGTCAGGGCCTCGTCCGGCCCGTCGAACCACCAGCCCGGCTGGCGCGCCGGGGCCAGCTCGGCCACCTCCGACAGGATCGCGGCGGCCTCGCCGGGCGCTCCGTCGAGCAGGCGGATCGTCTTGCGGGCGGCGGCGATCGCGGCGCGGTCGGGTCCGGCGGCGTCCTCGGGGACGACGGCGTCGGGCCGGCCGTCCAGGAGGGCCAGCGCCACACCGAGCGAGCGGGCGGCGTCGGGCGCGCCGGCCGCGGACGAGCCGGCGTCCGAGGGGCTGGTCGCGCGGCGGAGGTACACGACGGCGTCGTGCACGTGCCCCGCCCACAGCGCCGCCCGCCCGGCCACCGCGAAGGCGCGCGACCGCACCCGGTCGGTGCCGTGGCTCGCGGCCTCGCGCGCCACCTCGTGCGCGCGGTGGACGTCGCCGCGCGCGAGGTGCTGCTCGGCGAGCTCGACCAGGCCGTCCGCGAGCAGCGGGTCGCCCGCGAGCGTGCTCAGGGCCGTGTGCCACATCGCGATGAGCGGCTCGTCGGCCCTGCGGTGCACCTCCGCCAGCGCGACGTGGGCGGCGGTGCGGGAGGCGAGGTCGGCGTCGTCGTGCACCACCGACCGGACGCGCGGATGGTGGAAGCGGAACCGGCCGCCCACGAGGTGGAGGTGGCGACCGGCGGGGCCGGCCATGAGGGTGTCGATGTCTGTGCCCGACGCGGCGAGCAACAGCTCGGTGCGGTCCACCACGGCGACGGCGGCGACGAGCAGCACACGGCGTGCGTCGTCGTCGAGGCCGAGCGGGCCTACGGCCTCGCGGACCGCACGTGCGGCAGGCAGCGGGTCCGGCATCAGCGCCGTCCCGACCAGATGCTCCTCGTCGAGCATCCGTGCTGTCTGGTCCACACATCCAGGTTCGTCACCCACCACGCGCGTGAGCTCGCACGCGACGTGAGGGGCCACGGTGCGGTCACCGAGGGGGAGCGGAAAAACGACTTGCTGCGGCAGCGCGGTCATCGTCGAGCCTCCCGGATTCGTTCACGGTGCTCGCAAGTATGACCGCCACACGTTTCACCCGCATCAACCTGGGCGTGCGACTTTTGCTGCGATGTGGCCCCGACCCTGGGATCCTGCCCCGCCTCGTGCCGTTCGAGTACCTGATACCGCACGACGTTGTTTCGGTGGCGAAGGTTTCACACCGAAACAACCCGGCGTCGACCGCCCCGTATCACTACGTAGTCCCACCGTGTGGAATCCCCTTATTTCCCGTTAACGCAGGTTTCCTTACTTTTAACGGAGCATGACCAGCGCGACCACCGTTGCCGGATCGACGACCGGACCAGAGAGGGAAGACGATGGACTCGACGTACCAACCGCTATCAGGTGCCAGTAAGACCACCCGACGAATACTTGCGGGGGTCGCCGCGCTCGCGGTGGCAGCCTCCGCCGCCGTGGCAGGCGTGGGCCTGCGGGACGCGAACGCGGCCGAGGTCGAGACCGCGGCTGCCGGCGCGAGCACCTCGGCCATCAACGGCTTCCGCAGCGTCGGCTACTTCACGCAGTGGGGCGTGTACGGCCGCGGCTACCAGGTCAAGCAGCTCGACACGTCCGGCGTGGCCGACGAGCTGACCCACATCAACTACGCCTTCGCCAACATCCACCACCAGAACCTCGAGTGCTTCGAGGCCAACAAGGCGCAGGGCGAGGGTCCCAACGGGTCCGACGGCGCGGGTGACGCGTGGGCCGACTACGGCATGGGCTACACGGCGGCCAACTCGGTCTCCGGCGCGGCCGACACCTGGGACCAGCCCCTGGCCGGGTCCTTCAACCAGCTCAAGCAGCTCAAGGCCAAGCACCCCGACCTCAAGGTGCTGATGTCGATCGGCGGCTGGACCTGGTCCAAGAACTTCTCGCTGGCGGCCGCGACGGACGCCTCGCGCCAGAAGTTCGTCTCCAGCTGCGTCAACATGTTCATCAAGGGCAACCTGCCGGTGATCGACGGGCGCGGCGGCACCGGCGCCGCGGCGGGCGTCTTCGACGGGTTCGACATCGACTGGGAGTGGCCCGGCTCGCAGAACGGCAACGTGGGCAACCACGTCGACGAGGCCAACGACGCGCGCAACTTCAAGCTGCTGCTCGCCGAGTTCCGTGAGCAGCTCGACGCCCTCGGCGCGACGACGGGCAAGGACTACGAGCTCTCGGCGTTCCTGCCCGCCAACCCGGCGGACGTCGAGGACGGCGGCTGGAACGACCCCGAGGTCTTCGACTACCTCGACTTCGGCAACGTCCAGGGTTACGACCTGCACGGCGCCTGGGACCCGGCACTCACCGGCCACCAGGGCAACCTCTACCACGACCCCGCCGACCCGCGGGAGGAGGCCCGGCAGTTCAGCGCGGACCTCGCCGTGCGGACGTACACGGACGCCGGGATCGACCCCGCGCAGCTCGGCCTCGGCCTCGCGATGTACGGCCGCGGCTGGACCGGCGCGACGTCGTCCGCGGCGTGGGGCACGGCGACCGGCGCAGCTCCCGGCCAGTGGGAGGCCGGCATCAACGACTACGACGTGATCAAGAACGTGGGCACCGGGTACTACGACGCGAACCTCGGCGCCGCCTGGCGGCACGACGGCAACACCTGGTGGTCCTACGACAACGACCAGTCGGTCGCCAAGAAGGCGCATTACATCCGGTCCGAGGGGCTCGGCGGCGCCATGTGGTGGGACCTGTCGGGTGACCGCTCCGGCGCGCTGACCGGCGCGCTGTGGAACGTGCTCGGCTCCGGCACCCCGGGTCCCGTGGAGGGCGGCGACCCGACCGACCCGACGGACCCGACCGACCCGCCGACGGATCCCACGGACCCGCCGACCGACCCGCCGGGCGACGCCTGCACCTCGGCCGCCTGGACCGCGTCCGCCGTCTACGTGGGCGGCAACACCGTCTCGCACGGCGGCCACGAGTGGCGCGCCAAGTGGTGGACCCAGGGCGAGACGCCCGGGACCACGGGGGAGTGGGGCGTGTGGCAGGACCTGGGCGCCTGCTGACCTGAGGCACCCTGCGGCACGCTGACGGAGAACCCCGGCGGGACGGACCTGTCCCGCCGGGGTTCTCCTGTGCCCGGGGGTGCAAGGAACCGGGCGCCCGCGACAGAGTGAGGTCGTGGACGACAGCCCCGGCGCCCCGCAGGACGAGCCGCCCCAGCACGACGAGGCCTGGTTCGGCGCGCTCTTCGACGCGCACTCGCGCGCCCTCTACTCCTACTTCGTGCGCCGGCTGCCGGACGGCGGCCGCGCCTCCGACGCCGAGGACCTCGCCGCCGAGGTGCTCGCCACCGCGTGGCGGCGGCGCGACGACGTGCCCGACGCGGCGGCGCTGCCCTGGCTCTACCGCACCGCCGGCTACGTGCTGGCGAACCACCGGCGCAAGATGCGCGCCCTGCCGGTCGCGATCGTCCCCGACGAACCCGACGACGTGGACCCCGCGACCCTGGCCGTGGACGACGACGCCGTGCGGCAGGTGCTGGCCCGCCTGTCCCCGCGCGACCGGCGCATCCTCCTGCTCGTCGCCTGGGACGGGCTGTCGGGCGACCGCCTCGCCCAGGTGCTGGGCGTCTCCCGCGGCGGCGCCGACGCCGCGCTGTCCCGGGCCCGGGCCCGGCTGCGCGACGCGTGGGACGCGCACGAGCAAGCGGTGGACGCATGAGCACATGTAGAGGGTATGGACGGCGCGCAGCCGGGCACGGCACGGAGGGACAGCGATGAACGAGCACCAGCGACCGGAGGACCCGGCGTTCGACCGCCTGACGGCGGCGGACCCCGCGAAGCGTGCGCCCGAACCGGTCGAGGGCGTGCTCCGGGCCAAGGTCGACGCGCTGATCTCCGGGCCGGGGCGGGAGCCGGCCCGGGCCGAGCCGACCCGGACCGAGCCGACCCGGACCGAGCCGACACGGCGCGAGACCGCCGGGGCCGGGCGGGTGGACGAGATCGCGGTGCGGCGCCACCGCCGTCGGACGCCCTGGCTGGTCGCCGCCGCCGTGGCGGGCATCGTCGCGGCGGGCGGCGGCGGTTACCTGGCGGGCGAGTCCGGGCTGGAGATGGCCACCACGGCACAGGACGTCGGTGCGGCGCCCGAGTCCGGGTCCGACTCCGGGGCCGACTCCGAGTCCGGGTCCGGCGAGGCGGAGTCCAGGACGGACGACGAGCCGACGTCCGTCCTGGGGGCGCCCGACCAGCCCGCGACCGAGGGGGTGGAGCCGCTCACCGCGGGGGGCGAGCTGGGCTCGGCGACCAGGCTCGTGTTCCACGCGGGCGTCGGCCTCTCCGACACGGCGCGGACGGCGGAGGTCCACGCCGTCGGCGGCGAGAGCCTGGGTAGCTACCCCGTGGTCAGCGAGGAGGAGGCCGTGGAACGCCTGGGCGACCCGAGGTTCGCGCCGGCGGCACGCGGGGCCGGGCAGTCCGGTTCCGACGGCGACGCCTCCGCGGCGGCGCCCGCCCCCGGCGGCCCGATCGCCTGGCCCGTCGACGACGTCACGATCGTGTCGGCGGTGCTCACCGAGGTGCGCTACACCCTGCCGGACGGCGCCGTGCTGCTCGTCCCCGCGTACGACCTGGCGGACGCCGCGGGCAGCAGCTGGACCGTGCTCGCGGTGGACGAGGAGCTCCTCGACTTCACGCCGTGACGCGACGGCGCGGCGGGCGTCGTAGGGTCGGGCACGCAGGGACCCGTTCGAGGTCACAACGCGATCTTCAAGGAGTGCACCATGCCAGCACGTACCGCTCGCACCGCCTGGAACGGCACCTTCCAGGAGGGGTCGGGCCAGGTCGAGCTCTCGTCGTCCGGCGTCGGCACGTACGACGTGTCGTTCCCGGCGCGCGCCGCCGAGGAGGCGAACGGGGTCACGAGCCCCGAGGAGCTCCTCGCCGCCTCGCACTCGTCGTGCTTCACGATGGCGTTCACGAACGAGCTGGGCCAGGCCGGCGCCACGCCGGAGCAGATCGAGGTCACGGCCGTGGTCACGCTGGGCCCGGACCCGGCCGGCGGTCTCCACATCAGCAGGAGCGCCCTGACGGTGCGCGGGTTCGCGTCCGGCATCGACGAGGCGGGCTTCAAGGCGGCCGCCGAGGCCGCCAAGGTCGGCTGCCCCATCTCGAAGGCGCTGACCGGCGTCGGCCAGATCACGCTCGACGTCACCTTCGAAGGCTGATCAGCGCGTTCACGGGCGCGCCACGCGCCCGTGAACGCCTGACGCGATCTGCTGCCCCGTGGTGCGAGAATCGCGGGGTGCCACCCCAGACCCACGACGACGCCCGACCCCTGAACGGCATGAACGACAAGGGCCACACCGCTGACGACGCCGAGGCCGCCCGCACCGCGCGCGAGCAGGCCGAGGCCCGCGCCGCCGAGGACGCGGAGCGCCGTCGCGCCGAGAGCGAGGAGCGGCGCACGGCCGCCCGCCGCGAGGCGGACCACGCCGCGGAGGCCGCCCGCGAGGCGGTCGCCGACGCGCTGCGCACCGTCGTGGGCGGCGCCGTCGACACCAGCACGCGCCGCCGCGCGGAGTACTCCACGGACGCGTCGAACTACCGTGTGGTCCCCGAGGGCGTCGTGTTCCCGGAGAGCACGGACGACGTCGTCGCGGCCCTCGGCGCGCTGCGCGAGCTGGCGGTCCCGGTCACGGCGCGCGGCGCCGGCACGTCGGTCGCGGGCAACTCCGTGGGTCCTGGCGTGGTGCTCGACCTGGGCCGGCACCTGAACCAGGTGCTCGCGATCGACCCGGAGCGCGGCACGGCCCGCGTGCAGCCGGGCACGATCATGTCCACCCTCCAGGCGGCGGCCAAGCCGCACGGCCTGCGGTTCGGCCCGGACCCGAGCACCCAGAACCGGGCCACGCTCGGCGGCATGATCGGCAACAACGCCTGCGGCCCGCACGCGGTCGCGTACGGCCGCACGGCCGACAACGTCGTCTCGCTCGACGTGGTCGACGGCGCCGGCCGGCGGTTCACCGCGGGCTCGGGCGACCCGGAGTTCGCCGACGTGCCCGGCCTCAAGGAGCTCGTCCGGGAGAACCTCGCGCTGATCCGCACCGAGTTCGGCCGGTTCGGCCGCCAGGTGTCGGGCTACTCGCTGGAGCACCTCCTGCCCGAGAACGGCTCGAACCTCGCCCGCGCGCTCGTGGGCACGGAGGGCACGCTCGTCACGGTCCTGGAGGCCGAGCTCAACCTGGTCGAGGTGCCGGGCGCGCCCACCCTCGTCGTCCTCGGCTACCCGGACATGGCCACCGCGGCCGACGACGTCCCGCGGCTCCTGGACCACAAGCCGCTCGCCATCGAGGGGCTCGACGCGCGGCTGGTCGACGTCGTGCGGCGCGCCAAGGGCGCGACCTCGGTCCCGCCGCTGCCGGGCGCGGGCGACCCGAACGTCACGGGCTGGCTCATGATCGAGGTCGGCGGCTCGTCGCAGGCCGAGGCGCTGGGCCGCGCGGACGCGATCGTCGCGGCGTCGACGGCGCTCGACTCCGCCGTGCTGCCCGCCGGACCGGACGCCACCAAGATGTGGCAGATCCGGGCCGACGGCGCCGGGCTCGCCGGCCGCACGCCCGCCGGGGAGCAGGCGTGGCCCGGCTGGGAGGACTCGGCGGTGCCGCCCGAGAAGCTCGGCCCCTACCTGCGCGACCTCCAGGCGCTGATGGACCGCTACGGCGTGGACGGGCTGCCCTACGGGCACTTCGGCGACGGCTGCGTGCACCTGCGCATCGACATCCCGCTGGAGACCTCGGGCTCGGTGCTGCGCACCTTCATGATGGAGGCCGCGGAGCTCGTGGCCCGGTACGGCGGGTCGCTGTCCGGCGAGCACGGCGACGGCCGGGCCCGCTCGGAGCTGCTGCCCCTGATCTACTCGCCCGAGGCCATCGCCCTGATGGAGCGGTTCAAGGCCCTGTTCGACCCGGAGGACCTGCTCAACCCCGGCGTCGTCGTGCGCCCGCGGGCCGTGGACGACGACCTGCGCCGCCCGGCCGCCGCGGCCGTGCGCACCAAGCTGCCGCTGGTCGGCAAGGGTTCGGGGCACGGCGTGCGCCGCAAGGCCGGGTACGAGGGGTTCTCGTTCGCGCACGACCACAACGACCTGACCACGGCCGTGCACCGCTGCGTGGGCGTGGGCAAGTGCCGGGCCGACAACTCGGCGTCCGGCGGCTTCATGTGCCCCAGCTACCAGGCCACGAAGGACGAGAAGGACGTGACGCGCGGGCGGGCCCGCGTGCTGCAGGAGGCCGTCAACGGCACCCTGGTCGGCGGCCTCGCCGCGCCCGAGGTCCGGGAGTCGCTGGACCTGTGCCTGTCCTGCAAGGCCTGCTCCAGCGACTGCCCCGCAGGCGTGGACATGGCGCAGTACAAGTCGGAGGTGCTGTACCGGACCTACCGCGGCAAGCTGCGGCCCGTGGACCACTACGCCCTCGGCTGGCTGCCGCGCTGGGCGCGTCTCGCGGGCGCCGTCCCGGAGCTGGTCAACGCCCTGCTCGGCGTGAGGTGGATCGGCAAGGCGGTGCTGTGGGCGGGCGGCATGGACACCCGCCGGTCGATGCCGAAGTTCGCCGAGGTGCCGTTCCGCCAGTGGTGGGCGCGCGGCGGCGCGACGCACGGCGTGCCCGGGCTGCCGGTCACGGGCGAGCCGGGGCGCGAGGGCAGGACGGCGGCGCGGCTCGCGACCAAGCCCAAGGTGGTCCTGTGGACCGACTCGTTCAGCGACGCGCTCTCGCCGACCGTGCCGCAGGCGGCCCTGAAGGTGCTGACCTCCGCGGGGTTCGACGTCATCGTGCCGGACGAGCAGGCGTGCTGCGGTCTGACCTGGATCTCCACCGGCCAGCTCGACGGCGCCCGGCGCCGGCTGCTCAAGCTCCTGGAGGTGCTGGGGCCGTACGCGGTGAACGGCATCCCGATCATGGGCCTGGAGCCGTCCTGCACCGCGGTGCTGCGGTCCGACCTGATCGACCTGTTCCCGGACGACCCGCGCGCGCAGGCCGTGGCCCGCATGACGCGGACGGCGGCGGAGCTGCTCACCTCGGACGACACCCCGGACGAGTGGGAGCTGCCCTCGCTGGCCGACGTCTCGGCCGTCGTGCAGCCGCACTGCCACCAGCACTCCGTGATGGGGTATGAGGCGGACCAGGCGCTGCTGGAGCAGGGCGGGGCGCAGATCGAGGTGCTGGCGGGCTGCTGCGGCCTGGCCGGCAACTTCGGCATGCAGAAGGGGCACTACGAGACGTCGGTGGCGGTCGCGGAGAACGCGCTGCTGCCCGCGCTCCGCGACGCCGCCCCCGGCACCACCTACCTGGCCGACGGCTTCTCGTGCCGCACCCAGGCGCTCGACCTCATGGGCGTCGAGGGCAGGTCGCTGCTGGAGGTCATCGCCGACCGGCTGTAGGCGACGACGACGCCGAGAGGCTCAGGCGTGGGGAGCTCTGGCCGAGGGCGCCGCTCACCGCTGGCGGAGCTGCCCGACCTTGCTCAGGATGAGGCCGCTCATCGCTACGTGGTCCTCGACGGGGAACATGCGCTTCGGGAGGACGCAGACCGCCGCCGACAGACCTGTGCCGGCCACGAGGTGGAACGCCGAGTGGGTCTCGACCGCCTTCCTGACGAGCGGCCACCTGTACGACAGCGAGGACTGCTGGCCGGTGTACGTGATCTGCTCTGCGTCGAGCCGGACCGTGGCACCTTCCCGGAACGGAGAGGTCTGCAGGAGGCGCCAGGCGAACAGGTTGGGGACGAACCAGGCGACGATGCCCAGTGCGAGGAGTGGCGACCAAATCCAGGGGACCAGGTACTCGGTGTCGGTGGACTCGACACCCAGGACGGTCAGCACGATGGACGACAACACCACTGTCACCGCGAACCCGCGGAACGCGCTCATGATCGAGAAGTGCCACAGGGCTTCGCGGTAGTCCGGCGCCGTCAGGTGCAGCTCGGCCTCGAAGGCACGCTGGGCCGGGACGTCGGTGGTTGGTTCGGTCACGCCCGGATCCTGGCACGGCTCCCGTGCCGGTGGCGGCAGTCCGGCTGGATTCCACCCGGGTGAATCGGCCTACTCCAGCCACTCCGTCTCGAAGCGGTCGTTGGCGTGGATGTGGACCGCCTCGTAGAGGTCCGCGCCGAGGGTGCGGAACTTGTGCGGCACCATCGCCTCGACCACGAGGATCTGGCCGCCCACGGCCTCGAACTCCTTGCCGTCCACGGTGAAGAGCGCCCGGCCGGACCGGATCACGAACGTCTCGGAGTAGGGGTGCCGGTGCAGCCGCGGGCCGGTGCCGTCCTGGGCCACCTTCTCGAAGATGACGGACACCTCGGAGCCGTGGAGGTAACCCTCGAAGTTCCCGTACGGCAGCGTCGCCTGCTCGATCGCCTGAAGAGTCATGCTCCCCAGACTGGCGGCCACGCCACGGCGCGGCAACCAGATTCGTGGGTGGCCGAACGTAGGCCTGGTCGCGTCATGAGCGGCCATGGAGCGACTGTGTCTACGTTCGCCGCCGGTGGAGAATGCGGGCATGGAGTTCCAGGACGTCGTCCGCACGCGGCGGATGCACCGCAAGTTCACCGCCGAACCCGTCCCGGCGCAGGCCGTCGACCGGATCACCCGCAACGCCGTCCGCGCCCCGAGCGCGGGGTTCAGTCAGGGCTGGGCGTTCGTGGTGCTGGAGACGCCCGAGGACCGGGACCGGTTCTGGGCGGCGTCCACCCCGCAGGGCTCGGAGCGCTCGGAGCGCGACATGTCGGCCTGGCTCGCCGGTATGCGCACCGCGCCCGTGATCGTGCTGGCGCTCGCGTCCAAGGCCGCCTACCTGCGGCGGTACGCGGAACCCGACAAGGGCTGGGAAGACCTCGACGAGGCCCGCTGGCCCGTCCCGTTCTGGCACGTCGACGTCGGCATGGCGTCGCTGCTCATGCTGCAGACCGCCGTCGACGAAGGGCTGGGCGCCTGCTTCTTCGGCGTCCCGCCCGCGGACGTCCCGGCGGTCCGGGCCGAGCTCGGCATCCCGGAGGAGTTCGAGATCACGGGCGTCGTCGCGATCGGGCACCCGGCCGACGGCGGGGCGAAGGGCTCGCCCACCCGCCGCCGGCGCAAGCCCCTGGACGAGGTGGTGCACCGCGGCGGGTGGTGACCCGGCGTCACGCGGGCCGGCGTCACGCGGGCCGGCCTCACGCGGCGTCGAGCCGTGCCCGCACCTCGTCGTCCAGCACCAGGTCCGCGGCGCCGAGCGCCTCGTCGAGCTGCGCCACGCTGCTCGCGCCGAACACCGGCACCACCGGCACCTCGCCGCCCAGGAGCCACGCGAGCGCCACCTGGTTGGGCGTCGCGCCGAGCTCGGCGGCGACCGCCCGGAGCTCGGTGATCCGGGCACGGTTGCCCGCGTGGTCCGCGCCGTCGTAGAACGGCTTGTCGTCGCGGCTGAACACGCCCTGGTGCAGCGGTGAGTACGCCAGCACGGTGAGCCCCGGCCGGCCGTCGGTGCCCGTGGACCGGGCGTAGTCGAGCAGCTCGGGCGTGGCCCAGTTGGTCCGGATGGGCTGCGGGCGCGGGTAGAGGTAGCTGTGGCACTGCTGCACCGCGCCGTACGGTGCCACCCCGAGGCGCGCGGCGGTCTCCCGCGCCTCGACGACCCGCCACAGCGCGACGTTCGAGATGCCCGGGATCCCCACGATGCCCTCGTCGACCAGCTTGCCGAACGCGCCGACCGTCTCCTCCAGCGGCGTGTCCCGGTCGTCCACGTGCCCGTAGAGCAGGTCGATGTGGTCGGTGCCCAGGTGGCGCAGGCTCTCGCGTGCCTCCCGGTCGACCGTCGCGGCGCCCAGGCCCTGGAAGTTGGTGGGCGGCGTGTTCGACAGCGGCAGCGCCGGGTCCTTCTTCGCCGCGCCCAGCTTGGTCGCGATCCGCAGGTCGTCCCGGTTGCCGCGGGCGGCCAGCCAGCGACCCAGCACGTCCTCCGAGTCGCGACCGTAGCCCTCGCCCCAGTCGTTGTAGTTGTTCGCCGTGTCGAGGAAGGTGCCCCCGGCCTCGACGAACCGGTCCAGGATCGCGAACGACGTCTCCTCGTCCGTCCGGGTCCCCATCCACATGGTGCCCAGGCACAGCGTCGACACCTCGAACGACGTGTGCCCGTTGTCCAGCGTGCGGTACCGCATGTCAGCTCCTTCGGCGGTTCTCGTCCCGGGGCTCCTGCCCGGTACGCACCACGCTAGGGAGAGATCGGTCTGGTGCTACGGTCCAATGCCATGGCCCCGGACCAGACCAATTCCGCCGACGTGCTGATCGCGCCGGCCCCTGGTCCGGGCGCGCTACGGCACCGGCTGGAGGAGGCGATCCTCCGCGACATCGCCTCCGGCCGCCTGGCCCCCGGCACGGCGCTGCCGCCCAGCCGCACGCTCGCCGACGCCCTCGGCATCTCGCGCTGGGTGGTCACGGAGGCGTACGGGCACCTGGTGGGCAAGGGGGTGCTGGAGGCACGCACCGGGTCGGCGACGCGGGTCGCCGCGGTCGCGCCCGGGCAGCCGTCGGTCGAGCTTGTCGAGACCCGGCACGCTCGACCAGAACCTCGGGGCCCCGGACTCGAACACGCTCCTGACCGTGCCACCCACGACCTCGCCCCCGGCGTGCCCGACCTGCGGCACGTCCCGCGCGACGCCTGGCTGCGCGCGGCCCGTGAGGCGCTCGCGGAGGCGACCAACCAGGACCTGGGCGCGCAGCCGCCCGCCGGGCACCCCGCGGCCCGCGCGGCGGTGGCGACGCACCTCCGGCGCTCCCGGATGGTGTCCGGGCCCGACGACGCCGCCGTGGTGCTCACCCGGGGCGCCGCCGACGGCATGTCCCGGATCGCGGCGGCCCTTGCCGTGGCGGGCCACACGCACCTGCTCGTCGAGGACCCGAGCTGGGCCGCGCTGCGCGACGTCGCCGCCGCGGCGGGCCTCACCCCGGTGCCGGTGCCGGTGGACGACGACGGGATCTCGCCCGTGCGGCTGCGCACCGAGGCCGCCCGGACGGGGGCCCGGGCCGCGCTGCTCACCCCGGCGCACCAGTTCCCGTTGGGCGCGGCGCTGCCGGACGCGCGGCGCGCGGCGCTGCTCGACTGGGCGCGCGAGGTGGACGGGCTGTTGATCGAGGACGACTACGACGCCGAGTTCCGCTACGACCGCCGGCCCGTACCCGCGCTCCAGGGGCTCGACCCGGACCGGGTGCTGCTGCTCGGCTCGACGAGCAAGACGCTGGCCCCGGCGTTCGGGATCGGCTGGATGGTGGTCCCGCAGCGCTGGCGGGCCGCGGTGCTGGACGTGTCCGTGCGCCGGGGACCCGCACCCGGCCCCGCGACGCTGGACCAGCTCACGCTCGCGCGGTTCGTCGGGGACGGCGCCTATGCGCGGTACCTGCGCGCGGCGCGGGCCCGGTACGGCCGGCGCCGGGCCGCGCTCCTGGCCGCCCTGGAGCGCGAGCTGCCCGGCGCGCGGATCGGCGGGATCGCGGCCGGGATGCACGTGACCGTGGACCTGGCCGGGGTACGGGTCGGGCCGGGCGGGGCGGCCGGGGTCGACGCCGCCGGGGTCGACGTTGCCGCGGTCGCCGCCGCCGTCGACGCTGCCGCCGTGGTCGACGACGACGACGCCGTCGACGTTGCCGCCGTCGACGCCGCCGCCGTCGTGCGCGAGGGGGCGGCCCGGGACATCGCGCTCGTCGACCTGCGGCGGTACCAGGCCGCGCCGTCGGCCCGCTCGACCGTGCTCGTCGTCGGCTACGGCAACCTGGCCGACGCGCGGCTGCCGGCGGCGATCCGGGGCCTGCGGGCGGCGGTCGAGGCGGCTTCGGCCGGGCCGCGACGTCCTGCGGCGGGACCCAAGGCCGGCGGCGTCGGCTAGCTCGCGACCTCCGGCAGCCCGGGCACCTGCGCGACCACGGCGGAGCGGACCTCGTCCGGGAGCTGTGACCAGTCGTCGGCGGTGTCCAGGTCGACGGCGGTGCCCGGCCGGTCCACGACCGACGCGGCCAGCCCCCGAGCCTCGGCCTCGGCGAGGTGCGCCGCCAGCGACCCGACGCCGAACCGGAACCGGAACTCCCCTTCGAGGCCCGGGTTTCTTCTCTTTGCGGCCGTCGAAAGCGGAGAAACCCGGGCCTCAAAGGGGAGGAGCAGCAGGTTGGTGCCCGACTTGTACCGGTCTGTAGCGATCACCACCGGGGCGTGTTCGGCGAGCAGGGCCGACACGTCCGCCGGGGTCAGCGCCGGGAGGTCGGCGTGGGCGACCAGGAGGCGGCCCCGACTGGCCGCGGCGGCCGTCCCGTCGCCCGCCGCATCGCCCGCCGCGTCACGCGCCCCGTCGCCCGTCCCGGCACCCGCCACCAGGACCTCCCGGGCGTGCTCCAGCGCGGCGTTCAGGCCCGGCCGGTCGGCGGGCTGCTCCAGCACCTCGACCGGCAGCCCGGCCAGGGTCTCGCGCGCGAAGACCGGGTCCGCCGTCACCACGACCACCCGGTCGATCCCGTCGGCCGCGAGCAGCGTGGACACCACGTGCCGGGCCAGCACGCGGACGAGCCGGCGCCGCGTACCGGCGTCGAGCACCGCGGCGAGCCGGGACTTGCCCGAGACGCCGTCCCGCAGGGGCACCACCGCCGTCGTGCCCCCGCCCTGCCCGGGCGAGCGGGTCATCCGAACGCCAGCAGCTCTCGGGCCAGGCGCTCGCGGCCGGGCGGGCCGCCCATGATCGTGTCGGTGACGTGCACGGTCAGGCCGAGGTCGGCGACGGGGCCGGCGAGGTTCGCGTCGCGCTCGTCGATCACCATGACGTCCACGAGGTCCGCGTAGATCCGGGCCACGCCCAGGGCGGAGACCTCGTGCCCCAGCGACTCCAGGATCTGGGCGGCCGGTCCCTTGATCGCCTGCCCGCCCACGATGGGGCTGACCGCCACGCGCCGGCCGGGGGCGGTCGCCAGCGCGTCCCGGACCCCGGGCACCGCGAGGACCGGCTCGATGGACAGGAACGGGTTGGACGGCGCGAGCACCACCAGCTCGGCGGCCAGCGCGTCGAGCACGCCGGGGGCCGGGCGGGCGACGTCGGCCCCGTCGAAGTGCAGGCCGAGGACGGCGTCCGCGTGCTGCCGTCCCACGAAGTACTCCTGGAAGCCGAGCCGCCCCGACGGGGTGTCCACGAGGGTCGCGAGCCGGTCGTCGGTCGCGGGCAGCACGCGCGGGCGGACGCCCATCGCGGCCGCCAGGTGCGCCGTGACGGCGGACAGGGGCTCACCCCGGCGCAGCCACGCGGTGCGCACGATGTGGGTAGCGAGGTCCCGGTCGCCGAGCGTGAACCAGGTGTCCTCGCCGAGGTCCTTGAGCGCGGACAGCGTCGCGTACGACTCGCCGCGCAGGCCCCAGCCGCGCTCCTCGTCGTTGAGCTCGGCGAGGGTGTAGAGCACGGTGTCGATGTCGGGGGAGATGTCGAGGCCGTGCAGCTCGGTGTCGTCGCCGACGTTCACGACGACGGTCAGGGCCGAGGCCTGGTTTCCGGTGGGTGCCGCGCCGAGCGCGAGATCGAGGCCGTGCGCGAGCCGCGCACCGCCGACCCCGCCGGCGAGGAGGGTGACGTTCACGCGTCGAGCCTACGTGCGCGTCGCCCCGGTCCGTACCTCCCGGACCCGGCCGGAGGGGGCAGGATGGGGGTATGGCTGTCTTCGCGTTCTCCGTAGCCCCCATGACCGCAGGCGAGTCCGTCGCCGACCAGGTCGCCGAGGCTGTCCGCATCGTCCGGGAGTCCGGGCTCCCGAACCGGACCACCTCGATGTTCACCGAGATCGAGGGGTCCTGGGACGAGGTGATGCCGGTGATCCAGCGCGCGACCGACTCCGTCGCGCGCGGCGGGCACCGGGTGTCCCTCGTCATCAAGGCCGACATCCGGCCGGGCGCCGCCGCCGGGCAGATCGACAGCAAGATCGCCCGGGTCGAGGAGCGGCTGGCCGCCGACGAGTCGGAGACCGGCCACTCCTGAGGGGCGCGGCGCCTCCTGAGCGGCGCGGCGCCGGGCGCCGTCCGCGGCGTCGCCTCGCGGCCTCAGCCCAGCAGCATGACGACGGCCAGGGCCACCATCAGGCCCGACGACGCCAGCGCCGTGCCCAGCCTGCCGCGCGGCCCCGACAGGACCCGGCCCAGCAGCGTCCCGCCGAGGGCCAGCACGAGCTGCCACGACGCCGACGCCAGGAACGCGGCGACCCCGAACACGACCGCGGCGACCGGCGCGGCGCCGGTCGCCGCGGCGTCGGGCAGCAGCGCGCCGCCCGTCACGACCACGGCGAAGAACAGGACAGTGCCGGGGTTGATCGCGGTGATCGCCACGAACCTGCCGAAGGCACGCGGCGCGCTGAGCGGGTCGGTGCGCGTCCCGCCGTCCGACGCCGCCCGCTCGCGCCACGCGGTCCACGCGCCGTGGGCGGCGAGCACCACGAGCACGACGGCGGACGCGACCCGGAGCGGACCGGCGACGGGTGCCACCAGGTCGGCGACGATCGTGCCGAAGAGGCCGGTGACCAGGGCGTAGGTGCCGTCCACGGTCGCGATCCCGAGGGCACCGGCCACGCCCACCCGCCACGGGTGCCGGGCGGCCAGTCCCACGAGGTAGGACGCGACGGGTCCCACCGGCAGGGCCACGGCGTACCCGGCGACCAGGCCGGCGAGCAGGACGGGCCACAGCGTGGGCGCGGCGCTCGTCATGGCCCGGGACCCTAGACGTGACAGGACCCCGGGACAAGTCTCACTACACCTTCACCCCCGTGTTTCCGGACACTTGCCAGCGGCCTTTAGGCTAAGGCGGACCGATGCCGCAGGACCCGGGGAGATCACGAGATGCCATTGTTCGAGGTCGATACCCAACGGCCACTCCTCGTGACGTCGGCCAACGGCCCGGACGGCTCCGAACCCGGCCTGAAGACCACGGCCAACCAGGTGGTCGACTCCCACATCGACGGGCTCCTCGGCGAAGAGGTCTTCCCGATCGCGCAGGGTTCCGGCCCGGACGAGCCCCACCTGCTCGCCCTCGACGCGTCGGGCTCGCCCGTCGTCGTGGAGCTCGTGGCAGACCTGGACCGCGAGAACCTCGCCAAGGCGCTCGACCACGCCGGTGCCGCCGGGCGGCTCACCCGCGCCGAGCTCGCGGCGCGCTACCGCGGCGGGGCCAGCTCGTTCCAGCACGATGTCGCCGCCTTCTACGACAGCGTGCCGATCACGCGCACGCAGGCCGGGAAGAACGGCGGCGGGGGCGCGCGGCTCATCATCATCTGCCAGAACGCGCCCGACGAGATCCTCAACGCCGTCGACTTCCTGCGTCAGCCCTCGATGCCCGTCGAGGTGCTGAAGATGGGCGTCGTGAACTCGAACGACGGCCGCAAGTTCCTCGACGTGTCGCCGCTCGTCGTGCACCTGCCGCCCGGTCTTCCGGCCCCGAAGTCGGCGCCGATCGGCGGCACCATCACGAGCTCGGTCAGCACATCCATGGGTACGGGCGTGACCGGCGGGGTCACCGGCGGCGGCGCCTCGGCGCCCAAGGACGCCTTCGAGGAGGGCGTGAAGGTCGGCTACGCCCTCACGGGCAAGATGCCGGTCGTCGCCCAGGCCCCGCAGGCCCGGTCCGAGCGCCCCGCGCCGCCCAAGCCGCCCGTGGCCGACGGCCCGTCCAGCCCCACCAACGCGGCGACCGGCCTCCGGTCGAGCCTCCGCGGGGGTGCCCAGCGGGGCACGCCCGAGCGCGCCGCCGGCACCCGCGCCGGCCGCCGGGCGCAGGCCGCGGCGTCGTCCGAGGCGGCGCCGGCCCAGGTCACGCCGGCCGACGTGCCGCCGAGCCCGCCGGCCCCGCCGAGCACGCCGGCCCCGCCGAGCGCCCCGGTCTCCCGGGTGCGCCCGGGTGCGGAGTCCCGTCCGACGCCGAGCACGCCGCCGCGCCTCGCCGCGAGCCGGTCCTCCCTGGGCGGCGCGAGCGCGCCGGCCCGCGCGGAGACCCCCGCCGAGCCGGTGCCCGCCCCGGCCCCGGCACCCGCCCCGTCGGTGCGCCGCCGCTCGCGCACCGACCGGTTCGCGGCCTCCAGCCAGCCGGACGAGCCGGCACCGGGCTACCCGGCGTCCGGCCCGACGCCGTCCGCCGACGCGCCGTACGCGCCCCCGCCGCCCCCCGCGCCGCAGCAGGCCGAGGAGAACCTCTGGCAGCCCGCGCCGTACGACGAGGCGCCCGCCTACGCCGCCGCGCCCGAGCCGGAGACGCCGGACTTCGAGATCACCCGGCCCCGCTACGAGCGCGAGCCCGCCTTCCAGTCCGAGTCGTCCTTCGCGCCCGCGTCCGCCGCGCCCGCGTACGACTACTCCGCCGAGGCCTCCGGCTACGGCGACCAGGGCGGCTACGGCTACGGCGAGCAGCCCGGCTACCAGTCGCCCTACGCCGACGGCCCGGCGCCGGTCGTGGTGGAGCAGAGCCCGTGGGAGTCCGGCGGCTACCTGGCCGGCCCGGACGACGGCTACGGGCAGACGTCGTTCGCCGCCGACCCCTACCCGTCGAGCGCCCCCGAGGCGCCGGCCCGCCCGGTGCCGCCGGGCGAGAGCATCCGGGCCAGCACCCCGATGCTGTTCGAGGAGGAGGACGACCCCGACCTGGAGGCGCTGGCCCGCAGCATCGGCATGCCCACCCGGATCGTGTGGTCGCGCCCGCGGCGCAACCAGCACTTCGAGGCGATGCTCCTGCCGGACGGCGCCATCGAGCTGGCCAACGGCGCCCGGTACCGGCACCCGGACTCGGCCGCCACCGCGGCCTCGGGCTCGTACACCGCGGACGGCTGGAGTGTGTGGCGCATCGGCGACACCGGCCCCACCCTCGTGGAGGAGTTCTCCCGCCGGTTCGCCTGAGCCTGTACGGGCCGGCCGGCGCGGGCCGGACGGCCTGCGCCGGCCGGTCAGCCCGAGGCGCGCACCACGAGCTCGGGCACGAAGGTCTCCGACCCGCCCGTGGTCCCGCCGTCGAGCTCGGCGAGGAGCAGCCGCGCCATCGCGTCGGCCATGTCCTCGACGGGCTGGCGCACGGTGGTGAGCGGGGGATGGGCCTGCGCGGCGACGCTCGAGTCGTCGAACCCCACCACCGCGACGTCCCGGGGCACGTCCCGGCCGGCGGCCCGCAGGGCGGTGGAGACGCCGTCCGCCATGAGGTCGTTCGCGGCGAAGACGCCGTCGACGTCCGGCCGGGCGGCCAGCAGCGCCCGGGCCGCGGCCTCGCCGCCCGGGCGCGTGAAGTCGGCCGGGACCACCTCCGGTGCACGCAGACCCGCGGCGCGCACCCCGTCCAGGAACCCCTGCAGCCGCTCGTGCCCGAACGGCGCGTCGGCGGGCCCGGCGACCACCGCGAGCCGGGTGCGCCCGGACGCGGCGAGGTGCTCGGCGGCCAGCCGCCCGCCCGCGGCCTGGTCCAGGTCGACCCAGGCGACGTCCGGCACGGTGGTGCGGGTCGAGAGCACGAGCGGGACGGCGAGGCCGGCGAGCCGCGCGGGCAGCGGGTCGGCCGAGCTGGACGTGATGAGCAGGACGCCGTCGACGTGCCCCTGCCGCACGTAGCGCACCACCTGCTCGTGGGCGGGCGGGTCGGCCGGGATGATCGCGAGGTGGATGTTGCGGGGCCGCAGCACCGCCTGCGCCCCCGCCGTCACGCGGCCCACGTACGGGTCGGTGAAGAGGCGTTCGAGGAACGGCAACGGCGAGCGCTGCTCGGGCGGCTCCGACACCACGAGCGCGACGGAGCCCGTGCGGCGCGTCACGAGCGACCGGGCCGCGAGGTTGGGCACATAGCCGGTCTCGTCGATCGCCCGGCGCACCACCTCGACGATCCCGGGATCGACGGTGGCTACCCCGTTGATCACCCGCGACACGGTCGCGCGTGACACCCCGGCAACGGAGGCGACGACCTCCAGGGTGGGACGGTTCGGCACGAGCCCTTTATACCCCCACCCCCACCCCCACCCGTCACCGCTGAGTGCTGGGTATTTGTGGTCCACAGGCTGCGAACCCCGCAAATACCCAGCACTCAACGAGGTCGGGTTACTGGTAGACGCGGACGTAGTCGACCAGCATGCGGGACGGGAACGGGGTGCTCGCGTCCGGCGGGCCCGGCCAGTCACCGCCCACCGCGAGGTTGAGGATCAGGTAGAACTCGTGGTCGTAGACCCACGGCCCGCGGGTGGACTCCACGGTGTCCTTGTCGGCGTAGAAGACGTCGCGGCCGTCGAGCGAGAACTGGATGCCATCGCTGTCCCACTCCGCGGCCCAGGTGTGGAACCCGTCCGAGATCTTCGAGCCGTCAGGCAGGGTGTACGCCCCGCCGTAGCCGCCCCCGCCGTTGTACGCCGGGGCGTGCAGGGTGGAGTGGGCCTGGGTCGGGTTCTGGCCGATGAACTCCATGATGTCGATCTCCCCGTTGTACGGCCACGGGCGGCCGTCCAGGAAGTCGGAGCCCATCATCCAGAACGCGGGCCACAGGCCGCGGCCCTCCGGCACCTTCACGCGCGCCTCGAACCGGCCGTACTGGGCGTGGAACGTGGTGGACGTGTTCATGCGGTGCGACGTGTACTGCCGCCCGTCGCGGTCCTCCCGCCGGGCCTCGAGCACGAAGTTGCCCTGGCCGTCCTGGAACCCGTTGCCGCTCGGGGTGTAGACCTGCTGCTCGTTGTTCTGCGGCAGGCCGGCGTCGATGTGCCACTTCGAGCCGTCGGCGGGCGTGCCCGCAGCGCCGTTGAACTCGTCGCTCCACACCAGGTCGAGGTCGTCGAAGTCGGGGTCGGCGGGCTCGGCCGGGGGAGCGGTGGGCGCGCCGCCCGTGCCGTAGACCTGGAACTCCCACAGCGAATAGCCGTACGGCCCGCTCCGGTCGCGCAGGTGCACGCGCACGTGCCGGCCGTCCGCGTCGAGCGGGATGGTCTGCTTGAAGCCGGTGCCGTTCGTGGTGGTGTGCACGGTGCGCCACGTCGAGCCGTTGTCGGACACCTCGATGTCGAAGGTCGTGGCGAACGCCGGGTCCCACTGCAGCACGACGCTGCTGACGTGCGCGGCGGCGCCGAGGTCGACGGCGATCCAGCCCTCGTCGACCCAGCCCGTGTCGGGGCTGACGGCCCAGCGGCTGGCCGGGTCGAGGTCGAAGGCCTTGTCGGGGGAGCAGAGCCAGCAGTTGCCGTCGTTCTGCGAGCTGGAGGCGCTGCCCTGCTTGCCGTAGGAGAGCAGCGAGGTGTCGGTGGGCGTGCCGCCTCCGGTGCCGAACACCTGCAGCTCCCACAGCGAGACGCCCCACTGGGTGGCGCGCTGGGTGACCCAGAGGCGCAGGTAGCGCCCGGAGCCGTCGACGTCGAGGTTCTGGTCCCCTCCGGTGCTGGTCGTGGTCGAGTAGATCGTGGACCACGCCGCGCCGTCGGCGGAGGTCTCCAGGCGGAAGCCGGACGCGTACGCCGTCTCCCAGTCGAGGACGACCCGGTCGATCGCCTGGACGGAGCCCAGGTCGACGCGGATCCACTGGTTGTCGGCGGCGGCGCTGGACCAGCGGGTGCCGGGGTCACCGTCGACGGCGGCGGCGCCGGTGCTCCAGTCGAACTCGGTGCTGGAGGTGGTGACCGGCCGGCCCTGGGAGAGCGGTTCGGCGGCGGCCGAAGCGGTGGTGACCTGGGTGATCGCCCCCAGGGCGAGAAGGGCTGCGGCGGTGGTGGCCGCCGCGAGCGTGCGGACGTGTCTGCGCATGTGACGTGCTCCTTCGAACGTCGGTCTGGCACGTTGAGCCATCTGAGAGAGCGCTCTCTGAGATGGTCGCGGACATTCCGGACCCCGGTCAAGGCTTTCGACGAACTTTGCTGACCGACCTGTAAGTGAGGGCGGTCGGAGCCAGGTCAGGGCCGGACGACGACCTTGCCGAACTGTCCGCCCTCGTCCAGGCGTGCCAGGCCCTCGGCGGCCTTCGCGAGCGGCACCTCGGCGTCGATCACCGGGCGGACGCCGGCCCGGGCGCAGAACCGGGCGAGCGCGCCCAGGTCCTCCCGCGAGCCCATGGTGACGCCCTGGACCCGGATCTCCTGGAAGAAGATGCGGGTCAGCTCGGCCGGGGGAGCGTCGCCCGACGTCGCGCCGCACACCAGCACCGAGCCGCCCGGCCGCACCGAGCGGATCGAGTGCGCCCACGTGGCCTGACCCACCGACTCGAGCACCGCGTCGACGCGTGCCGGCAGCCGGGCGCCGGTCTCGACGGCGCCCGCCGCGCCCAGCGCGACGGCCCGCTCCCGCTTCTCGGCGGAGCGCGACGTCACCCAGACCTCCAGGCCCGCCGCCGCGCCCAGGACGACCGCCGCCGTCGCCAGCCCGCCGCCCGCGCCCTGCACCAGCACGCGGTCGCCCGGCGTGAGGCCGCCCTGCGTGAACAGCATCGTGTACGCGGTGAGCCACGCCGTCGGCAGGCACGCGGCCTCCTCGAACGACAGCTCGGCGGGCTTCGGTACCAGGTTCGCGGTGGGCACCGCGACCCGCTCGGCGAGGGTCCCGGGGTAGCGCTCCGAGAGGAGCGAGCGGGGTTCCTTCGGCCCGACGCCGTGGCCGTCGGCCCCGATCACGCCGTGCACGATCACCTCGGACCCGTCCGGGGCCATGCCCGCGGCGTCGGTGCCCAGGATCATCGGCAGCTGCTGCTCCCGCAGGCCTACACCGCGCAGCGACCACAGGTCGTGGTGGTTCAGGGACGAGGCCCGGACCTCCACGGTGGTCCAGTGCTCCGGGGCCTCCGGCTCGGGTCGCTCGCCCACCTCCAGGCCGTCGAGCGGGCTGTCGGGCGAGAAGCGGGTCACGTAGGCGGCAAGCATGCGGCCGACCCTAGCCGAGGCCCGACCAGCCGGCCGGGACGCTGCCCAGCCGCACCCGCTGCGGATGGTCGCCCACCGGCACCGACGCGATCCTCCGCCCGGTCGCGAAGTCGACGGACGTCACCTGGTCGGCACCCGACTCCGAGACGACGCACGCCGTGCCGTCGCCCGTCACGGTGGTCCAGTACGGCTTGTCGACGTCGACCAGCGGGCCCTCGGCGAGCGTGGCCCGGTCCACGATCACGGCGTAGTCGTCCATGGTCCCGGCGACACAGAGGTGCTCGCCCGAGGGCTGCATGGTGAGGCCGTGGTGGCGCGAGTCGTTCACCATCTCGTCGCGGCGGCCCTCGAAGACGCGCGGCAGCGTCTTGACCCGGGTGATCCGGTCGCTCGCGACGTCGTACTCCAGGAAGCCGCCGAAGAAGGACACCTGGAAGTACAGCTTCGACCCGTCCGGGCTGAACGTGGCGGGGCGGACGGCGTCGGACAGGGTGCCCAGCCCCGCGGCGTCGAGCCGGTCGCGCATGTCGATCTCGCGCACCACCTCGAACGTCTCGGCGTCGGCCACGGTGATCACCCGGTCGCCCTTGAGGAAGTCGAGGGCGGGGTCGTCGAGGTCGTTGTTGACCTCGCCGATGGACATGTTCCAGATCAGGCCGTCGGACGTGTAGACGTTCTCGTGCGGCTTGTCGCCCGTGGGGAACGAGCCGGCCTCGGCGCCGGTCTCGATGTCCAGCACGTGCACCCGGTTCCCGGTCGACGCCGAGACGGCGACCTGGGTCCCGTCCGGGGACACCGCCATGTGGTCGGCCCGCAGCCCGGACACCGGGAACCGCCACTCGACCTCGCCCGTGGCCAGGCTCAGGGAGACGACGTCGGCGAAGCTCGGCCGCGACACCACGAGGGAGGAGCCGTCGGGCGTGGTGTACATGTCGTCCGCGAACTGGTCGTGCCCCTCGCCCACGGTCTCGCGGATGACCAGGAACGCCGCCAGCCGCACCGGGTCGCGGTAGATCTCGCGCATCCGCTGCTCGCGGTCGGGGATCACGTCCACCTGCCCGACGGGCGTGAGGTCCGGGCCCGAGGACAGCACGGAGGCCGTGCCGTCCCAGTTGTTGGCGACGAACAGCACCTCCCGCGGCGGCGGGTCGGCCTGCGCCGGGACGGCGGCGGTGGCCGCGACCGAGGTCGCGAGGCCGAGCGAGGCAAGGATGGAGAGTGCACGGCGCTGTGTCACTGGACGCTCCTCTTCGTCGGGCCGGTCGGCGTCGACCGGCCCGACGAAGGTTACTGGAGCCAGGTTCAGTAACGAAAGATCACCCGGCGGACTGCTCCGTGCCGATGTCGAACATCCACGAGATGCCGTACTTGTCGGTGAGCGCCCCGTAGTAGTCGCCCCACGGGGCGAGCTCGAGCGGCTGGCCCGGCGTCGCGCCGTCGGACAGCTTCTCGTAGGCGCTCTTGATGTAGTCGTGGTCGTCCGGGCCGCCGGTCAGGGACACGGTGACGCCACTGGTGGGCGCCACGTACTCCATGAACGACGGCGTGTCGGCCGCCATGATCGTGAGGCCGCCCGGGGCGTCGAGCTGGCCGTGCATGACGAGGTCCTTGTCCTCGTCGGGTGTGGGCATCCCCTCCATCGGGGTTCCACCGAAGGTGCTGACGGCGAGCTCGCCGCCGAGCACGGACTGGTAGAAGTCCAGGGCGTCCTTGGCCTCGGACTTGAAGCTGAGGTACGGGTTGAGCTTTGCCATACGGCCACGCTAAGCCTGGGGCTCACGGACCGCGCGACGGCTACCCGAGGAACTCGCTCACCATCGGGCCGATCTGGTCCGCCTCGACCAGGAACCCGTCGTGCCCCACGTCGCTCGTCACGATCCGCAGCGACTCCGCCCGCGGGATCCAGCGCGCGAGCCGCGCGGACTGGGCGGGCGGGAACAGCCGGTCGCTGTCCACCGCCACCACCAGGGTGCGTGCGGCGATCTGGCTCAGCGCGTTCTCGACCCCGCCGCGATCGCGGCCCAGGTCGTGCGACAGCATCGACTCGGTGAGCACCAGGTAGGAGTTGGCGTCGAACCGGCGCGCGAGCTTGTCGCCGTGGTGCTCCAGGTACGACTGCACGGCGAACCGGCCGCCCGCGAACGGGTCCTCGCCACCCTGCGGGAGGCGGCCGAAGCGCTGGTCCAGCTCGTAGCCCGTGCGGTACGTCGTGTGCGCGATCTGGCGGGCGATGCCCAGGCCGGTGTGCGGGCCGTCGTCGTCGGCCGCGTCGTAGTAGTCGCCGCCGCGGAAGCGCGGGTCCACGCGGATGGCGGCGAGCTGCGGGTGCGCCCACGCGATCTGGTCCCCGCCGGTCTGGGCGGTCGTCGCGATGGCCGCGACGTTGCGCACGGGGATGCCGGACTCGGGCCCCAGCAGCGCCCACTCCAGCACGCGGAGCCCGCCCATCGAGGCGCCGATCACGAGGTCCCACGACCCGATCCCGAGCTCCCGGGTCAGCGCGATCTCCACGGCCACCTGGTCGCGGGTCGTGACGTAGGGGAAGCGGCCGCCCCAGGGGCGCCCGTCGTCCGCCGTCGACGACGGTCCGGTCGTGCCCTGACAGCCCCCGAGCGCGTTGGGCGCCACCACGAAGTACCGGTCCGTGTCGATGGGGCGGCCGGGGCCGACCATCTCGCTCCACCACCCGGCGGTCACGTGCCCCGCCCCGGCCTCGCCGGTGACGTGCGAGTCGCCCGTGAGGGCGTGCAGCACGAGCACGGCGTTCGAGCCGTCGGCGTTCAGCGTGCCCCAGGTCTCGTAGGCCACGCGGACGGCGGGCAGGCGGTCGCCGGCCTCCAGCTCGAACGCGCCGACGTCGGCGAACTGCCGGCGCCCGGGGTCGTCGCCCTCGCGCCAGGCGCCGCTCGGCGGCACGGGCGGCTTGCTCCGGGCGCGCGAGGTCTCGACGGGTCCGGCCGGGCCGGGCGTGGTGACGTCGCCCCCGCCGTGCGTGTCCTGCGGCACGGAGAAGGGGACGCTCGTGGTGCGGATGCTCGGGTCAAGGGCACCGTGAGCGGCCTTCGGGGTGGTGACGGCCATGGCTCCTCCTGCGGCTCGGGGTGGTGGGCGGGCACCGAAGGGTTTCCGGTGCCCGCCCCGGGTACTGCGGGTGGATCAGTCCGTCTCGCCGCCCAGGAGGTTCTTGGCGGCGGTGAAGCCGAGCTCCAGGTCGGCCAGGATGTCCTCCACGTTCTCCAGGCCCACCGCGAGGCGGACCAGGCCGGGCGTGACGCCCGAGAGCGCCTGCTCGTCCGGCGTGAGCTGGGAGTGGGTGGTGGACGCGGGGTGGATCACGAGCGAGCGGACGTCGCCGATGTTCGCCACGTTGGAGTGCAGCTGCAGGGCGGAGACGAACGCCTGGCCCGCCTCGGTGCCGCCGTCGAGCTCGAAGGCGAGCACCGCGCCGGCGCCCTGCGGCGCGTACTTCTGGGCGTTGCCGTACCAGGGTGAGCTCTCCAGGCCCGCGTAGTGGACGCCGCGGACGTCGTCCCGGGCCTCCAGCCACCGGGCGACGTGCTGCGCGTTGGCGACGTGCCGCTCGACCCGCAGCGAGAGCGTCTCCAGGCCCTGGGCGAGCAGGAAGGCGTTGAACGGGGAGATCGCCGCGCCGAGGTCGCGCAGGAGCTGGACGCGCGCCTTGAGCACGAACGCCAGGTTGGCGCCCAGCGCGCCGTCGACGCCGAGGTCCCGGGCGAACACCAGACCGTTGTAGCTCGGGTCCGGCGTGTTGAAACCGGGGAACCGCTCGGGGTCGGCCGCGAAGTCGAACCGGCCGCCGTCGACGATCACGCCGCCGATCGCGCTGCCGTGGCCGCCCAGGTACTTCGTCGCCGAGTGGACGACGATGTCGGCGCCGTGCTCGAACGGGCGGATGAGGTACGGCGTGGCGACGGTGTTGTCCACGATCAGCGGGACGCCGGTCTCGTGGGCCACCGCGGCGACGCCCTCGATGTCGAGCACGTCGGAGCGCGGGTTCGGGATGGTCTCGCCGAAGAACGCCTTGGTGTCGGGGCGGACGGCGGCGCGCCAGGCGTCGAGGTCGTGCGGGTCGTCCACGAACGTGGTCTCGATCCCGAACTTGGGCAGCGTGTGGTGCAGCAGGTTGTAGGTGCCGCCGTAGAGGCTCGCGGAGGCCACGATGTGGTCGCCCGCCTGGGCGAGGTTCAGGATCGCGAGCGACTCCGCGGCCTGGCCCGACGCGACCAGCAGGGCGCCGACGCCGCCCTCCAGGCTGGCGATCCGGTCCTCCACCACCTGCTGCGTGGGGTTGCCGATGCGGGTGTAGATCGGGCCGAGGTCCTTCAGGGCGAACCGGTCCGCCGCGACCCCGGCGTCAGGGAACACGAACGACGTGGTCTGGTAGATCGGCAGGGCGCGGGCGCCCGTGGTGGGGTCCGGCTCCTGGCCGGCGTGGATCTGGCGGGTCTCGAACGACCACTGGGGCTGAGTCATGGCTCTCCCTGCTTCCTCTGCGGTGTGGCGTGCTTCTGGCTGAACTGACCGAGCGGTGCCGCGGCGTGCCCCGGAGGGCCTGCGCATCAGGGGATGGGTCCGCGGCGGGGTCGAGGGCGCGCACGCGGAGGTCGGCCGACCGGCCGAGGGCAGGCGAACGTGCGCTGGATCAGCAACAACACATTCGACGAGTCATGGTGTGACCGTAGACGCACCAAGGCGAGGTCGAAAGACATGTCTTGAATCGTGAGATGCAGAAATGAGACACCGCGGGCGACTCCGGGCCCGTGTCGTCCTATGCGCCGTTTTGCCTTCCGGATGCGCACTTCGGATGCTCGGGGCACATTTGGACCGGTAGTAACAACGAAGTGATTCACAGGATCCGCGCAAGGCGACACGCCGAAGGGGTGCGGATCGGAAGGGGGATCATGCGACGGATTCACGCCGTGCTGGCACTCCGGGCCCTCGGGGCCGCGGTCCTCGCTCTGGGGCTGGTGTTCCCGTGGGGTCCGACTGCGCAGGCAGACCCGCCCGCCGACCCACCCTCCGCCCAGGAGGCGCAGGCCGCCCGCGACGCGGTCGCTGCCGGCACCCTCGACGTCGAGCAGGCCGAGGCCGCGCTCGCGACGCTCCGCTCCGAGCTCCAGGCGGCACAGGTCCGCGTACAGGTCGCGGCCGCCGACTACGCCGAGGCCCAGCAGGCCGTCGAGCAGGCGGAGCGGGAGGTGGCGGAGGCCCGGTCCGCGGCCGCAAAGGCGCACCGGGGCGAGGTGGCGGCGCGGGGGAGCCTGGCCGAGGTGTACCGGGCGTCGTCGCGCGACGACGGCCTGGGCTCGCTCGGCGTCGCGCTCCGGGCGGACTCGGTGACCGACATGGTGGGCCGCAGCGCGGCCGAGCGCGCGGTGCAGCGCAAGATCGGTGGGGCCCTGGCGGAGTACCAGGACGCGCGGGCGACGTCGGAGTCCGCCGACGCGCGCTGGACGGCGGCGAAGAAGGAGCTCGACGCGGCCGCCGAGCGGGCCGGGACCGCGTTCGACGCGGCCCAGGCCGCGGCGGCGGACCTGGAGACGCGCACCCGGGCGGCCGAGGTGGAGCGGCAGGCCCTGGTGGAGCGGCTCGCGGAGCTGCGGCAGACGAGCGTGCGGATCGAGCGCGAGCGGGAGGCCGCCCGGGCCGCCGCCGCGGAGGCCGCGCGCGAGGCCGCGGCGCGGGCGGAGCTCGAACGGCAGCAGGAGGCCCGCGACGCGGCTCGGGCGGAGGCCCGGGCCGAGGAAGAGCCCGCGGGGGAGTCGGGCAGTTCGGGCGGTTCCGGGGGTTCCGGCGGCGGCTCCGGCTCCGGCTCCGGCTCAGGCGGTGGCGGCGGCACGACGTCGGAACCGCCGGCGCCCGCACCCGCTCCGGCCGTCCCGCCCACCTCAGGGGTCTCCGCCGGGTCGGCGGGCCGGGGGATCGGCGCCGTGACCTGGGCCCGGACCAAGCTGGGCGCGCCGTACCTGCTCGGCGCCGCGGGGCCGACGTCGTACGACTGCTCGGGCCTGACGATGATGTCGTGGGCGAGCCAGGGCGTGGACATCACGCGGACGTCGCGCTCCCAGTACCTGGCGGTCGGCAAGGTGGGCTACGGGGCGCTGCGGCCAGGTGACCTCATCTTCTACGGCTCGGACCCGAGCGACCCGTCGTCGATCTACCACGTCGCCATGTACACGGGCGGCGGCATGATGATCGAGGCGACGCTGCCGGGGCACCCGCTGTCGGAGAACCCGCTGCGCCTGTCGAGCGCGATGCCGTACGCGGGCCGGCCCTAGACGAGTCAGACGCACAGGTCACCGGAGTGACCTGTGCGTCTGACGCGTGCGGGGTGCGGGCCGTTCAGTGCTTGTCGTAGTAGCCCGTGTCCTTGGCGCGCTGGATCGAGCGGACGATCTCCGCCTCGGCGTCGGCGCGGCCGACCCAGTGGGCGCCCTCGACGGACTTGCCGGGCTCCAGGTCCTTGTAGACCTCGAAGAAGTGCTGGATCTCCAGGCGGTGGAAGTCCGAGACGTCGTCGATGTCCTGGCGCCACGCCGCGCGCTGGTCACCGGTCGGCACGCACAGCACCTTGTCGTCGCCGCCGGCCTCGTCGCGCATGCGGAACATGCCGAGGGCGCGGCACTTGATCAGGCAGCCGGGGAACGTGGGCTCCTCCAGCAGGACGAGCGCGTCCAGGGGGTCGCCGTCCTCGCCGAGGGTGCCCTCGATGAAGCCGTAGTCGTCCGGGTAGCGCGTCGAGGTGAAGAGCATGCGGTCGAGGCGGATGCGTCCGGTCTCGTGATCCACCTCGTACTTGTTCCGCTGACCCTTGGGGATCTCGATCGTGACGTCGAACTCCACGCCGATGTGCTCCAGTTCTCGATGATGGTCGCCGAAGTGTCTTACCGCGGCGGCGGTCTTGCGCCTGTCCAGTGTGCCATGTGTCCTGTGTCCCGACCGTGACCTGTGGTCAGAACCACTGTCCGTGTTCGGCATAATTCGCAGCGTGCGCGACGCGCGCGGGAACCGGTGGCAGGTGTGGGTGAAATTTCCCGTGAATCGCCGCTGTCGTACACGCCGCGTGGTTTGCCGCGACTAGAGTTGGCGATGGCTTTCACGTGACGATCGAGAGGATGCCCATGGAGTGGGGGTTGCGCTCCGGCGCTGCCGTCGCCGCGGTCGTCGCACTGTTCGGTGGGTACCTGGTGGCGGACGCGTACGACATGGTCCCCGGCATGCTCACGACCGCCGCGCCCTGGCCCGAGCCGAGTCCCTTCCCGTCGGCCCCGGGGGCGGTCGACGGGCCCGCGCCCGTCGCGCTCCTGGAGGACCTCCCGGACGACGCCCCGGTGCCGGACAGCGTGGAGATGCAGCGCCTGGTCAGCGACCTGGCCAAGGACAAGCGGCTCGGCTCGCGCGTGGGCGTCGTGGTGGCGGACGGCGCGACCGGCGAGGTGCTCGGCTCGTCGAGCCCGGACAAGCTCATGACCCCCGCGTCCACGCAGAAGCTGTTCACCGGCGTCGCCGCGCTGCGGTCGTCCATGGCGAACAGCACCCTGGACACCAAGGCCGTGCTCGTCGACGACAACACGGTGGTGCTGGTCGGTGGCGGCGACATGATGCTGGCCGAGGGCAAGGGCGACCCAAACGCGGTTAACGGCCGGGCCGGGCTGGCGGATCTCGCCCAGCAGGTCGCCGCCAAGATCAAGGTCACAGGTGACACCGAGGTGCGGGTCGCGCTCGACGACACGCTCTTCACCGGTGACGAGATCGCGCCGACCGTCGCCAGCCCCGACATCGCGGCCGGCTACATCGCGCCCGTCTCGTCCGTCGGGATCAACGTGGGCCTGCTGTCGGACGGCTACACCGACAACGGTCCCCGCGCGTCCGACCCGGGCAAGTACGCCGCCGAGGCGTTCTCCGCGGCCCTGGAGGACCAGGGGCTCAAGACCGCCGGGGCCGTGGTGGACGAGAACGCCCCGGACGACGCGCGGGTGCTCGGCGAGGTCAGCTCGGCCCCGCTCGCGGAGGTCGTCGGGTTCGCCATGCAGTACTCGGACAACACGATCACCGAGGTGCTCGGGCGGCTCGTCGCGGTGGACGCCGGCCTGCCGGGCTCCAACGACGGCGCAACGCAGGCCGTGATCGCCGCCGCGAAGGACCTCGGCGTCGACATGACCGGCGCGCGCCTGCGGGACTGCTCCGGGCTCGGCGACGGCTCCTACCTCAGCGGGCAGCAGCTCGCCGACCTGCTCGGGGTCATGGTCGACCCCACGAACCCCGAGCTGCGCAGCGAGGCCGCCGGCATGCCCATCGCCGGGCTGACGGGCACGCTCGCGGCCAGCCACGGCCGGTTCACGGGCGACAACCCCGCCCAGGGGCTCGCGCGGGCCAAGACCGGGAGCCTGCCCAAGGTGCGCGCGCTCGCCGGGACCGTGATCACCGCCGACGACCGGCTGCTCGTCTTCTCCGTGCTCGCCGACTCGATCCCGGCCAAGCAGACGGCGGGCGCCACGTCCATCTACGACGACTTCGTCGGGGACCTCGCGGCGTACTCCGCCCAGGGCTGACGCGCGACCGCTCCTGGCCGTTACCGTGGTCCGGTGACCCAGGCCTCCGCAACCCCTCAGATCGTCGACTGGTCGGCGGCCGCCCAGATCGCGGCCCGTCTCGCCGCGCCCGGCCCCCGCGCGGACCGGGACGAGCTCGACTCCCTGGTGAGCGGCCTGCGGACGGCGGCGGGCGACGCCGTCGGGCACGTGCTGGAGACCACGCGCATGACGCCGGCCGCACAGCCCGCCGGTGGCACCGCGCTGAGCCCGGTCGCGGTGGTGGACCGGGCGACCTGGGCCCGCGCGAACACCCAGTCGATGGCCGTCATGACGGACGGGATCGGCGCCGTCGTCGCCGAGGTCTCCAAGGGCGCCACCTCGGCCGGCGCCCAGATGGCCGGCGCCGCCGAGATCGGGGCGGTGCTCGCCCTGCTCAGCGGTCGGGTGCTCGGCCAGTTCGACCCCTACTCCGGGCCCGGGCGCCTGCTCCTCGTCGCCCCCAACGTGCTCCAGGCCGAGCGCGCGCTGGAGGTCCCGGCAGCGGACTTCCGCCTCTGGGTCTGCCTGCACGAGCAGACGCACGCCCTCCAGTTCGCCGCGGCGCCCTGGCTCTCGGGGCACCTGAGCGGTCGCACGCGGGGCCTGGTCACGGGCATGGCGCGGACCTCGGCTGAGCTGGCCAAGGCCCGGTTCGACCGGAAGATCGCCGTGATCGGGCGGAGCGTGCTCGACGCCCTGCGGGGTGAGGGCGGCACCATCATGGACGGCGTGCTGACGCACGAGCAGAAGGCGGAGCTCGCCGACATCACCGCCGTCATGGCCCTCCTGGAGGGGCACGCCGACGTGATGATGGACGCCGTCGGGCCGCGGGTGGTGCCGTCCGTGCGGCGCATCCGGGCCAAGTTCGAGCGGCGGCGCGACGGCGAGGGCCGCAGCACGTTCGACGTCGTCGTGCAGAAGCTGCTCGGCATGGAGGCCAAGCTCGCCCAGTACCGCGACGGGGCCGCGTTCGTGCGGTCCGTCGAGCGGACCGTGGGGCGCGAGGGGCTCAACGCCGTCTGGACCGGGCCCGAGAACCTGCCGACCGCGCGGGAGATCGCCGACGCCCGCGCGTGGGTGCGCCGGGTGCACGGCTGACCGTGGCCAGGGTCGACCCCGCCGTCGCCGCGGCCCGTACCGCGGTCCGGGCGGCGCTGTCCGGCCTGGCCCCGGACGACCTCGTGCTCGTCGCCTGCTCCGGCGGGGCCGACAGCCTCGCGCTGGCCGCCGCGGTGGCCTTCGAGGCCCGCCGCGTCGGGCGGTCGGTGCGGTCGCGCGGCCACGCCGTCCGGGCGGGCGCGGTGATCGTGGACCACGGGCTGCAGGCGGGGTCGGCCGACGTCGCCGCCCGGGCCGCCGCGCAGTGCCGTGCCCTGGGCCTGGACCCGGTGCTGGTGCGGCGCCCCGACCGGCCGGACGGCCCGGACCCCGCCGGACCCGAGGCCGCCGCCCGCACGATGCGGTACGGCGCGTTCGAGGAGGCGGCCGCCGAGACCGGTGCCCGCCGGGTGCTGCTCGGGCACACCCTCGACGACCAGGCGGAACAGGTGCTGCTCGGCCTCGCGCGCGGCGCCGGCGCACGCTCGCTCGCCGGGATGCCGCGCGAGCGGGGCATCTTCGCCCGGCCCTTCCTCGGCCTGCGCCGCGCGCAGACCGAGGCGGTGTGCGCGGCGTCCGGCCTCGACTTCTGGACCGACCCGACCAACCTGCTGCCCGACGCCAGGCCCGGCGGGCCTGACCTGGCGAGCGGCGGGCCCGACCGGCCGGGCGGCGACGGCGGGTTCACGCCGCTGCGCTCGCAGGTGCGCGGCCGTGTGCTGCCGGTGCTCGAGGCGACGCTCGGGCCGGGCGTCGCCGAGGCCCTCGCCCGCACGGCGGACCAGGCCCGGGACGACGCCGACCTGCTGGACTCCCTCGCGGCCGACCTCCTGGCGCAGGCGGGGGCGGCGACGCAGGACACGACGGCGCAGGACAGGACGGTGCGCGACACGACGGCGCAGGACGGCGCCGCGGCACCGGACGGCGCGGCACCCGAACCCGGCGAGCGCGCCCTCGACGTCGGCGTCCTCGCCGCGGCCCACCCGGCCCTGCGGCGCCGGGCCCTGCGGCTCGCGGCGCTCGCGGCCGGCTGCCGGCCCACGGACACCACCACGCGGCACGTCGACGCGCTCGACGCGTTCGTTGTGTCCTGGAGCGGCCAGGGCCCGGCCGGGCTCCCGGGCGGCGCACGGGCGCGTCGTGCGTGTGGCAGGCTTTTCCTGCGCGCCGCGCCGACCGGGACCTCGGACGGCTGGACCGGCGTCAGACCCCCCACAACGACTCAGGAGTGACCCGTGGACAAGTCCGACGTCGGATCCGACCTCGCAGAGGTGCTGCTCACCGAGGAGCAGCTCAGCAAGAAGCTCGACGAGATGGCTGCCCAGATCGACGCGGACTACGCGGGCAAGGACCTGCTGCTGGTCGGCGTGCTCAAGGGCGCGGTCATGGTGATGGCCGACCTGTCCCGCCGCCTGCACCACAAGGCGCAGATGGACTGGATGGCCGTGTCGTCCTACGGCTCGGGCACCAAGTCCTCCGGGGTGGTGCGCATCCTGATGGACCTCCGGTCCGACCTGACGGGCCGCAACGTGCTCATCGTCGAGGACGTCATCGACTCGGGCCTCACCCTGTCATGGCTGGTCTCGAACCTGCGCTCGCGCGGCCCCGAGTCGGTCGAGATCGCCTCGATGCTCCGCAAGCCGGACGCCGCGCAGGCCGACGTCGACGTGAAGTACCTCGGCTACGACATCCCGAACGAGTTCGTGGTGGGCTACGGCCTCGACTACGCCGAGAACTATCGCAACCTGCCGTTCGTTGCCACCCTGGCACCGCACGTCTACGGCGGCTGAACGGTGCCCGTCCCGGACGGTTCGTCGCGTCCGGGCGAGTGTGGCCCAGGAGTCACATGCTCTGGGCGAACACTCGGGGCTCCTCTCAGGGAGACCATGTAGTTTCGACGGATACATCTTGCGCGAGCGGAGGGAAACGGGGCCTAGTCCCCGTCGCCGATGAACATCAAGAAGCTTCTGAGTGGGCCCGTCATCTGGATCCTGGTCGCCTTGGTCGTGGTGACGCTGGCCATCTCAGCACTGAACCAGCCCAACGTCTCGCGAATCGAGACGTCACAGGGGATCGAGCTGCTCGAGGGCAGCACGGTGAAGCATGCCCTCATGGTCGAAGGCGAGCAGCGGGTCGAGCTCGAGCTCACCAAGGCATACAAGTCGACCGAGGGTGACGGCGACGCCGCCGAGGAGGTCGACCACGGCAAGACGGTCGAGTTCTTCTACACGGTGCCGCAGGGCGACCGGGTCGAGGACGCGATCGTGAAGTCCGACCCGGCCGACGGGTTCGACTCGGAGGTGCCGCAGCCCAGCTTCTGGTCCTCCATGCTGTCGGTGCTGATCCCGTTCCTGCTGATCGGTGTCGTGTTCTGGTTCCTGCTGTCGCGGGCGCAGGGCGGCGGCAACCGGGTCATGGGCTTCGGCAAGTCCAAGGCGAAGCTCGTCAGCAAGGACACCCCGCAGGTGACCTTCGCCGACGTCGCGGGTGCGGACGAGGCCGTCGAGGAGCTCCAGGAGATCAAGGAGTTCCTCGCCGAGCCCACCAAGTTCCAGGCCGTGGGCGCCAAGATCCCCAAGGGCGTGCTCCTGTACGGGCCGCCCGGTACCGGCAAGACGCTCATCGCGCGCGCCGTCGCGGGCGAGGCCGGCGTGCCGTTCTACTCGATCTCCGGCTCGGACTTCGTCGAGATGTTCGTCGGCGTGGGCGCCAGCCGTGTGCGCGACCTGTTCGAGCAGGCCAAGCAGAACTCCCCGGCGATCATCTTCGTCGACGAGATCGACGCCGTCGGCCGCCACCGCGGTGCCGGCATGGGCGGCGGGCACGACGAGCGCGAGCAGACGCTGAACCAGATGCTCGTCGAGATGGACGGCTTCGACGTCAAGACGAACGTCATCCTCATCGCCGCGACCAACCGGCCCGACATCCTGGACCCGGCCCTGCTGCGTCCGGGCCGCTTCGACCGGCAGGTCGCCGTGGAGGCCCCGGACCTCAAGGGCCGCGAGGCGATCCTCAACGTGCACGCGCAGGGCAAGCCGATGGTCCCCGAGGTGGACCTCGCGGCCGTCGCCCGCCGTACCCCGGGCTTCACGGGCGCCGACCTGGCGAACGTGCTGAACGAGGCCGCCCTGCTCACCGCGCGCAGCGGCGCCCAGCTCATCGACGACCGCGCGCTCGACGAGGCGATCGACCGCGTCGTGGCCGGCCCGCAGAAGCGCACCCGCGTGATGCAGTCCAAGGAGCAGAAGATCACCGCCTACCACGAGGGCGGGCACGCCCTGGTGGCCGCGGCGATGCGCTACACGGACCCCGTCACCAAGGTGACGATCCTGCCGCGCGGCCGCGCCCTGGGCTACACGATGGTGATGCCGCTGGAGGACAAGTACTCGACCACGCGCAACGAGCTGCTCGACCAGCTCGCCTACGCGATGGGCGGGCGCGTGGCCGAGGAGATCGTGTTCCACGACCCCACCACGGGCGCCTCGAACGACATCGAGAAGGCCTCGGCCATCGCCCGCAAGATGGTCACCGAGTACGGCATGAGCGAGCGGGTCGGCGCCATCAAGCTCGGCACGAGCTCGGGCGAGCCGTTCCTGGGCCGTGACTACGGGCACGAGCGGGACTACTCCGAGGCGGTCGCGGGCACCATCGACAACGAGGTGCGCAAGCTCGTCGAGGCCGCGCACGACGAGGCGTGGGAGGTGCTGACCCAGTACCGCGACGTGCTCGACGACCTGGTGCTGCGCCTGCTCGAGAAGGAGACGCTGAACCAGAAGGAGCTCGCGGACGTCTTCGCGCCCGTCGAGAAGCGCGCCGCACGCGACGTCTGGCTCTCCAGCGAGCAGCGCACCGTGCACACGCGCGGCCCCGTGCTGACGCCCAAGGAGCTGGCGGCCCAGAACGGCCACCCCGCCGTGGTGCCGCAGGACGAGGCCGTGGTGGATGCTCCGACACCGTCTGACGACGTACACCCCGACCCGTCGAACTGACCGGAGCACCACCATGACCGACGGGTCCATCACACCCCTGTCCACGCCCGTGCGGCGTGCGGCGGACATCCCGCCGTACGACGCCGCACGGGCCGAGGCGGCCGTCCGCGAGCTCCTCCTCGCCGTCGGCGAGGACCCGGAGCGGGAGGGCCTGCGCGAGACGCCGGCCCGCGTCGCCCGGGCGTACCGGGAGATCTTCGCGGGCCTGCGCCAGGAGCCCGAGGAGGTGCTGACCACCACCTTCGACCTCGGGCACGAGGAGATGGTGCTGGTCAAGGACATCGAGGTGTACTCCACCTGCGAGCACCACCTGGTGCCGTTCCACGGCGTCGCGCACGTGGGGTACATCCCGAACGTGGACGGGCGCATCACCGGGCTGAGCAAGCTGGCCCGGCTGGTCGAGGTCTATGCCCGCCGCCCGCAGGTGCAGGAGCGGATGACCACGCAGATCGCGGACTCCCTGGTGGAGATCCTCGAACCGCGCGGCGTGCTCGTGGTGGTCCAGTGCGAGCACCTGTGCATGTCGATGCGTGGCGTGCGCAAGCCCGGCTCGCGCACGATCACCTCCGCGGTGCGCGGCGTCATGCGGGACGGCGCGACGCGAGCCGAGGCGATGAGCCTCATCCTCGGGAAGTGACGGTGTCCGCCGCCGTCCGGTACCCCGCCCGGGACGCCCGGGTGCAGGGTCTGCCGGAGCTGTCCGGGACGGGCCGCGCCCTGGTGATGGGTGTGGTCAACGTCACCCCGGACTCGTTCTCGGACGGCGGCGAGTGGTTCGAGCCCTCCGCCGCGGTCGCCCACGGGCTGGAGCTGCTCGGCGAGGGCGCGGACATCCTCGACGTGGGCGGCGAGTCCACCCGGCCGGGGTCCGTGCGGGTGCCGCAGGACCAGGAGCTGGCGCGGGTGCTGCCCGTGATCGAACAGCTCGCCGCGCGCGGCGCCGTCGTGAGCGTGGACACCACGCGTGCGGCCGTCGCCGAGCGGGCGGTGGCCGCCGGCGCCCGCATCGTGAACGACGTCTCGGGCGGCCTCGCCGATCCCGAGATGGGGCGCGCGGTCGCCGAGTCCGGCGCCGCGTACGTGGCGATGCACTGGCGCGGGCACGCCGACGTCATGGACGACCTCGAGGTGTACGACGACGTCGTGGCCGACGTCCGCGACGAGCTCGCGGCCCGCATGGCCGCGCTGCACGACGACGGGGTCCGGCCCGAGCAGCTGATCCTCGACCCGGGGCTGGGCTTCGCCAAGGCCGGCGTGCTCAACTGGCCCCTGCTGGCCCACCTCGACGCGCTGCACGAGCTCGGCCGCCCGGTGCTCGTGGGCGCGTCCCGCAAGCGGTTCCTGGGCCACCTGCTCGCCGATTCCGCCGGGCGCCCGGCGCCGCCGCGGGCGCGCGACGACGCGACGGCCGCGATCTCGGCGCTGTCGGCCGCCGCGGGCGCCTGGTGCGTGCGCGTGCACACCGTCCGGGCGAGCGCGGACGCCGTCAAGGTCGCCGCCGCATGGACCGCCGCGGACGGCCCGGCCCGGGTAGGGTCTCCGGGTACCTCTTCCCCTTCCGCACCGGAGGCATTGACTTCCACCGTGGCCTTGACCACAGAATCGTGGACGGCCGGGGGACAAGACATGCCAACCTGGCAGGATTCCGGTGCACGCAACGACGATGGGGGAGGACCACGGTGACCACAGCGTTCGGAACGGGCGTCACAGGCCCGGACGGCCGCGCGCTGGACCAGATCCAGCTGAGCGGCGTGAGCGCGCGGGGGTACCACGGTGTGCTGCCGTCGGAACGGCAGACGGGCCAGGAGTTCCGGGCCGACGTCGTGCTGTACATGGACACGCGCCCGGCGGCCGCCGGTGACGACCTGGCACAGACCGTGAGCTACGCGGACGTCGCGGCGGACGTCCACGACATCCTGAAGGGCGACCCCGCCGACCTGATCGAGACGGTCGCGGAGCGTATCGCCGCAGCGGTGCTGGCCCGCCCGCAGATCGACGCGGTGGACGTGCGGGTGCACAAGCCGCACGCGCCGATCCCGGTGCCGTTCGCCGACGTCGAGGTGGCGATCCGCCGCGACCGCACGCGCATGCCCGTCGTGGCGGTGCCGGCGGGCCTGCTCGCGGCCGGCTCCGTGCCGGAGCCCGCGGCCGAGCCGGCCCCCGCCGAGACACCCGAGCCGCAGGACTTCGAGCCCGTGGCCCGGCCCGTCGCCGAGGAGCCCGAGCAGTTCCGGCCCGAGCCGTACGAGCCTTACCAGCCGGCCGAGTCGTACCAGGCGCCCGAGACCTATCAGGCTCCCGAGCAGTACCAGGCCCCCGAGCAGTACCAGGCCACGGAGTCCTACCAGCCGGCCGAGCCGGCGCAGTTCGGGGCCGAGCCGTTCGAGGCGGAGCCGCTCGTGGACCGGGTACCGGCCGCGGCCCCCGTCGCGCCGCTCGCGGAGGAGCCGGAGCCGCTCCCGCAGCCCGAGCTCATCGCGCCCGAGCCGCTCCAGGTCATCCCCGCGCCGTGGGAGCTGCAGGCCGAGGCCCCGGCGCCCGCCGAGCAGCGGGACGTCCCCGCCAAGGAGCCGGTGTTCCAGCAGCCCGAGCCGTTCCAGCCGGAGGAGCAGTTCCAGCCGGAGGCGTTCCAGCCCGAGCCCGCGTTCGAGCCGATCCAGCAGTACGAGTCCGTCCAGGGGCTCGACCAACGGCCCGGGATCGACCAGCACAACAGCTTCGACCAGCAGCTGCAGCAGTTCGAGCAGCCGGCGTACGACCAGCCTCAGCAGGGCTTCGAGCCGCAGCCGTACGAGCAGCCGCGGCGCGACGCCCAGCCGAACCAGTACGACCAGATGTTCGAGCCGCAGTACGACCAGGGCGACATGGAGGCGACCCGGGTCTCGGCCGCCGTCCCCGACTCCGCCGTCGGGCAGCCCGAGCCGGCGTTCGCGCAGGAGCAGTACGCCCAGGAGCAGCCGTACCAGGCCGAGCCGCGCGACCGGTTCGACGAGGTGCCCGCCGGCTACGTGGACGTCGTCATCGCGATCGGCGCGAACCTCGGCGACCCGCAGGCGACCATGCGGTCGGCCGTCGCCGAGCTCGACCGCGTGCCCGGCGTGCAGATCACCGACGTGTCGCCGCTGGCCCGCACCGCCGCCGTCGGCGGTCCGGAGGACCAGCCCGACTACCTCAACGCGGTGCTGCTGGCCCGCACCACGCTCCCGGCGCGCGGGCTGCTGCAGGCCTGCCAGGAGGTCGAGAACCTGCACGGCCGCACCCGCGAGGAGCGCTGGGGCGCCCGCACGCTCGACGTCGACCTGATCACCTACGGCACCCTGACCGACTCCGCCGAGGACCTCGAGATCCCGCACCCCCGCGCGCACGAGCGTGCCTTCGTGCTGGAGCCGTGGTCGCAGATCGCGCCGGACGCGGTGCTGCCCGGCCTGGGCGGCGGACCCGTGGCCCAGCTCGCGGCGACGGCTCCCGACCGGACCGGCATCCGCTGGCTCGCGCTCGACTGGCTGACCGACCCCGAGCCCGAGCAGGGCGGCGGGGTCACCGGCTCCGGCCACGCCGCGGTGCCCGACGACGGCGGGCAGGACACGCACGTCGCCGAGATGCCGCCGGCCCTGCCGCCGTCGCTCCCGCCGAGCGGGCGCCCGCAGGCGTCGCCCGGCGGCCCCGTGGTCGAGGTGCCGGGCGGTGGTCAGCCGCAGGCGCACCACAGCGGTCCGGTGGACCTGGACCCCGCCCACCCGCAGGGCTACCCCAGCGGACAGGTGCCGGGCCACGGCGGCTCCGTACCCATCCCGCACCAGGCGCAGGCGGCCCCCGCGGCCCCGCGTCCGGCCGCGCCGATCGGCGTGCCAGGCAACGGGTCCGTCGTGCCGCCACCCGAGGAGGCGCTCGTCCCGGCCCCGCCGGTGCCGATCGCACCCCGCGCGGTCCGGGACACGGCCCACGAGGAACCGGAGCGCGAGCCGCTGCCCCCGGCGTCCTCGGCGCCGGCCAAGCCGGTCTTCGCCCCGGTCAACCCGTCGCGGCAGCAGAGCGGGGTGTTCCCGCCGATGGGCGGCGCGCCGCAGGAACCGGCCGCGCCGGTGTTCGCCCCGGTCGGCACACCGCAGAACGGCACGCCCGACCCGGCCCAGAACGGCCACTCGAACGGGATCCGGGACACCTACGACAACGACCACACCGTGATCCGGGTGCCGGGCTACGCGACCGAGCAGTCGCTCCCGGCGTCGGACGGCCCGATCGACTCGGTGCCCTCGTGGGTGCCGGTCCGGGACGAGCGAGGGCGCGACGCCTGACATGCGCAGAACCCCGGTCAGATCCCTGATCGCAGTCCTGGTCGCAGTCGCGGTCGTCGGTTGGCTCGTGCTGCGTGCCCTCGAGTCGCGCGCCGTGTACCTGCCGGTGGTGCCGTGGCTCGTCGACATCGCGATCCTGGCGCTGGCCGGGGCGATCTTCTGGCTGGGCTGGGGCGTGCGGGCCTACCAGAAGGGCAAGCGGCCCAACCTCGACGGCATCCGGGCGGCCCGGACGCTCGTCCTGGCGAAGGCCGCCGCCCTGACCGGGTCCCTCCTGGGCGGCTGGTACCTGGCGCAGGTGCTGGTGGTGCTGGGCGACCTCGCGGTCGAGCCGCGCCGGGACCGCGCGGTGGCGGCCGGGGTCGCCGTGCTGTGCTCGGTGGCGCTCGCCGTGGTCGGCCTGGTCGTGGAGAAGTTCTGCGAGCTGCCGCCGTCCGACAAGGACCGGAGCGGCTCCGAGGAGGGCGAGTCCCCGGCGCCTGCCTGACGCCTCGCTACCCACCGGCACGGGTCTGCGGAACAATGGCCAACATGACCAGCCCTTTCGAACCGCACGACGTGACCTGGAACCGCGTGTCCCCGCGGCTCGTGACGGCCCGCCTGGTCCCGGGCACGATCAGCCTCGGGATCCCGCTGGTCGTGGGCGTGGTGCTCGCGGTCACCGTGAGCCCCTGGTTCTGGATCCTCGCCGGGGTCCCGGCTGTCTTCCTGCTGTGGTCGTTCCTCCTGGTCCCGCGCCAGGTCCGGGCGATCGGGTACGCCGAGCGCGACGACGACCTGCTCATCCGCAAGGGCGTCATGTTCCGCTCGATGGTCGTGGTGCCCTACGGCCGCATGCAGTACGTGGACGTCGAGGCGGGTCCGCTCGACCGCAGGCTGGGCCTGGCCAAGGTGCAGCTCCACACGGCGTCCGTCGGTACCGACGCCCAGATCCCGGGCCTGCCCCCGGACGAGGCGGCCCGCCTGCGCGACCGCCTGGCGTCCCGCGGCGAGGCCCGGCTGGCGGGGCTGTGACCATGCCGGAGCACGACGTCGACCCGGGGCGCTCCGCCTTCGACGGCCTCGGACCGGACTCGCCGGAGACGCTGGAGTGGCGCCGCGTGCACCCGATCACCCCACTGGTGCGGGGCTGGGCGGTGGTCGGCGCCGCCGTCGTGATCCTGGGGCAGCAGAGCCTTGAGGGCGGGCCGCGCGGCGGCCTCGTCGCCCTGGTGTCCAGCGAGTACTGGTGGACGCTGCTCGCCGCCCTGGCGGCCGTGGCCCTCGTGGGCTGGGGCTACTCGGCGCTGGCCTGGCGTATGACGACGTTCGCCGTCGGCGAGGAGACCGTGCACCTGCGGCGCGGCATCCTGTTCCGGCAGCAGCGCCACGCGCGGCTCGACCGGCTGCAGTCGGTGGACATCCGGCAGCCGCTCGTGGCCCGGTTCTTCGGGCTGTGCGAGCTCACGCTGGAGACGGCGGGCGGCACCGACTCCGGCGTCGCCATCGGCTTCCTCAAGGGCGCCGACGCCGACGAGCTGCGCGCCGAGCTCCTCGCCCGCGCCGCGGGTCTCAAGGTGGGCGGCACGCGGCACGTGGCCGGCGCCGGCCCGGCGCCGTCCGACGCGGTGACCGAGCCCGTCCCGGAGGGGGCGGCGCCCCAGGAGGCCGGCGGCCCGGTCCAGGACGTGCCGCAGCCCGTGCCCGCCGGCAGCCTCGAGGCGCCGCAGGTGCCCGTCCTGACCGTGCCCCTGGGCCGGCTCATCGCCTCGGTGGTGCGCTCGGGGGCGATGATCACGCTGCTCCTGTGGGCGCTCGGCGTGGTGGTGGTCATGATCGTCACGGGCGAGTTCGCCGTCATCTCCGCCTCGCTGCCCGCCGTGCTGGGCGCGGGCGGGTACCTGTTCAACCGGCTGACCGGCGAGTTCGACTTCCGGGTGGCCATCTCGCCCGACGGCGTCCGCCTGCGGCACGGCATGCTCGAGACCCGCTCCCAGACCATCCCGCCCGGCCGCGTGCAGGCCGTCCGCCTGGTGCAGAGCCTGCTGTGGCGCGACCGCGACTGGTGGCGCGTCCAGGTGAACGTGGCGGGCTACGGCGGCGAGAGCGAGGAGAAGAACAGCGTGCTGCTCCCCGTCGGCACCCGCGAGGAGGCGCTGACCGTGCTCTCCCTCGTGCTGCCCGACCTCGGCGTCGACGAGCCGCGCCGCGTCCTGGACGCGGGCCTGGACGGCGACTCCCGCACGGAGAGCGTCTACGTCACGGCGCCCCGGCGGACCCGCATACTGGACCCGGTGGCGTGGCGCCGCAACGGGTTCACCGTGACGGGCCGCGCGCTGCTGCTGCGGCGGGGCCGCGTGGTGAAGGTGCTGGACGTGGTGCCGCACGAGCGGACGCAGTCGCTGGCCCTGAGCCAGGGGCCGTGGCAGCGCCGGCTGGGCGTGGCGTCGTTCCAGGTGCACTCCACGGAGGGCCCGGTGCACCCGGAGGTGCCGCACCTCGAGGCCGCTGACGCGGCTCTGCTCATGACCGAGCAGGCCCGGCGTGCGCGCACGGCGCGCGCGGCGGCGGGCCCCGAACGATGGATGGAAAGACAGGGGGAGTGACCGTTGAGTGACCCCGACGAGGCGGGCCGCCGGCCCGGTCGGCTGGGCGTTGGTGTGGTGGGCGCGGGACGCGTGGGCGCGGTGCTCGGCAACGCACTGCGGGCCGCGGGACACGCTGTGGTCGGCGCGAGCGGCATCTCGGAGGACTCCCGGGAGCGCATCGAGACGCTCCTGCCCGGCGTCCCCAACCTGGAGGTGCCCGACGTCGTGGAGCGGGCCGAGCTGGTCCTGCTCGCCGTGCCGGACGACGCCCTGGGCCCTCTGGTCTCCGGCCTCGCCGACACCGGGGCCTGGCAGCCGGGACAGCTCGTGATCCACACGTCGGGCCGCTACGGGACCGCCGTCCTGGAGCCCGCCCGGCTGGGCGGCGCGATCCCGCTCGCGATCCATCCCGCCATGACGTTCACCGGGACCAGCCTGGACCTGGCGCGCCTGGAGGGCTGCACGTTCGCCGTGACCGCGCCGGCGCCCGTGCTGCCCATCGGGCAGGCGCTCGTGGTCGAGATCGGCGGCGAGCCCGTGGTCGTGGACGAGGATGCGCGCGGGCTGTACCACGCGGCCCTCGCGCACGGCGCGAACCACCTCGTGGTGCTCGTGGCGCAGGCCGCGCAGGCGCTGGAGGCGGCCGGCGTCGAGCTGCCCGGCCGGGTGCTCGCCCCGCTGCTGTCCGCGGCCCTGGAGCAGGCCACGCGGTCCGCGGACGCGCGCGACGGCGTCGGGCCGGGCGCCATCTCCGCGCTCACCGGACCGGTCTCCCGGGGTGACGTCGGCACCGTGCGCAGCCACCTGACCGAGCTCAGCGCGCTGGCCGCCGCCAGCGGCGCCACCGACATCCCCGACAGCTACACCGAGCTCGCCCGCGGGGCCACGCGCCGCGCGCTGGCGAGCCACCGCATCGGCGACACCACCGCACAGGCCCTGCTGGACGCGCTCGACGGCGCCAGCGGGGAGTCGCACGCCGGAAGGAAGAGACCATGACCACGACCCCGTCCGAGGCGGAGACCGCGCAGCGCACCCCGCTCGTGGTCCGCACCCGCCCCGAGCTGCAGGACGCGCAGATGCGCTGGGCCCTCACCGGTCCTGTGGAGGGCGCCGGGGCCGACGCCGGGCCGGGGCAGCGCGCCGTCGTCATGACCATGGGCGCGCTGCACGAGGGGCACCTGGAGCTCGTGCGCCGGGCGCGCACGGAGGCCGGGCCGAACGGCCAGGTGGTCGTGACGATCTTCGTGAACCCGCTCCAGTTCGGCGCGGGCGAGGACCTGGACACGTACCCGCGCGACCTGGACGGCGACGTCGCCAAGCTGGCCGGCGTCGGTGCCGACGTCGTCTTCGCGCCCACGCCCGACGTCGTCTACCCGGACGGCGATCCCGTGGTGCGGGTGTCCGCCGGCCGGATCGGCGAGGTGCTGGAGGGTGCGTCCCGCCCGGGGCACCTGGACGGCGTGCTCACCGTGGTGCTCAAGCTGATGCACCTGGTGCGGCCCGACGTCGCGCTGTTCGGCGAGAAGGACGCCCAGCAGCTCCTGGCCGTGCGCCGCATGGTGCGCGACCTGGAGGTGCCGGTCGAGGTGGTGGGCGTGCCGACCGTGCGCGAGGCCGACGGCCTGGCCCTGTCCTCGCGCAACGCGTACCTCTCCCCGGAGGAGCGCGAGCGGGCCCTGGCGCTGTCGCGCGCGCTGCGGGCGGGGGCCGCGGCCGCGGACCGCGGGGCCGCGGGTGTGATCAACGACGCGCGCGAAGTGCTGGACGGCGCCGACGGCGTCGTGGTCGACTACCTGGCGCTCGTCGATCCGGTGACCGTGGACGCGGTCACCGACGACTTCTCCGGCCCCGCGCTGCTGCTCGTGGCCGCACGGGTGGGTTCCACCCGACTGATCGACAACCAGGCCGTCGAGGTCTCGCCCGAGGTCCAGAGGTAACACCATGAGCACCACCGAGCACCGTCCGCCCGTCGGCCGCCCCGCCTCGCTGCAGCGGCCGATGATGATCTCCAAGATCCACCGCGCCACCGTGACGCAGGCGGACCTGCACTACGTCGGTTCCATCACCGTGGACGCCGACCTGCTCGACGCCGCCGACCTCGTGCCCGGCCAGCAGGTCGACGTGGTCGACGTGACCAACGGCGCCCGGCTGACCACCTACGTGATCCCCGGCGAGCCCGGCTCCGGCCAGATCTGCATCAACGGCGCGGCCGCGCACCTGGTCGCCCCGGGAGACGTCGTCATCCTGATCGGCTACGGCATGCTCTCGGACCACGACGCGCGCACGTTCCTGCCGCACGTCGTGTTCGTCGATGGGGACAACCGCATCGTCGAGATCAACGACGAGCCCGGGCACGTGCCCGACGGCTACGGACTGGAGGAGAGCGGCCTGCCGATCGAGCCGTTCCAGTACGCGGGCCTGGTGCGTACGGCGTCGGGCCGGGCGTGAGCACCACGCCCGGACCGGGGCCGCGGCTGGCGCGGTCCCTCGCTGCCCCTGCGCCCGGCTGGACCGTCGAGGCCGACGCCATCGTCGTCGGCTCGGGGATCGCGGGCCTGACGGCGGCGCTGGAGCTGCGCACGCGCGTGCCGCGCGTGGTGCTCGTGACCAAGGGCGAGCTGTCCTCCGGCTCGACCGTGTGGGCGCAGGGCGGCATCGCCGCCGCGCTCGACCCGTCCGACTCGCCCGAGGCGCACCTGGCGGACACGCTCGCCGCGGGCGGCGGCCTGTCGGACCCGGCCGCCGTGCAGGTGCTGGTCACCGAGGGCCCAGCCCGCGTGCGGGAGCTCGTCGCGCGGGGCGCCGTCTTCGACAAGGCGGCCGACGGCGACATCGCGCTCACCCGCGAGGGCGGCCACCACGCCGACCGCATCGCGCACGCCGGCGGCGACGCCACGGGCGCGGAGATCTCCCGCGCGCTGGTCGCGCAGATCGAGGCCGTGCGGCACGACCCGGGCATCGAGGTGGTCGAGAACGCGCTGGTGCTGGACGTGCTGACCACGGCGGGCGGGCGCGCCTGCGGCGTCACCCTGCACGTGCGGGGCACGGGCTCGCGCGACGGCGTCGGCGCCGTCCTGGCCCCCGCCGTCGTGCTGGCGACCGGCGGGATCGGGCAGGTGTTCCGGTCCTCCACCAACCCGGCGGGGGCGACGGGCGACGGGATCGCCGCCGCGCTCCGGGCGGGCGCCGTGCTGGGCGACCTGGAGTTCGTGCAGTTCCACCCGACCGTCCTGTGGCTCGGCTCGGGTGCCAAGGGGCAGCTCCCGCTCATCTCCGAGGCCGTGCGCGGCGAGGGCGCGCTGCTGCTCGACGTCAACGGGCACCGCTTCATGCCGGGCGTGCACGAGATGGCCGAGCTGGCGCCGCGGGACGTCGTCGCGCACGCGATCGTGCGGCAGATGGCCGCCACCGGCGCGGACAACGTGCTGCTCGACGCCCGTCACCTCGGCCGGGAGTTCCTGCGCACGCGGTTCCCCACGATCAACGCGCGGCTCCTGCAGGCCGGCATCGACTGGTCCGAGGAGCCGGTGCCCGTGGCGCCCGCCCAGCACTACCACTCGGGTGGCGTGGTGACCGACCTGGACGGGCGGTCCTCGGTGGACGGGCTGTACGCGGTCGGCGAGGTCGCCTGCACCGGCGTGCACGGGGCCAACCGGCTGGCGTCGAACTCGCTGCTGGAGGGCATCGTGTTCGCCTCGCGCGCGGCGCGGGACATCGTCGAGCGAATCGACACCGGAGACCTGAAGCCGGAGGAGCCGGCTTCCCGACCGGGCGGGGCAGCGCTCGTCCCGGCCGCGGCGCGTTCCCGGATCCAGAAGGTGACGTCGGCCGGGGCGGGAGTGATCCGGTCGGCCAGGTCCCTGGCCGAGGTCGACGAGCGGCTCGGCGCCGTGCGCGCCGACGCGCACCGGGCGGCCGACGTCGTGGCCGAGCCCCAGGCCGCGGAGTGGGAGACCACGAACGTGCACATGGTTGCCCGCGCCCTGACCCGGGCGGCGTGGCTGCGCGAGGAGACCCGCGGCGGCCACTACCGCACGGACTTCCCGCGGCCGGACGACGCCTGGCGGCGCCGGGTGCGGGTGCGGCTGGACGACGACGGGGTGCTGACGGCGGCGCCGTCGCCGCTTCCGGGTCCCCGGGACTGACTTTCGTTCAGCAGGCCGCAGCCGACCGTCACGGGCCGGGTAATGGTCAGCCGGGGCCTGCTGAATCTGGGTCAGTCCTGATGACGTGGGCTATCGGGGTCTCCGGGGTGATGTGGGCGCCCTCCGTCGCCTCGTGGTGCAGGACGCCCGGAGCCTCGGCGACGAGCTGGGACTCCATCTTCATGGCCTCGACGACGGCGACCGGCTGGCCGTCGGTGACCTGACCGCCGTCGGCGACCAGCCAGCGGACGAGGGTGCCGGGCATCGCGGCGAGCAGTGGTGTGCGGCCGTCGTCCGGCGCAGTGCCCGGGACCCGGGCCGGAGCGTCGCCGGCGGGCGGGGCGATACCGGCTGCCGCCAGCCCGATCCCGCCTGGCGTCCGGACCCGGTGCCGACGTCCGTCGATCTCGACCCAGGTATCCACGATCCCCGGCTCGGTGGCGGGCGCGGCGAGCACCTGCGGGTCGATCGAGGCGAGCAGCTCCGTCTCTATCCACTGGGTGTGGACGGCGAAGCCGTGGCCGTCCGCCCCGGTGAAGGCAGGGTCCGCGAGCACGGCGCGGTGGAACGGCAGCACCGTGGGTACCCCCTCCACCAGCGTCTCGGCGGCCGCCCGCCGAGCGCGGGCGAGTGCCGCCTCGCGGGTGGGGCCCCACACGACCACCTTGGCGAAGAGCGAGTCGAACTCGCCGGGGATCACCGACCCCGACTCGATCCCGGCGTCCACCCGGACCCCCGGACCGGACGGCGGGACGAAGCGCTCGACCCGGCCCGGGCCCGGCAGGAACCCACGCGCCGGGTCCTCCGCGTTGAGCCGTAGCTCGATCGCGTGCCCGTGCGGGGCCGGGTCCTCGGTGACGGACAGTGGCAGCCCGCTCGCGACCCGGAGCTGCTCGGCCACGAGGTCGAGCCCCGTGGTCTCCTCCGTGACGGGGTGCTCCACCTGCAGCCGGGTGTTCACCTCCAGGAACGAGAGGGTGCCGTCCGCGCCGAGCAGGAACTCCACCGTCCCGGCGCTCCGATATCCGGCGGCGCCGCACAGCGCCCGCGCGGACTCGTGGACCCGCTCGCGCAGGGCGTCGTCCAGGTACGGCGCGGGCGCCTCCTCGACGAGCTTCTGGTTGCGGCGCTGCAGCGAGCAGTCCCGGGTCCCCGCCACCACCACGTGGCCGTGGTCGTCCGCGATGACCTGGGCCTCCACGTGCCGCGGGCGCTCCAGGAACCGTTCGACGAAGCACTCGCCCCGGCCGAACGCGGCCTCGGCCTCCCGCCGCGCGGCCTCGAACAGCTCGGGCACCTCCTCCAGCGTGCGCGCCACCCGCATGCCGCGCCCGCCGCCCCCGTGCGCGGCCTTGATCGCCAGCGGCAGGCCGTGCTCCTCGGCGAACGCCAGCGCCGCCGCGGCGTCCGCCACCGGGCCGTCCGAACCGGGGACGAGCGGAGCGCCGACCTTCCGGGCCAGGTCGCGCGCCGCGATCTTGTCGCCGAGCAGCTCGATGGTCGAGGGCGCCGGCCCGACCCAGACGAGCCCGGCCTCCTCGACGGCCCGTGCCGCCGCGGCCCGCTCGGACAGGAAGCCGTAGCCGGGGTGGACGGCGTCCGCCCCCGAGCGGCGCGCGACGTCGAGCAGCTTGTCCACCGACAGGTATGTCTCCGCGCCGGTGCGCCCGTCCAGCGCCCAGGCCTCGTCGGCCAGGCGGACGTGAAGCGCGTCGACGTCGCCGTCGGCGTACACGGCCACGGAACGGATGCCCAGGTCGGCGCACGCGCGGATCACGCGGACCGCGATCTCGCCTCGGTTCGCGACGAGCACGGTGCGGATCATGAGGTGCCTCCTGGGGTGTTCGGGGTGGTGTCGTCCGTCCGGGTGCCCGGCGCACGGTCGCGGACGACGAAGCGCACGCGGGCGCCCGCGGGGAGCTGGCCGGCGAGCGGCACCTCGTCCGCCACGACCGCTCCGACCACCGGGTACCCGCCGGTCAGGGGGTGGTCGGCCAGGAACAGGACCGGCAGGCCGTCCGGAGGCACCTGGATCGCGCCGGTGACGCAGCCCTCGCTCGGCAGCTCGGCCGTTGCCCGCTCGGGCAGGCGCACGAGCGGGTCGCCCTCCAGCCGCAGGCCGATCCGGTTGGACCGCGGTGTCACGAGCCAGTCCTGGCCGGTGAGCCGGTCGATCGCGGCGGCGTCGAACCAGTCGTCCCGCGGCCCGAGCACGACGGTCAGCTCCGTCGTCGCCCCGGGTGCCGGGAGGTCGTCCGACGGCGCCGTCGTGCCGACCGCCGGCGAACCGACCCACGACGGCGCCGCGGCGGCGGGCAGGCCACGGTCCGTCGCGCCCACCGGCAGCACGTCGCCCGAGCCGAGCGGTTCGGGACCCAGCCCGGCCAGCACGTCGGTGGCGCGGCTGCCGAGCACCTCCGGCGCGTCGATCCCGCCGCGCACGGCGACGTAGGCACGGACCCCGCGGGCGGGCGCGCCGAGTCGGAGCTCGTCGCCGTCGTCCAGGGCGAACGGCTCGCCGGGCCGCGGCCGGCGCACGCCGGGGCCCTCGGCCCCGGGCCGCACCACCAGGTCGCCCGCCGCCCCCGTCACCGCGAGCACCTGCGGGCCCCGGGCACGCAGCCGTAGGCCGCCCACCGACTCGATCACGGCGGCGTCCGCGGGGTTGCCGACGGCCCGGTTGGCCGCGCGCAGACTCGGCCGGTCGAGCGCCCCGGACGCCGACACCCCGGCCCCCTCGACCCCGACCCGCCCCAGATCCTCGACGAGTGCCTGCACACCGCTGCTCACGACCTCCAGCCCGAGGCGTTGACCACAGCGGTTGCTGCCAGGACTGGGGCCGCCGTGGCAGCAACCGCTGTGGTCAACGGCGGTCGCCGCCGTCGCCGCCGCCGCTGTCGCTGTCGCCGTCGGCGGGGGAGGCAAGGGCGCGGGCGACAGGCTGTCTGTCGGGGTGAAGCGGACCTCGTCGCCTGGGAGCAGCAGCGCCGGGCGCTCGCGGGTCACGTCCCAGACCGGGGCGTCGGTGCGGCCCAGGAGCTGCCAGCCGCCGGGGCTCTGGCGGGGGTAGACGCCGCTGTACGGACCGGCGAGGGCTACCGACCCCGCGGGCACCCGCGTGCGCGGGGACTGTCGGCGCGGGACCACCAGCTCCGGGTCGTCGCTGGTCAGGTAGGCGAACCCGGGCGCGAAGCCGACGAAGCCCACGGTCCAGGACGCCGTGGCGTGCCGCCGGACCAGCTCGTCGGTGCTCCAGCCGAGCAGCGCGGCCGCCTCGGCGAGGTCCGCGCCGTCGTACACGACGGGGATCTCCACCGTGCGGGCCGTGGTCCGGGCCCCGCGCTCCAGCGGCCGGGTCCGGAGCTCGGCGGCCAGGTCCCGCGCGGTGATCGCCGACGGCCGGAACGGCACGAGCAGGGTGCGCGCGCCGGGCACCGGCGTGCCGACGCCCCGGACCGGGTCGGCCCGGAGGGACTCGTACAGCGCGACGGCCTGGTCGAGGTCGTCGAGCTCGACCAGAAGCGCGTCGTCGCGCGCGGTCAGGAGGCGCATCACGCCGGGTTGCCGGTGCCCGCCGCCGGGGCGAAGGCCGCGAGCTCGATGCCCTCGGCGTCGAACACCTCGCGGATCCGGCGGGCCATGGCGACGGCGCCGGGGGAGTCGCCGTGCACGCACACCGAGTCCGCACGCACTGCGACGTCGGTGCCGTCCACGGCCGTTACCACGCCCTCGGTGACCAGCCGGAGCATGCGGCGCGCCACGTCGTCGGCGTCGTGCAGCACCGCGCCGGGCTCGCGCCGCGAGACCAGCCGCCCCTCCGGGGTGTACGCGCGGTCCGCGAAGGCCTCGGTGGCGGTGGCGAGCCCGGCGGCCTCGCCCGCGGCGAGGGCGACGCTCCCGGGCAGCCCGAGCAGCACCAGCCCGGGGTCGACGGCGGCGACGGCCGTCGCGACCGCCCGCGCCACGCGCTCGTCCACCGCCGCCGTGTTGTAGAGCGCGCCGTGCGGCTTCACGTACGTCACGGCCGCGCCCTCGGCGTCGGCCAGGCCGCGCAGCGCGCCGATCTGGTAGGCGACGTCGGCCTCGAGCTCGTCGTCGGGCACGTCCATGTTGCGCCGGCCGAACCCGGCCAGGTCGCGGTAGCCGACGTGCGCCCCGACGGTGACGCCGTGCGCCACCGCGGAGCGCAGGGTGCGCCGGATGGACGCGGGGTCGCCCGCGTGGAAGCCGCAGGCGACGTTGGCGCTGGAGACGATGCCGAGCATCTGCTCGTCGTCGCCGAGAGTCCAGCGGCCGAACCCTTCGCCGAGGTCGCTGTTCAGGTCGACGGCGCTCATGGTGCGTTCCTTTCGTGGTGCGGGTCGCCCGGGCCCAGGGCTCAGGCGGACAGCAGGTCGAAGATCGGGCCCACCGCGTTGACCGCCATGTACCAGGTGACCACGGTGGCCAGGGTGCCGACCACCAGGAGCCAGCGCGGGTACCGCGCGCTGCCCAGGAGCGAGCCTCGAAACCAGCCGATGTACATGAACAGGGTCAGGCCGATCGGCAGGATGAGGCCGTTCACGCCGCCCACGAACACGAGCAGCGTGGCCGGCGCCGTGCCCACCACCAGGTAGACGACGAGCGACACCACGATGAACCCGACCGTCCACAGGTCGGCGACGCGCCCCGTGATCCTGGCCGAGAACACCGGGAGGAACGACACCGACGTGTACGCGGAGCCGATGATGCTGGTGATCGCGGCGATCCAGAAGACGGCTCCGAAGATGCGCAGCCCCGTCTCGCCCGCCGCGGCGGAGAAGGCGTCGGCGGCGGGGTTCCCCGCGACGTCGAGCACCACGCCGGAGGCGACGACCCCGAGGATGGCCAGGAACAGCACGTACCGCATGATCCCGGTGACGAGGATTCCGCTGACCGCGGCCCGGTTGACCTCACGGATGTGCTCCGGGCCAGTGGTGCCCGAGTCGAGGAGCTTGTGCGCCCCCGCATAGGTGATGTAACCGCCGACGGTGCCGCCCACGATCGTCGTGATCGCGGCGAAGTCGATGGTGTCCGGCAGCACGGTCTGCTGGAGCGCGTCGCCCACGGGCGGCCCGGAGAGGATCGCGACGACCACCGTCAGCACGATCATCACCAGGCCGGCGACGATCACCACGCGGTCGACGACCGCCCCGGCGCGCTTGGCCAGGAAGATCGCGACCGCGATGACGGCGCTGATCGCCCCGCCCAGCCGGGGGTCCAGGCCGAACAGGGCGTTCAGGCCCAGCCCGGCGCCCGCCGTGTTGCCGATGTTGAAGATGAGGCCGCCGAACACGATGAGGACGGCAAGCAGGTAGCCGCTGCCCGGCAGCGCCGCGTTGGCCAGCGTGCTCGCCCGCTTGCCGGTCAGCGTGATCATGCGCCACACGTTCATCTGTACGGCCAGGTCGAGCAGGATCGAGGCCAGGATGCCGAACGCGAACGCGGCGCCGAGCTGCTGCGTGAACGTGGCGGTCTGGGTGATGAAGCCGGGGCCGATGGCCGAGGTCGCCATGAGGAACAGCGCGCCCAGCAGGGAACGGCGTCGCGCCGATGCGAACTGCCGTACCTCCCCGGGCGCCCTGTCCGGCGGGGTCTGCGTGGACGTCGTCGTGGGCTCGTGGCTCGTGTCGGACATGGTGTCCTCCTGGTCGTTGTGCAGAGCCGGATTGTTCAACAGTCAGGATGGTCTCGATTGGTTGTTTCACCCGTATTGCGAGACCAGGTCGATCATGACACGGCTTGAACAGTGCTGCCTAGGCCGGGACACGAGATGTTAACGCGCGCTCCTCTGTCGGATTGTTCAACGAACCTTTACGGTCGATGGCGACCGCTTCCGACGGAAGAAGGGATCCACCATGCCGAGACGACGTACCAGCGTGCGGATGCGAGCGGGCGTCACCGCCCTCGCTCTCTGCGCCACCACCGCCCTGGCCGGCCCCGCCGCCGCCCTGCCCGCACCCGGGTCCGGCCCGGACTGCCTCGACCCGCGCCTCCCGCTCTCCGCCGAGGAGAGCCGCCTGGCCGCCTACCTGCCCGACGCCGCAGACCCGACCGTCGCCGCCGACGAGACCTACGCGCGCACGATCATCGAGGGCGGCGGGTTCGGCCGGTTCACCGCCGACCTCACCGCGGCGCTGTGCCGTACCCGGTCGCTCGGCGCAGCGACAAGGCTCGCCGAGCGGGCGGGCCAGGACCTGTGGGACGCCGCCGTCGCCAGGGCGCAGGGACGGGGCACGGTCCGGGGCGACCTGCCCGCGAGCGACGACCGTCCCCTGTACTGGACCCGCACCGAGGCCATGGCGGTGCTGCGCCAGTGGGACCCGCGCGGCGGCCTCGACGAGGCAGAACGTGCCGCGCTCGTCGAGACGTTCGAGAAGGCCGCCCGGGGCATGGACGACATCGACCTGCCGCGCGGCGAGCACGTGGTGCGCGTGCTCGTCAGCGGGTTCGACGTCTACACGCTCGACGGCGGCACCAGCGGGCCGGCGCAGGGCACGGTCGGCAACAACATCCGGCACGGCAACCCGTCGGGTGCGACGGCGCTCGCCCTCGACGGCACCACCTACCGCACCGACGACGGCCGGACCGCCTACGTCGAGGCCTACACCCTGCCCGTGAGCTACCCGGAGTTCGAGCGCGGGTACCTCGAGGACACGGTCGGACCGTTCATGGAGCCCGGCCCCCGGCAGGTGGACGCGTCCATCACGGTGAGCCAGGCCGGCGGGGCGCAGTTCAACCTCGAGCAGTGGAACAGCCGGTACCACGGCGTCTCGCTGGGCAACGACCGCACCGCACCGTGCCCCGCCGTCGGCGGCGTGCCGCAGCTCGCCGTCGACAACCCGGGCTGCAACATCCAGGTGGTCGACCGCTGGGGCGGCGGCGACGGGCTCACCGACCCGCCGCAGTGGACGAGCGCGACCCTCCCGGTCGCCGAGATGATCGCGGCCGACACGGGTGCCGACGTGCCGCGACCGCCGGGCGACACCTGGCCCGACGAGTCCGAGGCGTTCGGCGTCGTCTGGCACACCAACTACACGCAGTTCCCCGACTGCGCCTCGCCCGCGCGCGAGACCTTCAACAACCCGCCGCCGGTCACGTACCCGCCGGCGACGCCGCCCGTGCCCCCGGCCGAGGGCTCCTGCTCCTACAGCGGGGGCGGCGGCAACTACCTGTCGAACGAGAGCGCCTACCGGAACACGCTGCTGCGCGACCGGGCCGGCCTCGACATCCCGGCGGGGCACATCCACACCCCGGACATGCAGCACTTCGAGACCGACTTCGCCGTGACCGACCCGACGTTCGACGCCTGGCGGACCGCGATCGTCGCCCAGGGGAGCAACCTGGTCCACGCGGTGGCGGACACGGTCGACTGACAGCGGGGCCGGGTGTCCGACGTCCGCGGGCGGCGGACACCCGGCCCGCCACGGCCCGGCGCTCCATAGACTGGGGCCGTGAAGCCGGACCGCGCCGAACGCAGCGCAGACGCCATCCGCGAGCTCATCGTCACCGGCCGGCTGACCCCGGGGCAGCGGCTCTCGGAGCAGTCGGTGAGCGAGTCGCTCGACGTGTCCCGCAACACCCTGCGCGAGGCCTTCCGGATCCTGGTCCACGAGGGGCTCCTGGTCCGCCGGCCGAACGCCGGGGTCGCCGTCACGCGGCCCACCCTGACCGACATCGTCGACATCTACCGGGTCCGGCGGCTCATCGAGGTACCGGCGCTCGCCGCGGGCGATCCGGCTCACCCGGGCGCTCGTGCCATGCGCGACGCCGTCGACGCGGCGCTCGCCGCCCGGCTCGGCGGGGACTGGCGGGACATCGCCGCCGCGAACATGCGGTTCCACGCGGGCATCGTCGCGCTCGCGGGCAGCCCACGCCTCGACCGGCTGCACGCGAACCTCTCGGCGGAGCTACGCCTGTCGTTCGCCCTGCTGGGCGACGACGGTGCGTTCTTCGACGGTTTCGTGGACCGCAACGCCGGCCTGCTGCGCCGGTTCGCGGGCGGTGATCCGGAAGGAGCGGCGGCCGACCTGGACCGGTACCTCACCGACTCCCAGCGGGTGCTCCAGTCGATCGTCGATGCGGACGGCGCCCGCCCCGCTCCGGATACGGTGACCCCGTGAGCACCCTCCCCGTCTTCGCCACCCCCTCCACGGTCACCCCCGGCCTCGACCCCGCCTGGGTCGCCCGCACGGTCGAGGTCGCCCTCGACGAGGACCTGGGCCTCGCCCCGGGCCGCGACGTGACCTCGCAGGCGACCATCCCGCCGTCGGCGGCGGGCGTGGCCGATCTCGTGGCGCGCGAGGAGGGCGTGGTCGCAGGGCTTGTGGTGGTGCAGGAGGTCCTGGACCAGGTGGCCGCCCGGCTGGACCTCCCCGCCCCGGGCGTGGTTTTCCACGCGCAGGACGGCGACGCCGTGACCGCGGGTCAGGTGCTGGCGAGCCTGGAGGGTCGCACCCAGGTGCTGCTCGTGGCCGAGCGCACCCTGCTCAACCTGGCCAGCCGCGCGTCCGGCGTCGCGACCGCCGCGCGCGCGTTCGCCCGCGAGCTGGAGGGCACGGGCGCCCAGGTGCTCGACACCCGCAAGACCACCCCGGGCCTGCGCGCCCTGCAGAAGTACGCCGTGCGCGCGGGCGGCGGCACCAACAAGCGCATGGGCCTGTACGACGTGGCCATGGTCAAGGACAACCACGTGGTCGCGGCCGGTTCGGTCGCCGCGGCGATCCGCGCCGTGCGCGAGATGTTCCCCGACGTCCAGATCCAGGTCGAGGCCGACACGACGGCCCAGGCGCTGGAGGCCCTGGCCTCGGGCGCGGACTTCCTGCTGCTCGACAACATGGAGCCGGCCCGTCTCGCGGAGACGGTCGCCGCCGTCCGTGCGCGGGAGGGGAAGGACGGCGTCCCCGCGCACGTCGAGCTCGAGGCGACGGGCAACCTGACGCTCGACAAGGCGCGGGAGGTCGCTGGCACGGGCGTGGACTTCCTGTCGGTGGGCGCCCTGACGCACAGCGCGCCCATCCTGGACCTGGCCCTGGACCTGCGCGCCTGATCCTTTTTCTCCGGGATTCCGGGATATCCGCCCGGTCCGGTGTGTCCAACCGGGCGGATAAAGAGAACTCGGCGGGTGATGCGCACCGATAGAATCGCCTCCGTGACGACCGAGAACCCCGCTGCCGAGAACGCCGCGACCCCGCCGACCGACGACCTGCCCGAGCAGCTGCGGATCCGGCGCGAGAAGCGTGAGCGCCTTCTGGCGCAGGGCACCGAGGCCTATCCGGTCAGCGTTCCGGTCACCGACACGATCGCGGAGGTCCGCGAGAGGTACGGGCACCTCGAGGCGGGCCAGGAGACGGACGACGTCGTCGGCGTGGCCGGCCGCGTCGTGTTCATCCGGATCGGCGGCAAGCTGTGCTTCGTCACGCTGCAGGACGGCGAGGGCAACCGCCTCCAGGGCATGCTGAGCCTGGCCGTGCTCGGCGAGGAGGCGCTGGCCGCCTTCAAGTCCGACGTCGACCTGGGCGACCACCTTTTCCTGCACGGCCGCGTCGGCGCGTCGCGGCGGGGCGAGCTGAGCATCTTCGCGGACGAGTGGCGCATGGCGGCCAAGTCCCTGCGGCCCCTCCCGGTGCTGCACAAGGACCTGTCCGAGGAGGCGAGGGTCCGGCAGCGGTACGTGGACCTCATCGCGCGTCCCGCGGCCCGCGACATGGTGCGCCTGCGCTCCGGCGTGGTGCGTTCCCTGCGGGAGAACTTCTATCGGCGCAGCTTTCTCGAGGTCGAGACGCCGATGCTGCAGACCATTGCCTCCGGCGCGACGGCGCGCCCTTTCTCGACGCACATGAATGCGTACGACCTGGAGCTCTTCCTGCGGATCGCGCCGGAGATCTTCCTGAAGAAGGCGGTCGTCGGCGGCGTCGAGAAGGTTTTCGAGATCAACCGCAACTTCCGTAACGAGGGCGCGGACTCGTCGCACTCGCCGGAGTTCGCCATGCTCGAGGCGTACGAGGCCTACGGCGATTACAACACCATCGGCGCGCTCACCCAGGATCTGGTGCAGACCGCGGCGCAGGACGTTCTCGGCACCACGCTGGTGACCCTTCCCGACGGCTCCGAGTACGAGCTGGGCGGGGAATGGGCAAATCTGCGGATGTACGACACGCTCTCCGAAAGCCTCGGCGAGGAGATCACCGCCGACACCTCCGTCGAGGAGCTCGAGAAGATCGCCGAGCGACTCGATGTCGAGGTCGGCAACAAGAAGATCCTGAATCACGGAAAGCTCGTCGAGACGCTCTGGGAGCACCGGGTGGGCGACCACCTGACGGCACCGACGTTCGTCCGGGATTTCCCGGTCGAGACGTCGCCGCTCACGCGCGACCACCGCTCGGAAAAGGGTCAGGTCGAGAAGTGGGACCTGTACGTGCGCGGCTTCGAGCTGGCCACGGGCTATTCCGAGCTGGTCGACCCCGTGATCCAGCGCCAGCGCTTCGAGGCGCAGGCCAGGATGGCTGCGGCCGGCGACGACGAGGCCATGCTGCTCGACGAGGATTTCCTGACCGCGATGGAATTCGCGATGCCCCCTTCGGGCGGAATGGGCATGGGCATCGACCGCCTGCTCATGGCCCTGACGGGCCACGGTATCCGGGAGACCATCCTTTTCCCGCTGGTGAAGCCGCAGGCCTGAGGATTTCGGTCGCGCAGACGAGTATGTGAGGATCTTGTGATGGATACGACGCTTGCGGTGCTCGCGGGGCTGACGCCCTCGGTCGGGGTCGGCCTGTTGTTCTGGTTTGCGATGCGAAAGATCCTCCGGGCGGACCGCCACGAGCGTGAGGCTCTCGAGCGAATGGATCGCGAGGGCATGACGGCGACGGCGGAAAACACCAGGAATTCCGCTTCGCACTGATCCGCGCGGGTGAGGTTATCCGCACCGGCCTTCACGGATCAAATCCACGCACTTCACGAACCCGGGTGAAGTTTTCGTGATCGGTGTCACATGCTCATTATTGACATGTCAATATTGAGTGCGGCATGCTCGCGAACTAACCCCGGAATTTGTGGCGCGGAAGGGAAGTACCCGTATGGTTCAGAAGGTTCAGCTTGTTCTCGAAGACGACATCGATGGCGGTGCCGCCGACGAGACCGTGAACTTCGGCCTCGACGGCGTCTCCTACGAGATCGACCTCAATGCCGAGCACGCGGCCCAGCTGCGTGATTCGCTCGCTTCGTGGGTCGGCCACGCTCGCAAGGTGAAGTCCGCGGTCGCGCGGACCGCCACCACGCGCCGGTCCCGTTCCGGAAGCGACACCGCAGCGGTGCGTGAATGGGCCAAGGCCAACGGCTACACGGTCAGCGACCGTGGGCGTATCTCGGCCGAGGTGCAGGACGCCTACGCGAAGGCGAACGGCTGACGCCGACGTACTCACGACGGCACATCGCGCCCCGGCACCCCTCGACGAGGGGCGGCCGGGGCGCCGTGCTTTCCTGGCCGGAGCACCCGTCGGACGTCATTAGGCTGCTCGCATGAGCAACCCCACCACCGCCCTGTGGATCGGCACCTATCCGACGGCCGGGTCCGAGCCAGGCACCGGTGAGGGCGTCTGGCGCGCCGAGATCGACGCGGCCGGACGGTTCGCGGGCGCCATGCTCGCCGCCCCGGTCGCCTCGCCCTCGTTCCTCGCCCTCGACCCGTCGGGGCGCACGCTCCTGGCGGTCGGCGAGACCGAGCCGGGCCTGCTCACGTCGTTCCACGTGTCCGACGGCGGCTCGCTCGCCCTCGCGGGCACGGCCGCCTCGGGCGGCGCGAGTCCCTGCCACGTCGTCGCCACCGGCTCCGCGGCCTGGGTCGCCAACTACGTCGACGGCGTCGCCGCCGTCGTACCCCTGACCGACTCCGGGGTGCCGGGCGAGGCCCGCACCTTCCCGCACGACGGGACGGGCCCGGTGACGGACCGCCAGGAGGGTTCGCACGCCCACTTCGTGCACCCGTGGGGCGACGACCGCGTGCTCGTGGCCGACCTCGGCACCGACGAGCTGCGCACCTACCCGCTGGACGGTTCCGGACCGGCCGAGGGCGAGATCGCCGCCGTCCTGCCGCCGGGCACGGGACCCCGCCACCTGGTCGAGCTGCCCGACGGCACGATCCTGCTCGCCGGCGAGCTGGACTGCCGCCTGCACGTGCTGGTCCCGTCGGGCCCGGGACGCCTGGAGCCCGTCGGCTCGGTGGCGATCACCGCCCGCACCCTGCCCGACGGCGCCCCCGGGTACCCCTCGCACATCACCGTCGCCGGCGACCTCGTGCACGTGGGTGTCCGGGGCCCGGACGTCCTGGCGGTGCTCCGGGTGCGCGCGGCGGACGTCGCCTCCGACGCGGCGCAGGACAGCCGCGCCGTCGGCCACCTGACCATCGAGAACGTCGCCGACGTCGAGCTCGGCGCAGGCGCCTGGCCGCGCCACCACGCGGTCCTGGCCGACGGCGAGGTCGTGGTCGTGGCCGCGCAGAACACGGACGAGCTCGTCGCCGTCCGGCTCGACCGCGCGTCGGGCCAGGGCGAGATCACCGACCGACTGGAGCTGCCCGTGCCCGCGTGCGTCCTGGAGGCGTGATGCGCGACAGCCTGCCGCCCGGTCTCGTGGAGCCGGACGCCCCCCGTCCGCTCCGGATCGCGATGGTCTCCGTGCACACGTCGCCGCTGGAGCAGCCCGGGACGGGCGACGCCGGCGGCATGAACGTGTACGTGCTGGAGCTGTCGAAGGCGCTGGCCCGCCGGGGCGCGCAGGTGGAGATCTACACCCGGGCGACGACGTCGGCCCAGCCCAAGGTGACCGACGCCGAACCCGGCGTCCGCGTGGTGCACGTGGCCGCCGGGCCGTACGAGGGCCTCGACAAGAACGACCTGCCGGGGCAGCTGTGCGCCTTCGCCGCGGGCGTGCTGCGCGCCGAGGCGCACCGCCCCGAGGGCTGGTACGACGTGCTGCACACGCACTACTGGCTCTCCGGCCAGGTGGGCTGGGTCGCGGCGGAGCGCTGGGACGTGCCGCTGGTGCACACCATGCACACCATGGCGCGCGTCAAGAACGCCTCCCTCGCGCCGGGGGACGCCCCCGAGCCGCAGGGCCGGATCATCGGCGAGGAGCAGGTGGTCGCCGAGTCCGACGCGCTGGTCGCGAACACGGACCAGGAGGCCGCCGACCTCGTGCGCGACTACCAGGCCGATCCCGCCCTGGTGCGCGTGGTGCAGCCGGGTGTGGACCTCGGGGTGTTCGCGCCGCCGCACGACGCCGACGACCCCGTCGCGTGCGCCCGGCAGCGGGCCGAGCTGCGGGAGCGGCTCGCACTGCCGACGGACCGCAAGATCGTGCTGTTCGCGGGCCGGGTGCAGCTCCTCAAGGGGCCGGACGTGCTGGTCCGGGCGCTGGGGGAGCGGGTCTGGTCGGAGGGCGACGGGCAGCCGCCGCTGCTCGTGGTGCTGGGCGGCGCGTCCGGGCGGCCCACCGCCGTCCGCGAGCTCGAGGCGCTCGCCTACCAGGAGGGCGTGGCCGCCCATGTGCGAGTGCGGCCCCCGGTGCCGCAGGAGACGCTCGCCGACTACTTCCGCGCCGCCGACCTGGTGGCCGTGCCGTCGCACAGCGAGTCGTTCGGGCTGGTCGCGGCCGAGGCCCAGGCGTCGGGCACGCCGGTCGTCGCCGCGGCCGTGGGCGGCCTGCGCACGGTGGTCCAGGACGGCGTCTCCGGTGTCCTCGTGCCCGACCACGAGCCCGAGACCTGGGCGCTGGTCCTCAAGAGCCTTCTGGACGACGACGAGCTGCGCGCACGCCTGGCCGTCGGCGCCCGGGGCTCGGCGACCCGGTTCGGCTGGGACCGTGCCGCCGACGAGATGCTGGACGTGTACGAGCGGGCCCGCAAGCACCACGCCGAGGCCCGCCGGGCCTGCGGCCGGGGCCCGTCCACGCTCTGAGACCACGGGACCGGCGGCAACATCGGCCCCGGAAAAGTGCGGCAGGATGGAGCCCATGACCTACACCCTCGTGCTGCTCCGCCACGGCGAGAGCGAGTGGAACGCCAAGAACCTGTTCACCGGCTGGGTGGATGTCGCCCTCTCCGAGAAGGGCGTCGAGGAGGCCAAGCGCGGTGGCGCCCTCCTCAAGGAGGCCGGGGTGAACCCGGACGTCCTGCACACGTCGCTGCTGCGCCGCGCCATCATGACGGCGAACCTGGCGCTCGACGTCGCCGACCGCCACTGGATCCCGGTCAAGCGGAGCTGGCGCCTGAACGAGCGCCACTACGGCGCGCTGCAGGGCAAGGACAAGAAGCAGACGCTCGAGGAGTTCGGCGAGGAGCAGTTCATGCTCTGGCGCCGCTCGTACGACGTCCCGCCGCCGGAGATCGAGCTGGGCTCCGAGTTCAGCCAGGACGCGGACCCGCGCTACGCGGACGCCCCCGTCGTCCGCACGGAGGCGCTGAAGCTCGTGCTCGACCGCGCCCTGCCGTACTGGGAGAGCGAGATCGTGCCCGACCTCAAGGCCGGCAAGACCGTGCTGGTCGCCGCGCACGGCAACTCCCTGCGTGCCCTCGTCAAGCACCTCGACGGCGTCTCGGACGAGGCCATCGCCGGGCTGAACATCCCGACGGGCATCCCGCTGGTCTACGAGCTGGACGAGGAGACCCTCGCGCCGGTCAAGCCGGGCGGCACGTACCTGGACCCGGAGGCCGCGAAGGACGCGATCGCCGCGGTCGCCAACCAGGGCCGCTGACCCCCAAACCGTTGAGTGCTGGGTATTTGCGCTTCTGACAGGCTCAGAAGCGCAAATACCCAGCACTCAACGAGTTGTGTTGGGGGTGAGTGGGTCACTCCTCCGGGAAGTCGCCCGTGACCAGGAAGGTCACGCGGCGGGCGACCGACACGCCGTGGTCGCCGAACCGCTCGTAGTAGCGGCCCACCAGGGTGACGTCGACGGCCTCCTGCACGGTGCCCTGCCAGCCGGGCGCCAGGAGCGTGTTGAACGTCTCCTGGTGCAGCTCGTCGATGATGTCGTCGTCGCGCTCGATCGCCTCGGCCACGGTCAGGTCGCGCGTGGCGAGCAGCTTCGTGGTGCGCTGCGCCACCCGGACGGCGGCGTCGTGCATCTTGGCGAAGGTGTCGCGGGCCTCGGGGACGATCGCCTGGGCCGGGTAGCGCCCACGCGCCACCTGGGCGACGTGGCGGGCGAGGTCGCCCATCCGCTCCAGCGAGGCGCTCATGCGCAGCGCGCTGACGACCACGCGCAGGTCGGTCGCGACCGGGGCCTGCTGCGCGAGCAGGTGCACGCACCGCTCGTCGAGCGAGTCCTCGATGGCGTCGATGGTCTTGTCGGAGGCGATCACCTCCTGCGCGAGCTGGAGGTCGGCCTCCAGCAGCGCCGTTCCTGCGCGGGTGATGGCGGACTCGACGAGCCTGCTCATCTCGGTCAGGTCCTCGCCGACCTGCTGGAGCTCGGCTTCGAAGATCTGTCGCATCGGTTTCCTCTCGCACTCGGGGCGCGCGGACGGTTCGCGTCCGCTGTCGCGCCGCCGTGGAGGGCGGGCAGGGGCCGACGCGCGGCCGGGCCGGCCGCCCGGACACGTCCCGGAACGGCGCACGGCACAGCTACCGCCCGCACCCACCCAGGTTCGACGGCGCGATGTACTGGGAGGTTAACGCTCTTCCTCCCCGACATGAACAGTAGGCGACGCGATCCTCCGACCGCCCGCCCACGTCCGTCAGCGGTTGAAACGTCGACCTACCCTGGAGGCGTGGACGGAATCATCTCCGGGGTACCGGTGCTGGTCGCCGGAATTCTCGGCGTGATCGTCGGCGTGGTCGCCACCGTGGCGTTCCGCGTCTCCGAACGGCATCAGCACGCCCTGCCCCCGACCGAACCCGACGAGCTCGACGCGGGCCTCGTTCGTGTGCTCTCCGTGCTGCGCTCCGCCGCCGTCGTCCTCGACGGCGAGGACGAGGTGATCCGCGCGTCGCCGCCGGCCTACGCCCTCGGCGTGGTGCGCAACGACGCCCTGGTGCACGCCGCCATCACGGACCTGGTCGCCCTGGTGCGGCGCGACGGCGTGATCCGCGAGCAGGAGCTGGAGCTGCCCCGCGGCCCGGTGGGCCAGGGCACGGTGCTGCTGCAGGTGCGTGTGGCGCCGCTCGGCCTGGACCGGGTGCTGGTGCTCGCCGAGGACCGCACGGAGGCCCGCCGCGTCGAGGCGATCCGCCGCGACTTCGTGGTCAACGTCTCCCACGAGCTGAAGACCCCGGTCGGCGCGCTGGCGCTGCTCGCGGAGACGGTGGCCGACGCCGCCGACGACCCCGTCGCGGTGCGCCGGTTCACCGAGCGCATGCAGCGCGAGGCCGTGCGGCTGTCCGCGCTGGTGCAGGAGATCATCGAGCTGTCCCGGCTGCAGGGCGCCGGCGCGGTGCCCAAGCTGACTCCGGTCCCGATCCGCGAGGTCGTGGAGGAGGCGGTCGACCGGGCGCGGACCACGGCCCAGGCCAAGAACATCGCGATCACCATGGGCGGCGACCTGGACACCGAGGTCTACGGCGACCACAACCTCCTGGTCACCGCGGTCCGCAACCTGGTCGACAACGCCGTCGCCTACTCCGGACCCGCCAGCCGGGTGGGTGTCGGGGTCAACGAACGGGGCGGCCTGGTCGAGATCGCCGTGGTGGACCAGGGCGTCGGCATCGCCGAGGACGCGCAGGACCGCGTCTTCGAGCGCTTCTACCGCGTGGACCCGGCACGCTCGCGCGACACCGGCGGGACCGGCCTGGGGCTCAGTATCGTCAAGCATGTCGCGGCCGACCACGGCGGCGACGTCCAGATGTGGTCCGAGCCCGGACGGGGCTCGACCTTCACGCTGCGGATCCCGTCCGCGGACCGGCCCGTGAGCGCCGGCCGCACGGGCCGCGTCACCCCGCCCTCCCTGGCGGACGTCGTCCGCGAGGGCGAGGAGCAGGACCCGAACCAGCACGACCAGCACGACGAGCAGGACCAGCACAAGGCCCCGGACACCGCGGCCACGAAGAACGAGGAGGTAGGTGCGTGACGCGCATCCTGGTGGTCGAGGACGAGGAGTCGTACCGGGACCCGCTGACGTACCAGCTGACCCGTGAGGGGTTCGAGGTGGTCGAGGCCGCCGACGGCAACTCGGCGCTCGCCGCGTACGACGCGGAGGGGGCGGACCTGGTGCTGCTCGACCTCATGCTGCCCGGCCTGTCGGGCACCGAGGTGTGCCGGGAGCTCCGCGCCCGCGGCGACGTGCCGGTCATCATGCTGACCGCGAAGGACTCCGAGATCGACAAGGTGGTGGGCCTGGAGCTCGGCGCCGACGACTACGTGACCAAGCCGTACTCCTACCGGGAGCTGCTGGCCCGGGTGCGGGCCGTGCTGCGGCGCCGGCAGCCCACCGACTCCACGGAGCAGGACGAGGACGGCGTGCTGGAGGTGGGCCCGGTCCGGATGGACGTGGAGCGGCACACCGTGGCCGTCTCCGGGGAGAGCGTGGCCCTGCCGCTCAAGGAGTTCGACCTGCTCGAGCTCCTGATGCGCAACGCCGGCCGGGTGCTGACCCGCGGCCAGCTCATCGACCGCGTCTGGGGCGCCGACTACGTGGGCGACACCAAGACGCTCGACGTCCACGTGAAGCGCATCCGCTCGAAGATCGAGCCCGACCCGGGCACCCCGAAGTACCTGCTCACGGTGCGCGGCCTGGGCTACAAGCTGGCCGACGACGAGGGGTGAGCCCTGGTGAGGTGCGCCCTGGAAGTGGCGCACCTCACGGGTGAAACGTGAACGCCGGTCACCTTCCGTTCACCCGGCGTTTGCTCGCGGGACCGCGCTCCTGAGTAGTTTCGCGATCCGTGAGCACCTCCCCATACACCCGCCTCGTCTCCGCTGCCACCGCCGGCGCCCTCGTGCTGCCGTTCGCGGGCTGCGCCGCGGTCGGGCTGCCCGGCCTCGGCGGCGAGCCGGAGCCGACGGCCACCGCCGAGGCGAAGGTCGTCGTCGCCGGCACGTTCGCCGGCGCCGGCGCGTCGTCCCAGGAGTCGGCGATGGAGGCCTGGATCTCCGGGTTCCAGGAGCAACACCCCGACGCCGCGGTCAGCTACGACCCCATCGGGTCGGGCGACGGGCGGGAGTCCTTCCTCGCGGGGAACACGGCCTTCGGCGCCTCCGACGTCGCGCTGAGCGACGAGGAGATGGCGGCTTCCGGCCCGGCCTGTGACGGCGGCAACGCGATCGACCTGCCGGTCTACATCAGCCCGATCGCCGTGGCCTTCAACGTCGAGGGCGTGGACCAGCTCAACCTCTCCTCGGACCTCATCGCGCGGATCTTCACCGGCCAGGTCACCCGGTGGGACGACCCGGCGATCGTCGCGGCCAACCCGGACGTGCAGCTGCCCGCGCTGGAGATCACCCCGGTGCACCGGTCCGACGACTCGGGCACCACCGAGAACTTCACCGACTACCTGCACGCGACGGCGCCCGGCGCCTGGCCGTACCCGCCCGACGGCCTCTGGCCGCTCCCGGAGGGCTTCGCGGCCGAGGGGACGGGCGGCGTCACGGACACGGTCCGCTCCACGCCGGGCGGCATCACCTACGCCGACGCCTCGCGCACGTCCGACCTCGGGCGCGCCGCCATCCAGGTGGGCGACGAGTACGTGCCCTACAGCGCGGACGCCGCGGCCGCCGTCGTCGACATCTCGCCGCGGATCGAGAACCGCTACGAGCACGACCTCGCCTTCGCCCTCGACCGGACCATCGACAAGTCGTTCGCCTACCCGCTGGTGCTCGTGTCCTACCTCGTCGTGTGCTCGCGGTACGAGGACAAGGCGAAGGGCAGCTTCGTCAAGGAGTTCGTCGCGTACGTCGCGTCGGCCGAGGGACAGCAGCGCGCGGCCGAGGCGGCGGGCAACGCCGCGATCTCGCCCGACGTCCAGGCCTGGATCGCCGAGGCCGCGAAGGCCATCTACCTGACCCGGGACCGCCCAGAGGACCAGGCGGGCGGATGACCCATGGACGCACCGTGGGTGGACCGGGTGAGGTCATGCCATGGTGATCGTGGCGGGGATCACCCCCTCTGTGATGGCTTGTTCACCCTCCGTTTACCTAACTCTGGGGATCAGGTCATTCCCGCTCCCTAGCGTCCCCACTGACGCCGCGGCGCTCGCCGCGCGTACGACTTGAACAGGATGGAAAGACACGTGAAGATCAGCCGATTCCCCCGCGTTGGCTCCGCTGTCATGGTGGGCGCGCTCGCGCTGAGCCTCGCAGCCTGCGGGTCTGACCCGACGACCGGCGCCGAGACCACGGAGACCGAGGGTGGCGAGGCCATCTCCGGCGACTTCGCCGGCGCCGGGGCGTCGTCCCAGGAGTCCGCGATGGAGGCCTGGGTCGCCGGCTTCCAGAGCTCGAACCCGGACGTCACGATCAACTACGACCCCGCCGGTTCCGGCGCGGGCCGTGAGCAGTTCCTCGCGGGCGGCGTGCAGTGGGCCGGCTCGGACTCCGCGCTCGACGACGAGGAGCTCACCGCCTCGGCCGAGGTCTGCGGCCCCGACGGCGCGATCGACCTGCCGATCTACGTGAGCCCGATCGCCGTGGCCTTCAACCTCCCCGGTGTCGACTCGCTGAACCTCTCCTCCGAGGTCATCGCCAACATCTTCAACGGCGAGATCAAGAAGTGGAACGACGACGCGATCGCGGCCGACAACCCCGACGCCGACCTCCCGGACACCGACATCACGCCGGTGCACCGCCTCGACGACTCGGGCACGACCGAGAACTTCACCGAGTACCTCTCGGCGACGGCCCCCGAGGCCTGGACCGACGAGCCCGACGGTGTCTGGCCGCTCAAGGGCGGCGACTCCGCCGAGGGCACGTCCGGTGTGGTCGGTGTCGTGACCGACACCGAGGGCGCCGTCACCTACGCCGACGCCTCCAAGGTCGGCACCCTGGGCACCGCCGCGATCAAGGTCGGCGAGGAGTTCGTGCCGTTCTCGGCCGAGGGTGCCGCCGCCACGGTGGACGCCTCCCCGCGCGTCGAGGGCCGTGCCGAGCACGACTTCGCCATCGAGGTCGACCGCACGCTGACCGACCCGGCCACCTACCCGCTGGTGCTCGTGTCGTACGCCATCGCCTGCACGAACTACGCCGACGAGGCGCAGGGCAACTTCGTCAAGGCCTTCCTGGCCTACCAGGCCTCCGAGGCGGGCCAGCAGGCCGCGGCCGACGCCGCGGGCAACGCGCCCATCTCGGCGGCCACCGCCGAGCAGGTCGCCGCCGCGATCGAGTCGATCACGGTCGGCTGACGAAGCACATGAGTACCGGCCGGCGGCCGGACCGAACGGCGCCGACGGCGTCGCAGGTCCGGTCGCCGGCACAGCCATGTCAGTCACTGATCCCGATCCCCCCACCACGAGCGATGAGCATCGAGGAGCTCTTGTGACCACCACCGACAGTCCGCCGGACGCCCAGCCCGGCCGGCTGAAGCCGCCGGCCAGACGGCGCAACCACGGCGACACCGAACGCGGCTTCAGCCGGGTGTTCCGCTGGATCACCACCGGGTCCGGCGCGTTCCTGCTGCTGGTCCTGGCGGCCGTCGCGGTGTTTCTCATCGCGCGCGGCCTGCCCGCGCTGATGGCCTCGCCCGAGGAGCTCAGCGGCAAGGGCGGTCTGCCCGCGGGGATGAACTCGCTCTGGGACCTGGTCGGCCCCCTCGTGTTCGGCACGCTGCTGGCCGCGGCCATGGCGCTGCTGCTCGCGACGCCGGTCGCCATCGGGATCGCGCTGTTCATCTCGCACTACGCGCCGCGCCGCGCGGCCTCGGTGATCGGCTACGTGATCGACCTCCTCGCCGCCATCCCGTCGGTGGTCTTCGGTCTCTGGGGCGGACGCACGCTGGCCCCGATCATCAGCGACGTGTGGGTGTGGATCGCGGGTGTGCTCGACTTCCTGCCGTTCTGGACCGTGAACGTGACGAACACGGGCCGGTCGCTCGCGACGGCGTCCGTGGTGCTCGCCGTGATGGTCCTGCCGATCATCACCGCGGTCTCCCGCGAGGTCTTCCTGCAGACCCCGACGCTGCACGAGGAGGCAGCGCTCGCCCTGGGCGCCACGCGCTGGGAGATGATCCGCACCGCTGTGCTGCCCTTCGGCCGCTCGGGCGTGATCTCCGCCGCGATGCTCGGCCTCGGCCGCGCGCTCGGCGAGACGATGGCGGTCCTGATGATCCTGTCGCCCGGCATCCTCTACTCGTTCCAGATCTTCGACTCGGGCCAGCAGCAGACCATCGCGGCGTTCATCGCGTCGCGGTTCGCCGAGGCCAGCGGGCTCGCGGTGAACGTGCTCATCGCCACCGGCCTCGCGCTGTTCGTCATCACCATGCTGGTCAACATGGGCGCCCGCGCGATCGTCGCGCGGCGCAAGGAATTCTCGGGAGCCAACTGATGAGCGCCACGACCTCGACCGTGGGCACCACCGACGCCGTCGAGCGCACCCGTGCCCTGCTGACCGCCGCCGACACCGGCCGCAAGCGCACCGACCGCATCATGACGGTGCTCATCTACGGTGCCTTCACGCTCGCCGTCATCCCGCTGGTGTCCCTCCTGTGGACCGTGCTCGTGAACGGCATCGAGCGGTTCAACGGTGACTTCCTCTTCACGTCGATGCGCGGCGTCTTCGGCGGCATGGACATGGGCGGTGCGTACCACGCCGCCATCGGCACGCTGATGATCACGCTGACCGCCACGGTCATCTCGGTGCCGATCGGCCTGCTGGTGGCGATCTACCTCGTCGAGTACGGGCGCGGCGCGCTGGCCCGGGCCACGACGTTCTTCGTGGACGTCATGACGGGCATCCCGTCCATCGTCGCGGGCCTGTTCGCGTTCGCCCTGTTCACCATCTTCCTGGGCCCGGGCGCCAAGCTCGGCATCATCGCCGCGGTCGCGCTGAGCGTGCTGATGATCCCCGTGGTGGTGCGCTCGTGCGAGGAGATGCTCAAGCTCGTCCCGAACGAGCTGCGGGAGGCGTCCTACGCGCTGGGGGTCCCCAAGTGGCTCACCGTCGTCCGGGTCGTGCTGCGCACCTCGGTCGCGGGCATCACGACGGGTGTGCTGCTCTCCATCGCCCGCGTGATCGGCGAGACCGCCCCGATCCTCATCACCGCCGGCGTGTCGGACTCGATCAACTTCAACCCGTTCGACGGGCGCATGATGACACTGCCGGTCTACATCTTCAGCCAGTACCGGCAGGGCCCGGTGCCGTGCCGCGAGGATGCGATCGACTGCCTGGTGAACATCAACTTCGAGCGGGCCTGGGCAGCCGCCCTCCTGCTGATCATCATCGTCATGCTCCTCAACCTCATCGGGCGCCTCGTGACCCGGTGGTTCTCCCCGAAGCTGCGCTGACGCGCAGACCCGCCTCAGCCGCAGCTCACACGAAGGAATGATCCGATGGCACAGCGCATCGACGTGAAAGACCTGAACATCTACTACGGCGACTTCCTCGCCGTGGAGGGTGTGTCCATGACGATCGACCCCAAGTCCGTCACGGCCTTCATCGGCCCGTCGGGCTGCGGCAAGTCGACGTTCCTGCGCACCCTGAACCGCATGCACGAGGTGATCCCCGGGGCCCGCGTCGACGGCTCCGTGGAGCTCGAGGGCGTCGACCTGTACGGCGACGACGTCGACCCGGTGGCCGTGCGCCGGACGGTCGGCATGGTGTTCCAGCGCCCCAACCCGTTCCCCACGATGTCCATCCGGGACAACGTGCTGGCGGGCGTGAAGCTGAACAACAAGCGGATCTCGAAGTCCGACGCCGATGACCTGGTCGAGTCGTCGCTGCGCGGCGCCAACCTCTGGAACGAGGTCAAGGACCGCCTGGAGAAGCCGGGTTCCGGCCTGTCGGGCGGCCAGCAGCAGCGACTCTGCATCGCCCGCGCCATCGCGGTGAAGCCGCAGGTGGTCCTCATGGACGAGCCGTGCTCGGCCCTGGACCCGATCTCCACGCTGGCGATCGAGGACCTGATCCAGGAGCTCAAGAAGGACTACACGATCGTCATCGTCACGCACAACATGCAGCAGGCGGCGCGCGTGAGCGACCGGACGGCGTTCTTCAACATCGCGGGCACCGGCAAGCCCGGCCGCCTCATCGAGATGAACGAGACCTCGACGATCTTCTCCTCGCCGGCGGAGAAGGCCACCGAGGACTACGTCTCGGGCCGCTTCGGGTGACGGACGGCCGCTGACCGGCCCCGGCCGGAAGACGGCTCTGGCGAGGTAGGACGGGGTCCTACCTCGCCAGAGGTGTTTCTTACGCCTTGTGCGGGGCAGCCTTCCGGCTACCCCCGCGGGGTCACTCCGAGGGGGAGGGGGACGGGGACGCCGACGGCTCGACGACCTCGACCGGCAGGTAGTCCGCGTACTCCGACAGGGTGCCGTCGAGCACCGGGAGCTGGAACTCCTTGGTGTCGGTGCCCACGGTGAGGGTCGCGTCGAGGTAGTTGCCGGGCTCGGCGCCGACGGTGTCGAGCAGGGCGGCCTCGCCGGTCTCGGTGCCCAGGTAGACGGTGCCGCCGGCCGGGACCTCGACGATCACGGGGGTGGCGCCCGGGGCCTGGAGCGTGAACGACGCGTCGTCGGCCGTCTCGTTGGCCAGGGCGCCCAGCACGTTGCCGGCCTCGCCCTCGGCGGCGGACACGACCATGAGGTTGATGCCGCGCAGGTCCGTGTCCTCCTCGCCCAGGACGGAGACCCCGACGCCGTCGGACGGGTCGTAGGGCTTCGTCGTGGTGGTCGGGGCGCAGCCCGCCAGCAGGAGGGCTCCCGCAGCGGAGACCGCCGCGACGGCGATGGTGCGGGCGCCTCGGGCGGCGGTGGCGCGACGGGACACGGTGAACTCCCTGATGTTCGTCTGGTTCGGGCGGGGTCGGATCCCCGCAATATCCTAGTGGGCCCGAGGGCGTGCCCGCGCATCGCCGAAGGTGACGAACCACCCGGTCAGGGAGTGGCAACGGTCACGGCTCCGGAACGATCCGACCGGGGTCGCGGGGGTGAGGATCACCCCACCTACCCGGGTGGGCAACGCTCTGACCTGCGAAAACGCTGTTCGCAAGGGGGTCGGACAAACGCCAAGCGTGCAAGTTCTTCAGATCACGCCGTGGTAACCTGGTTTCAGGGAAAGGGGACATCTGCAGATGACGTTCACAGTAGGCGAGACGGTTGTCTACCCGCACCACGGCGCGGCGCTGATCGAAGAGATCAAGACCCGCAAGATTCGCGGCGAAGAGAAGATGTACCTGAAGCTCAAGGTTGCCCAGGGCGACCTGACCATCGAGGTCCCGGCGGAGAACGTCGACCTGGTGGGGGTACGCGACGTCGTCGGCCAGGAGGGTCTCGACCGCGTGTTCGAGGTGCTTCGTGCGCCGTACACGGAAGAGCCCACCAACTGGTCGCGCCGGTACAAGGCGAACCTCGAGAAGCTCGCGTCGGGCGACGTGATCAAGGTGGCCGAGGTCGTTCGCGACCTGTCCCGCCGTGACGCCGACCGCGGTCTTTCCGCAGGTGAGAAGCGAATGCTCGCGAAGGCACGGCAGATCCTCGTGTCCGAGCTCGCGCTGGCCGAGCACACCGAGGAGGAGAAGGCGGAAGCCATCCTCGACGAGGTCCTCGCCTCCTGACCCACCCACAGGATCCCCAGCTCCACTGATGCACCGGTCTGGCGACCGGTGCATCGTGCCCCACGGGATCCTTCGCTTCAATCATGATCCTGTGGGGACCCCGACGAGATGACGACCCTTGCAATCCTGACGGCCGCCGGCTCGGGCTCCCGACTAGGGCGAGACCTGCCCAAGGCGCTCGTGGAGCTCGACGGTTTCCCGCTCGTGCTGCACGCGGCGCGGCGCCTGGCGGCGTCGGGAGTCGTGGACTCGCTCGTGGTGACCGCGCCCGACGGGCTCGTGGGCGTGATGGCCGACCTCATGGCCGACGACCCGCACGTCCACGTCCCCGTCGAGGTGACGGACGGCGGCCCCACGCGACAGGCCTCCGTACATGCCGGCCTGGCGCTCGCCCGGCCGGGTGACGACGTGGTGCTCGTGCACGACGCCGCTCGTCCGCTCGTCCCCCCGGACCTCGTCCGGCGGGTCGTGGCGGCCGTCCGCAGCGGCCACGGGGCCGTGGTGCCCGGCCTCCCGGTCACGGACACGGTGAAGCAGGTCCGGCCGGACGGCGACGCCGAGCTGGTCACCGGTACCCCGGACCGGTCGATGCTGCGGGCCGTGCAGACGCCCCAGGGGTTCGCGCGCGACCTGCTGGTGCGCGCGCACCGGACGGGCGCCGCCCGCGCCCGGGCGGAGCACCTCGCGGCGACGGACGACGCCGGCCTCGTCGAGGTGTTGGGCGAGCCGGTCCACATCGTGCCGGGGGACGCCGCCGCCTTCAAGATCACCACCGAACGCGACCTGTGGCTCGCGTCCCTCGTGCTGCAGGAGAGCAACGCATGACCGACCCGTCGAGCACGCCGGAACGGGCCGTCCCGGCCGCCGCGTACCCCCTGCCGCGCACGGGCATCGGCGTCGACGTGCACGCGTTCGCGCCGGACGGGTCGGACCGCGAGATGTGGCTCGGGGGCCTGCACTGGCCGGGCGAACGCGGCCTGGCCGGGCACTCCGACGCCGACGTCGCCGCACACGCGGCAGCCGACGCGTTGTTCTCCGCGGCGGGTCTGGGCGACCTCGGGTCGCACTTCGGGACCGGCCGTCCCGAGTGGGCGGGGGCCTCCGGGACCACGCTCCTGGCCGAGGCCGCGAGGCGCGTTCGCGCTGCGGGGTACATGATCGGCAATGTGGCTGTACAGGTGATCGGAAACCATCCGCGGGTGGGCACGCGACGCGACGAGGCTCAGGCGGCGCTGTCCGCCGCCGCTGGCGCGCCCGTCTCCCTGACCGCGACCACGACGGATGCGCTCGGGCTGACCGGGCGCGGCGAGGGCGTCGCGGCGATCGCGACCGCGCTCGTGGTGCCCGACGGCAGGGCCGCGGCATGAACAACAAGCGCAAGCCGCTGGACGAACGGCGCGCCGAGATCGTCGAGGCCGGGCTGAGCGTGGCGATGCGCGAGGGCGTCGAGTCGGTGACCGTGCGCCGCGTGGCGCAGGAGGCCGGCATCTCGCTGGGCACCGTGCACTACTGCTTCGACGACAAGGACGCGATGCTGCGGGCCATGGGGCGCGCCATCGCGATGCGGGCGTCGGAGCCCATGATCTCGGCGCTGGAGGTCGGGCCGGACCGCACGACCCTGGCCGAGACGGCCGTGGACGCCCTCCTGACGGGTCTCAAGCAGCACCAGCACATGCGGCTGCTCACCTTCGAGTTCGCCGTCTCCGGCGCGCGCACGCCGGTGCTGCGCGAGGTGGCGCAGGCGCACCTCAAGCAGAGCATCGTGATGACGCGGGAGTACCTGCTGCGGCTGGCCGAGGTCGCCGAGGCCAAGTACCGGACCGACATCGACGCGCTGGCGCGCACGGTGGCGATCCGGATCGACGGCATCGAGCTCGCGTGGATGGTCGACCAGGACGACGCCGCGGCGCGGTCCGCGTTCGCCGACCTGACGCACGACGTGTTCGACGACATGCAGCCCTGAGGGCTCGCCGTCCCGGCAGGGCCTAGATGGCGAAGACCCGCTGCGTGTACGGGTTGGCGAACACGCCCTCGGGGTCGGCCGCCTCGCGCGCCCGGCGGAAGTCGCCGAACCGCCGGTACTGGCCCGCCAGGTAGTCGGCGTCGCGCGTGTGCATCTTGCCCCAGTGCGGGCGCCCGCCCGCGGCGGTGAAGATCTGCTCGGCGGCGTCGAAGTACCGCGCGTAGGGCAGCCGCCAGTACTGGTGCACGGCGACGTACGCGGTGTCGCGGCCGTACGCGGTCGAGAGCCACACGTCGTCGGCGGGGGCGAAGCGCACCTCGACCGGGAACGGGACGTTCTCGCCGGTGGACCGCTGCCAGGCGTCGAGCTGGTTCAGCACGTCGACCACCGCGGCCCGCGGCACCGCGTACTCCATCTCGCGGAACCGCACGCGACGGTGGGTGCAGAACACCTGGTGCGACGGCGCCGTGTACCGGCGGGCGCTCAGGGCGCGGGCCGAGATCGCGTTCAGCGTGGGGGTCGCCGCGGGGATCAGGGTCGCGATCTGGTTGACGGTCCCGAAGAGCGCGTTCGACAGCACCTCCTCGTCGAGGAAGGAGCGGGCCGCCCCGGCCGCCTTGCGCAGGCCGTGCGCGAGACCCGAGCCCGCGTTCACCCCGGCGTCGACCCGGGTGTTGCGCAGGGTCAGGGCGCGGCGCGTGGCAGGGAACCAGTAGAACTCGAAGTGGTCGCTTCCGGCCACGAGATCGTCGAGCTCCTCGAGGACACGGTCCAGGGGCCAGGGTTCCTCGACGGCGAGCAGGTCGAAGGCGGGGACCGCCTCGATGGTCACGGTGCTCAGCACGCCCGTGGCGCCGAGACCGAGGCGGGAGGCCTCGAACAGGTCGTGCCGCTCGGTGGGCGCGGCGCGCACGACGTCGCCGTCCGGCCCCACGACCGTCAGCGCGCGCACGCGGGTGGCGAGGCCGCCGAACCGCGCGCCCGTGCCGTGCGTGCCGGTCGAGATGGCGCCGGCCACCGACTGCCGGTCGATGTCGCCGAGGTTCTGCATGGCCAGCCCGCGCTCGGCCAGGATCCGGTTGAGCTGGTGCAGCCGCATGCCCGCGCCCACCGTGACCAGGGCATGCCCCGTGTCGGGGTCGCGCTCGACGCGGTGCAGGGCGTCGAGGTGGTCGAGGTTGAGCAGCACGCCGTCCGTGGCCGCCGCCGGCATGAACGAGTGCCCGGCGCCGACCGCACGCACGGTGTGCCCGTCCTTCACGGCGCGGCGCACGGCGTCGGACAGCTCGTCCTCCGAGGCCGGCTGCTCCAGTCGCGCGGGCGTGGCGGTCACGTTGCGTGCCCAGTTCGTCCAGATCACCGGAGCACTATCCCACGGGCCCGCGCCGCTGGACAGAACCGGAGTAGCGTTCGGGCATGAGCTCCGCAGCAGATACCGCCGCGCGGCTTTCCGCCGCCACGTCCGGCCTGCCGGCCCCCGTCGCCGTCGTCGACCTGGACGTGTTCGACACCAACGCGCTCGACCTCCTCAAGCGGGCCGACGGCGTGCCCGTCCGCGTCGCGTCGAAGTCCGTGCGGGTGCGTTCGCTGGTCGAGCGGGCGCTCGGGCACGGGTTCGCCGGTGTCATGGCCTACTCCCTGCGCGAGGCGCTGTGGCTGGTCGGTACCGGTGTGCGCGACGTGCTGGTGGGCTACCCGACGGTGGACCGCGAGGCCCTGGCCACACTCGCCGCGGATCCCGCGGCCCGCGCCGAGATCACCCTGATGGTCGACGACGTGGCGCACCTCGGCCTGATCGCCGAGGCCGAGGAGCGCGTGGGCGCGGGTGGTCCGGCCGCTGCCACGGCGGGCGCGGCGGCCGGCCGACCCGTCCAGGTCTGCCTGGACGTCGACTGCTCGCTGCGGGTCGGTGCGGGGCCGCTGACGGCGCACCTCGGCGTGCGCCGCTCGCCGCTGCGCGAGCCCGGCGACGTCGCCGCGCTCGCCACCGTGGCCCAGGCCAAGGGGCTGGTCGTACGCGGCCTGATGTTCTACGAGGCCCAGGTGGCCGGCCTGCCGGACACCAGCCCCGCCGTCCGCCTCGTCAAGCGCCTCACCATGCGCGAGGTCAACGACCGCCGGGTGCGCATCCTCGCGGCGGTGCGCGACGCCGTCGGCCAGGACGTGGAGCTCGTCAACGCGGGCGGGACCGGCTCGATCGAGGTGAGCGGCAGCGCCCCCGGTGTCACCGAGGTGACGTCGGGCTCCGGGCTGTTCGCGCCCGGCCTGTTCGACGGCTACCGCTCCTTCGAGGCGCGTCCGGCGGCGTTCTTCGGGCTCGACGTGGTGCGCGAGCCCGCCCCCGGCTGGGTCACGGCCTTCGCGGGCGGGTACGCGGCGTCGGGCCAGGCGGGCAAGGCGCGGCTGCCGCGCCTGTTCACGCCCGGATACACGCTGAGCGGGACCGAGGGCGCGGGCGAGGTCCAGACGCCGCTGCGTGCCACGCGTGCCGACGGCGCCCCCCTGCGCACGGGCGACCGCGTCTGGCTCCGGCACGCGAAGGCCGGCGAGATGATGGAGCGGTTCGACCAGGTGCACCTTGTGCGGGGCGCCGAGATCACCGAGACGGTGCCGACGTACCGGGGTGAGAGCAAGAACTTCGGGTAGGCCGCCGGGTGGACCATCGGGTAGAACAAGCCCATGTCCACACTGCACCACCGCACCCGGCCGATGACGGGGCGCGACCCGCACGAGCCGGCCCGCACGGCGACGCCGCTGGAGCTGCTGTTCGACCTCACGTTCGTGGTCGCGTTCGGGGTGGCCGGCGAGCAGGGCGCGCATCTGCTCGCCGAGGGGCACGTCGCGTCGGGCATCATCGGGTTCGCGTTCTCGATGTTCGCCATCTGCTGGGCGTGGATCAACTTCACCTGGTTCGCCTCCGCGTTCGACACCGACGACTGGTTCTACCGCGTCACCACGATGGTGCAGATGATCGGCGTCGTGATCCTGGCGCTCGGCCTGCCCGAGATGTTCAGCTCCCTCGACGCGGGCGACCGCGTGCACAACGAGGTCATGGTCGCCGGCTACATCGTGATGCGGCTGGCCATGCTCGTGCAGTGGCTGCGCGCGGCGCGGCAGGCGCCCGAGTACCGCGCCACCTGCATGGCGTACGTGCGCACGCTGGTCATCACGCAGATCGGCTGGGCCGTGCTGGCCGTCGCGCCCGTGACCGTCCCGGTGTTCCTCGTGGGCGGCGTGCTGCTGGGGACCGCCGAGATGGCGGGGCCGCTGATCGCGGAGCGGTTCCGCACGGCCGGGCCCGGGCAGAAGAGCACGCCGTGGCACGCCCACCACATGGCCGAGCGCTACGGGCTGCTGGCCATCATCACGCTGGGCGAGGGCGTGATCGGCACCGTCGCGTCGCTGTCCGCCGTCGTCCAGGGCTCGGGCTGGACGCTCGACGCAGCCCTGGTCGCGCTCGCGGGCACCGGCCTCACCTTCGGGCTCTGGTGGACGTACTACCTCACGCCGGACGCCGAGCTGCTGCACCGGCACCGGGAGCGGTCGTTCGCCTGGGGCTACGGGAACATCCTGGTCTTCGCGGCGCTCGCCGGCGTCGGGGCCGGGCTGCACGTGGCCGGCTACTACCTGGAGGGGCACTCGCACCTCGGCCCCGTCGCGACGGTGCTGGCGGTCGCCGTGCCGGTGCTCGTGTTCGTGGTGGCCGACTACACGCAGTTCTGGGTCCTGTCCCGGTCGTTCAGCCGGCTGCACCTGTTCCTCGTGCTCGGCACGGTGGTGGTGCTCGGCGTGGCCGTCGTCGTCGCGGCGGCGGGCCTCGGCATGGCCTGGTCCCTGCTCCTCGTCATGCTCGCCCCGGCCGTGTCGGTCGTCGGGTACGAGGTGCGGGGGCACCAGCACGTGGCGCGTGTGCTCGGACAGGCGCTCGAGCAGGAAAAGGGTGCCTGAGCGCCGGTACCCTTGACAGGTGACTATTCGCCTGTTTGACACCGCTGCGCGCGAGGTGCGCGACTTCGACCCCATCACCCCGGGCGAGGTCGGCATCTACCTGTGTGGCGCCACCGTGCAGGCACCCCCGCACGTAGGCCATCTGCGCCCCGTCATCGCGTTCGACGTGCTGCGGCGCTGGCTGACCCGGCGGGGCCTGAAGGTCACCCTGATCCGCAACGTCACCGACATCGACGACAAGGTGCTGGCCAAGGCGGCTGCCGCCGGCCGGGAGTGGTGGGCGCACGCCGCGCTGTACGAGCGGGTGTTCACCCAGGCGTACGACGCGCTCGGCGTCATCCCGCCCACCTACGAGCCGCGGGCCACCGGCAGCGTGCCCGAGATGGTCGCGCTCATGGAGCGCCTGGTCGAGAAGGGCAACGCCTACTCCACCGGCGAGGGCAACGTCTGGTTCGACGTCCACTCCTGGCCCGCCTACGGCGAGCTGACCCGGCAGCGGGTCGAGGACCTCAGCCCCGAGGAGGGCACGGAGGTCGCGCCGGGGTCCGCCGCCGCGGCCAAGAAGAACCCGCACGACTTCGCGCTGTGGAAGGCCGCGAAGCCGGGCGAGCCGGAGTCGGCGTCGTGGGACACCCCGTTCGGCCGCGGCCGGCCCGGCTGGCACCTGGAGTGCTCCGCGATGGCCCGCCGCTACCTGGGCGAGACGTTCGACATCCACGGCGGCGGCCTCGACCTGCGGTTCCCGCACCACGAGAACGAGCAGGCGCAGTCGCGAGCCGCGGGCTACGGGTTCGCGCAGCGCTGGATGCACGTCGCGTGGGTCACCCAGGCCGGCGTCAAGATGTCGAAGTCCCTCGGCAACGGGCTGCTGGTCAGCGAGCTGCTGGCCCAGGCGCCCGCGCCCGTGGTGCGCTACGCGCTGGTGGCCGTGCAGTACCGGTCCATGCTCGAGTGGGCGCCCGACACGCTGGACGAGGCGCGCACCACGTGGGAGCGCCTGTCCGGCTTCGTCACGCGCGCCTCGGAGCGGGTGGGCGACGTCCCGGCCGAGGAGGTCGCCAAGGCGGAGGTCCCCGAGGCGTTCGCCGCCGCGATGGACGACGACCTGAACGTGCCGCAGGCGCTCGCCGTCGTGCACGAGCACCTGCGGGCCGGCAACACCGCCCTCGCCTCCGGGAGCGACGCCGCCGTCCGCGACGAGCTGGTGGCGCTCCGTGCGATGCTGGACGTGCTGGGCCTGGACCCGGCCGACCCGCAGTGGTCGACGTCGGGCGACGACCGGTACGCGACGGCCCTGGACGGCCTCGTGGCCGCGGAGCTCAAGGCGCGCGCGGAGGCGCGCGCCGCGAAGGACTGGGCCACCTCCGACGCGATCCGGGACCGCCTCGCGGCCGCGGGCATCGAGGTCCAGGACAACGCCGACGGGGCCCGCTGGTCCCTCTCCTGATCTGACACCCCGGCTAGAGACGAGAAACAAAGATGGCAGGCAATTCCAAGCGCGCCGGAGCGGTGCGCAAGGCCGGCTCCAAGAAGGGCGCGCAGGTCGGCACCGGCGGGCACAGCCGCAAGGCGCTGCGCGGCAAGGGCCCGACGCCCAAGGCGGAGGACCGCACGTACCACCCCGCGCACCAGCGCAAGGTCGCGGCCGAGAAGCGGGCCACCGCGGCCGGACGCCGTCCGGGCAGCCCGGGGGGGCGCGGCGCGGGCCGCAAGGGCGCCGGGGCGGCCGAGGTCGTCGCCGGCCGCAACGCCGTGCTGGAGGCGCTGCGCGCGGAGATGCCCACCGAAGGGATCTACCTGGCCTCGCGCCTGGAGTCGGACGACCGCACCCAGGAGATCCTGGAGATCGCGCACGCGCGCAGCCTGCCGATGTTCGAGGCGTCGCGCCTCGACCTGGACAAGATCACCGACGGCGCCGTGCACCAGGGCGTCGCGATGAAGGTGCCGGCCTACGACTACCGGGACGCCGACGACCTGCTCGACGCCGCGGCCGAGGCGGGGGAGCCCCCGCTGATCGTGGCGCTGGACGGCGTCACCGACCCCCGTAACCTCGGGGCCGTGCTGCGGTCCGCCGGGGCGTTCGGCGCGCACGGCGTGCTGGTGCCGGAGCGGCGCGCGGCGGGCGTGACGGCGTCGGCGTGGAAGGTGTCCGCGGGCGCCGCGGCGCGCGTGCCCGTGGCGCGCGCGACCAACCTGGCGCGCGAGCTCGCCGAGCTGAAGAAGACCGGCTGCTTCGTGGTGGGGCTCGACGCGGGCGGCGACATGCCCGTGGGCGAGCTCGCGTACGCGAACGACCCGCTGGTGCTGGTGGTCGGCTCCGAGGGCAAGGGGCTGTCCCGCCTCGTGCGCGACGCGTGCGACGCGGTGGTCTCGATCCCGATCGCGGCCACGACGGAGTCGCTGAACGCCGCGGTGGCGGCGGGCATCACGCTGTACGAGGTGGCCAGGCAGCGCGCGGAGGCGAGCTAGGCCTGCTGCTCGGCCTCGCCCGGTGCGAGGCCGAGCAGGGCGTCCTCGTCGGGGCGGTGCCGCAGCACGTTCTCGACGTAGGACTTGGCGGCCTCGGGCAGCGGGATGTCCCGCTGCGCCTGCTGCGAGATGAACCAGCGGTGGTCGAGGATCTCGTGGAACAGCTGCGCGGGCTCCAGCTTGCGCCGCATCTCCTTGGGCACGGCGTCGATCGTGGGGCGGAAGACCTGACGGACCCAGGCGTGCGCCACGATCTGCTCCTGGTCGTTCTGCCGGTCGGTCGCGGCGCGGAAGCTGTCCAGGTCGTTGAGCATGCGGCGTGCCTGGTTCTCCTGGACGTCCAGGCCCGTCAGGCGCAGCAGCCGGCGGGAGTGGTGGCCGGCGTCTACCACCTTGGGCTGGATGCGCACCTTCGTGCCGTCGATGTCGGTGGTGATCTCCAGCTCGCCGACGTCGAAGCCGAGGTCGTTGAGCCGCTCGATGCGCGCGGCGACGCGCCAGCGCTCCTCCTGGTCGAACGCCTCCGAGATGGTGAGGGCGGCCCACAGCTCCTGGTAGCGCTCCACCAGGGCATCGCCGATGGACACCTCGTCGACGTCCTCGTCGAGCAGCTCGCCGGCGGCGAGGTCCATCAGCTCGCCGATGATGTTGGTGCGCGCCAGGTCGACGTCGTAGTTGCGCTGGCCGTCGGTGAGCTGGCGGTGCATGTCGCCGGTCTCGGCGTCGACCAGGTAGGCGGCGAAGGTCTCCGCGTCCCGCCGGAAGAGCGTGTTGGACAGCGAGACGTCGCCCCAGTAGAAGCCGACGAGGTGCAGGCGCACCAGGAGCACCGCGAGGGCGTCGATGAGCCGCGTGGCGGTGTCGGGGCGCAGGTCCTGGCTGAACAGGGCGCGGTAGGGCAGGGAGAACGGCAGGTGCTCCGTGATCAGCACGGCCTCGAGCCGCTCGCCGTCGGGCGCGCTGCGGCCCGTGATGACGCCGACCGGCACGACCGAGGGCACCTCGATGCGATGCAGCTGGCGCAGCAGCGCGTACTCGCGGTAGGCGACGGTCTCGCCGATCTCCTTGATCGCCAGCACGCGGCCGCCGTGGTTGACGAAGCGGACCACGTGCCGCGAGATGCCCTGGGGCAGCGCGGCGAGCACCTCGTCCGGCCACTCGGCCAGCGGGATGTGCCAGGGGAGGTCCAGCAGAGTGGGGTCGGGTGCGACCGCGGTGATCTGCAGGTTCTGCTGGGGCATGGGCACCATTCTGCGCTGAGCCGGCTGGTGGGCCGGGCAGGGCGGGGAATCCACCGGGGCGGAGTCATGAAAGGCCTGCGGGGTGTGTTGCTCGGAGTAGACATTGTCTACCCCGAGCAACACACCCCGAGGATGTCACCGTTCCCTCGGCGAGCCGAGGGGTCGGGCCCGGCGACCGGGCCCGAGGTCACGCTCTGGCTCAGCCGAGGCGCTCACCCGTGGTCGCGGAGAACACGTGCGAGTGGCCGGCCTGGATGGCGACGGAGATGACGTCGCCCTTGTCCGGCACGCCGCGCGGGTCGATGCGGACGATGACCTGGTTGGTGTCGCCGGCGGAGAGGTCGACGTCGGCGGCGTCGCCCTTGAGGGAGCCGTAGACGAAGGCGTCGGAGCCGAGCTCCTCGACCAGGTTGACCTCGACCTCGAACGAGCCGGAGGTGCCGGACGGGACGACGTCGAGGGCCTCGGGGCGGAAGCCCAGGGTGACCTTGCCGCCGTCGGCCTCGGCCAGGTTGCTCGCGATGGAGCGGTCCAGCGGCACGCTGGCCGAGCCGACCTTGACGTTGCCTTCCTTGACGTCGAACGTGCCGATGTTCATGGCGGGCGAGCCGATGAAGCCGGCGACGAAGACGTTGCTGGGGCGGTCGTACATCTCGCGCGGGGTGCCGACCTGCTGCAGGATGCCGCCGTTGAGGACCGCGATGCGGTCGCCCATGGTCAGGGCCTCGGTCTGGTCGTGGGTGACGTAGACGGTGGTGACGCCCAGGCGGCGCTGCAGCGACGCGATCTGGGTGCGGGTCTGGACGCGGAGCTTGGCGTCGAGGTTCGACAGCGGCTCGTCCATGAGGAACACCTGGGGCTGGCGCACGATGGCGCGGCCCATGGCGACGCGCTGACGCTGGCCACCCGAGAGGGCCTTCGGCTTGCGGTCGAGGTACTCGGTGAGGTCGAGGATCTTCGCGGCCTCCTCGACCCGCTGGCGGATCTCCGCCTTCGGGGTGCCGGCGATCTTCAGGGCGAAGCCCATGTTGTCCGCCACCGACATGTGCGGGTAGAGCGCGTAGTTCTGGAAGACCATCGCGATGTCGCGGTCCTTGGGCTGCACGTCGGTGACGTCGCGGTCACCGATGAAGATGTGCCCGCCGTTGACGTCCTCGAGACCCGCGAGCATGCGCAGCGAGGTGGACTTGCCGCAGCCGGACGGGCCGACGAGGACGAGGAACTCGCCGTCCTCGATCTCCAGGTTCAGCTGGTCGACGGCCGGGCGCTCCGTGCCCGGGTAGACGCGCGTCGCGTGGTCAAAGGTGACCGTAGCCATGAGAAAACATCCCTCCACCGGCAGGTACGTGCCGGACGATCCGTTGTGGTCGGGTGCCGTTGCTTCCACTCGCGTGTCGGCGGTGACACTGTTGCAGCGCGATCGTACCCCGGTTGGTCAAGGCCGCGGTATCGACCGGGTCACGTACGGGTCAGTCCTCCTCGCGCAGCGTCCGGGCGAGGCCGGCCAGGACGGCGGCGAGCGCGTCCGGGTCGGGCACGCGGTGGGAGGCGAGCGTGTCGCCGGTGCCCACCTTGATCGACAGGTCGCCGGCCTCGAGCGCGCCGAAGGCCTGCTCGTCGGTGGTGTCGTCGCCCGCGTACAGGACGCGCACCTTCTCGACACCGAGCTCGGCCGCCACGGTGCCGCGCAGCCGGCGCAGCGCCTCGCCCTTGCTGGTGGTCACCACCGACACCTCGACCACGTCCTTGCCGTGCATCACGGGCAGACCCAGGTTGGCCGCGACCTCGTCGGCGGCCACCGTGATGGCGGCGGCGTCGTCCACGCTCGCCAGGCGCGTGTGCACGACGGCGGCAGCGGGCTTGACCTGCACCCACGCCCCCTCGCGGCCGGACACCGCGGACTCGAAGCCCGCGACGAGCGCGTCGAGCTGGCCGGACTGGACGGTGGTCAGGTGGAAGGGCACCTGGTCGACGCCGGTGGCGGTGGCCCGGCCCGCCTCCGCGCCGTGGCTGCCCACGAGGAACGTGCCGTCGGGGGCGACGGTGCGCTCGGCGAGGTCGGACAGGTCGCGGCCGGAGACGAACGCGAGGCGCACCGGTGCCTCTTGCGCGAGCGCGTGCAGCTGCTCGACCGCGGTCCGCGCCGCGCGCGTCATGGTCGACGACTTGGGGTCGTCCACGAGCGGCGCCAGCGTCCCGTCGAAGTCGGACGCGAGCAGCCAGCCCGTCGTCGGCTTCTTGCGGCGGCCGTTCCCGTTGCCCATGCGCGCGAGCCGGCCCTTGGCGGGGATGCCGTCGGGCACGGTGGTGAACGCCGTCAGCGCGTCCCGGAGGTTCTGGTGCCGGGGTTCCGTGGAGCGCGGGTCCACGCTGAGCGGCCGCGGCGGCACCGCGGTGAGCACACCGAGGAAGGTCTCCGACCACTTGGCCACGTCGTCGGCCAGGACCTTGCGGCGCAGGCGTCGCATACGGCGGCGCTGCTCCCTCGGGTCCATGGTCGCGGCGGCCACGATGATGTCCTTCATGCCGTCGATGTCGTGCGGGTTGACCAGCAGGGGGCCGGGGGAGAGCTCGTCGGCCGCGCCCGTGAACTCGCTCAGCACCAGGGCGCCGCGCTCGTCGGAGCGGGCGGCGATGTACTCCTTGGCCACCAGGTTCATGCCGTCGCGCAGCGAGGTCACCAGCAGCACGTCGGCCGCGAGGTAGAGGGCCGCCATCTCCTCCGGCGGGTAGGAGTGGTGCAGGTAGTGGATCGCCGAGTGGCCCAGCTCGCCGTACTCGCCGTTGATCCGGCCCACCAGGACCTCGACGTGCTCGCGGAGCTCCTGGTAGGCGCCCACGTTCTCGCGGCTGGGGCTGGCGACCTGCACGAGCGTGGCGTGCTCCACGTCGAGGCGGCCGTCGTCGAGCAGCTCGCCGTACGCCTTGATGCGGTGCCGGATGCCCTTGGTGTAGTCGAGGCGGTCGACGCCGAGCATCAGCGTGTCCGGGTTGCCCAGGTCCGCCTTGATCTCCTTGGCGCGGGCCTGGACCTCGGGGGTGCGCGCGAGCGTGTCGAACCGGTGGGAGTCGATCGAGATGGGGAACGACGACGCGCGCACGTGCCGGCCGGGGCGCCCGTCGGCGTCCGGGATGGTGATGACCGGACCGCGCGTGGTGAACCCGGTCAGCCGCCGTGCCGAGCGCACGAAGTTCGCGGCGTCGCCGTTGCGCTGGAAGCCCACGAGGTCCGCGCCGAGGAGGCCGTCGATGATCTGCCGTCGCCACGGGAGCTGCGCGAACAGCTCGACCGGCGGGAACGGGATGTGGTCGAAGAACCCGATCCGCAGGTCCGGCCGCAGGTCGCGCAGCATGCGGGGGACGAGCTGGAGCTGGTAGTCGTGCACCCAGACGACGGCGCCCTCCGCGGCCTGCTCGGCGGCGGCGTCGGCGAAGCGCTGGTTGACCCGGCGATAGGCGTCCCACCACTGGCGGTGGTAGTCCGGGGGCGCGATGACGTCGTGGTAGAGCGGCCACAGGGTCGCGTTCGAGAAGCCCTCGTAGTAGCGCTCGATCTCGGTGGCGCTGAGCGTGACCGGCACCAGCAGCATGCCGTCCGCCTCGAAGGGCTCGTGCGCGAGGTCGGGGGCGCCGGACCAACCGACCCAGGCGCCGTCAGCGCCCTGCATGACCGGTTCGAGTGCTGTGACCAGGCCGCCCGGTGACCTCTGCCAGGTGAGGTCACCGTTGGCGCCGACCGAGAAGTCGACCGGGAGCCGGTTCGCGACGACGACCAGATCGTACCCGTCTTTACCCGGCAATGTACTGCTCCTTATGTGTGGATGATTCTCGCTCTGCTGCGTCAAGAGTAACGAGGTCTCTTCCCTGCTCAGGGTAACGATGTCCGGCTTCACTCGAACGTCGGCCCGTCGCGGTGCTGGTCAGGGGCTGGATGTTGGCGGGCGTCCGCTGTCGGTGACGGCTACGGTGTGCCTCATGGAGGAGGTGGAGGCCTCGATCGCGCCCCCGCACGGCGCCGGCCCCGCTGCCGGTACGAAGCTCGGCGGGTACACGGTCGTGCGCGAGATCGGGTCGGGCGCGATGGGCGCCGTCTACCGCGCGCAGGACGACGGCGGGAACGCCGTGGCGCTGAAGATGCTCCACCGCCACCTCGACGACCGGGCGGCCCGCGAGCGGCTGCGCCGCGAGGCCACCGCGCTGCAGGGCCTGCGGCACCCCGCCGTGGCCCGGGTGCTGGACGCCGAGCTCGAGGGGCCCGACGCCTTCATCGTCACCGAGCTCGTCGAGGGCCCCACGCTCGAGGAGGAGATCGACGCGCGCGGGCCCCTGGACTCCCGGGACCTCTTCGAGCTCGCCGACCAGCTCGCGGACGCCCTCGAGGCCGTCCACGGCACCGGTGTGGTGCACCGGGACCTGACGCCGTCCAACGTGCTCATCGCGCGCACCGGGCCGGTCCTGATCGACTTCGGGCTCGCGCAGGGCCCGGGCGACGTGCGGGCGACCCGGACCGGGTTCGTCATGGGTACCCCCGGGTACCTCGCGCCCGAGCTGCTCGACGGCGCGGAGCCCGGCCCCGACACCGACTGGTGGTCCTGGGCCGCCGTCCTCGCGTTCGCCGGCACCGGCCGCGCGCCGTTCGGCGTGCGGCCCACCGAGCTCGTCCTGCGCCGCTCACGGCAGGGCCAGGCGGACCTCGACGGGCTGCAGCCGCGCGCCGGCCGGGCGCTCGCGGCGGCGCTGCGGGCCGTGCCCGCCGAACGCTGGGGGCCGAACGAGGTCGCGCGGGCGCTCAAGGCCGAGTCGGACGCCTTCGTCGCCGCCACGACGGGGGAGGGCGGCCCGGAGACGACGGTGCTCGACCCCTCCGGCGACGGGACCACCGTGGCCGCGGTCGACGCCGGCTCGACGCGAGTCATGCCGAAGGGCCTGCTGCCCCGGCGGCGGCCCGTCTCCGCGGCGGCCGGCGGCGCCGGGGTCGGGGCGGCGGCCGGAGCCGCCGCGGCCGCGCGCAACCCCGACCCCGTGGGCGGCGTCAGCGACCTGGCGCAGAACGCGGGCCGGGCCAAGGGCCGGTCGGTCACGGGCCGGGCGCTGGGCTCGCCGGGGCCGGGTGCGCCGTCGGGCGGGACCGCCCTCCTGCCGGAGCCGGTGAACCCCGCGCGCGTCACCGGCTATCGCACGCTGTTCCTGACGCTCACCCTCGCCCTCATGACGCTCGCCGCGACCCGGCCGGGCGCGGCCGTCGCCGTGCTCGTGGCCCTGCTCGTCGTGACCCGCCTGGCCGGCATCGCCGTCGACGAGTTCCGCAGCCGCCGCGCACGGCGCGGGCCGAGCCGCAGCGACGCGCTGGTGGCGACCCTCGTGTCCCCCTGGCATCTCGTGCGGGCCGTGTTCGGCGTCCTGCCCGCCGTGGCCGTCGGGATCTGCGCCGGGGTGATCGTGGTGCTGCTGGGACTGATGGTCTTCGCGCCCGGCAACGTGATCATCGCCCCCATCCCGACCGTCGAGGCCCGGTCCGTGGGCGGGGTGAACCAGCCGATCGTCGACAGCCTGGTGCTGGCCGTCGGGATGCTGGTCACCGTCGTCGTGACGTGGTGGGGGCCGGCGTCGTACGGGACCCGGGTCGGGGCCGGGCCCCTGCTGCGCCGGATCGCCCCGACCAAGGGTTCGAAGACGCTGGTCACCCTGGTCGTGCTGGCGCTCGCGCTGCTCGCCGCGCTGCCGCTGTTCGGCAGCCCGGTGGACGTGATCTGGTGGCCGCTGGGCGACCGGCCCGCCGTGACCTGGTGACCGCCGGGCCGGGTGTCCGGATCGTACAGAAACGTTCAGCAGTCTCCCAGCGAACCCTAGTAGGCTCACTGCAGGCGCGTGTCGCGCCTCGCCCCATTGGCCCGCATCTCGAAGGACCCCGATGTCGACGAATCAGACCAAGGCACAGCGCCGCGACGCGGCCCGTGCCGAGGCCCTTGCTCTCCAGAAGAAGCAGCAGGCCCGCGAGAAGCGCAGCCGCCTGATCGTGCTCGGACTCCTCGGACTCGGAGTCGTCGTCCTGGTCGTGGCGGTCGTCCTGATCTTCATGGAGTCGCAGAAGTCGACCATGGAGAAGGTCGAGGACATCCCGGCCGGCGTGGTGCAGGAGACCGGCATCCCCGTGGGGGCCGACGGCGCCGCGGGCACCTCGAACGAGGGGGCCAAGACGCTCGACGTGTACGTCGACTACATGTGCCCCATCTGCGGCCAGTTCGAGCAGACCAACAGCGCGAGCATCACCGAGATGCGCGAGGCCGGTGACGTCACGTTCGTGGTGCACCCGGTCTCGATCCTGGACCGCACCTCCCAGGGCACCGAGTACTCGACGCGTGCGGCGTCGGCCGCGGCCTGGGTCGCCGACCGCGCCCCCGAGCAGTTCGCCGCGTTCCACGACGCGATGTTCGCGAGCCAGCCGCAGGAGAACACCGCGGGTCTGTCCGACGAGCAGATCGCGCAGGTCGCCGAGCAGGCGGGCGTGCCGGCCGACGTCGCCGCGGGCATCACCGACGGCGACGCGACGGACACCTACCGGGAGTGGGTCGAGGCTTCGACGGAGATCGCGACCAACGACGAGGCCCTGGCCAACGCCCAGGGCGGTTTCGGTACGCCGACCGTCGTGATCGACGGCGAGCGGTTCGAGGACTGGCAGACCCCCGGCGCGCTGACCCAGGCGATCACGGGCGAGGCCGCCGGCTCCGAGGAGCCCTCCGCGGAGCCGTCCGAGTAGTACCCGGCACGTCGACGGCGGGGTCCCGGACTGCGGTCCGGGGCCCCGCCGCTCTGTGCGCCCGCGGTGTCCCTGCGACGCGCGCGGATTCGACTCGGACTCCGGCGCGAGGAACCGTTAGGCTGTTCCCCGCCCGCCGCCTTAGCTCAGCTGGTAGAGCTCCCGCCTTGTAAGCGGAAGGTCGTCGGTTCGAACCCGACAGGCGGCTCCAGAGGCCCGGGATCCCAAGGATCCCGGGCCCCTTTGCGCGGTTCAGACGAACCGGTGGCGGCCGGCGAGCGCGCCGAAGACCATCTGGGCCAGCAGCACCGCCAGGAGCATCGCCAGCGGGATGGCCCAGCCGCCCGTGACGTCGTGCAGCAGCCCGAACAGGAACGGCCCGAGCGCGGCGAAGAGGTACCCGAAGCCCTGCGCCATCCCGGACAGCCGGGCGGTGTCGGCGCCGGTCCGCGCGCGCAGCGCGATGACGGTCAGGGCGAGGGAGAACACGCTCATCCCGAGGCCGGCCAGCAGGCTCCACAGCAGGGGCGACCAGGCTGGGGCCAGCATCAGCCCGGCCGTCCCGGCGACGCCGAGGACGCTGAGCGTGATGATCCACCCGCTCTGCCCGCGCCCGCGCGCGGCCAGCGGGGCGACGAACAGGCTGATCGGCACCGCGACCACCGACACGAGGCCCATCAGCAGCCCGGCCTCGGTGCGTGGCACGCCGGCGTCCATCAGGACCTGCGGGAACCAGCCCATGGCGGCGTAGGCGTAGAAGGCCTGGGGGCCGAAGAAGCCGGTGACGATCCAGGCCAGGCGGTTGCGCAGCTGCGAGCGGCCGCCATCGGCGGCCCCGGCGTGCCGCGGCGTCCGGCCGGTGCCCCGGGCCGCGAGGAGCCACACCAGCAGCGCGACGACGGCCAGTACCGTCCAGGCGCCCAGCGCCGGGCGCCAGCCGCCGAACGCGTCGCCGAGCTGCGGCGTCACCGCCGACCCGAGGGCGCCGCCGCCCTGCAGGGCCGCGGTGTAGACGCCGGTCATGACGCCGATGCGCGCCGGGAAGGAGTCCTTGATGACGACCGGGATCAGCACATTGACCAGGGCGATCCCGGCGGTGGCGACCAGCGTGCCGCCGAGTACCACGGCCGGGCCGTCGAGCACGCGCAGCACGAGCCCGGCGGCGAGCGTGGTCAGGGCGATCGCGATGGCGGCGCCGATCCCGGCCCGGCGGGCCAGCAGGGGCGCGACGAGGCCCGCGCCGGCGAAGCACAGCGTCGGCAGCGTCGTGAGCACGCCCGCCCAGACCGCGGAGACACCCAGGTCGAGGCGCATCTCCTCGAGCATCGGGCCGACGCCGGTGATGGCCGGACGCAGGTTGAGGGCGACGAGCACCACGGCGATCGCGAGCAGCACGCCGGCGGCGACCACACCCGGCGTCCGGGTCTCCACGGCGCCGTTCAGCTCGGGTTCCAGGCCGGGTTCATGGTGGTCGACACGCATGACCGCTACTCTGGCATACGTAGGATGATTGGATGAAAGGAATCCGCTGTGCCGTTGGCCACCACCCGCCGGGCCGGTCTCGTCGACCAGGTCATCGAGCAGCTGCGTACCGCGGTCCGGCAGGGCGAGTGGTCCGTGGGCGAGCGCATCCCGACCGAACCGGAGCTCGGCGAGCAGCTCGGCGTCGGCCGTAACACCGTCCGGGAGGCGGTGCGGGCGCTCGCGCACACCGGCCTGCTGGAGGTCCGCCAGGGTGACGGCACATACGTGCGCGCCACGAGCGAGGTCTCCGGCGCGATCCGCCGGCTGGCCGGTTCCGAGCTCCGGGAGGTGCTCCAGGTCCGCCGCACCCTCGAGGTCGAGGGCGCCCGGCTCGCCGCCACGGAGCGTACGGAGGACGACGTCGCCGAGCTGCGCGCCCTGCTCGCCCGGCGCGCGGGCGAACGCGCCGAGGGCCGCTGGGAGGACTTCGCGCGGACGGACGCCGAGTTCCACCGGGCGGTCGTCCGGGCCGGGCACAACGGGCTGCTCACGGAGCTCTACCTCGGGCTGACGGAGGTCGTCACGGCAAGCGTCGCCGCGACGTCCACCATCACCCCCGGCGCGGAGCACCTGCCCGAGATCGGACACGAGGACCTGGCCGACGCCATCGCGCAGCGGGATCCGGAGCGGGCCGTCGCCGAGGCCTGCGGCTTCCTGGACGAGCTCCTGGCTCGCGTCGAGGGCGCCCGGGACGGGACACAATGAGTTCGGTCGGACCGCCAGACGGGCTCAGGCCCCCGGAGCCCCCGCCACGGCGCGCACCAGGTGTTCCGCGACGGCGCGCCGCTGGGCGTCGGGCATCGACCGGTAGGCGAGCGACTCGAACATCCACAGCCCGTCGGCGGCGAGGCGGGCCACCAGCAGGGACATCGAGGCAGGGTCGGACCCGGCGTGGTCGGGCACGGGCGCCCACCGCTCCAGGACCACGCTCCACGGGCCTGCCCACTCCGGCCGGGTCGCGGCCTCCAGCATGAGCTGCAGCTCCGCCCGGGTCGCGGCCTGGGCGCTCACGCGGATGTAGGCGGCCAGCCGCTCGTCGGGGGTGAGCTGGTCGGCCGGGCGGCCGGCGTCGGCCTCCAGCGTGGCCTCCCACCGGGCGGCCAGGTGCTCGTGGATGGCGACGAGCAACCCCTCGCGGGAGGGGAAGTGGTACATGATCCCACCGCGCGTGAGCTCGGCCTCGGCCGCCACGGAGTCGAACGTCACGGCCGTGACGCCCTCACGCTGGACCAGGCGCACGGCGGACTCAAGGATGCGGTCGCGGTTGCTCGGTCGCACGGGGTCTCCTGCGGGGCGTCGCGGTCGGGGCGGTTCAGTGACCCGAACCGTAGGCGGAGGATGCCGATCCCGGCCCGTAGGCGCGGAGCAGCACAGTTGTGACGATAGCGCCGAGCGCCAGGACCGCGGCGCAGACCACCATGACCACGAAGTAGCTGTTCCCGAAGGCCTGCCCCGCGGCGGCGAGCACCTCGGGACCGGTGCCCGGGGCGGTCAGGGCGTCGGACATGGACCGGCCCGCCTCGACGGGGGCGTCGACGGGCAGGCGGACCGTCGTGGTGTAGATGGTGGTCAGCAGCGAGCCGAGCAGCGCCACGGCGGCCAGGCTGCCGAACTCGTAGGAGACCTCCTCCACGGAGGACGCCATGCCGGCGCGGCGGGCCGGCACGTTCCCGATGATCGCCGTGGAGGCCACCGACATCGCCGCCCCCAGCCCGAGGCCCGTCACGAGCAGACCCGCGAGCAGCAGCCACTCGGTCCCGTGCTGCACGCCGTACAGCGTCCCTGCCACGCCGACGGCGCCCACGGCCAGGCCGCCGCCGATCAGCACCCGCAGGCCCACCACGTGGAGGAACGCCCCGGCCAGGAGCGAGGACGGCAGCGAGCCGAGCGCGATCGCGGCCACCAGGAGCCCGGACTCCAGCGGGGTGAACCCGGCCACGAGCTGGAACCGCTGCGTCGTGGCGAGCTGCAGGCCACCCATGGCGAACATCGCGATCGCCGCCGCCAGCACCCCGGACGAGAAGGCGGCGTTGCGGAAGATCGCCAGGTCGAGCAGCGGGAACGGCAGCCGCCGCTGCCGGCGGACGAAGACCCACCAGCCCACGACGGTCACGGCGGCCGCGCCGAGGACGACGGTCCCGGACCGGTCGGCGCGGGCGACCTCCTTGATCAGGACCACGAGCCCGACCAGCGTGACGAGGGCCTGGACGGACGAGACGAAGTCCCACCGGGTCGCGGGGTGCGGGTCGTCCTCCGGCGCGACGGCGAGCCCGACGATGACGGCCAGCAGGACCACCGGCACGTTGATCAGGAAGATCGAGCCCCAGGCGAAGTGCTCCAGCAGCGCGCCGCCGACGATCGGCCCCAGGGCACCCCCGACGACGGACAGGCTGCCCCACACGCTGATGGCGATGTTGCGCTCGCGCTCGTTGACGAAGGCCACCCGGATCAGGGCGAGCGTGGCCGGCATCATCGCGGCGGCGCCGACCGCGAGCAGCCCGCGCGCGGCGATCAGCACCTCGGGCGTGGGCGCGGTCGCGGCCAGGAAGGAGGCGAACCCGAACACCACGAGGCCGGACACGAACATCCGCCGGTGCCCGAACCGGTCGCCCAGCGTGCCCGAGCCGAGCAGGAGCCCGGTCATCACCAGGGGATAGGCGTTGATGATCCACAGGCTCTCGCTCCAGCTCGCGTCGAGCTCGCGCGTGAGGGTCGGCAGCGCCGTGTACAGGATCGAGTTGTCCAGCGTGATCAGCAGCAGACCGGTGCCCACGGTGACCAGGAGGGTCCAGCGCCGTCCGGTGCTGAGCTGGGACGTGCCCGCACTGCGCGGAGGGCTCATCGTCATGGTTGTAAATGTACCATCTAGAAGGTTAAGTTACGCGGCCAGGACTGGGTTGCGGAGACGGCAGAGGCTCCCTGGTGCGAGCACCGGGGAGCCTCTGAGATTCACCCTCGCAAGTGTAGGGCCGAGTGGGTGAACTATGCGCGCGGCCAGGCTCCCGGCGTCGGCCACTTCGCGGTGCGTCCGTCGCCGCTGGAGGTGCCGGTCAGCCGCCGCTTGACCCACGGGCCCACGTGCTGGCGCATCCAGGCGGCGTTGGCGCGTGCCGTCTCGCGGAAGGCCGCGGGCGGGGCGGCGTCGAGCGGCACGTCGTAGGCGGTGTCGTCCGGCTCGAGGCCGAGCGCGACCAGCGCGGCGTTCGCCACCCGCTGGTGCCCCTCGGGGGTGAGGTGGATGCGGTCGGAGGACCAGACCCGCAGGTCGGCCAAGGAGCGCATGCCCCACAGGTCCACGACGTGCGCGCCGTGGCGGCGGGCGATGGACCAGACGTTCGCGTTGAAGATACCCACGCGGCCGTTGGTCCAGCTCAGGGCGGCCCCTGCCTTGAAGCCGGTGCCCATCAGCACGTCGGCGCCGGTCCCGCGGAGCGTGGCGACGGCATCCTCCAGCGCGGCCGAGATCGCGTCGACGTCGGCCGTGGCGCGCAGGATGTCGTTGCCGCCCGCGACCAGGGAGACGAGGTCCGGCTTGGCGTCGAGCGTCGCCCCGAGCTGTTCGGCGACGATCGGTCGGAGCTTGCGGCCCCGGATCGCGAGGTTCGCGTACTCCAGCGGTGCCTCGCCGGCCGCGATGCGCCGGGCGGAGAGCGCGGCGGCGAGATTGTCCGCCCAGCCGCGCTGCACGTCCGGGGCGTCAGGATAGGGATCCCACAGGCCCTCCGAGAAGGAGTCGCCCATGGCGATGTACCGCGTCCAGCGGACGGGGGCGGTCGCGGTGGGGGTCGTGGAGGGGCCTTCCGGTTCTGGGGTCGTCGTCGCGCTCACGATGCTCATTGTCGCGCTTACGCCGTGAAGAGTCGTCACAAGGGGGTGTGTCGGGCAGCACAGGGGGTCGGTGTCAGAGGGTGCCGGTAACCTCCTGAGCGTGGAGACCACCGTGAACCCGACACCCCCTGCCGACGCCGCCGCTGCCGCTGGCCGGCCCCCGTTGTCGCAGGTCATAGCGCCGGACTGGGCCGAGGCGCTGGCCGACGTCGAGCCCCGCATCCATGCCATGGGCGACTTCCTGCGCAACGAGGTCGCCGAGGGGCGCACCTACGTCCCGGCGGGCGAGAACGTGCTCGCCGCGTTCAAGCGTCCGCTCGCGGACGTGCGCGTGCTGATCGTGGGCCAGGACCCGTACCCGACGCCGGGGCACGCCATGGGCCTGTCCTTCTCGGTGCAGCCGGACGTGCGGCCGGTCCCGCGCTCGCTGGTCAACATCTACAAGGAGCTGCAGGAGGACCTCGGCCTGCCGCTCCCGTCGAACGGTGACCTCCGGCCGTGGGCCGACCAGGGCGTCATGCTGCTGAACAGGACGCTGACCTGCCGCCCCGGCTCCTCGGACTCGCACGCGGGCAAGGGCTGGGAGGAGGTCACCGAGGCCGCCATCCGGGCGCTGGTGGCCCGTGGCGGGCCCCTCGTGGCGATCCTGTGGGGCGCGAAGGCGCGCAACCTCAAGGCGTGGCTGGGCGACGTCCCGGTGGTCGAGAGCGCGCACCCGTCGCCGCTGTCGGCGCGCAGCGGCTTCTTCGGGTCCAAGCCGTTCTCGCGGGCCAACGCGCTCCTGGAGCAGCAGGGCGCCCAGCCGGTCGACTGGCGCCTGCCGTAGCGATCGCGGGCCGCCCTTGGCGCCGGCGGACGGCCGGCGTGCAGACAACGTGAAAAGGACTCAGGTGAACGACAGGACAGTTCCTCCGACCCTCGGGGGGACCGGCGAGACGCTGGTCGCCCATGTCGAGGCCCCCGTCGTCGCGGGCGCGGAGAAGGGGCTCTCCGACCGGGACCGCGAGATCCTCGCGTTCGAGCGCCAGTGGTGGAAGTACGCCGGCGCCAAGGAGGAGGCGGCGCGTGAGCTGTTCGGCCTGACGGCCACGCGTTACTACCAGGTTCTCAATACGCTCATCGACTCCCCGGCGGCCCTGGAGCACGACCCGATGCTGGTCAAGCGGCTGCGCAGGCTCCGGTCGACCCGGCAGAGAGCACGATCTACACGTCGTCTGGCGGATGAGAACCACTGAGAAGGCACCGATCCGTCACAACAACCCGCTACTCTCTCTGCCGTGACGAAGAGTGGCTACCCCTACCCGCCCGACGAGTTCGACGTCGCCGTCCCCGGGGGCGCACCAGTGGGTGTGCACCGTGCACCGCGCAGCGGTTGGAGCTCGGCCTGGCCGTTCCTGCTGGTCGCCGTAGTCTGCGCCGCCGTGGCGTGGGGCGGCATCACCCTGCTCTCCGGCGACGGCGAACCGGCGGAGGCGTCGGGCGACCCGTCGACCTCGGCCTCGGCGCCCGCCTCGCCGTCCGCCTCGGGTGAACCGTCCGGCGAGCCGTCGGGCGAACCCAGCGGTGAGCCGTCCGCGGAGACCGGCGGCGCTGCCGACCCCGCGGCGCTGAAGGCCGGCGCGGACCTGACCGCCAGCGTGGCCGTGTACAACGTCGGCCAGGAGCAGGGGCTCGCCGGCGAGACCGCCGAGTACCTGATGGGCCAGGACGTGGCCGGCGCGGCGCTGCGCGAGGAGCCGCAGACCCCGGACGGTGCGACCTACACGGAGAACACCGTTCTCTACGGCTCCACCCGTGCGGAGACGGCCGCCTACATCGCGGCGCTGCTCGGCATCCCGGAGGCCAACATGGTCGAGTCACAGGCCGTTTCGGACTCGCCCGAGGCCGTGTGGGTCGCCGTCGTGACCCGGCCCTCGACGATGGGCTGACCCTCGGCTAGGTTTACCAGCCCGTACCACCATGTTGATATTCCTTGACAAGTGGCCGTTTGCAGGCCCCTGACCTGGGCGTTCGCCATGCGCTTAATGCCGCATACCGGGCATTGAGGCTTCCCTGGTGTGAGACGGACCACTACGCTCGAACCACCACGGGTCGACCGAGTGGCCCGTGCAGAGGTACAAGGAGAACTACGCATGGCCCAGGGCACCGTCAAGTGGTTCAACGCCGAGAAGGGGTATGGCTTCATCACCCCGACTGCCGGCGGCCAGGACCTTTTTGTTCACTACAGTGCGATCCAGAGTGACGGCTACCGGTCCCTCGACGAGGGTCAGGAAGTCGAGTACGAGGTGGGGCAGGGACAGAAGGGTCCGCAGGCAGAGCAGGTTCGTCCACTCTGATTCGATGGGACGACGGGTGGGAAAGGCCCACCCGTCGCCCGCCGCCCCCCGAGGATGCTGGGACCCAGACCCCGGCGTCCGCACTGGACGGTCGACGACGACCGGTATCGCACCCTGTCGGACGACGATGCCCGACGCCACCGAGCAGCCGCCCCGTACCGCGGCTGCTCGCCCTGGTTCCCGCCCGGCGCCCCCTGCCCGGCGAGCACCCGTGATTCGATGGGGGGCGTGACGCTCCTCGACGCGGTGGTGGTGGGCTCCGGGCCGAACGGCCTGGCGGCCGCGGTGACGCTCGCCCGCGCGGGCCTGGGCGTCCGGGTGCTGGAGGCGCAGCCGACGATCGGCGGCGGCGCGCGCACGCTCCCCGTTCCCGAGCTCGACGACGACCTGCTCTTCGACCTCTGCTCCGCCGTGCACCCCATGGCCTGGGCCTCGCCGTTCTTCCGGGCCTTCGACCTGCCGGCGCACGGCGTCGAGCTCCTCGCGCCCGAGGTCGCCTACGCCCAGCCGCTCGCCGCCGATCGCGCGGGCGTCGCGTGGCGCGACCTGGCCCGGACCGCCGGCGGCCTCGGGCCCGACGGCGACGCCTGGCGTGACCTGCTCGGCCCGCTCGCCGAGAGCTGGCGGCAGGTGACCGCGCTCGCGCTGGGGGACAAGCGGACCGTGCGCGGCATGCTGGAGGGCGTGCGCGACCACGGCGCGCACGCGTCGGAGACCTGGGGCCTGGCCTCCCTGGTCCGGCCGGGCCTGCGGTTCGGTGCGGCGCTCCTCGAGCAGGGCGGCCCGCGCTGGGAGCGGCGGTTCCTCACCGAGGAGGCGAAGGCCCTGCTCACCGGCGTCGCGGCGCACGCCATCACGCCGCTCCCGTCCTACGCTGGGGCGGGTACGGCGCTGCTCCTCGCCGCCCTCGCGCACGCCGACGGCGGCTGGGCCATCCCGGTGGGTGGTTCGCAGGCCATCACCGACGCCCTGGTCCGTGACCTCCGGGCGCACGGCGGCACCGTCGAGACCGGCCGCCCGGTCGACGACTGGACGGATCTTCCGCCCGCCCGAGCCGTGCTCTTCGACACCACGCCGACCACGGTGCTGCGGGTCCTGGGGGACCGGATCCGGGCGCCGCGCCGCGCGGCGCTGCGCAGGTTCCGGTACGGCAACGCTGCCGCCAAGGTCGACTTCGTCCTGTCGGGCCCGGTCCCCTGGGCGGCGTCCGACGTCGGGCGGGCGTCGACCGTGCACGTGGGCGGGACGCGCGCGGAGATGGTGATCGCGGAGGACGCCGTCGCGCACGGGGTGCATCCCGACCACCCGATGGTCCTGCTCAGCGACCCGGGCGTCGCCGATCCCGGCCGGGTGCGCGGCGCCACGCGGCCGCTGTGGAGCTACGCCCACGTGCCCGCCGGCTCGACGCACGACGTCACCGAGGCGGTCACACGGCAGATCGAGCGGTTCGCGCCCGGCTTCCGCGACGTCGTCGTCGGCGCGCGGTGCATCCCCGCCGACCAGATGCAGCGGCACAACCAGAACTACCCGGGCGGCGACATCTCCGCGGGCGCCGCGAGCATGTGGCAGATGATCGCGCGGCCCACCCTCGCCCCCGACCCGTACCAGGTCGCCGAGGGGGTGTACCTCTGCTCGGCGTCGACCCCGCCGGGCCCGGGCGTGCACGGCATGGGCGGGTGGCACGCCGCGCGCCGGGCGCTGGTGCGGGAGTTCGACGTCCGCCACGTACCGGGGCTGGCGCCGGGGTAGGCGCCCCGCGTTCGCCCGCGGTGTACGCGCCTTGCACTCTCAAGGTCCGAGTGCCAATAATGTCTTAGCACTCTCCGTTGGAGAGTGACAGCAGGGTCGAATGGTGAGGCCTCCTGCCGCGGCGAGACATGGTCGTCGAGGCGGTTGCCGTCCGTCGCGGGCACCGGCCGGCCTGGACAAGCCACCAGCGGAGGATTCATCCCCATGGCCAAGATCATCGCTTTCGACGAGGTTGCTCGTCGGAGCATGGAGCGCGGGCTCAACCAGCTCGCCGACACCGTGAAGGTCACGCTCGGCCCGAAGGGCCGCAACGTCGTTCTGGACAAGAAGTGGGGCGCCCCCACGATCACCAACGACGGTGTCTCCATCGCCAAGGAGATCGAGCTCGAGGACCCCTACGAGCGGATCGGCGCGGAGCTCGTCAAGGAGGTCGCCAAGAAGACGGACGACGTCGCGGGTGACGGCACCACCACCGCCACCGTGCTCGCCCAGGCGCTCGTGAAGGAGGGCCTGCGTGTCGTTGCCGCCGGTGCCAACCCGATCGCCGTCAAGCGCGGCATCGAGAAGGCCACCGAGGCCGTCACCGAGCAGCTGCTGAACGCCGCCAAGGAGATCGAGACCAAGGAAGAGATCGCCGCCACGGCCGCGATCTCGGCCGGTGACCCGGCGATCGGCGAGCTCATCGCCGAGGCCCTCGACAAGGTGGGCAAGGAAGGCGTCATCACCGTCGAGGAGTCGAACACCTTCGGCCTCGAGCTCGAGCTCACCGAGGGCATGCGCTTCGACAAGGGCTTCCTGGCCCGCTACTTCGAGACGGACCCCGAGCGCCAGGAGGCCGTGCTCGAGGACCCGTACGTCCTGATCGTCGAGTCGAAGATCTCGAACGTCAAGGACATGCTGCCGCTGCTCGACCAGGTCATGAAGTCGGGCAAGTCGCTCCTCATCATCGCCGAGGACGTCGAGGGCGAGGCCCTGGCGACCCTGGTGCTGAACAAGATCCGTGGCACCTTCAAGTCCGTCGCCGTCAAGGCCCCGGGCTTCGGTGACCGCCGCAAGGCCATGCTGCAGGACATCGCGATCCTGACCGGCGGCCAGGTCATCACCGAGACGGTGGGCCTCAAGCTGGAGAACGCCACGCTCGAGGAGCTGGGCCAGGCCCGCAAGGTCGTCGTCACCAAGGACGAGACCACGATCGTCGAGGGTGCCGGCGACGCCGACCTCATCGCCGGTCGCGTGAACCAGATCCGCAGCGAGATCGACAAGTCCGACTCGGACTACGACCGCGAGAAGCTGCAGGAGCGCCTCGCCAAGCTGGCCGGCGGCGTGGCCGTCATCAAGGCCGGCGCGGCCACCGAGGTGGAGCTCAAGGAGCGCAAGCACCGCATCGAGGACGCCGTCCGCAACGCGAAGGCTGCCGTCGAGGAGGGCATCGTCGCCGGTGGTGGCGTGGCCCTCATCCAGGCCGGTGCCGTCGCGTTCGCCAAGCTCGAGCTCGAGGGTGACGAGGCGACCGGCGCCTCGATCGTGCGTGCCGCGATCGACGCCCCGCTGAAGCAGATCGCCGTGAACGCCGGCCTCGAGGGCGGCGTCGTGGCGGAGAAGGTGCGCAACCTTCCCTCCGGCCAGGGCCTGAACGCCGCGACCGGTGAGTACGAGGACCTGCTCGCCGCGGGCGTCAACGACCCGGTCAAGGTGACCCGCTCGGCGCTGCAGAACGCCGCGTCGATCGCCGCGCTGTTCCTCACCACCGAGGCCGTCGTCGCCGACAAGCCGGAGCCCGTCGGGGCCCCCGCCGGCGACCCGACCGGTGGCATGGGCGGCATGGACTTCTGAGTCCGGCCTGACCCGCTCGGGCCTCGGCCCGCGCACCCGTCCGACGCCGGTCGGTCAACCTCTCACGCGGAGGGTGACCGGCCGGCGTCGGCCTTTCTCCTGACCAGGCCTCCGGCCGGGCGCCGGACGAGCCCGTGGCCTCAGGAGAACATGCGCGTCGCGGCCGCCTCCGCCTCCGCGTAGGTGCGAGCCGCGGCGGCCAGCGCGGCCTGGATCGCGTCCAGCGCGCCCTCGACCTGCGCCTGCGCACCCCGCCACTGCGCAACGGTCCCGCCGAACGCCGCAGCGGCCGGCCCCTGCCAGCTCGCCTGCAGCGCGTCGAGGTTGCGCATGAGCGCCCCCACCTCGGTGCGCACCGTGGCCACCGAGCCCGCCACCGCGGCGCTCGCCTGCTCCACCTGGTCGCTGTCGACCTCGAACCGCATGGTCATCACCTCCCGCACGCCGGCCCGTCCGGCGTCCTGCACCGACCGTAGGCGCGGGGCGGCCGACGGCGGGGCGGTCACGGGGCGGCCTGTGCACAGGCCTGTGGATGCCGGAGGTGTGGTCGCGCTCGGACCGGCCCGGGGCGGTCCGGAGGGTCGGTCGCGGGCGGCGTCAGGCCGAACCGAGCTTCGCCTGCTCCTTGCGCAGCCGGTGCAGCTCCATGTCGAGGTTCTGCCGCGCGGGCTCCTCCCATGCGGCGCCCATGGGGCTCAGGAAGAGCGACTTGCGGGCGAGCAGCCGCTCGATCACACGGATCCGGGCCCGGAGGTAGTCCTCGGCGGGGATGTGGGCGTACTCCGCGCGCACCGCGGACTTGTAGTCCTTGTACCGCTGCGGCTCGGCGGCGAGCATCGCGAGGTCGGCGTCGTTGAGCACCGCGGCGTCGAAGTCCGCGGGGTCGGGCGCGTGCCGCACGATGGCGTTGACCAGGGCGGCGACCCGGTCCGCCGCCCGCTCGGGTACCCCGAGCTCGGTCAGCTCCTTGTCCGCGAGGGCCGCGGAGGCCGTGGTCTGCTCGCCGCCCTGCGAGGCGTCGGCCACCTTGCGCTCGGCGTTGAACACCGCGCCGTGGTACCAGGCGGCGAGGCGCACCAGGTCCGGCTCGTGCGTCTCCTCGGCCAGCTCGTCCACGCGGTGCAGCACGGAGGCCAGGTGGCGCAGGTTGTGGAAGTGCCGGTTCTCGTCGGCCCACCGGTCGAGCAGCGACTGGCCGACCGCCTCGATCGCCTCGGTGTCCGCCGTGGCCCCCGCGCCCACCGCACTGCGGACGAAGGACTTGAGGAACCACTGCGGCGCGTCAGACGTCAGCACGCCCATGTGAACTCTGCCTAACGGTCGATGTCGGTCACTCCAACGACCAGCCTATTACCGAAACGGTCAGTGGCGGCTACCACCGTCACGGGATCGTGATCACGGTTCGGCACCGGACAGGCCAGACGTGCAGGCCATTCGGGTGACCTGCACGTCTGACACGTCAGAGGGGGAGGGTGAGCCGGACCGTGAGCCCGCCACCAGGGGTCTGCGCCACCTCGACGTGCCCGCCGTGCGTGCCCACGATCGCCGCGACGATTGCCATCCCCAGCCCCGAGCCGCCGCCCGACTCCCGCGTGCGGGACGAGTCCGCGCGGTAGAACCGCTCGAAGATCCGCCGGCCCTGCTCCTCGGTGAGGCCGGGACCGTGGTCGCGCACCTCCAGGACGGCGGTGGGGCCCGACGTCGCGGCGCCGGCGCTCGGGGCCGCCTTCTCGCCGTTCTGCGCGGCGCCGATCGCGCCCGGCGCGCCCGGCGCTCCCGGGAGCACCCCCAGCGCGATCTCGGCGGGCGTGCCCGACGGCGTGTGCCGCGCGACGTTGCCGATGAGGTTGGTCAGGACCTGCCGCAGGCGGTCGCCGTCACCCTCCACGACGAGCTTCTCGGGGACCTGCCCCGCCGGGTCGTCCGGACCGGCGTCCGGGGCGAGGGGCACCACGGTGACGTCGCGCGTCGGGTCCAGCGCGTGCAGGTCCTGGGCGGAGTCCCGCGCGAGGGCGACCAGGTCGACGTCCTCGCGGGCGACCGGGCGGCCCTCGTCGAGGCGTGCGAGCACCAGCAGGTCGTTGACGAGCGTGCCCATGCGGCGGGCGGCGTCCTCGATGCGGAACATCGTGTCGTCGACCTTGTCGGAGCTGTCCAGGGCGCCCATCCGGTACAGCTCGCCGTAGCCGCGGATCGTCGCGACGGGCGTGCGCAGCTCGTGCGAGGCGTCCGAGACGAACTGCCGCATGCGTACCTCGGAGGCCTCCTGGGCGGCGAAGGCGCGCTCGATCTGCGTCAGCATCGCGTTGAGCGACGCCGCCAGCGAGCCCATCTCCGTGCCGGCGGGGGCCTCGGGGACGCGCAGCGTCAGGTCGCCCGCCGCGATCTGCGCGGCCGTGTGCTCCACGGACCGCAGCGAGCGGAGCGACCGCTCCACGAGCAGCCACGCCGTGAGCCCACCGAGCAGCACGATGCCCAGGCCCGACATGATCAGGGTGCGGGTCAGGATCGAGACGGTCCGGTCCATGCCCACCAGGGGCAGGGCCACGTAGACGGTGGCGCGCTCGCCGCTCGGGTAGGTCGCGCCCAGCGTGATGACGCGCCAGCTCTCGGTGCCGGTGCCGGTCTCGGGACCGGAGCCGTCGCCACCGGTCGCCCCGGCGGCCGTGAACGGCTCGCCGCCGCTGGCGACGGCCTCGTCGTACGTCACCGTCGGCAGCTCGGGCGTGCCGAACCGCTGGATCGCGGAGTTCCCGAGCTGGGTCTGCTTGCCGCTCTCGTTCTCGATCAGCACGTAGTAGTCGCTCGGCAGGGCCTGGCCGGAGGTGGACTGGATGATGGCGATCGGGTCGAGCGCGGCCGTGTGCAGCTCATCGTCCACCTGCTGGACCAGGAAGGTCGACACCACCGTCGTCGTCGCGACGGCGGCGATCCCCAGCCCTGCCGCCAGCAGCAGCGAGATGATCGCGACGAGCCTGGCGCGCAGAGGGATACCGGCGAGGCGCTCCTTAAGCACGGACGGGCTGCGGGGCGCGCAGCAGGTACCCGACGCCCCGCTTGGTGTGGATCAGCGGCGGCAGGGTCTCGCCCTCGACCTCGAGCGTGTCGATCTTGCGCCGCAGGTAGGAGATGTAGGACTCGACGATGTTCGCGTCGCCGCCCCAGTCGTACTGCCACACGTGGTCCAGGATCTGCGCCTTGGACAGGACCCGGCCGGAGTTGAGCATGAGGTAGCGCAGCAGCTTGAACTCCGTGGGCGACAGGTCGACCTCGACGCCGGCCCGGCGCACCTCGTGCGAGTCCTCGTCCATCTCGAGGTCGCCCACGTGCAGCACGGCCTCCTCCTCGGGGGCCGGCACGCCCGTGCGGCGCAGCACCGCGCGGATCCGGGCCACGACCTCCTCCAGGCTGAACGGCTTGGTCACGTAGTCGTCGCCGCCCACGGTGAGGCCCTGCACCTTGTCCTGGGTGTCGTCCTTCGCGGTGAGGAAGACGACGGGGGTGTGCCGGCCGGTCGCCCGCATGCGGCGCGTGACCGTGAAGCCGTCCATGTCGGGGAGCATCACGTCGAGCACCACGAGGTCCGGCTCGACGTCGCGGACGAGCTGGAGGGCGCCGTTGCCGTCCGCCGCGGCATGGACCTCGAAGCCCGCGAAGCGCAGGGACGTGGACAGGAGCTCGCGGATGTTCGGTTCGTCGTCCACGACGACCAGACGCGCCTCAGGAGTAGCCATGTTTCCAGTGTGCGGCTGGTTCCTGAACACTGCCTGAGTTTCGCCCGGGAAATCCCCCGGGCTTTCGTGCCGTGGCGTCGTCACCCCCGTCGGACGGGCTTCGGCTCCGCGATTCGGCGCGCACGGCCTAGGCTGTGTCGCATGTCAGCACCGTCCCCGCAGGAGTCCGGGCAGTCGCCCCGGCGCACGTATCTCATCGTCGACGGTGAGAACATCGACGCCACGCTCGGCATGAACGTGCTGAACCGCCGTCCGGCACCCGAGGAGCGCCCCCGCTGGGACCGTATCTCCGCGTTCGCGGAGAAGGTCTGGTCGCAGGACGTCGTGCCGCTGTTCTTCCTCAACGCGACGTCCGGCCAGATGCCCATGCCGTTCGTGCAGGCGCTGCTCGCCATGGGCTACAAGCCCATCCCGCTGGCCGCGCAGGGCTCGGAGAAGGTCGTCGACGTCGGTATCCAGCGCACGCTCGACGCGCTGATGGACCGGCCGGGCGACGTGCTGCTCGCGAGCCACGACGGCGACTTCCTGCCGCAGATCGAGGCCCTGCTGGCCGACGACGACCGCCGCGTCGGCCTGCTGGGCTTCCGCGAGTTCGTCAACGCCCGGTTCACGGACCTGGAGCAGCGCGGCCTGGTCATGTACGACCTCGAGGCCGACGCGGACGCCTTCACCACCATGCTGCCGCGCGTCCGCATCATCCCGATCGAGGAGTTCGACCCGCTGCGCTACCTGTAGCGCCGCGATCCCCGGGGGCGGTCACCGCCCCCGGGGAGATGTCGTCAGCGTGCCGACGCCGGCCACCAGGCCCGGACCGTGCCCAGCTTGCGGTGCGCCGCCGGGCGTCCGCCGCCGAACCCGCCCCCGCCGAACCCGCCGCCGATGCGGGCCGTGCGGGCGCGCTTGCGGGAGCGCACCAGGTGCGGGTCGAGCAGGATGCCGCCGAGCATCATGCCGCCGCTGATCGGCCCGTTCGCGTCCTCCCCGCCGGCCTCGGGCTCGGTCTCGGCGGCTGCCGCGACGACGGCGTCCGCGTCCTGGCGGGCCAGGCGCGCCGCCTCCCGCACCAGCGCGCTCGCCTCCTGGGCCTCGTTCAGGGCCGCGGTGGGGTCGGTCGGGTGGAGCGCGCGGGCGACGTCGGCCAGCCGGACCGCCTCCGCGAGCCGGGTGCGCGCCGCGGCGCCGACGGCCCCGCGGCGGGTCGCGATGAAGTCGCCGGTCTGCCGCAGCTGCGCGTCGACGCGGCGCAGCGTGTCGCGCAGCAGCGCGGACGCCCGGGCCTTGACCTCGGTGTGGTCGCGGGTGGACGCCAGGGCGGCGTCGAGGGAGGCCTCCGCCGCGGCGATGCGCTGCAGGCCGGCGAGCGGGTCGCCGCCCTCGCGGGTCACCTCGACGTTCTTGAGCGAGGCTTGGGCCGCGGCGCGCGCGAGGGTGACGCGGAGGTCGCCCTCGATCGCCTTGGCGGCGGCCACGTCCTGGGTGAGCGACGCGATCGACTTGTCGAGCCGGCCGACCGCCTCCCGGAGGTGCAGCGCGGTGGCGTCGACGGCGTCGAGCAGCATGACGGCCTGCCCCAGGGCGTTCTGCGCGCCCCGCGCATGCGCCACGGCGACGACCTTCTGGCCGGCGGCCAGGGCCGAGTTCCCGGCGGCCACGGCCTCCTTGGCGTTGGCGATCAGCAGCTCCGCCTGCTCCGGGTTGCCCACCACGGTGGCCAGCGGGCCCGTGGGGTACCGCCGGGAGAGCTGCGTCAGCAGGCCGCGCGCGGTGGCGACGCGCTGGGAGACCTCGGCCTCGCGGGCGACGACGTCGGCGAGCAGCTCCGGGGCGCGCTGCTGCAGGCGGCGCAGGTCGTCGAAGGCGCGGGTGCGCGCGTCGAGCGTGTCGGCCGCGGCCTCGCAGAGCGCGATGATCCGGCCGAGGCGGGCACGGCGCACGGGGTCCTCCGCGGTGCCGGGCGCGGCGTCGTCGACCGTGCCGTCGCCGACCGTGCCGTCGGCCGGCTCGGGGTTCTCGGGCGCGGTGGCCCGGGCCTCCGTGTCCACGATCTGCCGCACCGCGAACGCCTCACGGACGTCCGCGGCGGCGCCCTCGAGGATCAGCTCGAAGTCCCGCGTCGCGTCGGCGCCGAGCTCGGAGCGGGCGAAGCCGAGCTCCTGCTCGCACGTCTTCAGGGCGTCGTCGATGCCGACCAGTGCCGCCGCGGCGCGCTCGTCGAGCTCGTCGAGCGCGAGGTCCGCGAAGGCTTCCGGCGCCGGTCCGCCGGCCACGGGGGTGCGGTCCCTGAGCTGGGTGACGAGCGGGCGGAGCCGGGGCACGGCGAACCGCCACAGCACGTAGCCGAGGGCGGCCAGCACGAGGATCGCCGCGACGGTGATGCCCACCACGAGCAGGGGGCTGGTGGTGCTCGCGATCCCCTTGCGGACCGCGTCGGCGGCGTCGGTGGCCGCGGGGGCCCATCGTTCGTCCTCGACGGCGGCCGCGACGGCGTCGTCGATCTGCCCGAGCTGGCCGTCCGTGAGCGGCACGTTGGTGTCCGCGGACAGGCCGAACTCGTGGTCGACGGTCGCGATCGCGAGGAGCAGGTCGTCGGTCCCGAGCCCGGACTGGTTCGCGCTCGCGTTGGCCCAGTCCACGGGGTCGGTGCCGTCGAAGCTCTCGATGAAGACGACGAACATGCGCAGGTCGGACTCCGCGGCGAGCCGCTCGACGGCGGCCAGCACGTCCTGGCGCTCGGTGTCGGTGAGCGCGCCCGCGCCGTCGGTCACGGGGTCCGTGAGGGTGATCGGCGGCGACGCGGGCAGGATGTCCGACATGAGCTCGGCCTGCGTTGCGGCCGACAGGCGCGGCGACACGGACGGCCGCGGTTCGGCCGGCCCGACGACTGTCGCACTGGCGGCCTGTGAGGTGGCCGCCAGGACGATGCCGACGAGGCCGGCGAAGGCCACGATGACCCAGCCCCCGGAAGCGCGGGTGCCGGGATCGTGCGGACGCTCGGCTCTTGCTCGGGACTCGATCACGTCCCTGATCGTCACCCCGGGTTCAGGACAGCGCAATCGGAGGCCGCAACGTTGCGTATGTGCAACGAATCCCCAGGTGAATGCCCAGCGTGAAGGGCATTTTCACGCCCTGAACAGGCCCGACGTCAGGGTGTCGTCGAACCGGCCGGCGACTCGTCCAGGTCCTCGGCGTCCACGATGCGGTACGCGTACCCCTGCTCGGCCAGGAACCGCTGCCGGTGGGCCGCGAAGTCCTGGTCGACGGTGTCCCGCGCGACCACGGCGTAGAAGTGCGCGGTGCGCCCGTCGGCCTTGGGCCGCATGATGCGCCCGAGGCGCTGCGCCTCCTCCTGCCGCGACCCGAACGACCCGGACACCTGGATGGCGACCGACGCCTCCGGGAGGTCCACCGAGTAGTTGGCGACCTTGCTCACCACGAGCCGGGAGATCTCGCCCTCGCGGAACGCCCCGAACAGCCGCTGCCGCTCCTTGTTGGTGGTCTGCCCGGTGATGATCGGCGCCCCGAGGTGCTCGGCCAGCTCCTCGAGCTGGTCGATGTACTGCCCGATGACCAGCACCTGGTCGTCGGGGTGGCGCGCCACGATCTGCTCCACCACCTTCTTCTTGCCCGACGCCGACGCGGCCAGCCGGTACTTGTCCTCCGTCTCGGCCGTCGCGTACGTCATCCGCTCGCTCTCCGGGAGCGTGAGGCGCACCTCCACGCAGTCGGCGGGCGCGATGTAGCCCTGGGACTCGATGTCCTTCCACGGCGCGTCGAACCGCTTGGGCCCGATGAGGCTGAACACCTCGTCCTCGCGGCCGTCCTCGCGCACCAGCGTGGCGGTCAGGCCGAGCCGGCGCCGTGCCTGCAGGTCCGCCGTCATCCGGAAGACGGGCGCGGGCAGCAGGTGCACCTCGTCGTACAGGACGAGGCCCCAGTCGCGGGCGTCGAGCAGCTCGAGGTGCGTGTAGACGCCCTTCCGCTTGGTGGTGAGCACCTGGTAGGTGGCGATGGTGACCGGCTTGATCTCCTTCTTGGTGCCGGAGTACTCGCCGATCTCGTCCTCGGTCAGCGTGGTGCGCCGCACGAGCTCGTCGCGCCACTGGCGTGCGCTGACGGTGTTCGTCACCAGGATCAGCGTCGTCGTGCCCGACTTGGCCATGGCGCCCGCGCCCACGATCGTCTTGCCCGCGCCGCAGGGGAGCACCACGACGCCGGAGCCGCCGTGCCAGAACCCGTCCACGGCCTGCGCCTGGTAGGGCCGCATCTCCCAGGGGGCCGCCTTCTCGTGCGGCGTGCGCGGGTGCGTGGTGGGGCTCAGCTCGATCGGGTGCTTCTCGCCGTCCACGTAGCCCGCGAGGTCCTCGGCCGGCCAGCCCAGCTTGACCAGGACCTGCTTGAGGTGGCCGCGCTCGGAGGGGTGCACCGTCACGGTGGACTCGTCGATCCGCGCGCCGACGAGGCCCGCGGTGCGCTTCGACTTGAGCACCTCGGCCAGCACCGCGCGGTCGGTGGTGCGCAGCACGAGGCCGTGCGCCGGGTCCTGCGCGAGCTGCAGACGCCCGTAGCGGGACATCGTCTCGGCCACGTCGACCAGCAGCGCGTGCGGCACCGGGTACCGGCTGAACTCGATGAGCGTGTTCACGACCTGCTCCGCGTCGTGGCCGGCCGCGCGCGCGTTCCACAGGCCCAGCGCCGTCAGGCGGTAGGTGTGGACGTGCTCGGGCGCGCGCTCCAGCTCGGCGAACGGCGCGATGGAGCGGCGCGCCTGCTCGGCGCTCGGGTGGTCGACCTCCAGCAGGAGCGTCTTGTCACTCTGCACGATCAACGGGCCGTCGGGCATGGGGTCTCCCTCAGTGTTGGTCTGGTGCGCCTCAGGGCGTGGATGACGTCGGCAGGACCGACGCGATGCGGTGGACGGCGATCGTCAGCTCGGCCTCGCGGTCCGGGTCGAGCGCGCGCAGCCTGCCGCCGTCGAGGTTCAGTGGTCTCAGCTCGCGGCGCTCCAGCCGGCCGGTGTGCCCGGCCACCTCGACGATCACGGTGGAGCCGTCGCGGAGCGCGTCGCGCAGCAGTGCCAACCCGTCAGCGGGGTGCTGTGTTCCCGCGTCGTCGTCCTCGGGCCCGGGACCGGGGTCCGAGGACGGCGGCCCGGCGGTCGCCGCGGCGGGGCGTGACCCGTTCGTCGGGCGCGGCGGCGCCTGCCCGGCAGCGCCGGAGGTCACCTCCTCCGCCGTGCCCGTGCCGGCCGGCCGGCCGGGGAGCACCCGGTACCCGCGCAGCGGGATGCCGCCGCCCGACGTCGTCACGGAGTGCGCCACCTCGGCGGCGTCCGCCCGCGCCCGCGCACCGGCCTGGGCCGCCGCCTCGACGGCGCGCAGCTCGGCGACCAGGGCCTCGGGGTCGGGCGCGCGGGTGGCGACGTCGGACCCGGAACCCATCCGGATCGCGGCCGCCGAGCGCGGCGCGGGCATCGCCCGGCCCGTGACGCCGCGGCGCGCGACGAGCACCCGGCCGTCCGGCCCCTCCAGGGCCGAGACCAGCCCGCGGCTGCGGAGCGCCTCGTGCAGGGCGGCCGCGGGGACCGATGCCGCGAGGACCGTCGGTGCGAGCCGCACCAGGCCGAGGCCGACGAGCGACGGGTCGTGCTCCAGCCCGGCGAGCACGGTCGGGTCGGCGGCCCGCAGGTACGCCGACGCCGAGCCGACGCGCACCGCGCCGTGCCGCCGGGCGGTGTCCCGGACCAGGTACTCCAGCGGCTGGGGGACGGGCACGGGGGACCGGTGCGCCAGCTCGTCGAGCAGACCGTCCGCCGTCTCGCCCTGGTCCAGCGCCCGCGTGACCGACGCCGGGCTGAACCGCACCGTCGTCGCCGCGCCGCGCGACTCGACGTCCGCCGCCCGTTCCAGGAGCCGCGCGAGCTCGCGCGACGGCCGCCCGGGGACGATCCCCGTGAGGTCGCCCTGCAGCAGGATCTCGTCCACCTCGTGCGGGAGCACCGCGCGCAGCGCGCCGGCGACGTCGGCCGGGCGGGCAGGGTCCGCCGGGAGGAGCGCCCGGCCCGGCGCCGACAGCGCGCCCGCGCCCGTCACACCCAGCCACTCCACCTCGGCCAGCAGGCCTTCGACCGCGCTCGTCGGCGGCACCGAGCGGGGCGTGTGCCAGGTCAGCACCTCGACGACCGCGGCCGCCGTGGGAGCCAGGACGGACTCGCCGTCCCGGCCCGCCGCGAGCACCCCGAGCACGCTGTCCCGCAGCCGCGGCACCCACGGCCGCTGCAGGTCCGGCGACAGCGGCGCCCGCAGCGCACCCTTGTCGTCGCGCGAGCCCACCAGCCACGGCGCGCGGCGGGAGGCCAGCCAGGCCTCGACCAGGCGGGCCCAGCGGGCGGCGTCGTCCAGGTCGTCCCAGTCCGTCACCGTCGGTACGTACGACGGCGGCGCCTCGCCGTCGTCCCGGACCAGGCCGGCCAACGCGGCGACCTCCACCACGAACGCCGCGGCGGGCTCGTCGGTCTCGAGCTGCGTCGCGAGCCGCCGCAGGTCGCGGACGCCCAGCCCGCCGGCGCGCAGGACCGACGGCGGGTTCTCGTCCCAGGACCCGCGCAGCACGCGCACGCGCCGGACCAGCTCGAGCGCGGCGCTCGCGGCCTCCGCGTCGGCGGTGGCCCGCGGCACGGGGCGACCCTGCGGCTCGGGGGCCCGGGTGCGGGGTGCGCGGTGGGTGCGCCCGCCGCGCAGGGCCAGCCCGACCAGCCGCGGCAGGACCACGTGCCGGGCGTCCGAACGGACCAGGAGGTGCGCGGTGACCAGCCAGTTCACCGCATCGCGGGGGCGGGTCCCCGCGGCCGGGACGACGCCGACCGGCGGCCCCCACGCGAGGGCGTCCAGGATCGCCCGCGCCCCGCCGGGCGCCTCGGCGAGGAGGGCGTCGAGCGCGGCGTCCGTCCCGGGCGCGCCGGTCGCGGGGCCGAGGGCCCGCGAGACCGCCTCGGCCAGCCCGTCCGGGACCGGGTCGATGTGCGGGCCCAGGCCCGCGGGGTTGGGCCCCAGCAGCTCGTCGAGCCCCGGCGAGGTGCGCAGGTCCGGGGTCGACGCCGGTCCGGTGCCCTGGCCGGCGTCCCAGAGGAGGGCGTGCTCCACGGCCAGGTGGACGGCCGCCTCCACCGCGGCCCGGTCGTCCGCCGCACCGCCGAGCGCGCGGGTGACGACCTCGGGGCCGAGGGCGGCGGGACCGGGCGGGGCGCGGAAGACCGGCTCCAGGGCGAGCACCGCCTCCAGGACCTGCAGGGTCAGGGCGTCGGCGCGGGCGAGCGCGCGTTCGAGCGACGTGCGGCTCGACGCGCGGGCGGCCAGCGACCGGAGCGTCGAGGGGGAGGGGGAGGCGAGGTCAGGACGGGCGCGCAGGAGCGCGGCGAGCGCGGTGTCCGAGCGCTGCCGGAGGTCGTCGGCGAAGTGCCGCGTGGCCGAGGCCGGCGCTGCGGGGAGCGAGGAGGCCATCCTGACGATGCTACGCGGGTTTCCTGGCTCCCCGTCCGGCCGGTTCGCGCCCGGCCCGTCAGACCTGCGCGGTGCGGCGGCAGACCTCCTCCCACGGGGTGGGGGTGATGCCGAAGCGGTCGCGGGCCGCGGCGTCGTCCAGCACGTACGGCCGTTCCCACTGGTAGATGATCTCCCGCATCTCGCGCATGAAGGGGACGACGAGGGCTGCGGCGGCGAGCCCGGCGCCGCGCAGGGACGAGATCCGCACCGGCGGCCTGCCGACGCTCGCGAGCACGTCGGTCAGGGCCTGCGCCTGCGTCACCGGGGCGTTGCTAGGCACGTGCCAGACGCGGCCGTGGGCGCCCGGGTCCTCCGCGGCGGCGACCAGCGTGCGGGCGGCGTCCGCGACGTCGGTGAAGGTGTGGGGCTGGTCGGTGCGGCCCATCATCAGGGCGCGCTTGCCCTGCAGCGCGCTCGGCACCAGGCGTGAGATGTGCCCGTTGCCGCCCACGCCGCGGCCCATGTAGTCGGAGCCGCGGATCTCCACGGCCCGGATGCGCCCGGTCTCGTGCGCCGCCTTCGCGTCCGCCCACATCCGGGCGCGGAGCCGGCCCTTGTGGTCGGTCGCGGCGTCGGGCAGGTCCTCCGAGATCGGGACGTCGACGGGGCCGTACGGGTAGAGGGTGCCGGTGATGCCGTAGACGGCTCCGGAGTGCTCCGCGGCGGTCAGCAGGGACGAGGCGAGCGGGGGCCAGACGCGCTCCCACTGGGTGTAGTCGGCCGGGTTGGCGCAGTTGTAGAGGAAGTCGGCCCCCTCGGCGGCGCGGGACAGGGCGTCGGCGTCGGAGGCGTCGAGGGCGAGGTGCTCCACGCCGTCGATCCCGGTGGTGCGGCCCGAGCGGCTCACGACCGCGACGCGGGACCCGCGCTCGGCGAGCAGGGCGGCGACGTGCCGGCCGATCGGACCGGCGCCGACGATGAGGTGGGTGTCAGACATGACCAATGCTCCATTCCGAGAGCGGTGCTCTCTGTTGTGTCGTAAGCGTGGCACGGGCGGGTGCGCTTTGGCAAGAGCGGTGCTCTCGGTTGTGTGCAGTGATCCGTCGTGCGAACCTGAGCGACATGAGTCCCGCCCGTACCGCCCGCGCCCTTGCCCGCGAGACGATCACCCGCGAGATCCTCGACTCCGCCCGCGCGCGGCTGTCCACGGACGGCGCGGCGGCGCTGTCCCTGCGCGCCGTCGCGCGGGACGTCGAGATGGTGTCCTCGGCCGTGTACCGCTACTTCCCGAGCCGGGACGCCCTGCTCACGGCCCTGCTCATCGAGTCGTACGACGAGCTCGGCGAGGCCGCGGAGGCCGCCGACGCCGCGGTCGCCGACCGCGCCGACACCGGGGCCCGCTGGCTGGCCACGTTCCGCGCCGTGCGGGCCTGGTGCGTGGCGCACCCGGGCGAGTTCGGCCTGCTGTACGGCACGCCCGTACCCGGCTACGCCGCGCCGCGCGACACCGTCGTGCCCGCCGTCCGCGTGGTCCGCGTGCTCGCCCGCATCGTCGGGGACGCCTACGCGGCGGGCGCGCGCCCCACGGCGGTGCCGGCGTCGGTGGCCGCCGCCACGGCGGGCGCCCCGGTGACCGTCGGGCCGGGCCTGGCGTTCATCGCGGACCAGGGCCTCTGGGCGGGCACCGACCTCACGGACGACGACGTGCCGGAGGCCGTCCGCCGCACGATCATCGCCTGGACCACGCTGTTCGGCCTGATCTCGTTCGAGCTGTTCGGGCACCAGGTCGGCTCGGTCGCCGACCCGGTGACCTGGCTCGACGAGGTGGCGCTCCGGCTCGGCGCCGACCTGGGCATCGGCGTCTGAACCCAGCATCCGGGCGGCCCGCACCCGGCACCGGCGCACCGCGCGGGCGAAGAGTGGTCAATGCATGCGACGCGGTAGGCATCCGCCCGGTAACCTTGTGCAACGGGTCCGGAGAGAGCGCGTCAGTCGCAGCACCCCGGGCCGTCATGAGCAGTTTCACGAGCAGTACCGACAAGCACAGAAGAAGGTCGCAGTGCCCACCGGCAAGGTCAAGTGGTTCGACACCGACAAAGGCTTCGGTTTCATCGCCAACGAGGACGGCGGCGAGGTGTTCCTGCACGCCTCCGCCCTCCCCGAGGGCGTCGTGCCCAAGCCCGGCGCGCGCGTGGACTTCGGGGTGGCCGACGGCCGTCGCGGTCCCCAGGCGCTCGCGGTCAAGGTGCTGGACGCCGCGCCGTCGGTCGCCAAGGCGAAGCGGAAGCCCGCCGACGACATGGCTGTCATCGTCGGCGACCTGACGCAGATGCTCGACCGGGTGGCAAATGACCTGCGCAAGGGGCGTTATCCGAAGAACCCGGAGACGCTAGCCAAGATGCTGCGCAAGGTCGCAGACGACTTCGACGCCTGAAACCCCACGAGGTCCCGAGGAACATGGTGACGATCACCGCGCCCGCTACCCGAACGCCTACCCGGCGGGTCGCCGCACGCTCCAGCCGCGACGCCGTGCTGAACGGCGCCGCGGATCTCGCGCGCGCCGCCGCACAGGAGGTCGCCGAGCGGCCGGAGGACGTCGGGGAGCACCTCGGCACGCTCTTCGAGGACGAGCGGGTGGTCTCGCACCGCTTCGCGGCGACCATGCGCGGGTACCGCGGCTGGCACTGGACGGTCACCGTGACGCGCGTGCCGCGCGGCCGGACCGCCACGATCAGCGAGGTCGAGCTGCTGCCCGGCGACGAGGCGATCCTCGCCCCGGCCTGGCTCCCGTGGTCCGAGCGGCTGCGCCCGGGCGACGTCGGCCCGGGCGACGTGCTGCCGTTCCGCGCCGACGACCCGCGGCTGGAGCCCGGGTACACCGCCACCGGCGACCCCGAGGTCGACGAGGTGGCCATCGACGAGCTCGCGCTCGCCCGCGCCCGCGTGCTGTCCCCGCAGGGCCGCGACGAGGCGGCGGAGCGTTGGTACCGCGGCTCGCGCGGGCCGACGTCCGCGGGGTCCGTCGCGGCTGCCGCCGAGTGCATGGCCTGTGCGTTCCTCATCCCGCTCTCCGGTCCGATGGGCCAGCTCTTCGGGGTGTGCGCCAACGAGTGGTCGCCCGACGACGGCAAGGTCGTCTCCCTCGACCACGGCTGCGGTGCCCACTCCGAGACCGACGTCGAGGCGCACCCGACCGACTGGCCGGCGCCCGCCCCCCTGATCGACGAGAACGAGGTCGAGCCGGTCGCGGCGGCCGGCGACACGCCGGCGGGCGACGGGGGCGAACCCTCCGCGTGACCCACGACCCCTTCGGCACCGGAGCGCTGCGGCGCGTGGTGACCGAGGCGTGGCTGGCGTCGCCGACGCGCTTTCGCGAGGACGCGAACTCCGAGGAGGACCACGCGCGCGGCTACTACCGCGACCGGGTGGTGGTGGAGCTCGCGCAGAACGCGGCCGACGCCGCCGCGCGCGCCGGCGTGCCCGGCCGGCTGATGCTGACCCTGGAGCCGCGCGGCTACGCCGGCGACGACGCGGACGGCACCACGGCGGGCTGGTGGCTGGTGGCCGCCAACACGGGCGCGGCGCTCGACGCCGACGGCGTCGCCTCGCTGGCCTCCCTCCGGGCGTCCGCCAAGTCGGGCGGCCCGGCCGGGCCCGACGGTGTCGTGGGGCGGTTCGGGGTCGGGTTCGCCGCGGTCCGGTCGGTGTCGGACGAGATCCTGGTGCGCTCCCGCGAGGGCGGCGTGCGCTTCTCGCTCGCGGCCACCCGCGCGGAGCTCGGGCTGGGGCCTGAGCCTAGTGGGGACGAGATCGGTCCTCTGCACCGAGACCGGTCCGACGATGGACCGGTCTCAGGGCGACCGACCGATCTCGCATCCTCAGGCGGGGGAGAGGCCGAGGGGTGGCTGGCCGGCGAGGCGCGGCGGCGCGGTGGGGCGCTGCCCGTGCTGCGGCTTCCCTTTCCTGCGCCCGGGACCACGGCGGAGGAGCCGGACACCGTGGTCGAGGTGCGGCTGCGGGACGACGCCGCGGTGGCCGCCGTCCGCGCCCAGCTCGCCGCCGTCGACGACGGTCTGCTGCTCGCGCTGCCCGCCCTCGACGAGCTGGTGATCGAGGACGACTACGCAGGTCAGCCGGGTTCTGACCCCGGTGGCACGGTGCCCCGTGCGACGCCGCGCGTGCTGCGCGACGTCGGGACGCGCTGGCGCGTGCACCGGTCGTCCGGGGTGCTGGAGCCGGACGACTCGCTGCCGTCCGAGGCGCGCCGCACGGACTGGTCGGTGCTCTGGGCCCTGCCCAGCCCGTCCGTCCCGGGCGGCGGCACTTCGGCCGGGCCGACGCTGCACGCCCCGACCCCCACGGATGTCCGGCTCACCTTCCCCGCGCTCCTGATCGCCTCGTTCCCGGTCGACCCGGGACGGCGCGGCGTGCTACCGGGCCTGACGTCCGACCGGGTCGCCGCCGAGGCGGGCCGCGCGTACGCCGCGTTCCTGGCCGAGCTCGCCGCCTCCGGGGGCGACGTGCTCGGCCTGGTGCCGACGGGGCTGCCGGCGGGCGACGTCGACGCCGCGATCCGCGCGGCCGCCGGCGACGCCCTGGGCACTGCCGCGCTGCTGCCGAGCACGCCCGGGCCGCTGGTGACGCCCCGGGACGCCGCCTTCGTCGCGGGGCCGCTCGGCGAGGATCCGGCGCTCGCCCGCGCGCTCGCGCCGGGGGCCGTCAGGACCCTGGTCACGGTTCCCGTGCGGCACCAGGCCCTCCTGCGGTCCCTCGGGACGGACCCCGTCGACCTCGTCGACCTGGTCGAGGCCCTGCCGCCGGATCCCGGCGCCGTGCACGCGGCCCTCGACGCCCTCGCGCCGCACGTCGGCGAGCCCGCGGTCCTGGAGGCCGTGGCCGGAGTCCCGCTGCCGCTCGCGGACGGCCGCGTGACCCGCGGCGCGCGGGGGACCGTGCTGCTCGACACCCCGCGACTCGCCGGGATCGCCCGCGCGCTGGGCGTCCGGGTGGTCCACCCGGACGCCGCGCACCCGGTGCTGGAGCGGGCCGGCGCCGTACCCACCACGCCGCGCGGGCTGCTCGCGGACGCCGGGGTCCGGTCGGCGGCGCTGGCCGCCGCGGAGGAGGTGCTGGAGGACGGCGACGCCGAACACCTCGGCGCCGTCCTGTCGGCCGGGCCGCGGTCTCCGGCCGCCTCCGCCGCCGCACCCGAGGAGCCGTGGGCACCCGAGGACCCGACACCCGCCGAGACCGTGCGTGCGGTGCTCGGCCTGGTGCGCCTCGCCGTCACCGAGTCCGCGGAGGACCTCCCGTTCTGGCTGGGCGAGCTGCCCGTGGTGGCGGACGGCGCCGTCGTCCCGCTGCGCGAGGCGGCGCTGCCGGGCACCTGGGCGGCGCGGAACCTGGACCTCGCGCCCGTGCGGGCGGACGTCGTCGAGCGCTGGGGCGAGGGTGCCCTCAGGGCCGCCGGGGCGCACGCCGACCTGGGCGTCTACCGCGTGGCCGACGTCGTGACGCCCGACGGGGACGACGACGGCGACTACGGTCCCGACGACCCGGCCGGCTGGCTCGCGGACTGGGACGAGTACCTCGACCTGCTCGCCGGGGAGCTCGGCGCGGGGGCGTGGGTCGGTGACGTCGCGGCCGTCCCGGACCTCGACGCGCTGGGGGCCGTCGCGGGCGTGGAGCCTGAGCCCGGGCACGGCCCGCTCGCCGCTGGGCTCGCCCGGATCGCCGCCGACCCGGAGCTGCGGCGCGCGCTGCTGACGCCCGTCCGGTCGCCCGACGCCCCGGACCGCGAGGCGCCGTCGTACACGGCCTGGTTCCTGCGCCGCCGGCTCGGTGCGCCGTTCGCGCTCGGGGACGCCCCGCTCCTGCCGCCCGCGCCGCCGGAGACCGCCGGCCTGGACGCGGACCTCCTGACGGCGCTCGGGGGCCTGCACAACCTTGCTGACCTGCCCGGACGCGACTGGTCCGCGGTCCTGGAGCGACTGCCGGACGCGTCGGCCGGGTCGTCCGGCCGGTTGCCCGCCGACGTCGCGCGCGCCGTCTGGACCGGGCTGGCCGCGCTCGCCCGGGCCGACGGCCCCGGGATCGCGCCGTCCCGGCTGCCCGCGTTCGGCCCAGCCGGGATCACGGTGGAGAGCACGGACGACCTCGCCGTCGCGGCCTCGCCGCGGTGGGCCCAGCTCGGCCCGGTGGTCCCCGCGCCCGCCGACGTCGCCGAGGCCCTCGCCGACCTGCTCGACCTTCCGCTGGAGGCCGGTACCGAACTGGCCCCGGACGAACCCGGGGAACCGGTCGGGCTCGACCCGCGGGTCCGGGCGGTCGTGCCGGAAGCGCCCGAGACCTGGCGGCGCCACACGACACTGACGGTGGAGGGCAGGCGGGTCGCCTGGTGGGTGTCCGCCGGTGCGCCGGGCGAGGGGCCCGACGCCGTCGCGCACGCCGTCTCGGTCGAGGGCCTCGCGCGGGCGCTGGCCGAGATCGGCGGGGCGGATCCGCTGCTGCTGGAGGCGGCCCTGCGGGACCCGGACCGTGCGGAGGCGCTGAGCGCGGAGCAGGCCTGGGGCTGAGGGTCAGCGCGCCGTCGGGGCCGGGTCGCGCCCCGGAGGCGTCACCGGTGGCGGCGCGCCCAGAGCAGGCCGAGCCCGCCGAGCACGACGCCCGTGCCGCAGATCGCGACGTTCTCGACGCCGCCACGACCGGTGAGGAGCAGGACCAGCGTGACGACCAGCCCGATCACGAACAGCCCGATGCCCGCGCCGAGGACTCGGTAGAGATCGGCGTGCGGGGCCGGCGGGCTGGGCCGACGCTCCTCGGGATGGGCCAGCAGGGAGCGGATCGTTGGCACCTTGCCAGTGTACGGACGAGGGCTCGCCGAGCCCGCTGCGGGCGGTCGTGGCCGGGGTGAATTCCGTCGCACGCTGATCACCCCCGCAGCGCGGCCAGGACCGGCGTGAGCGCGTCGATGATCTGCTCGTAGGAGCGCCGGTAGGTGGTGGCGGAGCGTCCGTACGGGTCGAGCACGCCGTCGTCGCGCTGCCGCCCGGCGTGCCGGGGCCGCTCCTGGAGGGCGGCGGGAACGAGCGCGGCGAGCCGCGCGGCGTCGTCCGGCCCGCGGACGGCGCCCGGCCGCAGGGAGCTCGACAGCCGGCCCAGCTCCCGGACGGTGAGCGTGCGGCGGACGGCGGCCGGTACGTGCTCGACCACCAGCGTGCGGTGCTCCGGCGTCAGGGCCAGGACCAGGTCGGCCTGCTCCACGAGCGCCGGGACGAGCTGCCGGGCGGCGAAGCCGGCGGGCGGGAAGCCGTCGGCGGTGAGCAGCTCCGCCATCGGCTCCGACACGGTCCCGCCCACCAGGGCGTGCGTCCCGGCGCTGCCGACCGCGACGGACCCGTCGAGGACGCCGCGCAGGAGCAGCTCGACGGCGGGCGAGCGGCAGATGTTGCCCGTACAGACGGCGAGCACGGTGAACGGCATGGTGGGCGCCTTCCTCCCGGTCTTTCCGGGACGTCACGGGAAATGAAACCCCGTATTGCTTCGTGAGTTTGCACGGACTTCCATCCGGAATCATTTAATGAATGCGCACGGAACATCGACCGGGAAAACTCCGTGAATATGCACGGAGGTCAATTCGCCGCGCCCATTTCTCATCTCGTGGGTAATCTAGCGCGCACTGCGCCGAAGAGGCCATCAGGAGGCTTGGTGACACATCCGGGATGGGGCGAGAAATGGGCGGGCCCCGGTGATACCACGGTGCTGCCGGTCGCGAGGCCCGGTTCGGCACCCGCTCCGCGGCGCAGGCCCCACCCGTCCGGGCCGGCGTTCTGGACGCGCGGCAGGCGGCGCACCTTGCGCCTGGTCCTGCTGGGTCTTGCTGCGCTTCTCCTTGCCCTCGCGCTCCTCCTCGCCTGGGTCGCCCTCGACGCCGCCCGGGCGCGGGGCGCGCTCGACCGGGCGGCGCAGGACGTCGCGGTGCTCCAGGCCGACGCCGTCGCCGGCCGGACCGACCGGTTCGCTCCGAGAGTGTCCGACCTGCAGGAACATGCCGCGGTGGCACGGGAGGCGACTAGTGGCGCCCACTGGTCGCTCGCGGCCCGGCTGCCCGGTGCCGGGCCGTCGGTGCGCGCGGTGTCGACCATGGCGGCCGTGGTCGACCTGCTGGCGCGGGGGCCGCTGCCGCGGCTCGCCGAGGTGGTCGAGGTCGTCGACCCGGCGGCTCTTGCGCCGCGGGACGGGCGCGTCGATCTCGGGCCGCTGCGGGAGGTGGCGCCGGACGTACGGCGGGCCGACGACGCGGTCGGCGACGCTCTTGCGAGCGTCGAGGCCATCGGCGGTGCTCCGCTGCTGCCGCAGGTCGCGGACGCGGCCGCGGGGCTGGAGACACAGCTCTCCGACCTGCGCAGGTCCACCGCCACGGCATCGCGGGCGGCGCAGCTCCTGCCACCCATGCTGGGCGCGGACGGGCCCCGCGACTACCTGGTGCTGGTGCAGAACAACGCGGAGCCGCGGGCGCTGGGCGGGATCGTCGGGTCGGTGCTGGTGCTGCGCGCCGACGAGGGCCGGATCGAACTCGTCGACCAGCGGCCCGGTGCGCAGGTGGGCTCGTTCGACGAGTCGGTGGTCGAGCTCACCGGCGACGAGCGGAGTGTCCTGGGCGGCAACGACCTGGGCCGGTGGATGCAGAACGTCACCGCCACCCCGGACTTCCCGCGGTCGGCCGAGATCGCGCGTGAGATGTGGCGGCGCGAGACCGGGCAGACCGTGGACGGCGTGCTCGCCACGGACCCGGTGGCCCTGGCCGCGCTGCTGGACGACGTCGACACCGGGCCGGGCGGCGTCCTGCGCGGTGACGAGCTGGTGTCCTACCTGCTCAACGGGGTGTACCGGAGCCAGACGCCCCGAGAGCAGGACGAGATCTTCGCCGCCGTCGCGGAGCGGGCGTTCGCGACGCTGTCCGCCGGCGACGTCGAGCCCGTCCGGATGGTCGACGCGCTCGCGGGAGCCGCCCGCGAGGGGCGGCTCGCGGTGTGGTCGAGCGAGCCCGCCGAGGCGGACCTGCTGGAGGGCACGGTGCTCGACGGTGCCCTGCGCGGGGTCAACGGCGACCGCCCGGTTGTCGGCGTGTTCACACAGGGAATTCAGATGGCGAAGATCGCGTACTACGTCGACACCGCGGTGGACGTCACGGAGCGCGAGGAGCGCCCGGACGGGTCGCGCGAGCTGGCCGTGACCGTCACCTACACCTCACGCGTCGATGCTGGTGAGGTGGCAGATCTGCCCGAGTACGTCACCGGCGTGGGGGAGTCGCGTCCAGGGGAGGTCCGGCTGCGTGCCCTCGTCTACGCGCCGGCCGGCGGTCGGATCGTCGGGGCGGCCAACAAGTCCGGAGATGTCGGCTTATCACCCCAAAAACATGATCAGCTCTGGTTGGCGTTCCGGGATTTCTCGCTGAGTGCGGGAGAGACATCTTCTATCACCTATGTAATCATCACCGGGAAGCAGCAGGATGGGGGTGTCATTCTGCGCACAACTCCGGGTCCGAGACCCGTGAGAGCGCTCGCCGACAAATGACGCTCCCGACGAGAGAACTGACGGACCGCACGTCCCGCGGCCGGTTTTACGGGCCGCGAATCCCGGTGCACGGACACCGATATCCAGACGTCCAGCAACATCGTCACGACATCAAGGACTGAGCAATGCTTCGACACCTCATCAGCGCTCTGACCGTCACGGCAGCCGCCGTGCTTGCCCCGGCGACCGCCATGGCCACCTCGGTGGCGGCGGACGAGTACGGCCCCGGCGAGTTCCCGTGCGTCATCACCTTCGAGAGCCAGACGGTCACGGTGGGCGAACCCTTCGGGTTCACGGTCTCCTGCCCGGAGCTCGGAGGAGTGACCGTCACGGTCCAGATCGCCTTCGCCGGCGAGGCGGCCGCGGCCGGCGATTCCGCCTCGGCAGTCGAGGTGGCCGGCGCCGACGCGGAGGAGCTCACCCTCGACGACGACGGCGCGGTGTCTGACACCGCCACCGTCTCGGCTGCGGGCGACTACACCGTCCAGGTCCTCGACGCGGACGGCGAGCCGCTCTCGGAGGTGTACACGATCACCGCCACCGCGGCCACGGACGGCGCGGGCGGCGGGGGCGGCCTGGCCGCGACCGGGTCCACCAGCCTCCCGTACCTCGCCGCGGCCGGTGCGCTGCTGCTCCTCGGCGTGGGTGCGCTCGTGACCGTCCGCGCCCGTTCCCGGCGCGGCTGACCAGACCCAGGCCGTCCGCGGACGGCCCGGAACGGCCCGTGCGCCGCGTCCCGCCGTCGCGGCGGGCGCGGCGCCCGGCCCGAGACCACGGACACCAACATCTCGGACCCCCAGTCCAGGAGCGGGCCTTGACCCTCGACAACCGTTCTCCCGTCCAGATGGCGGCGCCGGCGCAGCGCCGAGGACCCGCAGCACCGTGGCAGGACGTGATCACCCGGCGTGCGCTGCTCGTCGACGTCACCGCCGTCACGACCGCCGTCGGCCTCGGGTACGTGCTCCGGTTCGACCGGGGCATCGAGGTGGACCTCTTCGAGCCGCGCGGCGGCCAGTACGTCCTCATCTCGGTGGTGCTCGCCGAGGCCTGGGTGCTCGCGCTCGGCCTCGCCGGGTCCCGCAGCCCCCGCGTCCTGGGCTCGGGTGTCGAGGAGTACCTCCGGGCAGCCCGGGCGACCGTCGTGCTCTTCGGGCTGACCGCCATCGTCTGCTACCTCGTCAAGTTCGACCTGGCGCGCTCGTACGTCGCCGTCGCGCTCCCGATCGGTCTCGTCCTCGTGGTGGGCGGCCGACGGTTCCTCGCGAACCGGCTCCACCGGGAGCGGGCCCGAGGCGAGTTCCAGCGGCGCACGCTCGTGGTCGGCGCCCGGGGCGCCGTCGTCGACCTGTGTCGACGCGTGGAGCGCAACCACCAGGCGGGCTTCCGCGTGGTCGGCCTGTGCCTCCCGGGGGGTCCCGGGATGCCGTCGCCGGTCGACGGCGTCCCGGTGCTCGGCCGCATCGAGGACGCCGCGGACTCCGCGCGCGCCCACGACGTCGACGTCGTCGCCGTCACCGCGTCCGACGGCGCCACACCCCACGCGCTCAAGCGGCTGGCCTGGGACCTGGAGCACACGGGCGCCGAGCTCGTGGTGGTCCCGGCGCTCGCCGACGTCGCGAGCCCACGGCTGGTGACCACCCCGGTCGACGGTGTCCCGGTCGTCCAGGTCTCGCCGCCCGGCTACACAGGACTGCAGCACGCGCTCAAGCGGGTCTTCGACGTGGTGGTCGCCACGCTGATCCTGCTGGTGGTCACTGCGCCGCTCGCCGTCCTGGCCGGGTTGGTCCGGCTGACCAGCCCGGGTCCAGCGGTGTTCACCCAGCAGCGGATCGGCCGGCACGGCAGGCCGTTCACCCTGCTCAAGCTCCGTTCCATGCGGCAGGACGCGGAGGGGGAGCTCGCCGACGTGCTCGGCGGCGACGTCGGCGTGTTCTACAAGCCCCGGGCAGACCCGCGGGTCACGAGGCTCGGCCGGTTCCTGCGCAAGTACTCGCTCGACGAGCTGCCCCAGCTCCTCAACGTGATCAAGGGCGACATGAGCCTGGTCGGGCCGCGGCCGCAGGTGGCGCTCGAGGTGGCGCAGTACGACGACGCCCTGCGACGCCGGCTGTTCGTGAAGCCGGGACTGACGGGGCTCTGGCAGGTGAGCGGCCGCAACGACCTGTCGCTCGCGCAGGGCGCGCGGCTCGACCTCTACTACGTGGAGAACTGGAGCCTCCTGGGCGACATCGGGATCATCCTGCGGACGGCACGCGAGGTGATCTCTCCCAGCGGGTCCTACTGACCCGGCCCGACCGAGAAGGAGAGAGAGTTCGTGACGTCACCCGGCACGGTCAGCCTGATCACCGTCTCGTACAACAGCGCACGCGCCCTGGAGCGGTTCTGGGCCGGTCACCGGTTCGTGCCCTACGAATGGACGGTGGTGGACAACGGCTCGTCCGACGACTCGCGGGAGGTCGCACGCGGGCTCGGGGCGCGGGTCATCACGCTGGACTCCAACCAGGGCTTCTCCGCGGCCAACAACGTGGGTGCGTCGGCGACCGACGCGGAGGTGCTCATCTTCTGCAACCCCGATGTCACCGTCACCCCCGACGGCATCGCGACGCTCGCCGACCAGGTGCGGCGGACGGGCGGGATCGTGGCGCCCCAGCTGGTCAACGCCGACGGCTCGCTCCAGGAGAACGGCCGGGGCATCCCCTACCTGCACCGGAAGGTGCGGCACCTGCTCGGCTGGGCAGACCCCGGCTACCTACGGCTGGCGCGGGCGTCCGAGGTCGTGGACGTCGCCTGGGTCATGGGCGCGGCCCTCGCGGTGACGAGGGACGACTTCCTGCGGGTCGGCGGGTGGGATCCCGGATACTTCCTGTACTACGAGGACCACGACCTGGGGCTCAGGATGCGCTCGGCCGGCCTGCCGGTGCGGATCAACGGTGACGTCCGGTGGACCCACGGGTGGCGACGCGAGACGCGACGAAACCTCACCGTCGCCGCATGGCGCAACGAGTTCCGTTCCGCCGCTCGGTTCTACCGGCAGCACCCGTACTGCCTCGCGCCGCTCCCCGGCCGGGCGGCGGATCAGGTCCGGCGGCTGGGTGTGGTGTAGCGCCGACGTGCGGCGCGGGACGTCACGACGACGCCGATGCGGTGCGCGACCTGGTGGACCCGGGCGGCCGCCGCGGGAACCGTCGCGTCCGTCCGGCGCGCCAGGTCCGCGAGCCCGGCCCTGTCCAGGGCATCGAGCTCGGCCGTCGGGTCGCGGCGCCCGGCGCCGACCCACTGGGCGCCCACGACGTCGAAGTGGCGATCGATCTTGGCGGTGGCCCGCTCGCACCAGCCGAGCGGTACGGAGCCCTCCGTCGCTGCCAGGATCAGGACGTGCAGGCGGTCGGAGACGACGGCGTGCGCCCGCCGGTAGACCTGCCGGAGCAGACGCTCCTGCTCGCTGTGGTCGTCCGACCGCCAGCCGACACAGGTCGCGCCCAGGAGCCCCGCAACGTGCCGGGACCGGTCGTCGTCGCGCCGCACCTGTGCCACGACGACGACGGAGGCGTCCAACCGCCGGGCGAAGCCGGACACCGCGCAGATCCAGTCGCGGGTCGGCATCGGCCGGTCCGACCGGAGGGAGACGACCACGCAGTCCCGCACCGGCCGAGGTGGGTTCTCCTCGAGCAGGCCACCCCGGGGCAGCCCGAACGCCCAGTCGGGCACGATCGGGGCCGGGGCGAGGAGCTCGGCCGAACCACGGTCGCGCCAGGTCAGCAGGTCGGCCAGCCGGGCCAGGGCGCGGAACGGCCACATGAGGCCGGCCCGTCGGCGTCGGACCCCCGCACCGGCCCAGATGACGCCTCCTCCTCGTGACCGGATCAGGAGCAGCCAGGGGAGGAGTGCGACGACGCCGACCAGGTACGCCCGGGTGACGTCGAACTCGCCGGCGTTGAACGCCAGCACCGTGGGCCGTCTGACGGCCGAGGACACGAATGCGGCCCACCAGCGGAGGTAGCTGGTCGCCACCGTGACGTCCTGCGGCAGGGCGAGGCCCCTGAGGTACCCGGAACCCAGGTCGCCGCACCAGACGGTGACCTCGCCGGCGTCGGCCAGCGCGCGCAGGTACGGACGACGCAGGGCCGAGTCGCCGACGTTGTCCTCCTGTCCCGTGAGCCACGCGAAGATGTGGGGCGGTTCGCTGGTCATGCAGCTCCCGTGCGCATCGGCTGGTCCTCGTCGGAGGCTGGCGGGCGGCTGAACGCGACCGCGATCAGGGCCGTCCACGAGGCGATGTAGTGCACCTCGTTGTGGCTGGAGTAGAAGACGGAGGCGCCCAGCGCCGACACGGCGTAGAGCCACATCGCGGTCTCGCGCCGTCGGGCCAGCCGCACGAACGTCACGACGACGAGCGCGAGGAAGACCAGCGCGATCCACAGGGGGAACTCGAGGATCACCGACCCGACGGTCGAGTGCATGGGTGCCTCGCCCAGGACGAACTTCCGGAAGCCGGCGGGATCGGCGGCGGCGAACTCGCCCACGTCGACGTCGCTGCGGTACGTGACGCCGGAGAACCCGCCCGGGGTGACGCCGAGCAGGAAGTTCCAGATGTTCTCGACCTTGAGCTGCCCGGCGTACCCGAGGAGCAGCAGGTGGGCGTCGTTGGACCGGTTCGTCACGTCGTTCTGCTCGAACACCCGGCGGAAGGAGTCGAAGTAGTGTCCGGCCCGCACGGCGACGACGACGGGGGCGCAGACGGCCGTCAGGAGCACCAGATGCACCCCGTAGACCTGCCAGGCCTGAATGGCATACGACCGGATCCGCCGGTATTCGAGGAGGAACGCGATGATATACGCCGGTGCGAAAAGGTAGGGCAGGCGTGAGATCGTCAGCAGGCTGATGACGAAGAACGTCAGGGAAACGATGATTCGTAATGGGGTTCTGAGGAAACGCAGAGAAGCGAAGGAAAGAAAGCACAGCGCGATCGCGGCGTGCGACTTGTCGTCGAACCCGAGACGTCGTCGGGCGTCGCCGGAAGCCAGGTCGACGGCCAGCAGCAGCACGACGAGGACGAGCGCGACCGGGATGGCCCGCCGCAGTCCCTCCGCGAAGGCCGCACCCTGACCGTGGTCATGGCACAGTCGGTACACCGCGACGAGATGCAGCCCGAAGAGGGCGAAGAACAGCGTGTGCTCGACCTGGATGACGTAGCCGTACAGGGTCGAGACCGAGTACGCGGCGGCCGCCACGGACCCGAGGGCCAGGAGGAAGAGGCCGACGTCCCGAGGACGCAGGAGGCGCGGGTGCGCGGTGAGGAGCAGACCGAGCGCCACGAACTGGGCCACGTTCGAGACGGCGAAGCGTCCCGTCAGCTTGAAGCTGATCATCATCCCGACGACGAGCACGACCGTCGCCGCGGTGATCAGGCGCGCCTCGCGCGCGGGCCCGGTCGTGCGGAGGGCCGGGTCGGTCGTGTCCGCACGCTCGAGGACCGTCACGGCGCGTCCCGCACGGCGGGCCGGATCGCGGGCCGCACCCAGCCACGGAGCAGCACGCGGGCCAGCGCCGCGGGGTCGCCGAGGAACTGCCGGCGGTGCTTGCGGAAGACGGCGCGAACAGCCTGGTCACGCACCGCGGCCGAGCCCGCCGAGATGCTGTCGGTGCGACGCCGCACGTCCGCGACGACGTCGGGCACGTGGACGATCCGCGCCCCGGCGGTCTCCAGGACCGTGAGGCAGAGGTCCCAGTCCTGGAACCGGCGCAGCCCGGGATCGAACCGGACCCGGGCCAGCAGCGCGGCGTCGACGGCCATCGTCTGGGTGGAGGCGACGTTGCCCCGCCGCAGAACCGTGGCGGGTGCGGCGACGTGTCGCGAGGGAACGGTCCGGCGGCTGCCGTCCCGGTCGTGGAGCACGTGCGACCCAAAGACGAGCGTGTCGGGTCCCACATGGGGGAGGAGCTTCTCGACGAAGGTCGGGCGCCACAGGTCGTCGCTGTCCTGGAACGCGATCACGTCACCGGTCGCCTCGAGGATGCCGCGGTTGCGGGCGGCCGTCGCACCCGAGTTCGCCTGGAAGACGTAGCGCACCCGGGGATCCTCCGCGGCGAGTGCGCCGACCAGGGCCGCGGTGCCGTCGGTCGACCCGTCGTCGACGACCAGCAGCTCGTGCACCGGGACCGTCTGGTCCAGGACGGTGGCGATCGCGGCGCTGAGCGTCGCCTCCCGGTCATAGGTCGGCAGGACGACGGACACGCGGCGGGTGTCGCTCGGAGCGGGACCCATTCGACACCTCCGTTTTCGGTCTGCGGAACCTCTGAGAAATGCATCGTTAATCATGGGGTGCGGCGAGCCGTAAATATCCCTCCGCAACCAGATGGACGCCACCCTAATAAGGGTCGGGTCATGATGCTCGCTCAGGGCGCGCGGCGGAGAACAGCGGGTTACTCTCCATATGCTCGCTGCGCATTCATTCCTTTTCACCTGTTCATCTCGACCCGATTACCAGGGGGCTTGCCCATGGGACTGACGGAGTACATCGGGATCCTGCGGAAGCGGTGGCTCTCGATCGCCGCGGCGGTCGTGGTGGGCCTGTGCGTCGCCGCGCTGGCCTCCGTGCTGGCCACACCGACCTACCAGGCGGTGGCGCAGGTGTACGTGTCCGTGCGGGGCGGGGCGTCGGTGGACGACCTCGTGCAGGGCAGCGCCTACACCGGTCGGCAGGTGCAGTCCTACGCGGCGCTCGCGACCAGTCCGCGGGTGCTGTCGCCGGTCATCGAGGAGCTCGGCCTCGGGGTGACGCCGCAGGAGCTCGCGCGCGGCGTCGTCGTCGATCAGCCGCCGGACACGGTGCTCATCACCCTGACCGTCACGGACGAGTCACCCGATCGCGCCGCCCGGGTCGCCGACGCCGTCGCCGAGAGCCTGGCCGCGGTGGTGCAGGAGCTGGAGCAGACGGGGGAGGCAGAGGAGTCGCCCGTCCAGATCAGCACCGTCCGGGAAGCCGTCGTGCCGACACAACCGGTCTCGCCCCGCGTGGCGCTCAACCTCGCGCTCGGGCTGGCACTCGGCCTGCTGGTCGGGGTCGGGGTCGCCGTGCTGCGTGACCTGCTGGACACCCGGATCCGTTCGGTGGCGCAGGTGGACGCGCTGACCGACGCGTCGGTGATCGGGGCGATCGCCTTCGAGGAGGAGGCCGTCGAGCATCCGCTGATCATCCAGGGCAGTCCCCAGGGCCCGCGTGCCGAGGCATTCCGCAGGCTGCGGACGAACCTGCAGTTCCTCGAGGCCGGCGGCAGCTCGTCGACCTTCGTCGTCTCGTCGGCCCTGCCGGGTGAGGGCAAGTCGACCACCAGCATCAATCTGGCGATCACGCTGGCGGACATGGGCTCCCGGGTCGTCGTCGTCGATGCCGACCTGCGTCGCCCGTCGGTCTCGAGGTACCTGGGTCTCGAAGGAGCCGTGGGCCTCACGACGGTTCTCATCGGTCGCACGACGCTCGACGACGCCGTCCAGACCTGGGGCAACCGAAATCTGAGCGTCCTGGCCTCGGGACAGGTCCCCCCGAACCCGAGCGAGCTGCTCGGGTCCCCGGCGATGGCGGACCTGCTGCGCGAGCTCGAGCGGCGCTACGACGCCGTCATCATCGACACCGCGCCGTTGCTGCCCGTCACGGACGGGGCCGTGCTCGCGAAGCTGGCCGGCGGGGCGGTGATCGTGGTCGGCGCGGGCCTGACCCACCGGCACCAGCTGGCCGAGGCGCTCGACACGCTCGCGAAGGCCGGCACCGGGGCGCACGGCGTCATCGTCAACCGGCTGCCCCTCGAGGAGCAGGGGGACTACCGCTACTACGGCTACGGGTCGGAACCGAGTGCGCCGCCCGTCGACGAGGTCGGCGGCGCACCGCCCCGGCACGTCCGGTCCCGCCTGTGGCCCGGTCCGGGGCGGGACGCGGGCACGGCGACGCCTGCCGGGGAAGCGGTCGAGGGTGCCCGGCGTCGGTTGCTGCCGGTCGAGCGAGGGACGTCCGTGACCGTGGGCGCGCCGGTCGGCCGGAGCGACACGGAGGACGACGGGTGAGCTCGTCCGCCCCCGTGGAGCCGCGCACCGCGATCAGGGTGCTGCACACCCTCCGTCCGCCGGACGGGCGGACCAGGTACGTCGACCAGATGATCGCCGGAGCACCCCCGCAGGTGTCGGTCCGGACCTTCTCGTGGCCCCGCGCGCTCCTCGGCGCGTACGACGTGTTCCAGGTCCACTGGCCGGAGTTCCTCGTCCGGCACCGGACCCGGCTCGGCTCGCTCGTGAAGCGGGGCCTGACCCGGCTGCTGCTGCTCCGCCTCCGTGTCACGGGCACGCCGGTGGTGCGCACGGCGCACAACCTCGCCCCGCACGAGTCGGGCGACCCGGCGGAGCGTCGGCTCCTCGACGCGGTCGACCGGCGCAGCGCCTACTGGATCGCGCTCAACCCGACGACGGTCCTGCCGCTCGGGGCCGAGGGATCCGTGATCCTGCACGGCCACTACCGCGGTCGGTTCGCGGCGATCGAGGGGCCGCCGGTGCCGGGCCGCGTCCTGCAGTTCGGGCTGATCCGGCCGTACAAAGGTGTCGAGGGCCTGATCGAGGCGTTCCGGGCGTCGCCGCGTGCGGACCTCTCGTTGCGCGTCGTGGGCAGGCCCGTCGACGACGTGATGCGTCGCACGGTCGAGGCCCGCGCCGCGGGAGACTCCCGCGTGAGCCTGTCGCTCGCGTTCGTGCCCGACGACGAGCTCGCCCGTGAGGTCGCCGCGGCTCAGCTCGTCGTCCTGCCCTACCGCGAGCTGCACAACTCGGGGGTCGCGCTGGTGGCCCTGTCGCTCGACCGGCCGATCCTGGTGCCGCGCACCCCGGCGTCGGAGGCGCTCCAGGAGGAAGCCGGGCCCGACTGGGTGCTGCTGTTCGACGGCGAGCTCACGCCGCAGGTGCTGGAGGCCGCGATCGACCGGGCCGCCCAGATCGTCGCCCTGGGCGCGGCACCGGATCTCCGGGACCGCGACTGGGCCACGGTGGGGGAGCGCCACGCGGAGGTGTACCGGCACGTCCTGGGCCGGGTCGGCTAGGCGTCCTCACAGGTCCGCGGCATTCCTCCGCGCGAGCTCCCGGATCTGGGGCAGGCGTCCCCGGATGGCCCCCGCCACCTGGTCGCGTTCCACGAGCACCCGCTTCACCACGTCGTTGACCGCCCCGCCCATGCCCGCACGCGGTTCGATGGCGTTGTCCTCGAGGTCGAACAGCCGCAGGAGGCCGGCGACCTTGCCCTGCGTCGACATGACGACGACGGGGACCCCCTGCGAGAGACCGAGGACGGACAGGTGCATCCGGCCGCTCACGACGACGGACGCCCTGGCCGCGAGGGCCCGGACCGCCGCAGGGCTCCACAGCTCGGGGATGGCGACGACCCGCTCGTCGGGGAACAGACCCGCCACCGCGGCGCCCATGGCGACGTCGTCGCCGGACACCCGGTGTGCGTGGGGGACCAGGACGACGGACATGCCGGCGTCGACCAGGTGCTGCACGATCTCCCGGTAGTCCGGGACCTGGTCGAACCACGACCCGATCATGCCGCTGGCGTTGACGAGCGCGACCGGCCGGGGCCCCAGCCCGGCCAGCAGCCGGTCCGCAGGACCGGGTTCCAGCCGCTCGTCGGCGAACACGAGGTCGGCCACGTCCTCGACGTGGCGCAACCCGTGCGCACGGAGCCGGGCGGCCGACACCGGGTCCCGGGACATCAGGCGCGCGCCCGCGGCGTCGGCGGCGCGGAGCGCACGCAGGGCCGCGCGGCGGGGAGCAGCGTTCCAGCTGAAGCCCAGCACCCGGGCCGGCCGGCCTGCCCGGGCGGCGATCTCCACGCAACGGGACCGCATCACCGACGAGCGCGCGGCGTAGGCGCCGTCCATGGTGTCGGCGCCGAAGACGGAGACCGACCGTGCGTCCGCGACCAGCCTGCCGAAGCGCCACACGTCGACGAGGTGGCGCGGTCCCAGCCCGTACAGCAGTGCGGGGAGCCGGACCAGACGCACGGGACCTGCGGCGGGGACGTCAGGCAGGGCCCGGGCGTCCTCACGATCGACCACGACGAGCGGGCCGTCGAGCAGCGCGGCGAAGCTCTCGACCATGGCCTGGTCGCCGATGTTCGCGGCTCGAGGGGGCGCGACAAGGACGTGGGCGCGCTCGTGCCCGCGGGCGTCGCGCCCGAGCCCGGCCGCCCGCGCGATCAGCAGGTCGGCCCACCGGACCGGGTAGGCGCGTGCGCCGAGCAGGCGGCGCAGACGACGCGCGCGGTCGACGATCGTCATGGCGCAAGCACACTCCTCGTCGTCGCCGGGCGTGCGACCCGGGCGAGCTGTCGTCTCGTCGCCCAGAGGTCCCGGGCGTCCCGGCGCAGCAGAGGCCAGACGCAGCAGACCAGGGCGAACCAGGCGGCCATGACGAGCACCCCGAGGCCCAGGACCACGGGGGCGGGCAGGCCCGTCCGGCCGAGCGTCCACCACACGACTGCTCCGGCACAGGCATGGACCGCGATCGCGCGTGCCCCGTTCCAGAAGAGGTCCCGGGCCGGGGCCGTCGTCGCCCGGGCGATCCAGACGAGCCCGACGGGCCAGCAGAGCGCGGTGGAGACGGCGTAGCCGGCTGCCACGCCGACCACGCCCCAGTGCGACCCGACCAGCACCGCGACGATCATGAGCGGCCGGGTGGTCAGGGCGAGGAACAGCTGCGCCCGCGTCGTGCCCGTGGACAGGAACACCCACATCGTCGCCAGCGCCGCCCCGTCGAAGACACCGCCGATGGCGAGCACCTGGAAGATCGGCACGGCCTCGTCCCACTGAGCACCCAGGACGAGCCGGATCACGGGCTCGGCGAGCACCCCCGTGAGCACGAACAGCGGGACCACCGCGTGCAGCAGGAGCAGCTGGCCGCGGAGCAGGTATGTGCGGTAGCGGTCGGGATCGTCGTTGAGCCGGGACAGGACCGGCAGCGCCACCTTCGTCGTCGGGTAGCTCAGCTGGGTCACGGGGAGTGCCATGAGCTGGTACGCGCGGCTGTAGAGGCCCGTCATCGCCGCTCCGAACCGTGCCCCGACGACGAGCGTGTCGATGTTCCGGCTCGCGTACCCCAGGATCTGGGTGCCCATGAGATAGCTGCCGTAGCGCACGAACGGCCGGACCGACACGCCGCGCCGGGGCAGGCCCGGCCACCATCGTGCCGCCACGACCAGGCCGACGCCGAGCACGAGAGCCTTGACGAGCTCCTGGCCCACCAGCGCCCAGTAGCCCCAGCCGCCGACGGCCATCAGGATCGCCGTCGACAGTCCGGCGAGCGGCCCCACGACGTCGACGACTGCCGCCGCGCCGAACCTGAGGTCCCGGGTGAGACCCGCGCGGAACTGCGCCGCGAACCCGTTGAGGACGAACGTGATCGCGAGCCACCGCGTAACCTCCTGCAGCTCGGGCTGGCCGTAGAGCACGGCGACGAGCGGCGCCAGAGCTGCGACGGCAGCGGCCAGCACGACGCCGAGCAGCAGGCTCAGCCAGAAGAGGTTGTCCCGCTCCGCCCGGGAGAGCGACGGGGCCTGGACCGCGGCGTTCGACAGGCCGAAGTCCCGCACGAGCTCGCCGATGCCGACGATGACCAGCACCATGGCCACCATGCCGAAGTCGTCCGGCGGCAGCAGCCTGGCCAGGACGACCAGCGCCACGGCTTGGACCAGAAAGCGCAGGGCCTGGCCTGTGAGGGTGACGACGCCGCCGCGCGCCGCCCGGCTGCCGAGGCCAGGCCCGGCGGCGCCTGCCGTCACCACGGCATCGTGCGGCAACGAGACCGAACCGAGGGGATCTGAACAGGCTTCATCTCCGTTGAGATTACGTCGTTCGCCAGGGCGCCGCCGGGCGAACCAGCCCCTCAGGGCGGTGGGATCCGGCGGTTATTTCGCCATGTGACCAGCGCCGCGCCGGCAGGCAAGGCCGTCGTCAGCCGGCGTCGTCGTCAGCCCGCGTACGGCGCGCGCCGCAGCATGCCCGCCACGCTCGCCCGGACCGACGGCGGGACCACCGCGGGCGGCACGATCCGCGCGATCCGCCGCGCGGGCGACGCCGTCACCTTCCGGTGCACGTAGGGGTACAGCGCGCGGAGCCGGTCGAACTCCGCCCGGGTCACGGCGTCGTCGTGGTCGGGAAGGGAGTCGAGGGCGGCCCAGGTGTCGTCCGCCAGGGCCCGCAGCGGGGCGGGGACCGGCATGTCGTCCCACCGCACCTCGACCCGGTGCAGCGTGTGGTCGATGAAGGCGTCCACCCGCTCGACGGCGCTCGTGTCGTGCGGGTCGATCATCGGCAGGTCGAGCGCGGTGGCGGCGTCGAACACCGGGCCGTCCCAGTCGTGGATCAGGTCCCAGTAGCGCACGAAGGACCGCGGGGTCGCCCGGGTCGCGAGCTCGGTGCCCAGCATCACGTTGACCCACCCGGCCAGCCGGTCCACCAGCCAGTCCCGGTGGTCCGTGACCATGCTGCCCACCATCTCCCCGGGCGGGCGCAGCACGGTGAGGCACGACGCCGTGGCGCCCGCGGCGGCCGCCGCCCGCTGCCAGTGCTCGAGGAACCAGAGCAACCGCGGGTCCTTGATCACCAGGTCGCCGTGCTCCGCGGTGCGGGCGGCGAGCCAGGCCGCGATCCCGCCGGACGCGTCCGCCTCGGTGCCCGCCCGGTCCACCAGGTGCCAGGCGAGGGGACGTGGGTCCGTGGCCTGCACGTCGGCCGCCTGGAGCAGTGCCTCGTGGAGGTCCACCACCCACCGGGACTCGGACGGGCGCCGGGGGTTGGCGGCGTCCGGCTCGACCTCCGGGCGCGGCACGGTGAGCCCGAACTGGCGCAGCGCACCGGCGAGCGTGCTCGTGCCGCTGCGCTCGGGGCCGGTGACGAAGACGACGCGGGGAGCGCCGGTCATCGGGCGGCGTCCGCCGTCGGGCCCACCTGCGCCGGGGCCCACGGGGCCGCCCGGTCCAGCACGTCCAGGTCGTAGCCGTGGGCGCGGATCCGCTCGCCGAGGTGCTCGCTGACGACGCTGCGGTAGCGGGGGAGCAGCGCGACGTCGGTGACGTCGCGCACCAGGTCGCCCCGCGGCGTGCCGCGCCGCGACCCGATGTGCGCGAGGTGGTTGCGGACCCGGCCCGCCAGGTGGCCGCGGCCGCCGGTCTCCCACAGCTCGGCGTAGCGGTGGCCGCGGTCCGTGTCGACCGCACGGACGCCGCCTCCCGGGAGCTCCAGGTCCAGGAACCGCGCGACCCGGTCGAGCTCCCGCGCGGGCTCGCGCATCAGGTGCTCGTACCGCAGCACCAGCAGGTTCTCGATGTGCAGCGCGTCCTGCGCGAAGACGTCGTGGGCGTGCACCCAGTGCTCGACGAGCCGCGGGAACCCGTACGTGAACCGGCCCCTGGTCCGGGTGGCCCACTTGCGCACCGCCAGCGCCTGCACCACGGGATGCCGGGTGACGACCACGAAGCGCGCCCGTGGGAAGACCTCCTGGAGGTAGCGCATCTTCGTGAGGTTGGGCGTGGACCGCTCGACGAGCACCCTGCGGTCCAGGTCCCAGTAGGGCGACCAGCTCTGCCAGAGACGGGTCGCCGCCTCCGGGGTGCGTTGTGCGTCTTCTTCGGTCAGGTGCGCCTGCGGATGAAACGACCATTGGGACGTATTACCCAGACCGCCGACATAAGCGTCCTGAATGTGTTGTCCCTCGTCCATGGGGGCGCCCGTTCCGGTGAGTCCGGAGGCGTCGCGACTGGAGCTGATGATGCGGGCGACAAGGGTGGTGCCGCTGCGGTGGAGCCCGCCCACGAAGGCGAGGCGATGGTCGTTCCAGGGCGCGCCAGTCGTACTCGTTCCGGACATGTGGGGAAACCTCAGCTGCTCGACTGACAAGTGGTCGCTGTGTGCCCCGCAAAAATATGCGATGAATGTACCGCGTGCGACCCGAATCGGCCGATCGCAGGATATGCGGCAAGGAATTCATCCGGGCGGGTTTGGCGCATTGTGTGAGCGGTGATGGCGCGTGCCCGGCCATTGTCGGTACTGATAAGACTTTTCAGGCATTCCCTACCATCGTGATTGCCGGTATTGTCCCGGCTTGTGTCCCCAGCACCCCGTCCGACGTCGTCCGTGGCTCCGCCCGGGCGCGCTCCGCGTGGGGCCTTGACGCCCCGGTTCTCGGCGCCCGGTTCGCTGGTGCCCCGGCTTCTGGCGCGTGGCGCGCTGGCCGTGACGGTGGGCTTCTGCCTGACGGCGTGCGCCGGGCTGCTCGTCCCGGGTGCCGAGCCGATGCCGGCGCCGGGGATCGCGCCCGGTGTGGTCGGCGTGGCGGTGCCCGTCGAGCGGGCGCCGTCGCCGCACCCGACCTCGGTGGGGGCCATCTACGGGGAGCACGCCCAGGAGTCCGCGGCGGTGGACGTGCAGCCGGCGCCCAGCGACTCCGCGTCGCGCGGCGAGGACCGCGAGCCGCTCCCGGGAGCGGGCGACGGGACCGGCTCCGGGACCGGGGACGGGTCAGGTGCCGGCTCCGGCGGCACGGGTGGCTCCGGCGGCACGGGTGGCGGCGGCGCGGCCCCCGACCTGACCGACGCCGTGCAGTACGCCCAGGCCCTGGAGGACGCGGTCAACGGCCACCGGACGGCGAACGGCCTGGCCGCGCTGGTCCACGACGACTGCGCGTACGACGTGGCGCTGGAGCGGGCCCAGGCGCTGGTCGGCCAGGAGCTGGCGCACGCGCCGCTCGGCCCGATCTTCGACGTCTGCCCGACCACGGCCGTCGCGGAGAACCTCGCCAAGGGCGGGTGGACGCCCGCGGAGGCGGCGCAGGGCTGGATGGACTCGGAGGGGCACCGCGCCAACATCCTGAACGGCGACCTGACCCGCGGCGCGATCGCGTGCGTGCCCGACGGCGGCGAGCCCGCCGCACCCGTGATGATCTGTGCGCACGTGTTCCTGGCCTGATCGCGGGGCACCCGGGCCCCGGTGCCGGCTGCGGTTGTGGTCGGCCCGCGCGTCGTGTCGAATCGCCTCGTGCTCCCCCACCCGATCCGCCTCGCCGTCTCGCTCCTGACCGCCGGGGCACTGCTCACGGCCTGCTCGGACCTGTCCGGGCGGGACGCCACCCCGGAGCTCACGGCGACGCCGCAGGCGACCTGGACCGCGCCCGGCGACGTCGACCTCACCGACCCGGCGCAGTACGCCGCCGCCCTGGAGGACGGCGTGAACGCGGCCCGTGCGCAGGTGGGTGTGGCCGAGCTGGAGCACGACGACTGCCTGCAGCCGGTGGCGGTCGAGCGGGCCGCGGCGCTGATCGGCGCGCCGGAGCTCACCCACGCCCCGCTGCCGCCCGTACGGCAGAGCTGCCCGGGCGGGCTCGTGGCCGAGAACCTCAGCCGGACCGCCAACCCGCCGCAGACCGTGGTGCAGGCGTGGCTGGACTCGCCGTCGCACCAGGAGAACCTTGTCAACGCGGAGCTGCGGCGCGGGGCGATGGGATGCGTGGTCGACGGTGGCACCGCCACGGCGCCGGTGCTGGTCTGCTCGCACCTGTTCCTCGACTGAGCCGGCCGGAGAGCCGAGCACTCTCCTCAGACCCTCCCCGATACCGGGGCAACCTGGCCAGATGCGCCCGTTATGGTGTGACGCGCGCATGAGTGCGGAGCACCCGCCCGGAACGACAGCAGGAGAAAAATGGCCCAGGCGACGACCGCCGTCGACCGACCTTCCGGACCACCCTCCGAGCCCCGCGGAGGGGCAGGCCGGGCCCCCGCCGCCCCGGGCACGGGGCACGCCTTCCGTACCGACATCAACGGGCTGCGCGCGGTCGCCGTGCTCGCCGTCGTCGTCTACCACGCGGGGATCGCGATCCCCGGCGGGTTCACCGGCGTCGACGTCTTCTACGTGATCTCGGGCTACCTCATCAGCTCGCTGCTGCTGCGCGAGGTGGACCGCAGCGGGTCCGTCGACCTCGTCGAGTTCTGGACCCGGCGCATGCGCCGCCTCGTCCCCGCCCTCGCGCTGGTCGTCACGGTCACGCTGGCCGCGTGCCTCCTGATCCTGTCGCCCCTGGTGTGGGGGCGCCTCGCCTGGCACGGCGCGTCGGCCATGCTGTTCGTCTCCAACCTGCTCTTCCCGTACCAGGGGCAGGACTACTTCTCCGACTCCGTCACGCCGAGCCCGTATCTGCACACCTGGTCGCTCGGCATCGAGGAGCAGTTCTACATCTTCTGGCCGCTGCTCATCCTGCTGGCCGTCGCCGTCGCCCGGCGCACCCGGATCCCGGCCCGCCGCATGCTGCAGCTCCTGTTCGCGGGGACGTTCGTGGTCTCGCTGGCCACGTCGGTGTGGCTCACGGCGGCCGTCCCCGAGTGGGCCTTCTACGTGCTGCCCACCCGTGCCTGGGAGTTCGCGGGTGCCGCGCTCGTCGCGACCCTGCCGTGGGGCCGGCTCTCCGAGGTCTCCCGCCTGCGTCCGGCCCTGCTGCGGGCGCTCCTCGGCACCGCGGGGTTCGCGCTGCTCGCGCTCTCGTTCGCGGTGGTGCGCGAGACCGACCCGTTCCCCGGCACGGTCGCCCTGCTGCCGGTGGGCGGCGCGCTGCTCGTGCTCGCGGCGGGCAGCGTCTCCGCGCCCGGCACCTGGGTGGACCGCGTGCTCGACCTGCCGGTGCTGCAGCGGCTCGGCGACGTCTCCTACTCCTGGTACCTCTGGCACTGGCCGTTCGTGGTGCTCACGACGGCGGCCGTGCAGGACGACGCGGTCTGGATCAAGGTGCTCGCCTCGGTCGCCGCCCTCGGCGCGGCGTTCGCGACCTACCGCTGGGTCGAGAACCCGATCCGGTTCAGCAGCGCCATGCGGTCCTGGCGCCGCACCGCCGCGGTGACCCTGGTGATCGGCCTCGCGGTGGGCGGCCTCACGGTCGGCACACGGGTCGCGACCAGCGCCGTGCTGGAGCGCGAACCGTACGCCAGCGCGGTCGCGACCCGCGCCGAGCCCGCGTCCTACGGGTGCACCGACACCACCGAGACGACGTCGGGCACCGAGGTCTGCCTGCTCGGCGACGTCGACGCCGACACCACCGTGCTGCTGCTCGGCGACTCCCACACCATGCACTGGATCCCCGCCTTCGACGTTGCCGCGGCGGACGCCGGCCTGCGGCTCGCCGTCCGCTGGCGGCACGGCTGCCCCGCCGCCGAGGTCAAGGTCGAGCAGCCCACGGACCGCGGCCCGTGCGCCGGCTTCCAGGCCGAGTCCCTGCGTGTCGTGGACGACCTGCGGCCCGACGCCGTCGTCGTCAGCCAGGCGCAGATCTACGGCGACCGCATGCAGCACGAGGACGGCACCCTGATGACCGAGGACGAGGTGCGCAGCACCTGGGAACGGGCGAACGACGAGCTCTTCGCGCACCTCACCGAGGTCTCCCCGTCCGTGGTGGCGGTCAAGGACAACCCGCAGCTCGACGTCGACCCGCTCGAGTGCCTCACCCGGCCCTGGTCTGCGCTGGGCGACTGCGGCATGCCGCGTGCGGACGCCGAACGCTCCAACGGCGACCTGCCCCGCATCAGCGCCGAGGTCTGGGACAGGTACGACGTCCAGGTGTGGGACGGCGTCTGGTCCGAGACCTGCGACACGCAGACCTGTCGCGTCGGTGATGTCAGTCACCCCGTCTACCGTGACTTCCACCACCTCAGTGCCGAATACGTGCTGACCAAGGTGCGCTCCGTGGAGAAGATGCTCCAGACTGCGGTGCGCGGCATGTAGCCGGGCAACACCAGGTAACGAAGGGGAACATCGGACCCATGGCTCACGACCAGGCCCAGGCGCGAGGCGCCGTCGACCGGTTCTTCAAGATCAGCGAACGCGGGTCGACGGTGTGGACGGAGGTCCGCGGCGGTCTCGTCACCTTCTTCACCATGAGCTACATCGTGGTGCTGAACCCCCTCATCCTCGGCAACGTGGCCGACGGCACCGGGCAGTTTCTCGGGGGCGGTACCGACGGCGGCGACCTCGAGGCGATCGCCGCGGCCACGGCCCTCGTCGCCGGCATCATGTCGATCCTCATGGGCGCGATCGCGAACTTCCCGCTGGCGCTCGCGGCGGGGCTCGGGCTCAACGCCGTCGTCGCCTTCTCGGTCGCGGCCCTGCCCGGCATGACGTGGGCGGACGCCATGGGCATCGTCGTGCTGGAAGGCATCGTCATCCTGATCCTGGTGGTCACCGGCTTCCGCGAGGCGGTGTTCAAGGCCGTGCCCCGCGAGCTGAAGATCGCGATCAGCGTGGGCATCGGCCTGTTCATCACGTTCATCGGCGTGTACGACGCCGGCTTCGTGCGCATCCCGGCCTCCCTGTCGACGCCCACGGAGCTCGGCATGGGCGGCTCGCTCGGCGCCTGGCCGCTGTTCGTTTTCGCGTTCGGCGTGCTGTTGGCCGCCGTCCTGATGGTGCGCAAGGTGCGCGGTGGCATCCTCATCGCGATCATCGCGTCGACGGTGCTCGCGGTGGTCATCGAGGCCGTCGCGCAGATCGGCAAGCGCACCGACGACAACCCGAGTGGTTGGTCGCTCAACGTCCCCGCGCTGCCCGACTCCGTGGTGGCGCTCCCTGACTTCTCGCTCATCGGCCAGTTCTCGCTCTTCGGCTCGTTCGAGAAGATCGGCCCGCTGGCCGTGATCCTGCTGGTGTTCACGCTCCTCATCGCCGACTTCTTCGACACGATGGGCACGATGGTCGCCATCGGCGGCGAGGCAGGCCTGCTCGACGAGAAGGGCAACCCGCCGCGGACCACCCAGATCCTGATCGTCGACTCGATCGCCGCGTCCGCGGGCGGCATGGGCTCGGTGTCGTCCAACACGGCGTACGTCGAGTCGGCGTCCGGCGTGGGCGACGGCGCCCGGACCGGCCTCGCCGCCATCACGACCGGCGTGGCCTTCCTGCTGACGACGTTCCTGGCCCCGCTCGTCAAGGTGGTGCCCCACGAGGCGGCCACGCCCGCGCTCGTGATCGTCGGCTTCCTCATGGTGGTCCAGGTGACCGGCATCGACTGGAAGAAGCTCGAGGTCGCCATCCCGGCGTTCCTCACCATGGTGCTCATGCCGTTCGCCTACTCGATCACGGTCGGCATCGGGGCGGGCGTGATCTCGTTCGTGCTGCTCAAGATCGCCGTCGGCAAGGTGCGCATGGTCCACCCGCTGCTGTGGGTCGCGGCGGCGCTGTTCGTCGTCTACTTCCTGATGGGCCCGATCCGCGCGGCGGTCGGCATCTGACCCTGGCGGGCCGGCCCAACGGAGAAGTGCGCTCCTACCCAGTCATCGGGCCCGGAATCACGCTGATTCCGGGCCCGATGACTGGGTAGAAGCGCACCATGGTGGCCGGCGTGCACGCCGCACCCGCGCGGGGGCGGCTACGCCGCCAGGGCCTGCTTCTCCGGGGCGGGTGTCGCCGCCAGCGCGGGGTAGTCCACCTGGAGGTACGGCCGCGGGATGCGGTGGTCGCGGGAGAGCCGCGCGCGGACGCGCACGTGCCACGTCCGGTACGCCCAGACGGTCGCGACCGCCGCGACCAGCAGCGTCGCCACGGCCCCGATGAGCACCGCGTACCGCGGGCCGAACGTCTCGCCGATCCAGCCGACCACGGGCGAGCCCAGGGGCGTGGTGCCGAGCAGCACCATCATGTAGATCGACATGACACGACCCCGCATCTCGGGCGCCACCGAGAGCTGGATCGCCGCGTTGGCCGACGTCAGCATGGTGAGCGACGCGAAGCCGACGGGGATGCACATGATCAGGTAGCCAAGGTACGTCGGCATGACGGCCTGGACGCCCATGGCGATCGCGAACGCGAACGCCGCGCCCAGCACGAGCCGCACCCGCGGCCGCTCCCGCCGGGCCGCCAGGAGGGCGCCCGCGAGCGAGCCGATGGCCAGCACGGATCCGAGGATCCCGTACTCGCCGGCGCCCCGCCCGAACTCGACGCGCGCCATCATGGCCGACGTGAGCTGGAAGTTCAGGCCGAACGTGGAGACCACGCCCATCACGACCATGATCACCACGATGTCGCTGCGCCCGCGGATGTAGGCGAGCCCCTCGCGGATCTGGCCCTTGGCGCGCGAGGCGGTGGGCTGCACTCGCAGGTCGCGCATCCGGGTCAGCGCCAGGATCACGGCACCGAACGCGATGCCGTTGATGATGAACACCCACCCCGTGCCGACGGCGGCGATGAGCAGGCCCGCCACGCCGGGACCGATGAGACGCGCCGCGTTGAAGTTGGTCGAGTTGAGCCCGACGGCGTTCGCGAGGCGCTTGGTGGGCACAAGCTCGGCGACGAAGGTCTGCCGCACGGGCCCGTCGATGGCGCTCACCACACCCAGCAGGGTGGCGAACACGTAGACGTGCCACAGCTCGGCCGCGCCGGACAGCACCAGCGCACCGAGCCCGAGGCCCAGTACGCCCATGCCGCCCTGCGTCATCATCAGGAGCTTGCGGCGGTCGACGCGGTCGGCCAGCAGGCCGGCCCACGCGGACAGGAAGATGTGCGGGATGAACTGCAGCGCGGTGACGATGCCCACGGCGACGCCGGAGTTGTTGGTGAGGACGGTCAGTACGACCCAGTCCTGCGCCACGCGCTGCATCCAGGTGCCGATGTTGGCGACGAGAGCGCTGGCGAACCAGAGACGATAGTTACGATATTTAAGGCTGGCGAAGGTTGCGCTCATCGAGCGGCGATCCGGATCAGGAGCTCGCTGGCTCCTGCAAGGATCTCTCTCTCCTCTACGGTCAGGGTGGACAGCTGTTTGGTGAGCCAGGCGTCGCGACGACGTCGGGTCTCGGCGACCTCGCGCTCGCCCGCCGCGGTGAGGCGGACGACGACCTGTCGCTTGTCGGTCGCGTGCTCCACCTTCTCGACGAGGCCGAGCTCAGCCAGGGTGTTCACTGCTCGGGTCATCGACGGTGGCCGGACGCGCTCGTGCTCGGCAAGGGAGCCGGGGGACATCTCGCCGTGCTTGTGCAGCACCGTCAGGATCCCGAACTGCCCCTCGGGGAGGTCGGCCTCGCCGCGCTCGGCGCGCAGGCGACGGGATACTCGGGTGAGGGCGACGCGGAGGTCGCCCCCGACGGTCGCCGGGCTTCGGCTGGACCTGCGGGAGCTCGACGGCACCCACGACAGTCTAGATCATTAGCCTTGCTAACGGTACGTGGGTGCGGTCACACCAGCGGCGTCCGACGGCGTCGTCCGACGGCGGGAAAAGCGCACCGCACGGTGCCGAAGAGCGTGCCGAACGACGCGCCGAACGACGCCGGGAACGACGAAGCGCCCGACCCCGTGGGGGCGGGCGCTCCGAAGCCTGGGCGGCCGAGGGTCAGCGCGCGCGGTCGGACTGCGCGAACTGTGCGACGCTCGGCTGGAGCTCCTGCTGCACGCTCTCGAACCGCTGCCCCTGCTCGCTGTGCGCCTTGAGCCGGTTCTCGAACTCGGCCTGCGTGCGCAGCTCGTCCTCGGTGGGCCAGAGGCCGATCCCGAGGATGAGCAGGAACGTGACCACGCTGACCGCCATCACGAGCGGCACGAGCAGCTGCATCGTGGACGCACCGGCGGGGACGGTGTCGACGGGGTTGACCACGGAGACGCCGGCCATGCCCGTGTAGTGCATGCCGGTCACCGCGATCCCCATCACCAGGGTGGCGACGATGGTCGCGAGCGTGCCGCGGATGTGGACGGTGCACCACAGCGCCGCGGTCGCCGCGACGATCGCGATGGCGACCGACGCGATGACGTAGACCGGGTTGTAGACGACCTGCGCGGACATCTCCATGGCTTCCATGCCCATGTAGTGCATGGCCGCGACGCCGGAGCCGGCGAGCGCGCCGCCGACGAGCATCGCCGGCAGCTTGCGCTTGCCCAGCTCGGTGATGAACAGGCCGGCGCCGACGACGACGATCGCGATCGCCGCGCTGAGGAGGGTCTCGGGGATGTTGTACCGGATGGTCACGCCCGAGGCGGAGAAACCGAGCATGGCGACGAAGTGCATCACCCAGATCCCGGTACCGCCGAGGGCGATGGCGCCGAAGACGAGCCACGCCGCACGTGCGCCGCCCGAAGCCGCTCGGGCTCGGGACGTGCACGCAAGGCCCGTCGCTGCGCCGGTGCACGAGATCGCGTACGCCAGGATGGGCGTCACGATCCCGAAGGTGAAGTGGTCGATCACTGGCATCTTGTTGAACAGCCCCTCAGAATGGTTCCCTCTGTTGCGGAAACGTTACAGAGTCCCTGTGTACCGGACAATAGGCAGAACTCCCCGTCGAAGGGGTATTGCGGACGTGATCAGGCTGGTCAGAAGCGTTCGACGAGATAGTCGATGCACGCGGTGAGCGCGGCGACGTCGTCGGGCTCGACGGCGGGGTACATGCCGACGCGGAGCTGGTTGCGCCCGAGCTTCCGGTAGGCGAACACGTCCTGGACGCCGTTGGCGCCCAGCTCGGAGAGTACCCGTCCGGCGTCGATCTCGTCGGCCAGATCGATGGTGCCGACCACCGTCGACCGCTCCTCCGGGCGCTGCACGAACGGCGTCGCCCACGGGCGGGCCTCGGCCCAGGAGTAGAGGGTCTCGGCCGACGTCGCGCTCCGCTCGGCCGACCACTTCAGGCCGCCCTGCTCCAGGAGCCACTCCACCTGGTCGGCGAGGAGCAGCAGCGTCGCGACCGCCGGCGTGTTCAGGGTCTGGTCCAGGCGCGAGTTCTGGATCGCGGTGGTCAGCGACAGGAACTCCGGCACCCAGCGTCCCGACGCCTCGATCCGCGCCGCGCGCTCGACGGCCGCGGGGGAGAGGACCGCCAGCCACAGGCCGCCGTCGGCCGCGAACACCTTCTGCGGGGCGAAGTAGTAGGCGTCGGTCTGGCGCAGGTCGACCGGCAGCGCGCCTGCCCCGGACGTCCCGTCGGTGAGCACGACGGCGCCGTCCGGCCCGGACGGGCGCAGCACCGGGGCCATCGCGCCCGTGGAGGTCTCGTTGTGCGGGGTGGCGTAGGTGTCGACGTCGTCGGCGGCCTCGAGGTAGGCGACCGTGCCCGGCTCCGCCTCGATCACCTGGGACGGCTCGAGGAAGGGCGCCCGCGACGTGGCGGTGGCGAACTTGGCGCCGAACTCGCCGAAGGCCGCGTGCTGCGCCTTGCGCTCCACGAGGCACAGCGTGGCGATGTCCCAGAAGGCCGTGGCGCCGCCGTTGCCGAGGACCACCTCGTACCCGTCGGGCGCGCCGAGCAGCTCCGTGACACCCTCGCGAATGCGGCGGACCACGTCCTTGACGGGCGCCTTGCGGTGCGAGGTACCGAGCACGTGGGCGTTCGCCACGAGATGATCGACCTGTACCGGGCGCACCTTGGAGGGGCCTGAGCCGAAACGGCCGTCGGTGGGCAACAGGTGTGTCGGGATTGTCAGTGGCACAGAACTAGACTAGAACCTGGGCCGACGCCCGGGGCGCCGAGCCCAGGGCGACTGGACGGCTGCGCGCATGACGGGAGCTGACGTGACGGATCTGATCGACACCACCGAGATGTACCTCAAGACGATCTACGAGCTCGACGAGGAGGGCATCACCCCCCTGCGCGCGCGCATCGCGGAGCGCCTGGGGCACTCCGGCCCGACGGTGTCGCAGACGGTCGCGCGCATGGAGCGCGACGGGCTCGTGATCGTGACCGGGGACCGCCACCTGGAGCTCACCGAGCTCGGGCACGACAAGGCGATGCGCGTGATGCGCAAGCACCGCCTGGCGGAGCGCCTGCTGACCGACGTGATCAAGCTCGACTGGGAGCACGTGCACGTCGAGGCCTGCCGCTGGGAGCACGTGATGAGCGACCTCGTGGAGAAGCGCCTCGTCGGCCTGCTCGACCACCCGCACCACGACCCGTACGGCAACCCGATCCCCGGCCTCTCGGAGCTCGGCGAGGCCTACACGGACGTCCCCTTCCTCAGTGGGGTGATCTCGCTGCCCTCCGCGTTCGAGGCGGCGGCCAAGAAGGGCGTGAAGGGCGAGCCGCTCGCGGCGTCCCTCACCCGGATCGCGGAGCCGCTGCAGACGGACGTCGAGCTGCTGGCCCGCCTGTCCGACGCCGGCCTTGTGCCCGGCTCGCGGATCACGGCCGAGCTCAGCGACGGGACCTACACGGTGACCGTCGACGGCGCCGGGACCGCGCTGGAGCTCGGCGAGGACCTGGCGCGCCACCTCTTCGTCGCGACGGCCTGATCCCGGCCGCCCCACTACCGGGGCGAAGAGGCATGAAATGGGCAGTTTTGTCGGAAAGGTGTCACCCTGTGTCCGACACGGCATGACATTCGTTGCCGGAACGTGACATCGGGGGTGACGTCGGGTACGTTCGGACCGCTCCCGCGGAGTTTATTCCGAGGGAGTCTCCGGACGGACGCCGAACTCTGTCACCGGCCGGGGCCCCAAGACGACCGCATGACAGAGGCGGGGGACCCACCATCGGGCGCCAGGGTGCGTCCTCGGGGTGAAGCCGGGTAATCCTTCGGGAGTGCACGGCCGGGTGATTTCTCCCACCCGAACCCGACAGCTGACCTCGAAGGCGTACAAGGAGAGGTACTACGTGACCGCACGTACCACCCGCGCACGCCATCGTGCTGCGCGACGCCCCGTGACTCCGCTCACCGAGCTTGCTCAGAACGCCGCCGTCGGTCGTCGTACCGCGGTCGCCGCCGCGGGTGGCGCGCTCCTGGTCTCCACGTTCGGTGGCGCGATGGCAGCGCAGGCCGCTCCGATGGAGACCGGCCACGCCAAGATGAACTCGGTGGACCTCAACGCGCTGACGTCCCAGGCCCGCGAGTCCCTGTCGAACGCCCCTGTCGTGACCGTCGCGCCCGACGCCGAGCTGAGCGTCGAGAAGTCCGCCGTCTCGGTGGTCTCGGCCGCCGACAACGAGGACTACCAGGCCGAGCTGGCCGCCCAGGAAGCCGAGGAGGCCGCTGAGGCGGCCGCCGCCGAGGCAGCAGAGGCCGCGGCCACCGCCGTGTCGACCGCCTCCTCGTCCGTCGACGTCCCGGCGTCGGCCATCGGCAACTCCGTGATCTCCATCGCCAGCCGTTACATCGGCGTCCCGTACGTCTCCGGCGGCTCCAGCCCGAGCGGTTTCGACTGCTCGGGCTTTACGTCGTACGTCTACGCGCAGCTCGGCATCTCGCTGCCGCACTCCTCGTCGGCGCAGGCCGGCTACGGCACGCAGGTGCCGGCGTCGCAGGCCCAGCCGGGCGACCTGATGTGGACCCCCGGTCACGTCTCGATCTACGCCGGTGGCAACACCATGATCGACGCGTCCAAGCCGGGCACCGTGGTCGACTTCCGCACCATCTGGCAGTCGAACCCCACGTTCATCCGCCTGGGCTGACCGCAGGCACGCAGTACCGCAGCAGAGCGCCTGTCCGGGAGATCCGGGCGGGCGCTCTGCTTTGCCATCTTTCTGCCGTCTTTTTGCCTCCGGATACCCACGACGGGCGCCCCGCCGGTAGCGTTGGAGGGCAAAGATGCACTGCTGAGGAAAGGACTGGCGATGACTCGATCCGAGGTCGTACTGGTCGGGGTGGACGGATCGGCCGCGAGTCTGCACGCGCTGGACTGGGCTACCGCCTACGCGCACCGCGTGGGCTGGGCGCTGCACATCGTGTGCAGCTATTCACTGCCGTCATTCACCGCCGCGTCGCTCGACGGCGGGTACGCCGCGCTGGACGACACCACGATCCAGGAGGGCGCCAAGGCGGTCCTGGTCGAGGCGGAGAACCGTGTGGCCGACGCCGGGGTGCGCGCCACGACGGAGGTCGCGACCGGTGACGCCGCTGGTGTGCTGGTGGAGCTGTCCGCCGACTACGGGCTCGCCGTGGTCGGGACCCGGGGCCGGGGCGGGTTCACGGAGCGGCTGCTGGGCACGGTGTCGTCCGCGCTCCCCGCGCACGCGAAGTGCCCGGTGGTCGTGGTTCCGCTGCGCGCCGAGACCAACCGCGGCGTCTCCTGGACCCCGCCGGACCTCGGGGCGGACGAGCCCGCCGCCGCGCCGGACGTCCCGGACGTCGAGGCGGGCGGGGTCGCGGAGATCCGGGAGGTGCGCCGCATCGTCGTCGGCGTGGACGGGTCGCCGCAGGCCGAGCGTGCGCTGCAGCACGCGATCGTGCAGGCCAACGCGTGGGGTGCGGAGCTCACCGCCGTCACGGGTGTGCCCGTGGGCAACGCCGGGATGCTGGCGTGGCTGCCGTCCTCGATCGACCGGGAGCAGGTGCTGGCGGACATCGGGGCGGGCATGGACGTGCTGATCGACCGGTACGAGGCCCTGAACCCGGGGCTGCGGATCCGGCGGATCGTGCTCGACGGCACCGGCGCCGAGCTGCTGACGGAGTTCTCGACGGCGTCGGACCTCGTGGTCGTGGGCTCGCGCGGGCGCGGCGGCTTCCGCGGGCTGCTGCTGGGCTCGACCAGCCAGGCCGTGCTGCACCACGCGGCGTGCCCGGTGCTCGTGGTGAACAAGCACTGCCCGGAGTGACCGCGCGGTCCCGGAACGAGTCAGACCCTCAGGTCACCCGGGTGACCTGAGGGTCTGACACGTCGGCGGGTCGGTCAGGCGTGCGCGGCCTCGGCGGCCGCGAGGAGCACACAGGTCGCGACGCCGTCCATCGCCGTCCGGACCTCGTCCAGCGGGGGCATCGACGGCGCGAGGCGCACGTTCTTGTCCTGCGGGTCCTTGCCGTACGGGTGGGTCGCCCCGGCGGGGGTCAGGGCGATCCCGGCCTCCTTGGCGAGCTGGACCACGCGGGCCGCCGTGCCGGGCGCGACGTCGAGCGACACGAAGTAGCCGCCCTTGGGCTCGGTCCACGACGCGATGCCGTAGCCGCCCAGCCGCTCGGTCAGGATCTCGACCACCGCCTCGAACTTCGGTGCCAGGATCGCGCGGTGCTTGCGCATGTGCTCGCGCACCCCGTCGGCCGAGCCGAAGAACATCGCGTGCCGCAGGTGGTTGATCTTGTCGGGGCCGATCGAGGCGACCGACAGGTGCTTCTTGAACCAGGCGATGTTGGCCGGCGAGCTGCCCAGGAACGCGACGCCCGCGCCCGCGAACGTGATCTTGGACGTGGACGCGAACAGCAGCACGCGGTCCGGGTGCCCGGCCTCGGCGGCCAGCGCGATGGCGTTCGGGCTGGTCACCTCGTCGTCGGTGAGGTGGTGCACGGCGTAGGCGTTGTCCCACAGGATCCGGAAGTCCGGCGCGGCCGCGGGCATCGAGACCAGCGCGCGGGCGACCTCGGCGCTGATGACCGCGCCGTCCGGGTTGGAGTAGGTGGGGACCACCCACATGCCCTTGATGGTGGGGTCCGCGGCGACGAGCGCGGCCACGGCCTCGGCGTCCGGGCCGTCCGCGGTCATCGGGACGGGGATCATCTCGATGCCGAAGGCCTCGCAGATCGTGAAGTGCCGGTCGTAGCCCGGCACCGGGCAGATCCAGCGCACCTTCTCCTCGCGCGACCACGGCTTCGGCGAGTCGGGGAAGCCGAACAGCTCCGCGAACGCGACGACGTCGTGCATCGACGTGAGCGAGGCGTTCCCGCCCGCAAGGAGCTGCTCCACGGGCACGTCGAGGAGCTCGGCGAAGATGCGGCGGATCGTGATGCCGCCGTCCAGCCCGCCGTAGTTGCGCGTGTCCGTGCCGGACTCGTCGGCATGCACGCCGACGCCCGGCAGGGCCAGCATGGGCTCGGCGAGATCGAGCTGCTCGGCCGACGGCTTGCCGCGCGTGAGATCCAGCTTCAGGCCCTTGGCCTGGAGCTCGGCGTAGGCCTGCTGGAGCTCCGCGAGTTCGGGCAGTGTCGCGGTGTTGTGGGACGACGTCGTGGTGGTCACCCCCGGGAGCCTACGCTCAGCCGGCGGCCGGTGACAGCCTGGACCGGCGTCGCTTTCGCGGCGGGGCCGGCTTCTCGTCCGGCTTGTCGTCCGGGATGTCTGCCGTGTCCGTGGACGGGGTGGTTTCGACGGCGGCGTCGGTCTGCTCCGTCGCGTCCTTGCCGGTGTCGGACGGCGGTTCGGTGGCCGGCTCCTCCGCCGGGGCCTCCCCGTCCGAGCCGTCGTCGTCGGAGCCCTCGTCCGGGCCGCCCCCGGGGCCGCCGTCCCGCAGCGCCACCAGAGACTCCTCGAGGATGTCCAGCGCCATCTCCAGCTCGGGCTGCACGATCGACAGCGGCGGCGACAGGCGGATCGTCGCGTCGTGCGTGTCCTTCGCGAGGACGCCGCGCTCCAGCAGGGCCTCGCACAGCTCGCGGCCCGTGCCGAGCGACGGGTCCACGTCGATCCCCGCCCAGAGCCCCACGCAGCGGGCCCCGGTCAGCAGGCCCTGGTCCACGAGGGCGTCGAGCCGGTCCTTGAGCACCCGGCCCGACGCCGCCGCGCGCGCCTGGTACTGCCCCGTCGAGAGCAGGTCGAGGGCCGCGACGCCGACCGCGCAGGCCAGCGGGTTGCCGCCGAACGTCGAGCCGTGCGTGCCCGGCGTCAGCACGCCCAGGATCTCCGGCTTGCCGACCACGGCCGAGACCGGGACGATCCCGCCGCCGAGCGCCTTGCCCAGACAGACCAGGTCCGGCCGCACGTCCCAGAGCTCGCAGGCCAGCGTGGTGCCGGTGCGGCCGAGGCCCGACTGGATCTCGTCGGCGACCAGCGCGATGTTCCGCTCCGCGGTGAGGGCGCGCAGGCCGGGCCAGAAGTCGTCCGGGGGCACGACGACGCCGGCCTCGCCCTGCACCGGCTCCATCAGCACGGCCACCGTCGTGTCGTCCACGGCGTCGGCCACCGCGGCCAGGTCGCCGAAGGGCACCCGGACGAAACCGGGGGCGAACGGGCCGAACCCGTCCCGGGCGGCCGGGTCGTCCGACAGACCGACCAGCGTGGTGGTGCGGCCGTGGAAGTTGCCGCCGGCGACCACGATCGTCGCCTGGTCCGCGGGCACGCCGCGCACGTCGTACCCCCACTTGCGGACCGCCTTGATCGCGGTCTCCACGGCCTCGGCGCCGGAGTTCATCGGCACCACGAGGCTGTCCTCGCCGCCGGTCGTCAGCGGCCCCACGACCTCGACGAGCCGCTGGGCGAACTCCTCGAGCCGGTCGTGGTCGAACGCACGGGAGGTGAGCGTGACCTGGCGCAGCTGCGTCATCGCAGCCGCCACCAGTCCTTGGTGCAGGTGCCCGAAGTTCAGGGCCGAGTACCCCGACAGGAAGTCGAGGAACTCGTTGCCGTCCGTGTCCCATACGTGTGTACCGTGCGCCCGCGCGATCGTGACCGGCAGGGGATGGTACGTCGGGGCGAGTGCGCCGTGCGTCGTGTCCGCCATGACCCGCAGCCTAGGTCGGCTCCCGGAATCCTGCCGGTCCGCTGGCGGATATTGACACCTGGCCGCACGGCGCCCCGGACGGCCTACTTCTGCTCGATGACGCGAGGGAACCGCTCCGGCGGGGGACCGAACGCGGCGCGGGACTGCGCGATCACGGTGTGACCCAGCGCTCGGGCTCCGACCAGGCCGACCACGGCGCCGATGCCGAACGGCAGGATGCGGCCGAGCAGCAGGCTGCCCTGCTTGGCGATCTGCTTCTTGATGAACTGGTGCGTCAGCGCCTTGTTCACGCGCTGGAGCGTGCCGCGCGGCATGCTCGTGAGCAGCACCTTGCCCCAGGCGACGCCTGAACCGCCGATGGCGTCCTCGACGTCCTTCGCGCCCTTGTCACCGAGCACCGTGGCGAGCAGCAGGGCCCGGCGGCGCGGGACGTCCTGCACGTCGATCCCGTGCACGTCGGCCACCGCGAGCGAGAACGCCGCGGACGACGCGAAGAACGTCGCCACGTCGCTCGTCGACAGCGCGACGCTCGCCGCCGTGCCGACCGCCGGGATGGCGGCGGCCGCGCCCACCGCGCTGCCCGTGGTCTGGATGACCCGCAGGTACTCCTTCTCCAGCAGCCGGATGATCTCCGCGGGCGTGGCGTTCGGGTTGCGTGCGCGCACCTTGTCCACATGCTTGTGGATGGTCGCCGACGGGATGGTCACCGCCTTGTCGACCAGGTGGTCCAGCGGCCCGTCCGGCTTGTAGTTGAGCCAGTCGGCCCTGGTGACCTGCAGCGAGTCGTCCGGCTTGACCAGGGCGTCGCCCGGCGTGGCGCGGCCGTTGGACTCGGCCGCGGTCAGTCTCTTGTCGTCCGTCATGTCAGCCCTCCGGCTGGTTGAACTGCGCGTCCGGGATCTGGGCGCCCGCCTTGAGCGTGCGGCCCACGGTGCATGCCTTGTCGATCGATCGCTGGGCGATCGTCAGGAGCTTTGCCCGGTCCTCGTCGTCGAGGGCGGACAGGTCGATCTCGAACTTCTCGGTGAGCACCGGGTACCGGTCCTCCGCCATGTCCTTCGGGTCCTCGACCCGGATGGTGGTCTTGTAGTCGTCGCCCAGACGGCGCGCGAACGCCCGGTCGCTGCTCATCCCGGCGCACGCCGCGAGCGCGACCTTCAGCAGCTCGCCCGGCGTGAACACCGCGCCGGCGCTGGCCGGCCCGATCTCGACGCGGGCACCGCGGGCCGAGAAGCCCGTGTACGTCCGCGTGCCGTTGCGCTCCACCCACAGCGGGTCGGTGGGCGAGGGGGTCACGGCGTCCTCGCTGCGCGCGGCGTCCGGGGTCGTGGTCTGCTCCGTCATGGGGGTAATCCTTCCACTGGTCACCGACACGGTCACGGAGCTGGGCGCTTCGGGTCCCGGTCGGTCGGCCTCGTGGTCAACGCGAACGGCGCCCGCGGCGTTCCCGGGCGCCCCGCGGACGGGACCGTTCGGCGCGCAGACCGGCCCCTGCGCTGCGACGATTCTGCGATGGGGGAGAACGGGAGCACGACGCCGGACGGCGGGAAGGGCCGGTGGACGGCGGACTGGCGGGACATCGGCAAGCGGCTGCTCGGTGTGGCGGGCGTGATCCTGGCCGTGTGGCTGGTCTACCAGTTCCTCGACGCCTTCCTGCCGCGCTGGTGGGCGCAGGTGATCGGCAACGCCGTGGACGGGTCGTTCGCCGCGGGCGCCTGGTGGGGGCTGATGGTCGGCGCGGTGTTCACGCTGGTCCCGGTGCTGCTCCTCGCGCAGGCGGTGGTCACGCGGCGGTCCTGGCAGGTGCGCAGCGCGCTGCTCGTGGCGGCGGTGGTGTTCGCGGTGCCGAACCTGATGACCCTCGGCATCGTCCTGGGCACGTCGGCGGCGGCGCACGCGGGTGAGCGGATCCTCGACGTGAACGGTCCCGCGTTCCGCGGCGGGTCGGCGTGGGGCGCGGTGGCCGGCGGCGTCGTGGCGCTCGTGATCGTGACGATGACCGTGCTCTACCGCCGGCGCGGGGCCCACCTCAAGGAGCTCCGGGCCAAGCAGGGCTGACCCCGTGCCGCTCCGGGATGCCCGGCGGCGGCGGACGTAGGCTTGCCCCCATGACCGAGATCGACACCCCGTACGAGGACCTGCTCCGCGACGTGCTCGCCACCGGGACCCGCAAGGGCGACCGGACCGGCACGGGTACCCGCAGCGTGTTCGGGCGGCAGATCCGGTACGACCTGGCGCAGGGGTTCCCGCTGATCACCACCAAGCGCGTGCACCTCAAGTCGGTCGTGTACGAGCTGCTGTGGTTCCTGCGCGGCGACTCCAACGTGCGCTGGCTGCAGGAGCGCGGCGTGAAGATCTGGGACGACTGGGCCGACGAGTCCGGCGAGCTGGGCCCGGTGTACGGCGTCCAGTGGCGCTCCTGGCCCACGCCCGACGGCGGGCACGTGGACCAGATCGCCAAGGTCGTCGAGCAGATCCGCACCAACCCGGACTCGCGGCGGCACATCGTCACGGCGTGGAACCCGGCCGAGGTGGACGACATGGCCCTGCCGCCGTGCCACGCCCTGTTCCAGTTCTACGTGGCCGACGGCAAGCTGAGCTGCCAGCTCTACCAGCGCTCGGCGGACCTGTTCCTGGGGGTGCCGTTCAACATCGCGTCCTACGCGCTGCTCACGCACATGGTCGCGGCGCAGACCGGGCTCGACGTCGGCGAGTTCGTGTGGACCGGCGGCGACGTGCACATCTACGACAACCACGTGGAGCAGGTCGAGACGCAGCTCGCGCGCGACCCGTACCCGTACCCGTCGCTGCGGCTCGCCCCGCGCGACTCGATCTTCGACTACGAGTACGAGGACGTCGAGGTGCTCGGCTACGTGTCGCACCCCACCATCAAGGCCCCGATCGCCGTCTGATGATCGGGCTCATCTGGGGACAGGCACGCGACGCCGCAGGCCGGCCCGTCATCGGCGCGGGCGGCGACATCCCGTGGCACGTGCCGGAGGACTTCGCGCACTTCAAGCGGACCACGGCGGGGCACCCCGTCGTCATGGGCCGGCTCACCTGGGAGTCGCTGCCCAGGCGCCCGCTGCCGGGCCGGACCAACATCGTGGTGTCGTCGCGCGGCCCGCACGGGGTGCCGGACGCCGGCGACGGCGTCGTGGCGGCCGGGACGCTCGGCGAGGCGCTCACGGTCGCCGCCGACGCACCGGGTGGGGACGAGATCTGGGTGATGGGCGGGTCGCAGGTCTACCACGAGGCGATGCCCGTCGCCGACGTCCTGGAGGTCAGCGAGATCAACACGGAGGTCGAGGGCGACGTGTTCGCCCCGGAGATCGGCCCGGAGTGGGCGCTCGCCTCCGCGACGGAGTGGACGACGTCGTCCTCCGGGCTGCGGTTCCGGCACCTGCGGTACACCCGCCCCGGCTCTCCCGGGTGACCGTACGAATTCGGGGTGTGTGCGCTGCGTCGATCTTGTCCACGCAGCGCAACACACCCCGGGTTCGTGGTGGTTTCCCCGGTCGGCCGGGCACGCCAACAGGTCAGACCAGGTCGCGTACCGCCGCGTACTGCTCGCGCACCACGGGCTTCGGGTCGGCCGCCAGCGTGGTCGCGATCGTCGTCGACCAGGCCGGCGCGGCGACGGCGTCCGCCCCGCCCGGGGCCGCCGCGAGCGTCCACGCCGCCTGGCGCGCCGCGCCGTCGGCCACGTACTCGCCCGGCTCGGGGATGCCGATGGGCAGCCCGAAGACCTGCGGGGCGATCTGCTGCACGGCCGGGGACTGGGCCGCCCCGCCGATCAGCATCACGCGTTCCACGGAGACGCCCTGGGCGCGCAGCGCGTCCAGGCCGTCGGCGAGCCCGCAGAGCATGCCCTCGATGTAGGCGCGGGCCAGGTGGGCGCGGGTCGAGGTGGCCAGGCGGATGCCGTGCAGCGTGCCGGTCGCGTCGGGCCGGTTGGGCGTGCGCTCACCCTCCAGGTACGGCACGAGCACGAGGCCGTCGGAGCCGGGCGGGGCCTGCAGCGCGAGCTCGGCCAGCTCGTCGAAGTCGACGCCGAGCACCTCGCGGGCGGCGTCGAGCACCCGCGCGGCGTTGAGCGTGACGGCGAGCATGAGCGCGTTGCCGGTCGCGTCGGCGAAGCCGTTGATCGCGCCGGTGCCGTCCGCGGTGCGCTTCGGCGCGACGGCGGACACCACGCCCGACGTACCGATCGAGATGGCGATGTCGCCCGGCGTCATGCCGAGCCCGAGGGAGGCGCCGGCGTTGTCGCCCGCGCCGGGCCCGATGAGGCAACCGGTCCCTGAGCCTGTCGAAGGGTCGAGGTCGGAGCCCGCAATCGTCGGGTGCGCGACGGCGCCCGCCTCGGCCACGCCCACGACGCGCGGCAGCACCACGTCGGTGCGGCCCAGGGCGCGCTCCAGCAGGTCGGGGCGGTACTCGCCGACGGCGGCGTCGTAGTACCCGGTGCCCGAGGCGTCCGAGCGGTCGGTGAACAGCTTGTCGAGCTGCGGGCCCAGCGGCGCCGTCGGGTCGCCCACGGGGCCGTAGCCCGCGATGCGCCAGGACAGCCAGTCGTGGGGGAGCGCGACGGCGGCGACGCGGGCCGCGTTCTCAGGCTCGTTGTCGTGCAGCCAGCGCAGCTTGGTGACCGTGAGGGAGGCGACGAGCACCGAGCCGACGGCGTCGGCCCAGGCCTGGGCGCCGGCGTCACGGCTGCCGTCGCCCAGCTCGGTGATCAGGGCCTCGGCGGACGGCGCGGAGCGGGTGTCGTTCCAGAGCAGCGCCGGGCGCACGACGTTGCCGTCGGCGTCGAGGGTGACCATGCCGTGCTGCTGGCCGCCCACGGAGATCGCGGCGACGTCGGCCAGGCCGCCCGCGGCGGCCGCCGCCTCCTGGAAGGCGTCCCACCAGTGCTGCGGGTCCACCTCCGTGCCGTCGGGGTGCTTGGCGGAACCGGTCCGGACCAGCGCGCCGGTCTCGGCGTCGCGCACGACGATCTTGCAGGACTGCGTGGACGTGTCCACACCGGCGACGAGGGGCATCGGTGCTCCAGGGGGTGGTTCGAGAGGGAAGGCGACTGACACGCTACCGCGTCGGTCTCTTGGCTGGGACTCCCCTTTGAGGCCCGGGTTTCTTCGCTTTGACGTGGCTCAAAGCGAAGAAACCCGGGCCTCAAAGGGGAGCCGGCGGCATGCGATCGGGCAGGTCAGCCGATCAGGTGGTTCAGGGCGAGCTGGTGCAGGCGCACCAGGCCGTAGTCCCGCTCGGCGAGGGCGTCGACGTCGGGGTCGGTCTCGGCGAGGAAGGAGTCGAACGACTCGCCCTCGGCCAGCGTCGACTGACCCAGCTCGAAGATCCCGGCGTGCTCGAAGGCGGCCTGGACCTCGGGGTCCTCGCGGTACTGCTTCGCCTTGGCGGCGAGCAGGTCGTAGGTCTTCATGTTGGCCGCGGCCGACTCCCACACGCCGTCGAGGTACTCGGTGCGCGAGGGCTTGTAGTCGAAGTGGCGCGGGCCCTCGTAGCGGGGGCCGCCGTTCGGGAAGCCGTTCTCCAGCAGGTCCACCGTGAAGAACGCGGAGAGCAGGTCGCCGTGACCGAACACGAGGTCCTGGTCGTACTTGGGGCCGTGCTGACCGTTCAGGTCGATGTGGAAGAGCTTGCCGACGTGCAGCGCCAGCGCGATGCCGTGCGTGTAGTTCAGGCCGGCCATCTGCTCGTGGCCCACCTCGGGGTTGAGGCCCACGATGTCGGCGTTGTCGAGCGAGTCGATCAGCGCGATGGCGTGGCCGATCGTCGGCAGGAAGATGTCGCCGCGCGGCTCGTTGGGCTTGGGCTCGAGGGCGATCTTGAGCCCGTAGCCCTTCTCCTTGATGTACGAGGCGACGGTGTCGATGCCCTCGGCGTAGCGCGCGTGCGCGGCGTTGAGGTCCTTCGAGTTGTCGTACTCGGTGCCCTCGCGGCCACCCCACATGACGAACGTGGAGGCACCCATGTCGGCCGCCAGGTCCACGTTGCGCAGCACCTTGCGCAGGCCGAAGCGGCGCACGTCGCGGTTGTTGGAGGTGAACGCGCCGTCCTTGAACACGGGGTGCGTGAACGTGTTGGTGGTGACCATCTCGCAGACCAGGCCGGTGTCGGCGGAGGCCTTCTTGACGGAGTCGATGTGCTTCTGACGCTCGGCGTCGTCCGAGCCGAAGGGGTAGACGTCGTTGTCGTGGAACGTGAAGCCCCAGGCGCCGAGGTCGGCGAGCTTGCGGACCGACTCGGCCGGGTCCAGGTCGGGGCGGGTCGCCGTACCGAAGGGGTCGGCGGCAGGCCAGCCGACGGTCCACAGGCCGAACGAGTACTTGATGTCGCTCACGGGGTCTCCTCGTCGAGGGCGGCCCCGGCATGCGGCGCCGCATTTGTTGTACGGATGAACTATTACGCGAGCCTCGGCTACAGTCAAGGCGTGACCACCGCCGGGACCGCACACGAGACCACGACGCGAGCGGGCTCCGTCGCGGCCCGACAGCACTCCCTGCGCGAGCACAACCTGGAGCTCGTCGCCCGCGCCGTGTTCGAGGTGCCGGAACCACTCTCACGCGCGGGGGTGGCCGCCGCGACCGGTCTGGCCCGCGCGACGGTGTCCACGCTGGTGGACCAGCTCGTGGCCGCCCGGCTCGTGCGTGAGCTGCCCGCCGTGACCGGCGGCCGCGCGGGACGGCCCGCCGTCCCGCTCGTCCCGGCGCCGCGGTCCGTGGTGGGCCTCGGGCTCGAGGTGAACGTCGACTACCTCGGCGTGCGTGTGCTCGATCTCACCGGCGACGTCGTGGTCGACCGCGTGGTCCCCGGCGCGCTCCACGACAGCGACCCGGCCGTGGTGCTGCGGCAGCTCGGCGAGCTCGCCCGCGAGGTGTCCGACGGTGTCGCCGCCGCCGGCATGACGGTCGCGGGCGCGCGGCTCGCCCTTCCCGGCCTGGTGGACCCGCGCACCGGCCTGCTGGAGGTCGCGCCCAACCTGGGCTGGTCCTCGCTCGACCCCGTCCCGCTGCTCGGCCTCGGCGAGCTGCCCGTCCGCATCGCCAACGAGGCCAAGCTCGCCGCGCTCGCGGAGCTCGCCGGCGGCTCCGACGTCGCGGCCCCGGACTCGTTCGTCTTCGTCTCCGGCGACGTCGGCATCGGCGCCGCCATCGTCGTCGACCGGGCGCTCTTCCTGGGGGAGCGGGGCTGGAACGGCGAGATCGGGCACGTCGTCGTCGACCCCGCCGGGCCGCGCTGCTCCTGCGGCGCGTTCGGCTGCCTGGAGCAGTACGCCGGCAAGGAGGCGATGATGCGCGCCGCGGGCCTGCCCCCGGACGCGCCCCTCGGCGCGCTCGTCGCCCTGCTCACCGAGCGGGACGCCACCACACCCGCCGCGGGCACCCAGGCAGGAGCCGCCGCGATACCCGCCGGCCGGGCCCTCGGCTCGGCGCTCGCGGACTTCGTGAACCTCCTCGACGTGTCCACCATCGTGCTGGGCGGCGCCTACACCGAGCTGCTGCCGTGGCTCCGGGCCGACGTCGAGGCCGTGCTGGCCGACCGCGTGCTCGCGGCGCCGTTCGTGGACCTGGAGGTGCGGGCCGCGCAGGCCGGTCCGCAGGCCGCGCTCACGGGCGGGGCGCGCGAGGTGCTCCGTGCCGTCCTCGCGGACCCGGCGGCCTGGGTCTAGGCGGTCGTCCGGGGAGCCGGGTCTCGACAGGCTCGACCAGCGGGCCGGGTCTCGACAGGCTCGACCAGCGAGGCGGCTCGACCCCTACAGCTCGTCCGGGGCGTCGATCGGGCCCAGCGTGATCGCCGGCGCGTCGGCGGGCTCCTCCAGCGTCTCGACGGGCTCGTCCTCGCGGCCCAGCAGCCGGGCGACGGCGCCGTCGAGCATCTCGGTGATGACCGTGACCAGGCCGTCCTCGTCGCGCGCCGCCAGGCGCTCGACGATCACCGCGTGTGCGTCGGCCGTGTCCTTGCGCACCACGTACTCGTCGCTCACGGAGAACGTGGCCATCCGCACCTCGACGATGAGCGTGGTCATCCAGCGGGTGAGCCACGGGTTGCCCGTCGCGGCGACGAGCGCCCAGTGCAGGTTCAGGTCGGCGCCGCCGACGCGGCGCGCGTCACCCGTCCGGTTCGCGTCCACGAGCTCGTCATGGGCCCGACGCACGGTGGCCAGCGCGGCGTCGTCCCCCGACCGGACGAGCAGGCGGGCCGCGGTGATCTCCACCGACTTGCGGGCCTCGTAGAGGGCCGGCAGCCGTTCCCGGGAGATGGTCGCCACGCGCATGCCGCGGCCGGGAGTGGCGACCAGCAGCCCCTCCTGGACGAGGCGCTGGGCGGCCTCCCGCAGCGGCCCGCGGCTCACGCCGAGCTGGGTCGCGACCTCGACCTCCCGGATCGGCGAGCCGACGGCGAGCACGCCCGCGTACACCGCGTTGCGCAGCTCGGTCTGGATCAGGTCGACGGTCGAGGGACGCGTCACACGCGAGAAGGACGGCGCGGTCGCCAGGGAGGCCCGTGGCGGGTGGGACATCAGTGCTCCTTCCGTGAGCGCAACGTCGATGACGACCATCATCGCCGGTGCGCGGACATCTGTGTGGCCACGGCGGTAGCAGGGGTGGCGCCGGCCGGGTGAACTTGCAGATTGTAGACAATCCTAATGTCGAACGCTAGATTGTCTGAACGTCGCCATCCCGCTACGGTGGCGAGTCGTCCGTGAACTCCAGCCCACCCGGCCTTTGCCATATCCGCCGGGTGGCGTGAAGGGAACCATGTCTAGATCAAGCGTCCGCCCGCTCCGCCGAGCCGTCGTCGCCGCAGGGTCCGTACTCACCCTGGTCGCGCTGGCCGCGTGCACGTCGACAGCCCCGGAGGATGCCGGTGGCGCCCTGCAGCAGCTCCAGGACGACGGCGCCATCACCGTCGCGTTCAACGGCGAGGAGCCGTACTCCTACGAGGACGGCGGCGAGCTGACCGGAGCCACCATCAAGCTCAACGAGGCGATCTTCGGCGAGCTCGGCATCGACACCGTCGAGGGCGTGCAGACCGAGTGGAACTCGCTCATCCCCGGCCTGACCGCGGGTCGGTACGACGCCGTGAGCGCGGGGATGTCGATCCTCCCCGAGCGCTGCTCGGAGGCCATCTTCTCCGAGCCCGAGATCATGTACACGACCGCGTTCCTGACGCCGACCGGCAATCCCGACAACCTGACGGACATGCAGTCCGCCAAGGACGCCGGCGTGAAGCTCGCCGTGCTCAGCGGCGCCATCGAGGAGGGCTACACCAAGTCCCTCGGGATCGAGACCGTCAAGGTCGGCTCGCCGCAGGACGCGCTCGACGCCGTCACCTCGGGGCGCGCCGACGCGTCGGCGCTGACCGCCATCTCGCTCAACGCGCTGGTGGCCCGCTCGAACGCCGACGTCGAGGTCACCGACTCCTTCGTCGCCGTGATCGACGGCGTGCCCCAGATCGGTGCCGGTGCGACCGTCTTCCCGAAGGGTGAGGAGGACCTCCGCGACGCCTACAACGAGAAGCTCGCCGAGATCGTCTCCGACGAGGACCGCTGGATGGAGATCGCAGGCCCGTTCGGCTTCACTGCCGCCGAGCGTCCCGTCGAGGGCCTGACCGCCGAGAAGCTCTGTGAGGGCGACCTCGAGTCGCTGGCCAAGGACCTGGCCCCGGAGCTCGGCCTGGACGGCTGACCCGGCACGTGTCCGACAACATGCACGTACTCGTCGATCTGCTGCCGCAGCTCGGCGAAGGGATTCTCGTCACTCTCGAGCTCACGATCGCCGGTGCCGCACTCGCGCTGATCATCGCGTTCATCCTCGGGCTGGGCTCCCGGGCCCGGACCAGGTGGGCGCGGGTGCCGTCCCGGGTGGTCGTGGAGTTCTTCCGCGGCACCTCGCTCGTGGTGCAGATCTTCTGGCTGTACTACGTGCTGCCGCTCCCGCCCTTCTACGTCGAGCTCGACCCGCTGGCCTGCGGCATCCTCGCGCTCGGCCTCAACTACGGCGCCTACGCCGCCGAGGTGGTGCGCGGCTCGATCAACTCCGTGCCCACCGGTCAGTGGGAGGCGGCCACGGCCCTCGACCTGGGTGGCGTGCACCGGCTGCGCCGCGTGATCCTCCCGCAGGCCTGGCCTCTGATGATGCCCATGTTCACCAATCTGCTGATCCAGCTCGTCAAGGGTTCGGCGCTGGCGGCCTACATCACGCTGCACGACCTCAACTTCTTCATCGGGGAGCTGCGCAAGGGCACGACCGACACGGTGTTCGCCTACACGGTGGGCCTGCTGCTCTACTTCGTGTTCGCCTACGCGCTCACGCTGATCATGAACGCGCTCGAGGCCCGCGCCAAGAACCAGGTCGGTCAGGGACCGTCGCTGCGCGAGATCCTGCGCCTGACCCCCGCGCGGACCGCAGGGACGGAGGTGCGGTCATGAACGACTTCTGGAGCTGGGACCACGCCGCCGCGGTGTTCCCCGACCTCGTCAAGGGCCTGGGCATCACCGTCCTGGCGACCGTGGTGGGCATGATCATCGCCGCGGTGCTGGGACTCGTCGTCGCCGTCGTGCGGCGGTCCCGCGTGCGGGCCGTCACCATGCCGGTGGGCTTCCTGGTCGAGTTCATCCGGTCCACGCCGCTGCTGGTGCAGCTCGTGTTCGCCAACCTGATGTTCACGCAGTTCCCGTCGCTCGCCGTCGGTTGCGTGGTGCTCGGCATCCACTACGCCACGTACATGTCAGAGGTCTACCGGGCCGGCATCGACGCGGTGCCGGGGGGGCAGTGGGAGGCGGCGGTCGCGCTCGACCTGCCGAGGAGCCGGACGTGGCGTGCGGTGATCCTGCCGCAGGCGATCCGGAACACGCTGCCCGGCCTGGGGAACTACGCGATCTCGATGTTCAAGGAGACGCCGTTCCTGGCCTTCATCTACGTGGTCGAGATGTACGCCGCCGCGCAGGCGTACGGAGGTGCGAACTTCCGCTACATCGAGGCGATCACCCTCGCCGGCCTGCTCTTCCTCCTGGTGAGCTACCCGACCTCGCTGCTCGTCCGCCGAATGGAGAACCGCCTTGCCTGACAACGACACCACCCCTGCGATCGAGTTCCAGGGCGTCGGCAAGCGCTTCGGCGACAACGTCGTGCTCGACGGCCTGAACTTCACGGTCGCCAAGGGGGACCGCGTCACGCTGATCGGGCCGTCGGGCTCCGGCAAGACCACCATCCTGCGGCTGCTCATGACGCTGGAGGAGGCGAACGACGGCCTGATCCTCGTGGACGGGCAGCCGTACACGCACGAGATCCGCGGCGGGAAGCGCGTCGCCATCTCGGAGAAGCGGCGCAGCCTCGTGCGGCGTCGGGTCGGGATGGTGTTCCAGCAGTTCAACCTGTTCCCGAACATGTCGGTGCTGGAGAACATCATCGAGGCCCCGGTCCACGTGCTCGGGATCCCCAAGGCCCAGGCGGTCGCCCGGGCCGAGGACCTGCTGGAGAAGGTGGGCCTGGCCGACAAGCGCGACGCGCGCTGCACCCAGCTGTCCGGCGGGCAGCAGCAGCGCGTCGCCATCGCGCGGGCGCTGGCCATGGAGCCGGAGATCCTGCTCCTGGACGAGGTCACCTCCGCGCTCGACCCGGAGCTCGTCGCCGACGTGCTCGGGGTGCTCCGGAACATCGCCGAGACCACGGACATCACCATGCTGATCGTCACGCACGAGATGCAGTTCGCCCGGGAGGTCTCCAACCGGGTGCTGATGTTCGACGGCGGAAAGATCATCGAGGAGGCGCACCCGGAGGCGATCTTCACGTCGCCGGAGCACGAGCGGACCCAGGAGTTCCTCCGCGCGGTCCTCTGACCGGACCTGGCCCACGGCGCGTCCGTCCCTGCGGACGGGCGCACCGTGGGCGTGCCCGTCCGATCAGGTCACCAGGCGAGGGGACCCGCCTGGTCCACGAAGGTCCCGGTCGCGCCGTCCGGCCCGAGCAGGGCCATGCGCGCCACGACCGGTGCCGCCTCCTCGGGCGACGTCGGCGCCGCCGCCCGGTTGTCCGGACCACCCAGGTCGGTCTGGACCCAGCCCGGGCAGACCGAGTTCACGAGGATCGGTGTGTCCGCCAGCGACTTGGACAGGGACACGGTCAGGGCGTTGAGCGCGGCCTTCGAGCCCTGGTAGGCGGGCAGCACCAGGCCGAAGTACGGCGACCGCGGGTCGAGCTGCTCGGTCAGCGAGCCCATCGCGGTCGAGACGTTCACGATGCGCCCGGCGGCGGACCGCCGCAGCAGCGGCAGCATCGCCTGTGTGACCGCCGCAGCGCCGAACAGGTTGGTCTCGAACGTCGAGCGGAACATGGTCAGGTCCAGCGGGTGCTCCTGGTCGGGTGCGGTGGCCTCCGGCAGGATGCCAGCGTTGTTGACCAGGATGTCCAGGCGGCCGTACTGGAGCTCGATGTGTTCCACGGCGGCCGTCACCTGGGCAGGGTCGGTCACGTCGAGCGTCACCGGCCGGGCGGGGAGCCCCGCCTCGCGCAGGGTCGTCGCCGCGGCCGCCGCCCGTGCGGTGTCACGCCCGCCCACCAGCACGGTGGCGCCGGCCTCTGCCAGCTCTCTGGCCACGGCGAGGCCGAGTCCTCTGTTCGCTCCGGTGACCAGGGCGATCGGGGAGTTGTCGTCGTACGTGTTCGTCATGGCTCAAGCCTCGGCCGCAGGACTCCGTGGTGCTGGCGGGATCCCGCCGTCGCATTCGGCGCGCTTCCGGGGGTGGGCCTGCTCAGACCCCCGCGCCCACCCCACCCAGCGTGCCCACGAGGCCGGCCAGCTCCGGCACCTGTTCCGCCTCCTGCAGTGCCTCGTGCAGCGCGCGGTCGTGCGTGGGGCGCGCGGCCACCAGCAGCTTCTCGCCGGCCTGGGTGAGCTCGGTGTAGATCCCGCGCCGGTCGTCCTGGCACAGCACGCGCGTGAGCAGCGCGCGGTCCTCCAGGCGGTTGACCAGGCGCGTCGTGGCGCTCGGCGAGAGCGCGGTCGCGCGGCCGAGCTGCTGCATGCGCATGTGCCAGCCGTCCTGCCGGGACAGCGCGTCCAGCACCGTGTACTCCACGACGGACAGGCCGTGCTCGGCCTGCAGCGCGCGTTCGAGCGCGGTGTCGATCATGCCGTGCAGTGCGGCGAGCGTTCGCCAGCCCTGGGCACGGATCTCGACGGCGTCGTCGGCGATTCCCATGGGCCCTCCTCGTCGGGCGTGATTCCTGTCTCCAACTATAGCGCTTGTGCAACTAGTGCGCGCGTGCAACTATCTAGGAGGCGCGTGCAACTAAACGCGTCCGCCAGGTGTCCGCGTACGCACAGTGGGCACCGTTCGGAGAACAGCAAGGAGCCCTCATGTCTTCCCCCGTCGAGACCCCCGCCGTCGCCCTCCCCAACGCCGCCCGCCCGGGCGCGACCATGCCGCAGGTCGGGTTCGGCGTCTTCCAGGTGCCGGACGCCGAGACCACCCGCGCCGTCGGCCACGCGCTCGAAGCCGGATACCGGAGCATCGACACCGCCGCCATCTACGGCAACGAGGCGGGCGTGGGCCGCACCCTGGCGGAGTCCGGGCTCGCGCGCGACGACCTCTTCGTCACCAGCAAGCTGTGGACCGACTCCATGGCGCGCGGCGCCGTGCGCCCGGCCCTGGAGCGCAGCCTGGAGCTGCTCGGCCTCGACGCCCTCGACCTGTACCTGATCCACTGGCCTGCGCCCGGGCGCGGGCAGTCCGTCGCCGCCTGGGAGGGGCTCGTCGAGGCCCGCGAGGCCGGCCTGGTCCGGGAGATCGGCGTCTCGAACTTCCAGCCGGCACACCTCGACGCGATCGTCGCCGCGACCGGCGTGCGCCCCGTCGTCAACCAGGTGGAGCTGCACCCCGCCCTGCAGCAGCGCGAGCTGCGCGCCCACCACGCGGGGCTGGGCATCGTCACCGAGGCGTGGAGCCCGCTCGCGCAGGGCGCGGTGCTCGACGAGGCGGCCGTGACCGAGGCCGCCCGCGCGCACGGGGTCTCCGCCGCGCAGGTGGTCCTGCGCTGGCACCTGCAGCACGGCAACGTCGTGATCCCCAAGTCGGTCACGCCGGCCCGCATCGCGTCGAACCTCGACGTCCTCGGGTTCGAGCTCACCGCCGAGCAGGTCGCGGCGATCGACGCCCTGGACCGGGACGGGCGCACCGGCCCGCACCCGGACCGCTTCAACGGCTGACGAGCACCCCGCCGGCACGAGCCGGCCCGGCACGAACCGGCCACCCCGCACGAGCCGGCCACCCCGCACCACCCCGCACCTCAAGGAGCGCTGTCATGCCTGTCGCCCTGTGGGCCCTCGCCATCGGGGGCTTCGGGATCGGCCTCACCGAGTTCGTCATCATGGGTCTGCTGCCCGAGGTGGCCACGGACTTCGGCGTCACCGAGACCGTCGCCGGTTACCTCATCTCCGGCTACGCGCTGTCCGTCGCGGTCGGTGCGGTCGGTCTCACCGCCGCCCTGACCCGGGTGGACCGCAAGAAGGCCCTGCTCGGCCTGATGATCCTGTTCATCGCGGGCAACCTGGTGTCCGCCGTGGCACCGACGTACGAGCTGATGATGCTCGGCCGGGTCGTCGCGGCCCTGTGCCACGGCGCCTTCTTCGGCATCGGCGCGGTCGTCGCGGCCGACCTGGTCGCCCGCGACCGGCGCGCCGCCGCCATCTCGATCATGTTCGCCGGTCTGACCGTCGCCAACGTGCTCGGCGTGCCGTTCGGCACCCTGCTCGGCCAGGCGGCCGGCTGGCGCTCGACCTTCTGGGCCATCACCGGCATCGGCGTGCTCGCCTTCATCGGCATCGCGCTGCTGGTGCCGGCCCGGGTAGGCGTGCCCGACGACGCCGCGGGGCCGAGCGGGCAGCCCGGTCCCGGCCTACGCGGCGAGCTCGCGGCGTTCCGCGCGCCGCAGGTGTGGCTGTCGATCGCCGTGACCGTGCTCGGCTACGGCGGCATGTTCGGCGCCTTCACGTACATCGCGTTCACGCTGACCGAGGTCAGCGGGTTCGCGAGCTCGACCGTGCCCTGGCTGCTGATCCTGTTCGGCGCGGGCCTGTTCGTGGGCAACCTGGTGGGCGGCAAGGCCGCGGACAAGAACCTCGGGGCCACCCTGCTGACGCTGCTGGTGCTGCTCACCGTGGTGCTGGCCGTCTTCGCGCTCACCGCGACCAGCCAGGTCGCGACCATGATCAGCCTGGTGCTGATGGGCGCCGTCGGCTTCGCGACCGTGCCGGGCCTGCAGATGCGGGTCATGCGGCACGCGTCGGCGGCGCCGACGCTCGCCTCCGGCGCGAACATCGCGGCGTTCAACATCGGCAACGCGTTCGGTGCCTGGGTGGGCGGGCTGACGCTCGCCGCCGGCCTCGGGTACACGTCGCCGCTGTGGGCCGGCGCCCTCGTGACCCTGGCCGGGCTCGTCGTCATGGTGGTGGCCACCCTGGTGCGGGGCGGGGAACGGGCCGAGGCACGTACTGCGCGCCTGGCGCCCGACCGCCCGGCGGCGCCCGCCGAGCAGTAGGTGCGCCTGGGCAGACTCGAACTGCCGACACCCGCTTTAGGAGAGCGGTGCTCTATCCACTGAGCTACAGGCGCTCGCGCTTCTCCAGGAGGAGAACCGCGTGCGGCGGCCGGGGTGCAGCCCCGACCGCCGCACACAGCCTACCGGCCGCCCGGCCCGGCGCGCTCAGCGCCCGGGTCGGGCGTAGGTGTCGATTGCGCAACATAGCTGACAAACCTTGACCAATCCCTCTCCGACCCACAACGATGCTCAGCAACCCGGCGCGACGACGCGCCTGGTCCGCACGACGGCCGTGCGGGCGGAGAGGATCGACGATGTTCCTTCGACAGACCAGGTCCCGGGGCATGCTGGCCCTGGTGGCTGCCACCGCGGCGGGCGTGCTGCTCGCCGGCTGTTCCGGCGGCGGTGGGAGCGCACCCACGACGTCCAACCCGTACGCGTCCGCGGAGGGCATGGACTCGGCCAACGCCCTCGTGGCCGAGTACCCCCGCGAGGAGACGCTCTTCACGAGCGGCACCCAGTGGGGCCCGCCCACGTCGTGGAACCCGATCCCCAGCTCCGGGCACGCCACCGGTGCGCGCGGCCTGCTCTACGAGCCGCTGTTCCAGTTCGACCCGATCACCCTCGAGCTGACGCCCTGGCTCGCCGAGGGCGGCGAGTGGACCGGCGACAAGACCTACGAGCTCACCCTCCGTGAGGGCCTGACCTGGCAGGACGGCGAGACGCTCGACGCCGACGACGTCGTCTTCACCACCGAGCTCGGCAAGGTCGACGCCGTGCCGTACAGCAACCTGTGGACCTGGCTCGACAAGGTCGAGGCGACCAGCCCCACCACGGTGGAGTTCACGTTCTCCGACCCCCGCTACCAGGAGTGGGACAACTGGCTCTACAGCACGATGGTCGTCCCGGAGCACATCATGGGCGACTGGTCGGACGAGGAGCTGCTGTCCAACCCGAACGAGGACCCGATCGGCTCCGGCGCGTTCAAGTTCTCCGCCGTCGCCCAGGACCGCATGGTCTGGGAGCGCAACGACGACTGGTGGGCGCGCGGCGAGCTCGGCCTCGAGATGCCGATGAAGTACATCGTCGACGTCGTGAACACCTCCAACGAGGTGGCGCTCGGCCTGATGCTGTCCGGCGGCCTCGACCTGAGCAACAACTTCCTGCCCGGCGTCAACCAGCTCGTCGACACCGGCCAGGTCAGCACGTACTACGAGGGTGAGCCGTACATGCTGGCGGCGGCGTCCGCCAACCTGATCCCGAACCAGACGCGCCCGCCGATGGACGACGTCGACTTCCGGCAGGCCCTGGCGCGCTCGATCGACGTGGACAAGATCGTGACGAACGCCTACGGCGGTCTCGTGGCGAAGGCGCACCCGTCCGGCCTGGTGCCGGCGTTCGAGGAGTACTACGACGAGGACGTCGTGGCCGAGCACGGCTTCACCTTCGACGCGGACGAGGCCAAGTCGATCCTGGCCGACGCCGGGTACGAGGACACCGACGGCGACGGGTTCGTCGAGACGCCGGACGGCGAGGCGATCGACCTGAAGCTGATCGTCCCGGCCGGCTGGACCGACTGGATGGAGGCCGCGCGCGTCATCGCGGAGGACGCCTCCGCCGTCGGCATCAAGGTGACCGCCGACTTCCCCGACGCGGGCGCCGTCGACGACGCGCGGGCCACCGGCGACTTCGACCTGGTGATCAACGGCAACGCGGGTGTGAGCAACACGCCGTGGACCTACTACAACTACGCGTTCTACCAGCCGATCCAGGAGCAGATGCTGGCGGGCAACTTCGGCCGCTACGAGGACAAGGAGGCGTGGGACCTCGTCGAGGACCTCTCGCGCACCGAGAGCGGCACGCCCGAGTTCTCCGAGACGCTGTCGAAGGTCCAGGAGAAGTTCATGACCGACCTGCCGGCGATCCCGCTCTGGTACAACGGCGCGTGGGCCCAGTACAACGAGTCGCAGTGGACCAACTGGCCCAAGGAGGGTCGCGAGGACGCGTACTTCCCGATCATGTGGAACGGGTACGTGCAGATGGGTGGCATCAACACGCTGCTCGCCCTCGAGCCGGCCTCCTGACGTATGCGCGGCTATCTCGCTCGCAAGACCGTGATCTACGGCCTGACGTTCGTCGTCGCGGTCACGCTGAACTGGCTGATCCCCCGGCTCATGCCGGGGGATCCGGTCCAGCGGATGGTGGCGCGCGCCGCCGTCCAGCACCCCGAGACGATCGCGGCCATGACCGCGTACTACGAGCGGACGTTCGGGCTCGACCTGCCGCTCTGGCAGCAGTACCTGAACTACTGGGCCGCGCTGTTCCGCGGTGACCTGGGCACGAGCGTGTGGCTGTTCCCCGCGCCCGTGAGCCAGGTCGTGCTCGACGCCGTGCCCTACACGCTGGGCATCATGATCCCCGCGATCCTGCTGAGCTTCGTGATCGGCAACAGCGTGGGGGCCATGGCGGCGCGCAGCCGCTGGCTCGACAACGTGGCCCTGCCCGTCGGCTACCTGATCACGGCGATGCCGTACATGTGGCTGGCGATCCTGCTCGCGTGGGGCCTCGGCGTCGCGCTCGGCTGGTTCCCCGTGGCGGGCGGCTACGACTTCGGGATGGTGCCGCAGTGGTCGTGGGCGTTCGCCGGCGACCTGCTGCAGCACTGGGTGCTGCCGTTCCTCTCGCTGTTCCTCGTGTCCCTGGGCGGCTGGGCGATCGGCATGCGGAACCTGATCATCTACGAGCTCGAGTCCGACTACGCGAACTACCTGTCCGCGCTCGGCGCGCCCAAGCGGCTCGTGCGGCAGTACGCGTTCCGCAACGCGATGCTGCCGCAGATCACGGGCCTGGCGCTGCAACTCGGCACGATCCTGGGCGGCGCCCTGGTGACGGAGATCGTGTTCGCCTACCCGGGCCTGGGCAAGCTCGTGCTGTCCGCCATCCAGAACCAGGACTTCTTCCTGCTGCAGGGCACCCTGCTGTTCGTGGTGATCGGCGTGCTCCTGGCCAACTTCGTGATCGACATCGTCTACGTGCTGGTGGACCCCCGCACGCGGACCGGACTGACGGGGGCCACCTCATGACGGCGACACCGACGACGGCGGGACCCGGGACCGAGGCGACCGAGCAGCCGGGGGCGACCCCGGCGCCGTCGGGCCGCAAGCCCGGGGGAGACGCACGCGAGACGCTGTACTTCGCGCTGCGCAATCCCAAGGTCGTGATCGGCTCGGTGGTGGTGCTCGCGTTCCTGCTGCTGGGCCTGCTCGGGCCGCTGTTCCTCAGGTTCGCGCCGATGGACTACGCGGGGCCGCCCATGGCGCCGCCGTCCGCGGACTTCCCGTTCGGCACGACGACGTTCGGGCAGGACGTCTTCGCGCAGTTCGTCGCCGGCCTGCGGTCCACGTTCCTCGTGGGCCTGCTGGGCGGCGGCGTGGCCGCCGTCATCGGGATGACCATCGGGTTCGTCGCGGGCTACCGCGGCGGCCTGATCGACGAGCTGCTCAACATGCTGACCAACGTGGTGCTGGTGATCCCCGGCTTCGTGGTGCTCATCATCATCAACGCCTACCTGGGCGTGCGCAGCGTGCCCATGCAGGCGCTGTACATCGGCGTGTTCAGCTGGCCCTGGGTGGCGCGCGCGGTGCGGGCGCAGACCCTGTCGCTGCGCTCGCGGGACTTCATCGACCTGGCGCGGCTGTCCGGCGTGGGGGTGGGCACGATCCTGCGGCGCGAGGTGGCGCCCAACATGTACTCCTACCTGTTCATGACGTTCGTGCTGCTGTTCGGCGGGTCCATCCTGACCGCCGCGTCGCTCGACTTCATCGGGCTCGGGCCCACGAACGCCATGTCGCTCGGCCTGATGATGAACCAGGCCGTGCAGTGGAGCGCGCTCCATCTGGGGCTGTGGTGGTGGTTCATCCCGCCGGGGCTGGGGATCACGCTCATCGTGGGCTCGCTCTACATCATGAACGTCGGCCTCGACGAGGTCTTCAACCCCAAGCTGCGGGAGATGTGATGACCCTTTCCGTGACCGACCTGAGGGTCCACTACCGCACCCTGCGCGGCCCGGTGAAGGCTCTCGACGGCGTCAGCTTCGAGGTGGCCGACGGCGAGATCATGGGCATCGCCGGGGAGTCCGGCTGCGGCAAGACGACGCTCGGCAAGGCCCTGATCCGCCTCGACACCCGCATGGAGCACGTGGGCGGCACCGTCGCCCTCGACGGGGAGAAGCTCCCCATCGGCGACGACGGCGCGATGCGCCGCCACCGCTACCGCGAGGTGTCCCTCATCCCGCAGTACGCGATGTCGGCGATGAACCCGACCCGCAAGATCGGCCGGATGATCCGTGACCTCCTCGCGGCGCACAACGTGCGCTACGCGGAGGTGCTGCCGGAGCTCGAACGGCGTCTGGAGCTCGTCGGCCTCGACACCGACGTGCTGAAGCGCTACCCGATCGAGCTGTCCGGCGGCATGAAGCAGCGTGTGGTGCTCGTGCTGTCCACGCTGCTGAACCCGTCGCTGCTGATCGGCGACGAGGTGACGTCGGCGCTCGACGTGTCCTCGCAGAAGGCCGTCGCCCGGGCGCTCGTCGAGTTCCGCGACCATGGGTTCGTCCGGTCCATGATCGTGATCACCCACGACATCTCCGTGCTGTTCCAGGTGGCCGACACGATCCTGGTGATGTACGCCGGGCACCTCGCCGAGAAGGCGCCGGCCCGGACGATCATCGACGCGCCCCTGCACCCGTACACGAAGATGCTCATCGGGGCGCTGCCCAAGGTGGGCGACCGGTACGAGGAGCAGCGGCTCGAAGGCATCGAGGGCCGGCCGCCGTCGCTCCTCGACCCGCCCGCCGGCTGCCGGTTCCGCGACCGCTGCCCCCTCGCGCACGACCGGTGCGCCGAGGCCCCGCCCTTCCGCGAGGTCGCCGAGGGGCACCAGGTCGCGTGCTGGGCGGTGAGCTGATGCTGACGATCGACGCGCTCGACAAGGTCTACAAGACCGGCACCTTCGGCACCTCCGACCTGCACGCCGTGCGTCAGGTCAGCCTCGACGTCCAGCGGGGCGAGGTGGTCTCGCTCATCGGGGAGTCCGGCAGCGGCAAGTCGACCATCGGCAAGATGGTGCTCCACCTGCTCGACTCCACGGGCGGCAGCATCACGTTCGACGGGCGCGACGTCACCCGGCTCGGGTTCCGGGCCCGGCGCGACTACTACCGCAAGGTCCAGGGCGTTTTCCAGGACCCGTTCAGCTCGTTCAACCCGATCTACAAGGTGGACCGGACGTTCGAGACGCTGCGGCGCTCCTACTTCCCGCGGGTGTCCCAGGCCGACTGGCGCGGCCGCCTGGAGGAAGCACTGGGGGCGGTCAGCCTCGAACCCGGCGACATCCTCGGCAAGTTCCCGCACCAGCTCTCCGGCGGTCAGCTCCAGCGCCTGCTCATCGCGCGCGCCCTGCTCCTCGACATCGAGCTGCTCGTGGCCGACGAGATCATCTCGATGCTCGACGCCTCGACCCGCATCGACGTGCTCAACCTGCTGGGCGAGCTCAAGTCGCGCGGCCTCGGGATCCTGTTCGTCACGCACGACCTCTCGCTCGGCAACTACGTCTCCGACCGGGTGGTCATCCTCTACAAGGGGCGCGTCGTGGAGCGCGGCGTCACCAGCGCCGTCTTCGACGACCCGCTGCACCCCTACACCCGCGACCTGCTGGCCTCGGTGCCGCACCTGGACCGCACGTGGGAGGAGGTCGAGGCCGAGGAGTCCCAGCGGTCCGCGCGCCTGGCGGGACGGTGCCTGTACCACGAGGCGCTCGCGGCCCAGGGGCGGTCCCTGGGCGAGGAGGCCGAGGCGGGCTCGGTGAGCGGCACGGCTGACGACCTCGGGCTGGTCGAGCACGCCCCCGGCCACTTCGTGGGGTGCTTCCGCAAGGCGGCGGACGAGGACTGCCCGGCGGGCTGAGCCGGACGGTGAACCGGCCGGTGAAGCGGACGCCTCGCTAGGCCCGGACCAGGACCGGTACACCCGGGTCCAGGCCGGCGAGGTGCTCGAAGTCCGCGCTCGTCAGCCGGATGCAGCCGTTGCTGACCGTCCCGCCCTGGCCCTCGCCCACGTGCAGCGCGGTGGCGGCGTAGTCGGTGCCGTAGAAGCCGTCGAGGGACTCGCTCTGCATCGACAGGAACACCGACATCCCGGTGTTCACCGCCTCCGTGACGGTGAAGACCTGCGTGAGACCGCGCGGCGTCGGCGTCTCGGGCGCGCCGACGCCGGCGGGGAGCACGTCCCGCGAGCCGTCGTCATGGTTCACGGTCACGGTGCGGTCCGACAGGTCGACCACCACCGAGCGCCGCTCCTTCTCCAGCACGACGTCGCTCCCGCGCAGCCAGCCCGAGACGCCGTTGACCCGGTCCGGGTCGTCCGACGGCAGCGCGCCGCGCCCGTACGGGACGAGCACCTTGACCCAGCCCGGCCGGCGCTCCAGCACGAGCCAGCGGCCGTCGGCGTCGTAGTAGTCGGACTCGAGGGCGAGCACCGGCGCCTTGGTCACGTCGGGCGCCGCCCAGACCGGGATCCGGGCCTTCCGCGGCTCGGCGACCGAACCGGGCAGGCCCCGGAGCGTGTCGAGCCTGGTGTGCGGCAGGTCGCCGGGGAGCAGCTTGTCGATGGCGGGCGTGGGCAGGGCCGCGAGGGAGTAGCCCGCCGCCTTCGGCGTCGGCTTCGCGGTGGTCGGGCTGGCGGACGCCGACGGGCTCGCCGACGGCGCGGCCTCGGCCGGATCGAGCCCGGCCCGCAACCCGAACCAGGCCGCCGTCCCGACGAGCACGACGGCGACGACGCCGGCCACCCAGATCCAGGTCCTCTGCGACATGTGTTCTCCCCGTGCGTCCGCGCCACGCGCCTGGTCCCGGCGCCGTGCCCATCGTGCCCCGCGCCGGTGGCACGCGCAGCCGAGCGACCGACGATACCGGGTTGTCACAGTTGTCCGATATCTTCGTGCCCGCCCGTATGACGATCCGAACTGTTGTTCGGTCCCGCCGCGGGATCCAGTCCGACAGGCACCTGACGAAGGAGAGATCACCGTGGCCCCCGCCGACCGGGCGTTCCCCGTCACGACCGTTCCCACGCGCCGTTCCCGCAACCTGGTGCTCACGGGCGCGGTGTCCGTCGCCCTCATCTCGACCGGGTCCGCCTACCTGGCGATGGTCCAGTTCGGCATCGACGTGCTCGCGATGAGCCAGGGCACCGCCTACGCTACCGCCGGCGTCTTCGAGCTCTCGCTGGTGACCGTCGCCCTCCTGGCCCGCGAGGCCGCCCGCGACAACCGGCCCGGCGGCACCCTGCTCGCCCTGACCTGGGCGCTCTCGTCGGCCTCCGGCGTCTTCGCCGCCTGGCACGAGGCGTACATCGGCCACCCTGTCGGCGCCGTCGTGTTCCGGTTCATCGTGCCCCTGCTCGCCGCGCTCATGTGGCACCTCGCCCTCATCGGCGACCGCCACCTGGCGACCGGCACGTCCTGGTCCGCGCTGCGCCAGTCCGCCCGCATGCACGCCCTGTTCCTCACCACCGAGGACCTGTTCCGGGCACAGAGCCTGAACGACGGTTCGCGCACCGCCCGCCGCCGGCTCGCCCGCGCCGAGGCCGGCCGCCGTCGGGCCCGCTCCGTGGCGCTGCGCACCGTGCCGCCCACCGAGATGCGCGCGCAGGTCGCCGCCTGGTGCGAGGCGCTCGCGGCCGTGGGCGACGGGACCGCCGACGTCGCCCGCCTGCACCTGGCCGACCGGCAGCGGCTCACCGGGATCCTCGTCGACGAGGCGATGGACACCGGGGAGCGCTCGGAGGTCGGAGCGCTCGACTACGAGCGCTGGGCCGCGGACGCGGTGGCGGCCGAGTTCGCCGGTGAACCTCGCGGCGACGTCGGGGCGGAGGCCGCTCCCGGCGGCTGGAACGGTGCTGGTGCAGTTGCCGACGCCGGTGCCGGCGTCCCGGAGGGTGCGGAGCGCCGGGTGGCGTACGCCAGCCTGGCGGCGCCGCGCGACGAGGTGCGGGAGCGGGCCCCGCAGCCGGACGGGGTCTTCGACCAGGCGGCGACCGACGAGGACGGCCTGGCCGCCGAGGAGGCGCCGGTGGAGCCGGCCGAGGCGGCGGCCCGCGCCACGGCGAACGTCCGCGACGGGATTCCCCGGCGCCGGGCGCCGCGCCGGAACACCCAGCTCGGTACGCAGGACGCCGAGCGCATGATCGACCTGCGGACCAAGGGCCGCACGTACCGCGAGATCGCGGAGGAGGTCGGCGTCAGCCGGTCGACCGTGAGCAAGCGCATGCGCGAGTTCACCGAGACGGGCTCGATCCCGATCGTGAAGGCCCGCTGAGCCTGCGGTGGCCCGGGGCCGCCCCGGCTGCCAGCTGATCACCTTTGAGGCCCGGGTTTCTTCTCTTTGGACCGCTCCAAAGAGAAGAAACCCGGGCCTCGAAGGGGAGGGGGAGCCGGCCGTTTTGCTAGTCAGCGGCCTGGGCGTGCGCCACGTGGCCCAGGGAGCGCCAGACCAGCGCGAGGGTGATCCCGGCTCCGGCACACGCGAACCACCAGGGGGCCACGAGGCCCCAGTGCTCGGCGATGACGCCGCCGATGCCCTGCCCGATCACGAGACCGCCGAACACGCAGATCATGTTGATCGACGCGACGCGCCCCTGGAACGCCTTGGGCACCGCGCGCTGCCGCACCGTCGTGGACAGCGTGCCCCAGACGAAGGCGTAGACGCCGAACTCGAACATGATCACGATCGCCACCCAGCCCGTGGTGGTCAGCGCGAACGCCCCGTGGGTGAGCACCTCCAGCGTCAGACAGACGCGCATGAGCGTCGCCAGGTTCACGTGCCGCTCCAGCCAGCCGTACGCCAGCACGCCGACGACGCCGCCCACCGCGCTCGCCGTGGTGAGCAGGCCGTAGCCGACCTCGCTCATGTGCAGGTGGTCCAGCGAGTACTTCACGAGCACGCCCCACGGGGCGGCCCAGGTGATGTTGAAGACCAGGATGACCAGGCACAGCGTGCGCACGGGCGGGTGGTGCCACACCCAGCGCAGGCCCTCGGCGATGTCCTTGCGGACGTGGGTGTCGGCGTCGCGCACGTTGACGAACGACACGCCGGGCGGGGCCACGATGCGGGAGACGAGCACGATCGCCAGCAGCACGCAGACCACCTGGATCACGAACGGCCAGGCCATGCCCGCGGCGAAGAAGAAGGCGCCCAGCGGCGGGCCGATGAGCTGGTTCGCGCCGAGGAATCCGGCCTGCATGCGCTGGTTGCCCGCACCGAGGTCGGCGGGCGCCACGAGGGTGGGCAGGAGTGTCTGCTGGGTGGTGTCCGCGAAGACCTCGGCGGTGCCGTAGAGGAACATCGCGGCGAGCACCATGCCGATGCTCACGGTGCCGGTCCCGATGAAGACGCACAGGACGGCGATGACCAGGGCCCGGAACGCGTTGGCGACGATGACGACGCGGCGCCGGTCCAGCCGGTCGGCCAGCGCCCCGGCCCAGAGGCCGAACAGCAGCCACGGCAGCCGCTGGAGCATCGCGGCGAGGGCGACGAGAAAGGCGCTGTCGGTCTGCGACGCGACCAGCAGGGGCCCGGCGGCGAGCGCGATGCCGTCGCCGATGTTGCTGGTCCACGACGCGGAGACGAGCCAGCGGAACGGCCGGCCGAGCCTGCGGGGGAAGACTGCCTCGACGAGAGCGCTCACAAACGATCGAGTTTAGGAGGCGCCGTCCAGGCTTTTTTTCGGATCCGACCGAAGGGCCCCGGAACGGCGAGATGTCGCGGTTGGCAGGGTCCCGCGCGAGGCGAAAACTTGCACCTCGACAACGTTCTTGTGACCTGTTTTCCGCAACCTGGACGATCGTCCGAGTCGGTGTTGACGTCCGCCTGGAACAGGTGCAGACTCTCACAAGACGGTGCGCATCGCCCGCCCCCTGCGCGGTGCGCACCGTCATTACCCCGGTGGACTTCGGTGCACCTGCTGAGCCCCTTCGGACCCCCTGCCGGAGGGGCTTTTGCATGCCCCGGACCACCCCGTCGCGAGGTTCGGACGCACAGCTCACCCGGGTGACTTCTGGGCCGGACACGCCGGGGACGGCGGTGGTGCGGCGTGTCGCGCGGCGTGGCGTCCGGCCCTTGCGGACGCCGCGCGGTTAGTTTGCTGGGGTGAACGCTGCACGCCGCCAGACCGCAGCCGCTCCCGAGATCTCGGTCGACCTGTCCGAGGGGCTCTCGGCCGCGCTGAAGGACGAGAACGTGGACCCAGCCGCTGAGCTGGCCGCGTCGGAGGCCCCGGGGTCCACGCCGGACGCCGTCCGGGACCCCATGGCCGAGTCGGTCGCGCAGTGGCGCGCCGGGCTCGTCCGGCTCGCCGGGGGTTCCTCCCTGGCCGACGTCGGACTGCTCGGCGAGGCCGTGATCGACCTGTCGGCCGCCCATCCGTCGGGTGTCGCCCAGCTCTTCGCGGGCCGGCCCACCCGCCTGTCCAACCTCGTGCGCGAGGCCGGCGCGCTGCCGACCGCCCGCCGTCGGGCCCGGGCCGTCGCCGCACGTTCCGCGGAGCACGCGCAGCGCTACGGGGTCTCGCCCACCTACCTCGCGATCGGCGTCGCGACCTGGACGGAGGGGCCCACAGCGGGCGGCACCGACGCCACCTCGGACGACATGGAGGCCCTGACCCGGGTGCTCGGCCCGTCGGGCACGGGGTCGGCCTCGTCCGCCGCAGAGGCGGGCGGGGACTCGGCCGACAGCCCGGCCGACGCGCCGGCGCTGACCGGGTCCGTGCCGATCGTGACGCTGGCGATGCCGGCGAGCGGCGCCGCCCCGGCGTCGGACGAGGACGACCAGGAGCCGCGCGTGGTGCGCGCGCCCGTGATCCTGCGGCCGGTCATGCTGACGCCGCGGAGCGACGGCGAGGGCGACTACGACATCACGCTCGACCCCACGGCTGAGATCAACCCCGTGGTGGCGCGCACGCTGCGCGCCCACGGTGCCCTGCTCGACCCGGTCGCGCTGGCCAAGGCGACGTTCACCCTCGCGGGCTTCAACCCGACCGACGTGCTCGACCGGGTCGCGAGCCTCGGCTCCGCGGTGCTGGGCGAGTTCCGGCTGGACCGGCGGGTGCTCGTGGGCACCTTCGTGCACCCCGGTCAGGTGCTCGTCGACGACCTCGACGAGCTCGCGTCCGGCCTGGGCGACCACGAGGTGGTCTCGGCGCTGGGCGGCGTGGACGCGTCGGTGACCAAGCTCGGCAAGGTGGAGCTCCCCGAGTCACGGGTGGGGGACGCCGACCCGGCGCACGAGCGCGGCGTCGGCGACCTGGACCCGCACCAGCGGCACGTCGTGGACGCGCTCGCGACGGGCAGCCACCTGTTCGTGGACGCGCCCGTCGGGTCGGACGTCGCGGGCACGCTGTCCGCCGTCGTCGCCGAGGCGAACGCGAGCGGCCGGTCCGTGCTGTACGTGCCGGGGCACCGCCGCGCTGCGGACGCGCTGGCCGCCCGGCTGGACACGCTTGGCCTGGGCGGGCTGCTGCTGGACATCGCGCCCGTGCCGACCTGGCGCACCTCGACGTCGCGCCGTCTGCTGGAGGCGATGGCGCCCGCGCAGGAGCGCATCGACACCGACGAGGTCGCGCGCGTCCGGGACGCCCTGATCGGGTCTCGGGCGCAGCTCTCCGGCTACATCGAGGCCCTGCACCGGGTGCGTGAGCCGTGGCGGGTCTCGGCCTACGACGCGCTGCAGGCGCTGGCCCGGCTCACGTCCGAGCGGCCGGCGCCGGCCACGCGTGTGCGGCTCGGCTCCGAGTCGGTGCTGGCCCTCGGCGCGGAGCGTCGGGCCGAGCTCGCGGCCGACCTCGAACGGGCGGCCGAGCTGGGGGCGTTCACGCTCAAGTCGTCGTCGAGCCCGTGGTTCGGCGCGCACATCCTGACCGACGAGGACGCGCGCGCCGCGCTTGCCCGCGTCACCCGCCTGGGCGAGCACACGCTGCCGGAGCTGCGCAAGCAGATCGAATACGTCTCCAAGGTGACGGGCCTGGTCGAGGCCTCGACCGCCCGGCAGTGGGGCGAACAGCTCGCGATGCTCGGCGGCATGCGGGGCACGCTCGACGTGTTCCAGCCGATGGTCTTCGAGCGCACCGCGGCCGACATGGTGCAGGCCACGGCGTCGCGCAAGCAGCGCGCCGACCAGGGCGCCGAGATGGGCTGGCTGGAGCGGCGCCGGCTGAAGCGGCGGGCCCGCGAGATGGTGCGGCCGGGCGTGCGCGTGCCGGACATGCACGCCGCGCTCGTCGAGGTGCAGCGGCAGCGCGAGGTCTGGCAGGCACAGTGCCCGCGCGGCGGCTGGCCCACCCTTCCCGAGGGGCTGGCGGGCGTCGAGGAGACCTACGAGGCGGTGCGCATCGACCTCGAGGCGCTCGAACCGGTGCTGCGGTCCTCGCAGGCGGGCGGCGAGCTGCTCGATCTCGACCTGTTCGCCCTGGTCCAGCGGCTCGCCTCGCTGTCCGAGACGCAGGACGCCCTGGCCCCGCTCCCCGAGCGGACGGCGGTGCTGAGGCGCCTGCGCGCGTCCGGCCTCGGCGAGCTGGTCGACGACCTCGGTGAGCGCCGGGTCGAGGCCGACCTGGTGGGCCCCGAGCTGGAGCTGACGTGGTGGTCGTCCGTGTTCGAGCAGATCCTGGCCGTCGAGCCGGACCTCGCCGGGCAGGACGGTGCCGGCCTGGACGCCCTCGCGGGCCGGTTCCGCGAGCTCGACCGGCGGCACGTCGACTCGCTGTCGGCGCCCGTGCGGGCGGCGGTGCGGGCGCACCTCGGCGCGGCGATGCGCGACGAGCGGGAGGACGCCGAGGCCCTGTACGCGACGCTGGTCGGCGGCGGCCTGAGTTCGATGCGCGACCTGGTGACCGGGCACGGCTCGACCGTGCGGCGGCTGCGGCCCACCTGGGTGTCGACGCCGACGATGGTGCCGCGCCTGCTGCCGCCCGAGCGCAGTGCCGACCTGGTGATCCTCGACGCGGTGCAGCACGTGCCGGTCGAGGTCGTGGTCCCCGCGCTGGCACGTGGCCGGCAGATCGTCGTGGTCGGCGACCCGCGGTCGGCGTCGGGCACCGCGGTGCGCGACCTCGCGCGGCTGCTGCCCCGCGTGACACTGCAGCCGGAACCCGCCCGGCGGGACCCGCGGCTGACGGCCCTGCTGGCCGAGCACGGGTACGAGGGGATCATGCGGCCGGCGCCCCTGCCGCGGACCGAGGCCCTGGTGCACTTCTCGCTCGTGGACGGGACGGGCATGCCCGACCCGGTCTCCGGCACCGTCGAGTCGACGAGCGCCGAGGTGGAGCGGGTGGTCGACCTGGCGATCGAGCACGCGATGACCCGGCCCGAGGAGACCTTCGGCATCGTGACGGTCACGGCCGCCCACGCCGACCGGATCCGCGAGCGGCTGCTCGCGGAGGTCCGTGCCAACCCGGCGCTGGCGCCGTTCTTCGCGGGCTCGCGCCCCGAGCCCGTGGTGGTCGCCGACGTGACCGGCGTGGCCGGTCTGGCGCGGGACACGATCGTGCTCACCCTCGGGTTCGGGCGGACGCCGCACGGCCGCGTGCTGCACCGGTTCGGCGTGCTGGGCGACGCCGGCGGCGACGCGATGCTGCTCGGCTCGTTGGGCGCGGCGCGCAAGCGGCTGCACGTCGTGTCGTGCTTCCCGGCCTCCGACCTGGATCCCGAGCGGCTGCGCGGCCCCGGGCCGCAGATGCTGGCGCGGGTGTTGTCGTTCGCCCAGGAGCGCTCCGGCCTCGCGGACCAGGTGGAGATCGGCAACGGCGTGGACGTCGCGCGGTCCGTGGACCGGCTGGTCGTGGACCTGGGGGAGCGGCTGTGGCGCTCGGGCCTCGTGGTCGAGACCGACTACGGTCTGCCCGGCGGCGACCGCATCCCGCTCGCCGTGGGACACCCCGACCTGCCGGGCGAGCTGCTGGTGGCCGTCCTGACCGACGACGCCGCCTATGTCGCCGAGCCCTCGATCCGCGTGCGCGACCGGCAGCTCGCCGAGCGGCTCGAACGGCTGGGCTGGGTGGTGGCGCAGGTGTGGTCCGCGGCGGCCTTCCTGGACCCGGACTCGGAGGCGGAACGGGTGCGCCGCGTGGTGCTGGCCGTCCGGGACGCCCGGGTCGGGCTGTCCGGGGGCGTGGCGCCGGCGGCGGAGCTGATCGTGCCGCAGGTCCTGGACGACTGAGGCCCCGCTCGCTCAGCGGACGGGCCGGGAAAGATGCACGCGCTCGGGCTCTGTTGCCGGGAGTAGACATTGTCGACGCTGCGTGACACGGCCCGGGCAGCACGTGTCCGCCGGCCGCCGGTGCCTTGCTCCACTGTCTTGTGCCGGCGCCCCGACCTGCCGCGCTGCGGGCTCACGTCGATGACAGACCGCGAGGCGAGCGGGGTCACAATGGTGGTGTGAGCGAGTCCGAGAACAGTCCGGCGCCGAGCGACGCCGCCCCCGCGATGAGTGCGGCTGCCACACCCGCGGTGAGTGCGGTCGCCGCCCGACGGCGCGGGCCTCGGCGCGCCGTGCGGCGCGGGACCGAGCGGGAGGCCGTGCTCGGCGTGAGCGCCGACGAGCGTCCGGCCGGCTGGGGCGAGGGAGCCGACGGCGGCCCCGGCTCGTCCGACGGCGGGCACGGCTCCAACGACGAGCAGCTCCGCCGCGACGTCCCGCCGCACTGGGGCTGACAGGCCCGGCCGACTGTCCGCCGACGCTGTGCCGCGTGATCGGCAACCCCGCCAGATCGGTGGTTCGTCGCGTGGTCGGCAATTCGCGTGGTCGGCAAGAGGTCAGGTGATCGGCACCCCGAGGTGCCGATCACCTGACCTTTTACCGACCGCCCTGATCTGCTTCGAGCCTGCCGGGCGGACCCGCTCAGTTGGGGCTGTTGTCCGACGAGGCGCCCGACCGCGCGCCGGCCTGGACGCGGAGCAGATCGCGGATCTCGGTGAGCAGCACGACCTCCTCGGCGAGGGCCTCCTCGACGACTTCCTCCTCCGCGGGCTTGCGCAGGGACTTCAGCTTGTTGATCGGGAGGACCACCAGGAAGTAGATCGCCGCCGCGACGATGAGGAAGTTCAGGACCGCCTGGAGGAACATCCCGATGCTGAAGTCGGCGCCGTTGATCTCGAAATGGCCGACGCCGGAGATGTCCGTCTGGCCGAAGATCGCCGCGATCAGCGGGTTGATGATGCCGTTGAGCAGGCCGGTGACGACCGCCGTGAACGCGGTGCCGATGGCGATGCCGACCGCGAGGTCGATCACGTTCCCGCGAGCGATGAATTCCTTGAAGCCGTTGAACAGGTCACGCATGGATCCCCCTGGGTGTCTCAAGTCGGTGTGGTCGGCGTTGGCCGGAACCTCGACGGAGATTGTGGTGGAAATTCCGGTTAAGCGCATGTGCAACCGGACATTCGCTCCGCCGGAGCACTGCCGTTGTTGGCCGTCCTTCCGCGGTGACCACCTAGTTCGTCTACGGCACCAGCACCGCCGTCACCGAGCCCCAGCCGGAGACCGCCGACAGTTGCGGGGCCTCCTCGGGTGACACCGCGACGAGCGTGACCGGCCCCTCGCCGTCCGACACCGGGCCGAGCAGCCCGCCGGCGTCCTTCGGCTCGCGTCCGGCGGGTACGGGCAGCACGCGGGCGTCCCGGGCGAGGTACCGGGGCGTGCCGTCCGGCTCGCTGCCCGACGTCGTCCCGGCGAGCAGGTCCACGCGGTCACCGGGGCGCAGCAGGGCGGCCACGGCGTCGTCGGACAGGCGGACCGGCACAACCACCGTGCCGTGCGGGGCGGCGGCGGAGACTCCGTCGTCGGACACGAGGGTGGCGTGCAGCGGAGCGCCCTCCGGCAGCCCGACGACGGCGGCGCGGCCCAGCAGCTCCCGCGCCGAGTGCAGGGCGCCGGGCGGGGCGAGGTCGGCCGCGACGGCGCGCACCGCGACGTCTTCCCTGGTCAGCAGGGTTCCGGGCGCGACGGCGCGGGCGGTGACGGCGACGTCGACCGTCGGCGGTGGCGGCGGGCGCAACACATGGACCGTCAGGGCGACGGCGAGGCCGAACAGGGCGGCCGCGAGGGCGAACCTCCACCGCCACAGGATGCGCCGGGCCCGCCGGGACGCCGGCGAACCGGGTCGGCCCAGACGAGACGAGCCTGGCCGGGACAGCAGGACGGCGAGGCCGGCGCGCGGCGGCCGGTGCGACGTGCCGGCCCGGTTCCACGAGGCGCCTGAGCCGGCGTCGTGCGGAGCGGCCCGTGCGCCCCACGGCGTGCGCTGTCCGCTGCCGCGCGGTGCGCCGTGGCGTGCAGCCGGTTCGGCGAGCGTGTCGAGAAGTCCCATGCCGCCGACGTTAGGCAGCCCGGACGGGGGCGCGCGGCCGCCGTCGGGCAACCTGTGCACGAAGGCGCGAAAACCGCGCCTGTGGTCGGGCTCGCACGCCTGGAAGCTCGTCAGACGTGCCGGTCGACCGACCGCCTCAGGCCGAGGCGGCCTTCGACGAGCTGGACCCGCTCGACCCGGTGGACGACGAGCTGGACGAGCTCGACGACGACCCGGAGGAGCCCGAGTCCGAGGACGAGCTCGAGGACGACGAAGAAGACGAGGACTCCGACTTGCCCGCCTTCACCGTGCTGCTCGTCGACGTGCTCCGCGAGTCGGTGCGGTAGAAGCCCGAACCCTTGAAGGTGACGCCCACGGAGCTGAACACCTTGCGCAGGTTGCCCTGGCACTCCGGGCAGACGGTCAGCGACTCGTCGGTGAACTCCTGGTGGATGTCGAACGCGTGGCCGCAGTCGGCACACCGGTACGCGTAGGTGGGCACGTGCACTCCTCTGGGACGTCAGGGCGGCCGGGGCGTCGCGCGCTCACAGGACCGTCGCCTGGCACTCGGGGTTTCCGAGTGCCAATAGTAACGGTCGAGCGGCGGGGGATAGTCCCAGGATCTCCCGAGGCTGTTCACCCAAGCGCGTTCACCCAAGCCCTGGGGCGGACGGTAGTCTCCACTGCGTGTCCGCGACCACTCCCGCCGAGCCAGTAGAGCCCGTCGAAAAAGCCCCGTCCACCGGTGCACGGCCCGCCAAACGCCGTCGGACTCGCACCACCCGCGTCCGTCAGTTCCTGGTCGGAACCACGGTCGTCGTCCTGCTGGCGCTGGTCGCCGTGACGACCTTCGGATGGCTCACCGCCCGCCGTCCGCTGCCGGAGCACTCCGGGGAGGTGCAGGTCGAGGGGCTGAGCGCGGACGTTCGCGTGAGCCGCGACGCCCAGGGCGTGCCGCAGATCTACGCCGACACCGCTGAGGACCTGTTCCGCGCGCAGGGCTACGTGCACGCGCAGGACCGCTTCTTCGAGATGGACTACCGCCGCCACGTGACCGCGGGCCGGCTGGCGGAGCTGGTGGGCAACAACCCCGACGCGATCCAGGCCGACATGGTCACGCGCACCTTCGGCTGGCGGCACGTCGCCGAGGAGGAGTTCAACATCCTCGACGACGAGACCCGGCAGTACCTCCAGGCCTACGCGGACGGCGTGAACGCCTACCTCGAGAACCGCAGCCCGGGCGAGACGGCCGTGGAGTACACGGTGCTCGACGTCAGCGTCGAGGTGAACGAGCCCGAGCCGTGGGACCCGATCGACTCGCTGGCCTGGCTCAAGGCGATGGCCTGGGACCTGCGCGGCAACTACGACGACGAGCTCGACCGGGCGCTGGCCTACAGCACGCTGGACGACGCGTCGCGCGTGGCGGAGCTGTTCCCGGCCTACTCCGGCACCGGCAACGCGCCGATCCTCGACGCGGCCGAGGTGGGGGCGCAGGCGAACGCCCCGGCGGGCACCGAGACGGCGTCCGCCACCAAGGAGGTCTACGGGAGCGCAGACCTCGCGGACGCCCTCGCGTCGGCGCAGAAGGCGCTCGACGCCGTGCCGGTGCAGATCGCACGCGGCGAGGGCACGGGCTCCAACTCGTGGGTGGTCTCGGGGCAGTACACGGAGTCGGGCAAGCCGCTGCTGGCCAACGACCCGCACCTCGACCTCGCCGCGCCCGGCATCTGGGCGCAGGTGGGCCTGCACTGCAACCAGGTGGGCCCTGAGTGCCCCTACGACGTGGCGGGCTTCTCGTTCTCCGGTTTCCCGGGCGTGATCATCGGTCACAACGCCGACATCTCCTGGGGCCTGACCAACATGGGCGCCGACGTCACCGACTTCTTCATCGAGCGCGTCCGCAACGACACGTACCTGCGTGGCGCGGACGAGTGGGTCCCGATGGAGAAGGAGACGGAGGTGATCCGGGTCGACGGCGGCAGCCCGGTCGACCTGGAGGTCCGCCGCACCGTGCACGGCCCGATCGTCTCGACCGTGATGGACGAGGCGCAGATGGACGCCGTGCGCAGCTCGCCCACGGAGACCGGCACCGAGCTGGGCCAGTACGAGATCTCGCTCCAGTGGACCGCGCTCCAGCCGGGCCACACCGCGGACGCCGTGTTCGCGATGAACCGCGCCAAGACCCCCGCGGACATGAAGGCGGCGGCCGCGAAGTTCGAGGTCCCGGCCCAGAACATCGTGTTCGCCACGACCGACGGGCACATCGGCTACCAGGCGCCGGGCAAGATCCCGGTGCGCGCGAGCGTGCCCGGCGCCGTCGAGTCGGACGGCACCTGGCCGCGTCCCGGCTGGGACGCCCGCTACGACTGGACCGGCTACGTGGACCCGGCGCAGATGCCCGGCGTCGTGGACCCGAAGGAGGGCTTCATCGTCGCGGCGAACCAGGCGGTGCTGCCCGGCGGCAACGGCCCGTTCCTCAGCCGCGACTGGGACTACGGCTACCGGTCCGAGCGCATCCGCACGCTGCTCACCGACCGGATCGCAGAGGGCCGCAAGCTGACGGCCGCCGATATGTCCGAGTTCCAGATGGACCAGTGGAGCGTGTTCGCCGACACCCTGGTGCCCGTGCTCCTCGAGGTGGAGCTCCCGGCCGGCTACGACTCGGACGGCCAGGTCCTCCTGGCCGACTGGGACAGGTCCATGGACGAGGACTCCGCCGCCGCGGCCTACTTCGCGGCGGTCTGGCGCAACCTCCTGCGCACCACGTTCAACGACGAGCTGCCCCAGTCCATGTGGCCCGACGGCGGCAGCCGCTGGCTCGCCGTCATCCAGGGCATGCTCGACAACCCGAACGACGCCTTCTGGGACGACCAGTCCACGGTGGCGGTGGTCGAGAGCCGGGACCAGGTGCTGACGGAGGCGCTGGTCAGCGCCCGCCAGGACCTCACGGTCGAGCTCGGCAAGGACACCAGCGACTGGGAGTGGGGCACGCTGCACCAGCTCCGGCTGGAGCACCTGGTGCTCGGCGGCTCCGGCGTCCCGGCCCCGATCTCGACCTACATGAACCCGGCTCCGGTCAAGGTCGGGGGCGGCTCCTCGATCGTGAACGCGACGTCCTGGGACGCGGCCAGCGGCAGCTTCGAGGTGACCAGCGGCCCGTCCATGCGCATGGTCGTCGACCTCGCCGACCTCGACGCGTCCACCTGGGTGGTCGTGACCGGCACGTCGGCGCACCCGGCGTCGCCGCACTACGACGACCAGCTCGGCGCGTGGGCGTCGGGGGAGACCTTCCCGTGGCCGTTCACCACCGAGGCCGTGGGACGCGCCGCCGAGGACGAGCAGACGCTGACGCCGTAGGACGCGACCTGCCCGCCGGTCACCCCGCCCCGCTGGTCACGCCGACCAGCGGGGCGGCGGCGCTTGGCGTCAGCCCAGCCAGCGCCAGTCGGTCGTGGTGGCGACGGCGTGGACCAGGATGTCGTGCTCCTCGCGCGGCAGGGGGTGGTCCGCGGCGTCGTACACCTCCTCGGGGAAGACGACGGCGACCACCTTCGCGCCCGGCCGCAGGTGGGTCAGGGCGCGGTCGTACCAGCCGCCGCCCTGCCCGAGCCGCACTCCGCGGGTGTCGACGGCGAGGGCGGGTGCCAGGACGACGTCGGCCAGCTTGACGGCGTCCGTGCCCAGCGCGGGGCCGCCGGGCTCCGGCGGGCGGCCGGGCGCACGCTCCAGCAGGTCGTCCGGGCCCGTGTAGTCGGCCCAGTCGCGGGCGAGGCCGGCGCCGAGCACGGGCAGCAGCGCGCGGACGCCGCGGTCCGCGAGGCGGTCCAGGAGCGGCAGCATGCCGGGCTCGGCGCTGCGGGCCGCGTACGCCGCGACGCACCCGGCGTCGCGCACCTCGGGGATGGACTCGATGACGTCGGCGAACATCGCTGCGGCCTCCGCACGGCGCCGGGCGGACCGCAGACCGCGCTGGGCGCGGATCGCGCGGCGGAGCTCCTCCTTGGCGTCACCCGTCTCCATCCCGGGGTGGACGGGGTAGGGCTGTGGCGTCGGAACAGAGATGCCGCTCATGACCGCTATTGTGCCAAGACTCCGAGACTGGATTGTTACGACCAGCGCACGAAGAAGGCGAGAACATGACCGAGCGGCTGCTCGACGGGTCAGAGGCCACCGAGCGTGGTAGACCCTCCTCCAGCGAGGGAAACCTCACGGGGCGTGGCAGGGGGCGAACGATGTTGCCGTCGAGTAGGTCGGACGTGCCGGAAGGCACCACGGGAAAGCTTGTGAAGGGGTGGACGGTGGCCAAGCCATGGCCGGTGACGCTGCGTGAGGACACGCCGGCGGGGACTGTCGTGCTGCGCCCGCTGCGGCGTCGGGACGCGACCGACTGGTCGCGCCTGCGGGCCGAGAACGCGGCCTGGCTGGAGCGCTGGGAGGCGACGTCGCCCGGTGCGAACCGGTACATCGCCTCGACGTTCGGCGAGTACGTGCGGTCGCTCTCGGCGCAGGCCCGCGCGGGCACGTCGCTCCCCTTCGGGGTGGAGCTCGACGGCGCGCTCGTGGGGCAGCTGACGGTCGCGTCCATCACCTGGGGCTCCATGTGCTCCGCGAGCATCGGCTACTGGGTGAGCCAGAGCGTGGCCGGGCGCGGCGTGATCCCGACGGCGGTCGCGATGGCCACGGACTACGCCTTCTTCCTGGGGCTGCACCGCATCGAGATCAACATCCGGCCCGAGAACAAGCCGAGCCTGCGCGTCGTCGAGAAGCTCGGCCTGCGGGACGAGGGCGTGCGCGAGCGGTTCCTGCACATCCAGGGCCAGTGGCGCGACCACCGCACCTTCGCGGTCACCCGCGAGGAGGTTCCCGAGGGCCTGCTGGCGCGCTGGCAGCGCCTGCGCGAGGCGCTGTGACGGCAGGACACGCCGCGCGCGGTGCGGCGGGGCGCGGCGATGCTCGCCTACCGTCGTGTCGTGGAATCGACCGCGGGACTCACAGCCGTAGCGCTGTTCGTCCTGTGGCTGGGCTACTGGCTGCCGAGCATGGTGCGTCGACGGGCGGAGCTGGCCGACGCCCGGGTACCGGACCGGTTCTCGGGCGGACTGCGCATCGTCGCCATGAGCGGCTCGGGTAGGAGAGGAGGGGCGATGGTCAACGACGGCAACCGGCGAGGTACGAGCCAGGGCGTGCCGCGCGTCGCCCACCCGACCCCGAAGCAGGGCCTCCCGCTCCAGATCATGGTGCGCGGCCGCCCGCTGACGGCGGAGCGCATCCGCCGCGTCGAGCGCCGCGCGCGCCGGGCCGCCCGGGCGCGCCGCCGTTTCATCGTGTCGCTCTTCCTGCTCGTGTCGAGCGTCCTGGCCTGGGCACTGGTCGGCCTCGGCCAGCTCCACTGGGGCGCGGCCGTCGCGACGTCGGCCATGTTGCTGTTCGTGCTGTTCCTGGGGCGCCGCGCGGCCCGCGCCGCCCGCCGGGCGGACGCGCGGTGGCACGCGACGGTCCGGGCGGCGCGGCAGCGCGCCACGCAGGCCCGTGCGCTCGCGAACGGCGGCCCGTATGCGCCGCGCAACCGTGCGCAGGTCGTCGGGCTGGCGACGCGCGGCTCGGACACGCAGACGCAGGCGATCCCGCGGGTGGGTGGCAAGAACGTGCTCGACGAGATCCTCGACGGCCCGGAGAAACCCCGGGTCATCGAGGTCTCGGCGGAGGTCGTGGACGAGGCATCGTCCGGTGCCGGCTCGACGGCGGACGCGTCTTCCGACGTCGACGGGCCGCCGAGCGGGCGCGCGTGGGACCCGGTCCCCGTGCCCCTGCCCACGTACGTGACCAAGCCGAAGGCGCCGCAGCGGCAGCCGGCGGCGCTGCCGCCTGCTGTGCCGCCAGGCAAGGCTTCGACGGCCTCTGGGGGCGTCTCCGGGCGTCCGGGTGGATCGGGGTCGGTTGCGGCGCCGGTTGCGGCGTCCGGCCCGGCTTCTGGCGCTGCCTCGGGTCCGACGGCGGCGGCCGGTGCCGCCGGTGCCGACGCGGTCGCCGAGGACGAGCTGCTCCGGGGAGAGCCGCCCCGCATGAAGTCGGAGACGCTCGGGCAGCCGCTCGAGGAGATCCTGGCCCGACGCCGCGCGGCGGGGTGACCTGCCGCACCCCGCTGCGCGGCGTCGTCGCTGGTCGGTGTGTCGCGCGGGTCACGCGTTCGTGACCCGCGCGACAGCCCATCGAGTTGGGAGCCCCGGCGGTGAAGTGCTAGTCTTCTGCAGTCCGAGGGGCTATGGCGCAGTTGGTAGCGCGTCTCGTTCGCAATGAGAAGGTCGGGGGTTCGAATCCCCCTAGCTCCACAGACGGAAACCCCGCTTGACCAGGGCAAACGCTCAGGTCAAGCGGGGTTTCTTGCTCTGCGCGTTGCCGCTATCGATGCCCGGTGCCCCCCTGGTGCCCCCCGAGGCTGTCCACCTGGGCGCGATCCGACAGGGCGCCCCGTCTTTCACCCAAGATCGCAGACGCCAAGGCCGCGCCGGCGATCGAGCTTGCGCAACTGGTTCGCGACTCCAGGGCAGAGAAGGGCTGGTGCCGACGTGGGTGATATCACAAACGCGTGCTCTTGCCTCCGTGACATGAGTGCGGCAGTGTCGGTAAGTTGAAGCCAGGGAAGAGCCGCGGGAGGAGGATCGCATGCTCAGAGCGGACGACATCGCCGGGATCATTCTTGCGCGCGTCGGTGTGTGGACCGATGCAATGAAATTGCAGAAGCTCCTCTACTACACGCAGGCATGGCACCTTGCGATCACCGACCGCCCGCTGTTCCGTGAACGCGTTCGGGCGTGGACACAAGGCCCCGTCGTCTACGAGGTCTGGAACGCACGGCAGGAGAAGGCAACACGTCGACCTTCTTCGCAGAGTGTCGACCACCTTACGCTTGGCGAATCCGCGTCGAACCTGATCGACCTCATCATAGCCAAGTACGGCGCGATGTCCGGTGGAGAACTTAGTAAGTTGACGCACGCCGAAAGCCCTTGGCTTGACGCCCGAGGTGATCTACCGCCTGAGGCTCCGGGCAATGCTGAAATTACGCGCGAGGCTATGGCTGCTTACTACAGGAATCATGGACTTCTTGAAGGTCGAACCGCTGCTGACCTGGCCGCAGGTGGGATCTACCTTGAGAGTGCAGACATTGCGGTCGATTACGATGCACTTCTCGCTACTCTCGACGACGACTTGCCCGAAGACACCTGGGGTGGAGCAAATCTGCATCCGCGAGTGTCAGTGACCGCCGGACGCCGGAAGACCGGGCTCACTGGCGAACAGGGCGAGTGATTCGTGGCGGGCAGTGCGAGCACGCCGCAACGGCATGTCGTTGTATTTGATTGCAATGTATACCTCGACGTAGCACGCGTGGTGGGCCCACCCTTTAGTTGGGACGTCCTCGGCGACGTTGTGGCCAAGTACTCGCAGGTCGCGCCCGGCCAGCCGTTCCCTTATTTTGACTCACTTCGAGCCGTGGCCTCGGTGACCTCTGGACGCTTTGTTGGTGCGGAACCGCTCGAAGTGTGGACTAACGACCACATTGATGAAGTGGTGTGGTTCAAGGCAACTCAGTCGGAGACGCCGGAGCCGGGCACTGGGTATCGGGGCCTCGGCTGGCCCGAGCAGGACGCCGACACGCTTTACGACCTGATCCACGGCTTGGTCGAAAAGTCCGGTGGTGGTCGTCTGGGGAGTAATATTCCTGATGGGAACCCTCCGCTCGATCACGAGGACGGAATGGTTTACGGTGCGTGCCGCCACCTCGCGCGAGAGGATCCCCTGGCGCGAGTTTGGTGTGTTACAAGCGACCGTGGATTCATCCAAGCTCACAAGGATGGGAAACTTAGCCAGCACAGCAAAGTTCTGTCTCCCACACAGTTCGTGGTCCTTGTTCGTGGTGCGCGTGCGCAGGCTTCGATTTCTAGAATGCGCAGTAGCGTGCTGCCGGGAGGATCGCAGTCAACGAACGCCGGCACATAGAGATCGTTCGCGCGCCGCGTCCGTTCTTGAATCGGAAGAACCCGCTCGACCGGTGGCCCGGCCGAGCGGGTTCTTCGTTGCCTATGCGTTGCGATGGGTGGTCTGTGTGCTCCTGACGCTCGTGGGAGTCTCGTTGAGGCGATCCAGACCGGCCTTGTCCGCTCCCGTGCCGAGGAAGTGCAGGTAGCGGTTCGTGGTCGCGATCGACTCGTGCCCTGGCCGTTGGGCTTTGGTGGTGATGTGCTCGATACAGACGAAGAACTCCGGTTCACGATCACGGTGGAGGCAGATGGCCCGTTTGGCCCCGTTACTGCGTTGACGTATGACGTGGACGTTCACGCCTATCGTGAGTCCCTCGACAGTCCGGACGGGAGCCTGCACAAGGTGCGTGTTGCCATAGAGAAGGTGGCTGCGGCCATCACGAAGCAGTAGCCTTCCGCGGCTCGCGGCTCGCGGCTCGCGGCTCGCGGCTCGCGGCTCGCGGCTCGCGGCGCCGGGTGAGGGCTTTGGCAGTGTCACTGAATTGCAGGTCACGGAAGGTCTGCGGTTGACGGCGCGGCGTAGTGCGACCGCCGCTCTCGCACGGACGCGGTCTTCGGTCAGGACCGTGAGCGAATGCCCAACCAGGAGAAGTCCCGATCTTGGTGCGATGTCCAGGGAGGTTGCTCCTGGATTCGGGCGACACGCAATCAGGCTCAGTGCTGAGGCCTCAGGATCCACGCAGCCAGAATTCAGAGCCTGCGGGCGCGGCTAGGCCGACGTGTACGGGGCACCGGGCTGGCAGTGCCCCGTACGCTTCGGCATGCAGCACGATCAGTCGGTCGTGTTGTGCGCCAGCAGGAACCAGCGGTCCTTCTCAAGGCCGCGCATTATCTCGATCGCGACATCCTGACTGGCGGGGTCGATTGCGTCCAGGCCGTCGATCGCAGCACGCACGTCGGCCAGGACCACGTCGATCTCGGCGACCACGTCGGCGATGATCTTCGTCGACTGAGTGAAGCCGGCCGGCACGGCAGTAGTGGGGACTGTCCGCGCGACCGTACTGAGGCGTGCGTCGATGGGCAGCCCGAGCGCGACGATCCGCTCCGCGGCGGCGTCCGCGAAGTCGCCCGCATGCGTCACGATGTCGTCGAGAAGCTCGTGCACCCCGACGAAGTTGCTGCCCCGGACATGCCAATGGGCCTGCTTGCCGTTGACCGTGAGCGCCTGCAGCCGCAGAACGACGGGCGACAGGAACTGGGCGACCGCGGCGGCGGCCGTGGGGTCGCTCGCCGTCGTCGGAATGGTGTCCACCGTACTCATGGATTTCCTCCGGGCTCTAGTGCTGTTCTGTCGTCCGGTACAACACTTGTGGGGACTGCTCATTCCGCTTCGGAGAGCTGCTCAGGTGTGATCCCGCTGACGGTGCCGAGTCGCCTATCGAGGTCGTAACCGCTGGCTCCAAGCCGGTGTACTGGGGACGAAATCGCCCGGGACGAACTGGGCGGGAGCCCGGCGGGGCATCAGCGCCATGCGAAGTACCTACGCCGATGCAGTCATCTGGCAGATCCTCGGTGCATGACGTTCGAACGACTCTGGTTCTGGCACATCCGGTGCCGATAGTTCCTGAGAGTTCGGAGAAGACGATGAACAAGATCTCGCGTGGATCGCGGTGGCGTACGAGTGCGCTGGCGATCCTGACGGCTTTCCTGCTCCTGCTGGGCGGTGGCGGTCTGGCGACCGCGACCGCCGAGACCTCGCAGGCGCGTGACACGGCGCCCAAGCCCACGGTCGTGCTGGTGCACGGTGCGTGGGCCGACGCGGGCGGCTTCGCCGCGGTCGGCACCGCTCTGCACGTGGCGGGCTACCCGGTGCTGGAGTTCGCCAACCCGCTTCGCTCCCTCAGCTCGGACTCGGCCGCACTGGGCGCGTACCTGCAGCAGCGCACTGACGGTCCGGTGATCCTGGTCGGTCACTCCTACGGTGGTGCGGTCATCACCGACGCGGCCCTGAGCGACCCGGACGTCAAGGCCCTGGTCTACATCGATGCGTTCGTGCCCGACGCGGGCGAGAGCCTGACGGACCTGCTCGGCCGGCAGGGCCCGGTCGACCCGACTCAGTTGTTCGACGTGGTCGCCAACCCCGGTGCTCCGGAGGGGAACGTCGACCTCTACCTGAAGGACGCCGTGTTCCCGCAGGTGTTCGCCAACGGTCTGCCCCGACTGACCCAGGCGCAGCTGCTGGCCTCGCAGCGTCCCCTGGCGGCGGCCGCGCTGGCCGAGCCGTCCGCTGAGCCGGCGTGGAAGACGCTGCCGTCCTGGTACGTCCTGGGTACTCAGGACCGGATCGTCTCGCCGGACCTGCAGCGGTTCATGGCCGAGCGTGCCGGGGCCAAGGTCACGACGGTGGACGCCGGTCACCTGTCGATGATCGCCCGACCGGACGTCATGACCTCGACCATCCTGCGGGCGGACCGCGCGACGCGCTGAGCCCTCCTCCCGGAGGAGCCGGGTCGGCCCCACGTGGTGCGGGGCCGACCCGGCTCTCCTTGCAGTACCCGCCCCTCTGGACGGTCGTCGTGAAGGGGACTCAGACGTCAGCGCCGGTAGACAGTGCGTCGCGCAGCGAGGCGCGAGAGGTGATGCCCAGCTTGGGATAGATGCGGTAGAGGTGCGCGCCCACGGTACGGGGCGAGAGGAACAGCTGGGCGCCGATCTCCTTGTTGCTCAGTCCGCGGGCGGCGAGCTCGGCGACCTGGCGTTCCTGTGCGGTCAGGCCCGCGCTCGCGTCGGCCTGGCGGGTGACGGTGCCGGCGGCGCGCAGCTCCTGGCGGGTTCGTTCGGCCCAGGGCTCGGCACCGAGCGCTGTGAAGGTGTCCAGTGCCCGGGTCAGCATCTCCCGGGCAGTTGTGGTACTCCGTACGCGGCGCAGCCACATGCCGTAGGCGAGCTGGATGCGTGCGCCGTCGAACGGGAACTCGGACGCCGCAGAGCAGGACACTGCCCGGTCGTAGAGCTCGCGGGCGAGGGTGTCGTCGTCGGTCGTGGCGGCCGTGGCGGCGTCGGTGAGCATGGCGGTGCGAGGCGAGAGGTCTGCCAGCCCCATCTCGGTTGCGGCCTGGGCGTGGCGGATGGCGTCGGCGGTGCGTCCGGTGTGCACTGCGGCTTCGACGAGCGCCCACAGCATGCGCGGCGCCTGGTGCGAGTAGGGGCGCAGCTCGCCGGGCGAGGAGACGCCGGTGGCGTACACCCAGGCTGACTCGAAGTCGCCCCGCCCCGCGGCGAGCACCGCGTTGACTGTCTCGACCCATTCGACCAGGAACCCGACCCGCCGTGGCCGGGCCCACCGCTCGACCTCGGCCAGGTAGCGCTGCGCTTCCTCGTCGCGTCCGCGTGCGGCCGCGACGTACGCCAGGAAGGCACGGAACTGGTGCCCGAACAGGCCGTAGCCGTGCTCGCGGGTCAGCGCCAGGCCGCGGTGCCCGGTGGTCTCGGCCTCGTCCCAGCTCCCGGAGTCGATCTGGTCGAGCATGACCAGCTGGAGCAGCGTCATGACGTTGCCTGCCGCGCCGGACTCCTCTTCGCGCTCGACCATCCGGCGTACGAACGGCCGGTACTCGGGCAGGGCGTCGACGTAGAACGCAGCCACGCCCAGGCGCATGACGTCCCACGGCTCGCCCTGTCCGAGGGTGGCGAAGGCTGTGTCGAGCCGGGCGCGGGTGCCCTGGCCACGGCGGGCGACGTCGCCCCAGGTGTCGCGGTAGATCCGGGTGGTCTCAGGCAGCCTGGCCGCGTGCCGGTCCACGATCACGTCCGTACGCCGCCACAGCACCGGGTCGAGCGAGAACTGGCCGATCGCGAGCTGCAGGTTGACCATGCGTTCCAGGGTCGCGTCGTCGGCCTGATCGGCTTCGTCGAGGGCAGCCAGGACCAGTCGGGAGGTCGTGGTGACGTCGCCGTCCTGGTACAGGGAGACGTACGCGCCGGTGATCAGGGACGCCGGAGAGTCCGTGGTCGAGCGGTCCACCAGCTGTTCGGCCTGCCGCAGCAGGCCGGCCTGGCCCGCCAGGAACGAGGCGTCCGCCAAGCGCCGTGCCCGTTCCGGTGCGCGTTCGCTCAGCTCGGCGGCGCGCTGGAGCAGCCCGACGGCGGTCGCGGCCGCGCCCTGGGCGGTGGCCAGGCGCGCGGCGGCCTCGATCACTGCCGCGGCGTCCTCGTCGGGATCGACTGTGCCTGCGGCGAGGTGCAGTGCACGGCGCTGCACGTCGTGCACGTGCCAGCGGGCCAGGTAGAGATGGGCCGCGTGCCGTTCCCTGGCGGTCGCCGCCGACACCACCGCGGACCGCACCAGCGGGTGCGCGAACGCCCAGGCCCCGGAGGCGGGATCGAGGCGGACCAGTGCCTCACGTGCCGCGGCCGGGGACTCGTCTACGGTGTACCGATCCCCGCCGCGCGCCGCTCCGCGGCCCGCGGTCACGCCGTCCAGAGCCGCACGCAGCAGTTCCTCGCGCTCCGGTGCGGGCACGCGAGCGAGCCGTTCTGCGTAGAGACGCTCCAGGCGGCGCGGTAGCGCCAGCGTCGTGCCAGACACCGGTCCGGCCACGGCACCACGGGGCAGCTCGACCAGGGCGAGGGCGTTGCCGGCGGCTTCGTCGAGGACCTGCTGGCGCAGGGCGGCGCCCAGCGCGGGATGCGTCTCGTCGAGCAGAGCCGCGGCTGCACCGGGGCCGAGGGGACCCACGACCAACTCGGGCAGCCCGGCGGTGTCGAACGCGGACGCGGCGTCGTCACGGGCGGCGAGGACCAGGTGGACCGGTGAGCCGGGCAGGCGCCGGGCCACGATCGCCAGCACGTCCGCGCTCGGTGCGTCGAACCACTGCGCGTCGTCGGCGGCCACCAGCAGCCCGCCGTTGCTGGCGGAGACCGTCAGCAGGTCGAGGACCGCCACGGCGAGCTGGAGCGCGCCGCTGGGCCGGTCCTCCTGGCGACCGTCCAGCACGCTGCGCAGCACCCGCGTGTGCTCTGGGTCCATGCCGTCCAGTGCCCGTGCCAGCGGGTACAGCACCTGGTGCAGCCCGGCGTAGGGCAGCCCGGTCTCTGCCTCTGCGCCGATCGCCTGCACCGTGCGCACCTCACGCTCGGCCGCGCCGCGGACGGCCCGGTCCAGGAGCGTGCTCTTGCCGACCCCCGGACCGCCCCGCAGGACAAGCGCCCCACCTGGGCCTGCCAGCAGATCGTCCAGACGCGCAAGTTCGTCGTCCCGCCCGACAAGGTGCTCTTCCACGCCGTGATTCTCCCAGGCGTACGGCCCGAGCGGCAGCGCTTCAGCGGGTGATGACCGCGACGTCGGGGACGGGCGCAACCGCATCCGACCCGGCTCGGCGTCGGACGACTGCCCTGACTGCACCGGCGCGCATTAGGTCGTTCGACAGATCCTCACGACCCGACTGTCGGACGAACCTTCAGGTGTCAGAAACAACCGGGCCGCGAACGGCGGCCCTCACCGAAGGGAAAGTCCGATGACCACCACCCGCACCCCCATCGTCTTCATCCACGGCCTCTGGCTCCACGCATCCTCGTGGCAGCCGTGGGTCGACCTGTACGAGCGCGAGGGCTTCGCGCCGGTCGCCCCGGGCTGGCCGAACGAGGCCACGACCATCCAGGCCGCCCGGAACAACCCGCAGGCCGTCGCCGACATCGGCATCGACCAGATCGTCGACCACTACGCCGCGATCATCGACGGCCTGGACGCCGCGCCCGTGATCATCGGCCACTCCTTCGGCGGCCTGATCACCCAGAAGCTCCTCGGCCAGGGCTACGGCATCGCCGGTGTCGCCATCGACCCGGCCCAGATCAAGGGCGTCAAGCCCCTGCCGTTCGCGCAGTTGCGCTCCGGCCTCCCGGCCCTGGGCAACCCGGCCAACAAGCGCCGGGCGGTGTCCCTGACCGCCGACCAGTTCCGGTACGGGTTCGGCAACGCCGTCTCCCGCCAGGAGTCCGACGACCTCTTCGACCGCTACACCATCCCGTCGCCGGCCCGCCCGCTGTTCGAGGCCGCCTTCGCGAACTTCACCAAGAACTCGCCCGCCCAGGTGAACACCGCCAACACCGAGCGGGGACCGCTCCTGCTGGTCTCCGGCCAGGAGGACCACACCGTGCCCGACGTCGTCACTCGCGCCGCGTTCAAGCTCTACGGCGACTCGACCGCCAGGACCGACCTGAAGCAGTACGCCGACCGTGGCCACTCGCTGACCATCGACTCCGGGTGGCGTCAGGTCGCCGACCACACCCTGGACTGGCTCGCCGCGCGCGGCGTCCGCTCCACCACCACCGCGTCCGAGTCCCGCTGACCGGGCCAGGGGCAGGGGAGCGGACCATGACCAGGACACCGGTGGCAGCCCGACCGGCCGGGACCCCCACGCGGGCCCGCCGGGGTGCGGGTGTGCTGCGCGGTACCGCGCTGTACACCGCCGCCGTCGTCGGGCCCGGGATCCTCACTCTCCCGGGCCTGGCGGCCCAGGCGGCCGGGCCGGCCTCGCTGCTCGTGCTCGCCGCACTGCTGGTCGCCTCGGTACCGATCGCCCACACCTTCGTGGCCATCGAGAGGACCGGGGCGACCGGAGGGATCGTCGGGTACGTCACCACGGCGTTCGGGCCGCTGGCCGGGCGGGTAGCCGGGGCGTGGTTCCGGTACGGCGTGCCCGTCGGGATCCCCGCGCTCGGCCTCATCGGCGGCGCCTACGTCGCCCAGGCCGTCGATGGCGGACGCACGACCACGCTCCTGGTCGCCTCCGCGATCACGGCCACCGCGGTCGTGGCTGCGATCGGACGGCGCGCCGGTACCGGTGCGCTCGTCCCGGTGCTGACCGGGCTCGTGGTCGCCCTCGTGGTGGTCACCGCCGCTGTCACCGCACCGCACGCCGACACCAGCTCCCTGACCCCGCTCGCACCCGACGGCTGGACCGGGGTGCTGCAGGCCGCACTGGTGCTGACCTGGGTCCTGACCGGATGGGAGGCCGCCGCGGCCTTCCCCCGAACGCTCCGCGACCCGAAACGGACCCTGCCCCGGGTCACCGCCCTGACCCTCGTGGTCGTCGCGACGCTGTACGGCCTGGTCGCGGTGCCGCAGATCCTCGTACTAGGACCCCGCGCAGGCGGGACCGAGGCACCGGTGGCCGCGATGCTCGACCTCGCGCTGGGCAGCCCTGGCGTCATCGTGGCGGCCGTGGTCGCGGCCGCCGTGGCCACGGGCAACGCGACCGCCTACGCAGGCAGCCTCGTGGAGACCGGTGCCGCGCAGTCCGGCGGCGACCCGGCACGGCCGGCCGCCCGGGCCCGCGCCCTGACCGTCCCGGTGCTGATCATGGCGGCCGCTCTCATCGCGGCCGCGACCACTCCGGTCGACGTCGCTTTCCTGGTCGCGCTGACCGCCGGGTCGCAGGTCCCCGTGTACGTCCTCGGCCTGGCCGCAGGACTGCGACTGCTGGCCCGTGGCACCCGTGCCTGGTGGACGGCGCTGCTCGCCACCGGCGCGGTCGCCACCCTGCTCGTGCCCGCCGGGCCCTACCTTGCCGCACCCGCCGCCATCGGCGTCGCAGTCCTGGCCGCGGCCCTGGTGCGGCGACCGCGCACAGCCCGCCACCGCACCACGCGCACCCACCAGGAGCAGAGATGACCCGACAGACAGCACCCCGCCCGGCGGGGCAGACCCAGCACGACGCGACGCCGCGGACCCGGCCCAACTCCCTGGCGCCCGCCTTCGGGATCTCGGGCTTGGCCGGGACCTGGACCGCCGCCGAGTCCTTCCTCGACGCACCGCCCGTGATTGAGCTCGCCCTGTGGGCCACCGCGCTGCTCCTGTGGGCCGCCACCCTGACTCGCTGGGCGATCGGCGCCCACCGTGCCGGAGCACTGCGAGCTGATCTGGTCGATCCCGTTACCGGCCCGTTCGCCGCGCTGGTACCCGCTGTCGCTCTCCTGATCGGCGGGCGGGTCGTGTCCGACGCGCCCGGTCCGGGAACCGCCGTCGTCCTGACCGCTGTGGCAGCCGGGCTGCTCTACGCCGCGGTGTTCCTGGCCTCACTGGTCGCCCAGCCTCGCGACGTGGCGGTGATCCACGGCGGCTACCTCCTGCCGACCGTTGCTACCGGGCTGCTGTCCGCGCAAGCCCTGGCCCAGGTGGGTCTGCACCATGCCGCCCTGGCCGCGTTCGCCGTCGGTGTCCTGTTCTGGGCACTGATCACCGCGATCGTCCTGACCCGTCTCGCCTTGGGACCCACCCTGCCTGACACCCTCGTGCCCATCCTCGCCATCGTCAGCGCTCCGCCCGCAGTCGCCGGCAACGCCTGGTTCGCGATGACAGGCGGCGCCCCCGACGGCGTGCAGGACGCACTGCTGGGCACCTTCGTCGTCTTCGTCGCGCTCCAGCTCGCGCTCATCGGCCGCTACCGCCGCCTCCGGTTCGGCCCCAGCTTCTGGGCACTGACCTTCACCACCGCCGCCAGCGCCACCTACGCCGTCCGCTGGCTCGCCGCGACCCAACCAGCGGCCTGGCAGGTCTGGGCCTGGGCCGCCGTGGCCGCCGCCACCGCACTCATCGGCGCGATCGCCCTGGGCAGCATCACGGCCGCCGCCCGGCGACACGCCCGCCACTGAAACACCCACAGACCCCCCGTCGGCCCACCACCCGGGCCAGCGGCCCAACCACCCGAAAAACCAGGAGGAATCATGATCACCGTCCACCACCGCACCACGACCATCGACGGCCGGACCGTCTTCTACCGCGAGGCCGGCAACCCCAGCAACCCCGCGATCGTGCTGCTGCACGGCTTCCCGACCAGCTCGTTCATGTTCCGCCACCTCATCCCGGCGCTGGCCGACACCTACTACGTCATCGCCCCGGACCACCTCGGGTTCGGCCTCAGCGACGCACCGTCGGTCGACGACTACGAGTACACCTTCGACCACCTGACCGACACCACCGACGCGCTGCTGACCCAGCTCGGGCTGGACCGCTACGCCCTCTACGTCCAGGACTACGGCGCCCCCATCGGCTGGCGGCTCGCACTGCGCCACCCCACAGCGGTCACCGCGATCATCACGCAGAACGGCAACGCCTACGAGGCAGGCTTCGTCCGCGCCTTCTGGGACGGGCTGTTCGCCTACGCCACCACCCCGGACGCCGAGACCGAACCGGGTGTGCGGGCCGCCCTGTCGCTGGAGTCCACGAAGTGGCAGTACCTCAACGGCGTCGAGGACCCGTCGGTGGTCAGCCCCGACACCTGGACCCACGACCAGGCACTGCTGGACCGACCGGGCAACGACCTGGTGCAGCTGGCCCTGTTCCGCGACTACCCCAGCAACGTCGCGCTCTACCCCGCCGTCCACGAGTACTTCCGCAGCACGCAGGTCCCGCTGCTGGCCGTCTGGGGCGAACGTGACGGCATCTTCGCCGCCGACGGCGCCACGGCCTTCGCCGCGGACCTGCCCGACGCGGAGATCCACCTGCTGCCCAGCGGCCACTTCGCCCTGGAGAGCCACCTCGACGCGATCACCGGATACATCCGCGGGTTCCTCGCCCGGGTCGGCATCTGATCGGGCCGACCCACCGCACTACCCAGCCGCACCATACGAAAGGCCATCATGAACTGGGACACCAAGACCATCGTTGTCACCGGCGGCGCCACCGGCATCGGCTACGCGACCGCGCAGCTCGCTATCGAACGCGGCGCCCGCGCGGTCATCCTGGGCCGCACCGAGGAGACACTGCGCACCGCGCAGAAGAACCTCGGGGACTCCGCCTCCTACCGAGTCCTGGACGTCACCGACACGCAAGCAGTCCAGCAGACGTTCACGGAGATCGGACCCTTCGACCACCTCTTCGCCTTCGCCGCGATCACCGAGGGCGGACAGTTCACCGACATCAGCGAAGATCGCATGCGCGCCTTCGTCGAGAGCAAGTTCTGGGGCCAGTACCACGCGGTCAAGGCCGCACTGCCCCTGCTCCCGCCCGACGGCTCGATCACCCTCATGTCCGGCTACCTCTACCGCAAGCCCACCGCCGGCTACACCCCGTACGCCGTGGCCAACGGGGCAGTCGAGGCACTGACCAAGGCCCTCGCCCTGGAGATCGCACCCGTGCGCATCAACGCGCTCTCACCCGGCTGGATCGACACCCGCGCTGACCGCACCCCGCCCGCCGAGCACGACCAGTACCTGAAGTTCGCGGCCGGCGCCGCGCCCGTCGGGCGTGCTGGCACCGCACGGGAGACGGCCGAGGCCGCACTGTTCCTCGCCGAGAACCCCTTCATGTCCGGAGCCGTCGTCGACATCGACGGCGGACTGTCCTGAGAACGGAGATGGCGCCATGAGCACGACCACACCACTCGACGAGGCCAACGCTGTCGTCACTACGGTCCTGGACCGATGGAAGGACCGGGTCGACGCGCACGACCCCGAGGGCGTCGCCGCCGTATTCACGACCGACGCCCTCTTCCAAGGACTACGACCGAGCCACAACATCGGGCGCACGGGTGTGGCGGAGTACTACGCTGCACAGCCTCTCGGCATGACGGCGTCCTTCCGGGTCCTACACACGCGCACACCCAGCCCGGGAACGATCCTCGGCTACGTCCAGCTGGCCTTCGCGTTCCCTGACCGGCCCACCGTCAACGTGCACCTCACCACCCTGCTCGAACATCACGAACAGGAGTGGCAGATCGCGCACTACCACGTGTCGCGCATCGAGTAGTCAGGACGCACGGGTGCCCCGGGTACCGACCACTTCATCCCGGAGAGGTCCGTACTTGGGGCCTGTGTTGGGTGGCACATCGTGACAGGTTGTTTCGAGCGCCCCTTTGCGGACGAGTTCGTGCCACGGATGTGCCACGCATCAGCCCCGTGCCACGCGCATGCCACGCATCGAACGAGCCTGAGCGGGCCCGGTTGCGCACCAACGCGCGCCGATGCCAGACTCCTTGATGAGCCCCGCGATCCGCTAGATTCCAACGATTCTGCAGGTTGCGGGCTCGCCAAGACAGTACTTACCAGCCGGTCCGGATGTGGTGCGAGGACTCGAGGCTCCCAGAGAAGGTCGGGGGTTCGAATCCCCCTAGCTCCACCGACAGAGGGCCGCTGAACTGGTAAAACACCAGCGCAGCGGCCCTCTCTGTTGTCAGCGACCGCTCACACGCAGCGTGGTCCGACAGTGTCGCCGACAGGAGGTCTCCCTGACCCGCGGCATCACACGGCGCTTCACCTGCTGGCCGTGGATTCAGCAGGACGCCGGTGGGTGAGGATCCGCCAGCCGAGGGTGGTGCTGATCAGCCCGAGCCCTACTGCGGCTGCGCCACCGGCGACCCCGTTGCCCGTGCCGAGGCCACCATCCGCGACCGCCAGGTTGACCACGCCGTTGATCAGCGAGACCAGGCCCGCGGCTGCGGCGACGACCGCCCCTGTGCGGCCGCTGTTCCCGCTGCCCAGGCGGGACCGGCGTCGTGCGAGCAGGCCGCTGAGCACACCGAGCAGGCCGACCATGGCGGCAGCGGTGGCCCAGATGCGCGCGGGGGTTCCGACGAAGTTGCCGACGCCCTGCCCGGCGCAATCCTGCGCGGAGGTGCAGACCTGTTCGGCTGCCGGTGCGACGAGCTCGAAGACGACTGGCATGTCGAAGACGACGAACATGGCGTGCTCCTCAGAGTTGAACTTACGTGAAGGTGTTCCATCGTCCGCGCGAGACGTTCAGGAGTCGTCGTGCCGGTGCAGCAACTTCGAGCTGCCGTGGCTGTGGCAGTCGCCTGGGACATACTGCGCACGTAGTAGTCGGCGCTGGTCCTCCGGGGGGAGTCGCTCGCGGCCCCGTGCTGGCTAGGCTTCCGGTGTGCGCGCGCGGATCATGGAGTGGGCGATCGCCGTGGGGGTGGCGGCGGCATCTCTGGTCACGGGACTGACCGAGCAACGTTCCGCTGCCGATGCCGAAGGGTTCGGTTACGTGCTGCTTGTCCTGGGCGGCCTGGCCTTGGGCATGCGCCGGCGGATACCGACCACCGTCCTGGTCCTCACCGGGCTGTGCGCGGTGGGGTACCAGGCAGCCGGGTTCGACGTCCCGGCGATCGCCTACCTGTTCGCGCTCTACACGGCGGTGCGTACCGGGCACCGTCGCGTCGCGGTGGTGGTGAGCGTGCTCATGCTTGCCGTGCTCCCGGTCGCGGCGTGGCTCTCCGGGCTGCAGGACATGGGTGACGCGCTGGCACAGGCCAGAGGAGCCCTGGAGATCGCGTGGCTCATAGCGGCGGGGGCGGCCGGTGAGGCGCTGCGGCAGGCTGAGTTCCGGGCCGACGAGGCGGAGCGTACCCGCGAGGCGACGGCGCGGGCGCGGGCCGACGAGGAGCGGCTGCGCATCGCGCGGGAGCTGCACGACTCGCTCACCCATCAGATCTCGGTGATCAAGGTGCATTCGGAGGCGGCCGTGCACGTGGCCCGCAAGCGGGGCGAGGAGGTACCGCAGGCCTTGCTGGCGATCCGGGAGGCCGGTCGGGAGGCGACCCGCGAACTGCGGGCGACCCTGGAGATGATGCGCGACGACGACTGGCATCCACCACACGGGCTGGCGGAGGTTCGACGCCTGGTGCACCAGGTCCGGACGGCCGGTGTGGACGTGACGCTGACGATCGTGGGGGAACCGGGTCCGGTGCCGGTCACGGTGGACCAGACCGCGTACCGGATCGTCCAGGAGTCGCTGACCAACGTGACGCGGCACTCGGCGGCCTCCTGCGCGTCCGTCCTGATCGAGTACCTGCCCGACGCCCTGGCCATCCGGGTCGAGGACGACGGTACGGCCACGCCGGACGCCGCACCGGAACACGGTGTCGGGCTGCTCGGTATGCAGGAGCGGGTTGCTGCGCTCGGAGGCCGACTGGGAGCGGGGCCGCGGGCTGACGGCGGCTTCGCCGTCCAGGTCAGGCTCCCGCTCGAGCGGGCACACCCGTGATCCGCGTCCTGCTGGTCGACGACCAGCCCCTGATCCGCAGCGGCTTCCGTGCGCTCCTGGAGGTCGAGGACGACATCGAGGTGGTCGCGGAGGCTGGTGACGGTCAGAAGGGGTTCGCGCTGGCCGCGCGGCTCGTCCCTGACGTCGCGCTCGTCGACGTCCGGATGCCGGTCGTGGACGGTATCGAGATGACCCGGCTCGTCGCCGCGGACCCGGCACTGGACGCGGTGCACGTCGTTGTCCTGACGAACTACGGACTGGACGAGTACGTCCTCGACGCGCTGCGTGCGGGTGCGGCCGGATTTCTCGTCAAGGACGTGCAGCCGGACGACTTCCTGCACGCCGTGCGCCTCGCCGCGCGCGGTGAGGCGCTGCTCGCTCCGTCCATCACCCGCAGGCTCATCGACCGGTACGTCACCGAGCCCCCCAGGATCAACGCCACGACGGCGATGGCGGAGCTGACCAACCGGGAGCGTGAGGCCGTCGCGCTGGTCGCGTTCGGGCTGTCCAACGACGAGATCGCCGGCCGCATGGTGATCAGCCCGCTGACGGCGAAGACCCACGTCAACAGGGCCATGACCAAGCTCGGTGCCCGCGACCGGGCGCAGCTCGTCGTCTTCGCCTACGAGTCCGGCCTGGTCACGCCACGAAGGTCTGGGCAGCAGGGATGACGCGCGACCGGCCCGGTCACTCCGGCTCGATGTACCCGGTGATCTCCCGCCCCCGCCCGGTGTGGGTCGCCTTCGGCTCCAGCGCCTCGTTCTCCGGCCAGTCGAGCGGGATCTCCGTGACGTCCGCGCGGTCGAACTCGAGGACCGTGTCGTTCTCCAGGGCGCTGTACTGCGACCGGTAGGGGTCGTCCACGACCCCCGTCAGCCGGTCGCCGTCCTGCTCGGTGACGCGCACGTAGGGCGTGTCGGACCAGCCGGTCTCCACGCTCCCGTTCTCCGACACCTGGACGCGGACGATGTTGCCCACCGCGACGTGCTGCCGGATCTCGGGGTGCAGCTGGCCGCCCGACCAGTCGTAGACGTCCTCTGACCTGGGCCGGAACACCTGGTAGTCACCGTTCACGTGCTCAGGCTAGCGAGTGGCGCGTCGGCTCCGGGACCAGTGCGGACTCGCCGCGGCGACCACCTGGTCGAGCCGCATCCAGACGGTGCCCCGGTCCCGCTCATCACGCCGTGTTGCCCCGTTCCGTGTCCATACCGTTACTCTTGGGCTCGCCATGAACCTGACCCGTGCCGCTCGCTCGCTCCTCGCCGATCCTCGGCGAGAGGTCAAGAGTGTCCTGGCCGTCATGTTCCTGGTGTTCACCGTCCTGAGCGTGCAGCTGCTGTGCAGCGTCCACCTGGACGAGGCCGGACACGCCCACCCGGCGAGCGCCGTCGGGCAGTACGCGGTATCTGCCGTGGTGTCCGCGGAGGCCGGAGGGGCCTCCGGCCACCACGGCGAGGACCCGAACCACTGCTCGGAGAACCGCACGGTGACGGCCCGGTACGACCGGACCGTGTCGCCCTCCGCGGAGCTGGCCGGAGAGCCGGACCTCGCCCTGCAGTGGCTGGTGCCCGACCTCGCGCACCCCGAGCACGGGACCGCCTCCGGCGTGGCCGTGGCAGCCGCGCCGTCGCTCCACGCCCTCGGGATCTCCCGGACGTAGACCGCCACCTCCCGTCGACACCACCCCACCTGGGGTGTCGACCGGTGTCGCGCGCCCCGAACCCGGGGCCGCGTGTGGTTCTACTCCGATCCGAAAGGTCCCAGCTTTCATGGAGCCCAGCTACACCCCTGACCCGACCGTGCGCGGTCGCGGTCGCCACCGGGCGGTCCGCCCGGTCCTGGCCGACGTCGCCCGAGCCGCCACCGAACAGGTCACCACGTTCGCCGGGCGAACCGCCGTCGCGGCCGCGGCCGGTTCCGGCGTGCTGCTGTCCCTGGTCGCGACCCCCGCTCAAGCGGCCCCGGCAGTCACCACGTCCCTGGCCGGCAAGTCCGTCCAGGGCGCCCTCAACACGGCGGACCTCAACGCCCTGGCGGCCCAGGCCAAGGAGTCCGTCGCCGCAGCGCCGGTCGTGACCGTGGCCAACGACGCCGAGCTCAGGGTCGAGCGGGCCGCCGTCTCGGTCGTCTCGGCGGCCGAGAACGACGAGTACCAGGCGCAGCTCGCCGCCGAGGCGGAGGCCGAGGCAGCCGCCGAAGCCGCGGCCGCCGCCGCGGAGGCGGCCGCGGCCGCGGTCGACCTCCCGGCCTCGGCGTCGAGCTCCGCCGTGGTGTCCATCGGCATGCGGTATCTCGGCGTGCCCTACCTGTGGGGCGGCTCGACCCCGGCCGGGATGGACTGCTCCGGGTTCACGTCCTACGTGTACGCCCAGGTCGGGGTCAACCTGCCCCGCACCTCGTCCGAGCAGCGGTACGCCGGACCGGAGGTCTCCTGGTCCGACGCGCAGCCCGGTGACCTGATCTGGTCGCCCGGGCACATCGCGATCTACGCCGGTGACGGCATGCAGATCGAGGCGCCCGTGCCGGGCAAGACGGTGCGCTACACGCAGATCTGGCAGTCCAACCCGACGTTCATCCGCGTTCTCTGACGCACTCCGCGTGAGGGGCGGGCCGGCGCCCGCCCCTCACGCCTCTGCCTTCGACCCTGCCGATCCCCAGGAGAAACACCCATGGCGACACCGACGCGAGCACGGCCCAGGCGGGGCCGGCACTCCGCCCCGCCGAGCAGTCCGCTGTCCGCGGTCACGAGGCGGTGGCCGTTGAAGCTCGGGGTGGGCGTCGCTCTCGTCGCCACCATGTCGGTCACTGTGGCGACCGCGGGCGAGCCGGGACGTGACGCGCGCGACCAGCCGGGAGCCGCCGCTGCGCTCACCGGCCCGTCGGCCGGTGCGGTCGAGACCGCGCGCGACCGGGAGGCCGGCGCATCCCGCAGCCAGGAGCGCGCACCACGTGGAACGGCCGACGCCGGCATCACCGTCCCCCAGGACGCCACGATGCCCGGCGGGGAGAGTGCGCCCGTGGAGGTCGCGGCCCCGCCCGTCCTGCCGGGCTGCGACGGCGAGGCGACGGGCTCGGGCCTCAACGGCCAGGTGCCCGACGACGAGCTGTGCGACCTCTGGGACGGCTACCCGCCGGTTCGTGCCGATGCCGCCGTCGCGCTGGCCCGGCTCAACCAGGCCTACACCGAGCAGTTCGGCGAGGCGCTGTGCCTCACGGACGGCTACCGCAGCTACGCGCAGCAGGTCACCGCGAAGGCGCAGAAGCCGACGCTGACGGCGACGCCCGGCCGGTCCAACCACGGTTGGGGCCTGGCCGTGGACATCTGCGCCGACAGCTACGCCGGCGAGCGCTGGGACTGGCTCAAGGCCCACGGCCCGGAGCACGGCTGGGACAACCCGGGTTGGGCGCAGGCCGGCGGCTCCGGGCCGTACGAACCGTGGCACTGGGAGTTCACGGAGGCTGTCGCGCTGGTCGACGGTCACTAGGGTCGGGAGCCTCTGCGATGTCCGAGGGGGCAGCGATGACCGTCCGAGATCTCGACTTCCATCCCGACGAGGACGACGTCCGCTGCTTTCGCGTGCCGGCCCCCGGCGTCCTCGTGAACGACTCCGGTCGATACGTGCGCCAGAGCCTGGAACCGGTCGCTCACGGGGACACCGACGACAAGCTCGTCCTCCGCCACCTCGCCTTCTCGGCCGAGTGGTTCAAGATCAACGCGACGTACGACCTGGCCGGCGACCTGATGGAGACCCGGCCGCCCGACGGCGCGCCGTTCGCGCCGGTGGCGACGGCTCCGGTGCCGTTGCCGGTCGAACGGGCACCCGTGAGCGAGGTCCCGTCGGTGTCTCCGGGGATCCGCCCGACCTGGTCGGGGACCGAGTAGGCCGGCGGCGTCGCCACGCGGCCGCGGCCCGCAGCGCCGCAGCCCTATTCCGCCGCGGCCGCCTTCTTCCGCCGCCGCGCCCCCGCCGACCGTGGCGGCGTCCGGCGCATGTGGTCCCGCGCGCGGCCGAGGATGTCGGCGAGCGTCTCGATGTCGGCACGGCTCAGCGGGGCGAACAGCAGCTCGTCGAGAAGGCCGACGTGCCCCGGGAAGACCTCCGCGAGCACGGCGCGCCCCGCCTCCGTGATCGTCACGGTGACGCCCCGCTCGTCGTCGGAGGACTGCGATCGGGTGACCAGCCCCCGCTTCTCCAGTGTCTGGGCCTGGTAGGTGAGCCCGCTGCGGCTGTAGACGACGCCGTCGGCCAGGTCGGTCATCCGCCGGCTGCCCGTCGGCGAGTCCCCGAGGGTCGCCAGGAGCTGGAACTGCACGTAGCTCAGGTCCCCGGCGTCCCGCAGCTGCTGCTCGACGGAGTGCTTCAGCAGGCTGCTCGCCTCGATGAGGGCGAAGTAGGCCCCCAGCTGCGTGGCATCCAGGGGCGGCGGGGTCGAGGTCACGTCCCCAGCCTAGCCAGGCGCATTGATGCTTCCAACTCGAAGCACTTGCTTCCAATTTGAAGCAGTGCTAGCGTCCTCGTCAGTTGCTTCGAATCCGAAGCATGTGACCGAAGGGAACGACATCATGAAGGCAGTTCGGTTCCACGAGACGGGCTCCGCCGAGGTTCTGCGGTACGAGGACGCCGACCAGCCGGTTCCCGGCGCAGGCGAGGTGCGCGTCCGGGTCGCCGGATCGGCGTTCAACCCGGCCGACGGCGGCATCCGCGGCGGGTTCCTACCCTTCCCCGTGGCGCTGCCGCACGTGCCGGGCTACGACGTCTCGGGCACGGTCGACGCGCTCGGCGACGGCGTGGAGGGCCTCGCCGTGGGCCAGGACGTGGTCGGGTTCATCCCGATGATCGCCGACGGCTCGGCGGCGCAGTACGTCGTCGCCCCGGCGGCGGACCTGGTGCCCGCACCGACGCGCATCCCGCTGGCCGACGCCGCCGGGCTCCCGTCCGTGGGGCTCACCGCCTCGCAGGCGCTGTTCGAGGCCGGCGGGCTCCAGGCCGGCCAGCGGGTGCTGATCAACGGCGCCGGCGGCCCGGTGGGCGGGTACGCCGTGCAGCTTGCCAAGCGCGCCGGCGCGTATGTCGTCGCGACCGCGAGCCCGCGCAGCGAGCAGGCCGTGAAGGCGGCCGGCGCGGACGAGATCGTCGACCACACCACCACCTCGGTGCTCGACGCGGTGACCGAGCCGGTCGACGTGCTGCTCAACCTGGCCCCGATCACCGCCGAGGGGTTCGTCGCGCTGGCAGCCCGGGTCCGCGACGGCGGCGTCGTCGTCTCCACGACGCCGACCGTGGCCACGCCCGGCGACGAGGCGCGCGGCGTGCGTGCCGTCACGGTCTTCCTGCACCCCGACGCCGACGTGCTCGCGGGCCTGGTCGCGCTCGTCGACAGCGGCGACCTGCACGTGGAGATCGCCCGGCGCGTGCCGCTGAGCGAGCTGCCGGAGATCCACCGGCAGGCCGACGCGGGGCAGGTTCACGGCAAGGTCGTGGCGGTCCCGCCCGCCGTCTGAGGGCCGGGGCTTGACGCCCCGGCGGCTCAGGACGGCCGGCCGACGGCGGCGGCGGACCCCGGGCGCGCCGGGGTCCCCGTGACGGACGCGGTCCGCGGACGCCTCAGGAGCGCGGCGAGGACGGTGCCGACGACGACGACCGGCGTGATCCACAGGAACGCGCTGCCGATGGTGTGTGCCAGGTCCTCGCCCAGCAGGCTGCCGAAGACGGCGACGCCGAGGGCGGCGCCGATCGACCGGGAGAACGTCACCACCGCGCTGGCGGCACCGATGTCGGCGGTGGGCACCGCGTTCTGCGCCGCCGTCAGCGCCACCATCGGCACCATGCCGATGCCGACGCCGGCGACGAGGAAGTAGGCGACGAGGGCGAGCTGGCTCGTCCCCGGTGCGAGCGTGCTGAGGAGCAGGAGCCCGACGACGTTGAGCGCCATGCCGACCACCAGCACCAGCCGCACGCGGGCCGGGTTCGCGACCCACCGCCCGGCGAGCGACTGGCTCACCACCAGCCCGATCACCAGCGGCAGCATGTGGATGCCGGAGAGCGTGGCCGACACCCCGTCGACCACCTGGAGGTAGGTCGGCAGGTACACCAGCACGCTGAACATCGCCACGTTGGCGATGAACCCGACGGCGGAGGCGACGGCCACCGTGCGGGAGGCGAACATCGAGAGCGGCAGCACCGGGGCGGCGGCACGGCGTTCCACGGGGATCAGCAGTGCCGCCAGGACCACGGCCGTGACCGCGAGGGCCAGGGTACTGGGCGATGCCCAGCCCCAGCGGGGGCCGAACGAGGCGATCAGGACCAGTGCGGTGGCCCCGCCGGCGAGCAGCAGGGCACCGAGGTAGTCGATGCGAGCCGCGGACCTGTGCGCCGCGGTGGGCAGGGCACGCCTGGCGAGGAGCACGGCCACGAGCCCGACGGGCACGTTGATCAGGAACGCCCACCGCCAGGACAGGTGGTCGGTGAACAAGCCGCCGAGCAGGGGGCCGGCGATGCTGGCGATGCCGTACACCGAGCCGAACCGGCCCTGGTAGCGGCCGCGTTCCGCGGGTGCGACGAGGTCGCCGACGAGCGCGAAGGTCAGGACGATCATCCCGCCGCCCGCGAGGCCCTGGACGGCCCGGGCGGCGATCAGCTGGGGCAGGTCCTGGGCGAGCCCGCACAGCGCGGACGCGACCAGGAACGCCGTCGTGGCGACGAGGTAGAGGCGCTTGCGCCCCAGCATGTCGCCGAGCTTGCCCCACAGCGGGGTGGCCGCGGTCGAGGCGAGCAGGTAGGACGCGGTGATCCAGGCGATGTCGCGAAACCCGCCGAGGTCGGTGGCGATCCGGGGCAGGGCGGTGGTGACGATGGTCTGGTCCAGCGCGGCCAGCAGGACCGCGAGGATCAGGGCGGCCATCGCCGGGCGTACCGCGGGCCGGGTCGGGGTGTCGAGGCTCATCGTTCCTTCTCCTCCGGGATCGTGACGGTCTGGTACTCGGTGTAGGTGCCGAGCCCGACGGCGCCGTACTCGCGGCCGAGGCCGCTGGCCTTGAACCCGCCGAACGGGCCGTCGAAGCCGATCGGGGCGCCGTTGACGGTCACGGTGCCGGTCCGCAGCCGGCGCGCGACGGCCAGCGCGTGCTCGGGGTCGGCGGACCAGACGCCGCCGGACAGGCCGTACTCGGAGCCGTTGGCGATGCGCACCGCGTCCTCCTCGTCGTCGTAGGCGATGACCACGAGGACCGGGCCGAAGATCTCCTCCCGCGCGACGCGCATCGACGGGTCGACGTCGGCGAAGAGCGTGGGCGTCACGTAGTTGCCCTGCTCCAGGCCCGCCGGCACCTCCGGTCCGCCGGTGACGAGCCGTGCTCCCTCCTCGATCCCGGTGCGGATGTAGTCGAGGACGCGCTGCTGCTGGTCACGGCGGATCATCGGGCCGACGAAGGTCTCGGCGTCGGCCGGGTCGCCGACGCGCAGCGACTCCATCAGCTGCTTGAGCCCGGTGACGACCTCCTCGTAGCGGCTGCGCGGGGCGAGGATGCGGGTCTGGGCGATGCACGACTCGCCGTTGTTCAGCAGGGAGCCGAACCGGACGCCCCGGACGGCGGCGTCGACGTCGGCGTCGGGCAGGATCAGCACGGCCGACTTGCCGCCGAGCTCGAGGCTCACCCGCTTGAGCTGTTCGCCGGCCAGCGAGGCAATGCGGCGGCCCGCGCGGGTCGATCCGGTGAAGGCGACCTTGTCGACGTCCGGGTGCCTGACCAGGTGTTCACTGGTCTCGCGATCCGCGGGCAGGACGCTGATGACACCCTCGGGCAAGCCGGTCTCGGCCAGCAGGTCCGCGAGCAGGGACATGCTGAGCGTGTTCTCCGGCGACACCTTGAGGACGACGGTGTTGCCGGCCAGCAGCGCGGGGATGATCTTGGCCATCGCCGAGGAGAACGGCGAGTTCCACGGGATGACCGCGGCGACCACGCCGACCGCCTCGCGGCGGACGACCGACCGGAACGGCGCGGCGGGGTCCGACGGGTCGAGGGTCCGCTCCCAGTCGAACTCCTCCGCGGCCTTCAGGTAGGCGACGGCCTGCCGGGTCAGGCCGGGCTGGCCCGCCGTGGTGAACCACAGGGCGGAGCCGTTCTCCGCGGAGATGAGCGCCGTGATCTCGTCGGCGCGCTCCTCGCGGAGAGCGTTCAGCCGCCGGATCGCGGCGATCCGCTCCTCCGGCGTGGTCCGGGGCCACGGGCCTTCGTCGAAGGCCGTCCGGGCAGCCGCGACGGCCCGGTCGACGTCGGCGGGCAGCGCCTGCGCCGCCCGGCCGATCACGGAGTTGTCGTGCGGGGAAACGATGTCGAGCAGCGCGGTGCCGCTCGGGGCGGTCCACGTGCCGCCGATGAAGAGCTGGTTCCGGGTGATCACTGTGTTGCCTCCTCAGGCTGTATCTGTCACATCAATGTAGCAGTTACTCAGCAGAAGAGGCACAACTGTGAGGCAGTAGACAGGGGTGGTTCGCGTGGCGGGTCGTCAGCCCGCGGGTAGGTTGTGGGCGTGAGAGCCGACGCCGCGCGCAACCTCGAACTCCTGCTCATGACGGGCGCGCGCATGCTCGCGGACGATCCCTCGGCGAGCATCGCGGCGATCGCGGCCGAGGCCGGGGTGGACCGCAGGACGGTCTATCGGCGGTTCGCCGGCCGCGAGGAGCTGTTGGCGGCGGTGTACCAGGCTCGGCTGGACGCGATCGAGGCCGTGACCGTGGAGGCCCGGCTCCGCGAGGCGCCCGTGCCCGTGGCGCTGCACCGCTACGTCGAGGGCATCGTCGGGGTGAACCGGGCGTGGCCGACCGAGATCAGCCGCATGCGCTCGGACCCGGAGATCTGGGCCCGGCGGCTCCGCGCGATCGACGAGGTGGACCTGTTCCTCCAGCGCGCGGTGGACGAGGGGGTGCTCCGGCCGGGGCTGCCCGCGCGCTGGCCGGGCGGCGTCCTCGGGCAGCTGCTCCACCTCTCCGCGCGGGAGCTCTCCGAGCTCAGCGACGCGCAGGCGGCCGACGTCGTCGTCGACACGTTCCTGCGGGCCTTCGGGGCGAACCGCTAACCGCTCGCGTGCTGCCGGGCGGTGCCGCCCGGCCGTGGGGGGGTTTTTTTCCGTTGGGGGGGTCCGCCCCCGCGGGGGGACGACCCCCCCCCCCCCACCAACCCCCCCCCCTCCCCCCCCAAACAACCGGCACAC